>CAXTIG010000019.1:0-108409 GCA_964244295.1 uncultured Cytophagales bacterium
CAGTACAAATATAGCGCAACTATCTGTAAATCAACAAAAAGACAAGTCTATTATCATGAACAGCGTCAGGCATTCATTTGGCGATGCTGAATCAACCACGGCTACCGGTTCAAATGTATTCGCGCTACTAAAAAAGATGCCTGTTCCCGCAACAACTTTTATTTACATGGCGACGGGAAAGCACGACGAGTTTGACTTCATTCTTCCGCAACATCAACGATTTATTGATCAACTGAAAAAGCAACGGGTGCCTTACCAGTACACTGAATTTGAAGGGGGCCATTTCGATGGAAAAGTGCTTGCGGCCTGTTTGCCTTCGCTGTTAACGAAGGCAATCGAGACACTGAATTAACGGCGCACTCGCCCTATTTTCCCTCTTCAACCTCACCGCCACCGCCCCGACCGCCTGGCAGCGTCCCCGACGGAACGGACCAGCTTGGTCAGAATTTGCACGACGAAGGAGCCAATCCGTTTGCCCCCGAGAGCATCGCCCGGTTCAAACCCCTCGATGCCCGTCACCACCACGAAGTTTTTTACGAGAAAATGCCCGAACACCTGGGAAAGTATGAAACGAGGTAAACTCAAGCGAACAAATCGGCCACGGTCAAGCCGAACTCGGGCAGAATAGGCGCGGCGGTGATGGTTTGCTGGCCTTTGAAAACGGTCGCCGTTTCCGGGGAGGTGTAGGCATCGATGCGTTGGTAGCTGGGGATGATGTACCAAACCAACTGCGCGCCCCCGTCGAAGTAGTCCTGAATCTTGTCGAGTACGTCCGGCCGGCGCTCCGGATGGTGGGTTTCCGAGTCAGAAAGGATTTCAATGGCGAAGAGGGTATTCACCCGTTCCCCCCGTCGGATGGCCTGCCGTTGCTCGGCGCTGAAATACGTCAGGTCGGGAATCCGCTTGCGCGTGGCATCGACGTAGGAGTCCAGTTCAGGATACAGCACGTGCTTCTGGTGAAACTGCGTCGTCTGCGCGAATCGCCGAACCAGGAAGTCGGCGATGTCAATCTCGTCCTGTTTCATGGATTTAGGAATAAGTTGCCCCCGGACGAACTCAAAGCTGCCGTCGTTGCCGGGCAGGCGTTGCCAGACCTCAAACTCCTCGACCGTTCGGAGGTGGGTGGGCAGGGTGGGGGAAGAAACCGGAAAAGCAAGCATGGCGATTGGCTGAGGCGTTGACCAAAACTAAACCAAAACTTCACGAAAACCAACGGGCCTGGCTGCCTTTGCCCACCCCGCTTCCGTCCACTCACTCAGATTTTTTACCACTCACCGCCTCGTTCCTGTTACCCGCACCCCGCCGCTGGACGACTTACCCTCGGGCGACTACGTTTGTAGCACCAATCAATCTTTCCAACGCCATGAAATCTGCAAGATTCACCGTAGCTAAAACGATGCTTCCACTCCTTCTGCTGCTTGGCCCGGTGGCCAACGCCCAGGTGCGTCCCGAAACCAACACCAGCGCCGCGTCCGACGTCGGGCAGGTCACGGCGTTCCTCAACGACCTGGCCAACGGCCAGCCCGAAGCCGCCTACGCCCGCCTGACCGACGATTTCCGCTGCTACAGCCCGGCTTTCGGCCCGCCCGCCGGTGCCTACGAACTGCTGGCTGAGTGGGACGCCCGCCAACGGCGCTTCACCGCCCAGCAATTCACGGTCGAAAAAGCCACCTCGCACGTGGTGCGCGAGGGTGCCCACCGGGGCACCTGGGTGTACCTCGAAGGCACCTGGTCGGCCCGCGACGGGGATCACCCCCTACGAATCCCGTTCCGGCAGTGGACCCGGCTCCGCGACGGCAAACTGGCCGAACTCCGCCTCGCCCCGGTCGCCGACCCCTTGTTTGAAGCATTTGCCACGGCGCTTTTCGGGCGCGGCGGCAATCCCTGACGACGAGCGTTGAACGCTGCACACCGGCCCACGCTGCACCAACCCCGCCAAGTTTACCGTTCGCTCAGTTTTTCTACCACTGGCTAAGTCGCAGGCCGTTGGCCGAGCTGAATTACCCAAGTTTGTCCCAGTCCGCCGCTTTCTTCTTTCCATCCAAACTCCGGCGTTCCATGAAACTGACTTTTTCTTCCCTCCTTTTTCTTTTTTCAACCCTCTACCTCCACGCCTTCGGCCAGGCCCGCCTGACGGGCAGCGTCCATGACGCGGCGGGTCAGCCCCTGCCCTTCGCTTCAGTGCTGTTGCTCAACGCCCGCGATTCGACTTTGGTGAAAAGCGCCGTGGCCGACGGGCAGGGGCGCTACGCCTTCGAGTCGGCCCGGAGCGGGCGCTACCGGCTGACGGCCTCGCTCGTGGGCTACGCGCCGACGTACTCCGGACCGGTGGAGGTGGGCGAGAATACCCCCGCCACGCTGCCCCCGCTGACGCTCGCCGAACGCGCCGGGCAACTAGCCGCCGTGCAGGTGACGGCCAAAAAACCCTTCGTCGAACAGCGCATCGACCGGATGGTGGTCAACGTGGCGGGCAGCATCGTGGGCAGCGGCAGCACCGCGCTGGAGGTGTTGGAAAAATCGCCGGGCGTGACGGTCGATTACCAGAACGAGCGCCTCCAACTCCGGGGTAAAGACGGGGTGATCGTGCTCGTGGACGGGCGGCAGAGCTACCTCTCGGCGGCAGACCTGATCGCGCTGCTCCGCACGATGAGCAGCGACCAGATCGAAACCATCGAACTCATCACCAACCCGCCCTCACGCTACGACGCGGCGGGCAATTCGGGGCTGATCAACATTCGACTCAAGAAAAACAGCGCCCTCGGCACCAACGGCGCGCTTTCGCTGGCGGGTGGCTCCGGCCAGTACGACCGGGAGCGGGGCGGGCTGAACCTCAACCACCGCACGAAACGCCTGAACGCATTTGGGAGTTACAGCTTCAACCGGGGCGGCAACTATTGGGATTTTTACAAAACCATCGACCAGCCCGACCCCACGCCCAGCGACCCGGCCCGCCGAAATTTCGTCCTCAACACCACCCACCTGACCTTCCGCGATCTGGGGCAAAACTCCAAAGCCGGACTAGATTTTTCACTGAACAAAACCACGACAATCGGCGTGGTTTGGACGGGCGTGTGGAGCGACCACCGCGAAACCGGCCCCGCCGAAGCTTTCTTCCGCCGGAGCAACGGCGGGCCGGTGTACCTGCAAACCCGCACCGAGAAAACCTACGACAAGCGGAGCCAGAATCAACTCGGCAACCTGAATTTCCAACACCAGTTCAAAGACAAGGGGCAGTGGAGTGTTGATTTCGACCTGGGCCATTTTTACCAGGATTACGCCAACTCGCTACGCACCCGCCCCGTGGTCAACACGGCGGATGCGCCCCTGCCTCCGGCGGCGTTGCTCATCACCATGCCTACCACGGTGGATATCCGTACCGCCAAAACCGATTATTCCCGTCCACTGCGTGGGGGCTGGAGCCTGGAAACGGGCTTGAAAACCGCCTCGGTGAAAACCGACAACGACCTGCGCCTGAGTAGTGGGCCGGAGGGGGCGCTGCAACCCGACCCACTGCTGTCCAACCGCTTTCAGTACACCGAGCGGGTCAATGCGGGTTACGTGAGTTTTTCGGGGAAATGGAAAACCACCCAAATCCAGGTCGGGCTGCGCGCCGAACACACGCATTCGGTTGGTAACTCGCTGACGCTGAAGAAGGTCGTGACCCGCGATTACCTCAACCTGTTTCCCACACTGTTCGTCTCGCGCCCGCTGCCGAAAGACCAAACCCTGACGCTGGCTTACAGCTACCGCATCAACCGGCCCAATTACCAAAACCTCAACCCCGGCCGGGGCTACGTCGATCCCTACGCCTACGGCGAGGGCAACGCCTTTCTGAAACCGCAGTTTACCCACGCCCTGGAACTGAAGCACAGCCTCAAAAACGGCGTGTTCACTTCCCTGGCCGCCAACTACACTACCGACCTGATTTTCTTCACCATTTTCGCCACCGGCGGCAACCAGTCGTACGTGACCTGGGAAAACCTCGACCGCTCAACGGGCTACACGCTCACGTTGGGCGTACCCATCACGGTGGCCAAAGGCTGGCAGTTGCAAACCAACTGGCTCGCCTACTACAACCGCTTCCGCTACACCTACGAGGGCACCGAACTCCAGATTCAGAACGCCGCCGGGCGGCTCAACGCCAACAACGCCTTTACCCTGGGCCGGGGCTGGACTGCCGAACTCAACGGCTGGCTGGCCACGCCCGCCGTCAACGGCATCTGGGCCTCGCCCTGGTTGGGGTCAATGGACGTGGGGGTGCAGAAGGCGGTCGGAACGAAACTCAAGTTGAAACTCAGCGGCTCGGATTTGTTTCACACGGCCCGCTTCATCAGCACCGTGACCGTACCGGGCAACACCCAGACGGCACGGCTCCAGTTCGACACGCGGGTGGTGCTGCTCAACGTGAGTTACGCCTTTGGCAATCAAAAATTAAAGGCTGAACGCCAGCGTCGGTTGGGATCGGAAGAGGAGACCCGGCGGGCGAATTGATTTTTCATAACCCCAGTCGATGGCACACCGACCAGGGAATAAAGCCATGTACGAAGCCACGACCCACAACCCCGACGAGCCGCCGATGCCCCACAATACGCCAGGCGGAATACCGTTCGCTCAAAAGACAGACTTTCCGTGAAAATGGGGGCCAGCAAATCCGTAGTTTCGTTTCGGGAATTTCCCCCCAATCTTTTTTTGAAAGGAACCTCCAGCCATGACCCTCTACGCCATCCGCCTCTCGAAGCGCAAATCCGAAGCAGCCTTTGAACAGTTTATGGAAACCGAACTCTTCCCCGCCATCGACAAAGGCCAGCGCCGCGACGGGCAGGTGAGCGCCCTGCGGCTCTGGAAGGGAAACAACACGGGCCGCACCAACGAGTATTTCTGGATCGTGGAAGGCACCCTCGACGGCGGCGCGGTTCGCCCGCACCTACCCGCTATCGAAGCCTTTGGAGCGAAGGTGAAACCGATGCACGACTTCGCCGAATGCCTGACCTGGGAGGCCGAGTGAACTTGCCCGTTTCCGGTTTGCAATCGAGACGCACGGGTAGACCTGCCTGCTGATATACCTGATGCCAAAACACTACCTCAACCCACCCGAATTGCCTAACTGGCAGCAAGCGTTTACGCAGGTGGTGGTGAGCACTACCCCCGCCGTTACGGTTTACATCTCTGGTCAGGTAGCCGTCGATGCCGGGAAAACGCTTATCGGTGGAAATAACCTGGAGAAGCAAGCCATGCAGGCATTTCACAACCTGCGGATCGCCCTTGCCTCCGCTGGAGCCACCGAAACGGACGTTGTCAAGCTGACGATTTACATTAAGAAGTATAAGTCTGCTGATGCCGAGGCCGTTAACACGGCCTTGCGAACCTACTTTCTTCAGGAAAATTTGCCGGCCAGCACGTGGATAGGCGTCCAGTCGCTGGCCGACGAGCGGTACTTGATTGAAGTCGATGCCATTGCCGTGATTGAACGATAAAAAGCCAGCCATCCGTTTGTCCCGATTTCGGGGAGTGTTCAGCGCGGAAAATCAGCGCGTTGTTTTCCCGGCACCGTTGGGATGGATGGAAACGCGATTTTCGATTTCTTTGCCAAAAAATCACCGCGCGCCATGCCCCAACCCGCTCCCCTCCTCGCCGCCATCGACGAAGCCCGCATCCGCTACCTGGCCGAAGTCGCGAACTTTACCGCCGAACAAGCCCACTGGAAACCCACGCCCGACGAATGGAGCGCGGTGGAAATCACCGAGCACCTGTTCTGGGCCGAACAAGGCGGGCTGCTCAACCTCTGGCGTACGCTCGCCTCGGCGGAACCCGTGTGGGTGGGTGAGCCGGTCCATGCGGGGCAACCCATCGAAGCAATCGTGGCCCGCACCTGGCGGGAGAAGGAACTCGTCCCGGCGGTGGCTGCGCCCCGGCTGGGCGGGCCGCTGGCTTACTGGGCAGCCATGCTGCAAAGCCTCTCGCACCCGCTCCAAACCCTCGGCCAGGCCCTGGTCGAAAACGACCTGGCCCGAATGACCCCGCCCCACCCCATTTCCGGCCCGCTCGACGTGCGGCAACGCCTCGAATTCCTGCGCTTTCACCTCGACCGGCACCGGGGGCAGGTGGCGCGACTGCGGGAACGGTTGCCCTGAATCAGGCGAACAGGTCGTCCACGGAAAACTGAAAGTCCAACAGGAGGGGCGCGGCGGAAAGGATGTCGGCGTTTTTATAAACCCTGATGTCGTCCGGAGAGGTGTACACGTAGACTCTCTTAGAATCCGGCACGATGTACCACACCAGTTGCGCCCCGCCGTCGAACTAATCCTGAATCTTTTCCAGCACGTCTTTGTGAGTTTCGGAATCGGAGAGGATTTCGCCGGGGCGAACGCGTTAACACGCTGTTCGCTCCGGCGAATGGCTTGCCGCTATTCGGCAGTGAAACAGGCAAGGTCAGGCCTTCGCTTACGCGTTTCATCGACGTACGAGTCGGCTTCCGCCTGCAACAGGTGTCTTTGAGCAAACTACGGCGTTTGAATAAATTGCCGGCTTAGAAAATCAGCCAGGTCAAATTCATCCTGGTTCGTGGCTTCTTTTTCAATAATCCGTCCCCGAACAAATTCGTAGCTACCGCCGTGGCCGGGTTGCCGTTCCCAAGCTTCAAATTCGTCGACGGTTTGCAGGTGGGTGGGCAGGGATTTGAGTACTTCAGGCGTTGCTAACGTGGCGTGTGGCATCGTTGATTTTCAAAGATAAACGGTTTGTTTTTTGAACCGTCAGAAAGTCCATCGGCGATGGCCGGGCGAGGCAAAATTTTTGGTAACCTTTGCAAAAAAACCCTCCCCATGAACCCCTGGTTTTCCACCCTCACGTTCGTCCTGCTGCTAGCCCTCGGCGGTCTGGTACGACACCCGGCTACCGTACCCGCCCCGGCACCCCTTTCGATTGAAGAACTCAGCGCCCGCCTCCCGATTTGCGGGCTTAGCCACGTCGGCGGTATTCCGGCCACGGTGCTGCGCCAGCCGGTGGCCTTGCGGTCGGGTCTGGGCGCGGTGCCCACGCCGACCTCCACCAAATCGGCGGAGGCGCAGGCGTTTTTCGAGCAGGGCATGGCGTACCTCCACGGCTACGTGCTGGTGGAAGCGGCCCGCTCGTTTCACGAGGCTCTGCGGGCGGATTCCACGCTGGTACTCGCGCACGTGGGCCTGAGCCGGGTGTATTCCCAACTCGACGACACCACGGCGGCCCGGCGCGAAGTCCGGCGGGCGCAAACCCTGGCCCGCTTCGCCTCCGGGCGCGAGCAGGCGCACATCGCGGTGCGTTTGGCCCAGTTGCGGGCCATCGACGAGTTGACCAGCAAATCCCGTCGGCTCGCGTACCGCCGGGCCTTGCGACGGGCGACACGGCAGTTTCCCGATGATCTGGAACTCTGGCTGCTGGCGGGCAACGCGCAGGAGCACCTCGCCAGCGGACGCGGGCAGGGCAGCACCCCCGAAGGCATTGCGGTGTACGAGAAAATCCTCCAACTGGCTCCCGACCTGCCCGCCGCCCACCACTTTCTCATTCACAGCTACGAAGGCACGAAGGCCTACGACAAGGCCCTCCTCCACGGCGAAGCCTACGCCCGGCTGGCCCCCAACCTGCCCCACGCCCGGCATATGTACGCCCACGATTTGATGAAAACGGGCCAAATCGACGCGGCCATCCTCCGGCTGGCCGGGGCCGATTCCATCGAGCGCCGCACCTACGAAACCGAGCGTTACAAGCCCGATTACGACTGGCACCACGCCCACAACCTCACGGTGCTGGCGCTTTGCTACCAGTACCAGGGGCGGCTGGCGGAGGCCGAAATTCTGCTCCGGCGCGTGTACGCCATGACCCGCCCCGGCGACGTGAAATGGGCGTTTTACACGAAGAAATCGTACCCCGAACTGCTCCTGGCCCTGGGTCGGAGCGCCGAAGCCGAGGCCCTCGCTACCGAACTGACGAAGGGAAAAACGGACGGCGAGCGCTTCCTGGGTCACTACCTGCTGGGTAGGGCGCACGGGCAGGGAAACCGTTGGGCCGAAGCCCGGCGCGAAGCCACCGCCACAGGAGCCGAACTGACGGCGCTTCGCCAAAGTGACCCCACCGGCGCGGTAGCCGGTCGGTTGCGGCCCTTTGCGCGGTACCTAACGGCCCTGATCGACCTGCACGAGGCGGGCAACCGCCCCGAAGCGCTGGCGAAGGTTCGGGACTTTCAGCAGTCGGCGCGCAACCAGTTTGGGCCGGATGGCTGGATTGAGGCGCTGTTCCAGCTCGAAACCATCGCCGAACTCGCCCAGGCGGCCGGCATGACCGCCTTCGCCGAAGAAGCCGCCAAAACCCTGACCGACCACGATGCCGGGTACGCGGGCACACACCACGCCCTGGCTGGGTTGGCCCGGCAGCGGGGCGACGCCGACGTGGCCCAACGCGAACAGGCGCTCGCCTCGGCGGGCTGGCAATGGGCGGATGCGGATTTTCGGAAGCGGGTGGGGTTGCAGTGAATCCTGAATCCCGTTTTTTCGTAGCTTTCCTCAAACTAAAAACCGCGATGGAAAACGCAACGCTCGACTTGGAAACCCCGGTGAGGCAGGTACCGATGACGAAGGCACAGTTTCTGGCCTGGAACCCGGATGATGATTTTCTGTACGAATACCGGGATGGTTTTGTGGAACCGGTCAGCGGATTTCAGCGCGGCGAGCGCTTTTTAGTCTACAACCTGTTGAAAAAATTTGAAGAAACGGCCACTTCGAAGGCCGAGGGAAGGTTGTTTGGAAAAACCGAATGCTGGCTGAACGATACGCTGATGCGCATTCCCTCCCTGGCTTTTTTTACCCACCAGCAACAGCACGATTCTGCCAACGAGCAGGACCCCGTCCCGATGTTCGTAATCGAAATCATCTCGCCAACCGACCGCGCCGACAAAATTGAGCAGAAGGTACTGGAGTACTTCGCTGCCGGGGTGCGGGTGGTCTGGCACGTGTTTCCGGCGATGCGAATGGTGAGGGTCTTCACTTCGGTTAAAACCGCGACGACCTATTTTGAGGATGATCCCTTCAGCGCCGCCCCCGCCGTGCCCGATTTGAGCCTGACCGTCGGGGAGTTGTTCGCCCGGTAGCATTCGTTTTTTTTCAAGGAAAAGCCCAAACCCCGCGTTTTGGGCTTTTTTTGTGGGAAATAATCCCTGCCGTTGATGAAAAATGCCTTTGTCTTCCTGTTGCTGGCCCTGACTACCTTCGCCCAAGCCCAGACCACGCCGCCCGCCCAACGCTACCGCAAGCGCACCGCCATGATTCCCATGCGCGACGGCGTGAAGCTGCACACGGTGATTCTCACGCCCGTCGGGGCGGCGCAGCCGGTGCCGTTTCTGATTCAACGCACGCCCTACGGAGCCGGGGTGCCCGTGCCCGACGACAGCACCGTTTCGGTTTCCGACCGGCCCTACGTCGGGCCGCTGGCCAAGAGCGGCTACCTCTTTGTTTTTCAGGACATTCGGGGAAAATACAAAAGCGAAGGCACAATGAAAATCCACGCCCCGCTCACGCACCAGACCGAAAAAGGTAGCGTGGACGAAAGCACCGACACCTACGACACCATCGAATGGCTTTTGAAAAACGTACCCAACAACAGTGGCAAGGCGGGGATTTACGGCATTTCGTACCCCGGCTGGCTGGCGCTGGTGGGGGCCGTGAACCCGCACCCGGCGCTGCAAGCCGCCTCGGAGCAGGCCTGCATGAGCGACTTGTTTCTGGGCGATGATTTTCACCACAACGGGGCCTTCCGGTTGAGCTACGGCTTCGAGTACACCTACGGCGTGGAGGGCGACAAGGGCGGGACGGACTTCGTGTTTCCCCAGTACGATTTGTACGACTGGTACCGGAAACTCGGTTCGCTCAAAAACGTGAACGCCAAGTATTTCAAAGGCAAAATCCCCACCTGGAACGACTTCGTTCAGCACCCGAATTACGACGCGTTCTGGCAAAAAAATTCGCCCCTCAACTACGTGAAGGGGGCCGAAGTGCCCATGCTTCACGTGGGCGGCTACTACGACCAGGAGGACATCCTCGGTCCGCAACTGATGTACGCCCACCAGGAAAAAACGGATAGCAAACGCCAAAACCACCTCGTGCTGGGGCCGTGGTTTCACGGGCAATGGGCCAGCGGGCGCGGCGACAGCCTGGGCCGGATTTCGTTCGGGAGCAAAACCGCGCTTTATTTCGACAGCCTCCAGCGTCGCTGGTTCGATTACCACCTGAAGGGCCTCGGCGAGGGGAAGTTCAACGAGGCTTACGCCTTCCAGACCGGCTCGAACCAGTGGAAAACCTACGGTGCCTGGCCGCCGAAAGAAGCGACGACGCGGAAGTTGTACGCCGGGCCGAACGGCACTTGTTCGTTCACGAAACCCAGCGCCGCCAACGCCTCGGTGAGTTACATCAGCGACCCGGCCAACCCGGTGCCCTACCGCGAGTTGCCCATCGAAGCGACCTACGGGGCGGGCAGCCGCTGGCGTCCCTGGCAGGTGGAAGACCAGCGTTTCGTGTACGGACGGCCCGACGTGGTGAGTTTTTCCGGAGAAACGCTCAGCCAGCCGCTGACCGTGACGGGCACGATTACGGCGCGGCTCTTCGCCAGCACCAGCCAGAGCGACGCCGATTGGGTGGTGAAACTCATCGACGTTTTCCCTGACAAGGACACGACGAATCTCGCCATGAGCGGTTATCAGTTTCCGGTGGCGATGGAGGTGTTTCGGGGGCGGTTTCGGAAAAGTTTCAGCGTGCCCACGCCGCTGACACCCAACCAGCCGGAGGAATTCACGATTGATTTGCACCAGGTGAACCACACGTTCCGGCCCGGTCACCGGCTGATGATTCAGGTGCAGAGCACCTGGTTTCCGGTCATCGACCGCAATCCGCAGCAGTACGTGCCCAATATTTTCGAGGCCAACGACGGCGATTTTACGAAAGCCGAGCACCGGATTTATTTCGATGCCACCCGTCCGAGTTGCGTGGACTTGCCGGTGGTGGGGAATTGAATCGGGGCGGTTTCAAGCCCGGTCTTTCAGCCGAATCACCAATTTCAGGCCCGACCAGTATTCGTCCACGGCGCAGACTTTCACGTCCACCAAACCCAGGGCGAGGGCGGTTTCTCGGATGCGATCTTCGGTGAGTTCGGTGGGGAGTTTCACGCTTTTTTTGTACCAGGAAACCCAAATGGTGCCGTTGGGTTTGATGCGTTTTTTCGCCTCGAAAAGACCCGTTTCGAGTGCCTCTGCCTCGTTGACGAACAAATGAACGTAGTCGAGGTCGCGGCCTTCGTCCAAAAATAACACCTGCCCGGCTACCTCACCCAGCAAGGACAGGAAGTGGGTGGGGGCACCGATGAGTTGAGCGCGGTGGCCGGGTTTGAGGCCGAGTTTGTGGGGAAGCGGGGTTGGGGAGTAGGCGGGCATAGCAACAGCGGCTTACAAAAAACGCAACTCCGCCGGGTCGACAGTCACGGGAAGGAGGTGCTGCCGGTCGATGGCACTGACCAGTTCCAGGTTAGCCAACACCTCCCAATCGGCCCCATTCGGTTGATGGGAAGCGCTCACGAGCTTGGTTCCCCGCCAGAAAACACTGTACACGCCGTTGATACCGGGTACACCTTTCAGTTCGATCGAACCGGCCTGGTTGGCTTGTTCATTCCAGCGTTTGGCCTGCTGGAGGGCGACGAGGAGGGTGGCCATGAGGGGGTGGGGTTAGAGGTAAAAAGAAATTGAACCGGTGAAATTGGTTTCGACGGACTGGAAATTTACCGTCCGGCCAAGTTCTCACTTTCTACTTGATTGTACCGGATGGCGCAGTGTTCTAAAACCCGGCCTTCGGGGTTCATCACAATCAACACCGACTCGCCCCGCCAGGCCCCGGCATGTAGGTTGAGCCGCACGTAGCGCTTTTCGCCCAGTTCGATGTGGTGGGAGACCGTCAGCCGCCGGGCGTTTCGTTTGGTAAACGGCCAGGATTTCCTCGACCGGACGGGTCGGTCGCAAGTCAGGTAAAGCCGGTTCCGTACATTTTCCCTAAAAAAACGGGAATCGCCGCGTTGTTCATCCCGTACTCTGGCCGTCAGTTCCGTCGATTTCTTATCCCGAAGCGACAAACAAGCCGAGGCAAACGGAGTCAGCAGCGTGGCATCTTCTTCCACCAATCCGGTCGAGTAGGCAGTCACATCGCCGTAGGTTTTGCCCGGCAGCAGGGAGTCGGCGAAGAAGTTCAGGGCGAGTTGTTCGTAGCAGCGGGTTTGGGTTTGCAGGCGTTCGCCACGTTCGGCCAACACCTGGAACGCGGCGGCTAAAACCGGGTCTCGCCCGGCTTCCAGATCGCGGCGGTAGTGCAGCCGGGGCACGTCGACCGGTACGCCCGTGCCTTCGTAGCTCACCCGGGCGGCGTTGACCACCTGCTGATCGGACAGGGAAAATTCCCAGCCGTTGGGCAGTCTTTCGCCCCGCATACTCGAAAACATTCCGTTGGTTGGTTCCCCCACCACCCGCACGTAAGGCAGTTCGCGCAGCGCAAACGCGCAGTGGTCGGCGGCGCTGATCGACCCGCCACTGGTGAGAAGCACCAGCGGTTTCAGCAGTTGTTTTCTACCTTGAGGAACGAGGTGGTACGGGTTCCAGGCGGTGTATTCGTGCTTTTTTCCGCTGATTCGGGTTCGCCCGTAGCCAATCAATCGCTTCGTGTCCGTCAGCCTTCCCACCAGCGCGGCGACGAGGTCGGGGGCACCACCGCCGTTGATGCGGATGTCGAGCACGATGCCTTTCACGTCGGCAAAGGCTTCGACCATCTGGTCGAGTTGCGCGGCAAAGCGATCGATGGGCATACCGCCAAAGCCGTTGAGCACCACGAAACCGTAATCGGCGGAACGCGTGTAGCCACCGATGTCGTAGGGCTGGCTATTGAATTTGGTTAACGGGCCAAAACCTTGCTGACTCAGGGCGTTCAGGGTGACTTCCCGAAACCGGCGCTGAAGTTCTTTGGTCGGAAATTCCTGGTAAAACCGGGCGTAGCGGGCACTGGCGGGCAAATCGCCAGTTTTTGAAATCGCCACGTGTCCGTCGCGAAGCGGGGCGACCATCCGGTTGAACAGGGCGAACAGGCTATCGTCGGACATGGATTCCGTCACGAGCGGGCGGAAGGTTCGGTACTGCTGCTGCCAATTCACCTTTCGGGTTTCAAAGTGCGCGTAACGTTGGTTAAACGTTTGCCAGAACTGCTCAAAGTTGCGTAGGGGGCTGCGCTTGCTGCTTGCCTGTCCGGCTGCCGAAAGCGCTAGGAGCCAGGCGAGTGCGAGGGCCAGGAGACCGCGCAACGGAGTTTGGTTTTTCATTTTCAAAAACGGGTTATTCCACCGTCACCGATTTCGCCAGGTTTCTCGGCTGGTCCACGTTGCAGCCGCGCAGCACGGCCACGTAGTACGAAAGCAGTTGGAGCGGAATGACCGAGAGCAGCGGCGTGAGCAAATCGTGGGTGATGGGCACTTCGAGCACGTAGTCGGCCATCGTGGGCAGGAGCTTATCGCCCTCGGTCACGACGGCGATGACCCGGCCTTTGCGGGCTTTCACTTCCTGGATGTTCGACACGATTTTTTCGTAGGACGCGTCTTTCGTGGCGATAAACACCACCGGCATATCCTCGTCGATGAGCGCGATGGGGCCGTGTTTCATCTCGGCGGCGGGGTAGCCTTCGGCGTGGATGTAGCTGATTTCCTTCAACTTCAACGCGCCTTCGAGCGCCACCGGGAAGTTGGAACCGCGCCCTAAGTACAGGAAATTCCGGGCTTCGTGAAATTGCCAAGCCATTTCTTTCACCTTCTCCGCCGACTTCAGCACTTTTTCGATTTTATCGGGAATCCGCTCCAGCTCGAAGAGCAGGCGGCGGAAGGTGTCTTCGTGCAAAATCCCTTTTTTTCGCGCCACGGCAATCGCCATCAGCGTCAGCACGGTCACCTGGGCGGTGAAGGCTTTGGTCGACGCGACCCCGATTTCCGGCCCGGCGTGGGTGTAGGCCCCGGCGTGGGTGATGCGCGGAATGCTCGCCCCGACCACATTGCACACGCCCAGGATGATGGCCCCTTTCGACTTCGCCAGTTCGAGCGCCGCGAGCGTGTCCATCGTTTCGCCCGATTGGGAAATGGCAATCACCACGTCGCCTTCCTTGATGATGGGGTTGCGGTAGCGGAACTCCGAGGCGTACTCCACCTCGACGGGAATCCGGGCCAGTTCCTCGAAAATGTACTCGGCCACCAGCCCGGCGTGCCACGAAGTACCGCAGGCCACAATCACGATGCGCTGCGACTTGGCGATGTCGTCGAGGTAATCGCGCAGGCCACCGAGCACAAGGTAGCCTTCGTCGGCGCTGACGCGGCCCCGCATACAGTCTTTCACCGAGCGGGGTTGTTCGAAAATTTCCTTGAGCATGAAATGCTCGAAGCCGCCTTTTTCGATGGCTTCCAACTCCAGTTCGACCGTCTGGATGTAGGGCGATTGCTCGACGTTGTCGATGTTTTTCACCGTCAGTTCGCCCCCCTTCACCACGGCGATCTGGTAGTCGTCGAGGTAGATGACTTCCTTCGTGTATTCGATGATGGGCGTGGCATCGGAGGCGAAAAAGAACTCGTCCTCCCCCACTCCAATCACCAGCGGGCTGCCCTTGCGGGCGGCGATGAGCAGGCCGGGTTCGTCGGCACTCATCAGCACGATGGCGTAGGCCCCGACCACTTCCTGCATGGCCAGGCGGACGGCTTCGTCAAGGCCAACGCCAGTATTTTTCTGAATGTCTTCGATAAAATTGACGAATACTTCGGAATCGGTATCGCTGCGGAATTCGTAGCCCTTGCCCAGCAGTTTTTGCTTGATGGCCCCGTAGTTTTCGATGATGCCGTTGTGGATAATCGCCAGCCGCCCGGAGTGCGAGGCGTGGGGGTGGGCGTTGCGGTCGTTGGGTTCGCCGTGGGTGGCCCAGCGGGTGTGGCCCATGCCGGTAGTGCCGGATAGCGAGGCTCCGATTAACGATTCTTCAAGGTCAGCGACTTTGCCTTTTTTCTTGAAAATTTCGAGCGAGCCATTGAGCAGGGCCACGCCCGATGAGTCGTAGCCCCGGTATTCGAGGCGTTTCAGTCCTTTGACAATCAGCGGGTACGCTTCGCGATGGCCCACGTAGGCGACGATTCCACACATAACAGTTTACAGTTCTCAGTTTACAGTTCTTCACTTCACCGTGGTCTTTGTCATGCGAGCCAGGGCAAAGCGCCGTATTCGCGTTCGGCAGCGCACAAAAAAACGGCTTTTCGGGGGAAAAGCCGTTTTTTCAAAAAAGATGTTGGGCAGGTTAGTTATTTGACACCGTGTAGTAGACGCGCAACTTAATCTTTTTCGCATCGAAAACCGCCCGCGAGACGTCATTGCCCAAAGCCCGCACCGGAATTTGCGTTGTGCTGCTAAGCGGCACAAACTGCCGCAATACGAGCAAGCCGGTTGCTTTTCGTTGCCCCGTGAGCATTTGTTGAATCTGCGAGGAAAGAATGAACTGGTACTGATCGTTGAGGAACGTCGTGCCATTCACACTGGCTGGCGCGCCTTCCGCCGCTGCAAATTCCGCGTAACCCTGCGGCGTTTTCCGAAGCCCGTTACTGTCGTCGGTTTCTAATAAAAACAACGATTGTGGATTGGCTAAGTTGGTTGGGGCCGGTTTGGGTTCCAGAATCAACTCCGCCCGGTTGATAGCCACCTTGCCCTGGGGCAGGTTTCGCAAGTTGAGCAAAGAAGGAAATTCAAGTTTGGTAACCAGACCGACGCCATTGTGCAGGTATGTTTCGCCGTTGGAAGCCGAGGTGGGCAGAGCCTGGCCGGGTTTGGTCAGTGAAGCCAGGGGGCCACTGCGCTGGCTGGTGATGCGGGCAAAGCGTCCACGCGGGACGGTGCTGTTCAACGCCATTACCAAGTCGTAATGTTTCACGAGTGTATCAACGTGGTAATAAACGTAGACATATGCCTGCGAGAAACCCAGCACACTGCCTTCGTTACCGGCTCCGGGCAGAATAGCCAAGCCTTTTACATAATTGCGGAAGGCAGCGGCATCGGTGCTTTGCGGTTTACCGGCCAACCCAAACAATTCGCGCCCAAAGGCATCCGAGAGTTTCACCCGCAGTTCAGCCACTTGATTTGGGTCCTGGCTGAGTTTGTACCGTGCCTGGCCCAGGGCAGCCGCCTCGTATGGGACTTGGCTAGCGTTAAGGTAGACCTTGCTGTTGTTGAGCGTATCGGTCAGGCGATGAACTAAAATGTTCTGGTAGCGGGTGGTATCACCGTAGGCGTATCCGTTGTAACCCAGAGCAAGAACCAGCGAATCATACACGGCTTTGGGATCGGCCTTGAGTGTATCCCCCAGAAAAGGGGCGACCTGAAAAAAGCTGCGTGCCTCGACCACGCCCAGCGTCGGGTCGGTATAGCGGCCAATCAACAGGCTACCGCCGGAGGTTTGCACCGAGTCGAGCAGCACCGTGGAGGCCCGCACCGTGAAGGTATCCGTCACAAACACGTTGGCCTGGCTTCCGTCGGGGAGCAGTTCCGAGCCAATTTTAAGCGGGTCTTGGCAGGCGATGAAGCCAAGCCCGAGGCTACTCCACAGTAGCAGGTTGACTAACCAGTTCGTTGTAGAGATTGTAGTACGTTTCCGTGTAATTACCATCCTCGTCGGCCAACTCAACTTTCTTATCGGGAAATTCATCTAAAATGCTGTTAATGGTCTCGCTGATGTCTTCGTCGGCTTTCACCACGATGTCGGCGTATTCGGCACCAATGCGGATGAAGCCTTCGTAATCCAGCGAGCGCAGGCTGTCGAGCAGGTCGTCGTGGATGTCCATCGCCTTGACTTTATCGAGTAAGTCTTCGTCAAATTTAAAGTGGAAGGGGTTGTTGTAAACCGTAAAAACCGACTTGGTGTCTTTAAAAATCGGGTCGTTTTTGTAGGTCGTTTTCAGGTAGAGCGGAATCAGGGCGGTCATCCAGTCGTTGCAGTGAACCACATCGGGTGCCCAGCCCAGTTTCCTGACCGTCTCCAACGCACCTTTGCAGAAGAAAACCGCCCTCTCGTCGTTGTCGGCGTAGAACTGGTCGTCCTTGTCCACAAAAACGGTCTTGCGCTGAAAATAGTCTTCATTGTCGATAAAATACACCTGGAGCTTGGCGTTGGGAACCGAGGCCACCTTGATGATGAGTGGCTTCTCGTCGTCGCCCACCGTGATGTTGATGCCCGACAGGCGCACCACTTCATGAAGGCGATTTTTGCGTTCGTTGATCAACCCAAACCGAGGGACAAGGATGCGGATTTCCATGCCACGTTCCTGCATGGCCTGGGGTAATTTTCGGACAAAATCGGCGACTTCGGTGGTTTGGAGGAAGGGGTAAATCTCGCTGGCGACGTAAAGAATGCGGAGTTTGGGCATGAGTTGAACAGAGAAGAGGTTTCAACGACGAAGGCAGGGTTACCCGAATTGAGCGATACAAAAGTAAGCAAATTTGGCCGGGTATTCAAGAATTTACTGCCTTGAATGTTATGATTTCAACAATTCCGGCGTTTACTTGCGAATTTTGACAAACCGCTTTGCGGGTACTGATTTCCTGTTTTGAGTTTCCGTTCTCCGTACCATTCCCCGTCCGACTCTTTTTATGCACTTGTTTTCAACGGTACTCGAATTGAAGAACGACAGGCTGGCTACGCGAAGTGCGGGTTACTCATTAGGACTGGTGCCCACGATGGGCGCGCTCCACGAAGGACATCTTTCGCTGATTGCCGCCAGCCGCGCCGCCAACGACCGCACCCTGTGCAGCATTTTTGTAAACCCGATTCAATTCAATAATTCCGACGACCTGACCCGCTACCCGCGCACCCTCGAAGCCGATTGCGCGATGCTCGAAGCAGCGGGCTGCGACGCCGTGTTTGCGCCCTCGGCGGCGGAAATGTACCCGCAATTGCCCACGTTGAAGTTTGATTTTGGAACCTTGGAAACCGTGATGGAAGGCCGCTCCCGGCCCGGACACTTCAACGGCGTGGGCGTGGTGGTGGCCAAACTCTTCCACCTCGTGCAACCCGACCGGGCGTATTTCGGACAGAAAGATGTACAGCAATGCGCGGTGGTGAGGCGACTGATCGAAGACCTGAGTTTTCCTCTCGAACTCGTCGTGTGCCCGACTCAGCGCGAAGCCAATGGTTTGGCAATGTCGTCGCGCAACCGCAACCTCTCGGCGGAAGAGCGGGCCAACGCGCCTTTTTTGTTTGCGCAACTCACAAAGGCGAAAACCCTGCTGGCCGAAGGGCGGGCGACAGAAACCGTTAAAACGGTTCTCGAAACCAACTTCACCCAAAACCCCGCCTTCCGCCTCGACTACTTCGAGGTGGCCGACCCGGCCACGCTGTTGCCCCTCAGCGGCCCGCTCGACGGCCGCCCGGCGGCGCTGTGCGTAGCAGCATTTTTGGGCGTGACGCGGTTAATTGACAACGTAGTGCTGGAACCGCCCCGTCGGGCGGCTGGGGAGGGCGGTGCGGCAGGGCCGTCCGGCGGGTTACGGGGAAACACGCCGGAACTTTTATCCTGACCCATCCCGTTTCCCCGCCCAACGCAAAGTGTCTACCTTTGCCCCCAGTTCGCATCAACCGAAAACCATGCTTCTGACCATCATGAAGTCCAAACTCCACCGGGTGCGCGTCACGCAGGCGGAGTTGAATTACGTGGGCAGCATCACCATCGACCAGGCGTTGATGGAGGCCGCCAACCTGCTGGAAAACGAGAAAGTACAGATTGTCAACAACAACAACGGCGAACGTTTCGAGACCTACGTCATTCCCGGCGAGCGCGGTTCGGGTACGATTTGCCTTAACGGGGCCGCCGCCCGCCGCGCCCAGGTGGGCGACATCGTTATCATCATCGCCTACGCCCTGATGACCCCCGAAGAAGCCAAAGCCCATACGCCGAGGCTGGTGTTTCCCGATCCGGATAATAAACTGGTAACGTAGTTTTCAGTTTCCAGTCTTCAGTTCACTCCTCCACTGAAGACTGGAAACTGAAAACTGAAAACTGCTCATGAAAAACGCCCTCAAATACTTCCTTTTCCTCGCCCTGGCCGGGGGATTGGTTTGGTTTTCCATCCACACCGGCACCATCGACCCCCGGCAACTCTGGGCCGATATTTCGGAAGCCGACTGGCGCTGGGTGGGGCTGATGGTGTTGCTCACCTTCGTGGCCCACGGCAGCCGGGCCGCCCGTTGGCGGATTCTACTGGAGCCGCTGGGCTACCGACCTTCGTTTGGGGCGACCAACACCGCCGTGTGGCTGGGGTATTTTGCCAACAACCTCGTGCCGCGCCTGGGTGAGGTGACTCGCTGTACGTCGCTCCTGAAAAGCGACCGGATTCCCATCGAAAAATCGCTGGGCACGGTGGTGACGGAGCGGATTTTCGACGTGCTGACCTTGTTCGTTTTGCTGGGCCTGAACTTGTTGCTCGACTTTGACCGGCTGGTAGCTTTCATCAGCACTTCTACGGCTTCGGCCTCCGGTTCGGGTGGGAGCGGTTCGCGTCTCTGGCTCTGGATAGGGTTCGGAATCGTAGTAGCCGGGGCGCTGCTCGTCGTTTTTTTAGGGAAAAAACTCGTACAGATTGCCCTGGTTCAGAAACTGATTAAAGCGGGTCAGGGCCTGCTCGCCGGGCTGTTGAGTATCCGCAACCTCCGCCAGCCGGGGCTGTTTTTGTTCCACACCGTGCTGATTTGGGGAATGTACTGGCTGATGGGTTACGTGCTGTTCATGGCCATTCCCAAATTTGCGGAACTTTCGCCCCTGGTGGCGCTGACCGTCCTTACCACGGGCGCGCTGGCGATGATTCTGCCCACCCCCGGCGGAATCGGTTCCTACAATGCCTTCGTGGCCTTCGCCCTGCACTCGATTTACGGCATCGCCGAAGTCGACAGCGGTACGCTGGCTACGTTTATCCAAAGTTCGCAGATGCTCTGCACGCTGGCCATCGGGCTGGTTTTCTTCCTGATTTCACTCCTTCCCAACTCCCCTAAAACGCCCCGCCCTGCCCCCGTTCATGCACACGGCCTCAAAAATTAAACTCCTCGCCGACGCCCTCGAAGGCATCGGCAACTGGCAGGCTGCCGGGGAAAAAATCGTCTTTACCAATGGCGTGTTCGACCTCGTTCACCTGGGCCACATCGATTATCTCGAAAAAGCGCGGGCAAAGGGCGACCGCCTCGTGCTGGGGTTGAACACCGATGCTTCCGTGCGGCGATTGGGCAAAGGTTCCAACCGCCCGGTGGTAGCCGAAGCCGCCCGCGCCCGGATGGTGGCGGCGTTCCAGTTTGTGGATGCTGTCATTTTGTTCGACGAAGACACCCCGGAGGCCCTCATCGAGGCCGTAAAACCTGACATTTTGGTCAAAGGCGACGACTACACCGTGCAAACCATCGTCGGCGCGGATTTTGTACTAAGTAGGGGCGGACGCGTAGAAACCATTGCACTCGTGAAAGGTTATTCTACCACCGCGTTGATTCAGAAAATCAAACAGAGTTTTTAACTACAGTTTTCCGTTTTCAGTCTACGGTTTTCAGTTGATGGGTACAAAAACTGAAAACTTTAAACCGAAAACTGAAAACTATAAATCATCACCACCATGGCAGGCATCTGGATTCTCAGTATTTTAATCATGCTCGTTAGCTTTTACGTAAGCTGGCGGCTGAAAAGCAAGTTCGCGGAGTATTCGCAGGTTGGACTCCAGAACGATTTGAGCGGTAAGGAAATCGCCGAAAAAATGCTGCGCGAAAACGGCATTTACGACGTAAAAGTCATCTCGGTCGAAGGCCAGCTTACCGACCACTACAACCCGCAAGACCGGACCGTCAACCTGAGCAACGAGGTATTTTACGGGCGTAGCGTGTCCGCCGCCGCCGTGGCCTCGCACGAATGCGGGCACGCCGTGCAACACGCGACGGCCTACGGGGCGCTGCAATTCCGTTCGGCCATCGTGCCCTTCGTGAGCGTGGCCTCCAACTGGATGCAATGGATTATCCTCGCCGGGATTTTCCTGATTCAAACCACCATCGTACCCCTGGCCATCGGCGTGGCCCTGTTTGCGGTGACAACGGCGTTTAGCTTTATCACGCTGCCCGTTGAATTCGATGCGAGCCGCCGGGCGCTGGCCTGGATCGACAGCCGGGGAATTGTTAACCAACGCGAACACGCGATGGCCAAAGACGCGCTGAAGTGGGCGGCGATGACCTACGTGGTAGCCGCCATCGGCTCGCTGGCGACGCTGCTTTACTACGTGAGTCTGCTGATGGGCGGGCGGCGGAGTGATTAATTTTTGACGCTGATTTTTGCGAAAGGCAGTCCGGTGGACTGCCTTTTTTTGTGGTAGCTTGTCATCCTGGAAGGACCTCGTTGGCCCACCGTTGCCCTTCCAGGAAACTAAACGGTAGGCCAACGAGGTCCTTCCAGGATGACAAATAAAATGAGTACAGAAAAATGAAACCACTTGCCCTCCTTTTCCTCGCCATCGCTTGCGGCCAAAGCCCACGCCCGGCTACCCAAACGCCCAAGTCGAAAGCGACTACAGACACCGCCTACGTGTACCAAACCGCCAGCGGCGACGGCACCGGCAAGGTGTATTTCGGGCGGGAAATCGCCCAGGTGATGGGCCACTTCGGGGCCGATTGGCTCGAACGCCCGGAGCGCGAACGCGAAGAGCGCACGGATGTACTGCTCGACGTTTTGAAACTGAAACCCGGCGACGTAGTGGCCGACATCGGCGCGGGCACGGGCTATTTCAGTTTTCGGATCGCCCCCCGCGTGCCGCAGGGCCGGGTGCTGGCCGTGGACATTCAGCCCGAAATGCTCGGTTTCATTCGTCAGGGAATGAAAGCCCGGAAGGCCACAAACGTGGAACCCGTGCTGGGCACGATTGAAAACCCTCGCCTGCCCGCCAATGGCGTGGACGTGGCCCTGCTCGTGGACGCTTACCACGAGTTTTCGCACCCCCGCGAGATGATGCAGCGCATCGCCAACGCCCTCCGCCCCGGCGGGCGCGTGGTGCTGGTGGAGTACCGGCTGGAAGACCCCAACGTGCCCATCAAAACCCTGCACAAAATGAGCGTGGCCCAGGCCGAGAAGGAGATGAAAGCGCTGGGTTTACGCAAACTACGAGTGAGCGAAGACCTGCCCTGGCAGCACGTGATGGAGTTTGGGAAGTAAAAAAGCGTGGGGTCACGCTGAGCGGAACGGTCCGCCGCTGCGGTCGAAGCGCGTGCGGCTGGTCAGCGTTGGCCCACCGTACACGCTTCGACTCCGCTCAGCGTGACCCCTTTTTCTCACCAAAAGCCCGGCAACCTGCGCAGGTTGCCGGGCTTTTGGTGAGAAAATCAATCCTCAAACACCCGTCCCAACCCGCCCAGCACCGAGCCGCCTTCTTTGCGGGCGTTGCCGCCGAGGTGGGGGCTGAGTTCCTGGATGAGTTTGGAAATCGGCATCGACTGGAGCCAGACCCGGCCCGTGCCGCGCAGCGTAGCCAGGAAAATGCCCTCGCCGCCGAACACCATGCTTTTCAGACTGCCCGACCGCTGGATGTCGTAGCCGATTTGCGGCTCGAAGGCCACGATGCAGCCCGTATCCACGCGCAGGGTTTCGTTGTTGAGTTGTTTTTCGATCACCACCCCGCCCGCGTGAACGAACAGCATTCCATCGCCGGTGATTTTTTGGAGAATGAAGCCTTCACCGCCGAAAAACCCACTGCCCAGTTTCTGGTTGAACTGGATGGTCATGCGCGTACCGAGCGCGGCGCAAAGAAAGCCGTCTTTCTGCACGATGAGCGTGTTGTTTGCCGTTTTGCCCAAATCCACCGGAATGATGGTGCCGGGATACGGGGCCGAAAAGGCCAGTTTGCGCTTGACGTTAGCCAGGTTGGTGAAGTGGGTCATGAACAGCGACTCGCCGGTGATGAGACGACTGCCGGCGTCCATGAGTTTGCCCAGAAAACTCTGGGTGGGTTGGGAGCCGTCGCCCATTTTGGTCTCGAACTGGATACCATCTTCCATGTACAACATGGCCCCGGCTTCGGCGATGACCGTCTCGTGGGGGTCGAGTTCGACTTCGACAATCTGGATGTCTTCGCCGATGATTTTGTAGTCGATTTCGTGGGAAAGCATGGATTGGGTGGGGGGATTGGGAATGTGCTAATTTCTAATGCGGTCCGCCGCTGCGGTGCGAATGTGCTAATTTCTAATTTCAGAAAATGCAGATTGGTCTTTCCATTCGCACCGCAGCGGCGGACCGCATTAGAAATTAGCACATTCGCACATCTACTCCTCCGGCGCTTCGCCGCGCTTTTTCAACTCATCCAAATCCTCGCGGTGACGGAGTTTTTTGTCGTCCACGTTGCGGTTGAGGAAGGCGTTGATTTTGTCGATGTCGTAGCTGCTGCGGATTTCACCGAACGAATTGATTTCGATGTCGAAGCCAGATAAATCCTTGTGGACGCGGGGCTTTTCGGTGGTTTTGTCCTTGACGGGTTTCGCGGGTTTCTTAGCCATGTTTTTTTGTCTGAACCGCAGCGGCGGACCGTCGCGATTGGCCCGGATTTATGGATTTTCAGGATGAAAAATTCAGGAGTTGACCCTCCTGAAAATCCATAAATTCGGGCCAATCGCGACGGTCCGCCGCTGCGGTTCAGACGGTTAGTTGGTTTAACGCATTTTCCAACCGATTCACCACTTCCTCCTTCCCCATCAATTCCATCGAAAGCATCAAATCCGGCCCGGCGGTGCTGCCCGTGAGCACCACACGCAGGGGCTGCATGACCTTGCCTAGTTTGATGCCCTGCCGTTCGGTAATCGAATGTAGCAGGTCCTTGGCCGTCTCGGCGGTTAGGTTTTCGACCAGTGGCAGTTCGTCGCGGTAAGCGGTCAAAACGGCGGCTACTTCGAGCGTCCACTTCGAGGAAATGACGGCGGGGTCGTACTCGGTGGGGGCCTCGAACAAAAACTCCGTGCCCGTCAGCATTTCCTGCGGGAAGGTCACGCGGTCGCGCATGAGCCGGGCGATGCCCGCCGCTTTGGCGGGCGTGATACCCACGCCTTTGGCCTCCAGCGCAGGCAGCAGAAAAGCCGCCAATTCCTCGTCGGTTTGCTTCCGCAGGTACTGCTGGTTGAACCACTGCGCTTTCTGGATGTCGAATTTCGCCCCCGATTTCGAGATGCGTTCGAGGCTGAAGGCGGCGATGAGTTCGTCCATCGAAAACAACTCCTGTTCGGTGCCGGGATTCCAGCCCAGAAAGGCCAGGAAGTTGACCATCGCTTCGGGCAAATACCCGTCCTCGCGGAAACCCCGCGCCACCTGGCCGGTAGCCGGGTCGGTGTATTCGAGGGGGAAAATGGGGAAACCGCCCAGGTCGGCGTCGCGCTTGCTGAGTTTGCCGTTGCCGTCGGGCTTGAGCAGCAGCGGCAGGTGGGCGAATTGGGGCATGGTGCTTTCCCAGCCCAAGTACCGGTACAGCAACACGTGCAGTGGCGCCGAGGGCAACCATTCTTCGCCGCGAATCACGTGGGTGATGCCCATCAGGTGGTCGTCCACCACGTTGGCGAGGTGGTAGGTGGGCATTCCGTCGGCCTTGAGCAGCACCTTGTCGTCAATCTGCGAACTGTGAACGTGGACCCAGCCGCGAATCAAATCGTTGAGCCGGATGTCTTCTTTGGCGGGCACTTTCAGGCGGATTACGTAGGGTTCACCGTTCTTGATTTTGGCCGAAACGCCTTCCTGCGGCAGCGTGAGCGAGTTGTTGAGTTTGAGCCGGGTGATGGAATTGTAGGTGAAGGCTGTCCCCTGACTTTCGAGGCTCTGGCGCATGGCATCGAGTTCTTCCGGCGTGTCGAAGGCGACGTAGGCTTTACCTTCGGCCACGAGGCGCTCGGCGTAGGGACGGTACATTTCTTTGCGCTCCGACTGGCGGTAAGGCGCGTGCGGACCGGGTCCGTCGCCACGGTCCACGCCCTGGCCTTCGTCGATTTCGATGCCGATCCACTTCAGGGCTTCCAGAATGTACGCCTCGGCACCGGGCACGTAGCGGTTTTGGTCGGTGTCTTCGATGCGCAGAATCATCGTACCACCGAGTTGGCGAGCCAGCAAATAATTGTACAGCGCCGTGCGCACGCCGCCGATGTGCAACGGCCCCGTGGGGCTGGGGGCGAAGCGGACGCGGACAGCCCCCGTTCCCCCGAAGGGGGCATTTTGTAGAGTCATAAAAATGGACAGTTTAGTTGTTTACAGTGGTTTGCAGTCAACTGAAAACTGTAAACCGAAAACTGTAAACCTATTTTTCCACCACCGCCACGCAGGAAATTTCCACGTTCACGTCCTTCGGCAGGCGAGCGACCTCGACGGTTTCGCGGGCGGGGTAATGGTCGGTGAAAAAATGGCCGTACACGGCGTTGACTTTGGCAAACTGATTCATGTCTTTCAAAAAAATCGTGGTCTTGACGATGTGCTGATAGCCCAGGCCCGCCGTGCGGAGAATTTCGCCGAGGCTGAGCATCACCTGCCGGGTTTCGGCCTCGATGTCGGCCCCCGATTCGGCCAGTCCGATGGCCACTTGGCCCGATACGTACAGCGTTCCGCCCGCCAACACCGCCTGCGAATACGGCCCGATGGGCGCGGGGGCAGCGGTCGTAAAAATGACTTGTTTTTGCATGAGTACAGGGAAAATTTGGGGCGGCAAGTTACCAACAAAGCGGATTACAAATCCGCTGCTCGGTGCGTCGGGATTGCAAATCCCGACGAGTGGTTGCGCTTTTGCCAAAAAATGCGTGACTTTGGATTTCCCAAACGTCAGTTTGGGAAATAAATCAATTGACCATGTTGCCTGAAGCCCAACTCCTCCAGCCCGCTTACGCGTTCCACACCCGAAAACTCCCCGAACTGCTCGCGTTATTTTCCAGCGATGAATGGTTTTTCCAGCCCTACGGCAACGTTAACCACCTGGCTTGGGAACTTGGCCACGTCACGTTCATCCGAAACACGCTCATCAAACTGCTCAACCCGGAGGAAAAACTAACGCTAATGCCCGACGAGCGCGCGCTGTTCGCCCCCGGTGCCAAACTCGCCGCCCCAGCCGCTTACGCCACGCCGGAGGCGATGCTGGCCGAATTTAACCGGCGCGGCGAGCGCGTGGACGAATTACTCGGCTCGGTGACCGCAGAGCGCTGGAATGCCCCTAGCCCCTTCACCATCCCGAATATGCAGCCCACCGTGGGAGCGCAGTTGTTTGGCTTCCTGCTCCACGAGCGGATGCACCTGGGGGAGATGATTGTGCTGAAAAACATTATTTTGAAAAATCGGGAGGCCTTGTTTGCATGAACGCAACCCGGACAGCGGTTCGCAGAACCCTGTCAGCGGTTGCGGGCTTCCCGGATAACCGAACTTGGGCTACCGACCAGCCCGCAACCGCTGACAGGGTTCTGCGAACCGCTGTCCGGGTTGCTTCTTTCTCAGCCGCCTTTTTTGTGCTTTTTTTGCACAAAAAAAACACCCGCTCACCGGGCGGCAAACCTTCACGAGTTCATGGGAAGAGCATTCGAATTTAGAAAAGCCCGCAAATTCAAGCGCTGGGGCCAGATGGCCAAAACCTTCACGCGCATTGGTCGCGACATTACCCTGGCCGCTAAAAACGGCGGCACCGACCCAACCTCCAACGGCCGGCTTCGGGCCATGATTCAAAACGCCAAGGCGGCCAATATGCCGAAGGAAAACGTGGAACGGGCCATCAAGAAAGCCACGGCCAAGGATTCGGAAGATTACAAAGAAGTGGTGTACGAAGGCTACGGCCCCCACGGCGTGGCCGTGCTGGTGGAGTGCATGACTGACAACACCAACCGCACCGTGGCCAACCTGCGGAGCTACTTCAGCAAGGCGGGCGGGGCCGTCGGTACGTCGGGGATGCTCGATTTTATTTTCGACCGGAAAAGCGTCTTTAAAATCGCCAACAAACCCGGCCTCGACCCTGAAGAACTCGAACTCGAACTCATCGACTTCGGAGCCGACGAGGTATTTCTGGACGAAGAAAGCGGGCAAGTGGTGATTTACGGGGAATTCACGGCCTTCGGCGGTATCCAGAAGTACCTGGAAGAGGCGGGCTACGAAGTCCAGGGAGCCGACTTCGAGCGCATCCCCAACGACACCAAAGAACTGTCGGATACAGACGCCGCCGACGTGGAAAAACTCATCGAGCGCATCGAAGAAGACGACGACGTGCAGAATGTGTACAACAATTTGAAGTAGTGAGGAGTCAGGAGCGAGGTTTGAGGAGCGAGGAGTGAGTAGAAAGGCAAACTGTCTTTTCTACTCACTCCTCGCTCCTCAAACCTCGCTCCTGACTCCTCAAAATTTTTCCCTTAACTTGTAAAGCAAACCAACCCCGCGACCATGACCGTGGCAACGAAAAGCCCCCGCCGGGCCACCCGCATTAGCAGTCGGAAAATTCCTGATGCCCTGATTTACGAAATCATGGACGGAAAGCCGCTGTATTACAAAGGCTATCGGGAGGTGTTGGCCGGGAAAAAAACCATTGAAGAAATCATGGGCGCGAGCAGCTTGCAGGCTTTGATTGTTTCGTACCTGACGGTTTTCATCGGAAAATTTATGGATGAAGACCGCTACTTCGTGCTGACTGGTGAACCCGGCGTTCACATCGACCACCGCGATAACCTCGCCAATGACGTGGCCCTCTACGACCAAGCCGTGCTGACGCCCGACAAGATTTCAAAAAAATACACCGACGTTCCTCCGAAAATCGCCATTGAAGTGGACGTGGACGCCGACCTGACGGAAATGACCGAGACGGGCTACATCTACCGCAAAACCCGTAAACTGCTCCAGTTTGGTGTGGAAAAAGTAATCTGGGTGCTCACCGAAGCCCAGGCCGTGATTATCGCCACATCCGAGCGCATCGAAACCGTGGACTGGAGCCGCGATGTGGACTTGCTCGACGGCCACGCCTTCAACATCGGCGCTTATTTGACCCGCCACGGGATTGTGGTGGACTAAATCGGTCTCCTTCAAAAAAGTCTGTAAATCTTAAAACTGCCTGACCTCCCTGCCTGGGCCGGTCGTAGGAGCGGGCAATGCTTTTTTCAGGCAAACCCGGTTGGCCTCGCTGGTCGGTTGAATGCCATCCCGTTCGGTGACAAGGGTTTCGTTACGGACCCCTCGTGACTCCGACGAATCACCCCCACCAGGTGGTCGATATCACCCAGCGTGTGGCTGCGGCTGAGGGAAATCCGCAACGTTTGCCGCCCGGCGTCCACGCCCAGCCGTTCGAGCACGTGCGAACCCTTTTGGGATTTAGATGAACAGGCGCTGCCGCCCGACACGCTGAGGCCCGCCGCATCGAGCGAATCGAGCAGGGAGCCACCCAGCGGCAGGGGCGGGAAGGAGACGCTCAGGATGGTGGACAAACTTTCGTCGAGCGAGCGGCTCGTGCCGTTGAATAACACGCCCTGGTGCAGTTGCAGGAGTTGGTCTTTGAGGTAGGTTTTCAGGGTTCGTAGCTGCGCCTGGGTAGTGGTCAGGTCGCGGTGGGCCAGTTCGAGCGCTTTGGCCAGGCCGATGATGCCCGCCACGTTTTCGGTGCCGCCGCGCAGACCCCGCTCCTGGCTGCCGCCTTTCACCAGTGCCTGCAAGGCCGTGCCCCGCCGGACGTACAAAAACCCGACGCCCTTCGGCCCGTGAAATTTGTGCCCCGACCCGACCAGAAACTGAATCGGCGTGCTGCGGAGGTCGAAGCGGAAGCGGCCCACGGTCTGCACGGTGTCGGAGTGAAATAACGCGCCCTGTTCGGCGGCGAGGCGGGCCACCCGCTCCAGGTCGAGCAGGTTACCGACTTCGTTGTTGGCGTGCATCAAACTCACCAGCGCCGCCGGGTAGCGGTCGAGCAGGAGTTCGAGGTGGTCGTAATCCACCCGGCCCCGCTCGTCGAGCACCACGTAGTGAACCCGCGCCCGCCCGGCCCGTTCGAGGGCCTGGAGCGGTTGCAGCACGGCCTGGTGTTCGAGCGGGCTGCTGATGAAATGCCGCAATCCGAAGGGAGGCAAACTCCCCGTCAGGGCCAGGTGGTTGGATTCGGTAGCCCCGGAGGTGAACACGATTTCGCCGGGCAAGGCCCCCAGCAACTCGGCCACCGTGCGCCGGGCCGCTTCGACGGCCTCCCGCGCCTGCCGCCCGGCGCGGTGGTTGGAGGAAGGATTGGCGTATTCCCGCAAAAAATGCGGAACCATCGCTTCGAGCACCTCCGGGTCGAGGGCGGTGGTGGCGGCGTTGTCGAAATAGAGGTTCATGGGTAGAGGAGAGTGGGGTAGTTTACGGATAAAACTTAGTTTTCCCTGTCATCCTGAGCGCAGCGAAAGGACCTTGTTGGCCTGCCGTTTAGCTGGCGGTCAGCTACCGCTGGGTCACCGTCCAACTGTCCGGTTGTCCAACGAGGTCCTTTCGCTGCGCTCAGGATGACAATGTCGGAAGGGCTGACTTGACATCCCTTTTCAAAACCCAAACGTCACCCGCCCGTAGTAAAAGGCCCCGTTGAAGCCGAACTGCTGCCCGGCGTTGGTGCCCCAGGGTACGGTGCCGGTCTGGTTGTTTTCCACGCGTTGCTCGTCGGGGTACACGTCGCCCACGTTGTTAACGCCCAGCGTGAGGGCGGCAAACTTCGTGAGCTGGTAATTCAACACGATGTCGGTGATGACCTTCGGGCTGAAGGTCTGGTCGCGACCGCCCGTCGTGAGGTTATCCAACTGGCTTTGGGTGGTGGCGTAGGTGTACTCGCCGAAGCGGGTCACGACCAGGCCGGGCGAGAGTTTACCCCAGGTGTAGTTCGCCAAAAAGATAAACTTATTCTGTGGCGTGCCGCGCTCGTAGCGGGTGCGCTGGAGACGGTCGAAAAAGATGCGCTCCTGCAAATACTGCCGCACTTCGGGCGTAGCGGTCGCCATCAGGCCCGTCGGCACGTGAACGTCGCGCACCTCGGTGTTGGTGAAATTGCCCGCCAGCGAAAGGTTCAAGGCCCCCGGTCCGACCCGGTTGCGGTAGGCGAGCACCACGTCAAAGCCGCGCGTGCGAGTGTCGATGGCGTTGGCAAAAAACTGGGCGGCGTTTACGTCGGGGTAGGTGGCAAGCAGGCCCTTCACGAGGCGGGCGGCCCCGGCCACGGTGGGGTTGGTGCTGTTGATGGAAGCAAAATCGAAGGTACCCGTGAGCGTCACCCGGTTTTTGATGTCGATTTGATAGGCGTCCACCGTGGCGGTGAAGTGCCGCAAAAACCGGGAGGTGAGGCCCGCGCTGAAGTTCTGCGAGGTTTCGGCGCGCAGTTGGGGCACCCCGAAGGCCCGCGTCACGGCGCTTTCGTTGTTCGACACCAGGGAGAGAATCAGCCCGCCGTCGCCCTGGGGGATGGAGGTGGTGGCGGCGTAAAATTTCTGTTGCAGCGAGGGCGCCCGGAAACCCGTACTCACCGCCCCACGCAGCGCGAGGCTCTCGAACAGACTTCCCGGCGCGTCCACGAGTTTGTAGCGGGTCGAGGTTTTCCAGGTCACCTGGTCGCCGAAGTCGCTGTATTTTTCGTAACGCAGGGCACCCGTCAGCAGGAAGCGGGCCGTCAGTTCGGCCTCCACGTCGGCGTACAGGCCGAGGCTGTGGCGGAATTGGTTCTGGGCGTCGCCGGGCTGGTAGCCGGGAAAGGCCTGCGCCCCGGCGGGCCGGACGGCTTTGGTTTTGCCGCCCACGGTCGTCACGTACGTCGTGTCGCCGTAGCTTTTGTACGATTTTTCTTCCCCGGCCAAAATCTGGTAATTCTCCAGCCGGTACTCCGCCCCGAAGGCCAGGTTGACGGCCCGCACCGGCCCCAGGTCGGCGAAGCGGCGGCTGAGGCCCAGGTTGGTCGTGTTTTGTTTGAACACCAGCGCCCCGGCGTCGAAGCGGGTCGGGCTGGAGGTGCCGATGGAGGCGTTGAGCGTATTCTGCACGGTGTAGCGGATGCGATTGCTGCCGGAGGTGTTGCTGAAATCGACGTCCCAGTCACCTTTTTTCCCGCGAATGCCCGCCGTAAACGAGCCGTCGGTGATGCGGGCGGCGTTTTCGGGCAAAAAGCCGTCGGGGTAAATCGTCGGGAAATACCGGCTCGACACGCTGCTCAGGCTGGTGGTGCCGTTGGGAAAGCGGAAGGCGTTGTTGGGGCTGACGCTCAGTTTGGAGGCCAGTCCGCCGAAGGCGTACAACTCCACGCCCCCTTCCAGCGGTAGGGCAGCGTTGACGAACAAACTGGCGTTGTCCTGCCGCCCGTTGCCGCTTTTGGCCGAAGCGTAGCGGTCCACGGCGGTTTCTTTCGCCTGAATCACTTCGTTGCCGGTGCCGGGGGCGTAGGGAAACCAGTACAAGTTGGCTCCGGTCAGGCGGTTTTTATATTCGAAAAACCCGGCGCGGTCGGTGGCTTCGCGGTTGTTCAACTGGCCCGATACGTTGACGTAGCCCGTTTTCCCAATCCGAAAGCCGTAGTTGGCGTCGGTCTGGAAGGTGAAGCCGTCGCGTTTATCGCGGAATTTGGTCACGTGCTGGCCGGCGGTGGTCGAAAATTGTACCTGGTCGACGCTCGATTTCAATACCACGTTGATAACCCCCGCGATGGCGTCGGAGCCGTACTGGGCCGCCGCGCCGTCGCGCAGCACTTCGATGCGCTCGATGGCCGCCGCCGGGATGGCGTTGAAATCCACCGCGACCGCGCCCTGCGAGGGCGTGCCGAGCACGTTGACCAGCGCGGAGCCGTGGCGGCGTTTGCCGTTGACGAGCACCAGCGTCTGGTCGGGGGCGATGCCGCGCAGGGCCACGGGGTCGATGTGGGCCGAGCCGTCGCCGCCGGGCTGGCGGTTGGAATTGATGGAAGGGGCGACGAAATTCAGGATTTGGGTCAAATCCACCCGGCCCGTGGCCTTGATTTCCTTCGCCGTAATCACGTCCACCGGCACGGGCGTGTCGATGTTGGAGCGGGCCTGCCCGGAGCGCGAGCCGATGACGACGATTTCGTTCAGGTTTTGCAGGCTGCCGACCAGCTTCACGTCGATTTGGGTCTGGTTGCTGATTTTTAATTCCTGACGGGCAAAGCCGACCGAGGTGACCACGAGCACGTCGCTGGGGCTGGCTTCGAGGCTGAAGGTTCCGTCGGTGCCGGTGACGGTGCCATTTTGGGTGCCTTTGACGAGCACCGACGCGCCGGGCAGGGCGGCCTGGTCGTCGCCGGAGGTGACCCGGCCCGTGACGGTGCGGTGTTGGGCGATAGTCGCCAGGGCGGGGAGGAGGAGGAGAATCGTAAGTAGTTTTTTCATGGGAATGGGTGGGTGGATGGGTTGCGCGGCCCAGCCATCCGCCCGAAGGGGCGAATGACCTGGTGCAACGCAGTTTTCATCGAGGGAGAAAAATTGAAAAGGTGGGTGAAGGCAGTGATTTCGGCGGATTACAAATCCGCTGCTCTTGGCGACCGGACGGTTCGCCGCTGCGATTACAAATCCGGACGAGTGGGGGCCGTTCCAACGGAACCGTCATGCCGAACTTGTTTCGGCATCTTCCCGCTGGCTGGCCGAGTGTTTTGTTGGTAGCCGGGTGGCTGGAAGACCGAGGGGAAGGTGCCGAAACAAGTTCGGCATGACGGTCCCGTCGTTTTCGCTGACTCATGCCGCTTCTTACTTTTTCCTCAAAAACCGCTCATCCGTCAAGGCCAGCAGAAAGGCTTCCAGGTCGTCGAGTTCGGTTTCGTTCAGGTGGAGCGGCGTGCTCAGCGACAGGTCGCGGTTGGGACTGTTTTTGACGAAATCATCGGGTTTATTGTAGTAATTGAGCACCTCGCGCAGCGTCCGAAACATTCCGTTGTGCATGTAGGGCGGGGTGATGGCCACATTGCGCAGGCCCGGTACTTTGAAATGACCCATCTGGCTGCTGTCGGCGGTTATTTTGAAACGACCGGGGTCGGTGAGGGTTTTGCCGTCGTACAGGCCGATGTTTTTAAAGCGGTCGGCGGTGAAATCGTCGCCCGCGTGGCAGTTGGCGCAGTTGGCTTTGCCGATAAACAACAGCCGCCCCCGGATGGCCGCCGCGTTCATCGCCGTTTCCTCGCCGTCGAGGTAGCGGTCGTAGGGCGAGTTGGCCGTTTCGAGGGTGCGCTCGTAGGCGGCCAGGCTCTCGGCGAGGAATTTTTCACTGGGTTTCCCCTTAAAAATCCGTTTGAAGGCCGAGGCGTAGGCGGGGCTTTCGTTCAGACGAGTTACGGCTTCGGCGATGGGCAGGTTCATTTCGTTCGGGGCGGCGATGGGCTGAAGAGCCTGCGATTCCAGCGACGCCGCGCGCCCGTCCCAAAACAAAGTAATCCGTCCTGCCAGATTCATCGCCGAAGGCGTATTCCGGTCCGTAAGTTGCCCCCCCACGCCCCGGCTAAAGCGGGCCGTGTCGGCAAAGGCCAGGCTGGGTTGGTGGCAGGAAGCGCAACTGAGGCTGTGGTCGGAGGAGAGGATGGGGTCGAAAAACAGTTTTTCGCCCAATTCCGACTTTGTTTTCGGCTCATCGACTTCGCGAAAACTCAACGCCGATACCCCGAGTGCCCCGCCCGCCAGCAAAATTCCCCACGTCTTCATTGCGGGTTGAGGGTTGATTTTTCGAGGTGAAACGCTTCTTCAAACGGCACGCACAGCCCTTTTTTCTCGCTGCACCACTGCCCCCGGATAAAGCCGGTGAAGAAGTAATCGAAGCGCAACACCCGCACCCGCTGCCGGAATTCGGCCTGCTGGCTGAAATAACGCACGTCGGTGCCCCAGGTTTTGTCCTTTTTACGCTTCGGCGCTACCGACACCAGCGGCCCGATGGGCTCGATGGTGCCGTTTTCAACAAATTCGACGGTCGTGGGCTGCGGCCCCAAGTCGGCGGTAAAGTCGGAGGCGTAGGTAAGCCAGTCTTTGGCGAGTTTGGCGCGAAAAATAAGCTCGATTTCGTCGCCGGGCTTGGCCGAGGGCGCGGAAGCAGCGTAGGTCCAGGTGCCGCCGTCCTGGGCCTGGCCGCTGGACCCGATGAGCACGGGAGCCAGCAGCAGGACGAGGCGGCGGAGAAAATTTCTGTTCATCACTTGGCGGTCAGTTTGGGGTTGCGCGGCTGCGCTTTCGCGACGGCTTCCACCTGCTTGAATACCCGCAGGAAATTGCCACCCCAGATTTTTTGAATGTCGGCTTCGGCGTAGCCGCGCTTGAGCAGTTCGCGGGTGAGGTTGGGGGCTTCGCCAACGTGGGCGTAGCCCGTCACGCCGCCGCCGTGGTTGAAATCAGAGGCCAGGCCGACGTGGTCGATGCCGATGAGCCGCACGGCGTAATCGAGCGCGTCGAGGTAATCGCTCAGGCTGGTGTAGGTGTAGCCTTTGCTCGAAAATTCCTTGTACGCCGCCTGAAACTTGGCGTAGGTAGCGGCGTCGAGTCGAGTTTTGGCATCGTCACCGGGCTTCAGTCCGAAGGGTTCCCAGACGTTTTTCAAATACGCCTCCTGCTGGGCGGGCGAGGGGTGCAGGTAGGCGGAAAAGGCCACGATGCTCACCACGCCGCCTTTGGCGGCAATGGCGCGGAGTTCGTCGTTGCCCAGGTTGCGGGTCGCCTCCACCCGGCCCCGCAGGGCGGAATGCGAGGCGATGACGGGCGCTTTGCTGCGCTGCAGCGTCTGAAAAACGCCCGCCGGGGTGAGCTGCGACACGTCGACGATGACCCCGAGGCGGTTGAGTTCAGCCACGGCCTCCTTACCGAGAACCGTAAGACCGCCCGCCTCGTCGGGGACATCGCCGTATCCTTTCGATGGGCGCGACGAATCGGCCCAATCGGTATTGCCTGCGTGGGTCAGGCCAAACACCCGGACGCCCTCCCGGTAAAGAAGGGGCAGTTGGGAGACCTCCTTGCCGAGCGAGAAAGCATTCAGGAAACTCAGCAGGATGGCGTGTTTGCCCGAAGCCGGAATCGTTTCGAGGTCAGCGGCGGTGAGGGCAAACTGAAGGCGGTCCGGGTGTTGGCTGACGAATCGGCGCAGGGCGGCCAGTTTTTCGTCCACTTCCTTCCGGGCGGCGGCGATGTTCTCGGGCGTTTTTTTGGCCGTTCCGGCGAATAACGCTACGGTGGCTACGTCGAGGTCGCCCGCTTCGAGTTTGGGCAAATCAAACTGCCCTTCGGCCTCGCCCGCCGTGTTGGGGCTGAACGTGGCCGGGATGTCGAGGTGCGGGTCGATGGTGAGCGCCCCGTGGTGAACCCGCCGGACGAGGGCGTCGGTCAGGCTCGAATCCGCCGGGGGAAACGCCGCCGACACCGGCTTCCGTTGGCGGTCGGGGGCCGGCGTGAGCGCCAGCGCCACCAGCGCCGAAGCCGCGAAAAGGGAATGGGTCAGGGTTTTCATGGGTGTTTTTGGGAAACTTCCCGGAAGTTTTAAACTTCCGGGAAGTTTTGGCCGGGAAGCTACTTACTCGACTTGCCTTTCTCCACCCCGCCCGCGTTCGCCACCAGCGCCACATCGAGCGTGAAATCGTCGTGGATGGTTTTGTCGCCGAGGTTTTCAAAGAAATTTTTCGAGCGGAACTTGATGTCGTACTTCGTGCGGTCTACGCTGATTTTGGCGTTGGCCGTCAGCTTGTCGCCGTCGAGTTTTACCGTGGCTGGGAATTTCACCTCGTTGGTGATGTCCTTGATGGTCAGTTTGCCCGTCACCTCGTACTCGTCGCCGCTTTTCGGGGCCACGGAGGTGATGACGAGTTTGGCGGTCGGGTATTTTTCCACGTTGAAAAAATCTTCGTTTTTCAAATGGCCCGTCAGTTTGGCGTTGTAGCCCGCGTCGGTCAGGTCGGTGACGGTGAGGGAGCGGAGGTCAGCCTCGAAGGAGCCGCCTTTGAGTTTCTGGCCGCTCAGCACGAGGGAACCGGCGCTGACGGGCACCAGGCCGCTGTGTTCGCCGGTCACTTTTTTACCCACCCAGGTGAGTTTGCTTTGCTTGGTGTCCACTTTGTAGGTGGCTTCTTTAGCCGGGGGCGTCAGGGCCAGCAGCGCGAAGGCGGCCAGCGTGAGGGCGGAGGGGAGGAGGTTGGTTTTCATTGGATTTTTGGATTTGTTGAATTTGAATTTGTAGGGGCAACCCTTGCGGTTGCCCGCAGCGGTCGTGTTCCGAGAGGCAGCGGGCAACCGCAAGGGTTGCCGCTACAAGGAAATTTGAGTTGAAAAAAACCGCCGGGGGCGCACCTAACAACACCACCCGGCGGGTGCCGGCTGCGTTTACTTTGCGGCTAACGCATCGGCGGGAGCGGGTTCGGCAATCCACTTGTCCAAATCCCGGTTCCATTTCTTCACGTACTGGCGGTAGTATTTGCCCGTCACTTCACCCGTATAGCCGGTGTGAATCTGCCGGACGGTGCCGTCGCGGCCAATGATGATGGTGGTGGGGAATGCCATCATTTTGTTGAGGGCGGCGAATTTCTTGGAGGCCACTTTTTTGTCGGCAATGCCGCCGAAGAGGATGTCGTACTCGATGCCGTACTTTTCCTTCAGCTTGCCGAGCGTGTAGCGGGCGTAGGCCAGGTCGTCTTTCTGCTCAAAACCCACGGCGATGGCTTCCACGCCCCGGTGTTTGTTGGCCTTAAACCAGGGCGACAAAAAGGCCGTCTGGTCGGTGCAGTTGGGGCACCAGGTGCCCACGATGTCGATGATGACCACTTTGCCTTTGTATTTGGCATCGCTCAGCGTCACGGCTTTGCCGTCGAGGTCGGGCAGGTTGAAGTCGAATTTGGTGTAGCCGGGCTTGAGGAAGGTCAGCGCGTAGGGGTCGGGCAATTCGGCCTTTTTGGTTTTGCTGCCCTCGAACTTCTGGCTGAAGTAAATGCCGAAGCCGATTTCACCCGAAATGGTTTTGTCCTCGCCGATGGTGCCGTGAAGTTGCACCGGGCTGGGACCGGTGAAACCGGAGAGCCAGAATTCATTGCCCTGCACGGTGCCTTCCAACTCGCGGGTATCGCCCACCACCGACATCACCACGCCCGTCAGGCGGTTGCCTTTTTGTTCGAGCAAAGCCACGCGGTTGGCGCTGGGGTCCTTGCTGATGATGTTGATGTTCCACTTGCCGCTCAGGTTGGCGGCGGGGGCCACGTCCTTGCCCGGCTCCACGTAGCGGTAGGTTTTGCCCCACTCAGCCACGAAGGGCAGCGAATTGCCCCGGAAGTTGGGCACCAGGCTTTTGTACACGCCGGTGAGCCGACCATCGGGTTCAATTTTCGCCACGAGCGCCGCGTCGTAGGTGTTCATTTTGACGAAAATCGAATCGGGCGCGGTTTGCTTGACCGGGAAATGGTCTTCGCGGCTGCCGTTGATAAGCGTAAAGGTGGCGTTTTCGGCGCTACCGCCTTTCACTTCAAAGTTGAAGGGGACGCGGTGTTCGTTGACGACGAACTCCCCGCGCCAGCGGCCTTCTTTGGGAAATTGGGCTTGTTGGGCGGAAGCCAGCGTGCAGACCAGAAGGCTGGCGCAAGCCAGGGAAAAGAGATTTTTCATGCGAATTTGAAAGTCATTTTGGGATTGAGGCCGAATCGGAAAGGACGAAAAATACCCGACCATCGCCTGGGAAAAAGCGAAGCAACAACGCGGAACGGGTCAGGCAGACGGGGTGGATTAAGTCCCGGTGATTGGCGTTCCGCAGCAAAAGGGGAGGTTGGAGGGGGCTGGTGATTCGCTCAGGAATCAGGACAGCAGCGGGAGTGGCACATGCGACGGGTGTGGTTTATAGTTCCTAAACTGGTTTAGGCCGGTAAGCACGGTTTCCAACTGGAACGTTGCTAAGGGTTCATTGGGCCGGTCCCTCCCCCTTTCGGTATAAATCACAACGACTCTTTCGCAGGGTAGTAGTTGAGATGCCCAAAGGTAATGCCTGGAATTTTTAACTTCCAAACTTAGTCTATCAATTTTGTAGATTATTTTGAAAAAAGCCTCCATCAGGCTCTCACGAGCGGTTCGGCCTCGGGAATTGCCGCTTTTTTGGGCTCATAAATCGACCCGGCGAACCACTCCACCCAGACTTTCGGAAAAATCCGGGGCAGCAGTGCGTTGAGTTGGTTGATGAAGCCCGGAATGATTTCGGCTTTCCCGGCAAACAACCCATCGAGGGCAATGCGGGCCACCGATTCGGGTGTCATGTGTACTTTCTTAGCCGTTCGCTGCACCGACTCGCCCATCCGGGCGCGGTGAACGAAGTTCGTGTCGGTGCTCCCCGGCGCCAGCAGACTCACCGAAACCGGCGAGTTGCGCAGTTCATGGCGCAGCCCCCGCGTGAACGAATGCACGAGGGCTTTCGAGGCGGCGTAGGTGCTCAGGTACGGCACGGTTTGGTAGGCGGTGGTGCTGCCCACGTTGAGCAAATACGCTTTTTTGTGCTGCCGCAGCAGCGGAATGAACCCGTGCGAAAGCGCCACCAGCGCCCGGACGTTGACGTTGAACAACTCAAAATGCTCGGCCAGCGGCACCTCCTCGAACGGCCCGTTCAGCCCAAACCCGGCGTTGTTGACCACCACCGTCAGGTCGGTTGCGTAGGGCGCAACCCAGGCCAGAATCGTCGGAGCGGCGTCGGGGCGGGCCAGGTCGAGCGCGAGTGCGTGGACGTCCACGCCGTATTTTTTGCGCAGGTCGTGAGCGTTTTGCAGGAGTTCCGCTTCCGCTACGTCCACGAGCAACAGGTCGTACTGCCGCCGGGCCAGTTCTTCGGCAAGGGCTTTACCAATGCCACGGGCTGTGCCCGTGATGAAGGCGTAAGGCATAAATTCAGGCTTGTTTTTCGAAGAATTCCGGTTTCGCCCGACTCCAACCCAGGGTCGCCAAGTGCGGGCGTAGGTTCGACCAGGCTAATTTTTTCAATGGCTTGAGTTTGATGCTGCCCAATTTATGGTAAAACGGCGTCGGGCTGTCGGCGTTCTTGGGCTGGTAGGCCCCCGTCACGATGGGGATGTACATCACCCGACGGCGGCTCGGCTCGCCCACGAAGGGCGACGGCTCGACCCGGTGCCAGATGCGCCCGTCGTGGACGGTCAAATCGCCCGCTTCGATGTCGAAGCCCACTTCGTTGGGGTCGGCGGTGTTGTCGATGTAGTATTTTTTCTTGAAAAACAGCCCCAGGTAGCCCTGCGTGTGGGTGCCGGCCAGCACCCGCAGGCCGCCGTTGCTGCGCGGGCAGTCGTCGAGGTGCAGCCCCACGTTGAGCATGGGCATGATTCTCGACCCCAGAAACAAGTCGCGCGGGCTGTCGGTGTGCCAGCCGAGGTCTTTGAATTCGCTCGTGGCCGAGTTGACGTAGTGGTTGACCACCAGCCCGTCTTTTTCGGCCTCGCCCACCCGCCCGGCGTAGGGGCCGAGGAGTCCGGTGAGCACCTGAAACCGGGAATCTTTCAGAAAATCACTCAACACGTCGCTAAACTGCGAGGTGAACGCCAGGCGCTGGATGAGCGTCCGGCCCCGGTGGTCGCTGCCGTACTTGAGCGGAATGCCGTTGACTTTCTGCACGCCCCGGCGAATCAGGTCGCGCTCCACCCGCTCGATTTCGCCCAGCAGGTGCGCGACGGTGGCGCGGTCGGTGAAGTTTTTAAACTGAATCACGCCGTGGGTTTGAAAAAACTGGCGTTGCTCGTCGGTCAGACCGGCGCTGAACTGAAAGTTGGGGAGTTGGAAAGAAGCCATGATGAGGAGCGGGGATTGATGTAAAAAGGGGAGTGAAGGCCCCGGAAAGGGCATAGAAAGTGCGGGTTGCCGTTGACACGGCGACCAGAAAAGAGTCAGGAAAAAAGGAAACCGTCGCGTCAGCGACAACAACGACCGGCCAGACGGGAAGGAAATTCGGAACGCATGAATCGGAAGAAATTAGGCCCTAACGGAACCGATGATTGAGAAGGTGTGGCAAAGGAACGGCGGCTTTTTCATTTTGTCAATAACCTATAAAGTCTATAATTTTAGTAGATTTAAATTTTAGAATTAAGTCTCTGTTTTTCAAGTATTTATTTGTTCAAAAAAAATTCTAAAAAAAATGGGTTCCGGCATTTTGGGTTGTCAGGTTGTTAGTCGCCGAAAGGTTTCTTCCAACGAATTGCCCATTTGCCGCAACTCCGGCAGGGTGGCATTGGCCACGAGCCGTCCCCGGCTCAGGATAATGACCCGGTCGCAGAGGGCTTCGACTTCCTGCATGATGTGGGTGGAAAACAGCACCGTTTTTTCCCGCCCAATCGTGCGAATCACCTGCCGGATTTCGACCAGTTGGTTGGGGTCGAGGCCGGTGGTGGGTTCGTCGAGAATCAGTACCACCGGGTCGTGCAACAGCGCCTGGGCCAGCCCCACGCGCTGCCGGTAGCCCTTCGAGAGTTGCCCGACGCGTTTTTTCTGCTCTACTTCCAGGCCCACCAACTCAATCACGTCGGCCACGCGGGTGCGGAGGCGGGTGCCCTTCAGTCCGTGAATTTGTCCGATGAAGTGCAGAAATTCCTTCACGTACAAATCGAGGTAGAGCGGGTTGTGTTCGGCCAGGTAGCCCAGGTTGCGCCGCACGGCGAGCGGGTCGCGGGTCACGTCGTGCCCGGCCACCAGCACGGTGCCGCTGCTGGGGGGCAGGTAGCCCGTGGCGATTTTCATCGTGGTCGATTTTCCGGCCCCGTTGGGACCGAGGAACCCGACGATTTCGCCCGGTTTTACGGAAAAACTAAGGTCGTCGACGGCGCGTTGCGGGCCGTAGAGTTTGGTGAGTTGCCGGACTTCGATGGACATGGGGGTAAAAGTAAGGAAGAAAGCAACCCGGACAGCGGTTCGCAGAACCCTGTCAGCGGTTGCGGGCTTCCCGGATAACCAAGTTGGGCTACCGATCAACCCGCAACCGCTGACAGGGTTCTGCCAACCGCTGACTACGCGTCCCGGTCCGGGTTGCTGAAAATCCCCGCCAATCCCTATTTTTACCCGCACGTTCCCACCTCACCCCTTCCCCCCGTGGCCAACAACTCCCTTTTCCGGCGGAAAACCATTGCCCAAATCCTGGCGGCCAGCGAAGCCAGCCACGCCGAACACGGCGGCCTGTCCAAAATCCTCGGCGTGCGCGACCTCACCTCGCTGGGCATCGCGGCCATCATCGGGGCAGGCATTTTCAGCACCATCGGCCTGGCGAGCTACAACGGCGGCCCGGCGGTGTCGCTGCTGTTTGTGTTTACCGCCTTCGCCTGCGTGTTCACGGCCCTGAGTTACGCCCAGTTTGCCTCGACGGTGCCCGTGAGCGGCAGCGCCTACACCTACGCCTACGTGGCCTTCGGCGAGTTGTTCGCCTGGATTATCGGCTGGGCGCTCATCCTCGAATACGGCGTGAGCAACATGGTCGTGGCCATTTCCTGGTCGGAATACTTCGTGAGTATGCTCCGGGGCTTCGGCATTCCCTTTCCCGATTTCCTCACCGTCGACCCCGGCACCGCCGCCGCCGCCTTCGCCGACGTGCAGGCGGGCAAGGCCGACCTCTCCGCCGCCACGCTGGCCAACGCCGAAATTTACCAGACCGCCCCCAGCCTGGGCGGTCTCCGGCTCATTTTCGATTTACCCGCCGGGCTGATTACCGTGCTCGTCACGGCGCTGGTGTACGTAGGCATCCGCGAGTCGCGCACGGCGAGCAATTTTCTGGTGGTACTGAAATTGGGCGTGATTTTGCTGGTCATCGCAGTCGGGGCCTTTTACGTGAAACCCGCCAACTGGTCGCCCTTTGCCCCCAACGGGGTGAGCGGGGTGCTGAGCGGGGTGGCCTCGGTATTTTTTGCCTTCATCGGTTTCGACTCGATTTCGACCACTGCCGAAGAATGCAAAAACCCCCAGCGCGACCTGCCCCGCGCCATGCTTTACTGCTTGGCCATCTGCACGGTGCTGTACGTGGCGATTACGCTCGTGCTCACGGGCATGGTGCCGTACCAGGAACTCAACGTCGATGACCCGCTGGCCTACGTGTTTCAGAAAGTAAACCTCGACTTCGTGGCGGGGGTGATTTCGGTCAGCGCGGTAGCGGCCATCACCAGCGCCTTGCTGGTGTACCAACTCGGCCAGCCGCGCATCTGGATGACCATGAGCCGCGACGGTTTGCTCTGGAAACCCTTTTCCCGGATTCACCCAAAATTCCGGACGCCCTCGTTTGCTACCATCGTGACGGGCTTCATGGTCGCGATTCCGTCGATGTTTTTGCCGATGAAATTCTTCGTCGACCTCACCAGCGTGGGGACGTTTTTTGCGTTCATTCTCGTGTGCGGCGGTATTTTGTACCTCGACGCGAAGGGCCTTTCCAAGCAATCGAAATTCAAGGTGCCCTACATCAACGGCCAGTACCTCGTCGGGGCGGGCTTGCTGGTAGCACTGGTAGGAGTGTTTTTGTACGGGGGCGAAACGCTGAACACCTGGGGTTCGCTCGGCTTGGCGGGCATCGCCGAACACAAGGCGCTGACGGTGATTTTCTGGTTGATTTGGGCGGTGCTGGCGGTGTTGAGTTTTCAGCATAAATTCTCTCTGCTGCCGGTAGTGGGCGTGCTGACCAACCTCTACCTGATGACCGAACTCGGCCTGAGCAACTGGCTGATTTTCGTGGTGTGGCTGCTGATTGGAATGGTGATTTACTTTGGGTATGGGAGGAAGAACTCGAAGCTGGCGAACTAAATGGCTTTTATAGCCGTGATTTTTTAAAAAACCCACCTCTACCTATGCAGATCGATAGCCTCTGTGAAGCAGGGAAATTGTCGGTACGTGCTTCGAATGTCTGTTCTGCCGCCGACCTGGATACTGTCGAAGACGTTAAGAATTACTTTGAACAATACGGAACGTTCAAAAAAATTCGTAACTGCGGAAATAAAACGGAGAAGGAACTTTTAGATCTTTGCCAAGCGGAAAGGGCTACTCTATTTGCTGATTATGATGAACAAGTTTCTGAAGTACCAGAGGTGTATCCATTTGTCACTCCACGGAAAGAAGAAATTTTTGAGATGTACATACAAAGCCAACTACAACGGTTGCCCGTTCGTGCTAAAAATGGTCTTAATGGATACTTTAAAGGTGATTTTTCAGCAAAAACAATTTATACCCAGCTTATTAAACCGAGTATTGATTTTAAAAAATTAAGAAACATAGGCGCGGGTACGGTCGATGAGTTAAATGACTTAAAAGATCGGCTGTCAGTCCGTTTCAATGAACTTATCGCCATGGCCGACGAAACTGAACTTGAAAAGCTTCAGCTTATCTCGTTTTGTCATGAAAAGTACGGAATTTCCGAAGCTAATCTGAATCCGGTTATTCAGATTTTTCAAACCTCAGGACGGATTCCTTTTTTCAAACTGGTCGAGGTACTTCTCGATGGATTAGTCCTCTTTAAAAATCCGATTCAGACGGATCTTTTCATTCATGGTTTCCGATACCTAAGCAACCGACCATACCTGTCCAATATTCAGATTGCGCTGCACCAACCCGTTAGTGACGAGCGAATAAGGCAACTCAAGGAAGCTTTACCCAGCGAACTATTCAACCGCCTGAAACCACTCGTAATTCAATACAAACCGAGCCTGTTCAAACAGTATAGTATCAAATCGCAGGCAGACTTTTTCTTTTTCGATGAGGAACAAACCGCCGCTTTCAATGCCGCCGAAGGCGTGGCATTCACGACTCATTTTTATGCGCAATTTTTTGGGGTTTTATTGGTCGACACACACTCGATGTTAGGAGGTGAAACTCCGATCCGCTCCGGCTTGGTTACCATGCGTAACCGCCTCTTCAAATTTAGTTATTTGGTTCGTAAAGAGACTCTCGTCGTGGTTCGTCTGCATGATTTGCTCGACAATTTTTATCGAAGGATATCAGAAAAAATCGATGAGACGTACAAGTTAGAAATCAGAAATTACATACAGGCTTATTTTTCAGGTACTTCCCGTACCGAACTAATACGAGTTATGTCGTTATGTGAGCAATTGATTGAAACTGAGTTCGATTACGTTGTCAAACTCGATGGAACAATAAGTATAGTGAGAACTAAGAGAAAAAGTATGCGAGAATACGTAAGTGAAGTCCTCGAAAACCACGGAAGATTAATGGGGATCGAGGAGATTTTTGCCGAACTTGAAGCGACTTATCCAGGAATATTTACCGCCATCGATACGGTACGGAGTACGGTTCAACGGGAACCGGAAACATTTATCTGGATCGGTCGTAGTAGCACGTATGGTTTAAAAGCGTGGGAAAGTGAAGTCGGCGTAAAAGGCGGAACAATCCGTGATATTGCTGAAGAATACCTTACTCAGTTCAATGAACCCAAGCACATTTTTGAAATTACAGAGTACATCAAGAAATATCGGGACACCCACGAAAAAAACGTATACGCTAATCTACGTCTTGAGACGACAAATCGTTTCGTATTTTACGAAGGGCCGTTTGTTGGACTACAAGCAAGAGTAAATCAATACGCTGACATTCAATTCCGAGCTATTGTTGGTGGATGGTTTATTAAGCGGGTAATGCTTCGATACAATGGATGCCTTTTTGAAAAATTAATCATCGATTTAGCATCAAAACATGACGTATTTCCCGTTCAGGTACGAAGCGTTTTAATCAATAAAATAGAAAATCAGGAAGCCCGCATCGATCCACTTAGTGGAAAAATATATTTTTCCTAAGGCGTGATACTTTCCTGTCCGCACGTAATTCATTTTGCCAATCCACGTTATTCCTCCAAAGTTCCAGCAAACTACGGATTTTAAGATTTACACGAATGAAAGAAAATATCACTTTTTTATATCTATTTCTTCTGGGGGTTATCCTGTTAGTCGGTTGCATCCCTTCCTCCGAAAACTCCGACGACTACACCCCCAAGCCCAAGGGCTACAACCGCATCGACCTGCCGCCGGTGGCTTACCAGCCGCTCGCCGAAAAGCACCCGTATTTTTTCGAGTATTCCAAAAATGCAGTCGTCCGCCCCGACACGTTCCGGGGGGCGCTGCCGCACTGGATTTTTATTAAGTACCCGCAGTTTCACGCCAACGTGCAGCTTACCTATCACCCCGTGCTGGGCGACCGCGAAAAGCTGAGCCACCTCATCGCCGATGCCTACAAACTCTCGTTCGGGCACCAGAAAAAAGCGTACTCCATCCGCGACGGCGTGGTGAAACTCAGGGGCGGGAAGCGGGCGTCGGTCATCGAACTCACCGGCGAGGTACCCAGCCAGGTACAGTTTTACGTGACCGACAGCACCCGACACTACCTGCGCGGGGCGCTGTATTTCCAGACCGCCACCGCCAATGATTCGCTCGCGCCGGTCATCGACTACGTGAAAAAAGACATTCTCCACTTGCTCAACACGCTCGAATGGCGGAATTGAATTATGGACCCGCCCAGGGTGACGCCGCGCTGGCGCAAATCCTGGCCCTGCAAGCCGAAAACCTGCGCGGCACCCTGACCCCCGAACACCAGGCGGCGCAGGGATTTCTCACCTTCCATTACGACCTGCCCCTGCTGGGGCGCATGAATGACGCCCTACCCCACGTGGTGGCCGCAACCGACGCGCAACTGGCGGGTTACGCCCTTTCGACCACGCCCAAAATCTGCCGCGAAAACCCGCTCCTCTGTCCACTCGTGGAACGGCTCGACGGCCTGCTTTTCGGAGGAAAATCCTTCGCCGAACGCCGGTTTTACGTGATGGGGCAAATCTGCGTGGCCGAGGGCTTTCGCGGGCAGGGCGTGTTCGACGGGCTTTACCAAACCCACCGGGCGCTGTACGACACGCAGTTCGACTGCCTCGTTACCGAAATTTCCCTGCAAAACACCCGCTCCCTGGCCGCGCACCGGCGGGTGGGGTTCGAGGTGATCGACGAAGTGCAGGATGCCGCCGACCGCTGGGCGGTGGTGGTGTGGAACTGGTAGTAGTTTACGATTTGTGGTTGAACCAATTACAAACCACAAACCGTAAACTACAAACTGTAAACTGACGATGCTCCTCTCCCTCCAAAACGCCACCGTCCGCCGCTCCGACGCGGTGGTATTACACAACTTGACTTTTACGCTCGAACCTAGTCAGCACTGGGCAATTCTGGGCGAAAACGGGTCGGGGAAATCCACGTTTCTGGAGACACTGGCGGGAAAGTTACCCATCGTGGGCGGCGTTTTCGAGCATCCGGTGGGGCCGCTGCGTGAGGCGGTGGAGTTGCTGCCCAAAGATTTTAGCTTCGACCGCATCGTGGCCTCGGCGGCGCAGTTTTACCAGCAACGCTTCAACGCCCACGCCGCCGAAACTGCCCCGACCGTGCGCGAGGTCTTGCAGGGGCAACTCAGGCCCGTGGGCACGGTGGACGCGGCTTCGGTGACGATTCCCCCACCCCGCTACGACGAAGCCTGGCTAGCCGAGGTGGCCGACCTCGTGCGAATTTCGCCCCTCCTCGACCGGCCTCTGACTTCCCTTTCCAACGGCGAAACCCGGCGGACGCTCCTGGCCCGTTCACTGCTGAAACGGCCCAAAATTCTGCTGCTCGACAATCCCTTCGCGGGCCTCGACGCGGCCAGTCGCCAGCGCCTGCACGACACACTTAACCGCATTTCCCGCGAGGTGACGATAGTACTTGTGACCACGCCGGATGAAATTCCGATTTGTGTGACGAACGTTTTTACTCTTCACGCGGGAAGTAGCGTAGCTTCCGACGTAGCGCCCACAACCAAATCGCGCGCGATTTTCCCCGAACCCATCGCCGACTTCCGCCACGCCCTGCGAATGCGCGACGTGTCGGTGCGCTACGGCGAGGTGGCGGTGTTGAAAAAAATAAACTGGGAGGTGGCGCGGGGCGAAAAATGGGCCGTGCTCGGCCCTAACGGTTCGGGCAAAAGCACGCTGCTCAGCCTCCTCACCGCCGACAACCCCCAGGGCTACGCCAACGACTACGAGTTGTTCGACCGCAAGCGCGGCAGCGGCGAAAGCATCTGGGACATCAAATCCCGAATCGGCTTCGTTTCGCCCGAACTGCACCTGTATTTTCCCCGTGAAACGCCCGTTTGGAAGGTCGTCGCTTCGGGGCTGTTCGACACCGCCGGGTTGTTTCGTCGCCTCAGCGAAGAGCAGGCCGGGCGGGTGGAAGCGATGCTGGATTTTTTGGAAATCAAGTACCTACGCGAGAAGCGACTGGGCCAGCTTTCTTCCGGTCAGCAACGCTGGGCCTTACTGGCGCGGGCGCTCGTGAAAAATCCGCCGTTGCTGATCCTCGACGAACCCGGCCAGGGCCTCGACCCCGCGCACGTCGCCCAATTCCGGGATTTAGTGGACGACCTCTGCCGGGATTCGGGTCGAACCTTGCTCTACGTTTCGCACTACCCCGTCGAAATCCCGCGTTGCGTGACGCAGGTGCTGCGCCTGGAAGCGGGCGTCGGGCGAATCGAAGCCTTCGGTGCCGGGGCATAGGCGCTATTTTTTCAGCCAGTTTTTCAGGTACTTCTCCGTCAACGGCATCACGATAAACTGAATCAGCCCCACCATGATCAGCGTGAGCGGAACGGTGCGCAGGGCCAGGGGCATTTTGTTGAGCCAGGGATTGAGCGCCCACAGGATGCCGGTGATGACGAGGTAGTCAGTGACCCAGGCGACGAGTGCCTTTCTTAGTTTCTCTTTCATGGGGGTGTGCGTGCGAATGAACTTCACCCGGTATCCTTAAAAATAGTTGACCAGTAAAATTTGTAGCTACAACAGTTGTTTCTACATTTGTCAAAAATCGTCGTGATTTTTATGGAATTGGAAGAAGCCATTCGTCAGCGAACCTTTGAAAATGAGCACCAAAAGGCCATTCTCAACGTGCTGTACACGAGCGGCTGGTTGAACCGCCAGAGCACCCAGTTTTTAAAGCCCTTCGGGCTGACGCCCCCTCAGTTCAACGTGTTGCGGATTTTGCGCGGGCAACACCCCAACGCCCTCCAGCTGTGCAGCGTGACGGAGCGGATGCTCGACCAAGCCTCGAACGTGACCCGGTTGATTGAAAAATTGCTGCAAAAATCGCTGGTGACGCGGGAGCTAAACCCGGAAAATCGCCGCCAGGTGCGCCTCCAGATTACCGCGCAGGGCCTGGAGTTACTGAGCCGGGTGGACAAAAAAAGGACCATGCTACTAGCCCAGGCCCAAAAAATTTCGGAGGCAGAAGCCCGCGAACTCAGCCGCATTCTAACCAAACTCAGAAGCTAACTTTTTTTACCCAAACTATTGTAGATACAATTGAAGTAGAAACAAATAAACTCCTTTTTTATGAAAACTAGCTCGTATTCTTCCATTGCCCTCGCCGGGCTGAAAGCCATTGCGGTGGCGGTCGTCGTCAACGTGGTTCTGTTTTTCGCCTTTTCTGCCGCCGGAATGATTCCCAAAAGCATCGTCATTCCCAACGCAGGCGGGCCGCTGACCGCCACTCCGGTGGCAATTTCATCGACAATTCCTCTGGTGATTGCCACGCTGCTTTTCATGGGGCTGGTTCGGTTTACCCGTCGCCCGGCGCTGATTTTTACGATTCTGGCGGGAGTTGTGGCCCTAGCCTCCCTGGCCTCGCCGTTTTCCATTCCCGGTGTGCCGCTTGGTATGGTCGTCGCTCTCAACGTGATGCACTTGGTGGCAGCGGGTTCAATTACCTGGTTTTTGACCAAATCGGTGGCTCAACCCACGCTGGTTGCGTAGGAAAAGGTTGGAATCGGGCGGGTGCGTAGCCGGTTGAAATCGCTCCTCCTTGCCAACGGCTTCCGAGAAAAGTAAGCGAATGCGGGCGGTATTTTTGAACTCCGTTTCCAGCGGAGAAGTTACCAGCGCGTACCTTTGTTTCCCGAAAAACCCGATTGATTTGACATGGAAGTTCTCTGCGTAAACGGCAAATTCCCGGCCCCCGTCCTGGCCTTCTACGCCCAGTTTGGCGTTCAGATTCCGAAAGAAGACACGATTTACACCGTCCGGCAGGTAAAGCGCCACACCACCGGCGAGACCGGCGTGTTGCTGGCCGAAATTCAAAACCCCGACGTGCCCGTGCGGCACCCCGTGCTGGGCGAAACCTGGTTTGAACCGACCTTCAACCTTACCCGTTTCCGGAATTTGTTGGGCGAGCCGGTTCGGGAGGAAGAGGAGGAGTTGAAGATGGTTAAAGAGGTTTGATGCTTGGGAACACCAACTCGGTTAGGATCTTGGTTATTCTAACAAAAAGAAGATTGTCATCCCGACGCAGGTGGGATCTCGCCGAAATACCGAACACTTGGCTATCATCAAGGAATCAGAAGGGCCAACGAGATCCCACCTGCGTCGGGATGACAATCTCCTTTTTGCAAATTCTAAACGGGTTCGCCTTTCAAACCGTCCAACTTTTCAAACCTATTCCGCCACGCTCGTCGTCCGCTTTTCGGCGTACTCATCACCCAGACGGGTGAGGGTTTCGGCTAGTTCCTGGACACGTTGAGCGGTGAAATTTTCCGCTTTCGGAACGGCGTCGGAGGTTAGTTTTCCAAGATTTTGCAGGGCCTGCCCGATGCTGGCGGGGTCGCCTTCGGCCAGTACGTCCTTGAAGGCTTCAAGTTGGTCGGCGATTTCGGGAAAGCCTTTTTCCTGAAGGGTGTTAATCAACCCGTCGAGCAATTCGGGCGCTTCGTCGCGAAACGCTTCGGGATTATGATTCAGCGCCTCGGTAACCCGGGCCACTTGGTTGGTGTACGCGGCTTGGTCGGCCATGATGTGTGGTTTTTTAGTTGATGAAGAAAAAAGAGTCGATAGAAAAAGGCATTTGCTAACGACTATCGACTGACGCCGTCGGCCCGTTGTTCCAGTTGCTGAAGGGCGCGGGCCAGTTCGCCGAGGTGGATGGCCACCGAGCCTTGCGCGGTTTCGGCGGCGGTATCCAGATGGCCAATCAGGTTTTGCAGGCTCTGACTTACCGCCGGACCATCGTTGGCGTTGACGAATCCCTGGAGTTGCTCCAGTTCGTCGGCCACCTCGTCGAGGCCCTGGCCTTGCAGAAAATCAATCCACTGGGAGAACAAGCCGGGAGCGGCTTCGGTGAGGGTTTCGATGTCCTGCCCCAGAAAATCGGTGGTTTGGGTCAGGCGTTTTACCTGTTCAATTTGGGCGTGTTCGAGTTGGGTTGCCATGCGGTGCGTTTGAAAAATGAAGTGTACGTTAAGCATTCTTAAAAAACGGTACCAGCCCGGTCGTCCAAACCGGCAGGACGTTTATCTTTCGGGAAAAACTTCATCCCATGCGCTTGCTTCCGCTCCTGCTCACGAGCCTGTTCCTGACCGCCGGGAGCGCCTCCGCCCAACAACGCCTGCTCTACACCAGCGCCGACCTGCCCGGCACGCTGCCCGCCAAACCCGTCAAGTCCATTCGGGGCGGGGCGCTGACCCGTTACTTCACGGTTCGTTACCAGGACGGCACCGAGGAGCGCGTTCCCAAAACGTCCGTCTGGGGTTACGTGGATAAGAAAAACCGCACCTTCCAGCGGATGAAGCACAATTTTATGGAAGTGGCTAAAATCGGTGAGGTGGTCGAGTATGTTTCCCATGAATTGCGATTCGTTGGACACCCGCTTCACACGATCCCAGTCGTAAATCATTACTTCAGTAAAACCCTCGACAGCCCCGTGTACGCCAGCCGAAAAAAAGCCCTGCGGATGCCAGCCGAAGTTGAAAATCCTTGATTCTCAAACCAATCCATTTAAACTCCCCGCCCGATTGTTTGACTCAGAACCAATCGGGCTTTATTTTTGGTAAAACAGCACCCTGCTAAACCTCCGAACTTGCATGGCTTCCCAAACCTTTTCCCGGCGTAACCTCAACTTCCTCCTCCACGAAGTTTTTAAGTCGGAAGAACTCACCCAATACGCGTACTTCCAGGAATTCAACCGCGAGGCCTTCGACATGGTCCTCGATTCGGCCACCGAGATTTCGGAGAAAATTCTTTACCCGGCCTTCACCGAAGCCGACCGCAACGCCCCCGAACTAGAAGCGGGCGGCGTGAAAGTTCACCCCGCCGTGGGGCGTTTTCTAACCGCCGTGGGCGAAGCGGGACTGATTGGGGCCGGTTTTTCGGTCGAACACCAGGGGCAGCAATTGCCGGAATTGATTAATTCGGCGGCGGGCTTCATCCTCGGCGCGGGCAATAACTCACTCATCATGTTTCGGGGACTGACCGAAGGAGCCGCCCACCTGATTCTGTCATTCGGCTCGCCCGAACTCATCGATGCCTACGTGCCAAAGATGCTCGCTGGAAAATGGACCGGCACCATGTGCCTGACCGAACCACAGGCCGGCAGCGCCCTGTCGGACATCACCACCAGCGCCAGCCCCCAGCCCGACGGCAGCTACCAAATCAAGGGCCAGAAAGTCTTTATTTCAGCGGGCGAACACGACCAGACCGATAACATCGTCCACCTCGTGCTGGCCCGCATCGAGGGCGCGCCGAAGGGCACGAAGGGGATTTCGTTGTTTGTAGTTCCGAAAAAACGGGCAAGCGGCGAGGCCAATGATGTAACGCCCACGGGCCTGTACCACAAAATGGGGCAAAAGGCCACGCCCGCCATGCACCTCACGTTTGGCGAGCGCGACGACTGCCAGGGTTTTCTGGTTGGTGAAGTTCACAAGGGCCTGACGTACATGTTTCAGATGATGAACGAGGCACGCATCGGCGTGGGGATGTGCGGGGCGTACATCGCCTCGGCGGCGTACTACGCCTCGCTACGCTACGCCAACGAGCGCCCGCAGGGACGACGTCTCAACAACAAAAATCCCGACGAACCACCCACGCTCATCATCAACCACCCCGACGTGCGCCGGATGCTGCTGTTTCAAAAAGCGGTGGTGGAAGGCTCGCTGGCGCTGATTTTCCAAGCCTGCCGCTACTACGATCTGGCCCGCGTAACCGAAGGCGAGGAAAAAGAAGCCAACGAATTACTCGTCGACCTGCTCATGCCGGTGGTGAAAACCTACCCCACTGAAATGGGCATCCGGGCCGTGAGCGAGGGCTTGCAGGTGCTGGGCGGCTACGGCTACACCGAAGATTTCCCGCTCGAACAATACTACCGCGACATCCGCATCACGAGCATTTACGAAGGCACTACCACCATTCAAGGACTGGATTTGCTGGCCCGGAAGGTGATTCAGAAAGAAGGCAAGGGCCTGCAACTCCTCGTGGGTGAGATGACCCAAACCCTCGAAGCGGCCCGCACCTTCGACGACCTCAAACCCTACGCCGCCAAGTTGGAAGAAGAAATTGCCCGGCTCCAACACGTGACCAGCCACCTGCTCGGCATTCTGGCCACTGGCGACGCCGAACGGGCCTGCCTGGACGCCACGCTGTACCTGGAACTGTTCGGGAATGTGGCCGTAGGCTGGCAGTGGCTCAAGCAGGCCGTGGTGGCCAAACAGGCACTCGTGACCGGCTCCCCGGCGGGCGACGAGGCCCTGTTTTACGAAGCCAAACTCCACACGATGAAGTTTTATTTTCACTACGAACTGCCCAAAACCCTCGGCCTGGCCGTCCGCCTGACCGACCCGGAGGCGCTTACGCTGCCAAGTGAGGCGGTGGTGATGGTATAAACGAAACCCCTACGGCTGTCATCCAGAGCGCAGCGAAGGACCTTTCGCCCCAGACCTCTAAACGGGTTGGAAGGTAGCCGCGAAAGGTCCTTCGCTGCGCTCTGGATGACAGCCGTAGGGTTTGGTTTTTACTTCTGCGTCGGCGGAATCGACACTTTATTTTCAGCCGCCTTCACCGAATCGACGGCGGTTTCGGGTTTGCGGCGGCCCAGACGGTCGAGGCGGATTTTCATTTCTCCGCTTTCGTCGCTGGCCCGCAGGAATACGTTCGATCCTTTGAAGGGATCGTGCTCGGTGAGCAGGTAGGTCGAATCGCGGCGGCGCAGGTTGCTCAGCGGCACCTGAATCCGAAGGTTGGTGCGGGTGGAGTCGAGGCTGTAGCGCCCGTCGATAAACAGCGTCAGCACCGACGATTCCACCTCCATCTGGTCAATCTGAATGTCCTGTCCGCGCAACCGGAAGTGGTTTTGAATGGTGGCAAACCGGACGTTGTCGAAATCCCGCCGTTTGAAGATAAATTTTTGCAGCCGTTTCAAGGGGGCAAATTTAATCAGTTCGCCGTCGCGGAGCTGGATGCGCATATCGCCCCGCATGGTTTCGGGCAGGGGGCCGTAATCGGTGTCGAGGGCGGCCCGAAACGTCCCTTCCGAAGACCATTGCCCCCGGATTTGCTGCGCCGTGATGGTGGGTTGTCCGAAGTTTTCAAAGGCAGTGAAAATATCCTCGATCTGCGCATTTTTGATCGTACACGAGGCCGTCAGCAGGCTGGGGCGCTGGTCGAGGTAATCCACCCGGCCCCGCACCCGAAACGTTCCGCCGAAGGCGTCCATTCCCACGTCATTTATTTTCAACAGTTTACTGTTGAGCAGCAATTGACCACGCAGGTTGCGGGCGGCAAATTTCCGGTACCGGAACCGATCTAATTGCAGTTTCAAATCGGCTTCGATGCGCTCCACCACCTGGTCGATGCTCAGGGCGACGCGGTGCCGACGGGCAGCGCGAGGACGAACTTCGGTCGCGGTTTGCCCCGGCTGGAAACGCGAGGCATCCACTTCAAAATCTTCGGAGCGGATACTAGCCGAAGCAACCAGTTTCTGGTTTGGCACGGCCAGAAAAGGAATCAGTTGCCGCACCAGCCCGTCGATGTGGAGCGGACTACCGTTGGCGCTGGCGTGAAAATCACGCACCCAAGCGTCTTTTTCGTTGAAGTACACTTCGCCCCCAATTTTAGTCAATTGCACCTTCCGGGGCAGGTAGTAAAAAACGCCCCCTTTGACCTGCACTTTTCCAGCAAGTGTACCCCGCAAACGCCCCGTCCGGCGGTCGAAAACGTTGGAAACTTCGCCCCGAAACCGCACGTCGGCGGTGGCGAAGCCATCCCCAAATCGGTAGGTAGCCGAGGTAAGGCGTTCGTTGAGCGAATCGAGCGGCGTGGACGCGTGAATGAGCATAGTCGCCACGGGCCGGATAAGGTTGTCGACTTGCAACCTGCCGCTCACGGGCACGAGGCCTTCCCAGGTTCCCCGCACGTTATTGAATTTCACCCGCGAGTTGACATCGTCGCGGGGCCGGGCCGGGTTTACGTGGTTGGTAAACGTGCCCTGGGTACGCAGGTTGGTCAGTTCGCCCACCAGCGTACGAAACCGGAACGTGTCGAGGTCGAAGGCCACATCGACGGCGGGTGGATCGCCGGGCCCGGCGGCCCCCGATAGCCGCACGTCGAGCGTCCGCACCACGGGAAAGGCTCCGAACTTGCCCATGACCCGTTGCAGGTGGGGCGTGATGAGCGCCAGGCCCCGGCGCAGCGGCAGGGTATCGGCCTGAAAACGCAGGTCGAGGCGGGGAACCGAATCGTTCGGAAACTTGAACTGCCCACTGATGCGCACCAGATCGGTGGCGGTACGCAGGGTCGACGGGTCGACCATCAACCGGCGCTCGTCCGGATCGAAGCGGGCGTGCAGAGCCAGGTTGGTGGCGCGGTTGCTCAGGTACGGCCCCTGCGCGGCGTTGAAGGTCAGTCCACTGAAATACACCGGCCCAACCAGGTGAATGGCGTGGGCATCGTCCGTATCTTCCAGGGTTAAACGAACGTCCTGAAAACGAGCGGCAAAGGTTTTATTCCGTCGCCCGTCGCGGAAACGTACGCGTACATCGCGCAGCCGCCCCCGGTGCAGGTAACTCAGCAGGTCGTCGGGCAAATCGCCGGTTGATTTTGAAGCCGCCTTTGTCGTGTCGACGTGGCTAAGGCTGAAATTGGTTCGCCCGCTGGAGTCGATGAGCAGGTCGATTTTCGCTCCGGTGATCGATACATTTCGCAGGCGCAAATCCGGCCCGAACAGGCCCCAGAAGCCCACTTTCAAATTCATCTCGCGGGCGCTGAGGAGTTCGGTGCGATGGCGGGGAAAATCAGCGTCGCGCAGGTGGACATCGCGCAGGGTCACGATCAGGCCCGGAATCCAGGTTTCCGCCGGGTCGCGCTCAAAGGCTGCCCGGTAGTAACCCACCGTCAGGGTGCCGTTGAGTTGCCGTTTTAAATACGTTTGGAGGTTGCGGAAAATGGCATCCTGGTACAGCCAGAGTACCCCCGCCAACAGCCCCAGCACCCCAACCATTCCAGCCGCTGCCCAACCGACTACGCGCAAAACACGCCGCCAGAGCGGGCGTTGTGGATTATCGCCCTGGTGGGTTGAAGTAGGAGAAGGAGGAGGTGTGGAATTCATAGAAACAAACCCAAGCGATAGCAAAACCCATACCTCGCCCCGGTTTCCACATCCGGGGGAAAACTCGTAAACTTGTCTTTTCATTCTCCAAACTCCGAATAGACCCGATTTTACGCATGAAAAAATTGACCTGGTTCGTGGCCCTGAGCGCGTTGGCAACGACCACCCTGGCCCAAACCAAGACTCCCCTGACCACCGCCCAAATGCTGCGCGCTGGCAAAACCGAGGTGGTTCAGCCACTGCCAGCCGTACTCGGCTGGGCTGACGATACCCACTACCTGCTCCGAAAAGATGGGAAATCCGTGTCGGTCGATGCCAAAACCGGACAGGAAACCGACTACACCGCGCCCAAATCCGCCGCTACGAGTACCAACGGCTCCGTTTTAGCAAAAAACGGGGATATTTTTTACCGATCGGAAGGCAAGGAAGACCTTCAACTCACCAAAACCCCCAACGAACCGGAACGTAATCCCACCCTCTCGCCCGACGGCAAGTTCGTGGCCTTCACCCGCAAAGACGGCAATTTGTACGTGGTCGAAACCGCCACGGCTAAGGAAACCCGCCTCACCAATGACGGCTCCGAGGTGGTGTACAACGGCTACGCGGCCTGGGTGTACTGGGAAGAAATCTTCGGGCGTCCCTCCGCCTACAAAGCTTTCTGGTGGTCGCCGACGAGCAAGCACCTCGCCTACATGCGCTTCGATGAAGCCAAAGTGCCCATGTTTCCGATTTACAGTTCGACCGGCCAGCACGGCAGCATCGAGCGCACGCGCTACCCCAAAGCGGGCGATGCCAACCCGGAGGTGACCGCCCGCGTCGTATCCATCCCCGATTTTAAATCGGCTACGGTGGATTTCGACCCCAAAGCCGACCAGTATTTCGGCACACCCTTCTGGACACCCGATGGCTCGGCCTTCTGGATGCAGTGGATGAACCGGGGCCAGGACAACCTGAAATTTTACGCCGTCAACCCCGCCAGCGGTGCGAAAACCGAACTCTACGACGAGAAACAAAAAACCTGGGTCGACTGGTACGAGAACGTAGAATTTCTGAAAGACGGCAAGCACTTCCTGCTGCAATCAGACCGCGACGGCTGGTCGCACCTGTACCTTCACACACTGGACGGCAAGGTAAAAACCCAGCTTACCCAGGGAAAATGGACGGTCAAAGACGTCGCTTGGATCGACGAAAAAGGCCAGATGGTGTACTTCACGACCCGCAAGGACAACTCGGCCCGGTACGATTTGTACAAAGTAAAATTCGACGGAAAGGGCCTTCAGCGCCTTACTTTCGGCGACTTTACGCACGACGTGAAGCTTTCTCCCAACGGCAGTTATTTCCTGACGACTTACTCCAACGTGCAAACCCCGCCCAAACTGGCGTTGGTCGATAAAACCGGGAAAGTGCTGCGCGAATTGGCCGACTCCAAAGGCCCGACCTTCGCCACGACCGAATTTGCCCCCAGCGAACTAGTGCGCGTCAAAACTCCCGACGGCTTCGAGTTGCCCGTGCGCATTACCTGGCCCACCAACCTCGACCCCACCAAAAAATACCCCGTGCTGATTAGCATTTACGGCGGCCCCAACGCGGGCACCGTGTACGACGGCTGGCGCTGGAGCGGACAAAATCAATGGTGGGCGAAGGAAGGCCTGATTCAGGTCAGTTGCGACCACCGGGGTTCGGGGCACTTCGGCAAGGAAGGCCAGGATTACCTGCACCGCAACCTGGGCAAGTGGGAAATCGCCGACTACAGCGAAGTGGTGAAATGGCTGCGCGGCAAGCCCTTCGTCGATTCCTCAAAAATCGCCATCACCGGCTTCAGCTACGGCGGCTACACCACCTGCCTGGCGCTCACCGCCGGAGCCAATTACTTCACCCACGGCCTGGCGGGTGGCAGCGTGACCTCCTGGGAATTGTACGATAGTCACTACACGGAGCGGTTTATGGACACCCCCGCCGAAAACCCCGCAGGCTACAAAGCGGGTAGCGTACTCACCCACGCCGACAAGTACCGAGGTCTGCTCCGCCTCGTCCACGGTACCGGCGACGACAACGTTCACCTGCAAAACTCCCTGCAACTGGCCGACAAACTCGAAGACGGTGGCAAGCACTTCGAAATGATGTTTTACCCCGGCGGCAAACACGGTTGGACCGGCCCGAAGTGGCAGCATTTCCAAACCGAAAACAACCGGTTTATTTACCAAAATCTGCTGGGAAAACCGTTGGCGAAGGAGATGCAGTAAGAGTGAAAAAAATAAAATCCCGCCAGGGTTTTGAGTTGGCGGTCAATTGCACGCCGGTAGTTTTCAGGGTCTTGTCATCCCTCCTGCGTCGGGATGACAAGACCCTGAAAACTACCGGCGTGCTTACGGTTGGGTACTTTAATCCTCGTGGAGCAACAAAAAGCGGCCTGGAAATACCTTCCAGGCCGCTTTTTTGTTTTCGACCAGCGAATTATTTAATCAACCGCCAATTGAACGGATACCGGTACATCTCGCCGTTGTTGGCCGCGATGCCCGCGATGATGACCAGCACCACATCGGCAATCCAGACCACGGGCAGAATCACGAAACCAACTCCGCAGGTGATGATACCCGCGAAAAGACAGCCCACAAAAATGACCGTCATCAGAATTTGAAAATTCAAGGCCTCCTTGCCGTGGTAATCCACGTAACTGGATTTGTCTTTGAAAATCAACCAGACAATCAACGGACCGAGCACCGATAAGCCACCCAAAAAACTGGCGACGATGCTGCTCAGGTGCGCCAGCATGGCCCAAAGTCGCTCGTCAGATTGGCTCAGGGCCACCTGACCCGGCTGGTTGAAGGGTGGATTGGGCGGGGGGTTAGGGGTTGGGGGGAGCAAAGGTGGTTCTTCCATGAGGCAGAGGAGTTGAATGGTTCGCCGGAAATTAACCATTTTGCCCAAACAACGAAAATAGTCTCCTCAAAACCAGCGATTTTTCCGAAACCCCGTAGTTTTACCAACCTTAGGACGTTACGCAACGTCATTAAAATTGCGTCTAAACGTCTGTCCCGCAGATAGCGCAGATTTTCGCAGAAGTCTCGCCATCCATTTCTGCGAAAATCTGCGCCATCTGCGGGAAACTCAAGACTCCTTGCGTAAGTCCTACAATCTAAAAACGACCCCTTCCATGCCGCAGGACCCGCAGCAATTCATGCAAAAAGCCGTCGCGCTTTCCTTCCAGGGTCAGCGCAACGGCGCGGGCGGGCCGTTTGGCGCAGTGGTGGTGAAAGACGGCGTCGTGGTAGGTCAGGGCCACAACCGCGTCACCTCCACCAACGACCCCACCGCCCACGCCGAGGTCGTCGCCATCCGCGATGCCTGCCAGAACCTGAACACGCACCAACTCACCGGCTGCGAACTTTACACCTCCTGCGAACCCTGCCCGATGTGCCTGGGGGCCATTTACTGGGCGCGCCCTGACCGGGTGTATTTCGCCAACACCCGCCACGACGCCGCCCGCGTGGGTTTCGATGATGCCTTCATCTACGACGAAGTCCCCCTCCCGCCCGACCAGCGAAAAATCGAAATGATTCACCTGCCACTGACCGCCGCGAAGGCGGCGTTTGAGGAGTGGACGGAGAGCGGGAAGGTGCTGCACTAATTCTAGCGTTGTCATCCTGGAAGGACCTTGTTGGAATACCGTTTTGCTACATGAAATGCTCACGGTAGTCCAACAAGGTCCTTCCAGGATGACAACAGTTTTGGTTACTTTCCCACTACCCACTGCACCCCCGCCGCCCCCCACCTTCCCGGCTGCTCCACAAACCCGTGCTCGTAGTACCGCTGGCCGAGCAGGTTCGTCACGTCCAGAAAAAACCGGCCCTGCGGCCGCGACCAGGTCAGACGCGTGTCCACCAACTGCACCGCCGCGTAGCGTTGGGGTGGGGTGGTGGCGTCCCACTGGTACTCGCCTTCGCGCTGCTTGACCGTGTACCAGGCATCGAGGCTGAGGTTGCGCGCCAGTCGGAAATTGGCCCCGAAGCTGAGTTTGTGTCGCAAATAATTGAGCGTGTAAAACGACTGGAAGCCCTCCGCCTGCCGGTCGGCGCGGAGGTAGGCGTAATTAATCGTGAGCCGCTGTACCCAGTAATTTTCTTTGGAAAGCCGCCGCGCCAGCTTCAGCGCGTAGGAAACTTCCACCCCGATCAGCCCCAGATTCTGGATATTTTCCGTCCGGGGAATCGGTTGGTCGGGTCGCTTGGTTTTGTCGATGGCCGTGCTGGTTTGCCGGTGAAAAACCGCGAACGTGGCCGTTTCCGTGCTGGAAAACCGCTTCGTACCCAGTTCGTAGGTCCAGGCTTTTTCGGGGCGGAGGTTGGGGTCGGCCACCAGCGTGGCCGAGTTGAGGTAGAGTTCGGTGAAGGTCGGGTAGCGCAGCGAGCGGTTCAGGCTGCCGTACACGGTGCTGCGTTCGCCGAGGGCGTAGGAGGCGTCGAGGCCCGGAAACCAGTCGGTGCCAAACTGCGAATTGACGTTCACGAGCGTACCGCCCACCAGCGTCAGGTTGCCCCAACGCTTGAGTTGTTCCCCATAAAAATTGACGTTGTCGCGGTCTTTTCCTTTCGTGTAAAACTGCCCGAAGGCCCCCGGCACTTCTTTCGGCACGGCAAGCGCATCGCCGAGGCGGTTGCTGACGATGCTTTCGCGCCGCCACTCCGCCCCGAACGAGGTCACGCCCCAGGCGCTGACGTAGCGGTTGCGCCACTCCAGGTTGACCACGTCGGTGCGGTGGTAATTGACCGACGCGGGTTTCAACGTGCGGTAGTTGTCGAAATCGTAGAGGTCGTGGTGCCGCCGCCAGGTGCCGGTCAGGGTCGAAAACAACTTTTCCCCCAGCGTCCGGCTGGCCTGGGCAATGACGAACTGCGACTTCACCGCTTCGTACTGTTCGTAAAATTTCGGACTGTAAAAATTGGCCGCCCCGAAGCGGTTGTCGAGAAAACCCGCCTGCACCGAGAGCGCCGTTTTGCTCACGTCGAAAGCCAGCCGTCCGTACAAGTTGTGCCGGTCGAAGGCCGTGTTGCGGGCAAATCCATCGCTCCGAATTTTCTCGGCGGCCAGCAAGGCGCTGACGTTTTGGGCGCGGTGACTGAGGGCCAAGTTCCCCTGAAACAGCCCGTGCTGTCCGCCCGTCAGGCCCAGCCGCAACTGACTCGGCAGGGCCTTTTTAGTTAAAATATTGATGACGCCCGAAAATGCACTTGGCCCGAATACCCGCGAATCGCCGCCTTGCAACACCTCGATTTTTTCGATTAAATCAATCGGCAGGGGCAAATTGAGCGCGTGGTGGCCGGTTTGGGGGTCGTTGAATTTCACGCCATCTACCAAAATCAGGGTCTGGTCGAAGTTGCCGCCCCGGATGCTCACGTCGGCCTGCACGCCCAGCGGTGCCCGCGAGCGCACGTCCACGTTGAGGGCGTACTGCAAAATCCCGTCGAGGGTTTTCACGGGGGCCTGCTCGATGTCGCGGGCCGTGATGACGGTCACGTTGCGGGCGGTTTGGCGGAGGTCAGTCGGCTGAAAATTGGCCGTCACCGTCACCTCGGTCAGGGCCGTGGCGGTGGAATCCTGGGCAGAGGCGGGTTTTGCGGTAAAAAAGAAAAGTAGAAAAAGTAGGAAACGCTGCATGAGGTTTTTTTGGAAGAAAGGAATTCTTCCCGGCGCTGTCATCCAGAGCGTAGCGAAGGCCCTTTCGCGCTTACCTCCCAACTGGCCCAGAGGGTGGAGGCGAAAGGTCCTTCGCTGCGCTCTGGATGACAGCGCCGGGAGGGTTTGGGAAAAATAAGGGAATCGAAGTCTGACAAACTTCCCGGAAGTTTAAAACTTCCCGGAAGTTTACGGGCGCGAATCTTCCTCGCCAAACAGCCGCAACACGGCTTCGTAATCGATTTTGCCGGTGTCACGGCGGGGCAGGTTGGCGAATTCGGCGCTGCGGCGGGGTTGCTTGGCCGGGGGTAAGTTTTTAAGCAAAAACTGACGGAGTTCGCGGCCGTAATCGACCGGCGGAGCCTGGGAATGGCGGGCGCTGAAGGCCAAGAACACATCGTGCGAGCCATCGGCGCGGCGCTTGCCCACGGCGGCGACGTCCCGCACGAAGGGCAGTTGGCGGGCCGTATTTTCAAGTTCTTCGGCGAATACGTTCAGCCCCCGGCGGTTGAACATCCTCCCTGCCCGGCCCAGGAGCACGAGCCGGTCGTCTTCCCAGGTTCCCAGGTCGAACACGGATTTCACGCCCCGAAAATCCGGCGAGACGTAGGGGCTTTCCACCAAAATCTGCCCCTCGTCAATGCGGATGTTCACGCCCGGAAAAGCCCGGCCCACCGAGTAGCCGAAGCGCAGGATTTCCTCGTTCTGGTGGTAGCTCACGTGACCCAGTTCGGCGGCCCCGTAGTATTCGGTCAGGCGGGCGTTGGGGCAGGCGGCCAGCAGACCACGGGCCGTTTCGGCGTCGAGTTTTTCCCCCGCGCTCACCAGCGATTTCAGGCCGGGCAGGCTCCCGGCTTTCGTCGCCCAGAGCCGGTAGTGCGAGGGCACCAGAAACACCGAACTGATGCGTTGTTCCTCGATTTGCCGGAGCCAGCTTCCCGCCGAGGCCAGGGTGGTCAACACCACCGTGCCGCCCTGCCAGAGCAGGTAGAGGGCAGCGTTGAGGTTGGCCGAATACGCCAGCGCGTCGAGCACCAGCAGGCGGTCGTCGGGGCCGATGCCGAATACCTCGCTCTGGTGCGGAAAGGCCGACACCCAGCACTGGTAGTCCTTGAAAATTACTTTCGGCGCAGCCTCGGTGCCGGAAGTGAGCACGCCCAAAAAGCGGTCGGATGGCTTCGCCGGGTGGATTTCTTCCGGGGAAAGTGGGGGCGCGTCGGGCAGTTGCGCGGCGGTAGAATCGTCGAGCAACGCGGCGTGGTGGGCGGTCTGGAGTTGCCCGATTTGAGCGGGCTTGACTTGTTGGGAAGCAAAAATCGCGGTCTTGCCCACGGCCATCGCGCCGAGCAAATCGAGCAGGTTTTCGGTTGGGTCGGATTGGGCGAGTAGCAGGGTTTTCTCCGAAAAACCCGCCTGGATTTTTGCCCCCCGCGCCAAAATTTCCTCTGCCAACGCCGCGTAAGTCAGGCGACGATCGCCGGACACGAGGGCTTCTTTTTCGGGAAAAGCCTGGGCGGTTTGGAAGAGCTTGGAAAGAATCACGGTGGGGTGTTTTTGGGAAATTTGGGTGGGGGTTTTTGGAAGGGTGGATTTTTGACGGACATAAAATCCCTCCGTCCCCGTCATTGCGAGCGGAGGTTAACAAATCGAGCGGAGCGAGAATTGTTAACCGGAGCGAAGCGGTCCGCCGCTGCGGCAATCCCCTCCCGAAGACCAAACGGTCCGTCGCACGGTAGCTCAACCCAAGTGGCTGCCCGAAGCTACCTTGGTCTTCGGGAGGGGATTGCTTCGCTCCGGGTGAAAGACCTCGCTTCGCTCATTCTTTCACCCTCCGCTCGCAATGACGGGTAGTCAACCTTGTTTTACTCATCCATTCCTAACTTCTCAATCAAAACCGCCACCCCCAGGCCCCCGGCGGCGGCGGCCGTGACCAGCCCCAGCCGTCCGCCGGTCAGGGTCAGCGTCCGCATCAGGTGCAGGGTGTTGATGGCTCCGGAGGCTCCGAAGGGGTGCCCGTAGGCCAAATTTCCCCCAAACTTATTGATTTTTTCGGCGGGAAGCCCCCAGTGCCGGGCAAAGGCCAGGGGCTTGACGGCGAACGATTCGTTGACTTCAAACAAATCCACGTCGGCAATCACCCGCCCGGTTTGGGCCAGCAATTTTTCCGTGGCCCAAATCACGCCGAGCGGAGCGAGGTGCGGCGGGCCACCCGCCAGCGCCGAAGCGACCACGCGAAAGGCAGGTTTCAAACTCATTTTTTCGCAAAAATCTGAACTGCCCAGCAGCAGCAACCCCACCCCGTCGTGGCGGTGGGCGGCGGTGGTGTGGTCGGTCAGGCGGGGCGTCTGACCCGCCCGCAGGGTCTCGACGCGCAGATTCGGGCGAATAGGTTGGTCTACCCATACGTCACCCCAGGGTATGATGCTGGTTTTCAGGTGTTCATCGGCGACCGTCTGCGCGGCCCGTCGGTGGCTTTCCGCCGTCCATGCCATCAATTCTTCCTTTGAAATTCCGGTGGCGAGGGCCGCGTTTTCGGCGGCTTCCATCAAATCCAATCCGCCGAAATTTTCCGGGGCAAATTGGGCGCGTTCGTAAAAATCGGTCTCTTTGGTAAACCGCTCGTCGCGGGGGTGGTACTGGCGGCGCGGGGCGAGGCTGGCGCTTTCCATCCCGCCCACGAGCAGGCAGGCGGACTGCCCGCTTTTGAGTTGGGCCTCCCCTACCGCCAACGCCCGCAGGCCCGCCCCGCATTGAAAATCAATCGTGGTGGCGGGAATGGTGGGCGAAAAACCGGCTTCCAGCAACGCGTACCGGGCCGGGTTGCCGCCCGTGCCGACGGCGGTACCGAGCAGGAGTTCGTCCAGTTCGGTGTCGAGAAGCGGGTATTTTTCGCGAAAAGCCCGGAGCAGGTGGGCCGTGAAGCGTTCGGGAATGACGGTTTTGTACCGCCCCCCCGCCTTGCCAACGGGCAGCCGGAGGCCGTCAATCAGGAACGCGTCGCGGTCGGGCATGGGGGATTTTTTTGGCAAAATTACGCAATACCCCCAACCCCCTAAAGGGGGCTTTTCGTAGCTCAAATTCCAGGCAGGAAAAGCCCCCTTTAGGGGGTTGGGGGTAATTCGCTCAGGCTTAGCTCGAACACGCGCCGCCCGGCCTCGTTGCGCCCTACCCAACGATTGCTGTTTTCCCGAAACAAAAAAACGGGCTGACCGAGGGGTACGCTTTCCAAAAAACGGAACTCAAATTCATCGAAAATCTGGCCGTTTTCCGCTAAAATTTCTTCCACTGTTCGCGCCATCAGTAGGCCGGGCACAACGGCGCTTTCGCCCCGGTGGTTGGGATTTTCATCGCCCGACTCGCGGACGAAGGCTTCGACCTGTGAGTCCGAAAAACAAAGGGTTGCCGTTGGCTCGCCGCTTTCTTTGGTTTCTGGAACCGGGCTGGGCTGGGAAATGCTCCGACCAGAGGTCGGAGCCACCTCCTGCGGTTGGAGCAGCACCGCCCGCAGCAGCCGGTCACCGAAGGCGTGGGTGATCACCGCCCCGCGCTGCCCGCCGGGAAAGCGCCGCCAGCTCAGACCCTCCGGCGAGCCGCTCGCGTGGCGGCTGACCCGAAGGTTGACGATGAAAAACCCATCCAGTTCCGGGGTTTGGTCCCTTTTGAGTAGGGCGATGAGGTGCGGGAGTAGCATGGCGCTTACCTTTGTCAACGTTTTCTTTTCCTCGGCCAAATGACTCGTCAGAAAAAAATTTTCCTGTTGGTTGCCCTCATTTTCACGCTCGTCGTGGCCCTCTTCGCCATCGACATGGCCCGCCGCACCACCGCGCCCTGGAACAAGAAAAAACAGGTGGACCGGGTGCTGCCGGTGACGCCGAGGTAGGTTGTCTGAACCACGATTGGCCCGGATTTACAGATTTTCAGGATGGTTGATTTATTTTTTCATCCTGAAAATCTGTAAATCCGGGCCAATCGTGGTTCAGACAGCCAGCGCCGCCGTCAGCGCTTCCAAATCCGCCGCGTCGTTGTACACGCTCGGGGCCACCCGAATCGAGTCGCCCCGCAGCGACACGTACACCCGCCGGGCGGCGAATTCCTGCCGTAGTTTTTCCGTATCGGTGCCCAGTGGCGGGTGCAGGCCGAAAAGATGACTGGCCCGGAAGGCTTCGTCTTCAAGACTAAATCCCATCGCCTGCCACCGCCCGACGAAGGGCGACACAAGCGCCTGGCAGTAGGCTTGTACGGCTTCGGGCGTCCAGGCCAGCAGTTGGGTCAGGGCGGCTTGCAGCATGGGCAACAGGATGAAATTGCTCTGCTCGCCCACCGAGTAGCGGGCCGCGCCGGGGCGGTAGTCTTCGGTGTAGTCCATCAGGGTGCGGAAATTTTCGCTGCCCCGTCGGTTAATCCAGTTTTCCTCCAGCGGTCGGCCCGCGTCGAAGGCCGGGCCAAACCAGGCCAGACCCAGGCTGTACGGCCCCATCATACTTTTGTAGCCCGCCGCGATGAGGGCGTCGGGCTGGATTTTTTGCACGTCGAAGGGAAAGGCCCCCAGCGCCTGCGTACCGTCCACGACCAGCCAGGCCCCCACTTCCCGGCAACGCCGCCCGACGGCTTCGAGGTCGAACACGGTGCCGTCGGCCCAGTGAATGGGCGCAATCGCGACCAGCGCCACCTGGGGCGTGATGGCTTCCAGCAGCGCCTCGTTCCAGCGTGGCCCGCGCGGGAAACCCGCCGGGGCGGGGATGACCTTCCGGGTGAGCTGTTGGGTTTGACACACCTCGTCCCAGGCGTACACGTCGCTCGGAAATTCGCTTTCCACCAACAAAATCTCCTGGCCGGGGCGAGCCTTCAGGTTTTTGGCGACCGTCGCCATGCCGTAGCTGACGGAGGGGATGACGGCCACCCGCGCCGGGTCGGGGGCGTGGATGAGCTGGGCGAAGAGCGGGCGGATGGCCTCGGTTCCCTCGAAAAACGCTTCCTGGGTGAGTTGGTACGGCTGCGATTTGCGGAGCACGCCCTCGATTCCGGCCGTTTCAACGGCTTTCAGGTTGGGGGCCATCGTGGCGCAGTTAAGGTAGTGAATGCCCTCGGGGAGGGAAAAGAGGGATTTTTGGCAGGGGAGCATGGGGAGGGAGTTATTCTGGATGTTGCATCCGCTCACTAGCGTAGGGTTTAAACCCTACGCTAGTGAGCGTGGGGCGGGTCACCCTGAGCGGAGTCGAAGGGTGGTGCGGCTGGTTAGCGCTGGCCCACCGCACCACCCTTCGACTCCGCTCAGGGTGACCCGCCTCCTTCTTAAAAAAGGAGCATTTTTTAGCGTTACAAACATCCCCCAAATTCCCCATATTTTTACCCCGCCACTTAGCACTTTACCCGTACAAAACCCGTTCTTTTACCAAAAAAGGTTGTATTTTTACCCAATTAAACCGCGACCTCCCCGCCACGCCGGTCGCACCGGGCAGCCAATCCCAAATTACCCCAATTCAACATGACCAACGACGTTCTCGAAGAAGTATTAGTTGCCCTGCCCGCCTCCAATTACGGGGCCGAAAACATTCAGGTGCTCGAAGGCCTCGAAGCCGTGCGCAAGCGCCCTTCGATGTACATCGGCGACACGGGTTCCAAGGGCCTCCACCACCTCATCTGGGAAGTGGTCGATAACTCCATCGACGAAGCCCTGGCGGGCCACTGCGACACCATCCAGGTGATCATCCACCCCGACAATTCCGTTTCAGTGCAGGATAATGGCCGGGGCATTCCCACGGGCATCATGAAAAAAGAAGGCCGCTCGGCGCTCGAAGTCGTCATGACCGTGTTGCACGCCGGGGGTAAATTCGATAAAGGTTCGTACAAGGTTTCCGGCGGGTTGCACGGCGTGGGGGTCTCCTGCGTCAACGCGCTCTCGACCGACCTCCGCGCCACCGTGTACCGCGAAGGCAAAATTTTTCAGCAGGATTACAAAATCGGGGTGCCGCAGTATCCGGTGAAAGTGGTCGGTGAGGCCGGCGACCGCCACGGCACCACGATGCACTTCAAGCCCGACGACACGATTTTCACCGTCACGACCGAGTACAAGTACGAAACCGTGGCTCAGCGCCTGCGCGAGCTGGCGTTTTTGAATCGGGGCATCCACATCACCCTGACCGACGAGCGCGACGAGCAGCCCGAAGGCGGGTTCCGGGGCGAAGATTTTTATTCGCAAGGCGGCCTGGTGGAGTTCGTCAAGTACCTCGACAGCACTCGTGACCCGCTGCTGGCCGAACCGATTTACATGGAAGGCGACCGGGGCGGCACGCCCGTGCAGGTGGCGATGATTTACAACAACTCCTACTCGGAGAACGTCTTCAGCTACGTCAACAACATCAACACCATCGAAGGCGGCACCCACGTGGCGGGCTTCCGGATGGCGCTCACCCGCGTGCTGAAAGACTACGCCGAAAAGAGCGGGATGCTGGCGAAGGTGAAAATCGAGATTTCGGGCGAAGACTTCCGCGAGGGCCTCACGGCGGTGATTTCGGTGAAAGTGGCCGAACCGCAGTTTGAAGGCCAGACCAAAACCAAACTCGGCAACGGCGACGTGGCCGGGGCGGTCTCCCAGGCCATGAGCGAAATGCTCAAAACCTGGCTCGAAGAACACCCCCGCGAGGCGAAGCAAATCGTAGACAAGGTCATTCTCTCGGCCACGGCCCGGCACGCCGCCCGCAAGGCCCGCGAGGCCGTGCAGCGCAAAACGGTGCTCGGCGGCACGGGCCTGCCCGGCAAACTGGCCGACTGCTCCAACAACGACCCCGCCGTGTGCGAACTCTACCTCGTGGAGGGCGACTCCGCCGGCGGCACCGCCAAGCAGGGCCGCAGCCGCGATTTTCAGGCCATTCTGCCGTTGCGCGGGAAAATCCTGAACGTGGAAAAAGCCCAGGAGTACAAGATTTACGACAACGAGGAAATCAAAAACATGATTACCGCGCTGGGCGTGCAGTTTGGCCGCGAGGGCGACGAGCGCGCCCTCAACATGGACAAGCTGCGTTACCACAAGGTCATCATCATGACCGATGCCGACGTGGACGGTAGCCACATCCGTACGCTCATCCTGACGTTCTTTTTCCGGTACATGAAAGACCTCATCGACAACGGCTACATCTACATTGCCCAGCCGCCGCTGTACCAGCTCAAGAAAGGCCAGCAAGTGCGCTACTGCTGGACGGAGACCCAACGCGAGCAGGCCATCCGCGAAATCGGCGGCGACCGCCCCGACCTGGTGGGCATTCAGCGCTACAAGGGTTTGGGTGAAATGAACGCCGAGCAACTCTGGGAAACCACCATGAACCCCGACACCCGCACGCTCAAGCAAGTGACCATCAATTCCGCCGCCGAAACCGACCACCTCTTCTCCATGCTCATGGGCGACGAAGTGCCGCCGAGACGGGAGTTTATTGAAAAGAATGCGAAGTATGCGAGGGTGGATGCGTAAGGATGGCGGAAGGGTGATTGCAGATTTCGGATTGAATTAGTAACGTTGTGCCACGGCTTCCAGCCGTGGCACAATTTGTTTAAAATGTACACCGATTGTTTTACGCCTGATTTCAAAGTTTTCACTGAAGCGACACGGGAAGCTTATGGAATATATTGTATGGGTTTTCTTTGTTTTATGATAGCAATTGCTTTTTTCACGAGTAACTATAACACGAAGTGTTCTAAGAGTTTAGGCAAAAAATATTGGTGGAAGAACGGAATGATTATGAGTTTTATAGGAATAACTTTGTTTTTAGTTGCTCATTTTGATGAGGCTAAGATTGACTGGATTCTACAAAATTCCAATGTTACGATTGGGAGTATTGACAGTTTAAAAATTAATAGAGGTTATCGCGGTTCAGAATCAATGACACATTATTATTCTTATAAGGTGAATGGTAATAAATATTTTTCGAACGAAAATATACCCCCTGAATTAGCAATAAACACGAAAAAAATTTTTGTATTTTATCATCGCTTTAAGCCGGAATTTCATTTAGTAGATTTGACTCAAAAAGCGGACACTGTAAAAAAATTATGCGTAAATGGAATAAATTAAATTCCATTCTAATCTCACTCCGCCATCGCTCGCATCTTGCCCGCAATGGAATTGGAGTGATGAATAACCACAAGCCCTCTGGGCGTCGTCGAGTTTCAAGGAGTTCATTTTTAGCGAAACGTAAACTATGAAAACCCTCACCGTTGCCATCGAATCTGACCAGGAGTATGAGTTGGTACGCGACCAGATTGCGGCTATTCCGGGCGTTCGGCTGCTTGAGCCGGAAGACCAAGCGGTCTCAAAAATCCGGGCGCTGGCGGGAGCTTACCGGGGAAAACTGAGTAGTTCTGAAGCTTTCGCGCAGCAAAAACAGGCCGAAAAAAAGCTGGAGCGATGACCAGTTTTCAAACTAAACTCGCTGCGCTTTCAAAAAACTAAGTTTTCAACATATTCCCCGCTACCCATGCTCACCGACTACATCCAGGCCGCCCTACGGCAAGCCCATTACGAGTTGGAAGACGGTACGTTTTACGGCGAAATACCGGGCTTTGCGGGCATCGTTTCCTCGGGCGAAACGCTCGAAGCTTGCCGCGAGGATTTGCAGGACGTGCTGGAAAGCTGGCTGATTGTGGGCATCCGGCACGGGCATCCTTTGCCGGTGGTTCAGAACATCGATTTGAACCCCGTGCTGGAAGCCGCCTGAAATGCAACTTTTCAAACGCATCAAATGAATCTACGCCGAGGAAATCCTGAAAGCCAACCAACTTTGGAAAGCCCGTTACCAACTCGTCGCCTGACATGAAAAAGCGCATCACCTTCCACCAACACCCCGGCGACCCGTACTGGCACCTGCTTCGGCGCGGGTTGGAAATGACCGTGGAGGAACGGCTGGAAAATTTCTTCCGAATGCAGCGTGAGCACCGTATTATTTTCGGAGAAAGTGACGTCGAGAAGCAGTTGAAAGAAAAACGCATCCTGATTCGCAAAGCCGAATGGATTTAGAAGACCTCCAGTTTCTGGCTTTTGTCAAGAAAGCCCAGATTCACGAACTCAACTTCTTGATTATTGGTGGGTTGGCGCTGAATATGCACGGCATTGCCCGCAATACCCAGGATGCCGACGTTTGGCTCGAACCGACGAACGAAAACAAAAGCCGGTTGTTAAAAACGCTGTTGGATTTAGGCTACACCGAAGACGAACTGGCCGATTTAGCGGAAGAAGATTTCACGCAAGCACAGGTGATTACCATCGAGGGGCCGATTGATTTGTTGACGCAGGTTCACCGCACCCTTGATTTTTACGTGTGTGAACGTCGGGCGCGGGTGTGGAAGGTGGTCGATAGTCCGGTCAAGTTTTTACACATCAACGACCTCCGCGAAGCAAAAATCCTGGCCCGCCGCCCGCAGGATTTACGAGACGTGATTTTGATTGACGATTTTTTAAAACTAATCGACGGAAAGCAGGAATGAGCCATTTCGATTTCAAATCCTACCATCACCGCTCCATCCACGCCGCCACGCCGGAAGAACGGGCGGCCATCAACCAGGAACTCAAAGATTTGTATGCCTCGCTGAATGAGGAAGAAAAAGCCGCCTTCAACGAGCAACTCCAGACGTTTCTAACGCGGGAAATGGGGCGGCTGAAAACCGATTACGAGGCGATAAAAGGACAACAAAACGAACCTCAGCCATGACAACGATTCATTTGGAAATCCCCATCGCTGACGAGGTGGTGGAAAAAATGGGACTTCCGGCAGTGGAAGAATACCTGCGGGAAAAAGCCCAGGAACTGACAAAGACCGTTGCTGAGCAGCAACAGGTTGGTCAGCCAAACGCCCGCCACGAATTTTTCAAAAAGTTTGTGGGCACCGCCAAATACCCCGACGCGAAAACAGACAAATACGACGCGTATGACCAGTAAGGCCATTTTCGTGGATAGTTCGGTTTTGATTGAGGGGGAGAAAGGCAACCGCCCGGAATTGATTCTCGCCCTCACCCAACGCCCAGGTTTGCCGCTGTTCATCAGTTCCGTCGTGGTGAGCGAGTACCTGTTTCATTTTCTTGCCATGCACACCAAAGTTTCACCGCGAACGGTAAAAGAGCGTGGTCAAATTGGAGTCGTTCTGCAAGGCAATTCAAACTACAAGGCGTTCACGCAATTTGAACTGGTCGATGTCGCGCCAAAGGATTTATCGAGCGTGGCCAGCCTCATGGCCGACTACAACCTCCTGCCCAACGATGCCCTCATCGTCGCCACCTGCCTGAGCCGGGACATTGGCGGGCTGGCGAGTTTTGACCCGGATTTTAGCGATGTTTGTGCCGCCAAAGGCTTGGCGCTGATTGATTCGCCGGAGGCGCTGGACGGATTTTTGATGAATTTAACAAAATCATAACCCGTTCACCCGACGAACGTCCGCTTCAACGTTGTTGATTTGTGCCGACTCTTCGCCCAACATACCGTCCCCGCCGCTGGAAAGGCTCGTCGCTTACGGGCCTTTTTTCGTTTTTTCAAAAGCAACTAACCGGCGTTTCCCGTTTTATGGCTACCCCAAAATTACCCGCCCGCGTGCAGGGCAAAACCTTGTCGCTCATCGACCAGTCGCCGTACCTGAGTCGGGATTTGAGCTGGTTGAAATTCAACGAGCGCGTGCTCGACCAGGCCCGCGACCCCCGGCGCAACCTCTTCGAACGGCTCAAGTTTCTGGCCATCACGGCCTCCAACCTCGACGAATTTTTCACCATCCGCGTCGGGAGTTTGTTCAACTACCTCGACCTGGGTAAGCAGCGCGTCGATTACTCCGGGCTGCGCGAGGGACCGTTTCGGAAAACGTTGCTGGCCGAATCCCAGCGGTTTTACCAGGAACGCAGCGCCGTGTTTCGCGATGAACTGCTGCCGCTTTTCAAGGAAAACGAATTGCTCCTGGCCCGCTGGAACGACCTGACCGAGGCCGAAGCCGACGCCGCCACGCGCTACTTCGACCGGACGGTGTACGCCATGCTCACGCCGATGGTGTACGACCAAACCCACACGTTTCCGAGTCTGCTGCCGCGCACGTTGATTTTTGGGGTGGTGACAAAAAATCCGACGCCCGCCAAGGACGACCACGACGCCAAAAAGCTATCGTTCGTGCAGATTCCGCAGAATTTGCCGCGTTTTTACGTCATCGACCGTGATGATGAGGTGGTGTTTTTGCCCCTCGAAGAAGTCATCCGGCACGAAATCCAGAAGTTGTACCGCAACGTGGAAATCCTCGACGTGAGCCTAATGCGCCTCGTGCGCAACGGCGATTTTGAGGTCGAAGAACCCGACGACGTGGACGACGATTTGGTGGACGAAATCCGGCAGAAAGTAAACCGCCGCCGCCTGGGCCGGGTGGTGAAAGTCGCCATCGAAGCCGACACTTCGGACTGGATGATGGAGATTCTGATGAAAAAATGGGACATCGAGCGCCCCAATTTTTTCATCGCCGACCAGCTCATTGACTTCACCGGGTTATGGCAAATCCTGCGGCACCCGGAGTTTCGCGACGAAATGCCGGTGCCCCACGCTCCCGTGCCGCCGCTGGGCCTGGAGCGCGAACGTTTCGAGGACGTGTTCGAGACCCTCCGCGAGCGCGACATTCTGCTGCACCACCCCTACAACAGTTTCGAGGCGGTACTGCAACTCCTCGAACAAGCCGCCGACGACCCCAACGTGCTGAGCATCAAGCTCACCATTTACCGGATTGCCAAAAATTCCCGCGTGACGGCTGCGCTGCTGAAGGCCGCCGAAAACGGGAAAAACGTGGCGGTGTTGTTCGAGGTCAAAGCGCGTTTTGACGAAGAAAACAACATCCGCGAAGCGCAACGCCTGCAAACGGCGGGTTGCTTCGTGATTTACGGCATCGGGCGGTTCAAGACCCACACCAAGCTACTGCTCATCGTCCGGGCCGAGGGCGACGGCGTGCGGCGCTACGCGCACCTGTCGAGCGGGAATTACAACGAAGACACCGCCAAACTTTACACCGACGCGGGCCTGCTCACGGCCAACGAAGCCTACACGAGCGACATTTCAGAGTTTTTCAACGCCATTACCGGGCACTCGGTGGCGAGCGGCTACGACAACCTCATCACCGCCCCCCGCGATTTGCGCAACCGGCTCGTGGCGCTCATCCGGGCCGAAGCCGAAGCCGCCAAAGCAGGGAAACCGAGCGGGATTTGCATCAAAATCAATTCGCTCGAAGACAAAGTGTTGATGGACGAACTCTACGCTGCCTCGCAGGCGGGAGTGACCATCAAACTCATCGTGCGGGGCATTTGCTGCCTGCGGCCCCAGCGGGCGGGCTTGAGCGACAACATCACGGTGCGCTCCATCGTCGGCGATTTTCTCGAACACACCCGCCTGTTTTACTTCCACAACGGCGGCGACCCGATGGTGTACGGCGGCTCGGCGGACGCGATGGTGCGGAGTTTCGACAAGCGCATCGAGTCGCTGTTTCTGCTCATGGACGAACGCGTCCGCCAGCAGGCCATCCTGATTCTGGCCTACAACCTCCGCGACAACGTGAACGCCTACAACCTCAACGAAGACGGCACCTACACCCGCTGCACCGGCAGCATGGACGAATGCACCAACCCGGAGGAAGTGAAAGAAGCGTTCGACATCCACGAGGAATTTTTCAAGGTGAAGGAGGAGGACATGAAAGGGGTGAAGTTGTTTTGAAAACTAAAAAAAGCCTCCCTGACCCGTCATTGCGAGCGGAGGCGTCAAAACGACCGCAGCGGCGGACCGTGCGGAGCGGAAGTTTTGACGCCGGAGCGCGGCAATCCCCTACCGGAGACCGAGCGATCCGTCGCACGGTAGCTAAATCCGAGTAGTTGCCCGATGCTCTCGTGGTCTCGGGTAGGGGATTGCCGCGCTCCGGTAAACAAGTTTCGCTTCGCTTACCTTGTTTACCTCCGCTCGCAATGACACCGAGGGTAGGGCGGTTTTTCGCCGACGCGGGGATTCCTACCTTTGCCCCATGAATTTCAAAGAAATCCTCTCCGTCTCCCTCATCCTGTTTTCGGTCATCGACGTGCTCGGGGCCATTCCGGTCATCATCGACCTGCGCCGCCGGGCGGGCAGCATCCACCCCGAATCGGCTACGTTGGTGGCGGGGGGAATTATGATTTCCTTTCTCTACATCGGCGAAGGGATTTTGAAACTTTTTGGCGTGGACGTGGCCTCGTTTGCCGTGGCGGGTGCCTTGATTATTTTTCTGATTGGCCTCGAAATGACCCTGGGTCGCGATATTTTCAAACCCCACAAAACCGAAACCGGCAGCAAGCCAAGCCGCACCACGTCCATCGTGCCGCTGGCCTTCCCCATTCTGGCCGGGGCGGGCACGATGACCACGATTCTTTCGCTGAAGGCCGAATTTGCCCGCCCCAACATCCTGGCCGGCATTCTGCTCAACCTCGTGTTCATTTACGCCGTACTGCGGGCTTCGTCCTGGATCGAGCGTAAACTCGGCAGCGCCGGGGCCGAAATCCTGCGCAAGGTCTTCGGCGTGATTCTGCTGGCGATTGCGATTAAGCTGTTTAAAACGAATTTGGGGTTGTAGGCACACCCCTCCCGCACGGAGGTTCACCGAACGTAGTATTTCAGGCCCACGCCTACGTTGGAACCAATCACCCAGGTTGGAGAGAATGAAAAGGAATTATTTCGTGCTTCGCCGCGAACGGTTGACGAAACCGGGGTGCGGCTGGTTTGCAGATTCAAGCCCACGAATCCCGTGGTGGCTTCGACCGCAAAGCGCCGCCCGAGGAAGTAGGTAATCCCAGGGCGAATGCCCGCTTGAAAAGAGAAGGTGCGGCTCCGGCTGGTGATGGGGGCACCCGTCGCGGTGATAGTTGGAAATTCAGCCACTCCAAAACCGGTGGCAACGCTACTTTCCAGGAAAACACCCACCTTCGGGCCTAACATCGCATAATTGCGCATGAACGGCTGTAAGCTCACCGACCAGGAACGCTGGGAAGGAACAGGATTCACCGTGTTGTACTTGGCACTCGCAAAAGTACCCCCCACAGTCAATCCTAAGGCGACGTTGTCGCGCACGAACCAGCCAATCTGGGGTTGCAGGCTGAGGGAAGTCGAACGAAAGGTTTGGGTGGAACCGACGAGTTCCGAACCGCTGCCACCGAGTCCAAAACTTCCCCCTAACAAGCGGGTTCCCCGAACCAGGGCATTTTCGGTAGTGGGCGTACGGGCACTGGGATTGGCACCCGTGTAAAAGGCCACGCTCAGGCCCAACGTGTTGGCGTTAAGGTTCGCTCCGAGGTTGAACGTATACCCTCGATTGGCGTCGTTTTGAATGCGATTTCCCACCAACGAAAGCAAGCCGGTGGTGGCTTCGATGGATAACCGCTTGTGCGCAAAGTACACCAAACCCAGGCCCGCGTTGAGACCAAAACGAGGTTGACTGAAGCCAAACTCACCAGGTGTGCGGTAAAAAACTTCACCCTGCAAAAAACCACTGAACCGTTCGCCCAGTGGTTGGTAGTAGCGCACGAACGGGCGAACGGAAAAGCCCGCGTCGTTGCTGCTCTGCCATTGCTGGCCCAATCCCAGCCCCAGGGCCAGGTTGTCTTTCACGAAAAAACCAGCGCGCGCGCCGAGATTGACGTTGCTGCTCACCTGGCTGCTGATGCCATTGGAGTTAACTTGGTCCCGGGTCGTCTTCGAAAAGTCGAAAGCGAACGAATAGAACGCTTTTCCTTTCTGAGTTTGACCAAAAGCAGAACAACAAACGGCGGTCAGCACCGTGGCGGTCAGTACGATTTTGTTCATAAAAATGGAAGGAGAAAGTTAAGGCGGCAAACTACGCCGCAACGTATTCCCTCCGCTGACCGCCCGTTCGGGTTTTAACAAGTTTTCACATTTTTGAAAACGCCCAACCTATTTTTGCCCCGTGAGCAAAAAGCAGAAATTTTACGTAGTCTGGCAGGGGCGGCGGCCCGGCATTTTCGACCGCTGGGACGAGGCCGAGGTGCAGGTAAAAGACTTCGCCGGGGCGCGATTTAAAAGCTACGAAAGCCTCGCCGAAGCCACCGAAGCCTACCGGCAGGGAGCGCCAAAATTCAGCCGCAAGCCTGCACTACCCGCCGCCAGCGGCAAACTTCCGCTGGTGGGCAAGCCCATTCCCGACAGTTTTTCGGTCGATGCCGCCTGCTCCGGCAACCCCGGCGTGTTGGAATACCAGGGCGTGGAAACGGCGACGAAGCGGGTCATTTTCAGCATGGGGCCGTTTCCCGAAGGCACCATCAACCTGGGTGAATTCCTGGCCATCGTCCACGCGCTGGCCCTGCTCAAACGCCACGACAACCCGCTGCCGATTTACTCCGATTCGCGCACGGCGATTAGTTGGGTGAAAAAGAAGGCAGTAAAAACCAACCTAACCCGCACGGCCCGTACCGCCGAACTTTTCGCCCTCGTGGACCGGGCGGTGGCTTGGTTGCAAAACAACACCTACCCCAACAAAATCCTGAAGTGGGAAACCGAGCAATGGGGGGAGAATCCGGCGGATTATGGCAGAAAGTAGTCGGTGAACTTTGGCAAAGTTTAAAACTTTGCCAAAGTTGGGGCGTGGCAAATCCTTATTTTCATTTCAAACGCTTCACCGTTCATCAGTCGGGCGCGGCGATGAAAGTCAGCACGGAGGCTTGCCTGCTGGGAGCCTGGGCACCGGTTGAAAACGCCCGGCGAATCCTCGACATTGGCGCGGGCACCGGCTTGCTGACTTTGATACTGGCCCAGCGCCAGCCCGAGGCCGTGCTCGATGCCGTCGAAATCGACGAAGCCGCCGCCCGGCAGGCTGCCGAAAATGCCGCCGCCAGCCCCTTCGCCGACCGGATTCGGGTTTTCCACCACGCCATTCAGGAATTTCCCCAATCCGCAATCGCCGCTCCGCCATCCGAATTCGTTTACGACTTAATCGTCAGCAATCCACCTTTCTACCAACGGAGTCTGTACGCCTCCGAAGCGGCCCGCAGCCGGGCGCTGCACGCCAGTACGCTGAATTTTGAGGACTTGCTAAACGCCGTGGAGCGGCTGCTTGCTCCAACCGGCCGGTTCGTGGTCTTGCTGCCCCCGCACGAAACCGGCCAACTGCTGGGGAAAGCCGCTGAAAGGGGCTTACTTTTGCGAAAACAACTGCACGTTTTTTCCCGAACGGGCGGGCGGCTGTTCCGGCAGGTTTCCGTGCTGGGCCGAACCGTTGAAACGGTTGAACACGAAACCCTTTCGATTCAGGATTCTGAGGGAAATTACTCGCCAGAATACGTGGCTTTGTTGAAGGAGTTTTATTTGAAGTTTTGAAAAAAACCACCGCGTCATTGCGAGGAAGGAGCGCAGCGACTGACGAAGCAATCCCCTCCCGGAGACCAAAATAGCTCAGGGCAAGTGCTTGGTTTTGCTATCTTGGTCTCTGGGAGGGGATTGCTTCGTCGTCGTTCCTCCTCCTCGCAATGACGTGCTTCCTGAAATGTCACCCACCCCGCTCCAAATTTCCGTCGTCGTGCCGCTCTTCAACGAGGAAGAGTCGCTGCCCGAACTCGCCTCCTGGATTCAGCGGGTGATGGATCAGCACGGCTATTCCTACGAAATTCTGTTCATCGACGACGGCTCGACGGACACCTCCTGGGACGTGATTCAGAACCTCGCCACGCTCAACCCCGCCGTGCGGGGGCTGCGCTTCAGCCGGAATTACGGCAAGTCGGCGGCGCTGCACACGGGTTTTCAAGCCGCCCGGGGCGGGGTCATCATCACGATGGACGCCGACTTACAGGACAGCCCCGACGAAATTCACGAACTGTACCGGATGATCACCCTGGAGCAGTTCGACCTCGTGTCGGGCTGGAAAAAAGTGCGCTACGACCCGCCTTCCAAAACCATCCCGACGAAGCTCTTCAACGCCGCCGCCCGCTGGATTTCGGGCATTCCGCTCCATGATTTCAACTGCGGGCTGAAAGCCTACCGCCGCCCCGTGGCCCGCAGCCTGCGCGTGTACGGCGAACTGCACCGCTGGCTGCCCGTGCTGGCAAAGTGGAACGGCTTCGTGCGCATCGGCGAGAAGGTAGTCCAGCACCGCAAACGCCAGTACGGCCACACCAAATTCGGTCTGGAGCGTTTCCTGTACGGCTTTTTGGATTTGCTCACCATCTCGTTCGTCAACCGCTTCGGCAAGCGGCCCATGCACCTGTTCGGGGCCTTCGGGGTGCTGTCGTTTTTCGTGGGAACGCTGATGACGCTCTGGTTGGCGGGCGATAAAATTTACAGCATTTACACCCACCAGAAATTCCGCAACCTCACCGACGACCCCAAGTTTTTCCTCGCCCTGACGGCCATCCTCATCGGGGTGCAACTCTTCGTGGCGGGTTTCATCGGCGAACTCCTCACCACCAATTCCGAGCGCACCACCGAGTACCAGGTGCGGGAAAAAATCGGCTTTGAGCAAGCAATTTCATCGAATTAACCACTTTCTTCCCCTGTCATCCTGAGCTTGCGAAGGACCTTTCGCGGTTGTCATTAAACCGGTTGGAAGGCCAGCACGAAAGGTCCTTCGCAAGCTCAGGATGACAGTTTCAACCCCAACCCATGCGTTATTCTTTCCAAAAAGCCCACCCCTGGCACGGCGTGCCCATCGGCGAAAATGCCCCCAACATCGTCACCGCCTTCATCGAAATGGTGCCCACCGACACGGTGAAGTACGAAATCGACAAGGAAACGGGCTACCTGAAAATCGACCGGCCCCAGTTGTTTTCCAGCGTGATTCCCTGCCTGTATGGCTTCGTACCGCAGACCTACTGCGGCGAGCAAATCGCCCGATTTGCCACCGAGCAATCGGGCAAACCCGTACCCGAAGGCGACGGCGACCCGCTCGACATCTGCGTGTTGACCGAGAAGGAAATTCCCCACGGCGACATCATCCTCCAGGCCATTCCCATCGGCGGCATCCGGCTCATCGACAAGGGCGAGGCCGACGACAAAATCATCGCCGTGCTCAAATCCGACGCCCTCCACGGCACCTGGCAGGACATCACCGACTGCCCCGAACCCGTGCTCAAGCGCCTGATGCACTATTTTTTGACCTACAAAAACATTCCCGGCGAAGTGCAGATTCACGTAGAAATCAATGAAGTCTACGGCCGGGCCGTGGCGCAGGAAGTCATCCGCAAAAGCCGTGAAGACTACCGAAATCTGATTGCCCTGCCCGCGATTTAAGTTGTTGAGTTTTGAATTGTTGGATTGTTGATGCCCGCCTGTTCCAACAATTCAACAATTCAAAATGCAACAATTCCTTCCCGCCCGTCCGCCCAATCAGAACGCTTATCCTAAAACCAACGCCGGGGCCGAACGCCCCGGCGTATTTTTGGTTAACACCCTTGCTGGTGAGAGGTGAATGGTGAGATGTGAAATCCTCTCCCTTCTCACCGTTTACTTCTCCCGCTAAAAAACCAAAACCAAGCTCATGTTGCAGTTCTTCAAGTACGTGCTGGCTACCATTGTCGGCATTATTTTGCTCCAAATTATCGCCTTGCTGCTGTTTTTTGGCATCGCCGGGGCGCTCTCGTCCGACGACAAAGTGGAGGTGGCCGACAATTCGGTCCTGAAACTCGACCTCGACAAAGTCGTGGTGGACCAGGCCCCCCAGGACAACCCATTCGCCGAGTTGGGCGGACCGTTCAGCGAAACCCAGCCAGTTGGGCTGATGCAGGTCAAAAAAGCCCTCGCCAACGCCAAACTCGATCCACACATCAAGGGCGTGTACCTCCAGGCGGGCTACCCGCAGGCCGGTTGGGCCACGGTGGAAGAGTTGCGCAAGGCCCTGCTCGATTTTCGTAAATCAGGCAAATTCGTGTACACCTACGGCGAGGTGCTTTCCGAAAAAGGCTTTTACCTCAGCAGCGCCAGTGATCGCAACTACCTCAATCCCGCCGGGGGCATTGAGTTCAACGGCATCAGCGCCGAATACCAGTTTTTTAAGGGTGCCCTCGATAAGCTCGAAATCAAGCCGCTCATTTTCCGCGTGGGTACCTACAAAAGCGCCGTGGAGCCGTATTTCCGCACCGACATGAGCGAGGAAAACAAGGCCCAAACCCGCTCCTTCCTCGGTTCCATTCATGGTTTTGTACTGGGCAACATCGCCAAAAGCCGGAACCTGACGGTGCCCCGCCTGACGGCCCTCAAGGATTCGCTGCTCGTGCAAACGCCCCAGCAGGCGCTCAAGTACGGCCTCATCACCCACGTGGGCTACTACGACGAGTTTGAAAGCGATTTGAAAAAAACGCTGAAATTCAACGACGCCGACAAGAAAATCGAGTTCATCACCCTTTCCAAATACGAAAAAGCGGAGGACTACGTGAAGGACAGCGACAGCGAAAACCGCGTGGCGGTGCTCTTCACGGCGGGCGACATCGTCAGCGGCAAGGGCGGCGACGGGCAAATCGGTTCCGACAAAATCGCCGCTGAACTCCGCAAGTTGCGGAAAGACAAAAAAGTAAAAGCCGTGGTGCTCCGCATCGACTCGCCCGGCGGCAGCGCCCTGGCCTCGGACGTGATTTGGCGGGAAGTCATCAAAACGAAGGAAGTGAAACCCATCATCGCCTCGATGGGCGACTACGCCGCCTCGGGCGGGTACTACATGGCGATGGGCGCGACCAAAATCGTGGCCGAACCCACCACCATCACCGGCTCCATCGGGATTTTTGGGGTGTTGTTCAACTTCGACAATTTATTGAAAAACAAACTCGGCATCACCTCCGACCGCGTCGGCACCAACGCCCACTCCGACTGGCCGAGCGTGACGCGCGAGATGACCGAGTTCGAGAAAAACATTATCCAGCAACAGGTCAACCGGGGCTACGAACTCTTCACGAGCAAAGCCGCTCAGGGCCGGAAAATGCCCATCGAAAAACTAAAAGCCCTGGCCGGTGGCCGGGTCTGGACGGGAGCCGAAGCCAAACAAAACGGCCTCGTGGACGCGCTCGGTGGCTTGGAAGACGCCGTGAAACTCGCCGCCCAGGAAGCCAAACTGAAAGACTACCGGGTGCGCTACCCCGCCCGCAAAACCTTCTGGCAGGAATTCATGAGCAACGCCGACGACGAACTGGAGACCCGCTCGATGAAAGCCCAGTTCGGCGACCTGGCCCCCTACGTGAAGCAGTTTCAAAAACTGAAAACGATGGAAGGCTTGCAGGCGCGGATGCCTTTGCTGGAAGTCAATTAACCCAACTCGACCCTCGTTGCTTTTATGGAAATTCGACCCCATTTTTGTGAGAGATTCCTTTTAATCTAACATCTCAAACGCACCATGAAAACAATGGAATTAGTGAGTATTCTCGCCACCGTGGTGTCTTTGTCGGTTGCACTTATCACGACTATCCGAATGTACCGGGCTAACAAAGAGTCGAACAAATTTAAAGTCACTCGGAAAGACACCGGCAAATCCGTTGTCATCTCCCGTTACCCAGACCAGTTCGAAGGCCAGAAATTGCTTGAACTGGTTAAATAATGGGCGATGCAAAACCAGGGGAAAGTGGCAGCGGAGTGCGTTCGAGTACGCTGGAAATCAGCCTGAGTTCGGCAATCATCGCCATCGCCGGTCAAATTCCCGACGGGTTGTGGCGGCAGATCGTTTCCATTCTGGCCCCGCCTCTGGGATACGGAATTGCGTTCCTGATTCGGCTTGGGTTTGAGCAGTACAAACACCGTCGTCTGGTCAAAGGCATCAACATGCTGATTGCCGACTTACAGCGGGAAATTAACCAACCAAGTACCAGTCCAGCCCGAAAACGGGAGTTGCAAAAGGAAGTGGATGAGTTAAGAAAACTTCTACAGAAACGCCTGATCGATAATCTGGAAATTGACATTGAATAGCAAAAAAAGCCCTGGCTCGCTCCAGAGCTTTTTTTTGTAACCGGCGGGTCATCATCAGTAACCGTCCCCGCTCCCGTCGGGCGGCTGGCACAGGCTACGTGTGCTGGTCCGTCCGGCGGTGGAGGGTCGAACGTCAGCACTTTCCAAAACTCAGACCCATCGCGGCTGGAAGCACCCTGCAACCCAAAGCCGTTTTCAAAAAACAACGAAACCAACTCGCTCTCCGAAAAAAGCCGCCGCCCGCAACCCTCGTGAACTTCCCCCGGAAACCGCGCCAGGCGCTCCTCCACGAACAACAACCCATCCGGCTTCAGCGCCCGGCGGCATTCGGCCAGCATCGCTTCGGGTTGGGTGAATTCGTGAAGGGCGTTCAGCAGTAAAATTTTATCGAAAATCCCACCTGGCAAGCCGGTCGAGGTTTCGGTGCCCAGCACGGGCACGAAGCGGCTCTCAACCGGCTTGCCGGTTTGGGCCTCCCAAAACGAAACCGCCGCCGCGATTTCCGTTTCGTTCAGCAACTCCGGCGACGTTTCGACCAAATACACCGTCAATCCCGGCACTAACGCCCCGAAGCCCACTTCCCAAAACCCGCCGCCCACGCCGAGGCTGGCGATGGTTTCGTGGGGCTGGAGGCGGAGGGTTTGGAGGAGGTGTTGCACAGCGGGTCAGTAGGTTCGCTGGCGGATGGAGGTTTCGCCGATGACCGTAAACAAGCCTTCGAACCCGAAACCAGGCCGGGAAAGCAAGTCGATGAGATGGGTCGCGGGTTCGGTGGGGCTAAACGCCTCCCATCGAAAGTAAATAACCCCGGCGGGTGGGCGGTACCCGTGCTTATAAATTAATTCCCCGTAATCGCGGTCGAAAGTCAGGATGGTACGCCCCTGCTCCACCGCAAGTTTTATCACGTCGGCGTCTTCGATACTCGGCGCTTCTTCTCCGATAAACACCACGTCGTGGCCCGCTTCCTGAAGTAACCGAACGCTCGCGAGCGGAAAATTTTCGTTGGCGAGCAGGTTCATCAGGCGGATTTCCGGTAGTCAAACAAAAGCCCGTCCTGCAAGCATTCCTGCACGTAGGCAAACACCGCCTGCAAGTCGGCCTTGCTCAGACGCGGGTAGTTTTCGAGCAATTGTTGCTCGGTCCAGCCGTCGGCCAGTCGCCCGATTAAAAACTCGACCGACAGGCGGGTACCCCGGATGCTCGGTTTTCCCAGCAGTACGGCCGGGTCGGAAACGATTCGTTCGCGCCAGTTCATGGTCGTTTTTTGACAAAAATTTATCCCAACAACAACCCCGCCAACGTCGCCGAAAGGTAACTCGCCAGCGTACCGCAAATCAGGGCTTTGATGCCGAGTTTGGCCAGGTCGGCGCGGCGGGAGGGGGCCAGTTCGCCGATGCCGCCAATCTGGATGGCGACCGAACTGAAGTTGGCAAAGCCGCAGAGCGCGAAGCTGGTGATGGCGATGGTTTTAGGGTCGAGGGTGCCTTTGATTTTGACCAAATCGAGGTAGGCCACGAATTCGTTGACCACCATTTTGGTGCCCATCAGCGCCCCGGCGGCTTCGACGTCTTTCGAGGGCACGCCCATCGCCCAGGCGAAGACGGAGAAGAATTTTCCCAAGAGAAAATTCATGCTCAGTTCGGGCAGCCCGGCCAGGCTACCGACCCGGCCCAGAATCGCGTCGATGAGGGCGATCAGGGCAATGAAGCCGATGAGCATGGCAATCACGTTGAGGCCCACTTTCAGCCCTTCACTGGCCCCGCTGGCGATGGCATCGACGAGGTTGGCGTGGGTTTTCTTTATTTCGAGTTTCACGTAACCCCGCGTTTCGGATTTTTCGGTTTCGGGAAACACGATTTTTGAAATCACCAGCGCCCCCGGCGCGGCCATCAGGCTGGCCGCCAGCAGGTACGGCGCGGGCACGTCGAGCGAAATGTACACGGCCATGACGCCCCCGGCGATGCAGGCGAAGGAGCCGGTCATCGAGGCCATCAGTTCGGAGTTGGTCATGTTTTTCAGGTAGGGCTTGATCATGATTTGCGCCTCGACCTGCCCCACGAAGGTGCTGGCTACGTTGCTCAACGCCTCGGCCCCGCTCACGTCCATGAGCCAGTACACGCCCCGCGCAATCAGCCCGACGATGCGCTGCATGATGCCCAGGTGGTAAAAAATATTGACCAGCACCGCCACGAAAATGATGGTGGGAATGACTTTGAAGAAAAACACGAAGTCGTTGCCGGAGCCGAAAGCCCGGCGCATCAGGTCACTCTTCACCAGCGAGCCAAACACGAATTCCGCTCCCCGGTCGGCGTTGATGAGGACTTTGTTGACCAGTTTGCCGAGGTAATCAAAAATCCGCTGACCGGTTTCGGTTTTAAGGATAAACACGGCCAGGGCCGATTGCAGCAGCAGCCCCACCCCCACGGTGCGGTAGTTGATGGCGCGGCGGTTGTTGGACATCGCGAAGGCGATGCCCAGAATCAGCACAATGCCCAGAAGGCCGGTAAAACGTTCCATTCGATGAAGACTCAGGTGGTTTGGTGGGTAGCGTGCAAAACAAAGCCGCACTGGTTTTAAAACCGGTGCGGCGTTCGGCTACCAAAAATAGCCAACTTCCCGAAATAGCCAACTTCCCGGAAGTTTAAAACTTCCGGGAAGTTCGTCCCCGCCACCAGACCAACCCCGCCAGCCCCAGTGCCAATAGCACCACCGCCGTAGCAATCTGAAACGTGCGCTCGGTCTGGGCTTCGGCGGTTTTACGGAGTTCGCGCTCGGCTTTCAGGCGGGCATCCATTTTCTTCACCCGCTCGGCGAGTTCGTTGCTTTCGTCCAGGAAGGAATTGGTCTGGTTGGTCAAATCGCCGGTTTTGGTTTGCAGGCGCAGGGCCTGCAACTCCAGCCGTTCGCGCTCTTTCGCATTAATCGTACTCAGACGGGCCAGCACCTGGTTGTCTTTGGCCACGATTTTTTCGAGCGTGGCGATGATGTCCCGCAGGTCGTTCTTCGATTTCCCCCCAAACAGTGCGTGGTTTTGCTGCTGAAAATAATCCCAGTCTTTGTACAGTTTGCTGCGCTGGGCAATGAGTTGGGTGAGCGTTGAGTCGGCGGTGTAGGAAGTCGGCGTTTGGGCGGTGGCGGAAACCGCGAGGAGGCAGATCGCAAAAAATAAACGCATGGGAAAAAGGGTAGTTGAACAGCGATGTAACGCCGTACCTCACGACAACCGTGGGGAGGCAAGAATTTTTTTGAGCCGTTCGATGGCTTCCGGCTCGATGGCCGGAAAATTGGCGATGCGAAAGGTCGTGTCTTTCCAGGCTCCGTAGCCGTTGCCCAGCGTGATACCGGATTCGGTGCAACGTTGTTTGACCGCCTTGATTTCTTCCGGTTTCCCCTCGACGGCAATCACCGTATCCGAGCGCACGGCGGGATTTTTAACCAACGGTTGCCAGGACGTTTCTTTTTCCAAAAACCGGTACCACTCCGCCGCTTGGTGCCGGAGCCGGGCGGCTACTTCGGCGATGGGCGGCACTTGCTGCATCACCCGGTTGAGCAGGTAAATGCCCAGGCCGTTGGGCGTGTGGTGCGTCTGGAAGTGCCGGGCGTTTTCGTCGATAAAAAGCAGGCTGTTGTAGTGCTTGCGCTCGCCGAGGGTTTCGGCGTGGCGGAGCGCCTTCGGCGAACAGACCAGCAGCGCCAGCCCCGCCGGGAGGCCGAAGCATTTTTGCACCGAGGCGAACCACACGTCGCCCCCATTCCAGTCGAAATCGACCCCGGCCATCGAGGAGGTGGCGTCGATGCACTTCAGGCCCGTCAGGTTTTGAAAACCGCTCAGGTCGCGGAGTTGGGTACCGTTGGAAGTTTCGTTCTGGGTCAGGCACACCACGTCGTAGTGGTTGTAGGCCAGAAAATCGAAGCCGTCGCGCTGGGTGAGCACCTCGTCCACGTCGAACGAAACGGCCTCGGTTTTTTCGTGCAGCTTTCCCGCGTACTCCCCCCATTTTTGCCCAAAGGCCCCGTTGAAAAAATGCAGCGACCCCCGCCCCGTCAACGACTGCGCGATGATTTCCCAGCATTCCGTAGCGGACGAAACGAAGTAAATCGAGTAGTCGGCGGGGATGGACAGTTTTTCGCGGAGCAACGCGTCCGTTTCCCGCACTAAACCCATGAACGCCGGGCTGCGGTGGTTGGCACTGAGCAGTCCAGAGTCGTAGGCATCGCGCAAATAATCAGCGATTTGCGGGTAAAGTTGAGACGGGCCGGGGTAGAAAGTCATAGAGAAAAGAGGATAGAGTAGAGAGGATAGCGAAAGGCATTTATCTATCCTCTTTTCTCTCTCCTCGATCCACTAAAAACCGGATCGCCAATTCGTAGCCCTTCAACCCCAGTCCTACAATCACGCCCTTCGCCTTCGCGCTCAGGTAGCTGTGGTGGCGAAATTCTTCGCGGGCGTGGACGTTGGAAATGTGAACCTCCACGGCGGGGGCCGGAATGGCCGCCAGCGCGTCGGCCAGGGCGATGGAGGTGTGCGTGAGCGCCCCCGCGTTGATGACCAGGCCGTCGAAGACGAAGCCGACTTCGTGAATTTTGTCCAGCAACACCCCCTCGTGGTTCGACTGGAAGTAGTGGAGTTCTACGTCAGGGAAAAGGCGTTTTAGTTCTTCAAAATAGTCCTCGAACGAGCGGTTGCCGTAGACGCCCGGCTCGCGTTTGCCGAGTAAGTTGAGGTTGGGACCGTTGAGGAGGAGGATGCAGGGCATTGGTTATTGGGTTATTAGGTAATTAGGTTATTGGTTAATCGTTACAGGTTCGGCGTACTTTTAGGGCCAATTAACCAATAACCCAATAACCTAATAACCCTCTCCCGTGCTCTGGCAAAGCTATCTGAAAAACTTCAAAAACTACCTGACGCTCGAACGCGGGGCCTCGGTGCATACCCTCGACGCCTACCTGCGCGACGTGCAGAAACTGGCCGAGTACCTCGATTTGCAGGGGGAGGCCGTGGCTCCCACCGCCGTCACCGACGCGCACCTGTTCAACTTCCTCTACTACCTCGGCGAGTTGGGCGTGGCCCCGGCCAGTCAGGCGCGGATGCTGTCGGGGTTGAAGGCGTTTTTTAAATTTCTGTTGCTCGAAGAAGTCCTCGTCACCGACCCCACCGTCAATCTGGAATCGCCCCGGCTGGGCCGGAAATTGCCCGACACGCTGAGTTTTCCCGAAATCGAAACGCTGCTGGCGGCCATTGACCTTTCCACCCCCGAAGGCACCCGCAACCGGGCCATCGTCGAAGTGCTATACGGCGCGGGCCTGCGGGTGAGCGAACTGACGGAGCTAAAAATCAGCGAACTGCACTTCGACATCGGCTTTCTGCGCGTACGGGGCAAGGGCGAAAAAACCCGGCTCGTACCCCTGGGCCGCGACGCGATGAAATACACGCAACTCTACTTCGACGGCGTGCGCCGCCACCTGACGGTAAAAAAAGGCTCCGAAGACCACGTTTTTCTCAACCGCCGGGGCGGCAGCCTCAGCCGGGTCATGATATTTCTCATTGTGAAAGACTTAGCCGAAAAAATTGGTCTCCAGAAAACCATTTCTCCGCACACCTTCCGGCATTCCTTCGCCACGCACCTCATCGAAGGCGGGGCCGATTTGCGGGCCGTCCAGGAAATGCTCGGCCACGAATCCATCACCACCACCGAAATCTACACCCACCTCGACCGCGATTATTTGCGGCAGGTGATGAAGGAGTTTCATCCTAGAGCATAAAAATTCCCCCTTTCAAGGGGGGTGCGTAAGGTGGTGCGGTGGGAGGGGGATGTTCTCGGTAGCCAGCCAACATCCCCCTGCTCACGCATAACCCCCGCCCCGCACCCCCCTTCAAAGGGGGAATTAATCCTCTGGATACGGAATAAACACGAACCGCGTGAAGTCGCCGTCTACGACGAAGAGGCAGGCGTACTCGTCGGGGGTTTTGTAGTTTTCTTTGAAGTACTCCACCGCGTCGGGAGCGATGATGTTGCGCTGGGTGAATTCTTCTAGAAAAGTGGCGTAGTAATGCCAGTCGTTTTCCTGCTCAAAGCGGCCCATCAGCAGCGTACCAATTGGTAATTCCTGCCGGGACGTGGCAAAAATCGGGAAGTCGGAAAAGCCCTGTTTCCGAACCAGGTAGGCGGCTTCTTTAATCAGTTCGGAAACTTTGGCAAAATCCGAGGAGATTTTACCGAGGTATTGCCCGTCGAGTTCGGGCGAGTTGGGGGAATTGGAAATGGATTCGGGTTCGTCAATCATAAAAATTACGGAGTGGGGATTGCGGAATGCGGATTGAAAATGCCAATAGAAAATCCGCATTCCGCAATCCCCACTCCGCATTTGTTACATTCTCGCCGCCAGCAGCAAACTCAAGTCTTTGAACCTCAGATTAAACTGCCGGGCGAGGGGGGCGTTGGTGAGGGTGCCTTTGTGGCAGTACACGCCTTTCATAAACCACTGGTTGGCAAACATCATTTCTTCGATGCCACCCAGCAGGCCGGTTTGGAGCAGAAACGGCGCGAACACGTTGCTCAACGCCACGCTCGCCGTGTGGGCCACCCGACTGGCAATGTTGGGCACGCAGTAGTGAATCACGCCGTGCTTCGTGAACGTCGGGGCTTTGTGGGTGGTCATTTCCGAGGTCTCGAAATTACCGCCCTGGTCGATGCTCACGTCGATGAGCACCGTGTTGGGTTTCATCCGCTGCACCATGTCTTCGGTCACCACCATCGGGCTGCGGCTGCCTTCGGCGCGCATGGCCCCAATCACCACGTCGGCGCGTTCGACGGCCTCGGTGAGCGTGTCGGAGTCGATGATGGACGTAAAAATCTGGTGTCCCAACGCGTAGCGCAGGCGTTGGAGGCGGTAAATGTCTTTGTCGAAAATCTTGATTTCGGCCCCCAGCCCCAGGGCGGTGCGGGCGGCAAATTCGGCCACCGTGCCCCCGCCCAGAATCACCACGCGGGTGGGCGGTACGCCCGTGATGCCGCCCAGGATGATGCCGCGCCCGTTGTTGACGCTACTCAGGTACTCGGCGGCGATGAGCATCACGGTGCTGCCCGCAATTTCGCTCATGGCCCGGATGATGGGCATTCCGCCGCCTTTGTCTTCGATGTACTCGTAGGCCAGGCCGGTGATGTGTTTCTGGTTGAGGGCGCTGAAATAGTCAGCGTTCAGTTTGGGTACCGTCAACGCCGAAATCAGCGTGGTGCCGCGTTTCAAAAACTCGAATTCACTCTCCACGGGTGGTTCCACCTTCAGCACCACGTCGGCGGCGTAGGCTTCTTCGGGCGAGGGCACCACCTTCGCCCCCACTTCGCGGTAGGTGTGGTCGGTGAATTTGGCCCCCAGGCCCGCGTCGGTTTCCAGCACCACGCGGTGGCCGTTGCGCACCAGCAGGGCCACGGCTTCGGGGGTGAGTGCTACGCGGTTTTCCTGCAACGACACTTCTTTCGGCAACCCAATCAGCAGGCTGTGCCGGTCCGTTTTCACGGCTTCCAGTTGCTCCTGCGGGTACAGGGCCGTTTGCTGGGCCAGGGCCTCGAAGCCGGTTTGTTGCAGTTGGGGCGTACTCATCGGGTTACTTGTGAAATGTGAATGGTGAGGGGTGAAATGAAAAGCCTGATTAACTGGAAATATTTCACATTTCACCACTCACATTTTATCATTCGGCTACCGTCTGGATTTGCCTGAATGCTGATGTTTAGGTATTCCGGGGGCCAGAGGCTGGGAATTTTGGAAGGCCATTCGACGAAACAGAAGTTTCCGGAATCAAAATATTCTTCCACCCCCAGGTCCAACGCTTCGGTTTCGGTTTTGATTCGGTAAAAATCGAAGTGGTAAATCACCTCGCCGCTGGCGGTAGCGTATTCGTTGACCAGCGCGAAGGTCGGGCTTTGCACGGCGCTTACCACGCCCAACCGGCGGCAGAGGGATTTGATAAACGTGGTTTTTCCCGTTCCCATTTCGCCCTCGAACAGCCAGACTGAGCGGTTTTTACCCCATTCCAACACCGCCTGGGCGGCTTCGTCGATTTCGTTGAGGCGGGCGTAGTGAACGGTTGTTTGGAGCATGGGGTTAGGAAAAGCTCCGCGAATTTACGGATAAAGTACCTTAAGGCCCGTTAAGCCCCTGTCACGCTGAGCTTGTCGAAACGCCTTTTGGCGTAAAAAAGGCGTTTCGACAAGCTCAGCGTGACAACCTGTTGACCCATTTTTGAAATTTAAATCCGCTTTTTTCGGAAATTCTCTCTCCCACGAATCTTGGCTTCTTTTTTTCAGTTATGGCTTCGCACGCCGTTGGGCCACGGTCTCCGTGACACAACTCTTCCCAGTTCGCTGCATGATTTCCGTCGAAACCCGTCAACTCACGATTGAAGCCGCCTGGTTCGCTGCCCAAACCGGCGGCCACCCGGCGGCGCTCTGGCGCTTACCGAAGTCCGGTGAAAAACAACTGCTCATCGACCTCTCCGACCAGGACCGCCGGGGAAAACTGGATTTGGAGGAAGCCGCCCCCGGTTTCGCCCTCGGCCCCTTTCTGAATCCTGACGGCCAGCAAACCCGGCTGCTCCGCGCTGATTTGTACTTTCGGTTCGATGCGGGAAATGCGATTTTGGAGGAACAAACCTCACCTTCGGCGGATCGGCGGCGGGTGTTGGAGTTTGAAGACTCATTGAAAAATCAAGGTCTGTCTCGGCTGACTATCGTAGACGGTTGGCCGTTGCCGGGTAAGCCGCAGACGCGCAGTCCCTACGCTAGTCAGCAAAGGCCAAATTCGAGCGATTCAGACGAACAATTTTCTAAAAACGTCCGCCTCGCCCTGGAAGCCATCGAAGCGGGTCAATTCAAGAAAGTCGTCCTCTCCCGCACCAAGCAGGTGGCGCTGCCCGCCGACTTCGGCGTGGTAGCGGCCTTCAACCGGCTGTGCGAGGCCTACCCCAACGCCTTCGTTTCGGCGGTATCGCTGCCCGATGAGGCGGCGATTTGGCTGGGGGCCACGCCCGAAACCCTCGTGAGCGTCGACGCCGCCGGGCTGTTTCGCACCGTGTCGCTGGCGGGTACCCAGTCCGCCTACGATACCGACGGGAACCTGCTCCGGCCCGTGGAAGCGCGCTGGTCGCACAAGGAAATCGAGGAACAGGCCCACGTGAGCCGGTACATCATCGAGTGTTTCAAGAAAATCCGGCTGCGGGAGTACGTCGAAAACGGGCCAAAAACTGTGCAGGCGGGCAATTTGATGCACCTACGCACCGACTACGTGGTGGACGCGCAGGCGGTGGGGTTCCCTCAACTCGGCACCATCATGCTCGACTTGCTGCACCCCACCTCGGCGGTGTGCGGTACGCCGAAAGCGCCCGCGCTGGAGTTTATCCAGGCCCACGAAGGCTACGACCGGGAGTGGTACAGCGGGTTTCTGGGGCCAGTGAACATCGGCGGGGAAAGCCACTTGTTCGTCAACCTGCGCACGATGAAAGTGGCTCCGACCTCTGGTCGGAGTTCGACCGCAGGTCGAAACGCATCGGAGTGGACCCTATCGGATGCGTTTCGACCTGCGGTCGAACTCCGACCGCAGGTCGGAGCCACCATCGCTACCTTGTACGCCGGGGCGGGCATCACCGAAGATTCGGTTCCCGAAAAAGAATTCGGGGAAACCGAACTCAAGTGCCAAACCCTGCTCAGCGTGATTGGCGGCGGGGCAAATCACTGAGCTGCTTCGGCCCCTGATCGGTGTTGAGCACGAGGATACCCCGCCCGTTTTGCTGCTGTGAACTGATGCCCAAAATGCGCAGGCCCGTGGTGTCGTAAATCTCGGTTTCGTTCACCACCAACGCGTTGTGCTCGGAGGAATACTGGTAGGTCGTTCCGTTTTGCGTCACGCTGAAGCTCCCGCCCCGCCCCGATTGCTGCACCGAAGCCGAATTTTGCGAGGAGCCAGACGCGGTCTGCTGCATTCGCTCGGCAACCCGTCCGGCTTTTTGGGCGACCGCATCCGGCACGACGGGCGACTTCGAGGCCAGCGCCGCGAGGTCGGACAGGAAAGCGGCGACTTTGGCCTTGAGGGCATGGTTCATCATGTCGCCAATCATCAGCATCCCGGCCTGCCACTGCCCATAGCCGCCCAGCGAAGGGTCGTTGAACTGGGCCTGCCGACCGCCGTTTTGCTGAAGCTGGGCCAGGATTTGTTGCGCCAGCGCCGGGCTGAAGCCGTGGCGCTCGGCGAGTTTAGAGAGTTCTTCGTTCATAAAATGGAGCCGCCATGAGGCGGAAATTTTTCGTAAAGTTCGCAAAGAAAACGGGGGAACCCGGCACGTGCTGCGTGAAAACGCAGCGCCGTTTCGGTTAAAAAACTACCTTCGTAACAACCTAAAAACCACGTTCCACATGGACGCATACATCGTAGCCGGTTACCGCACCGCCGTGGGCAAAGCCCCGCGCGGCGGCTTCCGCTTCACCCGCCCCGACGACCTCGCCGCCGAGGTCATCAAACACCTCGTCGCCTCGGTACCGGCCCTCGACCCGGCCCGCATCGACGACCTCATCGTGGGCAACGCCGTGCCCGAAGCCGAGCAGGGAATGCAGATTTCGCGGTACATCGCGCTGCTTTCGTTGCCCAGCACCGTGTCGGGCGTGACCATCAACCGCTACTGCGGCTCCGGGCTGGAGGCGATTGCGATGGCCTCGGCCAAAATCCACGTTGGCATGGCCGATTGCATCGTGGCGGGCGGTACCGAAAGCATGAGTTTGGTGCCCGTGATGGGCTACAAAACGGCGCTCAATTTTGAGATTGCCCAGAAAAATCCCGATTACTACATCGGCATGGGCCTTACCGCCGAGCAGGTGGCCGGGCAGTTCCACATCGGCCGCGAAGCCCAGGACCAGTTCGCTTTCGAGTCGCACCAGAAAGCCACGGCGGCGCTGAAGGAGGGAAAATTTAGGGACGAAATCGTGCCCGTGACGGTGAAGGAAACCTTTTTCGACGCGGCCACCGGCAAAAAACGCACGAAGGAATCGGTCGTCGATACCGACGAAGGCCCCCGCGCCGACACCAGTTTCGACGCGCTGGGAAAACTGAAGCCGGTTTTCGCGGCGGGTGGCTCGGTCACGGCGGGCAATTCCTCCCAAACCTCCGACGGCGCGGCCTTCGTACTGGTGATGTCGGAGAAACTGGTGAACGAACTGAACCTCAAGCCCATCGCCCGGCTGGTGAGCTACGCCACGGCGGGCGTGGAGCCGCGCATCATGGGCATCGGCCCGGTGGCGGCCATTCCGAAGGCCGTGAAGCAAGCCGGCATCAAGCTGGACGACATCGAGCAAATCGAATTGAACGAAGCCTTCGCCGCCCAATCGCTGGCCGTGATTCAGGAACTGGGCCTCGACCGCGCCAAAATCAACCCCAACGGCGGGGCCATCGCCCTGGGTCACCCGCTGGGTTGCTCCGGCGCGAAACTCAGCATCCAACTCCTCAACGAAATGCGCCGCCGCGACCAGAAGTACGGCATGGTGAGCGCCTGCGTGGGCGGCGGGCAGGGCGTGGCGGGGGTGTTCGAGCGGTTGAATTGATAAAAACCGGGCTGGCCTTCCCGTCAGGAAGGCCAGCCAATTTCCTAAAATCCATGAAAACGCTGACCGTTCATTGCGACGAAGAACAGGAAAAGGTAGTTCGTACGCTGCTGGACTATTTGAGAATTCCGTTTGAAACTGCCGAAACGGAAAGCCGGGACTGGCAGCGGCTCACAGCCGAGCAGTTTTTGAACGGCTATGACGAGGCAGACGCGGTTTATGACACGGTGAAATCACAATCGTAACACAAATGAAAACCTCCCCTCCCCGTCATTGCGAGCGCAGGTTTCAAAAAAGAATGAAATGAAGTGGTCCGCCGCTGCGGTTTTGAAACCGGAACGAAGCAATCCCCCCTTGGTAGCCGGGATAGCTTTTGGCAAGAACGGTTGGCATGGAAGGCTATTTAGTTTTGCTCTTTTGGTCTCCGATGGGGGATTGCTTCGCTCCGGCGGAAAAATGTCGTTTCACCTCCATTTTTCCGCCTCCGCTCGCAATGACGCAGTGGATAGGTTTGATACAGCGTCAGCAACATAGTTTTCCCAAACGAAAAAGACCCGCCAAACGACGGGTCTTTTTCGTTGAAACCGATCTGGTTTCGGACTACTTCTTCCGCCCGGCTACCAGCACAACGATGCCGACGACGAGCACCAGCCCGCCCACGTAGGTCGGACAGGCGATGCGGTCGGTGTCTTTGGCGTTGATTTCGAGCGGGCCGAGGTCCACGACTTTCTTTTCGGTCGTGACGTTGAACCCGTTGAAAATCATCATCGCAATGCCGACGAGGATGAGGACGATGCCGAGTGCTTTCATGGTGAAAATGAAAAGTGAGAGGGTTGGATGGAGAGTACGGTTCGAAGGTTAAAAAAATTTACCAACTTGCCCGCCAACGCCCGGCGGGCGCTTTTTCTCTGAAAGCCTCTTTGGTTTTCAATAAACTCACCCTTCCCAACCATGTGTCGCCTCGTCGTTCTTGGTTCCGTGCCAACGCTTCAACCAAGTTGAGCCAGTTTCTCTCGAATGAGCTGCCTGTCGGTTTCCGTTTTTGCCAACGCTTTCGCCCGCTCAAAACTGGCTTTGGCGTTGCCGGGGTCGGTTGGCCCGTACAACTCGCCCAGCAACGTAAAGTACAGGTGATTCGTCGGCAGCCGGAGGGAACCGGCCTCCGCCAGCGCGGCCTCCCGCCCCCGGGCCTGGTAGAGGGCGTACAGCCGGTTGAGGGCCACGCTCGGGGAGTCGTTGATTCGCCGGAGCTGGTCGTAGAGCGCCAGGATGGCCGCCCACTTTTCCGGGGTGTCGGCCTTCGCGCAGTGCCACGACGCAATGCGGGCTTCGAGGTGGTAGGTGCTCAGTTCGTCGCCCCGCAGCGACCGCTCCAGGTAGTAAAACCCCCGGCGGATCAGGGCGGCATCCCACCGGGCCTCGTTCTGCTGTTCGTAGAGCAGCACCGACGTGCCGGTCGGTTGCCGGGCTTCAAACCGGGAAGCGTGAAAACACATCAGCGCCAGCAACGCGTTGGTGGCCGGCTGGTCGGTCTGGTCGTAGTCGGTCAGCATCACCCCCAGGCGCATGGCTTCCAGGCAGAGTTCCTTCTGCAAGGGGCGGTTCTGGGTTTTGGAATAATACCCTTCGTTGAAAAGCAGGTAAATCACGCGCAGCACCCGGTCGAGTCGGCGGACGAGTTCGGCCTCCGGGGGCAGTTCCAGCCGGAGGCGCTGCTGGCGCAGTTTTTCTTTAGCCCGAAACAAGCGCTTGTTGATGGTTTCCTTGCTGGTCAGAAAGGCCTCGGCGATTTCGTCGATGCCAAACCCGCAGAGGATTCGCAGGGCCAGGCCAATCTGAGCTTCGGGGGCAATCACCGGCGTACACAGCGCGAAGAGCATTTGCAACTGGCTGTCGCGGATGGTTTCCTCCGAAAAATCGAATTCATCCGCTTCGGGTACCGCCCCCTGCCGGACCTCCATTTCAGGTAGAATCTTGTTGGTCAGTAGGTTATTCTTCCTGAACTGGTACAGCGTTTTTTGTTTGGCTACCGCGTAAAGCCAGGCAGTTGGGTTGGGCGGAATCCCCCGGACACCCCAGGTTTCGGCGGCCAGCAGGAAGGTTTCGCTCACCACGTCTTCGGCCAGTTCGATGTGTTGCAAGCCAAACTGCCGGCTGAGTACGGCCACCATCCGGGCGAATTCCTGCTGAAACAGGTGCTTGAGCGAGGCCGGTTGGTTTTCCATGCAAAAAGGGCGATTGAATCAGGCCAGAATAGCCCGGACTTCCACGCTGCCCTGCGCATCCAGGGCCGGGCAGCCGTGGGCCAGGGCGGTTGCTTCGTTGAGGCTATCGGCTTTCACGATCAGAAAACTCCCCAACCGCTCTTTTACTTCCACAAACGGCCCGTCGGTCACGAGGCCCCCGGCCTTCACGACTTTGCCCTCCGTAGCCAGGCGAGGCCCCCGGCTCACTAATTTTCCCTGGGCGGCGATCCCGCCAACCCACTCCTGCCAGCGCCGGGCGATGGCTTCTAGTTCGGTGGGCGATAGGTGGCTGTGCTCGTAGCTGGGCTGACGGAACAGCAAGGCAAATTCGGTCATGGGATTTCTAAAAAAAAGGTTGCGTACTTGAGAGAAACGGGCGCTGCCTGGTTAGCGGGTCGGCTCCGGGGTGTGTTCCAACTGGGGCACTTTCCCCCCCTCCACCAACCGGCGGTCGGCGGGGCGAAGGAACCAGGACCAAACGGTCAGCACCGCAAAAAGGAACGGTGCGATCCAGTGCTGAACCGCGTCGCCCGAAGCCAGGTGGGAAATAACGGCTCCGGTCAGCAGAAAAAAGAACCCGGCGTAGGCCCACTCTTTCACCAACAGAAAGCCCGGTATCACCAGGATAACTCCCCCGACTACCTTCCAGGCCCCGATGATTTTCATCGAATACAGGGGGTACCCCAGGTGGATAAACCCGTCGGTGTTGACTTTCGCCCCGAAAAACTGGGCGGTGCCCCCGAGCACCATGCCGAACACCAGCAAGCCGGTGGTTGCCCAGTACCAGCGGCGCTTTCTTTTTTGAATGTTGCGGTTGTCGTTTGCCATGGCAAGGTACGTTTTGAGTTTACACCCCAGTAATGCCTGGTCAGCTTAAAATTGGACATCCGGGGTCGTTTTTTTTTCGGCGACCCGGTTGGCTTGTTTCTGAAAGGCCGACAGCCAGGTAGGTTTTGGTTGCCGTTGTCTTTCGGAGGATGAATCCGTAGCTCCCCCTTCGCCATGCGCCCCCTCGCCCTCCTCGCCTCCCTCCTGCTAGCCGGTGGCCTGTTTTTGCCCGAGCCTTCCGCTCCCCCCACCGACTGGCCGGCGTACAACGGTGGCCCCGACCGCAACCATTTTTCACCGCTGACCCAAATCACGCCCGCCAACGTCGCCAACCTGCGCGTGGCCTGGACTTACGCCTCGGGCGGGGTGGATTCGGTGAAAAACAGCACCCAGATGCAGTGCAACCCGCTCGTCGTCGGCGGGATGCTGTACGGGGTTTCGGCGGGGTCGCAGGCCTTCGCGCTCGACGCGACGACGGGAAGAGAGATTTGGAAAACGGCCCTCCACGACGACACCTTCGCCATGAACAGCCGGGGCCTCAGCTACTGGACCGACGGGCGCGAGGCCCGGATTTTCTTCGCCTACGGCGCGCTGCTCTACGCCCTCGACGCCGCTACGAGTCGGGTGATTCCGGGTTTTGGAAAAGGCGGCAAGGTAAACCTGAAAGACGGCCTCGACCGCCCCGGTGCCGACGACTACGTGATTTCAAACACGCCGGGGGAGGTTTTCAAAAACCTGATTATCATGGGCACACGGGTATCGGAGAGCGCCCCGGCCCTGCCCGGCGACATCCGCGCCTACGACGTGCGCACGGGGCGGCTGGTCTGGACCTTCCGCACCATTCCCCGCCCCGGCGAGCCGGGCTACGCCACCTGGCCGAAAGACGGCTACAAAAACGTGGGCGGAGCCAACGCCTGGATGGGCATGGCCCTCGACCGGCGGCGCGGCATCGTGTACGTGCCCACCGGCTCGGCAGCCTTCGATTTTTACGGCGGCAACCGGCACGGGGCCAACCTCTACGCCAACTGCCTGCTGGCCCTCGATGCCGCCACCGGCAAGCGCCTCTGGCACTACCAGACCGTTCACCACGACATCTGGGACCGAGACATTCCGGCTCCGCCCAATTTATTCACCGTCGTTCACGAGGGGAAAAAGGTGGATGCCGTTTCCGTTTTGTCCAAACAGGGTTTTCTGTTCGTCTTCGACCGGGTGACGGGAAAACCGCTGTTTCCCATCGAAGAGCGGCCCGTACCCGCTTCCGAAATTCCCGGTGAGCGGGCCTGGCCTACCCAACCGATTCCGTTGAAACCCGCGCCCTTCGCCCGGCAGGGCTTCACTGAAAACGAGGTGAACGATTTTGTGACCGACCGCGACACGGTGCTGGCCCAACTCCGGGTTTCCCAAACCGGCCAACCTTTCATCCCCATCGGGCGCAAGCGGACGGTGTTTTTCCCCGGCACCGACGGCGGGGCGCAGTGGGGCGGCGCGGCGGTAGACGAAGCGGGCGTGCTGTACGTGCCCGCGAAGGAAGTGCCGGTGTACACCTCGATGGTAGCGACGAACTTTAGTTCGTCGTCCGCCCGCGCCGTTTCCCGCAGCGGCAACCAGCTTTACCAAACTAACTGCGCCGCCTGCCACGGCCAAAGCCGCGAAGGCAGCCACGACGGCAGTTACCCGGCCCTGCTCAACGTCTCGGCCAAACGCGACGAGGCTTCCGTTCAGCAACTCCTCGCCAAAGGCCAGGGCATGATGCCCGCTTTCACGCACCTGAAGGAAGCCGAGCGCAAGGCCATCGTGGATTTTTTGTTCGGAAAAACAACAGCGGTGGCCTCGTCCGGGAAAGCGGCCCTGACGAGTGTGCCCTTCAACCACACTGGCTACAACCGCTGGTACGACCGGGCCGGGTACCCCGTGAGCCGCCCGCCCTGGGGTACGCTCACGGCCATCGACCTGAATTCGGGCGAACACCACTGGCAGGTGCCACTCGGCGAGTACCCCGAACTCGTCGCGAAGGGCCTGCCCCCAACGGGCACCGACAACTACGGCGGCCCGGCCGTCACGGCCAGCGGCCTGCTTTTCATCGCCGCCACCCGCGATGAACTCATCCGGGCCTTCGACCGAAAAACGGGCCGGGAACTGTGGCGGGCCAAACTCCCCGCCGCCGGGTACGCCTCGCCGAGCGTATACGCCGTCGGCGGGCGGCAGTACGTCGTCATCGCCTGCGGGGGAGGGAAGTTGAAAACGAAGTCGGGGGACCGGTACGTGGCGTTAGCGTTGCCGTGAAAACGCTGTCATCCCGAACGCAGTCCGCAACGGAGTTGGAGGGATCTCGTTGGCCCTCCCTACACTCGGAGGGCAGCTATCGTTGGGTTATCAATGAATTTCGGAAGGCCAACGAGATCCTTCGCTACGCTCGGGATAACAACCCTCTTTCTCAAAAAAAAGAGGCCGAACCTCATCAACCTCTATCGCATCAAAATTTAATGAAACGATAATTTTTGGGAAACCTGCCGGTGATACGGAGAAGGTACTTTCGCCGCTTCGGTCTGCGGCCCGATTTACCTAATCCCCGTTTCGATGAAATTACCTGTACACCTATCTCCTCTGCTGATTGCCGGGGTGCTGCTGACGACGTTTCCGTCGTTTTCCCCCAACGTCTCCCCTTCTTTTCCCGAAAAAACGCTCGCCCCGCTGCCTCCCACTGGCCCGATGATCCGAATTACGGAATTCGCCTATTCGAGCACGCCGGGCGAATTTGTCGAACTGACCAACGTGGGCGATGCCCCGGCAGACCTGACGGGCTGGAGTTTCGACGACGATTCCAACCAACCCGGCTCCTTCGACCTCAGCGGCTTCGGCACCGTGCAGGCGGGCGAATCGGTGATCATCACCGAGGTTTCCGCCGCCGCTTTCCGCACGGCTTGGTACCTGCCTACTTCCGTGAAAGTGCTCGGTGGACTGGCCGATAACCTGGGCCGCGCCGACCAGATCAACATTTACGACCACACCAACGCCCTCGCCACCCGCCTGACGTTTAGCGACCAAACCTACACGGGTACGCCCCGCACCCAGGACGCCAGCGCCTGGACCACCCAGGCCAACCTCGGCGTAACGCCCATCAACAACGTCTGGCGGCTTTCGACGGTGAACGATGCGCAGAATTCCTACCAGAACCGGGCGGGCAATCCGGGCAATCCCGGTACGTATTTTTCCACGATCGTCAACGTGCGGATCGCGGAGTCGGGCGGGAGCACCGCCGTGACCGAAGGCGGGGCCACGGATACCTACACCGTGCGCCTGACCAGCCAGCCCAGCGCCGACGTGACCGTGACCGCCACGCCCGACGCACAGGTGTCGGTCAATTTTCCGACGCTCACGTTTACCTCGGCAAACTGGGCCACGCCCCAAACGGTGACCGTGACGGCGGTAAACGACGTGGTGTTTGAAGGCGCGCACACCGGCCTGATTGGTTTCAGCGTCAGCAGCAGCGATCCGGCCTACGACGGCCTGACGCTGAACAGCCTCAGCGCCACCGTGACCGACAACGACGCGGCGGTAGGCGCGGCCCCGACGCTCAGCGAATCGACGGCCTCGCCCTACCTCAACCTGCCCGCCGCCGGGCCGGGGTTCGTGAGCGCCGTGCTCGACAACCCCACTGATCCGGCCCGCAGTCTCGGCATCGACTTCACGCTGACCGATGCCGACATCGCCTCCCTCAACAACCTCACCCTGACGGCCCTGAGCAACAACGCCGCCGTGGTGCCCAACGCCAACCTGGTGTTGAGCGGCACCGGCGGCAGCCGGAATCTGAAAATTACGCCCGTCGGCGTGGGCTACGCCACGATTACTCTGCGCGTGAGCGACGGGCCGAACAGCGTGGCCTACGTCATCAACTACGCCGCCTCGGCGGCTTCGACGAGCACGAGCCGCTTTCACGTCGGGGTGAGCGATGCCTCCACCGCCCAGGCGCTCGACGCGGATTTTATGCTCGTGACCGACGACGAAAATCAGGTCATCCGGCTCTACAACCGCCAGAATTCGGGCTTGCCCGTGGCCAGTTTCGATTTCAATTCCTCGCTGGGAATCTCCAGTTCCAACCCCGAGGCCGACCTGGAATCGTCGCTGCGGGTGGGCAACCGGATTTACTGGCTCGGCTCGCACGGCAATTCCTCCGGCGGGGCGATTCGACCCAACCGCTACCGGCTGTTTGCCACCGACCTGGGCGGCAGCGGGGCCGCTTCGACGCTCAGTTACGTGGGCCGGTACGACGGCCTCCGCAACGACCTGCTCGCCTGGGATGCCGCCAACGGCCACGGTCTGGGGGCCAATTTCCTCGGCCTGACCGCCAGCGCCGCCGCCGGGGTGTTGCCCGAAGCGCCCAACGGAGCGGGCTTCAACATCGAGGGCCTGACCATCGCCCCCGACGGAACCACGGGCTACCTGGCTTTCCGCGCACCCATCGTACCCGCCTCGGCTCGCAGCAAGGCGCTGATCGTGCCGGTGACGAATTTTACGGGTTTGTTCTCGGGAAACCCAACTGCCGGCACGGCCACCTTTGGCAACCCGATTCAACTTGATTTGGGCGGGCGGGGCATTCGCGAAATCAAGTGCAACGCCAGCGGGCAGTACCTGATCGTGGCGGGGCCGTCGACGGCCTTCAGCGGCAGTTCGCTCGATTTCCGGCTGTACACCTGGTCGGGCAACACCGGGGATGCCGCCGTGCTGCGCAGTGCCGATTTGAGCGGGTTGGCGGGGTCGGCGAGCAGCCTCGAATCCATCGTCGACTTGCCTTCGACGCTCAGCGCCGCCAGTTCGATCCAATTTTTGCTCGACAACGGCGACCTAATTTATTACACCGACAACATCATCGCGAAGGATCTACCGCAAACGAATTTCAAAAAATTCCGCTCCGACTACGCCACCCTGGGCGCGGCCATCGTGCCCGGCACGGCGACCCTGAGTGGCACGGCGACGATCTGCGCGGGCGATTCGGCCACCCTGAGCGTGGCCATTTCCGCCGGAACGGCCCCCTTCACCGTCGTGTACGCCGCCAACGGCAGCGAAATCACGCAGACGAACTACATCAGCGGCGCGGCCATTCGGGTGAGTCCGCCGGGCAACACCACCTACACGCTCGTCTCGGTGACCGATGCCAACGGCGCGGCGCTGACGGGCGTGGACGGCACGGGCACGGTGACGGTCATTGCCCCGGTTTTTACGGAAGCCGTCGTCGTGTCGGGTGGCCCCGTGTGCGCCGGGCAGCGGGTTACGCTGACGTTCAACGTCAACTGTACCGTCAACCGGACCTTCCAGGCCGAACTTTCCGACGCGGGTGGCTCCTTCGACAGCCCGATCGTGCTGGGCAACGTGACCCCCGGCCAGGCCAACTTCGTTGCTATTCCGGCGGGAACCGGCGCGGGCAGCGGCTACCAAATCCGGGTGGTGACGACCAACCCCGGCGTGACGAGCACCAGCGGCGCGTTCCAGGTGAAAGCGCTCCTGTTCAGTAGCACGCCGACGGTGAGCCAGACACCCGCCTGCGCGGGTGGATCGGTGCGGGTGAGTTTTACGTTGAGTAACGTTTGTCCGTTTCCCGAAGGCAACGTGTTCAGGGCGCAGCTTTCGGCGGCCAACGGCAGTTTTGAAAGTCCCCTCGACCTGGGCGTGGTCAGCCCCGGCCTCAGCACGGTGGCGATTCCCCAAACTGTCCCGACGGGCGGCGGGTACCGGATTCGCATCGTCGCCAGCGCCGACCCGCTACTGCTTCGGACCAACCCCAGTTCGGCCTTCACGGTCAACCAACCCCAGTTTGCCAGCACCCCCACCGTAAGCCTCGACAACCGCTGCCCCGGCGAGGCGGTGCGGCTGAGTTTCTCGGTGAGTAGCTGTTCGTTTTTTGCGGGAAACACCTTCCGCGCCGAACTGAGCGACGCCAGCGGCTCCTTCGCCAGCCCCGTTGCGCTGGGCACGGTTAACGCAGGATCGCTCAACAACGTGGTGATTCCGGGGGGTACGCCAGCGGGCACGGGCTACCGGATTCGGGTGGTCGGCAGCCAGCCCGTGCTGACGAGTGCCGTGACCGCCGCTTTCCGGGTGAAAGCTTGCGGCAACAACCGGGAAATTTCGCTGGAAACGCCGGGCCTGCGCGTGAGCGTCAGCCCGAACCCCAGCCCGGAAGGCCGCCTGCGCATTGCCATCGACCACGCCGAGAGCGAGCCGCTCACGGTGGAGTTGTTCAACCCGGCGGGCCAGTCGATTCGTCGCGAAGAAATCCGCAACCCCGAACCCACGAGCGTTCTCCACTGGGACATTGCCCGGCAACCGAGTGGGTTGTATTTGTTGCGGGTGGCTGGAAGTCAGGAAGTTAAACTGCTGAAAGTGCTGCGGTAAAAAGTCGGAACCTAGTCGTGAAAAAGCCTGAACTGCCGATGCGGTGGTTCAGGCTTTTTCTAAAAAATGGGTTAGGAGTTCAAAAATTGCAGCGCTGCCAACCTGGGTTACGTCTTCTTTTTCACCTCCAGCACCATAATCGTAATCCGACTCACGCACACGAGCCGGTCGGCTTCGTCCGAAATTTTTATTTCCCACACCTGCGAGCGCCGCCCGACGTGCAGCGGTACGCAGCGCCCGTACACCCAGCCGCCCGTGACCGAGCGCAGGTGGTTGGCGTTGATTTCCACCCCGACGGGCTGTTGGTTCTGGGGATCTTCCAGGCACATAAACGCCGCCATGCTGCCCATCGACTCGGCCAGGGCGACCGACGCGCCGCCGTGCAACAAGCCAAAAGGCTGGTGGGTGCGGTGATCGACGGGCATCCGGGCGGTCAGAAATCCCGTACTTAGTTCCAGAAACTCGATGCCCAGGTGCTCGACGAGCGTGTTGCGGCTGAAGGCAGCGAGTTGTTCCGGGGTGTATCCTGGTTTTATCATAATTGGGCGTTCGGAAAAAAGTGAATTTTAACGTAGATTCGCGGAAAGTTTGGGGAAGGCCCTCAAAAATAGTCAAATTCAGTCGGTTACTTTGAAGGATTCGGATTCCCATAAAACCATTTACTTGATCCGCCACGGCGAGACGGACTACAACCGGCGTGGGGTGGTGCAGGGCAGCGGCATCGATGCCGACCTCAACGACCTGGGCCGGGCGCAGGCCGCCGCGTTTTACGAAGCGTACCAGGACGTTCCCTTCGATAAAATTTACACCTCGGCCCTGCGGCGCACCGTCCAGTCGGTCCAGCATTTCCTCGACGCGGGCCTGCCCTTCGAGCAACACGCGGGCCTGAACGAAATCAGTTGGGGCATCCGCGAGGGCAAAATCCCCAACTACGCCGACGACGAATACTACCTCGACCTCATCCAAAGCTGGCGGGCGGGCCAAACCGACAAAACCACCGAAGGCGGCGAAAGCCCCAAAAACGTGAAAGACCGGCAGGTGCCCGTGATCGACCTGATCCTCTCCCGCCCCGAAGAACAAACCATCCTGGTGGCCATGCACGGGCGGGCCATCCGGATTCTGCTCACGGTACTTTTCGACCAGCCGCTCTCGGTCATGGACGAATACGAGCACCGCAACCTCTGCCTGTACCTCCTCCGCTACGATTACACCACGCGCCGCTTCGCCCTGGAGCGCACCAACGACACCCGGCATTTGCTTCCTTTGGCGGTTTGAAAACGTTTGAGGGGTTGACGGGGTTTGAAAGTTTGAAAAGGTTTTCTTACTGTTTTTCAAACCTTCAAACCGCCTCAAACTCTCAAACCCTTTCAAATCCGTTCCCCCATCCATTCCCCCGCTGATCCATTTTTCGGTCTTTCCGCCGGGACGGGCTTTCTATCTTGAAACCTAAAACGACCCACCACGGGTCGTATCATTCAGGGGAATCGAGCGTATGTCGAGACAACGAAGCTACTGGGTATTTCAAATTGCCGGTTGGACGGCGCTCATTATCAACGAGATCATCAATTACTCGTTGGATCTGGGCTTCAAATACTACCTGCTTTTCGAGGCGGCGGTCAACATCAGCCTCGGTATTTTGCTCACCCACAGCTACCGCTGGCTGGCCAAACGCTGGAACTGGACCGAATTGCCCTTCATGGCCCTCGCTCCGCGCCTTTTGGCCGCCGTGCTGGGCATGGCCGCGTTGATGACCACCGTTAATCTGCCGCTCGATATGTACGCCTACGGCTTTGATTTTCAGCCTCTGGTGTTTCTGGGTCTGCTCGGGCAGTGGGGTAAATACCTGCTGATTTGGACGCTGATCTACCATATGTTTCACTACTTCGAGCGGCGCAAGGAAATCGAGGTGGATAAAGTGCGGATCGAGGCCTCGGCCAAAGAAACCGAGGCGAAAGTGCTACGGGCGCAGTTGAACCCACACTTCATGTTTAATGCCCTCAACAGCATCCGGGCGCTGATTCTCGAAGACCCCGACCGGGCGCAGAAGGGCATCACTCAACTTTCCAACATCCTCCGCAGTTCACTCCTGGCCGACCGCCGCCGGACCGTGTCGCTGGGCGAAGAACTCCGCACGGTGGATGATTATTTGGCCCTGGAAAAAATCCGCTACGAAGAACGGCTGGAGGTGCGCAAAAACCTGTATCCCGACACGCTCGGTGTGCAGGTGCCGCCGATGATGCTACAAACGCTGGTGGAAAATGCCATCAAACACGGGGTTTCCAAGCCCGTGAAGGGCGGTTTCGTGAGCATCCAATCCCAGCTCCGGCGGGGTGCCCTGCACCTGAGCATTTCCAACACCGGCGTACTCGAAGGCACCGATTCGGGCGGGTTTGGGCTGGAAAACACCGCCCATCGCCTCGATTTGCTCTTCGGGGCCGGGGCCAGTTTCCGAATCTACCAGGCTTCGGAAAACGTGGTCTGCGCCGAAGTCATTATCCCGATTGAAGGCGATAACGCCACTCGTTCGGCTCCGTCAACCCAACTTTCGTCAACTAAATCGAGTGCCCCGGTGCTCGGCCTGCGAGCCCCACTAAAAACCAACGTCAATCCCAACTCCTTTTTCAAATGAAAGCCTTACTCGTCGACGACGAACGCCTGGCCCGCAACGAATTGCGCCGCCTGCTCGACAATTTTCCGAAAATCAACATTGTGGGCGAAGCCGCCAACGCCGACGAAGCCACCGCGCTCATCGACGAGTTGCAGCCCGATTTGCTGTTTCTCGACATTCAGATGCCGGGTAAAAATGGCTTCGAATTGCTGCAAAGCCTCGAAGGCCACGTGCCCGAAGTGATTTTCACCACCGCCTACGACGAGTACGCCATCAAGGCCTTCGAGTTCAACGCGCTCGATTACCTGCTCAAACCCGTGGAGCAACACCGCCTGGCCGAGGCCATTCAGCGGGTGGAGGAAGAACTCAGCCACCAGGAGCAGGACAAAAAATCGAAGGAAGAAGGCCACAACAAGGCCCTGACCGAAAACGACCAGGTGTTTGTAAAAGACGGCGAAAAATGCTGGTTTGTAAAACTCGGCAAAGTGCGCCTGTTCGAGAGCATGGGCAACTACGTACGCCTGCACTTCGACGACCAAAAGCCCCTGGTGCTCAAGTCGCTGAACGCCCTCGAAGATCGCCTCGATCCCAAAACGTACTTCCGCGCCAACCGCAAGCACATCATCAACCTGAGTTGGATCGACAAAATCGAACCCTGGTTTTCGGGTGGATTGCTGGTAACCCTGCGCGGCGGCGACCGGATCGAAATTTCCCGGCGGCAGGCCATTCGGTTTAAGGAATTACTTAGTCTGTAAATGGGGAATAGGTAAATGGGGATTGGGAATTAGTTAAAATCACTCAATCCCCATTTACCCAATCCCCAACTACCTCAACCGCCTCCCGATGCAACCCGACGCTCTCCGACCCACCGTCGATGCCCTGCACCAATCCGGTCAGTACCGGCTGCTCGAATCGTTTCATCTCGATGAAATGGGGCAGTTCATCGTCCGGCAGTTTGCCAATCCGAATCCCGAAGTGCCGGTGCCGGGCTGGCGGAAATGGGCCGTTCCACTCGTACTAGGCCTCGCGGGAGCGGGATTCGGGTACTGGGTCGGGGCGGGCCTCGTGCGGGGAACCAATGGCTGGCAGGCGCTGGCGGCGATCCCGGCTTTTCTCCTGATTCTGCTGCCCATTCATGAGGCCATTCACGCGCTGGTTTTCAAAGCCCTAGGTGCCCGGCGGGTGGGTTTCGGCTGGATCCCGAAGGGGCTGATGGTGTACGCCTACGCCCAGAAATTCGTGTTGACGCTCCGGGAAAATTCCCTGGTGGCCGCGATGCCCTTCCTCGTCATTACCACCTTGCTGGCGGGGGCACTCTTCCTCCTGCCCGGCTACCGCCCCTTCCTCTGGGGAAGTCTGGCCTTGCACAGCTTCGCCTGCGTGGGCGATTTGGCCCTGATCCGGTACGCCCGCCGCAACCAGGGCCGGGCGATTTACCTGTACGACGACGTGGAAGGAGAAAAACGAAGTTACTTTTTTGAAAAAATCGGATAGTTCATCCGGGTATCAACCGAAAATAAGGGGGTGGTCATTGGGGATCGGGTACTTGGTTTTTTGAAACAACCTTTTGATCGTTAAGCATTTACCTAATTACCCAATCTCCAATTACCCATGTTCTTCACCGCAACCCCAGCACCACCGTCGTCCGGTTGTACGCCGCAAAGCAGCCCAGGCCCCCTTCGATGTTGCCCGGAATGAGCAGGGCTTCGGCGAAGGGGTTGGATTTATACGTGTACGACTCCGATTGCTCCACGGCGCGGTGGTAGCGGTAGTAAGTTTCATCGACGTGGAGCAGCACCGCCCGGAGTGTGGCCCGCTGGTAACTCCCGCCGAAGGTCGCCGGGAATTCGGTCAGGGCCAGGGTGCCGCTGGTTTGCAGTGTCGCGCCGTTGCGGCCCTCGTCGGGTATCCAGCCGACGGAGGCCGTGCCGAACGAAAGCACGCTAGTTTCGGGTTTCACGGCCACGTCACCCCGGCAGGTCTGGCATTTTTTTTCGTAGGAAAACAGGCCCGCCGTCTGGTAAAAGTTGACTTCCCCCGCCGGGTCTTGCCAGAGGTACCGGGCAAAAAATTGCTTTTTTCCGTCGAGCGCCACGGTGGAATCCAGCCGTGGCGTTTGCAGAGCCGCCGCCTTCGGCACCGTGCAGCGGGCACTGACCCGCTGGCCGTCGGGAGTTTGAACGCTGAGCGTGTACGTTTTGCCGCTGACAATGGGAAATTTCCTGGCCTCTACCGCGTAAAACTGCTTCTGCGCGCTGTACTTCAGCGTGACGGAGACGTTGTCGTTTTTCAACACCACGGTGGCGTTGGTCAGGGCGGCAGCGGTGGAACCGGAGTCGGAACCGAGGGGTTGGGAGCGGGTCACTTTCACGTTTAGCAGGCTGTCCTGGGGCGAAATAAAACCAACCACAACCAGCTTACCGGCCTGGCCCGTCAGCGCAGCGGGTTCGATTTCTTCCCGCAGGTTTTGGCAACCCATGAGGAGCAATCCCCCCAGGGCAAGTAGCGTACTCGTTTTCATCCGACTTATTTTTCAGAAAGTGGTAGGTAGCCCATCTCAAAACTTCAGCGAATAACTCACGCTCGGAACCGCCGAAAACAGCGAGTAGCGGTAGAAAACCGTGCGGGTCGTCTTCGTAGTCGCGTCTTTTTTTCCCTCCAGGGCGTAGAAAAACGGGTTGTGCCGGTTGTAGGCGTTGTACACGCTCAACTCCCAGATTCGCTCCCGGCCCGCCCGCT
>CAXTIG010000020.1:0-108279 GCA_964244295.1 uncultured Cytophagales bacterium
ATTGACCATCAAGTTCAGCTCATTTAGTCTAAACTAATTCAGCCCAAATACTTATCATTTATCAGGGTGATGGTAAAGTTAAAATCAGTCCCCTCCCAAGCCCGATCACTGCAATACGCTAAACGTTCGGTGTACAAACTATCGTTGAGTGAATAAGTCCCCCCGCCGGAAGCGAAAACAGCCGTGGAGTCCGCCCCTTTTTTTAAATCATGCTGTAAAAAAGCGAAGTGCGTCTCGTTGATAATTTTAATGAAGGAAATGTTTTTAGTGTAATCGGTCACTACCGTATCGCCCTTTTCGATGAGCGTTCCCGAAATAAGTTGCCAGGTGCCTACGATTGGAAGTTGTACTGATTTTGATGCCGTTTCCTTATTTTTTTCCGAGCAGGATAGGAATGTAGTGACGATGGCAACAAGTAGTGATTTGGTTTTCATGGGTTTGTGAGTTCTTGCAACGGTTTAGATTGTATCGAAGGCGGGTACGTGTTCGGTCTATTGCTTGCTGGCATTTTTTCGTCACAACTTTGCCCCTTTTATCAGCACAACCGATTTTATGGATTGCTCTTTCAAATGCAAAAAACGTTTTCGCTCTTCGTCCTGCATGAAATTTGAAAAGTCATCGTCCGTTTCAAATTCTACCAGGTGAATTTCATACGGATTTTCCATGGTACTTTCTACATACGCGGCTTCGTCGGGCCGCACCCGAAGCAAGAGCCGTCCGTTGTATTTTGAGATCGCCGGAATAGCGACGGCTTCAAATTGGTCGAAAACCGTTTCCTGGCCGTCCAGGATGTAAATTAGTTGGGTGAAAAAAACCATAAGTCAGAATTTTAAAAAGAGTGCAGAAGTTTCGTAAAACCACCGCTACCTATACTCTACTTTTTCAACTCCCGATACCCAATCAACTGAATCCCCTTCACCTTGACCAGTTCCCGCACCCGTGGCGAGGTCCAGGCGTCGGTGACGCCCTGCCGGTCGAGGGCTACGCCTTCATAGCCGATGTGGTGAATGGCCCGCAGTTCGGGTGAGTCGAGGCCGGGATGATCGACGAAGAGGTACGTTTTGCCCGCTTCCAGGCTTTCGAGCAGTTTCAGCACACTTTCGATTTTCTCCGCTGAGGTCGCGTGCGGGCCGGGGTAGCCGATGTTAATCACGCCCAGGTCGCCGGGGAAAACGTCGAGGTGGTATTCTTTCGCCAGTTTCCGGATGAGCGCCTTCACGTCGTTGCCCATGTCGGTGCAGCCCATGTGACCCGAAAAATGGGAGAGGCGCGGGAGGTGTTTCAGGGCCAGTTCGATCTGCGCCCGAAACTCTTTTTCCACGTCGGCCAGTTGCCAGTCGTTTTCCACCACCGAGCGTTTGGGGTAGTTTTTGTTGGGAAAAATCATCGGGTAAAAATACCCGTCGGCATCGCGTAGGCTGGGGCAATCCGACACGGGCCGCCACTTCACGTTGTCCCATTCACTGCTGAGGGCCAGGTGAATGCCCACGTCCACGGTAGGAATTTCGGCCAGCATCTTCACGGCCTCCGGAAACCAGGGCGAGGGCACGATGACCTCGATGGACGTTTCGATGCCTTCCCGGAAGCACTTCACCAGTGCCTCGTTGCCCGAATGCGAATAGCCCATGTCGTCACCCCGAACGATGAGCCGGGGCGAGGCGGTTTGGGCGAAGGCGGTTGTGGTGGCGAGGAGGAGGAAGAGCAGTAATTTTTTCATGAGAAGTTTTGTGCGGCGGACCGTTCCGCTCAGGGTGACCCGCCGCACAAAGTAAACCGCTCCTACTTCCCCTCCTTAAAAATTCGCCGGAAATTCCGCGCGCTCTCGGCGATTTCCGGGCCGTTGTTTTCCCATTTGTACTCGTACTCGGCGGAGATGGGGCCTTTAAATTTCTGGCGCTTCAACTCAGTCAGCACGGCGGGAATGTTGTTGACACCCGTGCCCCAGACCACGTCGTGGGTTTTGGGCGCTTTTTCTTCCAAGTCCTTGAAGTGCATCCCCAGCACGTGGCCTTGCAGTTGCTTGAGGCAAGCCACCGGGTCGAGGCCGGAGCGGGTCCAATGGCCGATGTCGGCGCAGGAGCCGAGGTAGGGGTTGCTGCCGATCACGGCCAGCACCGAGTCGGGGTGCCAGTAGTGGCTGGGTTTGGGGTGGTTGTGCAGGCAGACGTTAATCTTGAATTCCTGCGCCAGTTTGCCCACGTAGGGCATCTGCTCCACCTTCGGCTCGGTGTTGATGTTCAGAATGCCCATGTCTTTGGCAAATTCCATCAGTTGCCGCCATTCGGCCTCGGTGGGGGTGTTCACCACGCCGTAGGCCACCAGCGTGAGACCCCGGTCTTTCACCAGTTTCTTGACGGCCTGACGCGTGGCGGCGTCCATTTTAAAATCCATCCTCCCCTCCAGCCCGCCGCCGATTCGCTGACCGGGGAAGGCTTCGACGTACTTTAGCCCGCAACTGTCGATTTTTTTGAGCGCCTGAGCGAAATCGTAGCGGTTGAAAGAATAAGCCTGGGCACCGAGTTTCCAGCCCGCGCTTTCTTCGGGGGCTTTCTGGGCGGAGGCGGCGCTGAGGCTCAGCGCGAAGGCGAGGACGAACGAAGCAATGCGTTTCATGCGTGGTTTAGATGACTGGTTGAGGGGGCAAGTTCAGCGTTTTGTGAAGTGGAAACAAGCGAAAAAAAGGTGGAAACAAACGAAAAAAAAGTTGTCATCCTGAAAGGACCTTGTTGGACGACCGTTTAGTTTCCTGAAATGAGAACGGTCGTCCAACAAGGTCCTTTCAGGATGACAACTTTTTTTAGTGGTCGGACGGCTCCAAGCCGTCCGACCACTACGCTTAATTCCGCCCCCTTCCCATCTCATAAATCAAATCCCCGGCCTTGTTGCGGTACTGCAAAAACAGGCTGTCGCTGCGGATGCTGACGGCGGCGAAACCGTTGTCGGAGGCCGAAAACCGGGTGCGGGCGTCGCGGCCCGCCGGGCGCAAGCCGCCGCCGGAACCAGAAATGAAATAATCGGTGACTTCGCTCGGTACCCGGAGGTGCTGGAGGTTGTGCTCATGACCGCACAGGTACGCTTGCACGCGGTGGGTTTCGAGCAGGGGTTTCAGGTGCTGGATCAACTCCGGCGTATCGAAGTAGTAGCTGCCCGCACAGTAAACCGGGTGGTGGCCCACCACAATTTTCCAGGGTTCGGGCGAGACCCGCAACACGCTGTCGAGCCAGGCCCGTTGCCGGACGGGGTCTTGTTTCGAGGCGTTCGGGTATTCGGCGAAAGCGGGGTTGTTGTGGTAATTGTCGATCATCGGATTCGTGTCCAGAAACACGAACCGGACGGCATCTTCACCCTGAAGTTTTCTCGAAAACGTAAAGTACCGGGCGGGCATCCGCCAGCGCGAACTCGTGGCCGAATACTCCACCTGGGCCTGCGGATTTTTGGGATAATCGTGGTTGCCGAGCGCCACGTACCAGGGAATTTGCAGCGAGGGGGCCGTGTACACGTCCTCGAACATGGTTTTCCAGAGGGGGTCCGTGGTGCTTTCCACCCCAAACCCGTAAAAATTATCCCCAACCGACATGATGAAATGCGGCTTGAACTGCCGGGAAAACGTGTCCATCTCCGCCGCCAGCGCCCGCTGTTCGGGGCTGCCCCAGCCCCAGTCGCCGAGTACCAAAAACCGCAGCGTATCGGGCTTGGGGGCTGGTTTGGGCGGCGGCACGGGTGGCCCCGTCACGGGCGGATTGTCTTGCCGGGGGGCGGTCTGGCAGGCGGTGAGGAGGAGCAGGAAAAGGAGGGGGAGGTGTTTCATGAAAGAAAAGGGAGTGAATGGTTTACTCAGGTCTTGTCATCCCGACGCAGGAGGGATCTCGTTGGGCTACCGAGCAGCCCGGCGGTAAGCGATTGCATGGCTGACGGTAAACTCGGCGGCGGGTCGACGAGATCCCTCCTATCGTCGGGATGACAGCGGAAGGTAAGATTTTCAATGCAACGGTTTATCCCCCGCCGGGGCGGAAGCGTGGAAATCGACCCGGATGCGGAGGGCGTACTCGTCGAGCAGGCTGAGGATGCGCGGTCGGTCGTTGGCCTGGAGAATCAGGCCGATGTGGTACTCGTTTTCGGTCATCCGCCACCAGATTTCGGGGTCGGCGAAGCCGCTGTTGTCGGGCCACTGCTGCCGGGCCAGCGACACCACGATGCCGGAGTAGCGTTGCTGCACGGGGGGCAACGCGTACTTTTCGCCCCGCGCCATCGCCGATTCGACGTTGGCCCACTCGCGCCAGAGGTTGATGCCCGTGGCGGCCTCGACCATCTCGGCCAGGTTGGCCCCGCCCACGCGGGAGGCCGTTTCCAGAAAATACAATTCCCCGTCCGCTCCCCGGATGAATTCGGAGTGGGAAGCCGAGTAATTCATCCCGAAGGCTTTCAGTAGTTTTTGGTTGAACGCGCAGAGCGCCTTTTCCTCTTTCGAGCCGTAGGGCACCGTGACCGAGCGGAAAATCCCCCCGCCGTGGGCCACTTCCATCGGGGTGCTGAGGTACTGGCTGGACTGGCAAAACACCTGCTTGCCGTTCACCGAGAGCGAATCGACGTGAAACACGTCGCCGGGCCGGAACTGCTCGACCAGAAACTGGTGCCGCCGGTCGCCGAGGTCGTGGACGACCCGCCAGAGTTCGTCTTTCGAAAAAACCTTTTTTATCCCCGCCGCACTGGCCTCGCCGCGCGGCTTCACCACGCAGGGAAATTCAATGGTATCGGCGAACGAATTGACTTGTTCGTCTGAAAACAGCGGGGAAAACTGGGGCTGACGCAAGCCTGCATCAGCGGCGCGCATCCGCATGGCGAGTTTGTCGCGGAAGTGCCGGGCGGTACTCTGGCCCATGCCCGGAATGCGGAAGCATTCGCGGAGAAACGCCGCTTTTTCCACGTCGAAATCGTCGAGGGCCACGATGCGATCCACCGGCCGGGAGCGCATCAGGTGGGCCAGGCCGGCGGCCACGTTATCGAGGTCGAGGTGGCCCTGGGCGTCGGGTTCGACGTAGAAAATCTCGTCGATGGCCTCCCGCGCCCAGGGTTTGTGTTCGAGTTTTTTGTCCGTGAGCAAAAAAACCACGTTGCCCGCCGCTTTACAGGCCCGCAGGAATTCATTGCCTTTGAAAAACGTGGAAATGCAGAGGAAGCTGAGCGGTTTGGTCATGGGGTGTTGCCGGGGTGAGTCGTTTTGTCGAAAAGTACGCAACAAAACGACTGAGTGATTGAGTGAGGGAATGATTGAGTGAGAAAAAAGGCAGGCGGTCCGCCGCTGCGGTACATTTCCTTTTCACCGCAGCGGCGGACCGCTCAATCACTCCCTCACTCAATCACTCAGTTTTTCCTCAGTCCCAGCGCCAGCCCCACCGTGTAGGGACGCCAGCCAAAACGTCCGTCGGTGGTCTGGAACGTGCTGAGCGAGTAACGCAGCGTCGGCTCCACGCGTAGGCTCCAGCCCGTGCCGAGCGGACGGGATACGCCCAACCCCGCCGTCAGGGCCAGGGCCGGTTGCCGCCCCGTGCTGCCCCAGGCCAGGCCCGCCTCGCCGCCCGCGTGGACGTACACCGTCGGGCCAAAATGCCGCAGCATCGAGGCCGTTAGCCCAACCATAGTTTGTTGAAAATCGATGCGGCTGGATTTGGTTTGGAAATACGGCTGGAGGGTTGCGCCTTCGCCATCGACGCGGCGCGTGGCCACGGAATCGAGCTTGTGGGTTTGTTCGGAATAGGCAAACGATTGCCGTAAACTGCTGGCGGTTACCGCCATGCGCAGGGCTGTTTTTTCGGCAACCATTTTTTCCACTCCCAGCACCATCCGCCAGCCGAGGCGGTCGGGGGCGAAGCGGGCAGCGGATTGCACCCGGCGCACGTAGGTTTCGTCGGTGGCGTTGGGCGTCAGGTCGGCGTAGGCGTACTGCGCCGCCACCGAGCCAAACCAGGCCAGCCGGGGCCGGGCTTCGCGGGCCGGGCGGGGGAGGGCATCGGGCGCGGCAACCAGCCAGGGAAAAACCAGATTGGGCGCGTTCAGCGGGCGGCTTGCCAACGGAAGCAGGGAGATGCTGAGGCGGGATTCAGGAGTGAGAGGCGGGGTTTCGGAAAAAATGGATTGGGGCAGAATTGTATAGATACTAGAATTTTGAAGGGGTAATTTTTGCGCGGGTGTCACGCTGAGCGGAGTCGAAGCGCGGTTGGAAATGGGAAATTGTTCCCGAAGTCCGACCGCGCTTCGACTCCGCTCAGCGTGACCAGTTTTCACCCCAAGGCTGCTTGTTTTTCCCGTAGACCGTTCAGCAATTTCTTCTCTCACTTCCCGACGATTCATGCGCTCCGCCAACGCCGTTTTCAACGGTTCTCTTACGCCGTTCTCTGCCGCCCGTCGCCATTCCCCACCCAGCCGGGTGCCCAGCAGCAGCATTCCGGCCACGCCCATCGCGACCCACCCGCCCCGCGAAAGGCGAGGGCGTGGGGGCGGTAATTCGGCCCGGATGCGGTCGAAGGCATCGGGGGCGGGGTCGGCCTCGAAATCGGCGAGCCTCGCCCGGAGGGCGTCGTCGAGGGAATCGTCGTCAGTCGGTTTCATAGCGTAAAATACCTAAGGCACGGAGTTCGCGGCGAAGCCAGGCTTTGGCCCGCGATAGTTGCGATTTCGAGGTGTTTTCGCTGATGCCCAGCGCCTGCCCGATTTCGGGGTGCGTGTAGCCTTCCAGCACGTAGAGGTTGAACACCAGCCGATAGCCGTCAGGGAGTTGCTGCACGTGGCGCAGCAGTTCGTCGGTGCTCAGGTGGGCGAGCAGGGCGCGGTCGTCGTCGTTGGCGGGCTGCACGGTGTCGAGGTCGGTGGCGGGGGGCTGCGCCGCCTGCCGGTGGTAGTGGGTGATGGCCGTGTTGACCACCACCCGCCGCACCCAGGCATCGAGGTTCGCCACGTCGCGGAGTTCGCTCAGGTTTCGGAAAATTTTCACGAACGCATCCTGAAAAATGTCCTCCGCGTCGGGGCGGTGGCGGGCGTAGCGCAGGCAAAGGCCCATCAGTTTTCGCTTGTACCGCTCGTACAAAAAGCCCTGTGCGCGCGGGTCGCCACGCTGGCAGGCTCGAAGCAAGTCGGCATCGGAGCGAAACGTCATGGAGGGAAATGGGAATTTGTCCCGCTGAGCTTGTCGAAGCGCCGTCCGGACGGCGCTTCGACAAGCTCAGCGGGACATCAAAACGGTATTTTTCAGTTCACCAGCTTAATCGCCACGATGCCTTGCACTTTTTCTCCCTTCACGGTCGTGATTTCGTAGGCGAATTTATCTTCCCGGCCCGTACCGGTTTTGGGCGGGGTGTAAAATACCTTCAATTCCTTCACTTCCGCCGTACCCAACGCGGGTTTCGTCGAAATCGCCAGGCTTTGGGCGGGGCTGCACAGCTTATCGTTGGCCAACACCGGAATTTCAACCCGTTCCCCCGCAAATTTTACCTGCACTTGGTCGGGGGTGGCGACGTTGCGACAGGCGGGGTTGAGGGGTTCCACGGCAATTTTCACCACGGCGCTGGGGCATTCTCTTCCGGTGGAATCACAAACCTGGTACGTGAAATCGAGGGTACCCGTAAAACCGGCGGCGGGCTTGTAAATCACCTCGTTGGCTGAGTTGACCGTGGCCGTGCCCACGCGGGGCTGGGTTTTCAGCGAAACTTTCCCCGGTCGGTCGCAGAGGCGGTCGTTTTTCAGCACCGCCAGCGTGATTTCGGGCGTGCCCTCCTTCACCACGGCGGCATCGGCCGTCAGGGTTACTTTGCAGCCCCCGGCGGGCTGACCGATTTCCACCTTCACCACCGCCGAATGCACCTCGGTGCTGCCCCGGAGTTGGTAACTGTACACGAAGCTATCACCGCCCTGGTAGCCCGCGTTGGGTTTGTACACGATGGAGCGTCCGTCCACCCGGGCTTCCCCGTTTTTGGGGGCCACGGCCACTTTGAGCGTACCGGGGTCGGGTTCGCTGCTGCAAAAGCGGTCGTTGGTCAGTACGGCAATGGCTACCGAGGTATTGAGGGTCGTGCGGGCACCGTCGGGCTGGGCACCGGCGTTGCAGGGCAGGGCTTCGGGTTTGGGCTTGATCACGACCCGGATAGTGTCGGGTTTGGGGTCGTTGCCGGTGGTGCGGTTGAGCGTAAACTGGTCTTCGGCATCCTGCACGGTCGAATCGGGCCGGTAGAGCAGGTAGCCTTTTTCGATGAAACTGAGCTTGCCGTAGCGCGGCGCGGCGGCGATGCGGTACACCGTTTCGCCGCTGGCCGAGGTAGCGAGGGCGATGGACACGTCGCCGCCGGGTTGGGTGTACACGGTGCGAGCGGCGAAGTTGCTGGGGGTGGCCGGTTCGGGGGCAACGTCGTTCTGGATGCGGTCGCAGGCGAGCAGACCGGTGAGGAGCAGGGCCGCGATGATTCCGGTTGGGCGTAAATGGCGCATGGAGTAAGGGGAAGTTTTCGGGTGAAAAAAAGTCCGGGACGCGCAGTCCGAAACGCGTTTCTACGGGCTATGACCGGCGGCGGGGGGAAAGGGTTGCACGGTGGACAAGTTTGGGTAGCCGTTGCCCGCCGTGCAATAGCCAGGTGAGGCGCAAGTTCGGTGCTTTTTCGATACTTTTACCCAGCAATCAACGAAGCCCATGGAAGCGACGACCCTGACCTCCTTGTCCGACTACGAACTCGAACGCGGAAAGCCCATGCCCAGTAAAAATCACGCCCGAATTCAAAAGAAATTACTTGTTTGGCTTGAAACCCAAACGGATGGCCGCTTCGAGGTACTCCCCGAAGTGAACGTTCCCCTGCTGACCGGTAACTACTTTGTGCCCGACCTGGCGCTGTTCCCGCCCGACCTGGTTTTCGATATGGAAGAAGACGAGGTGAAGATTAGCGAAACACCGCTTGGAGTGATTGAAATCCTGTCGCCGGAGCAATCCGTGCAGGACGTGGTGGCCAAAGCCCGCTCGTATTTCGATCTGGGTATCAAATCGTACTGGCTGGTGATTCCACCGCTGCGGGCCGTTCACGTGTACCACGCTCCGCACGCGAACCGTGCTTTCGTCTCGCCCGACGTACTCCGCGATGAGCCGCTGGGGATTGAACTGCCGCTGGGGGTGGTTTTTGGGTGAAATTAATTTAATTCACCCCTGCCTGATTTATTGCATTTCAAACTTGAATCTACATCCATTGTAATTCTACATACTTCGTACAGTCGTGTTTTAAATCATTATGGTTGTCAAGTAAAATTGCAGAACCGCCCTTTCTAACATTGTCTTTTACGATTTGATATACCTCTTCAGCTCCCTGCAAATCTTGTCCAACTAAGTCAAATACAATGTCGCTGGTGTTTGATAAAGTTGCATATAAACTTAGTAATTTTCTCGGATTACTTCCAAGCGTACTCATTCTTGTCTTATTGGTAATCCACTTATCTGCATATATTCTTGTCGCAAAATTGCTTTCCGAGTTGGCATTTCTCTCTAAGTATTCTCCAACTGTGACAGGGTAAAATAATTGCCTAAATTTTGGCTCAACAAACTGTTCAACAAAGGTCAATTGTCTATTTATTTTTACGTTTTCGTTTCGCGTCTTATTTGTGAAAATATCTTTTAGATAGATTTCAGTTTCTTGGAAATGTTGTCCACTGAATAAATACAACACAACAATTTCGCCTTCATCTAAGTCGAATGGAGGCACATAGTATTTGTCTGTCTTTATTCCTTTATTTTCTATTATCATTCTCGTGTACTGTTACTTGGGCATAGCTCAAAAATCCACACAATTATTCAGAAAGTCAATCAATGACGTTTTTTTAGTAGGTAGTTTTTGAAGCGTTGTGAAAAACAGTTCATCAATACAATTGCGACTTGGAAACTTGACTAACTGTAATTCTCACATCCCCCTCAACCACTCCACCAACAACCTTACCCCAAACGCCGTCCCCGCTCGTTGGGGGGCAAACTCCGTATCGCCGAAGGCCACGCCCGCGATGTCGAGGTGCGCCCAGGCCGGGTGTTTTTTGGTAAATACTTCCAGAAACTTCGCCGCGCCGATGGCCCCGGAGTGGGGGATGCCGGAGTAATTGCGCAGGTCGGCCACGTCCGATTTCAGGTGGTCGGCGTATTCCTCCCACATCGGCAGGCGCCAGAGTCGTTCGCCGCTGGCTTCGCCCGCCCGCTTCAATTGCTTGCCCAATTCGCGGTTGGTCGTGAATAACCCGGCGGCGTGGTAGCCCAGGGCCATGACCACGTTGCCGGTGAGCGTGGCGAGGTCGATGAGCACGTCGGGGTTGTAATTTTTGAGGCAGTACGCCAGACCGTCGGCCAGGATGAGGCGGCCTTCGGCGTCGGTGTCGGTCACTTCGATGGTTTTTCCGGCGTAGGAATTAATCACGTCGCCGGGTTTCATCGCGTCGCCATCCACTGAGTTTTCGGTCGCAGGCACGATGCCGACGAGGTGAACGGGCAGCTTCAGTTTCGCCGCCAGTTCCAGCGTACCCAGCACCGCCGCCGCCCCGCCCATGTCGGACTTCATCAGGTGCATGTTCGTGGAAGGTTTGATCGAAACCCCGCCCGTGTCGAAGGTCACGCCCTTGCCCACCAAGCCGATTTTCTTCGAGGCCCCTTCGCCGATGTATTCCAAGATGAGAAAGGCCGGTTCATGCCGACTACCCCGGCTGACGGCGTCGAGGGCCAGCAGCCTCGCTTCCACAATCTCGCCCGCGTCGAGCGAGCGCACGCTGTAGCCGAAGCGTTCGCCCGATTCCATCGCCCAACTCACCAGCGTCTGCGGGGTTTTGTGGTTGGCGGGGGCGTTCATCAAATCGAAAATCCTGATTTGGGTTTCGGCGATGGCGGTGCCGGTTTTCAGTTTCCAGTTTTCAGTTTCCAGTTGTTCTTCAGAAAAGTCCACGACCAGTTCCAGCGTTCCAGCCTCTTCAAAAAAGGGTGTTTTCGGCGCTTCCTCGGTTTTGTACAGGCCGAGTTTGTACCCACCGAGCAAGGCTCCGTTGACGGCCCACTCCAGCCAGTCCGCCGGGCACCCGCGTAAGTCGAGGGCGACGTGGGCGGGGAGTTTGGTTTTTTGTTGGAAAAATAAAGTGCGAAAGGCCCGGATGATTGGGCCGGATTTTAACGGTTCGCCGCCCATTTCTTTCCCCAACCCCAGCAGCAACAATTTCCGCCCGTCCAACTGGTACAGCGGCAAAATTTCCTTGAAATCGGCTTTGAAATCAGTCAGCAACGCGTCAGCGGCCAGGCCGGTTTCGAGGGCAATCCGGGCCAGGGTTTCGGCTAAGGCGTCGTTCTGAACGAGGGGCCGCACCACGGCGGGCGCGGTGGGGGTGGGGGAGAAGGGGTAGATCATGCGGGTTTATTCTTTCATCCTGAGCGAAACGATGCTGTGCGAACCTCCCCCGCTGTCATCCTTTCGCTGCGCTCAGGATGACAGCGGATGGGCAAAGTAAAGTTCAAAAAAACAGCCACTCCACCGCCTTTGGAAATTCCCGGCCCCAAAAATCTTCCTGGTGGCGGCCACGGGCGTCGTACACGAGTTTGGTTTGAGTGCCGGGCCGGGCGGAAAAAATGCCTTCCAGTCGCTGTAAAGCGGGTTTTAGCTGCATTCCTTCCTTGCCACCGCCGTACAAATAAAACCGACTTTGGGCGGAATCCGGCAGGCGCTCGGCTTCGCCGAAAATCCGGCCCGACACCCAGAGCGAGGGTGAAAACACCAACACCCGCCCGAAAGTACGCCAGGCCGTCAGCCCGGCGTACAAACTCAGCAGCCCGCCCAGCGAACTGCCGCCGATGCCGGTCGCCTCGCGTTCGGGCCGGGTGCGGTACGTGCGGTCGAGGTAGGGCTTGAGGGTGTCGGTGAGCGCCTGCACGAAGGCCCGGCCCTCGCCCGGCCCCAGCCAGCGGTGGTTGTAGGGGTTGAACTCGCTCTTTCGGAATTCATCGCCGTGATCGAGGGCCACCACGATGAGGTCGCCGCGCCCCCGCGCTTTCAGAATCGCCAGGCGTCGCTCCAGGCCCCAGTCGCCGAAGCCCGCGCCGCCGCCCATCAGGTTTTGCCCGTCGAGCAGGTACAGCACGGGGTAGTGGCGCTCGGGCTGCTGGTCGTAGTCGGCGGGGAGCAGCACCCGGAAGCGCCGGTGCCGCCCCAGGGCGGGGAGCCAGAACTCATCGGGGCTGACGTGGATTTGGGGGTACAGCCGGGAATCGAACGACTCGCCGCCCAGTCGCCAGTGCGGAACGTGGTCGCGGCGCAGGCCCGTCGATCGGGTAGAAATCCGGTTGGCGGGGATTTTGCCGTCGGCGGCGAGTTCGGCGTCGGCCCAACTGCCCCGCGTGTACTTGTATTCGAGGGGTTGGGGTAAGCGGAAGTCGGCGGGGAACTGAAATTCGTAGGTCATGTAGCCCACCCGCTGGAGGCGGAAACGGGCCTCGTCGGGCAACCACTGGTTGAAATTGCCCGCCACGAACACGGGGCGGTCGTCGTCGGAATCGGTGGTCAGTCGTAAGCGTAAACCTTCGGCCATGCGGGAAAAAATCGGGAATCGTTGGAAGAGTTTACCAAATTTGCCCCAAAAAGGTTTCAAAATCCCATGCCCCCGCCCGTCCCGATTCCCGTGCTCGGCCCCCTGCGTCGCCTGGATTCCTTGTTGATTGACTTACTGAAATCGCTCTCTGAAGCAGACTGGCAACGCCCCACCACCGCCCGGCTCTGGACGGTGAAAGACGTGGCCGCGCACCTGCTCGACACGACTTTGCGCACGCTCTCCCTCGCCCGCGACGGCTACTCCGGCGACCCGCCCGGCGAAATCGGTAGCTACGCCGACCTGGTGGCCTACCTCGACCGCCTCAACCGTGACTGGGTACAAGCCACCCGACGACTCAGTCCAGCGGTACTGATTTCAGTGCTCGAAAGCAGCGGCCCGGCGTACTGCGACTACCTGGCCTCGCTCGACCCCTTCGCACCCGCGCTGTTCTCGGTGGCCTGGGCGGGGGAAACCAAGTCGGCCAACTGGTTTCATATTGCCCGCGAGTACACCGAAAAATGGCACCACCAGCAGCAAATCCGGCTGGCGACGGGGCGGGGCTACGATCTGCTTTTTTCGGAAGAATTATTCCGTCCCCTCATCGAAACCCTGCTCCGCGCCCTGCCGCACCACTACCGGGCCGTGCCCGGCGCGCCCGGCGACGTGCTGCGCCTGACGGTTACGGGCGAAGGCGAAGGCGGCGGCGAGTGGTTTTTGGTTTGGGAAAACGGTACCTGGCAGCTCACCCGGCAAACCGAAGCGCCGCCGACCGCCTCGATTTCGCTGCCCGACCGGATGGCCTGGCGGATTTTTATGAAAAGCATCGACCCCAGCGAGGCGCGGGCGCAGGTTTTGATTTCCGGGAAGAAAAATCTGGGGGAGCCTTTGCTTACGATGTTGGCGGTGATGGGGTGATTTCTCTGGTGCCCGCCTGGATTCGTCTCGTTTACGGGACGAATCCAGGCGGAAGTTTCTTAAACGTAAGTTGTGTGGCGAATGAGAGCCGCTCGATTCTATCACACAACGTAGTTTAAAATCAATTTCCCAAAAAAATGACCTACCAAACCTTCCTCGAAACCCTCCCTCACCCCACCCCGCCACCGGGCCTGAATCCGATTCTGCTCGCCCTCTGGCACGCCGAACGCGGCGACTGGGATGCCGCCCACGACATCGCCCAAACCCGCGAAGGCACTCCCGATTACGACGCCCTCCACGCCTACCTCCACCGGGTCGAGGGCGACCAGGGGAACGCAGGCTACTGGTACCGCCGCGCCCGGCGGCCCGTGTTCGAGGGGTCGCTGAAGGGAGAATGGGAGGCGCTGGTGCGGGAGTTTTTGGGAGAGTGAAAAATCTCCTTGACTCCCGTCATTGCGAGCGGAGGCAAACAAGGCGAGCGGAGCGAGACTTGGTCACCGGAGCGAAGCAATCCCCTGCCGGAGACCAGAGAGCAAAAACCAAGCGACTCGTCAAACGCTACCGTGCGACGGACCGTTTGGTCTTCGGCAGGGGATTGCTTCGCTCCGGCAGTCAAACCGCAGCGGCGGACCGTCTCGCTCCGCTCGTTTGCCTGCCTCCGCTCGCAATGACGGATGGGGAAGGTTTTTACTGCATTTCCTTCCTTCCCTCGTTACTTTTGCTGACCAAGAATCCCACCCAATGCCCACCCCGTCCATCGACGTTTCCGCCTTCGACCCGCTCCGCAGCGTGTTTGAAGGCGAATTGTATTTCAACGAAAGCCCCGAACACCAGGCCCAACTGCGCGTGTACGCCACCGACGCTTCGGTGTACCAGGAACGGCCCGTGGCCGTGGCCCTGCCCCGCTCGGTGGCCGATTTGAAGTGGCTCGTCAAATTCGCCCGCGAACACCGCACGACGCTGATTCCGAGGGCGGCGGGTACCTCGCTGGCCGGGCAGGTGGTGGGCAGCGGCATCGTGGTGGATATCTCGAAATATTTTGGCAAAATTCTGGAAATCAACGCCGAAGAGCGCTGGGTACGCGTGCAGCCCGGCGTGATTCGCGACGATTTGAATAAAGCGTTGAAACCCTTCGGGGTGATGTTCGGCCCGGAAACCAGTACCGCCAGCCGGGCCATGATTGGCGGCATGGTCGGCAACAATTCCTGCGGGTTGCACAGCATCGTGTGGGGCACCACCCGCGACCACCTCCGGGCGGCGAAAGTCTTGCTTTCCGACGGATCCGAGGCGGAATTCAAATCGCTGCAACCCTGGCGCTACGAAGCCAAACTCCTCGGCAAAGGCACCGAAAACGACCTCGAAACCAAGATTTATCGCCAACTCAGCGCCATGCTGGGAATGCCCGCCAACCAGGAACGCATCCGGGCGGGTTTCCCGAAGCGGAGCATCCGCCGCCGCAACTCCGGCTACGCCCTCGACGCCTTGCTCGATACCCAGCCCTTCGCGCCCGAAGGCGGTGAGTTCAACCTCTGCCACCTCCTGGCCGGGTCGGAGGGAACACTGGCGATTGCCACCGAACTGACCCTGAACCTGTTGCCCCTGCCGCCCACCGAAGTGGGCCTGGTGTGCATCCACTGCCGGAGCGTGGACGAATCCCTGCGGGCTAACCTCATCGCGCTGCGCCACCAGCCCTGGGCCTCCGAACTGGTGGACCGGTACATCCTCGATTTTACGAAAGACAGCCCGGAGTTGCGGAAAAACCGCTTTTTCATTGAAGGCAACCCCGGCGCGATTTTGATGGTCGAATTTTTTGCCGATAACCCCGACACGCTTTTTCAAAAAACCGACGCGCTGATTGCCGACCTCAAGGCCGGGGGCGTGGGCTACGCGTACCCCGTCGTGACGGGCGAGCAGACCTATCCCGTCTGGGACGTGCGCAAGGCAGGCTTAGGGCTGATTCGGAATTTACCCGGCAATGTCCAGCCCGTCAACCTCATCGAAGACTGCGCCGTGGACCCCGCCGATTTGCCCGACTACATCGCCGATTTGGAAAAACTGCTGGCCCGGCACCGACTCCGGGCGAGTTTTTACGCCCACGCCGGGGCGGGCGAAATCCACGTCGAGCCGCTCATCAACCTGAAAACCGCCCAGGGCCAGACCAAATTCCGGGCGGTGCTGGCCGATACGGCGGCGTTGGTGAAGAAATACAACGGCGCCCTCAGCGGCGAGCACGGCGACGGACGCCTGCGGGGCGAGTTCATCCCGTTTATGATGGGCCAGGAGGTGTACGAGTTGTTCCGGCGCGTGAAGGCCCTCTTCGATCCCCAGGGCATTTTCAACGCGGGGAAAATCGTGGACACGCCACCGATGAACAAGTTTCTGCGCTTCGCCCCCAGCCCCGGCGATGCCGACCCGAAACCGCCCCAAATCGACACCGTGTTCGATTTTTCCCGCCAGGAAAACATCCTCCGCCTCACCGAAAAATGCTCCGGCTCCGGCGATTGCCGCAAGACGGAACTCACCGGCGGCACCATGTGTCCCAGCTACATGGCCACCCGCAACGAAAAAGACACCACGCGGGCTAGAGCGAATATTTTAAGGCAATTTCTCACCGACACTCCCCCCCTCTTAGGGGGCGGTCCGACGGGTCGGGCTGGGGGGGGTAAAAGCGCCGCCGAGGGGGATAAAACCGGCGGATGGGAAATGGCCGGAACTCGTGCGAAAGAAGTCAAAGAAGTCCTCGACCTCTGCCTAAGCTGCAAAGGCTGCAAATCCGAATGCCCCAGCAGTGTCGACGTGGGCAAACTCAAGGCCGAATTTCTCCAGCACTACTACGACACCCACGGCGTGCCCTTCCGCACCCGGATGATTGGCAATTTCACCCGCGCCAGCGCGCTGGCCAGCCTCGCCCCCGGTCTCTACAACGGCCTGATGGCCAACGGACTGACGGGAGGCTTTGCCAAAAAACTCCTCGGCTTCGCCCCCCAGCGCAGCATCCCCAAACTGGCCGGGCAGACACTAAGAGCTTGGAGCAAGGGGCGTGGGCGGTCCGTCGCTACGGCGGGGGGTAAAAAGCAAAACCCCACGCCTCACGCCGTAGCGACGGACCGCCCACGCCCCCTGCTTTACCTCTTCGCCGACGAATTCACCAACTACACCGACGTGGAGGTGGGCAAAAAGGCGATTTTGTTGCTCGAAAAGCTGGGCTACGAAGTATTGCTTCCCAAGCACGACGAATCCGGGCGGACGTACCTCTCAAAGGGACTGGTACGCGATGCGCAGCAACTGGCGATTCGGAACGTGAAAATATTCCGGGATTTACTGGCTAAAAACCCCGCGCCCATCGTCGGCATCGAACCCTCGGCCATCCTGACGCTGCGCGACGAATACCTCGACCTCGTGCCGCCCGAACTCCGCCCCGACGCCGAACGGGTGGCCGAAAACGCGTACCTCTTCGAGGAATTCATCGCCCAGGAAATGGACAAGGGGCGCATCCGGAAAGAGCAGTTTACGACCGAAAAGCGGCTCATCAAACTCCACGGGCATTGCCACCAAAAGGCGCTTTCCTCGCTGACGCCGAGCAAAAAGGCACTGAGTTTTCCCGAAAATTACACCGTGCAACTCATCCCCAGCGGCTGCTGCGGCATGGCGGGCAGCTTCGGCTACGAAGCCGAACACTACGAGGTTTCGATGCAAATCGGCGAATTGGTGCTGTTTCCGACCGTCCGCCAGCAGCCCGCCGACGTGATCATTGCCGCGCCGGGCACGAGTTGCCGCCACCAGATTTTTGACGGCACCCAGCGGGAAGCCTTGCACCCGGCGGAGATTTTGTTTGACGCGCTGGCGGTGTGAAGTTTCCCGGAAGTTTCAGCGGGTAAACCGGGAAACGCTGGGGATTGATTTGGAGGGGTTGGTGGGAAAAATGGGGGAAGAATCGGCCTTCAGGAAATGAGAAAATTTAACAAATCTGTCTGGAAAAAACTGGCCCTGTTTCTGGTCATTCTGGCTGGAGCGGGCGGTGCGGTGAGTTACGGCATCGTTTGGTACCAGGCCAATCAAGGCCCGAAGGGCGTACCACTGCCCGCCGATTTTGACTACCATTTTAAAAACGCCTACGTTGAAACGAGGTACCCGACCCCCGACGGGGCCAGCCTCCACACGCTGCTGGCCTCAAAATCCGGCTCCAAAGGTGCCGTGTTTTTCTTTCACGGCGGGGGCGGCAACCTGCAACACGCGGATTTCATCGCCAACCAGTGGCAACCTTTCGGCTACGACGTGTTGCTCTGGGACTACCGGCAATTTGGCAAAAGCACCGGTCCGGTCAGTCAGCAGGCGTTTTACGACGATGCGGCGCTGATTTATCGGGCCTTACAAGCGAAGTACGGCGAACGAAACATCATCCTCTGCGGGCACTCATTGGGTTGCGCTGTGGCAGCGGCTGTTGCCTCAAAAAACCACCCGGCAGCCCTAATTTTGGTCGAACCGTTTTACAACTTCATCACCAAAACGGGTACCGGTTCGTTGCCCTGGTACTGGCCTGCCCGGACGGCGTACACCTTTCACACCGATGAATTCGTCGCAAAAACCACCAGTCCAATTCTGATTCTCAGCGGCACAAAAAGTGAGCTTCACGGAGTTGGGGAAAAATTGGTGGGATTGAATCCCGCGCATACCACCTTCATTTCGGTGCCAGGGGCGGGCCACGATGACATTTTCAAATTCCCTGAGTATCGGTCGGGATTGCAAGGATTTTTGAAATAATCAATTTTGCCGCGTGTCAAGCAGGTTTAGAATGACGACGAGCTCATCCAGAACGGCGTAGTGCATCACGGTATGCGGCGGAATCAATGCCTGGCGCATGGAACTGAATTTTTCGTTCTGTTTTCCGGAATACGGCATCGATTCGAGCCGTTCAGTGAGTCGCAGCACGGCATCCGTAAACCGCTGGCCACCTCATCCGGCCAGGCATCGAGTAGGTGTTCCGTCAGACGACGGTAATCTTCCCGCGCATCAGGCGACCAGATTACGCGCTTTTTCGCTTCAGCCATTCTTTTGCCTCGGCTTGTATTTGTTCGTTACTGTAAAAAACGCCTGTTCCATTCCGAATATCATTCAGAACGCGCTCGTACCGCTCAACTACCTCCGGGGGCAGGGGTTCGGGAAAAACTTGCACCTGGTTGTAAAACAACTCGAAAAAGGAACGAAGTTGTTCCTCGTCGTCGATGCGGTCAATCAGGTCGTGAAACTCCTTTTTTAATTCGGTCGTGGACATGGTTCGGCTGATTTACAGGTCTGAACTCTCCGCAAACTGACGCTGCTCAAAGGTACCACACCGCCCCTAATTTTTCACCCCACCTTCTCAAACACCAGCCGGTAGTGGTCCATCGTCTCGTTCTGGAAACAGACCCGGTTGGGGCTGACGCGGAACACGGCGATGAGGTCGCGGAAGGATTTGTTGGTCAGAAAACGGGGGATGAGTGACGCGTACAGCGCGTATTTTTCGAGGTTGAAAGCCCGGAACCGCTTCCGCCACTGCCCGATGGTTTCGATGTAATCGAGCCGACCGCTGCTTTGCGAAATCAACTTGAAATGCGGCGCGGCATTGCGAATCACCTGCTCGGACCCGTAGGGCAACCAGGAGCCGGGAAACTGCGCAATCATCAGCGCCAGGGAGTAGGAGGGGGAATCTTTGGGGGCGTCGAGGCTGATTTCTTCCAGCGGAATCATGTTTTTGCTGAACACCATCGTCTGCATATAAAACCGCCCGCCGACGGGCAACAACGCGGCCAGGTTGTTGAAAAATTTGGCGTACACCTCGTCCTGCTTCCCGGCTTTGTATTCTTCCACCGAACAAAAATGCTCCAGGCCACCGATGCAGGTGACGGCGTCGAAGGTGGTGCCGTAGGTGTCGGGGGTGATGGTGCGGCAGTCGCACACTTCCACGTTGAGGCCGTTCTCCCGGCACGCCGCTGCCTGTCCGCTCGACAGCGTCACGCCCCGGGCCTCGGCCCCCCGGCCTTTGAGGTAAGTCAGAAAAGGCCCCCAACCGCAGGCCATGTCGAGCACGCGGGTGCCCTTGCCCACGTTGAGGCTGTCGGCGATGAACTGGTGTTTGCGGCGCTGGGCTTCTTCGAGGCTGAGGCTGAAATTGCCATCGTACTTGGCCCCGCTGTAATCGCCGGTTTGGCCGACGCTGAGGCGAAAAATCTTGTCGATGGTGGTGTAGGTGAAGTCAAGGTCTTGCTGGCTTGCCATGAGGGAAGGTAGTGGTGGGGTAAGAGGGAAGCGAAAGTAAGCAGGGAATCGGATAAAAATCAAAGGTAGGGGAAGTCGGGCTAAACGCCCGCCTTCCACGCCATCGCAGCGGGAAAGGCACGGCTTTTTACTTTGAAAACCGACCCCCTCGCCTCAACTTGCAGCGACGTTTTGACCCCACAATGACTGAAATCTTGATTTTGCTGGCGCTGATGATACTCAACGGGGTGTTTTCGATGGCGGAAATCGCGCTGGTTTCGGCCCGGAAATCCCGTCTGCGCTTCGACGCCGAGCGCGGCGACCGCCGGGCCAAAGCGGCCCTCAAGCTATCCGAACACCCCGATACCTTTCTCTCGACCGTGCAGGTGGGCATCACGCTCATCGGCATTTTGACGGGTATTTTTTCCGGCGATGCCCTCACGCTGCCCATCCGTACCTGGCTGGAGCAATTTGAGTGGATTCGTCCCTACGCCCAGCCGGTTGCGGTGGGAATTTTGTTGCTGGCCATCACGTACTTTTCGCTCGTCATCGGCGAACTGGTGCCCAAGCGCATCGGCCTCACCCGCCCGGAGTCCATCGCCAAATTTATGGCGGCTCCGATGCGGGTACTTTCTCAGGTGGCGCATCCGTTCATCTGGCTACTTTCCAACTCCACGAGTTTAATTGTGAAAGGGTTAGGCATCCGAAAAGGCGATGACAGCGCCGTGACCGAGGACGAAATCCGGGCCATTGTCAACGAAGGTCTTGAACACGGCACCATCGACGAAGTGGAGCAGGAAATCGTGGAGAACGTCTTCAACGTCAGCGACCGCAGCATCACCTCGCTCATGACCCCGCGCAGCGATTTGGTCTGGCTCGACGCCAACGCCGGTTCCGATGCCTACCAGGCCGTGGTGCGCACCAACCGGCACTCAATTTACCCGGTTTGCGAAGGCAGTATCGACCGGATGGTGGGCGTGGTGAGCATCAAGGATTTGTACGTGAGTGGCGACGCCGCCACCCCCAGCGACCTGATGCAAAAGCCGCTGTACGTGCCCGAAAACAACTCGGCCTACCAGGTATTGGAAAAATTCCGTACGGCCAAAGTTCACCACGGGTTCATCGTCGATGAGTATGGCTCGCTGCTGGGCATGGTGACGGTCAACGACATTTTCGAGGCCATCGTGGGCTTCGTGCCCGACGCCGAAGAGGCGGATTACGACTTCGTGCGGCGCGAAGACGGCAGCTACTTGGTAGAGGCTCAAATGCCCTTCATCGATTTTCTGGAACGAATGCACCGCGATCCGCGCGAGTTTATCGACGAAGATTTCAGCACGCTGGCGGGTTTCATTCTCCACCAGTTGGAGCGCCTGCCCGTTCCCGGCGACCACTTCACCTGGCGCAGCCTGCGCTTCGAGGTGGTGGACATGGACAACCGGCGCATCGACAAGGTGCTGGTGGGTGAAGTAGGGGATTAAGTACCAGGGCAGCGGGAATTGGCCGGGCTGCCGTTGCGGTAAGGCAGATCAGTACACCTCGTAGGCCCCACAATCCACCGCGCTGCCTTTGGGTCGGGCCACGCCGTTGATGTCGGTTGGGGAAAAAAGACTTTTCGTACCGGCATCGATGGCCGGGCTGCCTCGATGGATGGAGAAATTGGCGGTGGCAGGATTCGTCGATACCGTCACAAACTGCGGGTCGAGCACCTTGTCATTCGGCCCGTTTACGGCGGTTGTTCCCCCGAAGTACACGTTGTAATCGTAGGTGACGTTGGTGTTTTTAGTGTTGGAATTGCACTTGCCGCCGGGTTTTGAATACACGATGTTGTTCAGAATTTTAACATCGTCGCAGGTATTCGCATACAGGTCAGCGTAGTTGACCATGATTTGCGCGTTGTGGTACACGGTGTTGTTGATCAGGTCGACGTGCGCCGCATCGAAGGCGTGAATCCCCGAACCCCCGTTGTTGAAACTGACGTTATTTTCAACTAAAGTTCGTCCTTTGTAAGGTTTGTCCGTAACGGTCGAACTGTAAGGCCGTTTGTTGACGTCGATAATGATCCCATTGCCATCACTCAGTCGTTTTTCACTAATCCAGGGGATGGTGGTTTTGTTCGCGTAACAAACGTTGTTTCGGACGACGTTTTTATACCCTGAATTGGCATCGCTGTCGAAGGGCGTCAGAATGCTGATGCCACTGCCGCCGTACATCATGTACCAGGCGTTGTTGTAAACGGTGTTTCCCTCAAACGTGACGTAATCGGTTTGAATGGCATTCAGTCCGCCACCGGGGAAGTCGTGTACCTTGCAGTTTCGGATCACCACGTGGTGGGGAAATTTGGATTCGGCGGCCGGGCCACCAATCGTAATTCCGTTCATGTTGTAGGTAGCGTACAAACTGTTGTTGGTGCCTCCGGCCAGTTTGTCGTTGTACGAAGCCAGCGCATCGGCGTAGGTGAGGGTTTGGTTATTGCCCTGGAATTCGATTCCCTCCACGACAAGATACGAACCGTTGATGCTCACGGCGTTCCAGATACTTCCCGAAAAAAGGAACTTCGGCGTATGCCCTGGGTAGGCTTTGTAGGTGATGTACTTGCCGGGCGTTCCCGATTTCAGGAGTTTGATGGTGATGGCGGGTACGTACGAGCCATTCATGACAAAAACCGTATCGCCCGGAGCCGCCAGATTCTGCGCGGCCTCGATGGTTTTCAGCGGGGCGGAAGCCGACAGGCCATTGCTGGCATTCGACCCCAGCGACTCGGAGACGTAGTACCCTTTGACCGACCCCGGTCCGATTAGTTTGGCCGGTACAATCACATCCTCGACTTTTTGCTGATCACAGCCCAAAGCCGTGGTACTCAGCAGGAATAAGCCTGCTCGGATGACGTTATTTAGGATTTTCATGAATGATTCAGGGAAGTTGAAATTACCAAAGTGGATTTTGAATCATACCGGTCACGATGTTCAGTTCGCTCTGAGGAATCGGGTAGAGGTACATCTTCGGCGAAAAGGCCCGATCTTCCACCTTGACGGGGCTGTAACTATAGGAGTTGTCGGCAGTGCGGGTAATGTCTACGCCCATCAGGGGCTTGCCAAAGTACGTGGGGCCTTGCATCCAGCGGCGCACGTCCCAGAACCGGTGGTCTTCGAAGGCAAATTCGACCCGTTTTTCGTTCCGAATGCGTTCCCGCATCTCGGCCTGCGACAGACCCGCCGGCAGGGGCGGCATGGCGACGCCCGTTCTAGCCCGGACCAAATCGACGTACTTTTTGATGTCGGGACTACCCGGACTCCACTCGTTCAGGGCCTCGGCGTAGTTGAGGTAGATTTCCGGGAAGCGGAAAACAATCCAGCTATGCACGCCCGTGTTGCCGTTGATCAGGTTGAGGCTTTCAATCTGGTATTTCCGCAGGTAATACCCCGTTTTCGAGGCGTTGATGATGGGCTTGGCGTCCAGTCCTCCGGTCCAGAGTTGCACGTTGCGGCTCGGCGTACCGAAGGCCGTGTTGTTGGTCACGATGGAAAAGCCGAGGCGGGGGTCGCGGTTGGCGTAGGGATTGGCCCGCATGGCCGGGTCGTTCCAGTCGAATTTCACCGCCGTGGTGGCGTTCACTTTCACCTCGTAGGCATCCACCAGATCGCCCGAAGGCGTGTTGCCGCTCAGCCCCAGGTTGAAGCCAATCGGCGAGTTGTTCCGCTCGAACTGGTTGCTGGCGGCGTTGCTCCGGGTGAAAATAATCTCGACGTTGTTGAAGGTGTTGAAGAGTGATTTGTACTGCCCCAGCGCCACGCTCCCGCCCCCGTCGATCACCGCTTTGGCGGCATCGGAGGCGGCTTTCCAGCGCGCGGACCGGTCGCCGGCCGGGAGCGAAATCAACTCCGGTTTGGCGTAGCCACCCGCCCAACTGGGATTGTTGAACAATTCGCTGGCCGCGTACAACAGCGCCCGGCTTTTCAGGGCCAGCGCCGTCAGTTTAGTCACCCGGCCCAAATCTGTGGCGGCCACGTAAGGCAGAGTAGCCGTGTTGAGGGGCAGTTGCACTGCCGCCGAATCGCACTCGGTGGTGATAAACTGGAGGCATTCGTTGAGCGAATTGCGGGGGATTTTCGAGAAATTGTCTTCCAGCGCCAGGGCATTGGTCAGCAGGGGTACGCCGCCGTAGCGCTTCACCAATTCAAAATAATAGTAGGCCCGCAGAAACCGCGCTTCGTAGGTCCATCGCTTGATGGTCGCCAGGTTGGTCTGGTACACCGCCTGCGCCGAGGGCGAGGGGTCTAACTTCCAGGGATCGAGGTTGATTTTGCCCGTCGAGAGCAAGAACTGATTGACTTTCCGAATGCTGCGGTAGTAATTCCCCCACACAAAATCCGGATTGCTGAGGGCGTTCCAGCTGCCCGTGTTGAAACCCTGAACCGGGTTGGTCTCCGCCGTAAACTCCGCTTCATCCGAAGCCGCCGCCATCATGGCCGACCCGCCGATGTACACGGTGCCGTCGGGAATGTCGGAGTAAATCGCGTTGAGCAAGGACTGTACGTTGCCAAACGACTGCTCGATTTCGTTGCGGCCAATGGTGGTGACAAACTCCCGGTCGAGTTTCTGGCAGGCGCTGAGGGCGAAGGCTACCCAAACACTCAGGACGTATGCAAACTTCTTCATGATTCAGGCTCGGATTTGAATGGGGGTAATTAGGGAATGGGTAATTGGTTAACTGGTTTTTAAGATATAAATCTGTTTGTCAACCAAATACCTACTTACCAAATTACCGCTACTTGAATGCGTTACAACTGGATTTTCGCGCCCAACGTCAGGGTTCGCGTTACCGGGTAGCCGGTCAGGGATTCCGGGTCGCCGTAGGGCACGCGGTCGAGCGAGAACAGGTTGGTGCCGTTGACGAACACCCGGACGGATTGAATGCGGGTTTGGCGCGTTAACCCCGCCGGGATGGTGTACCCGATTTCGGCGCTGCGCAGCTTGACGAAACTGCCGTCGCGCTGCCAGAACGACGAAAACTGGTAGTTGTTGAGGTTGTCTTTCGACGAAAGCCGGGGGTAGTCGGCGGTTTCGGCGGTTTGCGGCGTCCAGCGGCCCAGGGCGATCGGGGCCGCCTGTCCGTTGCCCTGGAAAGCCTGAAAGTAGTTTCCGCCCAAATAAACCGTGTAGCCGGTTATGCCCTGAAAAACCAGGTCGGCGTCGAAACCTTTGTACCGGATGCCGGAGTGGAGGCCCGCCGAGAAGTTGGGCAGGCCGGGGTTGCCAATCGGCAAGCGGTCGTTCCCGTCGATGATGCCGTCGGGCTTGCCGTCGGGACCACCCAGGTCGGCGTATTTGATATCCCCGGCTTTGATGACTTCGGTCAACACACCGGGCACTGTTTTCGGGTCGAGGAGGCGCTGGGCGATGTCGGCCTCGCTGTAAAACCCAATCGCTTTCAACCCCAGGGGTTGGCCAATGCGCTGGCCGCTGCCGTACAATCGGGGGTTGGCCTGGAGGGCTTCGGCGTTGAAGACTAGCTTGTTTTGAAAATAGGACAGGTTGGTTTCGACAAAAAACTGGAATTCCTTCTTCCCCTGGCTGGTGTAGCGCAACACGGCCTCCCAGCCCCGGCTGTTGGCTTTGCCCTGATTGAGGTTGGGCGTGACGATGCCCAGAATCAGCGGCACGGTGCCATTCGAGGGCACGAGGATGTCGGAGCGGTCGCGGTTGAAGTAATCGAGGCTGAGGTCGAAGTTTTTGAACAGCGTGGCGTCCACCCCGATGTTCAGCGATTTCTCTTTCTCCCAGGTCACGTTCGGATTGGCGATGGCGTTTTCGGCAAAACCACCCACCGCCGTGTTGCCCGTTCCGAAAAAGTAACCCCCTCCGCCAAACGTCGGGGTGAAGGCGTAGCGGGTCGATAGCCCCTGGGAGGCGATGATGTCATTCCCAACCAGCCCGTATGAACCCCGCAATTTCAGGTAATCGATTACCTGACTCTTTCTGAAAAACGATTCGTTGGAAGCCACCCACCCCACCGATCCGGCGGGAAAAAAGCCGTAACGTTTATCGGAAGGGAAAATGTCGCTGCCCATGTAGCCCAGCGAGCCTTCCACGATGTACCTGCTGTTGTAGGCGTAGGTAATCCGACCGGCGGCGCTGTTGTGTTTGTAGGGGTCGGTCGAGTTGGCCGTCGGGGTGGCCGGGTCGGAGGCGGGGCCGAAAAACGTGACGTTGTCGGTATTGACCATCACCATCGCCGAAACATCGCTTTTCCCGAAGCTGCGTTTGTAGTTCAGAAAACCCTGGATGATCAGGTTCCGGTACTGGTCGAGGGTTTCCTCGGCCCCCGACAGCGACGTGAGCTGGCCGACGGCCGGGCTGTAGAGCGTATCGCCCGCCACGCCTTTCGAGACGGTGAACCGGGGATACTGCTTCGTTTTGCGCGAACCGGATTCAAAATAATTGTTGATCGATAGCGCCACTGACGCGCTCAGGCCCGGCGTGAGCATGTCCAGTTGCTCCGTGAATTTCAGCGAAGTCAGAATGGTCCGGGAGTTGTTTTTGTAAAAACCCGTAGCCAGCAGGTTGCCCACCGGGTTGGAATACAGCGCATTCCCGCCGAAGCTGCCGTTGGGGTTGTACACCGGAAATGCGTTGGGTGGCAACTGCGCCAGCAAGCCAAATGTACCGCCGGTGGTGTAGTTGTTGGGGTTGTTGGTCTGCTCGATCGACCCCGCAATTTTGAATTCGGCGGAGAACCGGCGCGTCAGGTTGATGTCGAGGTTGGTCCGGAAATTATACTTCGCGTAGCTGGAGTTCGAACTCTCGTCGTTCTGATCCCCGAATTTCTGGAACAAGCCCTGACTCCGCAAGGCGTTCAGCATGACGAAGTACCGAACGAAACCATCGCCCCCGCCAAAGGTCAGGTTGTAACTGGAAACCGGGGCAGTTTTTCGCAGCACCTCGTTGTACCAGTTTACGTCGGGATGAAAAACCGGGTCGGAACCCGTTTTGTAGGCCTCCAGGTCGGCGTCCGTGTACCGGAGGGACAGGCCGTCGTTGGCCAGGGCCTCGTTGTAGAGGGCGCTGTAATTGTAGGCATTCAGGAATTTAGGCAGGTACTGCGCCTGGTTGAAGCCTTGTTTGGTGGTGAACGAAATCCGGAGCGGGCCTTCTTTGTTCGCTTTCGTGGTTACTAAAATCACCCCGTTCGCCGCCCGCGCCCCGTAAATGGCCGTGGCCGAGGCGTCTTTCAGCACCGAAATCGTTTCAATTTCTTCGGGCATGAGTTGCATGAACGCGTTGGAGGTACCGGCCCCGTTGCTGATGTAGCCATCGATCACGTACAGGGGGGCGTTGCTCGCTCCCCCAAACGTGTTGACGCCGCGCACGAAAAGCGAGGGCGTAGCCGCGCCCGGCTCCGAACCACCCTGCGTGACCGTCAAACCGTGCAAGCGCCCGTAAAGGGTACTGCCCAGGTTTAGCGTAAAGTTTTTTTCCAGATCGGCCCCGTACACGGTGGAAACCGCACTCGTGACCAGGCCGACGGGCTGGGTGCCGTAGCCAATGTTGACGGTGCCTGGCTTGGGATTTGGAGAAAGCATGACCGTATCCAACGCGGGGGAAGGGCCACCCGGCACCGTTTGCGCCCGGAGCCAGGGGCTGACCAGTGCCAGCAGGAAAAGCAGGGAAAGGCCTTTATTGGGGTAAAATCGGTTCATCGGGATGCTAATTCGGGTTAACGGATGCCCCGGTAGGCCGGGGTGTGAGCAGTAAGTAATTCGTGATTGGGTAATTGGGTAATTGGTTAGTTCACCACTTCAAAATCCTGTTTTCCAGCTACTTACTTATTTACCCATTTACCTACTTACCCAATCACATTGGCGACCTACCAGCCTGGGTTTTGAACCAGGCCTCCTTTCAGCACTTCCGTCTGCGGGAAGGGGTGCAGGTACATATTTTTGTTGAAAGTGCGCGTCTCGAAGGTGTACGGCTTCCAGGTGTATTTGTAGGTGGGAGCCGTGCCAGTCCGGGTGATTTGCAGGCCATCGAAATTGCCCTTCATCACGCCCTCTTCCTCGGCAATCAGCCAGCGTTTCACGTCCCAAAACCGGTGGTCGTCGTTGACCAGCTCGATGGCGATTTCATTCCGCACCCGCTGCCTGAATTGTTCTTTGGTCAAGCCCGTCGGCAGGTTCGGCATCCCCGACCGGGTGCGGATGGCGTTCACGGCCGCGTAGGCTTCCGCCACGGGGCCGGAGGCTTCGTTCAGCGCTTCGGCGTAATTGAGGTAGAGTTCGTTGACCCGAAACAGCACGTCGTTCATCACGAAATTGCCGCTGGTGGCATTCCGGGGAATGTACTTCCGCAGCCAGATGCCCCCCTTGCAGTTGGCGTAATCTTTACCACCGTTGTAAATCTGCGCGATGGGGTCGCGGGCGGTGTAGTAGCCGTTGGTGTAGGCCATCGTTTGCTTAAACCGGGGGTCGAGTTCGGCGTATTTGGCGCTCAGGTCGGTGCCACCGGCGGCATCCCAGGTTTGGGGCGTGCCGTCGAGTTTTTCGTATTTTTTGACAAAATTCAAGGGTACCGTGATGCCACTCCAGAACGAACCGAAGCAGGCGGCGTTCCAGAACGTCAGCGGAGCATTGCCGATGTTGGTAATCCCCCCGGCGAGGGCCGCCCCACCCTGGTACATCAGGATCAACTCCTTGTTGTTGGTGGTTTCCCACGAGACCCGGTAGTTGCCCAGCGGCCCTACGGTGCCGTTGTCCAGTTCCTTCGGGTTCCGGTTGGTGGGTTCGTCGATCAGCCCGAAGCCGTTGGCTAAGGCAAAATCAAGGGTGGCTTTGGCGGCGTCGGCGGCGGCTTTCCAGCGGGTGGGGTCGGCGTTGCCGTAGCAGATGAGTTTGTTATCCGCCGCATTCGCCATGCTCAGCACCGGGGTGGCGGTGTTGTACTGGGGGCTGGCGGCGTAGAGCAATACTTCCGCTTTGATGCACAAGGCTGCCAGGGCCGTCATTCGCCCGGTTTGAGAGGCTGAGTAGCTGACCGGCAAATTCGGAAGCGCCTCTTCCACGTCTTTCACGATAAACTTCACGCAGTCCTCGAACGAGTTTCGGGGCGCGTCCACCTTCTCCCCGGCCTCAAACACCCGCTCTACAATCGGCACGCCGCCGTAGCGTTTGAGCATTTCCAGGTAATTCAGGGCGCGCAGGGTTTTCACTTCGGCCATGACCTGCTTTTTGTAGGCCTCCTCCGCATCGGGTACCTCGTTGACGCGCTTCAACACCAGGTTGATCTGACGCATCGCAATCCAGCGGATGTAGTAGCGAAAATCTTCGACGATGACGATGTTGGCGGGCAACACAGTGCCTTCGTTCCATCGGTTGTTGTTCACAAAATTCGCCTCGGAGGCATCGCCTTCGTCAGAAATACTGGAGCTCGGATGAATGCAATCCGTGTTGTTGACCTGCGAGAAGGGCAGATCGCCCTGGTTTCGGTACCGAAAATTGGAATGCAGACTGTACCGGTAGATCGTGGTCATGAACGTCTCCAGGCTGGCTTTGTTCAGAAAGGCATTGTCTTCGGTCAGGTCAACGCCCGGCGCTTTATCCAGGAATTTTTTGTCGCAGGCCGTGGTGAGCAGGCAGCAAAAAACGACCGTAAATAGAAAGGATAACTTTTTCATAGGGAGGTCATTGAGTAGTTGAGCAATGGTAATTGGGCGATTAGGTAATTCGTTGACAATCAATTTTTTCCGGTAAAAACCAATTCCCCAATAACTAATTACCACCAACTTAAAAATTCAGGTTCAGGCCCGCGTTGATGGTGCGCACGAGCGGGTAGGGTTCGGTGTTGGTGTCGCCGGTCGAGGTGTTTTCGGGGTCGATGCCCGGATAGACTTTTTTCCAGGTGAAGAGGTTGTTGGCATTCACGTACACCCGGCACGAGGCCAGGCCCACGTACCTGAGGATGCCCTGCTGGAACCGGTAGCCCACCTCGACGTTTTTGATCCGCACGTAACTGGCGTCGGCCAGCCAGTAGGAAGAACCCACGTTGTTGGGGTTGCTGTTGACCGAAAACCGGGGAAATCGAATGGGCAAACCCGCTTCGTAACGTTCCTGCGTCCAGCTTTCGTTGAAATAACTGGGGGAGCCTTCGGGTGGGGCCTGCCCGTAGCCCGTGCCTTTCTGAAACCGGGTGTAGTAGTGCGATACGTTGCCAACTCCCTGAAAAAGCACCGAGAAATCGAAACTATGGTAGTTGAGGCCGATGGTGGCCCCAAACGTTTTTTCGGGAATGTTCGAGAAGCCGATCGGTACCGCGTCGAAATCATCGATCACACCATCGCCGTTGAAATCCTTGTACCGGATGTCGCCGGGTTGGATTTTGTTGTTGGAATACGAGTAAACAGGCCGGGCGGGGTCGTTGACCTCTTCGAAGGTGTTGTAAAGCCCGTCGGCCAGCAGCCCGAAGTTTTGGCCCAGCCGCTGGCCGGTGCGGTTCTGGTAGGCGTACTTGTTGGGCACTTCATCCCGGAAAAGCACTTTGTTGCGGGCAAAACTGAAATTGGCCGAAAGGCGGATGCCGACGTTGCCGACCCGATCCGTGTAGGTGATATCGGCTTCGAAGCCTTTGTTTTCCATCTGGCCGAGGTTGCTGGCGGGTTGCGACAGACCGGCAATGGACGAAATGGTTTGGGGAGTAGCCAGAATATCGCTCCGCTTTTCCTTGAACACGTCGCCCGTAAACCGGAATTTGTCTTTCCAGAACCACAGCTCCAGGCCAATGTTCTGTTTCACGGCCCGCTCCCAGGTCACGTCCGGGTTTCCGGTGGCCCCTTCCCGAATGCCCGTGAACCCGCTGTAGGTCGTGCCGACATTGCCGAAATAATAGAGGTTAGCCGCTGAACCATAGCTGGTTGTGCGGTACAGAAACCGAGTTCCCCCGATGTTGTCATTCCCGACTTCGCCGTAAGAACCCCTGATTTTCAGGAAATTGACAAAGCCCGATCGGGAGAAAAACGGTTCCTGCGACACGACCCAGCCCAGGGAGTAGGCCGGGAAAAACCCGAACCGTTTACCGGGGGCAAAGTTCTCGGTGCCGTTGTAGCCCACGTTTACTTCGGCCAGATACCGGCCATCGTAATCGTAGGTTGCCCGGCCCACAAAACTCTGGTAGCCTTTCGGTACCAGGAAAGCCAGGGCCGGATCGTACGTTTTTTGCTGGTTGTAGAGCACCAGCCCCGTTACGTTGTGCCGACCGAAGCTGCGCTTGTAGTCAATCCCGGCTTCGGCGGTAATGCGCCGGGTAAACGTACCCACCTGGGCAAACCCAAATTGTGCCTCCGTCGTGGAAGGCACCAGGTTCACCGTGCCATCGGGCAACTTGACGGCCAGGTAGGTGATCAGCGTTTTGGTGTTGGTCACCTGCTGGTCGTTGTAAGTCTGGATCGCCACGTTGCCGTGGATGGATAAACCCTTCGTCAACGAACTGAGGTCGTAGTCGGCCCGCAGGTTGCCATTCAGGTAGTTGCGGTACGAGCGTTTTAGCCCCCCGGCCAGGTTGGGATAAAGCAAGCTTGCGTACGGGTTGTTTTGAGAGCCGGTAAAAATATTGACTACCTTCCCATCCACCACGCCCGGCGTACTCAGGGGGCTGGCGCGGGCAATGTCGCCCACCACCCGCTCGGTGTTGGTGCCGTTGTTGCCGCTGCGGATTTCCGTTTGAGAAGATAAATCGAGGGTAAGTTTCAGGCGCTCGGTCACGTCGAAATTGAAGTTGGACCGGACGTTGTACCGTCGGAAGACCGACTGCGGCGAAAACGCATCGACCACGTCTTTGGTATCTTTAAATAAACCTTCCTGATTAAAAAAACCGCCGGAAATAAAGTACCGTACCTTGTTCTGGCCCCCGCTGATGTTGATGTTGTGCTGCGATTGGGTCGAGACTTTTTTGAACATTACATCGAACCAGTTCACGTTGGGGTGAAATATTGGATCCTGTCCATTGGCGTAGAGTTCGAGGTCCTGGGGAGTGTAACGGGGCACGTACACGGTACCCGTAACGTACGCATCACCTTTCAAGGCATCATTGAAGTGGGTGGCGTAATCTACGCTGTTCATCATTTCCCGCACATCGGTAAAGGAGTTGAAGCCCTGGTTGAAGGTATAACTCACTTTGGGCGGACCGGCTTTCCCTCGTTTGGTCGTAATAATCAAGACCCCATTCGCACCCCGGATTCCGTACACGGCGGTCGAGGAGGCATCTTTTAAAATGGTCACGGATTCGATCTCATTCGGGTCGATGTTGTTGTAATTATCCACCTGGATTCCGTCCACCAGCGTGAGCGGATCGGTATTCCCCGAAAACGTACCCACGCCCCGAATCCTGATTTTCGACCCGTCGTTGCCTGGTTCCCCGCCCGACTGGGTGGCAAACAAACCCGGCAAGCGCCCAACCAACGAATTGCTGATGTTCGCCACCGGCGATTGAATCAGTTCTTTGGTGCCGATGGTGGAAATCGCCCCCGTCGCGTTGATCTTTTTCTGGGTACCGAACCCCACCACGACAACCTCATCGAGGGCTTTGTTGTCATCTTTGAGGATAACGTTCAGCATCGTCTGCCGACCCACCACGGTTTCAAATACCTGATAACCAACGAATGAAAAGACTACCGTGGCGTTTTCGCTGGGGACGGCGAGGCTGTATTTTCCGTTCGCGTCGGTGGTAGTCCCGCGCTGGGTGCCCTTCACGACGATGCTCACTCCGGTCAGGGTTGCCCCGTTTTCGTCGGTCACTTTTCCGGTGATCGTAATTTCGGCCCGGGCGGTAACGGCCTGGTCCACCTGCGCCCCGGCGGCGGGAGACGGTTCGGTTACGTCCGATTTCTCGGCCCGACGGAGCATGATCAGCTTCTTCGAAACTTCGTAGTCGATCTGTAACGGTTTGAGCATCCGGTCCAGCACGGAAGCAAGCGCTTCGCTGGTGGCGCTGATGGATACTTTTCGATTCGTTTGCAGTAACTGCGAACTAAAGGCAAACCGGGCATCGGTTTGTTTTTCAATGGCCCGCAGGATCCGATGCACCTCCTGATTTTGAAGTTGCAAGGTTACTTTTTGTTCCAGTAAAGCTTGGGCCTTACCATCCGAGGCGTGCAGGGCACCCACGTACGCCAGGGCCAATACCAGTTGGAGTAACGCCCCACGCATCGCCTTTTTTAGTACGCATTCCGGTTGTAAGCATTCCTTCATATCGTCGGGGTGTTTTGTGGAATTGGAAAAAATTTACTCAAAATAATTCCCCGCATCCCCGTTGGGATGTGCGCAGGCTTCAACAAACTAAGGGAAATCGTTTACTGTCGCCCGTGGTCGAGGCGGGCTGAATTTCAGGTTGAGGTCGTGGCTTTTTTATTCATTCGGTCCGCGTTCGGCGGTCCGCGTTCGTGCTCTATCTGTCAGTAGACACTACGCCCGGCCGGATACCAACAAAATTTAGAATTTTTCGGTATTTTTTTTAACGATCAGGGTGTGGAGTACAACTAGGGTTTACAGCCCCGGCTGTAAATGACAATCTGCCCGTCAATGAGTTCATACCGGGCTTCGATCACCCGGCAGATGATGTCCAGTTTTTCAAAAAGGGGCTGATCGGTCAGGGTGACCGTCAGGGGGCAGTTGGCCAGCAGAATTTCGTCGTAAACCAGGTCCACTTCGTAGGCTTCTTCCAGTTCGTCGAACACGGAGGGAACGGGCGTATCTTCGAACTCGAAGCGTTGCCTTGCCGGGGCAGTCGAGACGACCTGAGGGGCATCGACCAACGACTTGGTCAGGCGAACTTCATCGCGGACGTACACGATTTTCTGATTGGGGGTCAGGAGCACGCCCGACAGTTCCCGGCTGCCCGTTTTTTCGTCCACGCCGGGATCGGACTGCGCAAATACCGCCACCCGGCCCGTTTTCACTTCAACCGTCACCTCCGAATCCGCCGGATACGCCCGGATACTAAAACTGGTGCCCAATACCTTCGTGACGAGGCCATTGGCATAAATCAAAAACGGCTTGTCCGGGTTTTTGGTGACTTCAAAAAACCCTTCGCCCGACAGGTACACTTCGCGCCTTGGGCCGTTGAACGCGGGCGAATAACTGACCTGGCTGCCGGGCTTTAAGATAATCAACGACCCGTCGCTGAGTTTGACCGGCATGGGTTTCGCCGAACGATTGACGGTTTCGGTCAGTGCTTTTTCTTCGACTAGTGCTTGATAACCAATGCGTTCTGGGTTCCGGGGCGAGGAGTCCGTCGGCCAGGTTTTCCAGGCTCCGATGCTCAAGCCCGACACGAGCACCAGCATGGCCGCCATCCGAAACCAGTGCTTTTGGTAAAAAAGAACGACCCTGGGTTCCGGTTGGAGTTGGGGCAAGTCCTGCGCCTGATTTTTTTTAATCCGGCTGCTGGTCCGCTGCACGGTGTACTTGATTTCTTCCTCGCTCAGGTCGGATTCCTGCAAGCGAAGGGCCTGCACCAGGCTCCGGGCCTGCTCAACGAGCGCTGTTTTTTCGGGGTGCGCCGCTATCCATTTTTGCCAGAATGCATCACTTTCGCGGGTGGGCGATAGCACCCATTGGCGGAATGAATCATCCCAAGCGAAATCGTCAGCGTGGTAGTGGAGGTACTTCTGCATAGCAAAATTTCGGTCTTTCAACCGGTAATAGACCGAAATTCGATTTTCATACCAAGACTAATTCCTTTTTTCCGAAGGCGTTTCAAGCCCCCCGACTCCTATTCCGCCTGGCAACGAACCAGGCGGCTGAAATGCCGCCCAACTTAATCGCTGTAAGGATTACAATTCAACCCTCGTGTTCTGACGTAGTTGCTTGAGGGCCAACTGGATAAGATTAGAAACGGTTTGCGGAGCGATGTCCATCACTTCGGCGATTTGGTCCCGTTCCAACTCCTGGAAAAACTTCAGGTAAATGACTTCTTTTTGGCGGGGAGGCAGGGTTTCCAGCAGATGTTTCATCCGGTGGACCCGATTCACCAGCGTTTCCTGGTGAATGTAGTGCTCCTCGACGGAGAATTGAAGCGCGAAGGGCTTGACTTTGTCTTCCGTGAATTCATCCGAAAAAACGGCATCGGGCAGGTTGCGGTGCATGTACCGCCGCAGCGACACCAGTAGGTAGGGTTTTATCGCCACCTCGGCCCTCAGCGCCGAGCGGTGTTCCCAGAGGTAGAGAAAAAGGTCCTGAATGCAGTCTTTGATAAATTCCCGGTCGCGCGAAAACCGGGTGCCGTACCGGAACAACACCCGAAAATACGTGGTCATCAGCGTGTCGAAAGCCGCCACGTCGCCGGCCAGAAAGGCCTGCCACAACCGGTTTTCCGCCGAATCCGCACCCGATGCTCCGGGCTGCTCAGGATTCGACCCCGGTAGTTTCCTGACTTTCGGTTTTTCCATAACCGGGTTGAGTTTAGAGGCTTACGCAGTACGCGGGTAAGGAGGCAGGGTGGTAGGTTGACCGGTTCAATTGCCTAAAGGCGGCAAGTCGTAAAAGCTAACGAATTGGTGGGGAAGCTTTACCCGAATAGCGCCCACTCACCACCGGCGGCGTTCGCTGTACCGCTCGGCGTTGGCGTGTACCCAGAGCACTAGGTGGGGCAATACCTGCGCTTTGAGAGGGAGAGGACTGACGCCCCGTCCAGAACGGGCGGCACGACGTTTTACCGGGTTTGCCCCGAAACGAACCATCTTATGCAAACCCAAAATCACCAACTCGCTTATTTTCTTCTTCGTCTCACGCTGGGCCTCAATTTCACCATGCACGCCGTGTCACGGTTTCTCAGTGGCCTTCCAAAATTTGTGGATGGGATGGTCAACGGTTTTGAAAACACCATTCTGCCCGCTGTTCTGGTGCGACCGTTCGGTTACATTCTGACATTCAACGAATTAACCGTTGGGGTCTTGCTTCTTTTAGGCTTGTTTACCCGGGCAGCGGCCACCGCCGGGGCGCTGGTGATGATGGCCCTGATTTTCGGCAGCAGCCTCCAGCAAAAGTGGGAGGCCGTGTCGCAGCAGATGATTTACGCCGTTTTTTTCTTCCTCGTCCTCCATTTTTTGGAAAATAACCGATATTCGCTCGACGCCCGGCGCAGCCGGAAGTGAAAAGTGAAGAGTGAAAAGTTGACCCGTCTGGCGAGACCCACTTTTCACTCTTCACTTTTCACTTTTATTTTCAATGCTCCTCTACAACGTCACCTACAACATCGAAAACGACGCCCACGACGAGTGGCTGCGCTGGATGAAAGCCACGCACGTACCCGCCGTGATGGACACCGGCCTGCCCATCGGCAACCGGGTATTTCGCCTGCTTACCGAAATCGACAACGGCGGGGTGACGTATTCCTTCCAGTACTTTTTCGCTGATATGGAAGACTACGAAACTTACCAAACTACCCACGCCCCCCGCATGCGCGCCGAGGTCGACAAGCGATACAGCAACCAGTACGTCGCCTTTCGGACGCTGCTGGAGGAGGTGTAAAAACTTCTATCAGAAGTAAAAACAAGAAATGAAAAATAAGAAATGAGGAAGGCGTGGGGTACTTCTTGATTTCTTATTTTTCATTTCTTGTTTTTACTTTCCGTGAACCTACCCCGCCGTCAACCCCACCGCTTTCCGCACCACCTGCATCGTATCGGCCTGCCGCTGCTGCACAAACGCCATTGCCTTGCGCACTTTCTCTTTCGCCGTCGGGTAGTCGCGGTGGATGGCCAGGAGTTGCTTCGACCAGTCCGCCGCCGTGCTTTGGTCGATGTCGAAAAGCCAGTCCGCCAGGCCGATGTCGCGGAACATCCAGCCCTTGCGGCCGTGCGAAAGCGCGCGGGCGTGGACAACGGGTACCCCCAGCGCCAGGCCCATGATGAGCGAGTGCGGTTCGATGCCGAACATTGAATGGGCGCGGGCGTAGACCGACATAGCCTCGTCGCAGTTCCAGTACGAATCACGCCAGATGACTTTCGCCTGCACGTCGGCGGGCAGTTCGTCGTACACCCGCGTTTTGGCCTGGGCCACTTCCTTGCTCACTTCCGGGGCGAGGAGCACTTTCAGGCCGGTTTCGCGCACCCAGGTCGTGATGAGTTCGCGGGTAGCCGCCATCCGCACCCGATCCTGTTCCTGCTGGGCGGGGGTGGGTTGGGCGGGGTTCATCAAACTGCCCTTGCCCGTGTCGTAAACGTGCTTGGTGTTGGTGCGAATCATCACGGCCAGGAACTTCCGGTCTTCCAAACCGGCCTTTTTCAGGTACGCTAGCCCCCGTTCTTCGTCGCGCACGTCGATGCCGAAACAGCCATCCGGCCCGAATTCGAGCACGCCGGGTTTGAATTTATTTTCCGCTAAAAACTTCCGTGACTCGTCGTCGCGGGTGTAGATGAACGCCGCCCGGCTGAACACATCCTTGAAAACGGGCATGGCTGGGTGGGCGAATTTGTCGAACGATTGCCCGTAAAGCCCGAAGGGGATACCCCGGTCGAGGCAATAGTAAAACGGCGTCAGGTTCGCCATTGTGGCGGGCCAGTCGTAGCCGAACAGCCCGTAGTTGTACACCATGCCGGAGTTGACGATGTACAAATTGGCCCGGTCGAAGGCGTCCTTCAACTCGCCTTCAAACGGCTTGTCGCCGTCGTAAAAATCACCCCGGACGATTTTGACGTTCGGGAAATTTTTGGTGATGACCTTCTCCGTTTCGGGCCGGGGCGACTGGTGCCAGAGCAGAATTTCGGCTTCGGGCACGTGGCTCTGGAGCAGCCGGAGCGTGCCGGGCGTGTGGCCCTGGTCGCCGATGTTGGCGTCGTTCCAGGAGGAGCGGAGCAGGATGACCGGGGTTTTTTTCGGAGAAAAAACAAGCTCCGGCGAGGCTGTCGTCGCAGCGGCGGCGAGGGTGGAGCGTTTGAGAAAATCGCGGCGATTGAGCATGGGAGCGGTGGGGGCGTTAGCTGTTCAACACCTTGCGAAGGTACGGAAAGACCTCGTCGTAGCGGGCATCCACGTTCTTCAACGCCGCCCGGACGGCCGCTTGCGCCTGGGCGTACCGGTCCGTGACCTGCATGAGCCGCTCGGTGATTTGTGCTCCCGTGGTTTGCTCGATTTCAAAGGTCCAATCACCCAGCCCGAGGTCGTAGTACATCTGGCCTTTGATGGTGTCTTCGGGGTGGCGCAGGTAAAAGGCGGGCGTGCCGTTGGCAATGGCCATGATGGGCGAGTGGCACTCGAAACTCAGCACCGAATGGGCCTGGGCGTAGAGCGAGGCGGCTTCGTCGGGCAGCCAGTAGCCGTGTTTGACCACCTTCGCCTTCACGTCGGCGGGCAGCGGGTCGATGAGTAGTTCGTCCATGATGTCCACCTCGTAGGTCATTTCGGGGCACACCACGATTTTATTGTTCGTCTTCCGCACCCAGGCCACCAGCGCCTCGCGCAGCTTGGCGTGGTCGATTTCTTTCCACTTCGCGTTCGTTTCCTCCACCTGCCGGATGCGCTCCTCGCTCCAGCCGGCTTTATTGGGCCGGAACTGATGGTAGGGCGTGTACCGCAGCCGGGGCACGGCGCAGACGAACTTCCGGGGTTCCAGGCCGTTGGCTTTCATAAACGCGGCGGCTTTTTCCCGGTCCTGAATCGTCAGGGCGAAGGTGGCGTCGGGGGCAAAGGCGATGTGTTTTCCCGTTAAACCCGCCGCATTCAGCCGCCCGACGGAGGCCGTTTCCCGCGTGAACACAAACGCGGCGTTGGGCAAGAGGACTTTCAGGCTGGGCGTGACGTCCTGAATCGTGACGCCGAACACGCCGAAGGGTTTCCGGGTCTGGCGGTGCCAGGATTCGAGGTAATCCTGCGCCACCAGCGAAGGCCCCGAGCCGTGGAGAAAAAAATCGGCGGTCTGGAACGCCTGCTTCACGTCCTCGCTCTGCGGGGCGAAGTCTTTGTCCACGGCTCCGTGAATCACCCGCAGGTCGGGGTAGTGCTTTTTGAGCATGTCCTCCACCATCTGACTTTTGCTCCGTTTCCAAAGCATCAGGGTGGCGTTGGGCAGGCGCTTTTTGAGCAGCGCAATCAGGCCCGGCGTGTGGGCGATGTCGCCGATGTTGACGTCCTGCCAGCCGGAGACGAACAGAATCGTGGGAGCGGGTTTGCCCGTGGCGCGGACGAGGTGGGGAGCGAGCAACGCGCCCGCCGAGAGGAGGGCCGATTGTTTTAAGAATTCCTGTCGGTTCATGGAAAATGGATTTGAATGATAGTGCCACTGACCTTGAGTTGAGAATTGAGAATTGAGAATTCTCAACTTTCAATTTTCAACTCAAGGTCAATACCCCGGATTTTGCGTCAGATTCGGGTTCGCGTCGCGGTCGCTCTGCGGGATGGGCAGCAGCACGTGGAAGGGCTGGATGGTGGCGTTGCGGGCAAAACTGTTTTCGGCCTTCACCGCGTCGAGCAGCCGCCCCGTGCGGACGAGGTCGAAGCGGCGGGAGTTTTCAAAGGCCAGTTCCAACCGCCGTTCCAGCCACACGGCTTCCTTGAAAGGCTGGTAGCTCAGGCCCGATACCGCCGCCAGCCCCGCCCTCGTGCGGACCCGGTTGAGGGCGGCGTAGGCTTCGGCGTTGGGGCCATTGCCCGCTTCGTTCTGCGCTTCGGCAAAAATGAGCAGCACGTCGGCGTAGCGCAGAATCGGGACGCTGGTGCCTTCGCCGCCGTTGGTTTTGGCCGTTTTGTCCCAGAGTTTCTGGAAATAAATTCCCTTCGTCGGGTCGGGGTCGGAGATGGACAGGTTGGTCGTGACGCCGTTGAAGGTGTACGAGGTGATAAACGTCACGGCCTTGCGTTTGTCGGCATCGGTGTAGGCGTTGAACAAACTGGGCGACACCCGCGCAATGCCCGCGCCGCCCGCCGGGTAAATCGGGGCCGAGCGCACGCCGTAGCCCCGGCCCAGGTTGTGGCCGCGCACGTCGGTGAGGAACTGAATTTCAAAGATATTCTCCTTGCCGCCCCGCGCCGTGAGCGCGAAGGCGTCGGCAAAATTGGCGTAGAGGTCGTACGTGGCCCCGTCGATGACTTCCTTCGCTTTGGCGGCGGCCTGCGCCCAGAGCGGCGAACCTTTGGTGGTACCCGCCCGCGTGAGGTACACTTTCGCCAAAAGTCCCTTCGCCGCGCCCTGGGTAGCCCGGCCCACGTCGACGCCGGTGTAGCTTTTGGGCAGCGTACTTTCGGCTTCCTTCAAATCGGCCTCGATGAGTTCGTAGACTTTGTCGACCGGGTCGCGGGGCACGGCCAGGCCTTCGAGCGAGGCGGTTTCCCCCGTCACGATGGGCACGTCGCCGTACAGGCGGACGAGGTTGAAGTAGTGGTTGGCCCGCAGGAATCTGGCCTCGGCCACGTAGCGTTTTTTCAGCGTCTCGTCCATCGCGATGCCCGGCAGCCGGTCGATGACCGTGTTGGAGCGGTTGATGCCCCCATACGACCCGGCAAACACGCCGATGAGCGAGTTGGAGGGCGTGAGGTTGTAGCGCCACAATTGCGGGCGGTCGGCGGCCCCGGTCAGGAACGGAACGGCGTCGTCGGCGGTGGTCATGTCGATGCTGGGGTCGAGGTTGGCGATGGCGGCGTAGCAGGCTCCCAGGGCGGCGCGGGCGTCGTCGGCGGTTTTGTAGTAGGTGACGTTGGTCAGGTTGGTGACGGGCGAGAGGTCGAGGCTTTTTTCGCAGGCCAGAATACACACAACCAAAGCCAAGCCCCCTAACCCCCGAAGGGGGAATTTAAGAGGCAGATGAGTAAGTAATTTCATGTTGTAAAAAAAAAGGTTTTAGGAGGATTAAGCCCCCTTCGGGGGTTGGGGGGCTTTTTGGGGACTTGTCTTTTAAAACTTCAAATTCAACCCCACCAGCACCGTTTTCGCCGCCGGGTACGCGCCGTAATCCAAGCCCTGGCTGAGCGACGAGGAGCCGTAGCGGTTCACTTCGGGGTCGTAGCCGGTGTACTTCGTCAGGGTGATGAAATTTTGCGCGGCTACGTACACTTTCGCCCCGCTCAGACCCAGGCGACCGAGCAGCGGCTTGGGCAGGTTGTAGCCGAGCGAGATGTTTTTGAAGCGCAGGTACGAGCCGTCTTCGACCTGAAAACTCGATAGAATCCGGGCACCGCCCGTCAGGGTAGCGCGCGGAATTTCGTTGCTCGGGTTGGTGGGCGTCCAGCGGTCGAGCGCCCGGGCCGACTGGTTGTTGCCGCCCGTCAGGTTGAGCAAATCGAAGGTGCCGTAGTTGAGGATTTCGTTGCCGTAACTGCCCTGCACGAACACGTTCAGCTCCAGTCCTTTGAACTCAACCGTGTTGTTGAACCCGCCGAAAAAATCGGGATTGGCGTTGCCGATAACGTCGCGGTCGAGGTCGTTGATGGTGCCGTCGGCGTTGCGGTCTACGTAGCGCAGGTCGCCGGGTTTGGCCGTTTTCTGGGCCGAGGCGTCCACTTCGGCCTGGTTCTGGAAAATGCCGTCGGTGACGCGCCCGAAGAAATTGCCCAGCGGACTGTCCACCCGCAGCAAAATCGGGTTAACGCTGGTGGCAAAAATCACCGCGTCGGTGCCGGTCGTGAACTCCTGCCGCCCGTCGAGGGTCAGGATTTTATTTTTGTTGAACGTCAGGTTGAAATCCGAGGTCCAGCGGAAACCTTTTTTGTCCACGTTGACCGTGCTGAGCGACAACTCGAAGCCCCGGTTTTCCACGCTGCCGATGTTTTTCAGGGTCGTCGAAAAGCCCGACGAGGTAGGCACGCCCACGTTGAAGAGCAAATCGGAGGTGGTTTTGATGTAGTAATCGGCGCTGAGTTGGAGGCGGTTGTTGAAAAAACTCAGGTCCAGCCCGGCGTCGAACTGCGCGTTTTTTTCCCAGCGCAAATCCGGGTTGGCGATACCCTCCGTCCTCGCGCCCGATTGCAGGGCACCGCCCAGCACGTAGGGCGTCGAGGCGATGTTGGCGAGGTAGCGGTAGTTGCCAATTTCCTGGTTGCCCGACAGCCCGTAGCTCAGCCGCAGTTTGGCATCCGACACGAGGCGCTGGGTTTTCAAAAACTTCTCGTTGATGATCTTCCAGGCCAACGCCCCGGAGGGGAAAAACCCGAATTTGTTGTTCGGCCCAAACCGGCTGGAGCCATCGCGCCGGGCGGTGAACGTGAGCAGAAAGCGGTCGGCAAAGCCGTAGTTGACGCGGGCCAGGTACGAAATCAGCCGCCAGTCGCTGGCCCCCGTGCTCGGCGCGACCAGCGACGAACCGGCCCCCAGGTTGTTAAAAAGCGAAAAATCGTCGGAAAACGTGTTGGCATTGGCCGTCACGTCTTCGGTGGTCAAACCCTGAATCGTGTAGCCAATCAGGGCGCTCACGTTGTGGAGCGGGCTGAGTTGTCGGCTAAAATTCAGCGTGTTTTCATTCAGCCAGTTGACGCTCTGCGCCGCCCCGACCGAACCGCCGCCGCCCACGCTCGCCCCAGCCTGGGCCAGTCGGGTGGTGTAGCGATTGGATTTGCTGCTTTGCAAATCGGTGCCGAAGCTGGCCCGAAAAGTCAACCCATCGATGATTTTGTAATCGAGGTACGAATTGGCCAGGAAACGAACGAGCGAGGCCGGGTTGATGATTTCGTTGGCAACCGCCAGCGGATTGTCCACCGTGTAGCCGTTGAGCGAGCCTTGATTTTTGTAGTAACTGCCGTCGGGGTTGTAGGCGGGAAAGGTGGGCGAATAACTCAGCGCCGCACTCGTCACGCCGCCGCCGCCGTTGCCGTCTACTTCGGTGCGGGCGTTGTTGCCCGTCGTGTACGCGCCCTGGATGGTCAGGCCCACTTTCAGCCGCGAGGTCACGTCGTTGTCGAGGTTAGCGCGGAGGGTGTAGCGTTTGAAATCGGAATTGAGCACGATGCCCTGCTGCCCGTAGTACCCGAACGAAACGGCGTAGCGGGTTTTGTCCGTGCCGCCCGACACGCCGAGTTGGTGGCTTTGAATCGGGGCTTCGCGCAGCACCAAATCCTGCCAGTTCGTGCCCTCGTCGAGGGTGGCCGGCAACGGACGGTCGGCGGCGGTGCCGTCGAAGTAGGGCTTGTTGCCCGCGTTGACCCGGCCCTCATCCACGAAGTCGGCGAACTGCCGGGCGTTTAAGAGCGGAATTTGCCGCCGCACCGACTGTACGCCGTAGTAGCCGTCGTAGCTCACCACGGCCCGGCCCGTTTTGCCGCGTTTGGTCGTGACCAGCACCACGCCGTTGGAACCGCGCGAGCCGTAAATGGCCGTGGCTGAAGCATCTTTCAAGATCTCGATGCTCTCGATGTCGTCGGTGTTGATGGAATTGAGGTTGCCCGTCGGGAAACCGTCGATGACGTAGAGCGGGTCGTTGGAGGCGTTCACTGAGCCGGAACCCCGGATGCGAATGGTGGCCCCGCCGCCCGGCCGGGCCGAGTTGCTCGTCACCTGCACCCCGGCGGCCCGGCCCTGCATGGCGCGGTCGAGCGAGGCGATGGGCGTGGCCTTGATGGCCGCCTCGCCCACTTTCGCCACCGAGCCGGTCAGATCGGATTTTTTCACGGTGCCGTAGCCGACCACGACCACCTCTTCGAGCGCCTTGGTGTCGGCCTTCAGGGTGAAGTTGATCGTCGTCTGGTTACCCACGGCCAGTTCCTGCGCCACGTACCCGACCGAAGTGACCAGGAGCGTGCCCGAACCATCGGGCAAATTGAGCGAAAACCGGCCTTCGGCGTTGGTGGTCGTGCCTACGTTGTCGCTGCCTTTCAGCCGCACCGTCGCGCCGGGAATGGCCGCGCCTGTTTCGTCCGACACCCGACCCGAGACGGCGAAGGCCGGGGCGCTGGGCGGGCTGGCCTCCGGATTCAGGTCGGAATTTGGCAAAACCGCTCCGCGTTCCTGCACACTCAGCACGATTTGCTGACCCGTGATGCTGTACTGAATGGCAAGGGGTTTGAGCACCCGGTCGAGCAGGTCGCCGAGGCGTTCGTTGCGGGCTTCGACGGTGATTTTGCGCTCGGCCCGGATCCGCTGGGCGCTGTAGAGAAACTGCACGTTGGCGGTTTTTTCCAGCAAACGCAACACGCTCTTGATGGATTGCGCCCGGCAATCGAGGCTCACGCGGCTGTCGAGCGCCTGCTGCGCGGCGGAATCCGTCGCGTGGGAGAGTCCAGCGAAAAGCAAGGCCAGGCCGAGTTGAAACGCCGTGAATCGCATGACTTTCCAGAGTTGGACGATAAAGAGGTTTGACATACTTTTGGTTGTTTTTGTTGCGAAAAGACAAAGACTCCCCCGCCGGTCGCCGAACCGGAAAACACCAACGGGGGGCACTCCGAGCCGACCGTGCTGGTACCACGGTCGGCTCTTTTTTTTAGGAAATTTTGGGGAGGGGGTTGGGCATGGGTGAGTTGGGTTTAGAGGGGTAGTGGTAAAATAGAATAAGCACCGATGTTAGGTAAAACCTACCCAGCGCGTCATTGCGAGCGGAGGTATTCAGATAAGTGAAACGAAATCTGAATACCGGAGCGAAGCAATCCCCTCCCGAAGACAAGAGAGTTTTAGCTGAGTCTGGTTCTTTCCCAAAACTATTTTGGTCTCCGGGAGGGGATTGCCGCGCTCCGGGTGAAAAACCTCGTTTTACTCGTTTTTTCACCCTCCGCTCGCAATGACGCGCTGAGAAAGGTTTTCGTTGGCCTAACATCAGTTAATCCGCCTCACACGGCACCGAAGCATGAATCACAACCTGCGTGCCGACGGTTTCGTGGGTGGCCCCGATGGCCTGGCAAATCAGGTTCAGCTTCTGGTACATGGACTCATCGCTGAGTCGGGCGGTGACGGTGCAGTGCTGGAGTCCTTTCCGGTCGAAGTCGATGGTGACGCCGTAGGCCGTTTGCAAGCGTTCAAACACCTCGGCGACGGGCGTTTCCTGAAAAACAAAATCCGCTTCCTTCGTTTGGGCATCCACCAGCACCGGCGCTTCCACCAGCGCCCGGCGAAACACGTCGTCCGCCGTTGAAAAAGTAACCTGCTGGTTGGGCGTCAGCAACACGCCGGGGTCGTCGGCCTTGCCCGCCGCCTGGGCTTTGGAAACGGCCACCTTGCCCGATTTGACGGCCACGTTTACGGTTCGGTCACTTGGGAAGGCCCGGACGGTGAAACTGGTACCGAGCACTTTCACGTTGACGTTGCCGGTGTGGACGACGAAGGGCTGGCGGGGATTCTTCACGACATCGAAAAATGCTTCTCCGGTCAAATCGACCGCCCGCACCGCCGCCGCGAACTGCCGGGGAAACCGAACCCGGCTCTTCGGCGAAAGCCGAACCTGGCTGCCGTCGGGCAGGCGAAGCGAAAGCGGGGTTTGACTGCGGTTTTCGTGGACGACCGCCCCCGCTTCGTCCGTGGTGACGAGGGCGGTTTCTGAAGACCCCGCACGTTCCGTTTTTTGGGTTGAAACCACGTACCAGCCGATGCCGAGTACCAACACCGCTGCTGCGGCGGCTTTCCAGGCCACCGACCACCCGATGCGCCGACCGAGGGGGCGCACCCGATCCGTTTCTTCCGCAATTTGGTTTTCGATGGGTTCAAGCGCCGCCCGCACCTCGGCGTCCGTCGGGAGTTGCTCGTGTACCACCACGTGCTGGAGCAGGTAGCGGGCTTGTTCCACCACCGGAGCCTGGTGGGGGTGTTGCCGGAGCCAGTCCTGCCACTGGCGGTCCATGGCGGGCGTGGGGTGCCGCACCCACTCGACGAAGGGGTCGTCGAGCAGGAAGTCGGTTAGTTCGTAGGTTGCGTAGGGTTCCATGCCGGTGCTGGTTCAACGAGGAAGAAACCGGGCACCGGGGATTCTACTGAATTTTGTGAAAAAAATTTTGAGTCGCCCGCAAAACCCCCACCCCCAACCTCCTAAAGGGGGCTTTCCTGCCTGGAAATTCTCGCTACGAAAAGCCCCCTTTAGGGGGTTGGAGGTGGGGGTTTTGCGGCGGTGAATTACCCCAACCAAAAAAACAGCCCCAGCAGCAGCGCCCCCCGCCCCAGTTGGCGGAGGCGGAGCAGGGCCTCGCGCAACAGGTTGTACACCGACTGGTGGGAAATCTGCATCAATCCGGCAATCTCGCTGTGGTCGAGTTCCTGGAAGAAGCGAAGGTAAATCAGTTGTTTTTGGCGGGGCGACAGCGTTTCGAGCAGCGCCGTCACCTGCCGGGAGCGCTCGGCCTGTTCCTGGTGCTGAATAAGGGTGCTTTCGACGCTCAGTTCCACCTCGAACGCCGCGTTTTCGTCCAGTTCATCGGCCTGGTTGAAGGGGGAATGGCGGGTTAGCTGCCGGTGAATCCGGCGCTGCAAGGCGCGGAGCAAATAAAACCGGGGCGATTCGGCGGCGGCAATTGCCTCGCGCCGCTGCCAGAGTTCCAGAAAAACGTCCTGAATGCAGTCTTTGACGAGTTCCTTGTCGACGCTGAGTTTGGTGCCGTAGCTGTACAGGGGCCGGTAGTGGCGGTTCATCAGTTCCGAATGCGCCCGCTGGTCGCCTTGTTTGAAGGCTTCCCACAGGGCGGTGTCGGTAGGTTCCGGGGCGTTCAAGGAGGGGCGAGGGTTTGACAATTCCCCGACAAAGTACGGGTATTCCGGGAAATACGCGGCAGGAGAGCCGGACGTAGATGATCAGCCCAGCACTTGAGTGGTGGGATTGATGCGAAACAGGGTAATTTGGAGAAACCGTTTCAACGGTTTTCTGCCGGTTTCCCGCGCCGACCGAGCCGGGGAAACCGAAGCTACTCCGGCATCCCGACCACCGACGCATCCAGCACCGCCCCGTCCCGGAGCAACTGGCCTTTCAATTGCCCATAGTTCACCCCCTGTACGCCCGTTTTCTCAGTCAGCGCCAGCACCGCCGCCGCGCCGCAGGCCTGGCCCATCGCCATGAACGTAAACTCAATTCGAATGGCCCCGAAGGCGATGTGGCTCGACGAAGGGCAGGTAGGCGTGAGCAAATTCGTGCATTCCGCCGCCTTCGGCACCAGACTGCGGTAGGCGATGCCGAAGGGTCGCCAGGTGTTGCCACCGAACACGAAGCCTTCGTTGTAGGCCGCGCCCTCGCGGACGATGCGGCGCACCGAATGCACGTCGGGCGGCCAGTAGGCCACGGCCACGGGGTCTTCGATCCCCTTCGGAGACTCCCGCCGGGTGTGGTGTTCGGTCATCACGAAATCCGACACCATCCGCCGGGCGTCGCGGACGTAAAACTCGCGGGGCCAGCCGCCGTTGTCCACGAACTCATCGCGGCACAGCCCCCAGCGGCTCCAGGCGCTGCGGGTGCCGGGGCTGACTTCCGGGTCGTAGACGAGAAAGTAAAACAGCCCCTGGGTGAAGGTTTTGTGCTGGTCGAATACCCGCTGACGGACGGCGTAGCTGCCGCCAGGGTAGGCCACATTCATGCCGTAGAGGTTGTGCGAGAGGTCGTGCCAGGCCCCCAGGTCGGTTTTCCCGTTGGGGATGCTCACGGCGGGTTGGTAGAGTTTGCCGCCCGCCCGCTCGTAGCGCAGGTAAATTTCGTACTGCGCCCGGTCGTAGCCAGCGGGTTTCTGGAAGGGAATCCGGTTGGCCGAATCCCGCGTCAGGCACATCCGAAAGCAGTAGGCTTGCAGGTGATTATCGGCCGCGCCGGGGGTGCCGAGGGGTTCGTCCTGGATGGTCGGAATCACGCCGCTGGCCGGGGCACCGGGCTTGCGGTACGGGTCCACCCTTACGACAAACTGGGCGTGGTCGGTCACAGTCCGAATGCCGTTTTTGGTTTCATCGTACACCGCATTCGCCTCCCGCCCGATGACCGTCGACACCCCGGCGGCGTGGAGCAAATCGCCTTCGAGGGTGGCATCGATGAAACCCTTTCCTTGAAAAACCCGCCCGTTTTCGAGGTGAATTTCGTCAATCACCGTGCCTTTTTTACGCACCGCATTTTTCGCCTCACTCAGGCGGCTTTCGTAAAAAACCGCGATTTTGTGTTCGGATACCCAAGATTTGATGACGGCTTCCGCCACGTGCGGCTCGAAGCGCCAAATGCCGGGTAGCTTGGTTTTGGTTTTCAAAACCGTTTCAAATTCTTCCTGTCTTCCGTACGATTTCGCAATGCGCCGGTGAAACTCAAGCGCCAGTCCACCCACGGCGGGGCTGTTCTGGAAATCACCGTGGTTGTCGATGTCGGTACCGCCCAAGCCGTTGACCACGATGCCGCCCAGGTGGCGGGAAGGTTCGAGCAGGGCGACGGTTTTGCCCATCCGGGCCACCTGAATGGCCGCCGTGATGCCGGCGGGCGTGGCACCGTAGACGATGATGTCGTAGGAGGTTGTCGCCGGTTGGCCGAACAAGGGGGAAAAGCAACCGGACAGCAACACCCAGCAGGATAAAATAGAAATTCTCATGGCAGGAAGAGGCGGGGAAAACGGGCGGATTGGGTTGACAAAACTTCGGTCAGCAGGAAGAAATAACAATCGACTCAGCCGGTTTTTACACCTTATTTTTCAAAAATAAAGCCTTCGGTACGTCTTCATTTACCCCTGGCCGATTGAAAAAGAGAGGCTCCACCCACCGGCGAAGCCTCTGCTGCCAAACCTATGAAATGCTCAGAAGCTGTTTGAGTTAAGGTTTTGGAAACGAAAATGAGGGATTTTGAACGGAAACGGCGGTTGCAAAACCGGAGTTTAGCAGCGCTAAATGAGGATTTTGTAACCGCCGTTTCCGTTCAAAAGCACCATTTGCAGTCCGAAAAATTAACTCAAACAGCTTCTCAATGAACGACCTTGACGGTCTGGCGCTGGCTCGGCGTCGTGACCCGAATCAGGTACAAGCCCGGCGGCTGGTCGCGCAGTCTCCAGCGAAGTACTTCCTCGGTTCCCGCCCGCCGAAACGACTGCGAGCGAAGGGCCTGACCCGCCGCGTTGAGCAGTTCCACCGTCAGGGGTTCCTCCCCGGCACCGGTGACCTGGATGCGCATCGGGTCGTCGGTTGGATTGGGGCTGACCACCACCCGTAACCCTTCCCCGCCCTCGGCAGCCAACCGATTGCTACCCGCCGGGGGTTCGATGCCGTAGAGCAATTGTCCCTGGTAGTAGAGCGTGAGGTGGTCGTTGTTGGCAATCGGCCCGGCGGGGCGGTAGGAATGGTCGTTGGTTTCGTTGAAAGCCGACCAATCGGCTTTCGCCAGCCGGTACTGGATGTTGCCGCTGGTACTCAGGGGAAACAACGTCCCCGCCGTCGAGTCGATTTTAAGTTCAAAGTACGCATCGGCTCCCGTTCGCGGGGGCGAAAGCCGGGTAAACTGCCCCTTTACCTTGCCGTTACCCAGTTCGGCGTAATCCACCCAGTAATTCAGCGCCTGGGGGCCTTCGGTGCTCAACCAGTAGCGCACGCTCAGGTCTTTGTAGGCCACCGCCACGTTGCCGGTGTTGTTGATTTTCAGAAACGTGCTGATGGTGTTGGTGGCCGGATTGCCGTTTTTGTTTTCCGACTGCACCGTCAACTCCACCAGGGCCGGAACCAGCGCCGGTTCGGTGCCCCACACCAATTGTCCCTGACGATACAGCGTAATCTTGCCCGTTTCGGTGTAGGCGGAATTGGCCGCAAAGGAATAATCATCGGCCTCGTTGAAGTTCGTCCAGTTTTGCTTGGCAATCCGCGATTGAATCGGGCCGGAATTGCCCCCCGCCGCCAGATTCCCCGCCCCGGTGGTGAAGGCGTACTCGACGTAGCCGTCGGCCCCTTGCCGGGGTTGCGTCAGGCGAACGTAGGTCATGGTCACGTTGCCATTGCCGACCTGGGCGTAATCCATCCAGGTGTTGAGGGCGGCGTGATTTTCGGAGGTGAACCAGTAGCGGACCTTCAACTCCGGGTAGGGAATGGCCGCCAAGCCGGTGTTGCGCAACTGTAAATTCGGCTTAAGCTGGTTGTTGGTGAGCTGGCCGTTGTCCCCGTCCTGGTGGAGGACTTTCAACGAACTCAGCCCGGCCACGGCAAAGGCGGCGCTTGACGCGGAAGTCAGCCCCGGATTGCTCGCAACGATTCGGATTTGGTACCCCGCGCCAGGGGCGGTGGCGGCGGGCAGGGTCAGGGAGGTGGTGCCGGGGTTGACCACGCCCAGGTTGACGGGACTGGTGAAATTCCCCCCGGCATCGGAGAGTTGGGCCGTGAAGACGTTGCCCGCTGGAAAGGGGCAGTCGGTGGTGGTGGCGAAGGTGAGCGTGAAATGCTGACCCGCCGTGAGCGGGGTGCCGCCCAGGGTTGGTGAACCGCTGAACGTCGCCGTCCCAGCCGTGACGCTGGCCGAACCACTGGCGGCTTGCGAGCAGCCGTTGAGGCTGACGCTGACGAGGGCGTAGGTGGCGCTGGCCGTCAGGCTGCCCGTCGAAACGCTGGCCGCGCCGCTGCCATCGAGCAGAATGGTCTGGTTGCTGCCGCCGTTGACGGTGTAGGTGACGGTGGCGTTGGGCGTGCCCGAAAAACTCACCGCCACCGCACTGCCCGCGCAAGCCGTGCCGCCCCCGCTGAGGGAGGCCGTCGGCAGGGCGTTGATGGTCACGGTGGCCGAACCGCTGACGGCTTGCGAGCAGCCGTTGAGGCTGACGCTGACGAGGGCGTAGGTGGCGCTGGCCGTCAGGCTGCCCGTCGAAACGCTGCCCGCGCCGCTGCCGTCGAGCAGGATGGTCTGGTTGCTGCCGCCGTTGACGGTGTACGTCACCGTGGCGTTGGGCGTGCCGCTGAAACCGAGGGTCGTCGAAGAACCCGCGCACAGGGTAGCCGTTCCGGTCAGGCTGGCCGTGAGCGTCAGCGGGTTTACCGTCACGGCAAGTTGAGCCGTCGGGGCGGTGGCGCCGTTGAGCGTCAGGGTGAAGGTGGCGTTGGTGGCCGAACAGGTGGCCGTCACCTCGGCGGTAACGAGGCCCGTGGCGGGATTGAGTTGCACGTTGGCGAGGCTCACCCCGTTGGCGGAGGCCGAGGCCGTCACGGTGACCGTGGTCGGCAGCCCCGACGGGCTGACGGTGGCGATGGTATCGCTGCGGGTTTGGCCCTGGGTGAGCGTTACCCCGCTTTCCGCCGTGAGGGTGTAGGTCGTTTCGGTTTGTTTGAACAACACCTGGGAGGCAAACGGAGCCACGACCACCGAGCCGGTGAATTCCTGCTGCCGGGCGTTTTTGTAGGCCCCGTCTAGGGAAAAGGTTTGCGGGGCGGCGCTGGGGTTATAGACAAACCGGATGTGGTCGTCGGGGTTGGGAAAGGTCACTTCCACTTCCCGGAACTCCACGTTGTCGAGGTGGAAGGACGCGAGGGCGGGCTGCTCGAACACCACGAATACCAGGTTGCAGGCCGCCAGGGTCGATGTGGCCGTCAGCAACACTTCGTAGTTGTCGCGCGTGGGTTGTAGTTTCAAGGGTCGCCGCAGGGACGCATCGGCATTGGCCGGGCTTTGCAGGTACGCGAGGATGGTCCGGTTCGCCGTCGACCCGATCGTGCTGAAGTTGAGTCGGTAATGCTTCCCGGCGGTGACCGGGCCGATGGCGTAGGCGAGTTTCGCGGCGGGTACGCTGCTGGCCGTGGAATTCGCGCTGAACGAAACCTTCAGGCTGTTCCCGTCCAACACCGCCGCGTTGTCCACCGCTACGGTGGCGTTGCCCGTCGAAGACGTGAGCGTCCAGCCCGCCGAGCCGGTATCGAAGGTGCCGTTGGTGACCAGGTTTGCCTGCTCGCTGTTGACCGTGTAGGGGGCGTAAGGAACCACCGTGCTTTTCGAGGATGAATCCTGGCCGAACACGGTTTGCCAGCCCGCTAAATCCGCGAAGCGGCGCGTCCGAACGCCCGCCGGATAGTCTTCGACCAAAATGGACAGCGTGGAATCCCTGGGGCGGACGTAGTAGTTGGCGTCGAAGGTTCCGATCCGATCGAAGTTGTTGACCGGCGTGATGAAATCGTACAGCCGTTGCAGGTTTCGGGGGGAGACGAAAACGTTATCCTCAACCGTGTAATTTTCAATCAGGTAACCGGGGGTTTGGAGGTCACCTTTAAACCAGATTTGGTAAAACTCGTGGTCGTACAGCGTGTTGTTGCGCAGCGTGATGGTCCCTGAGTTGTGCAGGTAAACGCCAAAATCACACCCGGCTATCGTGTTGTCCGTTAGTTCGGCATTGGGGGAGAAATCATCCATGTAAATGCCCGCGCCGATGGTGTAGATACCCGACCCTTCCGGGGCACCGGGGCCGTTCAGGATGATGTTCCCCGTGATCTTGCGGTTGCTGAAATTCCCCAACGACTGCGTGTAGATGCCGCCGCCGTCGTCTTTGAGGTAGCAAAAATTAGTGACCACGTTATTTTTGATCAACACGTTGCTGCCGTTCCATCCGAGCGGGACGTAGCCCGTGCTGTCGAACCGGTTGTTTTCGATGAGCAAATCCGACCCTGTGATGCCGATGCCGCCGTAGGTGCCGTTGCCACTGGCACCCATGCCCGCGATCGTCCCGGAGTTGTTCATCGTATTGCCCCGAACCACGGCGTTGGTGCAGGCAATGCAACGGAGCGCTTTGCTCTGGGACTGGTTGATGAAATTGTTTTCGATGGTGATGTTGGCATTTACCCCCGAAGCAAGCTGCAAGCCGTCGATCCCGGAAGCCAAAATCTGGTTTTCCGAAAAAACAAAGTTGGTGAGGCCGCTCAGCGACAGCGCGGCGGTTTTGGCTCCGCTAAACGTCAGCGAACGGATGGTGAGGTAGCCCAGGTTGGTGGCCGTTGCCAACGTTCCCACCTGGGGTACTTCGATGCGCCGGGCGTTGGGATCGGCGGCGGAGTAGAGCGTAACTTTTTTGGTGGAGGGGTTGAAAAACCACTCCCCCTGGCTGTCGACCGTGCTGGGGTGGTTTTGAATAAAATAGCCGAAACCCGTCAGGAGGTTGTTGGTGGTGTTGGTTGCGAAGCTCAGGCTGTTTCCGTTTTGGGCCGAAATCCGCAGCCGGTCGAGCAGGTAGGCCCGGGTTCGCACCACCGCCTCCGCGCCGACCCAGTTGGTGGTTGGAGGCGAGGCCCCGCCCAACCCGCTGTCGGCGATCTGATTGGAACCGGAGGCCGAGGTGATGGTTCGGTAGCCTTTGTTTGCGGCGCTGAGGTTGGGCCAACGCCCCATGCCCTGCGGGATGCCGTCGATGAAAAGCGCCGTCGGCGTGGCCGCTTCGCAGGAAGCACAGGTCGTTTCCCACAAATTGGGCGACGTTTGGGTCCAGCCGTTCAGGGTCGTCGCGCCGTTGATTACCGGGTTTCTGCCCGTTCCGTAGGCCGTAAACACGATGGGCTTGCCCGCCGTACCGGGTTTGACCATCGTGATGGTGCCGTCGAAGGTATTGCCACGGGCGAACAGGATGCTGTCACCGGGGTTTGAATGGGGCAAATAGGCATTCAGCCTCGCCAGCGTTTTCCAGGGCGTGGCCGGATTTTGCGCCTGCACGTCCGTGTAGCTGTCGTCCCCCAGGCTGGAAGACAGGTAATGGTTCGTCGCCGGGCCGGTGTTGGGCGGCACCTGAGCCGTGAGCGATTGAACCGTGCCATCCACCGTCAAATTGGTGGCGTAGGCCGCCCGGCCCCCGGCGGCATCAAAAAAATACACCCGCACCACCAGGCCGTTCGTGGTGTTGGTGACCTCAAAATCGGGCATATCCCAGACCACTTCGGCGGTGTTGCTCCCCATGTCCGAGGCACAACCCGTTTGGGCGGGAGCCAGATCCGTGCCGTTGGTGCTGGCTACCGTGGTGCCTCCGTCCAGCGAATAGGCGATTCGGTACTTGACGGGCGAGCCAACCGGCCCCTGCACTTTCAGCCGGATGGCCGTGACGTTCAACTTGTAACCGGCAGCGGGCAGGATTTTCGTACCGATTCGGGTGGTCAGGGCGGCGGAATAGGCGGTCGCCGCCTGGGTAAACGTGCCCCCCGAAGCGAAGGCACAGTTTGGCGAGAACAAGGCACCAAACGAAGGCCCCGGCGACAGGGTGACGTTGGCGGCGGGGGTATTGGTAAACGTAACGGCGTTGGGCGAACCCACGGAAGAAAGAATCTGGCTCGTTGAAAACTGAGGAACGAGCAGGAGCGCCGCCGCCAGCAGGGGGACGGCTCCGAAAACGAATCGGTTGATTTTCATGACAAAACGGGATAGCGGTTTAAAAAAATCCGGGCAATCGACACCCAGGCCGCCTGGTGTCAAGCGCTTGGGTGAAGGCAAGAAAAACTTTGAAGGGGATAGATTCGCGCCGGGGGAATTGGGTAAATGGGTAATTGGGTAAGTAGTGAGCAGGTCAATGGATGACCAGACAAAATCGTGACCGCCGAATCAGTACCAGAAAAAACCAATTACCCATTTACCCAATCACCCATTTACCAATCACCCAATTACCCATTTCCTCAATACCCCGGATTCTGCGTCAGCGCGGGGTTCACGTCGATCTCCTGCAAGGGGATCGGGTAGAGCAGGTGCTTGGTTTCGGTGGCGATGCCCTGCTTTTTCAGCACGTCGAGGTAGCGACCGGTACGCAGCAAATCCCAGCGGCGGTGCCCTTCGAAGCACAACTCCCAACTGCGTTCCTGCAACACGGCCTCCCGAAACTGAGCCTGGGTCAGGGTTTTCAAATCCTGGGGTTCGGCGGTGGCGATGCCTTTTCTGGCCCGCGCCCGAACCTGGTTGATGGCCGCGTAGACTTCCGCCGTTGGGCCACCCACTTCGTTGAGGGCCTCGGCGTACATCAGCAGCACGTCGGCGTAGCGAAGCACCAGAAAATTATTACGCGCCGAGGCGGCCCCGCAGGCCAGCGGATCCCAGTACTTGTCCAGGTGCGGCCCCGTTCGGGAAGCGACTACCGTGCCGTTCGCGATTTTCTTTTCGGTAATCACCGTCACCTCCTTGCGGTAGTCGCCTTTGAGGTACGAGTCGGCAAGCGTGGGCGTTACCTGGTAACTGCCCCCGATCAGGTTGATGGGGTAGCTGAAAAAGATGGCAAAATTCACGGCCATGTCGCTGCCGTAGCGGGGCAGCGTGCAACTGTACTGAACCGAGAAAATGTGCTCCGGCCCGTTCTCCTTCTCCGGCGTAAATACCTCCCGGTAATCGGCCACCAGGCTGTAGGTTTTCGAGTCGATGACTTCTTTCGATTTAGCCACCGCATTGGCCCAGTCCTTCCGCGTGAGGTACACTTTTGCCAGCATTGATTTGGCCACCCCGGCCGTGGCCCGGCCTACTTCACCAACGGTCGTAAACCGAACCGGGAGTACTTTTTCGGCCTCCAGTAAATCCTGGAGGAGTTGCTGATACACTTGTTCGGCGGGGCTGCGGGCAAGCGCGACGTTGACGACGTCACTGGCCGGAACCGTCACCAGGGGCACGTCGCCGAAGGCCCGCACCAGGTTGAAGTACGCGATGGCCCTCAGAAATTTGGCCTCGCCCACAATCTGGTCGCGCAGTTTGGCATCCATCGGGATGGTCGGAACGTTTGCAATCACCCGGTTGGCCCGGTCGATGAGGAGGTAGCTGTTGGTGTAAAACCCATCGAAAACCCCCGTGCCGCTGTTGTAGAGGTTTTTGTCAATCTCGGTTCCTCCGGCGTTGTCCCCCCGGACTTCGCCTTCGTCGCCGTTGAGGTCGGCCAGGTTGATCATGCTCATGCCGTACACGCCCTTCAGGCGGTCGTACACGGCATTCACCGCCGAGGTCGCATCCGCAGCGGTGCGGAATGAGTTGGATTCCTCAAAAAAACTAAAGGGTACTTCTTCGAGGTTTTTCTCACAGGCTGCCAAAAAAAGCAGGCTCAGCGTAAACGGGAGAATCGTTTTCAGTTTCATCGGTGTGTTCGGTAAAGAGGTTCAGAAAGACAGCGAGGCTCCGACGGTAATTGTGCGGGCGGCGGGGTAGGCGTACACGTCGACGCCGTAGCTGGTGTTGCTGTTGAAGTCCGAGTTGACTTCGGGGTCGTAGCCCCGGTACTGGCTGATGGTGAGCAGGTTTTGGCCGCTCACGTACACCCTCGCTCGTTTGATGAATTTGGAATTCAAGGGCAGCCGGTAGCCCAGCGAAACGTTTTTAACCCGCAGAAACGAGCCGTCTTCGACGAAAAACGAATTGGTGTTCGTCCAGCGCCACTGCCGGACGGAGGGTAGCGTGTTCGAGGGTTTGTCGGCGCGCCAGGCTCCTTCCACCACCGTGCGAAGCTGGTTGGCACTGGGGTCGGAGCCTTCCATGGCAAAACGGGTGTAATTGTAAATCTGATTCCCCTGCACGCCCTGGAGGAATACGGAGAGGTCGAAGCCTTTGTACGCGAAGGTGTTGGTCAGGCCGAAAATGGCTTTCGGCAGGCCACTGCCCAGGATGGCGCGGTCGGAGGCTTCGTTGAAGATGCCGTCGCCGTTTACGTCCTTGAATCGCAGCGCCCCCGGCAGGTCACCGGCCCGGGCAATGGCGCCGGCGGCTTTGATTTCGTCCGTCGTTTGCCAAATGCCGTCGGTGACGTTTCCGTAAAACGAGCCGATGGATTCGCCCACGCGCACGACCGAATTGCCCGTGCCGAAGGTCGAACTGACGATAAACTGGTCGGCCTCGTTCAGCTTCAGCACCTTGTTGCGGTTAAAGGAAACGTTGCCACTGGTTCGCCAGGAAAAAGCGCCCTCGGTGTTGACGGTGGTGATTCCCAACTCAAACCCCCGGTTCTCCAGGCTGCCCACGTTGCGGGTTACGCTGGTGAAGCCCGTCGTGGCGGGTAGTTCCACGCCGAGCAGCAAGTCGGTGGTGGTTTTGATGTAGTAATCGGCGGTCAGTTGAATTCGGTTTTTGAGCAGGGCAACATCAATTCCCCCGTCGAACTGCGCCGTTTTTTCCCAGCGCAAATCGGGGTTGGCAATCCGGGAGGCCTGCGTGAGCAGCACCTCCTGGTCGCCGAAAACGGTGCGTGAGGTGCCGTACTGCGAAAGCGAGGAGTACAGGCCGATTCCGTCGTTGCCCGTGATGCCGTAACTCACCCGCAGTTTCAAATCGCTGACGACTTCACTGGTTTTCAGGAAGGCTTCGTCGGAAACCCGCCAGGCCAGCGCCCCGGAGGGAAAAAAGCCGTATTTGTTGTTGGCCCCGAAGCGTGAAGACCCATCCAAACGGGCCGTGACGGTAAACAGGTACCGGTCTTTGAACCGGTAATTGATCCGCCCCAGGTACGAGTTGAGTCCCCATTCCTGCACGGAACCCGTGGGAGGCAGGGGCTTGTTGGCAAGCCCAATGTTGTTGGAACCCAGCGTGTAGTTCGGGAAATCCTGGGCCTCGGCGTAGGTGCGTTCCTCCCGGTTGCTCTGAAACGTCACCCCGCCCACCACGTCGAAGGCGTGGTTTTGCAGCGTTCGGGTGTAGGTCACGGTGTTTTCGTTGAGCAGGTTGAGGTTGCCCGAGGTCCCGTTGCTGCCGTACCCGTTGACGGTGTTGGCGATGAGCGTCTGCGGGGTGTAGAAAATATTCTTCCGGGTGCTCAACAGGTCGGCCCCCACGCTGATTCGGGCGGTCAGGCCCGGTGCGAGGCTGAGGTCGGCGAAGACGTTGCCCAGAATCCGGTCGCTGATGAGCAGGTTGGTCGTCGTCCGGGCCACCGCCACCGGATTCGGATAGGGGTTGAAACCCGAACCCGGCCCGACGTTCAGCAACTGCCAGTTCCCGGTGGCGTCGTACACCGGACTGGCGGGCGATACGGTCAGGGCAGCGCCAATGACGCTGTTCGTACCCAGTTCGTTGACGCTGTTGTTGTCGCTGCGGGAAATGGTGAAGCTGGTGCCAATCTTCAGCCGCTTGCTCACGTTCGCGTCGAGGTTGATTCGGGCCGTGTAGCGTTTGAAATTGGTCGTCATCACGATGCCGTCCTGGTTGAAGTAGTTCCCACTCACCAGGTAGCGGAGTTTGTCGGTTCCTCCCGAAAAAGACAGTTGGTAATTCTGCATCGGGGCCACGCGGTAAATTTCTTTCTGCCAATTGGTTCCGACGCCGTACTCCGCCGGTTTTTTGGGGTATGCCCCCGTTGCGTTGCCGTACCGGTCGGCAAAACCCAGGTTCCGAAGCTGCTCGTTTTTCAGGGCCGTGTGCTCTTCAGCGGTGGCGAGGTCCAGCAGTTTTGTGATTTCCTGAACGCCGTAGTACGCCTCGAAATCCACGCTCGATTGCCCCTCCTTGCCCCGGCGGGTCGTGACCAACACGACGCCATTGGCCCCCCGCGAACCGTAGATGGCCGTGGCCGACGCATCTTTCAGAATTTCAATCGATTCGATGTCATTCGGATTGATGGAAGCCAGCACGTTGGGATACGACGCGGAGTTGTTGGCCCCGGTGGCCGGGGCCGGATTCGTGACCGGGAAGCCGTCGATGACGTACAGCGGGTCGTTGGAGGCCGAAATCGAATTGCCCCCCCGAACCCGAATGCTGACGCCGCCGCCGGGCGCGTTCGACGACTGCGTCACCTGCACGCCCGCCACCCGGCCCTGCAAGGCCTGATTGAACGAAGAAATGGGCTGGGCTTTGAGGTCACTGGAACTGATGGACGACACCGAACCGGTCAGATCCCGCTTTTTCACCGCGCCGTAGCCAATCACCACCACTTCACCCAGGCTTTGCGTATCCGTTTTCAGGCTGACGTTCAGCGTGCTCTGATTCCCCACGGCCAGTTCCTGGGCCACGTACCCGACCGAAGAAATCACGAGCGTACCCGTACCGTCGGGCAAATTGAGCGAAAAACGGCCCTCCGCGTTGGTGGTCGTGCCCACGTTGTCACTGCCCCGGAGGCGCACCGTCGCGCCGGGGATGGCCGCGCCCGCCTCGTCGGTGACCCGGCCCGTGACCGGGAAAACGGGTACCGCTGCTTCGGCGTTGGGGACGGACTGGGGTTCCGACGTGGCCTCGGGCGTGGCCGGGTTGCGGGTGAGAATGATTTGATTCCCAACGACCTGATAACCCAAATTCAAGGGGTTGAGCAGGCGACTCAATACGTCGGACAGCGGTTGGTTCAGGGCCGACAGACTCACCCGCCGACCTGCCCCGATCAGGTTGGGACTGTACGAAAACTTCACCTGGGCGGCCCGTTCGATGCGAACCAGCACGGCGCTGACGTTTTTATCGGCGGCCTGCACGGTAATTTTGCGCTGGAGCACTTCCTGCGCCTGCCCGTCGGTGGCGAAGGAAGCGGTGGCGAAAAAGGCCGCCAGCAGGAGTTGGAGTAGGGATGCTTTCATAAGTTCCCATCCGATATCGCGGGGCGATACACGTTTTTTCATAGTTTTGAACCGGTTTTACGATTTGAAAAAATTGGCAAAAACCTCCCCGGCATCCCGATTTTCGGGATGGGTCACGTCGCAAGTGGGTGGGGATTTTCTGAAGTCAGCGATGGTGGTACATCGCTGACTTCTTTTTTTTTGGGGAAGGCGGGGTTAGGGGTGCATAGGTGATAGAGGTTTTTGATGAAATTGAATACGTAGGGGCGGTGCTTGCCTCCGCCCTAACTTGTTGACTAACCGGCGAAAAGGGCGGAGGCAAGCACCGCCCCTACTTATTTTCCACAGCCCTTCCCCGACACCACCACCTGGGCATCAAGCACTTCGTAGCGGGCCTCGATGGACTGGCAGATGATGGTCAGTTTCTCAAACAGCGGCTCGTCGCTCAGGTCGGCGGTGAGTTGGCAGGCGGCGAGGCTTTCTTCGTCAAACACCACGTCGATGCCGTAGGCTTGCTCGAGCGCAGCGAACACCTCGCTCACGGGGGCGGCGTTGAACACGAACCGGGCCACCGGGGCCGATTTCAGCACGGCGGGTTGAGTCACCAGCGATTTCGTCAGCCGCACCTCGGCGCGGGCAAAAACGACCTGCTGGTTGGGCGTCAGCACGATACCGGTCAACTCACGGGAGGTGGCTTTTTCGGTTAAATCCGGGTCCGACTGGGTGAAGACCGACACCTTGCCCGTCCGCACCTGCACGACTACGTCGCGGTCGTTGGGGTAGGCTTTCACGTTGAAACTCGTACCCAACACCTTCGTGGTCAGTTCGTTGGCGTACACGAAAAAGGGTTGCTGCGGGTTTTTAGCCACTTCAAAAAACGCCTCGCCGGTCAGGTACACGTCGCGTTTTTGGGCGGGAAAGGTTTTAGGATAACTCAACCGACTCCCCTTTCGCAAAATCACCGAACTGCCATCGGGCAGGGTGACAGTGAGCGGGCCTTCGCCGGCATTTACTTTTTCCACGAGCGAAACCTCGGCTTGGGCCACGAGGCGCGGGTAAGGATCGCCCGTTTCCGGCATCAACTTAGCCCGCAGTCCCCACCAGCCTAAGCCGAGTAGCAGGGCCACCGAAGCCGCCGCTGCCGTCCAAGCCCAGAGCCACCGGACGGGCGTGGGAACGGATTTAACCTCCTCCGGTTCGGTCCCGAGCCGCTGCCGGATGGCTTGCCAGATCGCCTCCTGCTCTTCGGGCTGCGTTTCCTGGGCCACCGGAGCGGTGGCCAGCGCCAGTTGCCGAACCACTTCGGCGGCCTGCCGGATGGGCTCGGTTTGCTCCGGGTAATCGCGCAGGAAGGCCGCCCAGAAGGCTTCCGAGGCCGCGTCGGGCTGTTGAACCCAGCGGCGAAAGGCCGAATCAGCCACGAATTCTTCCCGGCGGTAGTGTTGGTAGTTCATCCGAAACAAAGACTTTCTACCCCCAATAGAGTGGGGTGGGTGGTTTCAACTCTGTTTTTTTGGGAAATTTTTTTGGCCGGTTCTAACCTTGCGAACATAACCGTTAAAAACAGTTGTCATCCTGAGCTTGCGAAACGGTCCGCCGCTGCGGGACCTTTCGCCTCTAACCCCGGAGCCAGTCAGAAGGCTACCAGTGGGTCCCGGTAAATTAGTCTGGACGTTAGAGTTGAAAGGTCCCGCAGCGGCGGACCGTTTCGCAAGCTCAGGATGACAGCCGGGTGTTACTGTCGGGAAACTAAGGGCCAGGTGCTTAATAAGTAGTTAACAGTTAATGGTTATTTTTTTCTTGTAAACCGCTGGTTATCAAAAATTTAATAACCGCAGCGGCGGGCCGCTAATAACCAGTAACCGCAGCGGCGGACCGTTGATAACCTAAACTATTTTCTCTGAAGTACTTACATCCCTATCGCTTCAGGCAACCCAGCAGTTCAACCATTAATCCCACCGCCACCATCATTCCCCCAAACCCCTCCCGCAGCGCCGCCAGGGCGCGGTTGAGGTGGTTGTGGACGGACTGCCGGTTGATGCCCATCAACTCCGCGATTTCTTCGTTGGAGAAATCGTGGAAGAAAGCCAGCGTGAGCGCCTCGCGCTGCCGGGCGGGTAAGTCGGCGATGGCTCGTCGGAGGCGAGTAGCCTGATCGATATCCGTTTCCTGGTCGATCAGGGCCGTTTCAAAAGGAAGACTGAGTAATTCCGAGTCCTCAACATCGAGGGATTCGGCCCGGAAAAAGGGATCCGTTTTTTGCAAACCAGACAGGCGGTTGCGCAGCACCCGGAAAAGGTAAAACTTGATGGTGTCGAGGTCGCGGAGGGTGGAACGGCGCTGGTGAATTTCCACGAACACGTCCTGCACGGCGTCGCGAACCCGGTCGTGGTCGGGGCAGAGGCGCTTGCCGTAGCTGAGCAAGGCCGCCGAGTAAGTAAGGTAAATTTGCTCGAATGCCGCCGCATCGCCCTGCCGGAAGGCGTTCCAGAGGGCCGCCTCATCGCGGAAAAGGGAATTGAGTAGAATCCGATCCATCCGGCAAATACCCGTGTTGCGGGAAGTAAATGTAGGATTTTACCGGAAGAAAATTGAAGCACTCGTTCTATTTCACGGCGGGCAAAGGGTCTTTCCCCACCCGCCGCCGCTCCAGCCCAATCAGAAACGCGGGCAGCAGCACGAGGTTGGAAATCATGCCCATCAGCAACGTGACCGACACGAGCAGACCGAGGGCTTTGGTCCCGCGAAATTCGGAGGCTGTGAAGATGAAAAAACCCGCGAACAGGATGATGGCCGTGTAAAACATACTCAGCCCCTGGCTCAGAATCGTGCGGCTGATGGCCTCGGTCACGCTGCGGCCCTGGTGTTTCAACTCGTCGCGGTAACGGGTCAGGAAATACGCCGTGCCGTCGGACGAAATCCCGAAGGCGATGCTAAAAATCAGGATCGTCGAGGGTTTCAGCGCGATTCCCGAAAAACCCATGATCCCCGCCGTGATCAGCAGCGGAATCAAGCTCGGCAGCGTGGCGATGACGATCATCCGGGCGTCGAGAAACAGCAGCGACATGATGCCGGAAATCAACACGATGGCCAGCAGGGTGCTTTCGATGAGGTTGCCTTGCAGGTAATCGTTGCCCTTCGTAAACACCACGCCGTTGCCGGTGATGCGGGCCTCGTAGCGGTTGGCGCCCGTCAGCATTTTTCCGGCTTCGGCGTCGTAGTTGAAAATTGAGTCGATCCGGGGCTGTAATTCCCGCACCAATTCGGTGGTGCGGGCCGTACCCACGTCGGCCATCTGGAAACTCAGGCGGGTGTAGCGCTGGGTGCTGTCGAGAAAACTGGCGTAGCGCTTGCTCGCCCCCCCGCCGAGGCTGGTTTGAAACTGCTGCATCTTGCTCAGTTCGGCAATGCCCGGCAGCACGAAATACTTCGCCTCGCCGCCCCGGTAGGCCTGGTAGAGAAATTTGAGCGCCCGCACGATGGACACCGGCTCGGTAAACTCCGGGTACTTGGCAAATTCCTTTTCCACCCGCCGGATTTTGGTCAGCACGGGCAGACTCAACACCCGGCCCGGCCGCTGGGCATCGATGCTGACCTCGAAGGGCACGATGCCCCGAAAGCGGCTTTCAAAGAATTTCAAATCGCTGTAAATCGGGCTGTTGCGGGGCAGGTCGTCCACCACGTACCCAACGGCGTTGATTCGCGCCGCGCCGATGCCGCCCAACACCACCAGCCCCAGGATGACCGCGTAAATGACCCGCCGTCGGGTCAGCACCAGCCGTTCGATGAAGTGCAGAATGGCCGTGGTGCGCTTGCCTTCGAGGTGGCGCAGGCGCTTTCGCGAGGGCGGCTTGAGGTAGCTGAACACGATCGGGATGAACACCAGCGAAATGGCGTAGGTCACCATCACGCTGATGGCCGCCACGTAGCCAAACTCCACCAGCAACTGGCTTCCCGTGAAAATAAATACCCCGAATCCGATGGAGGTGGTGACGTTGGCGAGAAACGTGGTGTGCCCGATTTTTTCGATGGTCGTGGCTAACGCCCGCTGCTGGTCGCCGTGGCGGGCGAATTCCTCGTGGTATTTGTTGAGCAGGAAAATGCAGTTGGGAATGCCGATGACGATGATCAGCGGCGGCACCAGGCCCAGCAGCAACTGAATTTTGTACCCCAGCAGCACGATCAGCCCCCCGCTGAACACTACCCCCGACAGCACCACCAGCAGCGCAAACCCCACGATGGGGAACGAGCGGAAAAAGGCGGCGAGAATCAGCCCCGTCACCACCACGGCCAACACGAGGAACAAAATCATTTCGCGCACCACCGTGGCCGTGTACTGGGTGCGGATGTAAGGCATTCCCGACAGGTGTACCTGCACATCGTGGGCCTTGCCAAAGGCCTCGAAATCGGCCTTCATCCGCTGCACGATGCCAATCCGGCTTTTGTCGTTCAACGCCTTTTGGTCAAAAGTTACGGCCATCAGGTGGGCCTGGCCGGAATCGCTGAAGACGAGGCCCCGGTAAAACGGCAGTTCCGCGATACGAACGCGGGCGCGGTCCACCTCGGCCTGGGTCGTTGGTTTTTGAGCGAGCAGGGGCTGGAAGTCGAAGCGGCGCAGGGAGTCGTTGCGTACCACTTCGTAGAGGCTGGCGTTGGAAAGTACGTCTTTGATACCCGGCGTGGCCTTGATCCGGCGCGTAAGATCGTACCAGTCCTGAAAGAAATCAAGCTGGTACATTTTTTCGGTTTCCACCCCCGCCACCAGCACGTTGCCGTCTTCGCCGTAGCGCTGCTTGAATTGCTCGTAAATCTGGTAATTCGGATCGCTGGCGGGCAGGATTTTGACCAGTTCGTACGAAAGCTGAAGCCGGGTGGCGGCCAGGTAGCCCATCAGGGAAATTCCCACGAAAAGACCAATCAGGAGCGCCACGCGGTGGCCGAGGATGGTTTGGGAAAGTAAATGCCAGACGTTTTTTTTCATTCCGTGGGGAAGGGAACCGGGTAATTGGGGATTGGGTAATTGGGGATTGGGGATTAGGTAATTGGGGATTGGGTAATTCAGGAAATTTACCAATCCCATAATTACCCAATTACCCGATCCCTACTTACCAACGTTTCCCCCGGCAAAAATACCCAAAAGTTCCCGCGCCGCCTGCACGGGCAAGGCGTACCCCTCGCGAATGGACGCTTCCAAATCGGGCAATCGCCGCTGAATCAGCGGGTTTTGGTAAAATAAATCGCCCAATTCCTGACGAATTCGTTGGTGAAACCAGGTAACCTGCTGCTGCTGCCGGTGTTGGGCAAAGTACCCGCTTTGCCGGGTTTGCGCCACGTAGGAATCGACCAAAGCCCCCACCTCGGCGACCCCCGCCCCCGTCAGGGCCGAGCAGGTCAGCACCGAGGGTACCCAGCCGGATTCCGCCGGGGGAAACAGGTGCAGGGCGTTCTGGTACTCCGCCTGGGCGCGGCGGGCGGGGCCGAGGGTATCGCCGTCGGCCTTCGTGATGACGAGCGCGTCGGCCATTTCCATGATACCGCGCTTGACGCCCTGCAACTCATCGCCCGCCCCGGCCAGCATCAGCAGCAGGAAAAAATCAACCATGTCCCGCACGTAGGTCTCGCTCTGGCCCACGCCCACGGTTTCCACGATAATCCATTCAAAACCAGCCGCTTCGCAGAGCAACATCGTCTCGCGGGTGGCATCGGCCACGCCGCCGAGCGAGCCGCCCGTGGGCGAGGGCCGGATGAAGGCCAGCGGGTCGCGGCTGAGGCGTTCCATCCGGGTTTTATCGCCCAAAATACTACCCCGGCTGCGCGGGCTGGAAGGATCGACGGTGAGGACGGCCAGTTTGATTCCCCGCCCGGTGAGGTGTTGCCCGAAGGTTTCGATAAACGTGCTTTTGCCCACGCCCGGCACCCCCGTGATGCCCAGCCGGACGGCGCGTCCCGTGTGGGGCAGTACGGCGGCGAGCACCTCCTGGGCCAGTGCGCGGTCAACGGGCAACTGACTCTCTGCCAGCGTGATGGCGCGGGCCAGCGCCACGCGGTCGCCCGCCAGGACACCTTCGACGTATTTTTCTTTGGAAAAACGGGATCCCATGAAGTGGAGAAATCGGGGCAAAATACGCCGGAATGGGCTAAACGACACCAACCAATTTCCCTCAGTACCGTGTTCAAAAAGAGATCAGCGCAATCGCAACAACGCCTCCGCCACCACCAAATCCTCCGGCGTCGTAATCTTCAGGTTTTCGTAGGAACCTTCCACCAGGTGAATCGGAAAACCAGCGGCTTCGGCCACGCTGGCGTCGTCGGTGAACCGGGGGCTTTCCGGCTGTTCGAAGGCTTTTTTGATCAAATCCAACCGAAAGGTCTGCGGCGTTTGCACCAGGCGCAAACTGGCGCGGTCAAGGGCGACGCTGGAGCCGTTTTCCGAAACTTGCCGGACGGAATCCTTCGCCGGAACGGTTACCACGCCGGAGCCGAATTGCGCCGCCGCCTCGAAACTACGTCGGATCACCTCCACCGAAACCAGGGGCCGCACCGCGTCGTGAATGGCGACGAGGCCCTCGCCGGAAAGCACGTTCAGCCCGTTGCGAACCGACTGAAAGCGCGTAGCTCCGCCGGGAACGGTGGTAATTGAGTGATTGGGTGATTGAGTGAATGGGAACCTGGCCTTTACCTCTTCCCAACGGGCAAAGTCGGTTTCGGGAAGAACTAAAATAACCTGAATGGCAGGTGAGTAGGCGAGGAATTTTTCGAGCGTGTGAACCAGCACGGGTCTGCCGCCGAGGTCGATAAACTGCTTCGGCAAGGCACTGCCCATCCGGCTGCCACTGCCTCCGGCCACGATGAGGGCGTAGTAGTGCATGGGGCATGGGGCTTGGGGCGTGGGGTAAGGGTGCCTTTTCTCCACGCCCCGCGCATTACAAAATCAACATCACATCCCCGTAGCTGAAGAAGCGGTATTTTTCCTTCATGGCTTGCTCGTAGGCCGTCATGGTGAGATCGTAGCCCGCGAAGGCCGACGTGGTCATGATCAGCACCGATTCGGGCAGGTGCAGGTTGGTCAGCAGCGCGTCGGGAATGCGGAATTCGTAGGGGGGAAAAATAAACTTGTCCGTCCAGCCCACGGCGGCTTTCAACCGCGAATTGGCCGACACCGACGACTCCAGGGCTTTCATCACCGTCGTGCCGATGGCGCAGACTTTACGCCCCTTGTCCATCGAATCGTTGACGAGCTTGGCGGTTTCTTCGGGAATGACGAAGTGTTCCGAGTCGGTTTTGTGCTTGGTCAAATCCTCCACGTCCACCTGCCGGAACGTGCCCAGGCCCACGTGCAGCGTCAGCGGGGCGAAGCGCGCGCCCTTGAGTTCGAGGCGCTTCATCACGGTTTTGGTGAAGTGCAAGCCGGCGGTAGGCGCAGCCACGGCCCCGACGTGCTTGGCGAAAATGGTCTGGTAGCGTTCGCGGTCGGAGGCTTCGGTCTCGCGACGGATTTCGCGGGGCAGGGGCGTTTCGCCCAGCCCGTCGATGGCTTTCATCAAATCGTCATGGCTGCCGTCGTAGAGGAAGCGGATCGTCCGGCCCCGCGAGGTGGTGTTGTCGATGACCTCGGCCACCAGGTCGCTTTCGCCAAAGTATAGCTTGTTGCCCACCCGGATTTTGCGGGCCGGGTCGACGAGCACATCCCAGAGGCGGTGTTCACGGTTGAGTTCGCGCAGCAGAAACACCTCGATTTTAGCCCCCGTTTTTTCTTTTTGCCCGTACAGGCGGGCCGGAAAAACTTTCGTATCGTTGAGCACCATCGTGTCGCCCTCGCCGAAGTACTGGACGATGTCGGAAAACATCTTGTGCTCGATCTGCTTCGTTTTCCGGTGAACGACCATCATCCGCGAATCACCACGGTTTTCGGAGGGGTAGAGGGCAATCAGGTTCTGGGGGAGGTCGAATCGGAACTCGGATAATTTCATCGGAAAATCGGCTGAAAATGCTTGGGAATTCGGCTGAAAATGACAAAAATACGGGCAAGTTCTCCGATTGGTACTCAGGAGTCGAAAAACCGCCCGCCGCCCGCTGCGCGCCGCTTAACATTTTACCCCGTTCAACTTCCTGAAATTGTTCCACAACGGGTTTAACTTTCGGGAAGTTTTACCTGAAAAATCATGCTCGCCCTTCGCCTCACCTACGAAAGCTTCCGATTTGCCTGGCAGGCCCTGCGTTCCAATCTGCTCCGCACCACGCTCTCGCTGCTGGGCGTCACCATCGGGATATTCTCGATCATCGCCGTGTTTACGCTCGTCGATTCGCTGGAGCGAAACATCAAGGACAGCCTTTCGTTCGTGGGTAAAGACGTGATCTACGTGCAGAAGTGGCCCTGGGTGTTTGAGAATAGTTTTCCCTGGTGGAAGTATTTTCAGCGCCCTTCGCCCAACATGGAAGAGTACCGGTATTTGCAAAACAACCTGGAAAACGCCGCCTACATCGGCATTCTCGACGGGCGGGGTGGGGTCAATCTGAAAAACGGCAACAACAGCCTCGAAGCCGAAGTGCAGGGGATCGTCTACGATTTTAACCAAATTACCGAGGTGCCGGTCGCGCAGGGGCGGTACTTCACCCCGCAGGAAATCGAGGCGGCCCGCAACGTGGCCATCGTCGGGGCGGAAATTGCCGAAACGCTGTTTCCCGGCTCCGATCCGGTTGGAAAGGAGTTTAAAATCAAAGGCATTCGATTCCTGGTCGTGGGGGTGCAGGAGAAAAAAGGCAAGAGCACCTTCGACTTCGGCGGTAGCCCCGACACCAAGTGCTACATTCCGTACATGACGTTTGCCAAAATGTTTCAAACCCGCTACTCGAATCCGTCGCTGGTTTTGAAGGGCCGGGAAAGCGACGTCGGGTTGATTCAGCTCGAAAGCGAAATCACGGGACTGCTCCGTACCCGGCGCGGACTCCGACCCAGCCAAGACGATTCGTTTTCGCTCAACCGCCCCGAGGCGGCGCTCAAGGCCATTTCGGGGGTGTTCGGTGCGCTCACGGTGGGCGGCTGGATCATCGGCGGGTTTTCGCTGCTGGTGGGGGGCTTCGGCATCGCCAACATCATGTTCGTGTCGGTGAAAGAGCGTACGAATCTGATCGGGATTCAGAAGTCGCTGGGGGCGAAAAACTCGTTCATCCTCTTTCAGTTTCTGTTTGAATCGGTAATGCTGAGCCTGGTGGGCGGGCTGGTCGGATTGCTTTGGGTGTGGGGGTTGTCGTACATCCAACTCGGTACGCTCGACATCGTGCTTTCGCTCAAAAACATTCTGCTCGGCCTGAGCGTCGCCAGTACGATTGGCATTCTATTTGGCATTCTCCCCGCCGTTTCCGCCTCCCGCCTCGATCCGGTGATTGCCATCCGGGCGAAATAATCACGGGCTGAGGGGTGGTTGGTTCAGGACGCTCCAAGCATCCGACCTCGAAGGGAAGCACGATTTTTTTAGTGGAAACCAGTACTTTGCGTCACCAATCAATCCGTACTCATTCCATGCGAAAAGTTCTTATCGGTCTCCTCATCGCGGGCGTTGTCGTGCTGGGCGGATGCCTACTGCTTTCCGGTCTTAGTTTCTCCGACGGCGACCGGGCGGGCACCATCACCAAATTCAGCCGGAGAGGATTTGTTTTTAAAACCTACGAAGGCGAACTCCTCCAGGGCGGTTTTTCGGAAGGCACCGGGCAATTGAACGCGAAGGAGTTTTTGTTTTCGGTTAGTCCGGGCCAGGACAGCGTGAGCCGGAAGATTGAATCGGCCCTGCTCACCGGCAAGCGCGTCCGGCTACACTACGAAGAAAAATACTTCCGCTTTTTCTGGATGGGCGACTCGAAGTACTACATCACCGAGGTGCAGTTTGCGCCGTGATGTCTGAATCAGAATTTACAGAATTCAGGAATTTTCAGAATTCACTGATGCACAGTTGGTTTTAAATTCTGAAAATTCCTGAATTCTGTAAATTCTGATTCAGACACCCGCGTTAATTTTATCCAGCGCATCCATCACCTCGCGCACCTTCACCCGGCTTACGGCGAGCAGCGCTTTTTCTTCGGCGCTCAAGTCAAGCTCAATCACTTTCTCGATGCCGTTTTTACCCAAAATCACCGGCACGCCCAGGTAGCAATCGTCGATGCCGTACTCGCCTTCGAGTTTGATGCAGACGGGGAACACCCGGCGCTGGTTTTTCACGATGGCTTCCACCATCTGCGCCGCCGCCGAGCCGGGCGCGTACCAGGCCGAGGTGCCCATCAGTTTCACCAGTTCGCCGCCGCCGTTGATGGTGCGGTTGACGATGGCGTCGAGTTTATCCTTCGCCACGAATTCCGTGACTGGGATACCGCCCACGGTGGTGTAGCGGGGCAGGGGCACCATCGTGTCGCCATGGCCGCCCATCAGCACCGCCTGAATGTCTTTGGGAGATACATTGATTTCTTCGGCCAGAAAGGCCCGGTACCGGGCCGTGTCGAGGATACCCGCCATACCGATGACTCGCTCGCGGGGGAAACCGGAGGCCAGGTGGGCGCAGTACGTCATCACGTCGAGGGGATTCGAGACGACGACGATGATGCAGTCGGGTGAGTGTTGAATGACTTGCTCGGTCACGGATTTGACGATGCCCGCGTTGGTCTGAATCAGGTCGTCGCGGCTCATGCCAGGTTTGCGGGGCAGGCCGGAGGTAATCACCACCACGTCCGAACCCGCCGTGCGGGCGTAGTCGTTGGTGACGCCCACGGTGCGGGTGTCGTAGAGGTCGATGGGTGCTTTTTGCCAGATGTCGAGGGCCTTGCCTTCGGCGAAGCCTTCGCGGATGTCGAGCAGCACCACTTCGTTGGCTACTTCCTTGTACGCCAGCACGTCGGCGCAGGTCGCGCCCACGTTGCCGGCGCCTACCACGGTAATTTTCATGTGAATTGGAAAAAGGAGGAGTGAATTAAAATCAGCCGGTAAAGGTAAAGCCAAAAAGGGATTCAGCCCGGTGGGGCCTGGAAAGGCAACCAATTTTTTCGGGAATGGCCCGTTTTGTGAGCGGGCATGGAAATTTTGTTGAACCAAATCGGGAAGGTAGTTTTGAAGGCGGTCACGCGGAGCGGAGTCGAAGCGCGGTGCGGTGGGTAAGCGCTGACCAGCCGCACCGCGCTTCGACTCCGCTCCGCGTGACCGCCTTCATTCGCAGTTTTTTTCATTCATCCCCAATTCAACCTCAAAAAATGGCAGCAAAATCATTAGTCGAACGCGTACTCGGGTCGATTTTTTTCCGCAAAGCAATGGGCAAAGCCGGGCGCACGGCCACCAAAGCCGTAAGTTTATTCGCGCTCGTGGAAGCCGTATTTTCAAAAACCAACGAAGAAGCCGAGAAGCAAGGCAGGGGCAAATGGGCCGTGGTGGCCGACAAATTCGCCCTGCTCGGTCGGCTGGTCAAAGCCTACGCCTCAGGCGAGTACCGGGCCATTCCCTGGAAAAGCCTGCTCAGCGTAGTGGGCGTGCTGATTTATTTTGTCAGTCCCCTTGATTTCATTCCAGACTTCCTGCCCCTCATCGGCCTGGCCGACGACGTGGCCCTGACGCTCTGGTTGTTCAATTCTCTAAGCAAAGACCTCGACGCCTTCGCCGTGTGGGAGAAAGACCGGATGGTTCGGGTTTGAATGGGTAGAATAAAAAGGAGTGCGCATTTACGTTTTTAAGTGGTTGACAGAACGCCGGTTGCCTTCGCCCAAGCAAGTTTTTTAGTCACCGCCGAACCTTTAAAACGTAAAATCTTTTTTAAACAAAAGCCAACGACCTCCGTCTGAGGTCTAAATTTTTTCGTTAGTTTTACCGTCACGTAATCAACGCAACCAATGGAACTGCTTTCAATTTTTGCCATTCTGGGTTTGGGTGGATCGGAAATCGCCCTCATCATGTTCGCCCTGCTGCTGCTCTTCGGAGCCAAGAAAATTCCCGAACTGGCGCGGGGTCTGGGCAAAGGCATCCGCGAGTTCAAGGACGCCACCAGCGACGTTAAAAAAGAAATCGACCGTAGCCTCGACGAAACGAAATAAGTTCGCCGACGTTGCGACACACATCGGGGCACGGTCGCAAGGCCGCGCCCCCTTTTTTGTTTAAGGTTTTCGGTTCACGGTTTTTGGTTGAAATGCATTTTAACCAAAAACCACAAACCGAAAACCACAAACCGCACTCCCCCCGTTTGAACCCGTACCGCTCGTTCGCCCCCCTACAGGACGACCTCCGGAATGGTCGCATCTCGTGCCGCCACTTGGTGGAGCACTACCTGCACCGCATCGAATCGCAGGCTCACCTCAACGCCTTCGTGGCCGTCTACGCCGACGAGGCCCGCCGCCGCGCCGCCGAAATCGACCAGAAAATTGCCAATGGCACCGCAGGACGTTTGGCCGGCATGGTGCTGGGTATCAAAGATTTGCTCTGCTACGCCGACCACGGGGTGCAGGGCGGCAGCCGCATTCTTGACGGGTTCACCGCTCAATTTACCGCCACCGCCGTGCAGCGCCTGCTCGACGAAGACGCCATCGTCATCGGGCGGCAAAACTGCGACGAGTTCGGGATGGGTTCGGCCAACGAAAATTCCGCCTTTGGCCCCGTCCGCAACGCCGCCGACCCCAGCCGGGTACCCGGCGGCTCGTCGGGTGGTTCGGCGGTGGCCGTGCAGGCCGATCTTTGCTTTGCTTCCCTGGGTACCGACACGGGCGGCTCGGTGCGCCAACCCGCCGCCTTCTGCGGAGTAGTGGGGTTGAAACCCACCTACGGGCGCGTCTCGCGCTGGGGACTGCTGGCCTACGCCTCTTCCTTCGATACCATCGGGCCGATTACCCGCAGCGTGGACGACGCCGCGCTGCTGCTCGAAATCATGGCCGGTTCCGACGAGTGGGACGCCACCGCCTCACCCCGGCCCGTTCCGGCGTATTCGCAACTTTCCGACGAAGAAAAACCCCTGAAAATCGGCTACCTGCGCGAAGCCCTCGACGGCGACGGCGTGGACGAAGCCATTCAGGAACGCCTGCGCGACACCATCGAATTCCTGCGCGAGGAGGGCCACACGGTCGAGCCGGTGGCGTTGAAGCTCGCAAAATACCTGCTCCCGACCTACTACATCCTCACCACCGCCGAGGTGAGTTCCAACCTGAGTCGCTACGACGGCGTGCGCTACGGCTACCGCAGCCCCGCCGCCACCGACCTCGAAAGTTTGTACAAAAAATCGCGGGGTGAGGGCTTCGGCTCCGAAGCCAAACGCCGCATCATGCTCGGTACCTTCGTGCTGAGCGCCAATTATTACGACGCCTACTACACCAAAGCGCAACGGGTTCGTCGTTTGGTACTCGAAGAGACCGAGCGGCTGCTGAGCGAATACGATTTTCTGTTGCACCCCACCACACCCACGACGGCCTTCCGGCTGGGCGAAGAACTGACCGACCCGTTGCAACAATTTCTCAACGACGTGTTCACCGTTCAGGCCAATGTCACGGGCCTGCCCGCCATTTCGGTTCCCGCCGGAACCGACGCCCAGGGCCTGCCCATCGGCTTGCAGATTTTAGGCCGGGCGTTCGGTGAAGGAGAATTGCTGCGGTTTGCCCGAACTTTACACCACCAACCGACCACCACACCCCTTTAACCGATGAAGAACGTTCGATTTCTCTTCAGTTGCCTCGCGGTCACGATGGCCGTCGGCGGAGCCGGGATGCTTTCCGCCGCTGCCCAGGTTCAGTTTCCCGCCGCGACCGCCGTTGGCGACACGGTGCGAGCCTCGACGCTCGACGAACCGGCCACCGAAATTCCCCTCATTGCCGACCCCAGCCTCCGCATCGACCCCGACCTGATTCGGGTCCGCATTGGCAAGTTGCAGAAGGAAGTCCCGCTGACTTACAACAGCTACACCCACGAGTTTATCGAAACCTTCGCGTTCCGCAAGGCCTACTTCACGAAGGCCATGCTGGAGAAGATGACGACGTATTTTCCCATTTACGAAAAATACTTGGCCCAGTACGGCCTGCCCGACGAACTCAAGTACCTCTCGCTCATCGAATCGGGCCTCAACCCCCGCGTGATTTCCTACGCCGGGGCGGGTGGACTCTGGCAGTTCATGCCCCGCACGGCCCGGCTCGATTTCGGCCTGCGCATGGACGAATACGTGGACGAACGCTTCGATCCCATCAAATCCACCGAGGCGGCCTGCAAGTATTTCCGGCAGTTGTACCGCATTTTTGGCGATTGGGAAATGGTACTGGCTTCGTACAACAGCGGCCCCGGCACGGTGCGGCGGGCCATCCGGCGCTCCGGCAACCAGACCGGCTTCTGGGACGTGTACGACAACCTGCCCACCCAAACCCGGGGGTACGTGCCCCAGTACGTGGCAATGCTGTACATGATCAACCACGCCGCCGACCACGGTATCCAGCCCGAAGCCATCGAGAACCCAGTGCCTTTCGACACCGTGCACGTCAACGGCTACGCCAACCTGCAACTCTTCGCGGCGGTGAGCGGGATTCCCTACGAGACCATCCAGAAACTCAACCCGCATATCCTGACCAACGTGCTGCCCGAGCGCACCCGCGATTTTCCGCTGCGCATTCCGAGCACCAGCTACGCCTACGTGGCCGCCAACCGGCAAGCCATCTTCGACTCGGCGGGCCGCAACCCGTTCAGCCGGGGCATCCAGTACGCCAGCACGGTGGGCGTGAAGGATTCGACCGAGGTGCGTGAAGTGGCCGAGGTGACAGTGGAAGAAGACGAGGAAGAACCCGTCGTTCGCACCCGCAGCAGCAAGCAGGTGGTGAAAGTGCGCCGGGGCGAAACCCTGGGCCGCATCGCCGAGCGCCACGGCGTGAGCCTCGCCTCGCTCAAGCAATGGAACCGCCTGGGTCGCCGAGGGACGGTGATGGCCGGGCAAAAACTGGTGATTTACCGCAACGCGCCGGAGGTGCAGTACGTGGCCAAGCGGGGCCGCGCCGACCGCAGCAGCGAAATCACAAAGCGGCTGAAAGCCAAAGCCAAATTCCACACCGTCCGCCGGGGCGACACCCTCTGGAGCATCGCCGAACGCTACAACGGCCTGACCATCAACGAACTCAAACGCATGAACCGAATCCGAGGCAACAGCGTGAAGCCAGGGATGAAGATTCGGGTGAGTTGAGGGGTTGAATTTTATTGGAAAGAAAAAGCCCCAGCCGGCAGGTTGGGGCTTTTTTGTTTGAGAAGCCGACGTTTCGGGGGTTTGCGATGGCGGGGAGTTTCCGCACTAAACTTCATTCGGAGAACTGAACTTCCGCCTTCCACTAAAGTATCTGCGAATCACGGAACCCCCGCTATCGCGAACCCCATGTTAGCGGTTTGTTCTTGTTCTCTCGTCATAGTGAGTGGTAATAATCTTTGATTTTTGTTGCCATTAGTTTCCGTCTTAAAGTCAAGAAGTCGTTATAATCGTCAATGCTCATTTGCTGAATTTCTGTCGGCACACAATTCATTTTCAAATTGTCCAAAAGTTGTTGCTCGCTTGAAAGTCCGCTTACTTGCTGGTTGCCGTTTAACATTTGTGTTTGTACAACTTCAAAATAGTCTTTGGGTGGTTTGTTGCCAATCTTAATGTTAATTTCCGATTGCATATAAACGTAGTTGGCGATTTGATTGTATTTGCTCCTGTCCAAACCGTTCTTTTTTAAGTAGTCCTTTGGAAACAAATGGTGAATATCGCCACGAAGCGAAATTAAGTCGCTAACTAAAACATCTTTTGATAAGAATCCTCTGTCGTTGGCTTTAACTTGTGAAGCCAAAAAAACGTGGAAGTATGGACTACTTGCAACTGAAGTATCCAAACTCTGCGGTAATGAAGCGTTCCAAAATGCATCTGATAATTCTCCGTCCTCTTTTTCTTTGAGATACTCGTCAAATGGTTTTACAGAAATCTGTTTTATGTCAAAGTCAAACGCACTTTCGGGTGAACCCGAATACCGACCTGTCAAGATTGAATAAACTAACCAACGCCTAACGTAACTTTCAATTGCAACCGAATTAACGCCCAACTCTTTTAGTTTGAGATAAACGATGTAAGCGAAATTGATTGCGTTTTGCGAACGGATAAGTTTTGGTGAAATAAATCCTGCGGATTTGATAACCATCAAAAACCGTTTGAAGTTTGTTTCGTTGATGAAATTGTTTACGCCCGTTTTTAAGGTCTCAAATGATTGTTCAGCAATTGTATCTTCATAAGTCCGTGTTTCAAAGTTTCTACCTGATAGCAAACTAACCAAGTCAGAAAGTCGTCCTCTGTTGAACTGCGAAGTAAAAGCAACACGAATTAAGTCGTTGTAGTCAGGGTCGTATAAATCCTCATTTTCTGTTTTGAGCCATTGTAATTTTTGAAAGTAATCCGTCTTTGCAAAATCTTTGTCGTTGTCAACTATATGTTTGTAAAACTCTGGTGCAATACACAAATGGCAGAAGTAGTCAATTACTTTGCGTAACTCGTTTCCGTTGTATTCAGTGTTGGAAGCGATTTTGCTCATCGCAAAATCTGCTTGACTTAAAACAACACCTTTTGAATTTATACGGATGAAAATTTCTGTAACGGTTTCAATGTCCAAGTCGGGGGCAAGTTCAATAAGTCCGATTTGTTTTTTGGGAATGTTGACCAAAGTTGAAAAGGCATTTCGAACTTGCTTTTTGTCAACGTCCGGGTTGAGTTCAAAATATTTTTCAGCTATTTCAAATAGGTCTCCGTTAATTGCATCGGCGATGTCGTGTAGCCAAGTTTTGTCTTTGAGAATTGCAGGGTTTTGAACTTCAAATCTCTCGTCAAGTGGGTGAAATGCAATTTTAATTTTTACTCGTTCGTAAGTTTTGGTGATTACATATTGTCCGAGTATCGCAGTCGTCAAAGCAGTTACACGTTGTTGTCCATCAATGAGAATTTTTTTGCCTTCACTTAAACTGCCGTCTTTTAGTCGCACATTAGGATTTCTCCAGGCGATAACGTAACCGATTGGATAACCTTGATACAAGCTGTCCATTAAGTCACGAACTTTTGAACTGTCCCAGACGAAAGGTCTTTGAATTTCTGGAATTGCTATTTCTCCTGAGTTTACCCAAGCTAAAAGGGTCTCAATTAAGTGTTGATTTACTGCGTATTTCTGCATCTGTCGTTTGTATTTTAAGTCGTCTGTTTGTTCGTGGCACGGTCGCCAATAGAATGACCGCTAACAAGTCGATTGCCGCTACTACCTAGCTGTAAAATAGCGACAACCGGTCATTTGTCCGCAAGGCAATAGCGGTAACTAAGCTGATATGATTCAGTTGCCGCTACTGCGGTATCCCACCGTCTTTCAGCGTGTACGCGCACTGCAACGCGGATAACTGGTTATTAAAGGGGCTTGCCTTCAAAAGTGCGCCCGAATCTTCAAAAAAACAACCTGCTTCAAAACCTACCCGTCCAACCCAAACACCCCCCGCACCGCCTCATAATTCCCCCAATCCAGCGTCGAGCGCCCGGCATTCAGCACGTTAGCAGGCACAACTAACACCCGCACGGCGGTCAGCGTGGTCGTGAGCGGGTGGGCGGCGCTGCTGGATCGGGTGAGTTGGACGAAGGCCCTGCCTTGTCCATCCACATTCGAGGCAACCGTGTAGGCGAGTACGTTACTGCCCGCAAAAGCCGTCAGGGGTAAGGACTGCCAGGCGTCGCTGCCGCTGAATTTGGCGTACACGGCCAACAGGCTTTTGTCGAGGGTGGCTTTATCCACGCCCAGCAGCACCAGTGGCGGCGAGGTACCCACGAAGGTGGGGGCGGTGGTGTCGGCGGGGAGGACGGTGCCGCTGGCAAAACTGAATTGCACCACGTTGGCGTTGCCCGGCGTACCCGCCACGCCCTGCGGCCCAGCGGGGCCTTGCGCACCGGTGGCACCCGTGGCCCCGGTCGCTCCCGTCGCTCCGGTCGAACCAGTGGGTCCCTGCGAACCCTGCGGTCCAGTTGCTCCGGTAGGCCCGGCTGGTCCTTGTGGACCGGGGGCTCCCGTCGCGCCAGTGGCTCCGGCAGGCCCGGCGGGACCAATATCCCCTTCGGGGCCGGAACAGGCGTTGAGGAAAAACAGCGTAATCAGAGCAAGGGACCAATAAAACGAGCGGTGAAACGAGTGCATCGGTGGAGCAAATTCGGGTGGGACGATCTCAAAGGCCGGAAGTTAAGCCTTGCGAACGGTTGCGCCAAACGGGAGGTCAACAAACCCGCCCGGTCATCCAGCGCAGAGCGAAGCGGACGCCGCGCGGGAGAACAGCGGGTTTTGAAAACGGACAAGCCGACCCGTCAATACCGCCCCGTACTCGGATGAAACGTGCGCCAACTGTGCCAGAACTCCTGCGAGGCGGGTACTTTTTTGAGCCCACCCGCTGCGCCCCTGCCGTTTAGCGCGTAAGCATGGCCCGGCGCGAGGAGCGAATCGCGGCGCAGGCCGAAGCGGATGGCCGGGTCGGGCCGCTCGAAGGCGAAGAAACTGGCGCGGTCGGCGGCCAGGGCCAGCACGATGGGTTTGCCGCCGAGCGTGTCGTTGATGATTCGTTCGCGGCGAAGGCGGTTCCAGTCGTAGGCCTTGTTCTCCCGGCCCACCGTCAGGCCCACCACCCAGGATTTGTCGCGCCAGGAAAGCGAGTCGGTGCCGGTGAGGTCTTTGCGGCTGCTGCCGTTTTCGTACTTAAAATCCTTGGAATACTTGTCCGAAAAAATCGTGTCCGCCTGCATCACCAAACTGGCCGGATGCAGGTGCAACCAGGCCCGTAAAGTCATTTGCTGACTCTCCAATTCGGGTAGTAAGGCCCCCGTGCGCGGCCCGACGAGGGCTTCGCCGTTGGCCTGCCGCCACCAACTCCCGGTGGTTTTATCCTCAAACATGGCATTGAAATGGTCCATGCCCACGAGCCGGAAGGTTTCGGGTTCGCCGTCGATGAAGGGGCTGAATACCCGCCCCGTGCGGCACACCGTGCAGTAACTCACCAGCACGGGCCGGCCGCCCACCGTGTCGCGCACCTGGTGGTGGTAACCGATGAACTGGATGGGGTACGCCTTCGCCTGCCCGTTGAGTTCCACGCCCACCACGAGGCGGCGCAAATCCACTTTGTTTTGGGCGGCGGGTTTGAGGGTCAGGGTGTTGGGTTGTTGAAACATCGAATCGGCGGCCATTTCAAAATTCGTGGCGTAGGCCACGCCGCCCACCACGGCGAGCAGACCCGGCACCAGCCATTTTCGCCAGCCCTTCGCCCGCCAGGCCGCGAAAATGCCCGCCAGCGCGAGCAGTCCGAAGCCAATCCGAAAGGCCCAGCGCCAGGTGTACAGAAAATAGGCCAGGTCGATGCTGCGCATCCGCTGGCTACCGGGCATGGGCATGATGAAATACACGTTGGCAATTTCAAACAGAATCAGGCCGGTGATGCCGAGGTAAAATAGGAGTTTCATGGCTATGGATAAAAACAATAACTACGAGTGTCACGCTGAGCGGAGTCGAAGCGCGGTCTCCTTCGACTCCGCTCAGGATGACCGCGCTTCGACTCCGCTCAGCGTGACAGTGGGTATGGATTCGCCGCCGCGTACCCGTTTTCGCAGACCAACGCCGCCCGTTGGCGGTACATTGCCGGGTCGGCGGGTGCCCAGGTAGCGAGGCCGTCGACGTAGCGGTTGAACAGACAAAACGCGGCGGCAATCAGCACGGTGTCGTGGATTTCGCGGTCGGTCGCACCCAGGGCGCGGGCCGTTTCGACCTGTTCGGTCGTGACGTGCTTGCCGCCTTTCTGCACGCTGCCCGCGATGCGGAGCAAGGCTCTGAGTTTTTCCGAAATTGGGGCGGTTTCCAGGTTCTCTTTCACCTGCCGCACGAGACTCCAATCCGCATCACCGAGGTGTTGGCTGGCGATGGCTCCGTGAATGCGTTGGCAGAAGGCACAGTCGTTTTCCGACGAAACGTAAGTGGCAATCAGTTCGCGCTCGCCCCGGCTGAGGGTATTATTTTCCGAAAAAAGCAGTTCGTCCACCAGCAAATTGAGTGCGTAGGCCGTCTCCGGGCGAAAGGCCATCGGCCCGCGAATGCCGGGCAGGCCGTCGGGCAGTTGAATGTGTGGCATCGGTTGGGTACGTTTGTGAGTGAAAAGATGTCCCCGGCCGCAAGGCGACCGGGGAATGCCGATTAACCTATGATTATCTTGGAGGAAGGCGACTCGTGAGGGTCGCCTTCCGGCGTTTTACCCGCAACCCCCTAAAGGGGGCTTTTTCAGTGCTAAGAATTCCAGGCAGGAAAGCCCCCTTTAGGGGGTTGCGGGTACTTCCAGGCGTGCAACGGCTGGCACCACATACCCCACCGTCGCCATCCGTTCGCCCATCGGTCCGTACTCCGCCGGGTCGGTAGGGGTGAGGGTAGCGAGGCCGTCGACGTAGCGATTGAACAGACAAAACGTGGCGGCAATCAGCACGGTGTCGTGAATGTCGCGGTCGGTGGCTCCGTGCAGGCGGGCGCTGGCGACCTGCGCCTCGCTCACGAAACGGGCATCGGTTTGCACCTGCCCGGCGATGGTCAGCAAGGCTTTCAGTTTCTCCGAAATCGGAGCCGTTTCGTACTCGCTCAATGTAAAATCGACCACGGTGCGGTCGTCGCCGAACAGTTCACGGGCGGCGGCGGCGTGGCTTTGGGTGCAGAACGCACAGTCGTTTTTCGAGGAAACAAACGTGGCAATCAGTTCACGCTCCGCCGGACTCAGCGGCGACTCGCCCCGCAGGAGCACCTGCGCCAGTTCGTAAAGCGGCTTGCCGGTATCGGGCCGGTACTGCGCCAGGCTGCGGATGCCGGGGGCGTTTTCGGGAAGTTGAATGTGAGGCATGGATGAATCAGGTCAGGGTACGATTTCGGGTACGGGTTGGGGATGTTTCAGTCGGGCCAGCAGGGCAAAGACGCCCAAGCCAGCCCCCAGGGTGAGGGCGCAAAGCAGGAGTTGCGGGCCGGAGGGCCGGATGACCACCAAGGCCCCCACGAATTGCACCACCAAAATGACGTAGAGCAAGCGGGCAATGGCCGTGCGGGCCAGCCTGGTGATGACAAACGCCCCCAGCGGCGCAAAAAACACGACCACCGGCACGCAGGCCAGCCAAAGTTCAAACGATTCCTGGCTGAAATCGCGCAGCACCTGGGCGTGGAGGAAAAAGCCCAGCAGGGTCTCGATGGTCATGATGAGCACCGACGAAGGCGTGGCCACTTTCTCGTCCAGACGGTAATAAATCGTCACCAGGCAGAAGGTGAAAATGTTGATGCCTGTCCCGAAAATGGAAGAGATGATGCCGCCCACGACCCCAAACAGGACCAACCGGAGCGCATCCGAGGCCAGAAACGGCTGAATGGCGGGGACGACGTTGCGCTGCACCCGGCGGTTTTCGCGCCAGAGCGTCAGGCCGAAACTCAGCCAGAGCGACACGAAAAAGAGCTTGGCCATCACCGGCGAAATCAGCGGCACGACGTAGTACGTTCCGAAAATCAGCCCCGGAATACCGCCCAGGGTCACGTACCGGATGTACTTCCAGTCCACCCGAACGCGCAAGCCCAGAATCAGCAGCGAGGCCGAGGTCATCCCGATGCTTTGAATCGCGAAGGAGAAGTTACGCGCCACCGCCGGGGGAATCTTGAGCAGCAGCGTAAAAACGGGGTACGAAATGGCCGCGCTGCCTTCGGGGCTTGAGCCGGCAATGAACGAGCCGAACACCATCGTGAGCGTAGCGGCCCAGCGCTTGGTCAGCACCGACCAATCGGGCAGCGAGGAAACGTACCAGGCCCAGCCCGTCAGCACGCTGACCAGAAAGAGCAGGTACAAAAGGGGTACGCGTCGGCCCGGTTGCGGGGATGCATTCATCGATAACGGTCTAAAAAGGTGGATTCAAAAATTCTTTACCTTTGTCACTCAGCATACCCCGGCCGGAGTACGCCCCGCTGTTATTTCCCTTCATTCCCCAAAAAAACTCTTTTTCACATGGCAACGGTAGACAACAACGACCAGGTACTCAGTAATCAGGAGCAAATCCTGAGCAACCAAGATTCGATTCTGAGCAATCAGGAGTCCATTCTGAAAAATCAGGAAACCCTGGACTCAATTTTGAACAACCAGGGGAGCATCCTCAAAAATCAGGAGGCCATTCTGGGTAATCAGGAATCCATCCTCAAAAATCAGGAAACGCTTGATTCCATTCTGGCCAACCAGGAAACCATCCTGAGTTTGCTGCGCAAGTAATCAGTCGCTCAGGCCGTCATTCGTTGAAAAGTGGGGGTGGTATCCAGTCGGATATCATCCCCGTTTGGTGTCAGGCCCGTCGACAACCGGGGTGCGGGTGGCTGGAAGGCGGGGTTCGTTTCGTCACCCGGCGTTTCGCTGGGCGTGCTGCGCTGGTGCGGCGTTTCTGCCCCTTGCAGCCAGGTCTTGAAACGATGGGTCAGGAACGGAAAGACGCCGAACACCATGTACGGAACCAGCAAGCAGGTCAGGCAAAACGTGCGCAACACCAGCGGCCACTGTGCAGTGAAGGGCAACTGAGCCAAGCCGTAGCTGACGGCGGTGCTGAACGGAAACATCGCCGTCCAGACCAGCAGGGCCATTTTCCACTTTTTGGGTTTCATCGCTTGAGTAGGTTTAGGGGTGTAAAGGAAAATTAGACGGTCTGTTTGCGGGTACCGGGCGTGGTTCTTTGCGCATCAAAGAAAACCAGCAACAGGGCGATCAGAAAGGTGACGGAAAAGATAAGGAGCGCATTACCCAGCCCACCCAGCACCGCCACCAGCGAGCCGACGAAAAACACGCCCGTGGCCGTGAGGATTCGCCCGATGTTGAAACAGAATCCCGTGGCCGTGGCCCGGATGGCGGTCGGAAACAGGAGCGGCACGAACGTAGACAGCGACCCTTGACTCACCCCGAAGCAGAGCGCAAGCAGCGCCGTTTCAACGTAAATGAGGGGCGAAAACTGAGCATTGGTTCCGAATAACACCCAGCAGCCCAGCAGACACCCGGCGAAGGTGCCCAGCAACGTGCGACGCAAGCCGAGTTTTTTCACCAAAAAACCCGAAAGCGCCCCGCCCGTGATACCGCCCAGACCGAAGAGCATCATCGTCAGGCCACGCACGGGGCGGGCTTCGGCTTCGGTGGCGAACAGGGTTTGCACCCAGGACGGTGTCCAGGAAAACACGGCCCACAGCCCCACCAGCACGGTGCCGAACACGAGCGAGCCGCGCAGGAGGTTCGCGCGGTACTCGGGGGAACGAAGCGTGGTTGCCGGCGTGAAGGAGGCGTTCCGGGAAACTTCCCAACCCTTCGATTCCCGCAGGCCCCTGGCCACCACCGGGGCCAACACCAGCAGCAAAGCGCCCATCCCAAACGCTTCCCGCCAGGAATCGAAGAGTAGGTTCAATGCCCCAGACCCCACCAGCCCGACCGGAAAGGCCATTGCCAGTAAGCCCAACGCGATGGGGCGGCCCTGTTCGGGCCAGATTTCAGCCAGGTAAATCGTACTGACCACCAGCACCCCACCCACGCCCGCGCCCGCTACGAAACGGAGCGCCGCGAAGACTTCCCAGCGCGGTGCCCAGACGGCCAGCAGCGTAGCCGCGCCTACCAGCCCGGTGGCGAGAGCCAGCGCCCGTACCCGCCCGAGGCGGTCGGCCAGGACACCGAAGCCGAAGCCGCCGAGCACCCAGCCGTACAAAAATGCCGCGTTGAGCATCGCTCCCGCCGAAGACCCGGCCCCGAAGTCAGGCAGAATCTGGGGCAGGTACACCGACAGCAGCGTCGAAACCGTGCCACTGAGCAGGTACGCGGCGAAACACAGCGCGAAGGCGGGCCAGTTGGCGCGGGTGGCGGTGGTTTCGGTGGGAAGGGTGAGGGTTTTCATGACATGATTTTTTTCGATTTACGACTCCCCTCCTTGATAAAGGCCACCGTGGCGCGGCGGGGTGGTTCGGTTGCCAGCTAGTTACTTTAGTTCTGCCAAATTGGGTGGTCATCGGCAGTAAGGGGTAGTTCGCTCATCCGACCCAACCACCCCGCCGCTACGCGGCACCCCTCCTTTAAAAAAGGAGGGGAAACCTGTCCTCATCGCCCCATCCCATCAAACGTCAGCGTCAAATAATACAGCCCGCCCACCGCCGGGGAGCCGTAGGCTTGCACGACGTAGTTGTTGGCAAGGTTGCTCGCTCCGAGTTTCAGCGTGGTTTTCAGGGACGGTACGCGGTAACTCACCTGCGCGTCGAGCAGCGAGTAAGCCGGGACGCGACCGGGGCGGTTTTCGTTGAAGGTGCCGTACCAGTCGAACGCCTCCTGCCAGTGCCAGGCCAGACTGAAGCCGAGCCGGTCGGTCAGACGCGAATTGCTCAGCGTCACGTTGGTTTTGAAACGTGGCGTGTTGAAGGCCGGGATGTTGTTGGGGTTAGCGTCGAGCAGGTTGAATTGCGCCCAGGTGGCGTTGGCCCCCAGCCGGTAGCCCCGGCTCAAGAGGGCGGTCAGGCCCGCGCTCGCGCCGTCGGTGCTCACGCGATCGGCGGCGTTGGTGTAGAGTTGGAAGGCTTGCCGCGTCGGGGTACTGAGCAGTTCGGCGGCGGCGGTGGGGTTCACCGTGCCGTCGGGCAAGAGCACCAGCTGGGTGTTGGGGCGGATGACGACCTGGTTGATTAAAAAATTGCGGTACTCGCCGTGGTAATAGCTCAGGTCGAGCAGGACCTTTTGACCCAAAATACCTTTGTAACCCACTTCAAATGCCTTCGATTGCTCCGGCTTGATGTAAGGCACGGCGGATTTTATAAGCAGCTTCGCGTTCTGCGCCACGGCCTGGGGGAATGGCGTTCCTGACCCGACGGCCTGCCCAAACGCCGCGCCAAACGCGCCCACTGACGCGGCAGTGTACGAGTTTTCATAGGCGTTCAATCCCGCCGAGTTGGCCGGTGCCCCGCCTAGGATGATAATCGGGCCGACGTTCAACTTGATAAACTGGTCGGGGACGGTCGGGTTGCGGAAACCGGTCTGGTAGCTAGCCCGAAAGTGGTTTTTTTCATTCGAAGAAAAAACCGCCGAAGCACGGGGGGTGAAACTGCCGTCGAAGTTTTCGTTTTTGTCGTAGCGACCCGACAGCGTGACTTTTAGTTTTTCGTCGAACAGCGTTTTTGAAGCCTGCACGAACGCACCGAATTCCTTCACGCGCACCTTGTTGACTTTGTCCTCGAACAGCGTCCCGTTCGTTTCCATCGCGTAGTACCGGAAGTTGCCGCCCGCCTGCACACGGAGGAAAGTCAGGTGCGGGGCGAAATCATACAGCCCTTCCACGTGGTATAACTTGCTCTGGCTCAGAACACCCGCGCCTTGAATACCCGCGATGCCGATGTATTTTTCTTTTTCCCGGCCAAAGTCCGCCGAGCCGGGCACGAACCGCCCCTGGTCGGCGAAGGCGCGGGCCGCGTCGTTGTTCTGGGGCGTCACCCCGCTCACCTTCCCGCCGAAGGCTGCGCCGTAGCGCTCGAACCAGGTGGCGTCGGCTTTGTCGGGCGTGACCACGTTGCCGGTCAAATCGCGTACCCAGGTGCGGTTGATGAGTTGGCCCAGCGAGCGGGTGTTGTACGAGTGGTTGGAGTTTTCGGCGGTCGAGTAGACGCGGACGAAGAAATTACTCCCGCGCAGTTCGAGGCGGTGCTGGGTCAGGCCGAAATCGTTGAGCATGAACCGGCTGCTGCCCGTGTAGTTGGCCGTGCCCTGGCTGTAACTGAGGCCGTAAATCGCCTCAACGCTTGGAGAAATCCGGTAGTGCAGCGCGCCGTTGAGCTTGAGGCTGTACACGTCGTAGGTGGTCAGATCGTTTTCAAAATAACCCGTCCGCGACACCCGCCCGATGCCCGGCAGGGTTTGGGCCACTTCGTCGCCGTACACGTTGAGTTTGTTGGCCCCCGGATTGGCCGTCCCCCGTTTTTCGGTAGGCGTGTTGGGGTCGATGTCGGTGTAGTCAGCGGCGTACCAATCACGGCCCGTCAGGTACGAGGCGTTGATTTTCAGCGCGAAACGATTGCTGAACGCTTTCGCGAAGCGAACCGAACTTTCGCTGAACAACTTCGCGCCGTCGCCGGTCGGGTCGCCGACGTGGTTGACTCCCGTGCGCTGCTGCACACTCAGCCCCTGAAACTCGAAGGGATTTTTAGTGCGCGTGTAGAGCAACCCGTTGAACGCCACCGGCCCGTACAGCGCCGAAGCCGCGCCGGGAATCAGTTCGACCGATTCCACGTCGAGGTCGGATACCCCGAAGAGGTTTCCCACCGAAAAACCGAGGCCCGGCGACTGGTTGTCCACGCCATCCACGAGTTGCAAAAAGCGGCTATTGCCCGTCGAATTGAAGCCCCGCGTGTTGATTTGCCGGTAGGTCAGGCCGCTGGTGACCATGTCGACGCCCTTCAGGTTGTTGAGGGCCTCGAAGTAGTTGGCCGAAGGCGTTTCGAGCAGGGCGCGGGCATCCAGTTTTTCGATGCTCACCGGCGAGCGCAGGCCACTTTCTTCCACCCGCGATGCCGCCACGACCACCTGTCCGAGCAGTTCGGAAGCGGGTTTCAGTGCCACCGAAAGGGGCTGGCCGGGCCGGGCGTCGAGTTGCTGTTTTTCAAAGCCCACCATCGACACCACGAGGGTCAGCGGTGAAGCGTCGGGCAGAGAAAGACTAAACTCCCCGCGTGAATCGGCGGCGGTGCCGAGGCGTTTTCCCTTCACCGAAATCGTCGCGCCGGTCAGGGCTTTGCCCGTTTCGGCTTCGGTGACGGTGCCGGTCAGGGTGGCGGTTTGCGCCTGCACAAGTTGAGTTATTCCGAAGACGTTGAGGAAAAGAAAAAAGAGTAAAAATTTGATTTTCATGGAGTTGGTTTTTTTTACGCCGAAAAAATCGGCTAAGATTTTCCCGTTCAACCCGTTTAGAGAAACTGGATCGGAGCGCGGAACGCGCCAAACCGGAGGATTGGGGTTAGTTCTTCTTCAACTGCGCGTACCCACCCGGCAACCGCTGGTAGCCGTGGGTGGTGATGCGTTCGCCGAGGGTTTGGTAAAACGCCGGGTCGGTCGGAGCCACGGTGGCCAGGCCGTCCACGTATTTGTTGTACAGGCAAAAAAGGGCCGCGATCAGCACGGTGTCGTGTATCTCGCGGTCGGTCGCGCCGTGGGTTCTGGCCCGTTCGACGGCTTCGGACGTCACGGCCCGTCCGCTTTCCTGGGCCAACGCGGCAAGTTGGAGCAGCGCTTTCAGCTTTTCGGAAATGGGTGCGGACTCTACGTCGGCCACCACGGCTTCGGCCAACCCAACGTCGCCGGTGAGCAGGTTGGCGGCGCGGGCGTGGGCCGCCGTGCAAAAGCGGGTGCAGTTGCGGGCCGAAACCAACGTGGCGATGAGTTCGCGCTCGCCTTCGGTCAGCGTCGATTCACCGCGCAAGAGAATCTGGGTTAATTCCCGGATGGGTGCGGCGGAATCCTGGCGGTATTCGAGCAGGCCCGTGATGCCGGGTAAGTGCGTTTCAAGGGAGATGTGAGGCATGATAAAGATAAATCCGTGACGAATTGACGTTCAGAAAGTCGTTTCTGAACAGTTGATCCAATTAGGCGCTGCATACGTCGGATGACCTGAAAATGAACGCACCAGCGAACTTCGTTCGGGGCGAAGAAGGCCTGAAAATTAAGCCTGAAGCGTCCGCACCGAGGCGAAGGCCAGACGGTAGATTACGCAGTCAAAAAAGGAAGAAATCAGCCGCGCTGGGGCGGGGGAGAGCGCCTGCTCAGGCAGGGCAGCGGAAGCGAAACCAGGTAGGGGGGCGACACCAGAGCGGGTTGATTTTCAAAAATAAAAATCAGGTGGCGACCCGTGAACCGGGCGTAGTCTTTCACCCAGTTTTTGCCCCAGGTCGATTTGGAAGGGGCGTCAGGGTCACCGTCGTCCGACAAATTTTTCTTGATGAAAGAAGTCAATTCCTGACGACGAGCGAGTTCATCACGGTCTTCGTAGCAGAAAATATGGAGGGTGTCGTTGCGGAGCGTTTGCCGGGCGATGTCGTAAAAATGCCCCTGGTACTCAAATTCACCGCCGGTTGACTCCTCCGTTTGCACCGCACCGTATTGGTGGAGGGGTACGGGAATCTCGAATTCGACCAGATCATCGGTGGAATGATACACGCTCAGGCGCTCGGTAATCTGCTGCGCATCCCGCCAGTCGGCCAGCCAAAGCAACGCGGCCTGCCCCACCAGGTGGTAAAGCAGCAAGCAGAGCAGGCCGGTAGCGAGGCAGTTTTTCAACGAGGAGTCGAGATTAAAAAAAGGAACAGAAGGCAAAAGCCCGATTTTATCTTGAAAAAGGCAGCGTGTCCATCCGGCCAATGCCTACTGCCTGGGCTGGAATTTACAAAGTAATGGCCACCGTCACGTTCGCCGAGCGGCCATCCGAGGGCCAGAGACCGGGTTCGGGATAAAACGTGGGGCGCTTCGTGAAATACTGCTTGTTTAGCGCATTGTTCAGGCTGGCCTTGAGCGTCAGGTGCGGCGTCAGGCGCACCGAGGCCAGTACGTCGAGCAAGCCGTAGCCGGGCACGAGGCCCTTCGTGCCGTCGCGGCTGGGGGTGACTGTGTTGAGCGGGTCGGCGAAGGTCTCGCTCACGTAGCTGTACTGTACCGACCCCTGAAAGGCTTCGCCCACCAGTTCCACGCCGTTGCGGCTCGTCCACTGCGGCACCGACTCCACCGTGTTGCCCACGATGCTGCGGTTTTCGCCGTTTACGTTCACCGTGCCCGCCGTGTAGTTCCCGTCGATAAATGCCGTGGAGGTGAACGCCGACAGGCTCCAGGCCCGCCGCCGGAGCAGGGTGGCTTCGAGCAGGGCCTCCACGCCTTGCATGCGGGTGTCGCCGAGGTTGGTGCGCAACACGTAGGGCTGGCCGGTGCTGGGGTCGGTCAGGAACAGACCGCCCAGGCGATTGCGGTAGGTGATGTGGAATAAACTCACGTCGTAGCGCAAAAACCGCTTCCAGCGGCCCGTGGTGCCCACTTCGGCCACGAAACCGGTGTTGTCGCTCAGGGTATTGTCCACGCGTTCGAGGGCGCTGGCCGGGATCACATCCTTGAAAATAATGGGGCGGTAGGCCTGCGAAATTCCTCCGTACCAGCGATTGCCGTTGGGCAAGCGGTACTGAAGGTTTCCCCCGAACAGCGGAAACTGGTGCTTGATTTGGTTCGGAACGGCGTTGTCGGGCAGGTAGCGGATGTAACCCGTCATGTCGGTCTGGCCGTTCTCGTAGCGCAGGCCCGTGGTCAGGCTGAGGCGGGGCGTCAAGTACAGGAGGTTTTCGGCGAACAGGGCAACGTTTTTTGTCGTGAAAAACAAATCCCTTCCCCAGGCTCCGGTGATGCTCAGGTCGAAGTCCTTGCCGGTCGTGCCCTGACCCAATTGCTGCCGGTGCAGGCGGTTGGTCATCACCTGCACGCCTCCCACCACCACCGCCCGCCGACCCGCCAGCGCGTACTCGTGGAGCAGGCGCAGTTCGTTGGTGAAGCTGTTGAAGTGGTCGAGGTCCACCTGCCGGGGACGAGCCTGCCGCGTCACCCGGCTAACCGTGTCGGGCACCAGCGACGAGGCCAGCACCTGCACGCTGTTGCGCGCGCCCAGCAGGGCCGAACTCGTCAGGCGGAGCGTCGTGCGCGGGCTGACCTGCCAGCGGAACGTGAGCGAGGGCACGTGGATATCGGGCTGGTAATAGTTGCGCTGGCGGGTGGCCTGGCGCGGGTCGGCCCGGAACAGGGAATCGTTGAGCGGACCGGGTTGCTGGTAGATGTACGTCGAATGGCCCCACTCCAGCCGCAGCGAGGTGCGGGGGTTGAAATCGTACAGCAGCGAGACGAATTGAGCCGCCCCTTTCGAGCGGGCGTACTGCCGGTACCCTTCCGAGTCGCGGCGCTGAATGTAGGCGTAGTAGCGCAACTTGCCCACGCGCCCGCCCACGGCGTTGTAGCTGCTCAACAGCCCGTACGACCCCACCGTGTTGATGCTTTCAAACCCGATTCGTCGGGTGCTGTCGCCTTGTTTGGTCACGTAATTAATCATCCCCCCAAACTGCGCCCCGTACTGGAGCGAACCGGTGCCGTGGACCAACTCCACCCGTTCGATGGATTCGAGCGGGGCGCTGTAGTGGCTGGCCGGGTAGCCGTACATGTCGGAATTGGTGATGATGCCGTTCTGACGAACGTTGTACTCCCAACTCCGGTGCGGGTCGAGGCCACGGGTCGAGATGTTGATCTGGTTGCCTGAGCCGTCCATGTCATAGACAAATACGCCGGGTACTTTGGCAAAAATCTGACGACCCACTTTTTCGGCCAGGTTGGCCGCCGTGCCACCCACCGGCACGGCGATGGTCTTTTTACCCGCCAGGATAAACCCGGCGTGGCGGTCGGGGAGGGGGAGTTGGCGGGTAATCCGGGAGCCTTCCACCACCACCTCCGAGAGGTCGGTAGTGCGGATGCTATCGGGCGTTTGAGCGGTAGCCGCTCGGGCCAGTAAAACCAGCGCGGTTATGCCTTTCAGGCCGTTTATCATGAAAGTCAATGAAGGAGGGAATGAAGGAGGGCAGATGCTTTCTAGTCTCTCATTCCGTCATTTTCTTGTGGGCTTCAGTTTCCCGCCCCGTCGGCCTGGGCGCGTTTGATGGCGTACTGGGCGATGTTGGCTCCGCACTTCAGGCCCACTTCGCAGTCGGCCCGGTAGTGGATGCAGCCGTAAATTCGCGACTCCGAGGCTTCCTTCGCTTTGGCGGTTACGTCGGCCGATTCGCTTGGAAACAAGTGGCTCAGGATGGTCGCCGCCGCGCCGGAAAACGTGGAGTGACCCGACGTGAAACTCGGAAAATTGGGCGTTCCGATGGTCGAACGGATGGACGCATCCACCTGGAAGGGCCGCGCGGTGAAGTAGTAAAACTTGGTGTCCCAGCAGCACACGCCCGCGTCCGACACGGCGGTCATCGTCAGGGCCATCGTGCGGGCGGCGCGGAGTTCGTTTTGTTTGTACTGGCGCGTGAGGCGGGCCGCTTCGCGATCCCAGTGGCCGGGCGGGGTGTAGCTGCCCACGCCGTCCGACCAGTACGAGGCAATCGCTTTCTGCCCGCGGGTGATGTTTTTGGCGTAGCCCCGCAGTTCGGCGAGGTCTTTTTCCATCTCCGCACTCCCGAGGGCCGGGGGCGCGGCGGGGCGGAGCGCGTTGCGCTCGGTGGTGCTAAAGTTCCAGAGCTTCACGTTGCCATAGTTGGGTAACATCGGCGGACGGGCGGGCGTTTCGAGGCTTTTCCACTCCACCGTCAGGCCGCGTTCTTTGGCGGCGGTAATCAGGCCGGGCACGAGCGTCTGGTTGTTGGCGGCCCCCATGCCGTCGGCTTTGGCGCGGGCAATGATTTTGGCGGCCACGGCTTTGCCCAGTGCGATACCGGCGTCCACGTCGCTGCGCACGTTGGCTCCGGCCCAGAGGCGGCTATTGACGTGCTCGATGCACTGCGCGTCGAGTTTTTCGACTTCACCGGGAAACAGAAGTTTTAATACTTCCGCCGAGGCGACGGCAACGACGGCATCTTCCGAAGGGTAGGAGGGAAGATCAGTAACGGGTACAAGCGATTTCAGCGAAGCGTCCACCTTGCCCGGAGCCAAGCGGTTGAATTTATACTTGTAGTTCCAGGTTGCTACCAGCGCGTCGTACTGGGCCACGGCCAGGTAAGCGAACACCCGGCCCGTGTAAGGCGGATTGGCGAAAGGAAACTTCGGTGCGGCCTTCGGGTTGGCGGCGTCAGGTACGGGATACTTGCCCTGTGTATCGTCGTAAACGGGCGGCAGGTTGTAGTTGGCCGACAGCGTCCGGGCGATTTCGTGCCAGCGGAACACGCCCCCGGCGCTCCAGTACGTCACGGCGTCCCGTTGACTACCCGTCACCTGGGTCGCCAGGGTTTTCAGTTCCTGCATTTCGGCCCCGTACTCGGCGGAGGTCGTGGCTTTTGGCGCGGCTACCTCTACTTCGGTGGCGCTGGTCAGCACGTAGGGTTTCCAGGTGCCGCCGTTGGCGTCGAAGTTGGTCGGCACGTAGGCTTCAAAGGTGGGTTCGGATACGGATTTATCGCAGGCATTGCCCAGCAGCGCGAGGCCGAGAAGGCCAATCCACTGGGTTGTTTTACGGAAAAAGGTCGTTTTCATGGTGTAGTTGGGAATTGGTGATTGGGTAAATGGGTAATTGAGGAATTTTGAAGGAAGCAGGGTGGCAATCCCCAATTACTTAATTACCCAGTTACCTCAGTTACTGGGTTTTTTGTTGCCCACGCGAAACGTATGCTGCACGCCCAGGGTGTAGGCCGTGGCCTGTCCCACGTTGCGGCCCGAAAGCACTTGGCTGTACTGGCCCAGTACGCTGAAGAATGCCCCGCCTTTGGTGAAGAAGTGGGCCTTAGCCATCGCTCCCGCGCTGGTCATGTCCATTTTGTTCGTTGGAAAAGGCATATCCTGGCGGCGAATGTCGTCGCCGCTCTGGCTGGTCACGTTTTCCAGAAAGCCCTCGATCTGAAAATGCTTGTTGACGAACCCCAGCCGGGCCGAGGCGTCCACCACGTTTGGGGGAATGACCTTGTTGGTTTCGTACACTTTACCGTCGGACTGGTACGCGTCGCGGTCGATGGTGATGGAACTCCGCGCCGTGTACCCCGCCGCGCCAGTCAGGTAAAAGCCCTTGAGGTTGTAACTGAGTATCCCGCGTAGGGAAGCCGTTTTCGACTGAATGCCGATGGAAAACGGCAGCATATCGGGCAGGTAGTTGCTGACGGGCGTGGAAACACCTCCGACGGCGAAGGCGCTGAACGTGCCCGCATCGCCCGATAACTTGAGCGGTCGCCACTTTAAAAACAGCGAAAGGTCCTGAATACCCCGTTGCCCGGCCATGTGCCCGCCGTCGGATTTCGTCCAGACGTAGGGCAGTCCGACGATCACATTGACCCGGTCCGTGATGCCGTAGGCACTCATAAACATCACGTTCTGGGCCGTGAACGTGCCGATGTTGGGGTTCGAGCGTTTGAGGGTACCTTCCCAGTACTCGCTCCACGAGGAGTTGGAGTAGGTCAGCACGTTGCAGAGGTAGCGTTTGCCCATCATAATCCCATCGTTGGGCGTTTGGGCCTGGGTCAGCAAAGGAGAAAGGAACAGCAGCCATGCCGCCATTCGTAAAGATGGTTTCATCAAAAAATCAGTTGAACGCGTTGTAAAACAAGCGATTGGATAAACTACCGACTACGGACGTTCCGTCGAGCGATACGCCGAAGCGACCGCGTCGAAACGCATCGAAGCAGTTCAGAAAAGCGTCAAACGAGCCGCCGGGGTGGGGGAGAAGGCCGCGACAACAGCGCGGTACAGAGCGAAAAGGACGGAGAGGGGGACGCAGGCGAAACGAGGTCTTCGTACACAAAAATCAGGTGGACCCCTGCGCGTTGCGCGTAATCGGATGTCGTGATTTTTAGCCAGTGCCCGCTTTTGCCGGGGGCGTTCTGGTCGTCACCGGCCAAGTTTTTCTGAACAAAATCGCGGAGAGCGGTGTGGCGCTGGAGTTCGTCGCCGTCCTGGTAGCAAAACAAGTGGAGCGTGTCGTTGCGTAATTCCTGGCGGGCGATGTTGTAAAACTTCCCGTCGTACTCGAATTCGCCGCCGCCATTCACCTCCGTGCTCGTGGCCCCGTACTGGTGCAGCGGAACTGGGATTTCAAACTCGATTAAATCGTCCGTCGAATGGTAAACACTCAGGTTTTGAGACAGTTGCTGGTCTTCCTGCCACTGGCCCACCCAAAACGTCAGCGCCTGCCCCACCGTGTGGTAGAGTAGCAACAGAACGAGTGACGTAGCGACGAGGCGTTTCAAAGGGTGGCTAGTTTGGGACGAAAGTACAAGTTTTTAAGGAAAAATGGCAAACCAGCGAAAATTTACTCGCGTCATTCAGTTTACCAGCACCCGATACCCCCACGGTCCAAGCGACACGACATCGTCGCCACGCAGTGGGTACGTTTCACCCGTGAACAACTCGGTGTAGGTGCCTACCTGGTATTTCGAGGCCAGCGTTACGGTGACAGGCTGGTCGCTGAAATTGAAAAGGGCCACGACCCGATCGCCGTTTTTTTCGCGGACAAACGAAATCACCTGCGCGGGTTTATCGTTGAAAATTCGAACCATTGCGCCCCCGGCGGCTCCGTTCCAGAGGGCCTGGTTTTGGTGTTTGAGGGCGAACAGTTTTTTGTAAATTTCGGTGAAGGGGTGCGCTTTCCATTCGATTTCGTCTTTCTCGAAAAAAAGGAGTGAGCGGTTCAGACCGGCTTCCTGCCCGCCGTAAATCAGGGGCATTCCATTTACCACACCGCACAGCACCAGGCAGGCGGGCAGGCCCTCGCCGAAGTTGTCGAACGGGGTGCCTTCCCAGGAATTCTTGTCGTGGTTGTCGGTGAAGGTCAGGCGGTAGCCGTCTCTGGGAAACGTGCTCACGTCGTGGGCCAGGTATTCGACCAGGCCGCCGAGGGGTTTTTTACCCACCGTGACGTCGTGCAGGGCGTTCCATAAACTCCAGGCGAAGGTGGCGTCGAACGCCCGGTGGTGCAGGTCGCGGGATTCCCACTCGGCCAGCATAAAAACGGGCTTGATGGTATCGAGTTCGGCCCGGGCGGCCTCCCAGAAGTCAGTCGGCACGAATCCGGCCACGTCGCAGCGGTAGCCGTCGATGTCGGTTTCCCGAACCCAATACGCCAGGGCCTCGGTCATGTACCGGCGCAGGCCCGGCTGGTCGTAGTCGAAGTCGATAATGTCCTCCCAATCGTACCAGGGCGTGGGCTGGAACGCCCCCTCGGCGGTTTTGGAATACCAGTCGGGGTGTTCAGCAACCAGCGGGTTGTCCCAGGCGGAATGGTTGGCCACCCAGTCGAGAATGACGTACATCCCCAGGTCATGAATCGCGTCGACCAGCGCGTTGAAGTCGGCCAACGTCCCGAACTCCGGGTTTACGCCGTAATAATCCCGGACCGAGTAGTAACTACCCAGGCTTCCCTTCCGGGCCTGTTGCCCAATCGGATGGATGGGCATGAGCCAGAGGATGTCGATGCCCAGGTCTTTCAGCCGGGGCAGGTGCCGCCCAAAGGCCTCGAACGTGCCTTCGGGGGTAAACTGCCGGATGTTCACTTCGTACATCGTCGCGTTGCGGCTCCAGTCGGGGTGGGTCAGCTCAACGTACGGTTTGGGTTGGTAGCGGGGGTAGGTGAGCGGTGGGTTCGGGGCCTTTGCCATGAAAATGAAATCGAATTGAGGACGAACAGCCCCGTAAATTTCTGGTGGCTCCGAATGAAAAGTGGTCAGGCGATTCATCCAAGAGCAAAGTACTGGGTTCTGTCCGTGGTTTTCCCTGTTTCGGCGGGGTCTTTTTTGTAGAATCGGTCCGGTGCCCGAAACGCAGGGAGTGAATGGGTTGCGATGCCCTCAGACCTCGCCCCCAACCCTTACCTTTACCGCATGACTACCCAGGCACTCCAAAAAATTCTCAACGGCGAAGGCAGAACCGACGTCACGGATTACACCGTTCACCACGCCTTTTCGGAAGGCGTGGCCATTCTGGCCAAGTACTTGGCGGACGACGATTACTGGTTTGGCGAGGAAATTTGCCTGTTTGGAAAAGTCGATAAAATCGCCCCCTTCATCACCCGCGACGATGCCCAGCGGCTGGCGGTGTTGGGCTGGTTTATCGACGAAGAACACCGGGGGGATGGGGAAGGGCATTTCGCGATTTATTCGTGAACTGGCTCTTGTTCGTCCGCAAACCGAATGCAGTTGACGTTGCGAACCCAAATCAACCGAGTGGCAGTCGCACGGTTTAGTTTCCAGATCAAGTACCGTGCAGGATACCGTAATTGGGCTTCTCATCAACCCGTTAAGAGGGCATTACCAATCAGTTTCGCGGCGGTACGGACGCCGACGGTAAAACCAAAAAAAGGCCCGAAGGAGTGCCCGGCGGCAAAGCTGCTGAAGTACAAGCCGGGAATGCTGCTTTGAAAGTGGGCGTCGAGCAAAGGAAACCCGTTTTTGGTGGCCAACGCTTCCTGGATTGACTCGGAGAGGAAAGGCAAGCGAGCAACATCGACCTGATAGCCAGTTGCCAACAGGACCTCATCGATGTCAATTGTCTCCCCAGCGCTTAGCCCTACGCGTAGCGATCGGTCAGGCTGTAGGGTGGCCGACACGACCTCCGTGTGCGGGTGCAGGCTTACTTCCGGCTGGTGAACGCGTTCTTCGAGCCAGGGTTCGACTTTCAGCCGTCCTTCCGCCCAAAGCTGGTAGCGATAGCGTTCCTGTTCCTGAGCGGATAAGTCCCGAAACCAGGTCGGCTGCTCCGCCATGCGTTCGACAAGGGTTTCGACCCAGGACCAATCCGCCTCCTCAAATCGGGGCGTGTCGTGGCGGTAACTCAGGTGGATATGCTGAACGCCTGCTTCACGCAACAAAGCAGCCGACTCAAACGCACTCTGCCGTCCACCAATCAGCAACACCCGCTTACCCCGATACGCAGCCATGTCCACCGCATCGCAGGTGTGTCGATAACGCCCCGCTGGCAACCGGGCCACTAAAGGGGCCGGGAAACAGGTGAAGTACTGAAAACCCAGGGCGAGTACGACGTTCTGCGCCCGGATCGTCTCGCCGGTATCCAGTTCAGCCGTAAACGAATGATCCTGCTGGCTCAACCGACGAACAAAGTTTGGGGTCACGGCAATCCCGGCTTGCTGCCGGAACCAATCCATGTACGCGATGTACTGCTCCCGCGAAATCGGGTCAGCAGCCGGGCGGGATGGGTGATGGGTCGTCAGAAAACGGTCGATGGTCCACTGGTGATCGGGGTCAAGGTACCAGGCCGCGTTCGACCGGAGCAACATCCCCTGGGGCATGTGTCGCTTCCAGAACTCCGTGGGTTTGCCCACGAGTTGGTAATCGTGCCCACGTTGCTGTAAATAAGCGGCTAAACCCAGCCCAAAAGGGCCTGCCCCGACAATGAGCGTGTTGGCTGACTGATGCATCAAAAGAGATTTAGGGCTTGGCAGAACCGCGCCGTGTGCCGACAGAACTTTACAAAATGAAATTGGTTCGGCAGTTCCGGATTTTGAGAAGATTACTCCGAAGCGGAACCCGGTTGTTCGTGCCCGGAGGAACCGTTCAGGGCGTTGAAAATTTCCACGTAAACGGCATCGGGCCCGGCAAAGGCAGCCGTCAGAAAAGGAGCATCTTCCAGCGAACCGATGGCGGCCGTTGCCCCCAGAGCTTCAAGGACTGCTTGCCTGTCGGGATTGCTGCTGATTACCTTCACCGCGTGACCCTTCTGCGCTAATTCCTGCGTGAGCGGCTTGCTGATGTGGCCTAACGAGCCGGTTACGACGACGTTCATGTTTCGATAATTTTGTTCGTCGCAAAGGTCCGCCGCCATACCACACGGGGTGTAATCAAATCTACTGGGGTTGTAGGCAAAACCACGATTGGTAAAAAAGCGGTCGGTTGCCACTCCTGGAATGGGGTGGGCAACCGACCGACGTGGTTTTTACTGGAAGGGGGCTGTTTGTGTGGCCCGCTGTTTGTGAAACGGCGATTGGGTTGGGTTTTGGAAAAGTTTTTGGAAGACTTTTGGTCGAAAAGGCAGCGGTCCGCCGCGTGGTTGCACACTGCCCGGATGGCTTCGCACAAGTTATGCCCGGCGTGGAACGCTTCGCTAAACTTTCGCAAGTGAGGGAAAAGAGAGAGGGCGAGTGGTGCCTCGAAAGGCTTGAGTTTAGACCGCACGGCTTCCGCCTGGAATAGCAGGCTTTGAACTTTGCTACTTAGCCGGTAGGTTTGTCGTATAAAGATCGACTCAATGGCAACACGCACTAAACTGGATCAAGCCTGGCTGGCCGTCGAGCGCCTCAGCCGACGGCTATAGAAAGTTCTGGCTGCCCGCATGAACGCGCTACTTTCGCTCCCTCTGGTTGAACAAGCAGATGCGAACGTCCGGCCAAACGCGCTGACGATGAACGGTATTCGCGTCAAACTAAAGGCCTACCGGCAAACTCGCCATGAAAAGATCGGGGTAACGTCGTGCTTGAGGTTGGAATGTAAAAGGCAGTTGCAAACTGCCGGGATGGTTTCGCACAAGTTACGATTCGCTAAACTTGTGCGAGTGGGGAATTGAGGGGAAATTACAGCTACTCGGTATGGGCAGTTGCAATAAACTTAAGTAAACGGAAAGACGAAACACTACCTGTAGGTACATATTCGCATGGAGCCAGAGTTTATTTTTTGGGATGACATCAACAAGCCAAAGCGGTATGAAGAAGTCCTCCCCGATCGGAAGTTAGGCTTAGTTATCTTGCGATTGTATGACCGCATAAGGAATAAAACTCTCAGTACGTATTTTAAACATTCCGATCTTGAGAATATATACTGGGAAGTAAATCCAACGAGAGAGCGAAAAACTCGAGAAATCACGCAATATGCTATTGAGCAACTCAAACACTATTTCATTTCCTACGATACAGACCGGCAGGAGTACCATCTTCGAGATTATGCCTACGAGTTTGGCAGCATGGTATACAAACTGCTTGAGGCTCAATTTAAACCATCGCAAGTAGAGAGGCTTTGTAAGCTATTGTTGGATGAGCTTAAGAAGCATATTAATAGTGACACATTCAGCGATTGGTATAGCTATATCTTCGGAGCTAATCACTCCGATCTCAGGCGGCAGTTAGACCTGCTCGATGAGAAAATCAATGTATTGGTCAGGGATTTAGGCCTTCAAAGGCTCGACGATGAAGATGTCTTGCAGATGCTCCGCTCCGTGTCGGAACGGTTGGACCGTTTACTGCTCGAACACAGGCAGCTTGATATCGCCTACCGGGATACTCGCTACATACGCGCTCGGCTAACCAATTATCAAGATCAAGCTTCTAACGAAGACGCACCTGACATTGAACACGCCCTAATATTCTTTGCTGACTTGCGCCGACTACTTGACGCTATCCGGGTGCGTTTGAGCCGAATTCAGCCTAAGATTCAACAATTATTTGGCGTATTTCAGCAAGCCAGTTTCCGGGCACGTACCGATCAGTTTATTCGCTACTTGTTTGAAAATAGTGTGGTACCCACCAACAAAGTCGTATTGCCTGCTCACGTCCCTCCCTTCATTTGTCGCATCCACAAACTTCAGCTTTGGTACTTCGATGTGAATCGTACCGTGTTCCCCGAACCCCCTCAGCCCCGCCCTCAACGAGTGGTTGATGAGGTCGCCAGGGAAAAGGCATTTCAGGAAGCAGCCGAGCCAGCCCGGCGACAGGACGAGGCCCATACCTGGCTCGAACGGTTCCATGCTGAGTTGGAGAAGAATGGGAGTTTGGCCCTGAGTGATTACTTCGACCGAGTCTACCAGCAAATGCCTCACCGATTCGACATAGTGCTCCGTTTTTCGTACCTGGTTCTGCGCCGATACAGTGACCATAATGACTGGCTGTTGGCTGTCAAATCACCCAGTTCCCAATTTTCCCGCTTAAACCTGCTGCTATGGAACATACACATCTCCCGGAAGAACTTCGATTTACCCTCGACCCCGCCGCCGAAGCCATCTTCGCCAAGTTAGATTATGCCCTTCGCGATGGCGTTCATATTCAACGTAATTCAGACCCGGAAGCCTTTCGATTTTTATTGAGCCAGCATAATGAAGAATCCTTACGGGCTTATTACGAGAAATACTTTCAGGTAAAGCTTCTAAAACGCACCAATGGTGGTGAGAGTTTTTACTTCCTCGATTTTATGGCCGACCATCGAGGTAATTTGGGCGATCACTATGAACGCCTGGAGAACCATCATTTGCTAATTGGCTTCCTGTTGCATAAAGTCACGGTGCTTGATCGGAACATCGAACTCCAATCGTTTACGGAGTTTAAGCGTATCCTGCGCGAGAATTACCCTCATCTACGAATTCACCTGAATCGGTTGATCGCCCGTTCGGGGCGGCAGACCGAAAATCCTGAAGACAACAACTCTATTGACTTGGTAATCAAGACAGCTTTTGACCGGTTCAAACAACTAAAATGGATCGATTTTGAGGGCGATACATTTGATACGCTTCCGGCGTTCAGCCGCTTGACCGATGCCTACGCGCCCCAGATTCAACGCATTGACGAATTCCTGAAGTCATGAAGAAATTTCCGCGTATCTATAGCCTTTGCACGGTGGGGTTAATTCATCACGGCGAATATGAATACCTGTTTCATCCATTCCGAACCGATTTTATTGGCGATAGTGGCTCCGGCAAAAGTATGGTCGCCGACCTGCTTCAACTGATTTTGGTAGGCTATGATAAATTCAAGTCGGCGACCGAAGTAGCTGGAGAGAAACGCACTATCGATGGGATCGTGTTTACGTCAATGAACACGAGTGGTATTGGGTACGCTTTTCTGAATGTGGAAATAGCCCCAAAGCAGTACGTCGTAATAGGAGCCGCTTTGCAGAGTGGCAACCAACGCACCCGTGCGTTCGTCGCGCAGGCAGGCAACGTATTTTCAGGCGACTCGTTGGAGCCTCTTTCTGCTCCCCTCAGCTATTCAGCCTTAATTCGACAGACTGACAATGCCATCCTGCCGCTGGAACAAGTTGGGTTACATTTGTTTGAGCAGGGTATTGTCCTACGTACTTACGAGCAGTTCGCTGGCTTCCATGAATTGCTCATTGCGAACCGATTACTGCCGCTCAAATCGACGGCCAATCAGCAGGCAATAGCAGACTATGCCACCATCATCCGTTCTTTCGCACGTGGCTACAAAGTCGAGGCTAATAAATCGAATGCACTGCAACAGTTCCTGTTTGGTCGTTCTGAGCGTAACAGCTTGCTTGACAGGCTCAAATATGTTCAGCAGGAAATTGATAAACACATTCATTCCCACAATCGTAATATCGACGATGTCGAAGAGTTCAAAGCCAAACTGACCGATTTTAAAGAACTTCTACGTAGGGGGACAGAGTATAATCAAACCAAAGTCAAGTGGGTAGTTGCCAACTTTCATTGTGCCCAACAAACGCAGCAACGGCGACAGCAGAACGTCGCAAACCTGTGCGAACGGCTAAATCAGGATGTGGCTCGTTTGAATACTATCTGCCCCATCGTGAATTCACTCCGGGGTACGTTGCCCGAAGCCGTGGAAAAGGCTAACAAAATTTACCAAGAAGCCGTCGCCAGAAAAGCGGACTTAAAATCAATTGTTCAGGCAGTAGCTACCGTCCAAGCGTGGTTAGCCGCGCTTAGCCCAACGGCAACGTTTGAGCAACTAACTGCGGCCTTCACACTTGACCAGAAACGGCAAGCACAACGAGACCAGATCAATACCCTGTTGAACCTGCTGGCTAAAGAGGATCTAACGAAAGTGTTTCTAAAATCAGCTTGGATTAAAGGGTTTGAAGCTGGCTATGAGCAGCACCAACAGGAATTGAACCGACTGGATACGTCAATAAGGAAGAAGACGCAATTGGCCGCACTCGCCGACTTGGACGCCCCAACCTCACTGGCTTATTGGGCAGCGCATTTAGACCGGCCATTGACCCTCGAAGAAGAAAGCTTGCTCCGACACTTTCAGCATCTGCCGACTACGAAGCCGACGCGGGAAACACATAAAACCGACGACCGCTACATACCCTCTGCAAAAGTCTTGTTCGCCAACCCATCGCTAACAATCGACGAAGACCAACCCGCAACTTATTGGGCAAATCTATCGGGCGTGTGGGAGCGTATTGAGCAAGTGAAAGACCCACTTTTCGCTACGAATGACAAACAAGCACTTCGGCAGCAGCTTCAACAATGGAATAGCGACCTCCAACAGGAAATTCAGCGTTTGACTGCGGAACGCAATACGTTGACTGCGCTTGCAACATGCCTACGAGGGAGCAGTAACGTAACAGACCTGTTGGTAGCCTACTCAGAACGTACCCAAGTAGAGCAATTCAAGTTTAATTCCGATTGGGTGATGGCTCCGGGAGATTTTGACAAACTGCTAACCCAATACCGTGCTTACGCTACTCGGATTGAAACAGATCTTGAGCAGGCCGACAAAGCTGTCGAAGACACCCTTAAGGCACTTAATGAGGTGGGACAGCAGAATACTTGGATAGAGCAGATTGCTCAAATAGTTGACGAATGGACTCCCGCAATCCAGTACGTAAACGTCCTTAATCAGCAATTATCCAAACGGCCAGAATTTACTCTCCGTACTGATGGTCTTCTGGCTAATCCTGTTGATAGAAACCTTAGGAAACTTCTTAATAATCTTCAAGTTAGCCATCAAAATCGGATAACGATTGATCGTTGGATTAACGAGATTAAATTGCTTGTAGAGGCTGAGCAGCAGCAGCACGAAGCGCAAAAGCGGTATGCAAGCCTATTCGATTATACGCCTGAAAAAATAGAAGCTATTGAAGCCGAGGAGGTTGACCAATTAAAGAATTTGGCGAATCAAGCATGGACTCGCTACGAGGACGAATATCAGCGGTTGACCAAACGATATTTGCCCGACCAGCAGCACTTGGTTAACGATTCAATCTGTGATTTCATGTTACTGGCTAATGAAGTGCTGCCACCTCAGCTAAGAAACACGGTTAAATCTGGCGATGAAATAATCTCAGCGATTGAAACCGAACTATTACGGATTAATAATCAGGTCAGAATGATTGCCAACTCTATTATTCAAGATGCAGGCAAAGTTGTAGCTGAATTGGGGCAAATCATCAGTGAGCATAAGGCGGCACGGTCCGCCATTAACACGTTTTTCCAAAGTCAGACACGTCCGATTACCAATAATTGTAGCGTAAAGCTGGGTATAAAACAGGGAATAATTCATGAAGAATGGATCACGGAGTTTGCCGAACTCATTGACCGCCTCGAAACGCCGTTGTTTCCATCTGCCAGGATAGATGCCGAGTCCCTCCGGGATAAGAAGGATTTAACATCCTTGATAAAAACCGCTTTCAAACAAGTAAATGGCGGTAATAATTTTGATATTGACCTCATACTTGATCCGTTCAACTACTACGAGCTATCGTTTGGCATGTATTACGAAAACGGCCAGCCAAACAAGGGTAGTACGGGGCAAACCTACGCAGCATTAGCCCTGCTGAGTGTGGCCCGGCTGTCTATCGTTGAAGCAGGCTCACCGAAAAATCCCGCCCCTGGACTGCGCATCATGCCAATTGACGAAGCCGAAGGACTCGGCTCGAACTTCACGATGCTGGCCGACATTGCCCGGCAATACGATTACCAACTGATTGCTATGTCAATTGGACCGGTTGGCCGCTACCAGGAAAATGAGCAATATGTATATATGCTCCAGAAGGACCAAAGTACTGACGAGGCGATCAACTATCCACCCTTTGGGATTTTAAGTGCTCAAGACGCTCACCACTTATCGTACCGCTATTATGATGCGAAAGATTAGCTGGGGCAGCCTCAAACGGCTGCATGACTTATACACGAATGGTAAATCGACAGCAGCCTTACAAAGCGATGACTTCATCAATACTAATTTCGTACAGCAAAACCGGCTGATTCGGCGAAAGCCAGGTGGACAAAAAGTGGCTGTTTGGGAGCCAACGATCAAATTCAAGGGTTATTATGAACGCTGGTACGCAGACAAATATCGAGATTTTAAAGAGTTTTTTGACAAGAATTTATTGCCTCACACAGCCTCACAAAATTATGAAGAAGACGATATAAAGACATTGATTTTCATTTACAATAATCGTAACGAAATTCTCAGTAGCTTAACGACCGAACGCACTTTTCTAAAGAGTATATTTAAGAAGGCTATTGATGAGGAGCGGGAGTCCAAATACTTCGAAACACATCCATCGCTGAAGAAAGCGGTTCTAAAAATCCTTGACCGAGAAAAGGAAGGTTTTCCAGATAATGACCCTAAAAATCATCAATGGCGGTTCGTTGTTGATTGTTTATCAGCTAAGTATGTTGTTCTGTGCGAAAACTTGGAAATGCTTAAAATTCCTCGCAAGGCTCTAGAGAACGACATCGAACTCTGGTACGTTGGTGGTGGCAATACAAAACCATTAGAACGACTTGGACCAAGACAACTTAATCTACCGCTATTTTATTCCTGCGATTGGGATCACCACGGACTGCAGTTCTATTCTCGGATCAAAAAACTATTGAAAGAATATAAAATTCATCTGTTAATGCCTCGAATTGACGCTCAGCGATTTAACACACAAACAAAGTTTCATAGCAGTCAGTGGAATTTTGATCAACCATTATCCGGGTTAAATAAAAATGATTTTTCATCCGAAGCCCAGACGTTAATTAATGAGTTAATTCAAACCGACAAATGGATTGAAGAAGAGGGGAATGATGTTGTGGAGATGATATTTGATTTAGTTGATCAGGACGGGTTACCCCAGTGAGCAGCCGTTCTAATTCCTTCATTAACGTGAGTCTGCGACTCTTACCATAGAGCGTTCTGGAACCGGAATGGGCATCAGCGGAATGCTGTCTTCCCAGGCTTCGATGGCAAGCGCCAACTCGGTAAACTCTCGTTCTTTATCAGGATGGCCCTCGAAGCCTTCGGCAATTAAAGCGTCTAATCGGGCGAACGCCGCTTTGCATTCTGAGCCGCCGTTTATTTTCATGGCTTATTTTGTCATGAAATCAGGAGCAGTCGCGTGTCGCACCGGCTCGAAATGGCCCTCGTAAATGCTGACGGGATTTATGTCCATTTCCTCGTCCCCCCACACCAATACGCCAAACTCATCGAGATGCACGGTGGCAAACCGGTTCGGGTCGGCGAATTGGCGAATGAGGAGGTGGGCGCTTTCCGACACGAAGGAACCAAAGTCGGCTTCGCGCTGGGTACCGTCGGCAAACGTAACCAACAGCCGGAAACCTCCCAAGTGTTTGAACTCACTAATTCGCATCGGAGCAGATTTTGAGTTTCGATTCACACCCTCAGCACCTCCCTTACTATCGCGAGTCTGCGACTCGTACCCGCGACGGTCGGTTTTGCGGCGGAGGCAGTGGAATGGGCATCAGGGGAATGCTGTCTTCCCAAACTTCAGCCAACTTGGAAAGCCGGGCCAATTCATCGGCCTCCTCGGAGGTAAGGGCTGAAAAACTGCCCAACGTCGTCACCTTTTGCAGGTAGGTTTCGATAAGCGCCATCACTTGCTGGTACTGTTCTTCGTTGTCAATGCGGTTCATGATGAAGAAGTTAGACGGTTGTAGCATCAATTCGGTCATATTCAGCGTGGGTACCAACGAAACGAATGTACAACGTGCGTTTGTCGAAAAAATCATGGCACCCAGCCGGTAGTTGTTTCCCCGAATGTTAAATACGAACCGTTCATTGCCCACGTAATCAACGCTGTTGAATTGCCTTCTGACATCGTTCAGACTCTTCCAGTCGGCGTTCTCCACCGTTTTGTACCAGTCGTTGAGCGCCTCAGCCGCATCGGCGTGCTGCCGACCGAACGCGTTCAGAATTCGCTTGGTAATGATAACCATCGGTAGGCTTGGTAAAAATAGGAAAAGTTTGCGCGAACGCCTCCCTTTCACGCCCCCACCACCGCCCGCACCCCCACGCGACTCGACACCGCCCACAAGCCCAAAAACGTCAGCGCCCCGTTGATCATCAGCCGCTCGAAGCCGATTTCGTAGCCGCCAAACCAGGCGGCGGAGTGTTGCACCAGCACGTAGGTGAGCGCCGGGGCGAGCAGGCACACCAGCGGCACGAGGGCGTCGCGCACGCCGCGCCGGGTGTACAGCCCGAAGGCAAACAGGCCCAGCAACGGCCCGTAGGTGTAGCCGGCCAGGTCGAACACCGCCGTGATGACGTTCTGGCTGTTGACCCGCTGAAATACCACGATGACGAGGAAGAACAAGACCGAAAACCCGATGTGAACGGCGTGCTTGATGCGCTGCCGCCGGGCTTCGGGGTAGCGCTCGATGTCCATGAAGTCGATGCAGAAAGCCGTGGTGAGGGCCGTCAGGGCGGAGTCGGCGCTGGCGTAGGTGGAGGCGATGATGCCGAGCAAAAAGGTGAGCGCCACGGCCAGCCCGAAGCGCCCGCCCAGGGCCAGGTTGGGGTAGAGATCATCGGTTTTGGCGGGGATGGGTAGGTTCAACCCGTCGGAATACACGTAGAGCAAAGCCCCCAGGCTGAGGAAGAGCAGGTTGATAAACACCAGCACCACGTAAAACCAGAACATATTTTTCTGGGCTTCGCCGATGTTTTTGCAGGTCAGGTTTTTCTGCATCAAATCCTGGTCGAGGCCGGTCATCACGATGGCGATGAAGGCCCCGGAGAGGAAATCTTTCCAGAAATAATGCTTGCTCGACACGTCCCAATTCCAGAATTGAGAATACCGGCTTTGCCCGATCACGCGGGGCACCTCGCCGAGGTTCAGGTTCAGGGTTTGGGAAATCAACACCACCGTCACGATCAGCGCCGTGAGGAGAAAAAACGTCTGGAGCGTGTCGGTGACGATGATGGTTTTCACTCCGCCCTTGTAGGTGTACACCCAGATGAGCGCAATCGACACGGCCACCGTGACGCCGAAGGGCACGCCGAGGCCGTCGAAAATGGCGAGTTGGAGTACGTTGACCGCCACGAACAGCCGCACCGCCGAACCCAGGGTGCGGGCCAGCAGGAAAATGGCCGAGCCGGTTTTGTACGACCAAAACCCGAAGCGTTTGCCGAGGTAGGAGTAAATCGAAATCAAATTGAGCCGGTAGTACAGCGGCATCAGCACCAGTCCGATGAACAAATACCCCAGCGCGTAACCGAGCACGACCTGAAAGTAGGTAAAGCCCAGCGTGCCCACCGACCCCGGCACCGACACGAACGTAACCCCCGAAATGGAGGTACCGATCATGCCGAAGGCCACCAGGTACCAGGGCGATTGCTTGTTGGCGGTGAAAAACGTGGTGGTGTCGGCGTTGCGGGAAGTGAGGTAGGAAACGCCCACGAGCAGGGCAAAATACACGACCAGAATGGCGAGGGCGATGGTGGAACTCATCGGAACCGGAAGGGGGGCAAGGGGGTTATGAAAAGCCCAAAAGTACGGAAAAACGGGTCAGTTTTACGCGCTGAGCCGGTAGGTGCGGTGCCAGAAATTCCTTGCAAAATCCCGTTTCCCGCCGTAGTTTTGAGTAACCAACCCGTTCACCAACACGCCCAAGACCAATGCCTTTCCCAACCGCTCCGACGCCGAAACGCTGGCAGGAAGAAGACGTTGACGTGCTCGACGCGACGCAAGACCAGGAAGAGCACGACCTCGTGGTGTTCAACGACGACGTGAACACCTTCGACCACGTCATCGAGGCGCTCATCGACATCTGCGAACACACGCCCGAACAGGCCGAGCAATGCACGCTGCTCATTCACTTCAAGGGCAAATGCGCGGTGAAAAAAGGGGATTTTGAAAAACTCGCCCCGATGCGCAACGCCATCTGCGGGCGCGGCATCAGCGCTGAAGTGCTCTAAATTCAAATTGAGAATGGAGAGTTGAGAATGGAGAATAAACTTCTGTCTTTCATTCTCCATTCTCCATTTTCCATTCTCCATTTAAGTGAACTATCCTTCCAAGCTAATCGAAGAAGCCGTTGGGGAGATTGCCAAGTTGCCGGGCATCGGGAAGAAAACCGCCCTGCGCCTGGCCCTGCACCTGCTCAAACGCGACGGCGAACAAACGGCCTCGCTGGCCGAGGCGCTCGTGAAAATGCGCCTCAACACCCAGTACTGCCACCAGTGCCACAACATTTCGGACGACGAACTTTGCCAGATTTGCACCAACCCCCGCCGCGATGCCTCGGTGGTGTGCATCGTGGAAGACACCCGCGACGTGCTGGCGATTGAAAACACCTCCCAGTTCAAGGGCCTGTACCACGTACTCGGTGGCATCATCAGCCCGCTCGAAGGCATCGGGCCGGGCGATTTGAACATCGACTCGCTGCTCTCGCGGCTCTCCGACGAAGGCTGCGAAGTCCGGGAAATTATCCTGGCACTCAGCCCGACGATGGAAGGCGACACGACGGCGTTTTACCTCACGAAACGCCTGCGGCAATTTCCCGTCAAGCTCAGCACCATCGCCCGGGGCATCCCCATCGGTGGCGACCTCGAATACGCCGACGAAGTGACGCTGGGCCGGAGTATCGTGAGCCGGATTGCGTACGAATAGAGACCCAAAAAGCCCCCCAACCCCCGAAGGGGGAGTAAAAATACCAGCATTGAAAAGCCCCCTTCGGGGGTTGGGGGGCTTTTTTTTCGCTACGTTTGCGCTTTAACTCATTCAATTTTCTTCCATGAAACGCACCCTACTTTTCGCCGCCGCCCTCGGCCTTTCGGCGCTGACGGCCTCGGCTCAGTTTACCCAGGCCCCGCTGCCCTACGATTCCGGCGCGCTGGAGCCGAGCATCGACAAGCAAACGATGGAAATCCACTACGGCAAGCACCACGCCGCTTATGTGACCAACCTCAACAAAGCAGTGGAAGGCAAACCGGAGGCCTCGATGACGATTTACCAACTCATCAAAAAAATCGACAGCCAAACCGCCCCCGCCATCCGCAACAACGCCGGGGGACACTGGAATCACACGTTTTTCTGGAATGTGATGTCGCCCAAAAAAGACAGCAAGCCCTCGGCGGAACTGACGGCGGCCCTCACCAGCGCGTTTGGGTCGATGGACAAATTCAAGGAAGAGTTTGCCAAAGCCGCTACTGGGCGATTTGGTTCAGGCTGGGCTTGGCTGATTGTGAAGGACAAGAAACTCGCCGTTTCCTCGACGCCCAACCAGGACAACCCGCTGATGGCCGTGGCCGAAACGCAGGGCATCCCCGTGCTGGGCCTCGACGTGTGGGAGCACGCCTACTACCTCAAGTACCAGAACAAACGCCCCGACTACATCAAATCGTGGTGGGACGTGGTGAACTGGGAGGTGGTAAGCAAGAATTTTGCGGAAGGGATGAAGTAATCTCGTTGACGATGCATCCCAGCGAAAACGTCGCTTACTCGAAAGAGTAAGCGACGTTTTTTTGTAAGTAAATGATAGAAAATCAGGCAATTAGAAATATTAAAAAAATCTACCAACATCAAGGTTACATTTTACACTTCAGAATTGATATAAGTAGTTGCTGTAAATTAGTTTAGGTTATTGTATTTTCGTCTCATGGGACG
>CAXTIG010000021.1:0-74207 GCA_964244295.1 uncultured Cytophagales bacterium
ACCTCATGTTCTATTAGTCAAGTAGTTAGGCGCTCGCTATCCCATAGTTCGCGTTTTTGTTAAACCTTTTCCCGGCCCGCGCCTTCCAAGTCCCAAACTTTGGAAAGCGTGGGCTGCTTTTTTGCTTCCCGCCAATCCTCATCAACTCCATTTTTATGAAAACCAACTCGCTAAAATCCCTGACTTTCGCCGCCATGCTCGCCGGCTTCGGCTTGCTCTCGGCCTGTTCCGCCACGGTTCGCACCGCGCCGCCGCCCGTGCGAACGGAGGTAATTCCCGTGGCCCCCGGCCCGCGTTACGTCTGGATTCCGGGGCGGCAGGTGCGGCGGGGGCGGGCTTACGTCTGGCAACCGGGTTACTACCAGGCCGCACCGAGAGCGGGCCGGGTCTACACGCAGGGCTACTGGCGGCAGGGGCCGCGTGGCTACCGCTGGGTACCAGGGCGCTGGCGGTGAGGCTGTTAGGTTTGTAAACCAAAAAAAGGGGGTCACGCTGAGCGGAGTCGAAGCGCGTGCGGCTGGTCAGCGTTGGCCCACCGCACGCGCTTCGACTCCGCTCAGCGTGACCCCCTTTTTTTACCGACAAAAAATTTCAAACATTCCCTCCCTCATCCACCCCCGAAAAATGCGTTTGCAGAAACTCGAACGCATTTTGGAAAAATAGCTTTTCCGTCACGCCGTCCCAGAACGCCGCGTCGCGCTGGTAGTCGAGGTTGGCGGCGAACTTGCGGAGCCAGGTGTTGACGCCCTGCCGCAGAATGCCCAGATCGGCGGCGGAGGTGGCGTAGTCCATCGCGTTGATGAGTCCGTCGAAATCGGAGCCGATGCACACGTGGCCCCAGGCCACTTCGTCGCTCAGGCCCGATTCCTGCGCCGTCAGGGCGATGTGCAGCAGGTTGTTGCAGAAATGCCGCAGGTGCTCGAAGTTTTGCCGGTTTTCTCCGCTCAAATCCCAGTCACTTTCGTCCTGCCCGGCGTGGTTGGCATCGAAACCGCCCTGAGGCTGGCCGTTGCTGACCTGAAACGGCGGCAACGGCTCGAACACGCTGAACCGCTCCGGTTCGGTGCCTTCCACACCCAGGATGCGCTGGTCGAGCGAGAGGCCGATGAGTCCGCCTGAGCGGAGGATGGTCCGAATGTCTTCGTCGAAGAGGTTGATCGTCCAGGGGTTGAAGGCCGAATCGCGGAGGCGTCCGGGTACGCGGTGGTAAGTCACCTGATTTCCCTTGTCTTCGTTGCCCGTTTGTCGGAGGCTGGCGGCGTAAATGTGGCTGACGGGCAGTCCCGTCACGCCCGTGTGCGAGGCGACGATGGGAATGGGCCTGCCGTTCTTTCGCATGGCGACAAAGTCGGGTGTTTCGAGCAGCGCGTAAAATTGCTGGCGGGCCTTCAGGCTCATGTGCTTGATGTCGATGAGTACCCGGTGAAGTGAGTTCCCAGCCTCGTCGCGGTCGCGGAGGGCTTCGCGGATTTGCGCCCGGCCAATGCGGCTGAGGCCGTCGTTTTTGGGCGTAAAACTGTCGCTGCCCAGCCGCCCGCCCAGCAGTTTGGGCATTCCCCAGCAGTGGTTGGCGTACTGGTTGTTCGCCAGGTGGGTGAGCGTCAGGTGCAGCAAACGCCCCTCGAATTGCGGGTCACGCGGGTTTTTGAAAAACTTCCGAAAATTGAAGGTAATCGTCTCGATCAAGTCGGCTTCGGGTGGGTTGTCGCCGCCGTCGCCGACGGGGTCGAGGTTGTGGCTGCCTTCGAGGCTTAGGATGAGGTGAATCGTGTTGGGGTCATCGCGGACGTAGTCTTCGATGCGGTTGATGATCTTCATTTTTTTGCCGCCGGGGCCGTTGGCCGATAAGCGCAGATGCCGCAACTCCTGGATGATGGAACCGAGGTAACCCATGCCGTCGGCTTTTCGGATTTCGGCGAAATACTCGTCGTGAATGACTTCGGTGAGACAATTGAGCACTTCGAGGACGGTCGAGTTGGCGAAGGCGAATTCCACCCCGTACAACGCCACCACGGCCAGGTTGACGTGCCCGTTGAACAACTGGGTGAGCGAAGCCTGCGAGTTGAGTGAATTCTGCATGAGCTGGTCGGCCACGCCCACGTTGACGTGTTCCCAGCAGTTCCGGGCGTGGTTCTGGCCGAGTTCGGCCATGATGGTTTTGGTGGTGGGGTGGCAGTGCAGGTCGAAATTGGGCGAGGCAGTGGGCATGGCGAGGAAGGTTTAGCGGTAAAATTTTCCAAAAGATACCGAGGCGCTCACGCCGGGTCAATCAAAACTGAGCGAACGGCCCGGCCCGTTCGGGCCGCCGGAAAGCGGCATTACGGAAAAAGCCAACGGCGGGGCGGGGAAGGGGGTACTTTCCCCCAAATTATCCAAAAACGTTCCCTCGGCCCGTTGGCTTTCCGGCGTTTGCACCGTACTTTTGCGGGCGAAAATTCTTCGCTTTACCATACCCCATTTCTTTAAAATGGCAACTCCGGTCAATACGGGCAAAGTGGCCCAGGTAATCGGCCCGGTGGTGGACGTGAGCTTCAGCCTCGGCGGTCGCTTGCCCAACATCCTCGACGCCCTGGAAGTCACCAAAGCCAACGGTACCCTGGTCGTTCTCGAAGTTCAGCAACACCTCGGCGAAGACCGGGTGCGCACCATTGCGATGGACGGCACCGAGGGCCTTCAGCGCGGTCAGGATGTGTTTCACTACGGCAGCACGATCACCATGCCCACGGGCGAGGGCATCAAAGGCCGCCTTTTCAACGTGGTGGGCCAAGCCATCGACGGCATCCCCCAGCCGGCCTCGCCGCGTGGGATGTCCATCCACCGCAGCGCGCCGCGTTTCGACGAACTGGCGACCAACACCGAAATTCTCTACACGGGCATCAAGGTCATCGACCTGCTCGCGCCCTACGTGAAGGGCGGGAAAATCGGCTTGTTCGGCGGGGCCGGGGTGGGCAAAACGGTGCTCATCATGGAACTGGTCAACAACATCGCCAAAGCCTACGAGGGCCTTTCGGTGTTTGCCGGGGTAGGCGAACGCACCCGCGAAGGGAATGATTTGCTCCGCGAATTCATCGAGTCAGGCGTGATCAAGTACGGCGACGAATTCCTGCATTCGATGGAAAAAGGGGGCTGGGATTTGAGCAAAGTGGACGAAACCGAACTCGCCAAATCGCAGGCTACGCTCGTGTTCGGGCAAATGAACGAACCGCCCGGTGCCCGCGCCCGCGTGGCCCTGTCGGGGCTGACCGTGGCCGAGTACTTCCGCGACGGCGAAGGCGAAGGCCAGGGCCGCGATATTCTGTTTTTCATCGACAACATTTTCCGCTTTACCCAGGCGGGTTCGGAAGTGTCGGCACTCCTCGGCCGGATGCCCTCCGCCGTGGGCTACCAGCCCACGCTGGCGACCGAAATGGGGGCCATGCAGGAGCGCATCACCTCGACCAAGCGCGGGTCCATCACCTCGGTGCAGGCCGTGTACGTGCCCGCCGATGACTTGACCGACCCCGCTCCGGCCACGACCTTCGCCCACCTGGACGCCACGACGGTGTTGAGCCGGAAAATTTCGGAGTTGGGCATTTACCCCGCCGTGGACCCGCTCGACTCGACGAGCCGCATCCTAAGCCGCGAAGTGCTGGGCGACGCCCACTACGATTGCGCCCAGAACGTGAAGGAAATTCTGCAACGCTACAAAGAATTGCAGGACATCATCGCCATCCTCGGTCTGGACGAACTTTCGGAAGAAGACAAACTCACCGTGAGCCGTGCCCGCCGGGTGCAGCGCTACCTGTCGCAGCCTTTCTTCGTGGCCGAACAGTTTACGGGCCTTCCGGGCGCGTTGGTGGACATCGAAGACACCATCAAGGGCTTCAACATGATCATGGCCGGTGAACTCGACCACCTGCCCGAAGCCGCCTTCAACCTGGTCGGGGCCATCGAAGACGCCATCGCGAAAGGCGAGAAAATCCTGGCCGAAGCCGCGAAGTAATGTGCGAATGTGCAAATTTCTAATGTGCGAATTAATAGATAAACGACCATTCGCGCATTAAAAATCAGCACGCTACACATTGGAAATTCGCACATTAGAAATTCGCACATTATGCACATCGAACTCATCACGCCCGATAAGAAAATCTTTGCGGGCGAGGCCATTTCGGCTACGTTTCCCGGCACCGCCGGATCGTTTCAGGTGTTAAATCACCACGCCCCGCTCGTGGCGATTCTGGGCAAGGGCGACGTGGTGGTGGACGGCGGCCCCACCGGAACCCAAACCTTCGCTGTAGATGGTGGCGTGGTAGAAGTGCTCAACGACAAGGTACTCGTGCTGGCGGAAGCGGTGCTTTGAAGTTTTGGTATTAACCCCGCGAGGGTTTTAAACCCTCACGGGGATTATTTGTAAAACCTCCCGGCTTGCGCAAGCCGGGAGGTTTTTTTAGTTTCGGGGAAATGACTGCCCTCACGTTCGACATTCGCGGAAACCTGACGCCCTACCAGCCCATCGAGGTGACGGTTGCGTTGTTTCGGGAAACGTTCGTCGAGTCCTTCGAGGCAACTTCCACGCGCCACGGTTTGTGGCGGGGATTCGAGAAATTTGTGGCCGATTTTCGGGAACAAATCAGCGAATCGTTTCAACTTTGGGTGGACGGAAGTTTTGTGACGATCCGACGAAATCCGAAAGACATCGATTTGGTTATTTTGCTGGATGCCGATATTTATCTCAACCATCAAAACCGGCTCGATCAACATTTTTTGTCCGCTCAGGGTAAGAAGAGTTACGGCGTTGATGCCTACCTGATCAAACTCTATCCAGTCGGTGAAAAGGAAAACGTTTTTACGCGTTCTGATACCGCTTACTGGCGCGACTGGTTCGGGAGGACGCGAAGGAATCGAGCGAAAAAGCGGTACCCGAAAGGATTTATTCAATTAAATTTTTGACCAAATGGAAGCCGTGAACGAATTGATTTCAGAAAACGAAGCCCGTGTTCTCGATTTGTTGGAGCAAATCGAGAAGGTCAACCGAATGATTGATCTTCACACGGGCGAGGATTGGTTGATGGAAAAGCAGTACCGCGAAATCAAAAGTCGCTTTGTGGATGAACTCCAGGAAATTCTCCACTCGTACAAACTCACCGTCCAAGCCGCAGCCGCCTGACCCGCTTCCGCGTTTTCCCGAAAAAATAAACGCCCCCGGCCCGCGTTTGATAAAAGCTGAATCTCCGCACCCGATGGCTGTTTTTACCCCAACTTTCCGCGCCGCCCTCACGGGACTGGCCCTTTTTTTCGGCCTGAGCGCTTCCGCTCAGGTGACGGTTCGCCCGCACGTTGAGCGCCAGACTTCTGCCGAGGTCAACATCGCTCAGGTGCAACTAACCCCGGAGTACACCATCCTCACCTTTCGGTACCGCATTGCCGGACGGCGTCGTCCACCCAAAGAACAAGTCCCGCCGGGCCTGCGCGATTTTTACGACTACCTCGACCCCACCTACACCTCCACCATCGGTTTTCAACCCACCAGCCAGTTGGTGGTGCGGACGGGTGGCAGCACCCGCTCGTTCCCATTCGTCAAGGTGCAGGGCATTCCCGCCGACCCCGATCGCCTCGATGTACAACCCGGCGACGCGGGTACGTTTCGGGTGTATTTCGAGCGGCTCGACCCCGGCATGGTGCTTTTCGACCTCTTCGAGTGCCGCAGCGAGGGCAGCTACACCTGCTGGAATTACACCAACGTGCGCATTGTCAATCCCCGTAAACGGGGCCGCAGCCTGGCGCCCACCCCGCCCGCGAAACCCGTCCCTCCGGTTCGGCCACCTTTAGCGAAACGTTCAACTCCGGCAGTACCCAAACCCGGAGACAAGCGCGCGTCTCCCCGCCCCCCCGTAAAAGCGAAACCCATCCCCCCGGCCCGACCTCCGCTGGCGAAACGCCCGGCTCCAACCGCACCCAAACCTCTCCCTCCGGTAGCCACTCCCGCCCCGGAAGGCGAGGTTTTGGTGCGGGGCCAGGTGTTCGACAGTGAAACCAAACAGCCCATCGAAGCCAGCCTGAGCTACCTCAACGGCGGGCGCGTGGTGGGTACGGCCAGCACCATCGGGGGCCTGGGTGTTTACCGGCTTAGCCTGCCCAAAGGCCGGTACGACTATGATGTCACGGCCCCCGGCTACGAACGCCTCAACGAAGCCCTCGACCTGACCCAACCCGCCGGGCTGACCCAGGTGGACCGCGATATTTTCCTCAAACCCCTCCGAAACAATACGCCTACGCCGGAGCCGGTCACGCCCAAGCCGCCCGTGGTGGCTACCACGCCCCCGGTTCGCACCCCACTCAGCGATTTACCCCCCGTGGTGGGCCGAAAAATCGAGTTGAAAAACGTGCTGTTCGAGGCTTCGAAGGCCGTGCTGCTGCCCGGTTCGTACGAAACCCTCGATGACCTGGCCCAGTGGATGAAGGAAAACCCGACGGTGGAAATCCGCCTCGAAGGCCACACCGACCGCCTCGGCGATTCGCAGAAAAACCTGCAACTGTCGCTCGACCGGGTCATCGCCGTGAAGCGCCACCTGACGGGCAAGGGCATCGACCCCACCCGCGTGCAAACCAAAGGCTACGGCGACAAGCGCCCCCTCACCAACGCCACCACCGAAGAAGAACGCCGCAAAAACCGGCGGGTGGAGGTAGTGGTGGTGAAATCGTGAGTTTTAGAAACAAGAGGTGAGAAACAAGAGACAAGAAAGTGCATTTCTGCTTCTCTTGTCTCCTGTTTCTCACCTCTTGTTTCTTCTCGTCTTGTCTCCTGTTTCTCGCCTCCTGTTTCTACGCAGTCCCCTTCTCAATCAACTCCACAATCTCCGCCGAAATGCCCACCGACGAGAAGCCCCCGTCGTGGAAGAGATTCTGCATGGTTACTTTTTTGGTCAAATCCGAAAAGAGCGTCACCACGTAGTCGGCGCATTCTTCGGCGCTAGCGTTGCCCAGGGGCGACATCCGGTCGGCGTACTCGAAAAAGGCATCGAAACCGCTGATGCCCGTGCCCGCCGTGGTTTTCGTCGGCGATTGGGAAACGGTGTTTACGCGTACCCCTTTTTTCTTGCCGTAGCGGTAGCCATAGCTGCGGGCGATACTTTCGAGCATGGCTTTGGCCTGGGCCATGTCGGTGTAATCGGGAAAGGAGCGCTGCGCGGCGATGTAGCTCAGGGCCACGACCGAACCGCCCTCGGCGATGGCATCGAGTTTTTCGGCAGTTTGTAGCATTTTGTGGAGCGAGAGTGCCGACACGTCGAGGGCTTTCTGAAACCACTCGTAGTTCAAATCGCCGTATTCCTTGCCTTTGCGGATGTTGGTGCTCATGCCGATGCTGTGCAGCACGAAATCAATTTGCCCGCCCAGTACCTCCTGCGATTGGGTGAAGAGGGTGGAGAGTTCGCCCAGGTCGGTAGCATCGGCGGGGATGATTTCGGCCCCGCAGGTTTCGGCCAGTTGCCGGATGGCCCCCATCCGCATGGCGATGGGCGCGTTGGTGAGGGTGAAGCGGGCGCCTTCGGCGTGGGCCTTGAGGGCCACTTTCCAGGCGATGGAGTTCTCGTCGAGGGCACCCGAAATGATGCCGCGTTTGCCGTTCAATAAACCAAAAGCCATGAGGGAAATGCAGAATTAGGAATTGGGAATTAGGAATTAGGAATGAAGGATTCCTAATTTCCACTCGGGGAACCCCGGTCGAGTTGGGGCAAAGTAACGACTTTTTCTCAGGGCAAGCCCGACCGAGCAGGAACAATTCCTAATTCTTAATTCCTAATTCCTAATTGAAATGGTACTTCGCCCGGCCACCGAAGCCGATTTACCCGCCGTGTTGCACCTGTACGAAACGGCGCTGGAAGACCCCAAAATTCTGTCGCTGGAAGCGGCCACGGCGCTTTTTCGGAAAATGCAGACCTACCCCGACTACGTGCTGTACCTGGCCGAAACCGAAGCGGGCGTGGTTGGCACGTTCGCCCTTCTCCTCATGGACAACCTGGGGCATTTCGGCACGCCTTCGGGCGTGGTGGAAGACGTGGCCGTGCGCCCCGACCAGCAAGGGCAGGGCATCGGAAAGCGAATGATGGAATTTGCGCTGGAGCGCTGCCGGGAGAAGGGCTGCTACAAACTCACGCTGTCGAGCAACCTGCGCCGCGCCGAGGCCCACCGCTTTTACGAATCGCTGGGTTTCCGGAAACACGGGTTTAGTTTTTTGATGGAAACGCAGACCTAAAGTTGGCCTTCGTACAAATCCCAGAGTGGGAAAACCATTTCGTAATCACCCCAGCGGATGTCGCCATCTTCCACCGTAAATTGACGAAATTTCTCTTGATCTAAAAATTGAGTCGTCATTGGATTTCGCGCTTTTTTTAAAAAAGGGCCAAAATCCACGGTTCGTTGCGTACCGTCATCGAACATGAGGGCAAGCTGGTAGGCTCCCAAATAATCGGCTTTTTCTAAGGCGATGACCATGCGTTACTTGATTTCACGGGTGATAATTTCGGCTTCAAACGGACGGTTGTACACAAAAAATTCAATCCATTTTTTGACGATGTCTTCCTGGAAATGACGAACCAGGGTTTTGAAATACCTCAACTCCTTTCCCGCCAACGGACGCTTGCCTTTCACGTCCGTAATTCTGATCTCAACGATTTCACCGTTTCGGATGATGAGTTCGGCTTTGCTTTCGCGCCCCTAGTAACGACCGTGTACGTGGATTGGCTCGTGCCCATTCGAGTAAAAAAGCACGACAAGTCCAAAGTATTCGTACAACTTGGGCATAAAATAGGCACGGATTGACCGTCAAATATACGGCGTACCTCGGGTTACTTTTTCCCGCATTCCCCCTCACTCACCACGGTAATTCCCACCGCCGCCGCTTCGCAGGCGTTGCCGTAGGTTTTGCCGTTGCAGCCGCAGACCGGCAGGTAAACCTGGGCGCAGGCCACGCCCGAATTAGGCTTTTCCTGACAATCGGGGTTTGTGGAATCGTTGGTGCTGCAAGCGGTCAGGGCCAGCAGACTGGCGAATAAAATCAGGCTTTTCATGGCGTTTATTTTTTACATTCTCCGGGCGTGTACCGGGTGATGCCGTACGATTCGGCGATGCAGTCGTTGTCGTAGGTTTTCCCGTTGCAGCCGCAGACGGGTTTCAGGATTTCGTAGCAGCGCCGAAGTTTCGGTTGGACCAGTTCTTGGCAGTCAGATTGGTCTTTTTTACAACCTACCGACGCCAGTAGCAGTAAAAAACGCAGTGCTTTCATGGTAAATTTTCGGACAAGACCCCGGAACGACGTTCAGGGTTGAAAACGCTCCGCTATTTTTTCTGAGTCAACACCACCTCCTCTCCCTTCCCAAACTCCTTCGTAAAAACCGCGCCACTCCCCGCCTGCCCGTTCACGCGGAACGATTCCCCCAACCCATGCGCCAGCTTCAGCGGCCCGCCGGCGAGGCTTTTCACCCGAATCTCACTCGTTTTTCCGCCCGAAATTTTTGCCGAAACCAAAAACGCGCCTTCCGCCCGGAGGTTTTCAAAACTGGCTTCTTTCCAATCCCGGTGAATAACGGGCAGCACGTGCAGCACCTCGCCGCGTTGCTGCATGAGCAACTCGCACACCGCACTGAGCGCCCCGAAGCCCGCGTCCATCTGCATGATTTCGCGGTTGGGGCGGCCGGCGGGGGCTTTGGCCCAGCCCGCGTCGGCGATGGTCGAGGTGCCGGAAAAGGCGGCGTTGTGGAGCGTGCCGCGCCCTTCGTTGGTGTACACGCGTTTCCAGAAATGCAGCCATTCCACGGCGGCTTCGGGCTGGTCCACCCGGCTCCAAAGCGTCGAGGCCCAGGGCACGCACCAGCCCGACCAGGCCCCCGGCCCCCGGTACATCCAGGCCCGCATACTCGTGTTGACCACGTCGCGGTGGGCCGGGTCTTTCGGGTCGACGGTGCAAAACGGATAAATCGCCGCCAGGTGCGAGTGGTGTCGGTGGCTACCGAACAGGTCTTTCCCTTCCCACAACCCAATCCGCTTACCGCCCTGGGTGTAGCCGCCTTCCTGAAAATAATTGCCGTCCACGAGCGTGTAAGCGGGCAAACGGGCGTCCACGTCGGCCCAACGCGGGTCAAGGGGTTTGCCCAGTGCTTTCGCCGCAGCGGGCATCAGCCGGGCGATGGCGTGGAGGGCGGCGAGTTGAAAGGAGGCATCGCGGCCCCAGGCCTGCATCGTGCTGCCGCCGTACTCGGGGCTGACCGAGATGGGCAGGCTCCAGCGTTTCCGGCCCGGATTTACTGCGTCGTCCACTTCCTCGAGCATGGCGAAGTAGCCCTCGAAAGCCCCTTCCAGCAGCGGCCAGGCGGTTTTTTCGAGCATGGTTCGGTCCATCGTGTAGCGGTAGTGCTGCCAGGCGAGGTAGGCCATCCAGGCCGTGCAGGCGTGGTCGATGGTGCCCGTCCAGAAATTGCCGACCACGTGGCAGCGGTCGTCCACGGCGTGGGGGAGGAGCAAGGCACCTTTTCGACCAAAAAACGCCTCGCCGTTTTTCTTCAGTTCGGGCATCCAGCCCGCCATCATACTCCAGAGTGGGGCCAGGTGTTCGGCGCGGTTGGAGGGCAGCGCCGGGCCGTAAATCATCTGGATGTTGATGTTGAAGTGGTAATCGTTGCTCCAGGGCGGGAGTTGATACTCTTCGTTGAACGGCCCTTGCAAGGCCGCCGCCACGCCCTGCGGCGGGGTGACGCAGGCTTGTTTGTACAGACCGTAGTCCACGATTTCCTGAAGAACGGGGTCGGGCAGGCGGATGCGGGGGACGGTAGCCCAGTAATCAGCCCACCAGTCCGCCGCGAATTTTTGGCGGGTTAGCAAATCGACCTCCTGAAACTTCCTGACCAGTTCGTCCGTCGCGCGGGCGCTCAACTCACTCGCGAAAAGCAAGGTTCCGTTGCCCAAGCTGCGGTACCCGATGGCGAGGGGGTCGTCGTCGGGCAGGCGTTGGGAAAATCCGGTCACGCCTGCTTTTTCGAATCGAACCGGTTCCTTCACCCCGACTTTTTCCAAAGCTCCCTTCACGCTTTCCCAACTCGGTATCAACTTCTGAACTGTTTTCCCGCGCAACGCGGCGGGTAATTGTACCCAAGCCAGTTCTTCGCTCACGGCTTGGCGAAGCACCAATTTTTCCTCTTTCCCGGATATATTTTTCGTGAAAACTGCCACCGTCCCTGTCGCCAGTTCCAGCACGGCGCGTTGCAAAGTCCAGCCACCGGGCAGCTTTATTTCCAAGCGCCCGCCCCCGATTTGCTGGGGTCGGCCGAGCGTAGGCGCGCCCGTTTTTTCAGGCACGGCAAAGGCCGCTTTGATGCCTGCCTCGTCGCCTGCCTGGAGCATTCGTTTCACGTCTTGAAACGTGGTGCGGGTGGAAAATTCGTTGCCGCCCCGGTGGTCCCAGAACCCGGCGCGGCCAATCGTGATTTTTAGCGTCTGGCCTTCGCCCCAAATCATCAGGCCCTGGGTGCCGTTGCCGAGCAGTACCCCGGCGTGGGGACGGAGGATGGGGAACGTCCAGGTGAGCGGGGCGGGTTGAGCGAGGGCGAGCGAGGCGTAGAAAAGGAGGAATGCAGTGAGGCGAAAGTTCATGGGGTTCGGAGATGTTGGGCGTAAAAAAACGCGGCAGGCGGGCCACGTTTTACAGGTCTTCGGGGTTGCGGGAACTGTGAAAAACTTTCTGAACCAAGACCAGGTCTTCGTCCAGAAGTTCGTACAGGATGCGATATGCGGAGAGATGATTTCCCTCAGTGTATCTTCCTGGAATTCAGGCACGACCCGACCGACCCGAGGAAATTTTTCCAGCAAATCGGTTTTCGCGTACAGCATTTCAACGAGTTTGGCCGCACGAATTGGTGACTTCTGAGCCAGGTACTCCGCGAGCTTCTCAACGTGGTCGGAAGCATCATCCGACCAGACTACTGTAGCCATTTTTTGAGTCGCTCTTTTACCTCGGCATGGGTGCGAAAACGCCCGTCGCGGTATTGCTGACGCCCCTTCTCGATGGCATCCAGCATGATGAGGCGGTCGATTAAGTCATCGAGTTGAAACGGCTCCGGCAACTTTTCCAGCGCCTGAGTCACCTGTTCTTTCGTCATGAGCGTCTTGGTTTACGCTTTAAAACTACGAAAAAAAAGGACGAATTGCCGTCAGGGATTCAGCACCAACCGCCCCGTCGCTACTCGCTCCACGTCGGCCCGGTTCATCAGTTCAGGACAGGCTTCGCCCTTCGCAAATAAGTCCGCCTGGTTGGCGTAGTGTGGGCTGGCGGGGTTTCCCGACTGGCACTTCAGTGAGCAAGGTTTTAGTCATGGCAACCCTCGTTTGGTTTACCCGAAAATAGAAAAATTCCTCTAAACAACCCGCCTATCAAAATTCCAGGAACAAATGGACGAAAACGAGCACGAAGCGGGTAAATTTACCCGCTTTTTCCTTTTCCGGAAAAACCCCTCCGTGGGTCGTCTAACCAATTCAAACCTTGCTACCTATGAACTGCATTGCTCCGTTGAAACGCCTGCTGGCCCTCGGCCTGCTCAGTTTCACGGCCCTGGCCCCTGCCGCCGCCCAAACGCCCGAAAACCCCCTGAAGGGCCAGCGGGTGCTGGTTTTTTCGAAAACCAAAGGATTCCGCCACGCCTCGATTCCGGTCGGGAAAGCCGCGATCATGGCCCTGGGCAAAAAGTATGAGTTTGCCGTGGACACGACCGAAAACGCCGCGCTGTTCACCGAAGACAATCTTAAAAAATACAAGACCGTCATTTTCCTCAGCACTACCGGCGATGTGCTCAACACCCAGCAACAGGTTGATTTTGAGCGGTACATCCAGGCGGGCGGGTCGTACGCGGGCATCCACGCCGCGACCGACACCGAATACGGCTGGCCCTGGTACAACAAATTGGCCGGGGGGCAATTCCTCAGCCATCCCGGCAACCCGAACGTGCGCAAGGGCCAGGTGACGGTGCGCGACAAGGCCCACCCCGCCACGCAGGGGATGCCGGATGCCTTCGAGAAGACCGATGAATTTTACGATTTCAAGAACTTCAACCCCGACGTCAAAGTCCTGATGACCATCGACGAGGCCTCGTACGGCGATTCCAAAATGAACGCCGGGGCCAACCACCCGATGGTCTGGTACCACGAGTACGACGGCGGGCGGGTGTTTTACACCGCCTTCGGCCACACCGACGAGACGTTCATGGAGCCGCTGTTTCTCCAGCACTTCTGGGGCGGACTGCGCTGGGCCGCCGGGGCACTGGGCAAACTGGACTACAAAAAAGCCCGCTCCGAGCGCGCACCGGAAGAAAATCGCTTCAGCCGGGAAATTCTCGATGAAAAACTCTGGGAACCCACCGAACTGGTGGTGCTCGACGACCAGCGCGTAATCTACACCCAGCGCCACGGTGAGGTGCGGGTGTTCAACCCCAACGCGAAGGGGAAAAAAGTAAAAACCATCGCTCAGGTGCCGGTATACGACAAATCGGAGTACGGCCTGATGGGCGTCAACGTGGACCCGAAGTTTAACGAAAACCACCACGTGTACCTCTACTACTCGCCCGACGCGGCCAAGTGGGGGGCCGACACCGCCCAGCACCTGTCGCGTTTCACCTACGACGTGGCGAAGGACACCCTGCTGATGGAAACCGAGCAGGTACTGCTACGCGTGCCCGTGAAACGCGGCGGGCGCTGCTGCCACACGGGCGGCTCCATCGCCTGGGACAAGGCCGGGAACCTCTACCTCTCGACCGGCGACGACACCGACCCCTTCGCTTCCGACGGCTACTCACCGAGCGACGAGCGGGCGGGCCGCGAAGGCTGGGACGCGCAGATGACTTCCTCGAACACGAATGATTTACGGGGAAAAATCCTGCGCATCAAACCCACCGCCAGCGGCTACGATATTCCCGACGGCAACCTCTTTCCGAAGGGCACGGCAACGGCCCGCCCCGAAATCTACGTGATGGGCAACCGCAACCCCTACCGGATTTCGGTGGACCAGCGCACGGGCTTTTTGTACTGGGGCGAGGTCGGGCCGGACGCCGGGGAAAACAAGGATGGTCGCGGCCCGCGTGGACACGACGAGGTGAATCAGGCCCGCAAAGCCGGGTACTACGGCTGGCCGCTGTTCGTGGCCGACAACAAGGCCTACAACCAGTACAGTTTTGAGAAAAAAGAATCCGGGCCGAAGTACGACGCGGAAAAACCCCTCAACACCTCGCCCCACAACACGGGTCTGAAAGAATTGCCCGCCGCCAACAAGGCCTTCGTGTACTACCCCTATCTCGACTCGCGCGAGTTCGGGGAAATCGTGGGCAAGGGCGGACGCAACGCGATGGGCGGGCCGGTGTATTATTTCGACGATTACGACAAAGACTCGAAGGTAAAATTTCCGAAGTACTACGATGGGAAATTCTTCGCCTACGACTGGATGCGCGACTGGATTAACCCGGTGACGATGGCCCCCAACGGCGATTTCCTGAGCATGGAGCGCCTGCTGCCCTCCTGGAAATTTTCGCACCCGATGGATATGCAGTTTGCCAAAGATGGCAGTCTGTACGTGCTCGAATACGGCCCCAACTGGTTTGCCCAGAACGACGAAGCCCGCCTGACCCGCATCACTTACAACGCCGGTAACCGCCCGCCCCTGGCCGTGGCTTCGGTGGACAAACCCGCCGGGTCGGCCCCGCTGAAGGTGGCCCTTTCGGCCAAAGGCTCGCTCGATTACGACGGCGACGCGCTCAGGTACGAATGGACGGTGGGCAAACAGAAGTTCAACACCCCCACCGCCGCCTTCACCTTCGCCAAACCGGGCATTTACACCCCGGTTTTAAAAGTAACCGACGCCCTCGGCAACGTAACCACCCAGACCGTGGAAGTGAAAGTAGGCAACGAGGTACCGAAGGTAGAACTAGCCCTGAAAGGCAATAAAACGTTTTACTTCGACAACCAGCCCGTGGCCTACGAGGTGAAGGTGAGCGACAAGGAAGACGGCTCGCTGGCGAACAAAAAAATCACAGGCGAAGACGTGTACGTGAACGTGAATTACCTCGAAGGCTTCGACAAAACGCTGCTCGCCCAGGGCCACCAGATGAACACCAGCTTCGCCACCGGCAAGCGCCTCATCGACCTCAGCGACTGCAAAGCCTGCCATTCGGTCGAGAAAAAATCCATTGGCCCGGCCTACCGCGAGGTGGCGAAAAAATACAAGGGCGCATTTATGATTGAAGGCAAACTTTCGGACAAAATCATCAAGGGCGGCGGCGGCGTGTGGGGCGAGCAGGCCATGAGTGCCCACCCGCAGGTGAGCAAGACCGACGCCGCCGAAATGGTGAAGTACATTCTGAGTTTGGCCGACGACAAAAAGGCCAGCCAACCCGTGAAAGGCAGCTACGTGACGGCGGCGAAAAGCAAACCCGGCACCTACATTTTCTCGGCCAGCTACACCGACAAGGGCAACGGGGCCATTCCCCCCCAAACCGCCCAGCAAACCATCACGCTACGTAGCCCGGTGGTGAAAGCGACGTCGAGCGATGCGGCCAACGCGACGATGAATTACAAACTGCCCACGGGCAGCGAAGCCGTGGTGGCGCTCGGCAACGGCAGCAACGTCGTATTCAAAGGCATCGATCTGACGGGCATCAGCAGCCTGTCCGTGACGGCTTTTTCGATGAAAGGCCAGACGGCGGGCGGGAAAATCGAAGTCCGCACGGGGTCGCCAACGGGCAAACTCCTGGGTAGCGCCGAAGTCGAAAACGGCAAGATGGGTGCGGTGACCGTACCGCTGGTGTCCGCCGGGCCGGGCCTTCAGGATCTGTTCCTTGTGTTCACCAATGCCGAGGCCAAAGCCGGTCAGGCGCTGTTTGCGGTGGATACGGTGACGTTTGAGCCGGGAAGTGGCGGTTCATCGAGCGGAGGAAAATAGCATTGGTTTTTCTATCGCGGGGGTCACCCTGAGCGGAGTCGAAGGGTGTGCGGCTGGTCAGCGTCGGCCCACCGCACATCCTTCGACTCCGCTCAGGGTGACCCCCGCGTTTATTGTTTTTTGACAAATCACTCACTCATCCAAAATCTAACCAATGGACTTCCTCGGCTTTCCCGCCCTGTTCTGGGCCAAACTCTTCGCCTCGGCCCTGACGGGCATTCTCTTCACCCAGTCGGGCCTCGACAAGGTTTTTGATTACAAAGGCAACCTCAATTACTTCCGCGAGCACTTCAAAGCCTCGCCGCTGGCCCCGACGGTCGGGTTGCTGATGCCGGTAATCACGGTACTCGAAACCGCCGCCGGGCTGACTTCGCTGGTGGGCATTTTCTTGCTTTTTTCTGGAAATCAGACCGTTGCGTTTGCGGGCTTGTGGCTGGGGATGCTGGCGCTGCTTTGCTTATTTTTCGGGCAACGAGTGGGCAAAGACTACGCCGGAGCGGCGGCGCTGGTGCCTTATTTCGTGGCGATTGGGGGCGGGGTGGCGCTGTACATTTTTTGAGTTTCGCTTTGGATGAATAGGGCCTTCACCGACACATTCTCCGCCTTCGTCCCATTTTTTCTTTCTTCAAAAACCAGGGGCAACCTCCGCCCTTGCGGGCGTGTAGTTTGGGTTAAAATAAGAAGGTTTTTCGGGAAAATTCCGAATCGTTCGACCCCCAAATCCGTTACACTTCCATGCAACAAACTTCAAAAATCGGGCGCTTCGCCCTGGGCCTGCTGCTGGTCGGCGCGCTGGTGGCCTGCAAGAAAAACGTCGAAGACGTAAGCCCCGCCACTCCGACTTACTCCGGCAACAAGCCGGTCAACGACTGGATTTACGCGCGGATGCAGGAGTATTACTTCTGGAACGACAAACTGCCCGCTTACGAGAAAACCGACTCGACGGCCAACCCCGAAGACTATTTCTACGCGCTCCTCAACGAGTACGACGCCAGCACCAACCCCGACGGCGACCGCTTTTCCTGGATTGCCGCCAACGCCGACTCCCTCGAAGCCGCCCTCAGCGGCGAAAGCGTGACGACGGGGATGCAGTTCCGGCTGTTTTTGCGGAAACCCGGCGAAACCGCCGTGGCCGGGCAGGTGCTGTACGTCGCCAAAGGCTCGCCCGCCGAGAAAGCAGGTTTGCGCCGGGGCGACGTATTCACGAAGGCGAACGGCCAGGCCCTCAACACGACCAACTACCAGGATTTACTCTTCACCAGCCGCACGGCCACCTACGGCCTGGCTACGGTCGATGGCTCCGCCGAGACCATCACCGACTCCAACGTGTCGCGCTCGGTCACTCCCGCTACGTTTCAGGAAGACCCGGTGTATTTTGACTCGGTGTACACGGTGGGCGGACGCACGGTCGGGTACCTGGTTTACAACGAATTTAACCCCGGCCCCAACGGCAGCACCGTTGCCACTTACGACCAGCACATCGAACGGATTTTTGCCAATTTCAAAGCGAAAGGCGTGCAGGAACTCGTGCTCGATTTGCGCTACAACCCCGGCGGCTCGTCGGAGTCGGCTACGAACCTGGCCAGCCTGATTGGGAAAGGCGTTAGCCCGTCGAGCGTGTTTTTCAAACAACAATACAATGCGGGCTTCACGGAGTACCTGACCCAGGAGTACGGCGCAAACTCGTTCAACGAATACTTCACGACCGAGGCCAACGCCATTGGCAGCCAGCTCAACCGGGTGTACGTGCTCACTTCCGACCACACCGCCTCCGCCGGGGAATTGCTCATCAACGGCCTGAAACCCTACATGATCGTAACGCTGATTGGCGAAAAAACCTACGGCAAAAACGTCGGCTCCACTACTCTTTCCGACGAGACGGGCAAAATCAAGTGGGGCCTGCAACCCATCATCGTGAAGGCCTTCAACAGCCGGGGCGAATCGAACTACACCGCCGGATTCACGCCCGATGCCGCCGTGGAAGAAACCATCGAACTGCTCCCCCTCGGCAATCCGAACGAAACCCTGCTCCGCACGGCCTTCGGGGCCATTTCGAGCGGCGGGCGGCTCGCCGCAACCCTCAACCGGGTGGAGCCTCCGCTGACGGAAGTGGACGCCTCGCTGACGCGGAAAGCGACGTTTGGACGACTGCTTGTGCCAAATGAAAAAGTAAAAAAAGCCGTGTCCGCCCGGCGGTCGGCGGAGTAAGCGGCGCTTTGTTTTTCATCAAAAGGCCCGGCCCCAAGTATTCGGGGCCGGGCCTTTTTGCTTAGTCGTCGAGTTCGCTGAGGAGTTGGTCAAGTTCGCCTTCAGCCAAGTCTTCTTTCTCGCTTTTGTCGTAAACAGCCAGCAGGTAAACCGTTTCGCCCACCACGTGAACGTAGGTAATCACCCGCGCTCCGCCCGATTTTCCCTGGCCTTTACCCTACTGTAGCGAAGGGTACTTGCGACTTAATCGCTTGAATTGCCGTTGGAACGAAGCCATCGGCTTAATCTGGTAGCTCATCGAGGAATTCCTGTAAGGTTGGCAGTTTTAATTTTCCTTGTTTTGCCAGTTTCACATCCCGGACGGCTTCTCTGATTTCTTCAATCAGTTGCGCCTTCGTCACGGGTTCGTCATCGTCCTGCAATAATTCGGCGAGTTTCTGGCGCTCCGGCGGGGGCAACTGCCGGGCCAGGTCGGCTACCTGCTCGAAGGTAAGGGCGAGGTTGAGGTTCAGGGTGGTTTCCATGCTTGTTTTCAAAATTGATTACTTCGCCAGCAGTCGATCAAGCGTTTCCAGGTTTACTTTTTTGTCAAAAATCGCCCCTACGGGAATGGTAAAACCCGCCACGGTGAGGCTCGTAATCGGGTCTTTCACCGTCAGCTTTGCCATCAACTCGAAGGCCATCAATTCGGGGTCGAGTCGGTGCTGTTCCACGGTTTGGCGGCGCGGATCCACCAGCCAGTATTCCCGCACGCCGTGGGCGGCGTAATCCTTGAATTTCACGCCCCGGTCGTTCTTCTCCGTGCTTTCGGAGAGCACTTCCACCACCAAATCGGGGGCTGGGTGCTGCATTTGTTCGTCCTCGAAGTGCCGGGATTTCTCGGTTCCCCAAAAGCAAATGTCCGGCTCGTAGTCGTTGCGGGTGAGGGAAACCATCGCTTTCTCCACGTCCACCTCGCCCAATTCACGCGAGTGAACGTAAAAATGCAACAAGGCGAAAAGATTGCCGGTAGCCCCCAAATGACGCCGTAACGCGGGCGAATGCATCACCACTTGCCCGTTGATAAATTCAGCCTTGACGGAGGGCGAGACCCATTCGTGAAATTCAAGGCGGCGCTTGGCCTCGTCGTCGAGCCGGGCTTGTACCCGCTCGATGATGAGCCGAACGTCGGGTTTGTCGAGCAGGTCTTCAACCGGGTGGGGAATCATGGGTATGGCGCGCCGAATTTGAGAAAGTGAAGCTACAAAAAAACGGCCCCGAAGATTCGGGGCCGTTCGATTTCTACACCAGTACGCCGAGGCCGACTTCTTCCGTTTTCTCTCTTGGTTTTTCTTCCGGAAAAACAAACTTCATCGGCTTGGTCACTTGCTCCGGCAGCAGGGCCACTTCGAGCACTTGGTCGACGCGGTCGACGTAGTGAAATTTCAAATCGCCGAGGTAGGTGGCGCTGATTTCCTCCACGTCCTTACGGTTTTTGTAGCACATCACGATTTCCTTGATGCCCGCCCGCTTGGCCGCCAGAATTTTCTCCTTGATGCCGCCCACCGGCAGCACCTTACCGCGAAGGGTGATTTCGCCGGTCATCGCCAGGTTGGGTTTCACTTTCCGCTGGGTGTAAATCGAGGCAAACGAGGTCAACATCGTGATGCCCGCCGAGGGGCCGTCTTTGGGTACCGCCCCCGCCGGTACGTGAACGTGCAGGTTGTAATGGTCGAACAGGCGATAGTCGATGCCCACCTCGTCGGCGTGGGCCTTGAGGTAGCTCAGGGCGGTGGTGGCCGATTCCTTCATCACGTCGCCGAGTTGGCCCGACAAGGTAATCTGGCCGCGTCCCTTGCTCAGGCTGCTTTCCACGAAGAGGATTTCCCCGCCCACGCTCGTCCAGGCCAGGCCGGTGATGACGCCCGCCGTTTCGTTGTCGTCGTAGCGGTCGTTTTCAAAAATCTCCGCGCCGAGGAGTTTCACCACGTCTTTCGGCGTGATGATTTTCGGGTACTCTTCCTCGAGGGCGATGGCCTTCGTGATTTTCCGAATCAAAGCCCCCACCTTCTGCTCCAGCGCCCGTACCCCTGACTCGCGGGTGTAGCCTTCCACGATTTTCTGAATGGCAGCGTCGTTGATAGTCAGCGCCTTGCCTTCCAGACCGTGCTCTTTTTTCTGCTTCGGAATCAAATACTTTTTGGCAATCTGCGCCTTTTCCTCCATCGTGTAGCCGCTGATGTCGATGATTTCCATCCGGTCGCGCAGGGCGGGCTGGATGGTATCGAGGGCGTTGGCGGTGGCGATGAAGAGCACCTTCGAGAGGTCGTATTCGACTTCGAGGTAGTTGTCCATGAAACTGTGGTTCTGCTCCGGGTCGAGCACTTCGAGCAGGGCCGACGAAGGGTCGCCGCGAAAATCGCTGCTTACCTTATCGATTTCGTCGAGGATGAACACCGGGTTAGAGGTTTTGGCCTTGCGGATGTTCTGCACGATTTTCCCCGGCATGGCCCCGATGTAGGTTTTGCGGTGCCCGCGAATTTCCGACTCGTCGTGTACCCCGCCCAGCGCCACCCGCACGTACTTGCGGCCCAGGGCCTTCGCCACCGACTTGCCCAGGGAGGTTTTGCCCACGCCGGGCGGGCCGTAGAGGCACAAAATCGGCGCTTTCAAATTGCCCTTCATCTTGAGCACGGCCAGGTATTCGATGATGCGCTCCTTTACTTTTTCCAACCCGAAGTGGTCGGCATCGAGGGTTTTCTGCGCTTTTTTCAGGTCGAAATTATCCTTCGAGTATTCTCCCCAGGGCAGGTCAACCATCAGCTCCGCGTAGTTCATCGTCAGCGGGTATTCCGCCGACATCGAGTTCATGCGCTGGAGTTTCTGGAGTTCTTTTCCAAAATGCTCGCTTACCTCCTTGCCCCACTTCTTCTTGGCGGCGCGGGCGCGGATGTTGTCGAGTTCCTGCTCCGGCGAGTCGATGCCCAATTCTTCCTGCAATACCTTGATTTGCTGCCGAATGTAGTAATCGCGTTGCTGTTGGTCGATGTCGCTGCTGGCCTTGCTCTGAATCTCGCGTTTCAGTTCGAGCAGTTCGATGTCTTTTAGCAAAAACTGAAGCAGCGAGGTGCCTTGCTGGATGCCGTCGACGGTCTCGAGCAGGGTTTGCTTATCGGGCAAGTCGGCGTTGAGGTTCGAAGAAAGAAAGTGAACGAGGAAGTTGTTGCTCTCGATGTTGTCGAGGGCAATCTGGGCTTCGCGGGGAATCTCCGGGTTGAGGTTAAGCACCTTCGTGGCCGACTCGCGCAGCGATTGCACGAGGGCCTTGATTTCGCGGTTGGGTTTGGGCGGAAAATTATCGTCGATGAACTTCACCCGCGCCATCAGCATCGGGTCTTCGCGCACGTACTCGACGACTTCAAACCGTTTTTTGCCCTGAATGATGATGGTCACGTTGCCGTCGGGCAGCACAATCATCTTCAGAATATGCGCCACCGTGCCCACTTTGTAGAGGTCTTCGCGGGTGGGTTCGTCCTTCTGGGGGTTGGCCTGGGTCAATACGCCCACGGTGCGGTTGCCCTTGTAAGCCTTGCGCACGAGCCGGATGGACTTCTGCCGCCCCACCGTGACGGGAATCACCATGCCCGGAAACAGCACGATGTTGCGAATCGGAAGAATGGGAAGACTTTCGGCCAGTTTGTCAAAATTCTCGTCGGCGTCAAAATCACCCGGCGAAAGCGGAATCATTTCCAAATTGTCGAAATCGGATGCTTCCGCCAGTCGTAGGGAGGTCAAATAATTTGAATTGTTGCTCATGGAGGGAAAAACGGCAGGCTGTCAGACTGGCAGTCCAGCGGAAAAAGTTTCTTAAATCTAAGCAAAAGCAGGTGCCCATGCAAGTAGCGCAAAGCGTATGCCAGCGGACGAAGTGGCAGTTTTCAGTCTTCAGTTTCCAGTTGTTGCAAGCGGTAACTGAAAACTGGAAACTGAAGAATGAAAACTCAGAGGCTGTGAATTTTTGTCTTCTGGTTGAAAATGAAGGATTTGCGTTCGCCCGCGCCGAGCAGGTTGACCAGGTTGGTCTGGTCGTTGAAGAGATCGCAGAGCACGTCGTTTTGGAGTTTGGCTCCGGTCAGCGGCTCGGCGAAGGGAATTTCGAGGTACAGCCAGGTGGCATCGGACTCGAACTCCTTGCCCAAATACCGGTAGGGTTTGCGCTCGCCTTTGGCGTTGGTCAGGATGAAATGCTGCTTCACGTAGCGGTCGATGCCTTCGTCGTTTTTGTCGTTGACGGCGAGGCGGATTTTCTGGCCGGGAGCGGCTCTGGTCAGGGCTTTTTCGAGGTCGTCGGTAAACACGCGCAGGGTGACTTCCAGCGTTTTTTCCTTCGCGTTCACCTGCATTTCGGTCAGGCTGGTGTGGAAGTCGTGGCGCTGGGAGGCCGTCGAGACGACCAGGATAAAAAAGCAAACGGAGTTTCGTAGGTTCATCGTCAGTAGTCCAGACGCTTCTTATCTGAACCACGATTGGCCCGGATTAAAGGATTTGCAGGATGGTTGGTTGCTGATTAACCATCCTGCAAATCCTTTAATCCGGGCCAATCGTGGTCAAAATATCGCCTTCACCAAATCATTCCCAATCGCAAAGGCCATCAGCGCCAGCAGCAGCACCATGCCCACTTTCTGGGCGTTTTCGAGAAACTTATCTGAAGGCGCGCGGCCCGACACGATTTCGTAAATCAAAAACGTGGCGTGGCCCCCGTCGAGCGCCGGGATGGGCAGGATGTTCATAAACGCCAGCGCCATCGACAGCAACCCCGTCACGAACCAGAACCGGCTCCAGTCCCAGATGCCCCCGAACAGGTTTTGGGCAATGCCAATCGGCCCGCTCAGGGCTTTGGAGGCCGACACTTCGCCCTTGAAAATTTTCCGGAAGCCCCGGATGTTGTCGAACACCACCTGAAAAGCCCGCTTGGTACCAATGCCGATGGATTCGACCAGCGAGTACTTCACGATGGTGGGCTGGAGCAGGCTTTTCGAGGCGAACCCGATTTTGCCCTCCGGCGTGAGCGTCAGGTTCAGGCCGAGCAGGCGCCCGCTCCGCTCCACGCTCAGGTTGACGGGCTTGCCGGGCAGTTTTTCGAGTTGGTCGCGGAGTTGCTGGAAGTAGGCGATGGGCTTTCCGTTGAGGGCCACGATGCGGTCGCCGGCCTTCAGGCCCGCCCGTGCGCCCGGCGTTCCGGGCGAGACTTCACCGACCACGAACGGATCGATGGGTTCGATAAACCGCGCCACGCTCTCGCGGTCGGAGAGTTTTTCGACGAAATTATTGGGAATGTACACGTCCAGTTGCTGGCTACCGCGCTGCACGGTGTAGTAGCTGTTGCTGCCCAGCAGCACGTCGGACGAGCGCACGTCGGCGAAATCGTCGTAGGGCTTGCCGTTGATGCGGATGATGCGGTCGCCGGTTTGCAGGCCCAGTTCCTTGCCGAGTTCGTATACGGCAATCCCGTTCTTGTTCACTTCGGTGCTCGACAAATAGCTGCCGCCCTGCCGGTAGGTCATCACGATGAAAATCAGCACGCCCGTGATGATGTTGACGATAATCCCGCCGAGCATCACGATGAGGCGCTGCCAGGCCGGTTTGGCCCGAAATTCCCAGTGCTTGGGCGGCTGCTTCATCGCTTCGGTATCCAGCGATTCGTCGATCATCCCCGAAATTTTCACGAAACCGCCCAGCGGAATGGCGCCGATGCTGTACTCGGTTTCACCGAATTTCTTGCCCCAGATTTTAGGCGGAAACCCGATGGAATACTGCTCGACGCGCATCCCGAAAAATTTCGCCGTGAGCAGGTGCCCCAACTCGTGCAACCCCACCAGAATCGACAACCCCAACAGGAGTTGCCCGGCCATAATCAAAACTTCCATGTTTTTTTCAGTTGAAAAATCGGTAAACGAATCCATAAAACGCCCGTCATTGCGAGCGGAGAGAAACAAGACGAGCGAAGCGAGGCATTGTTTCTCGGAGCGAAGCAATCCCCTGCCGGAGACCAAAATAGCATAAGCCAAGTAGAATAGTTTGTCAAAAGCTATCTTGGTCTCCGGCAGGGGATTGCTTCGTCAGTCGCTGCGCTCCTTTCTCGCAATGAACGGGGGCTTGGAGGCTTTTCAAAGCCACCCGCCGTGTCTCGGCGTCGGTTTGTACGTAATCGTCGTAGGTGGGTTTTTGAATAAACGGCACGGTTGCCAGGCAAATTTCCAGAACCTCGGACATTTCCAGGAAACCGAGCCGGTCGGCTAAAAATTCCGCCACGGCTACTTCGTTGGCGGCGTTGAGGATGCAGGGCGCGTTGCCGCCCCGGTCGAGCGCCGCAAACGCCAGGCCCAAGTTACGAAACGTTTCGGTGTCGGGGGCCTCGAAGCTGAGCGCCGGGTAGTCTAGAAAGTGGAAACGGGGGAAATCGGAGGTTAAGCGGTTGGGATACCCCAACGCAAACTGAATCGGCAGCCGCATATCGGGCAGGCCCAGTTGCGCTTTGATGGAGCCATCGCCGAATTGCACCAGCGAGTGAACGATGCTCTGCGGATGCACCACCACCTCGATTTGCGCGGGACTCAGCCCGAACAGCCACTTCGCTTCGATCACTTCCAGGCCCTTGTTCATCAGCGTGGCCGAATCGATGGTCACTTTGGCCCCCATCGTCCAGTTGGGGTGTTTGAGGGCCTGGGCTTTCGTCACCGTTTTCAAAAACTCCCGGTCTTTTCCCCGAAACGGTCCACCCGAAGCAGTCAGGATGATTTTCTCGATGGGGTTGTGAAATTCTCCGCTCAGGCACTGAAAAATGGCCGAGTGTTCCGAATCGACGGGGTAGATGTTCGCGCCCCGGCTCGCGGCCAGTGCCGTGACCAGTTCGCCCGCTACCACGAGGGTTTCCTTGTTGGCGAGCGCGATGGGCTTGCCCGCTTCGAGGGCCTTCAGCGTGGGTTTCAGCCCGGCGTAGCCCACCAGGGCGGTAAGCACCAAATCGACCGAGTCCATCTGCACCACCGAGCACAGCGCCTGCGCCCCGGCGTACACCTTCACGCCGAGCGGGTCGAGGGCCGAAAACACGGCATCGTAGCGGGTTTCGTCGCCGATGACCACCACGTTGGGGCGAAATTCGGCGGCTTGCCGGATGAGCAGTTCGGCGTTGGTCTGAGCCGAAAGCACTTCCACGGCGAAAGCCTCCGGATGCGACCGCACCACGTCGAGGGCCTGGGTGCCGATGGAGCCGGTGGAGCCGAGAATGGCGAGGGATTTCTTGGGAATCAAGGAAAGACAAATGTTCAATGCTCAATTCTCAATGCTCAACGTTCAGTGAAATCACTAATATTGAGCACTGAGCATTGAACATTGAGAATTGAGCATTTTCAAACAAGCGCCTCAAAAATAACCCGGGCGTATTCACTGGCCCGGTTCTGGGTGGCAAAGTTCCGCATTTGTTCGGGATTGCCAAGCGGGTCGGTTTCGAGAAACTCCACCAACGCCCCGGCAATGGCCGCCGGGCGGGTGGCATCGAGGGCCAGTCCGAGGCCGTGAGCACGCACCAACTGCCCCACCAGCCCGTAATCGGAAGCCAGCGCCGGGCGCTCGGCGGCGGCGGCCCGCACCAGCACGGCGCTGCCGCCGATGTGCCGCTGGTAGAGCGCCAAAATGCCGTCGGCGGCTTGAAAATACGCCTGGATTCGCTCGTCGGGCACGAAATCGTGGTGGCGGCGCACTTCCAGTCCGGGCAGTTCCGTCATTTTTTTCTCAAACGGTTCCTGACTTTTTTCCAGCGGTCCCACCAGCCAGAGCGTCAGCCGCTCACGGGTGGCTTGTGGCAGTTGGGCCAGGGCGGCGGCCAGCGGGCCGAGGCCCTTGCGGCTGTCGAGGTGGCCGAAAAGCAACAACGTTTTGCGGTCGGGTGGCAAGTCGGCGCGGACTTGCAGCCGGATGGCGGTCGCTTCCTCGACGGGATACACCTGCACCGGGTCGGGCAGGGCCACGTAGCGCAGCCGGGGGGCAAAACGCCGCAGTGCGTCGAAGCAAAACGAGTCGCTACTGAACACCGTGTGCAGCCGCCGGTTGCGCAGGGCCAGCCGGAGCGTCGCTTTTTTCCGTAACTCCCGCAGCCGTTCGCGCCAACCCAACGGCGGGTGCCCCAGCGCCGGGTAGTGGAGCGTGGGCCGAAACAAAATGCCCGAAACGGGGCAATGCGGGCCTTTTTCGGTAAACAGCGCCAGTTGAAACTGGTCGAGGTACATCAGCAACACTTGGTCGGCGCTTTCGCGCCGGGCGTAGGCCACCATGAGCCGCCACTCCGCCGCCATCCGTTTCAGAAAGTTGGGAATCGCGGCCAGCGCGGCGCTTTCGTCGGGGCCGATGGGCCGGAGTTCCGCGCCGGGAATCCGGGCGGCGAGGGCGGCGATGTCGGGGTGTTTTTCGGGGAAATCCTGACTGACTACCGCCACGAGCCGCCCGTGGTCGGCGTCCCAGTAGCGAATCAGGTGCTGGAGGTAACCGGGATGGTGGCCGGTGGGGTTGAGGTCGAAGAGGAGGAGGGTCACGTGTGAAAGCTACTCGTACACCTCGCTACGGTGTCCAACCTGAGTCACAAAAACAGTCAAAATTTTATCTTCAATCGAATACATAATCCGGTAGTCTCCTGAACGAATCCGATACAAACTGGCGTACCCTTGAAGTTTCTTGCACCCTGGAGGCCGTGGGTTATCAGCAAGTTTATGAATCGCCTGGAGAAGTACCGCCCGAATGTGGGCAGGGAGTTTATTTAATTTCTTCTCCGCTAACGTTTTAATCACCACGACGTAACTGCGTTTCTCCATAAGTTTCGTGGGGAAATTGGTTTGACGACTAACCGATTTAGGCGTTCAATTTCTCCTCCCCGCGCAGTTCTTCCTCAAATTCTTCAAAAGGACGCGTCGGGTCATTTTTGGTTAATTCAAAAACCAATATGTCCTCGATATCCTCAAAAACCTCGTTGACGTCCTGCCCCGACTGCTTGAGTTCCAGCAAGGCCTTGAAATCAACGACCAATGCCGTGTTTTCCCCTTCGGAATTGGTTATGAATTGAATCACGTTCATGGCTTGTGTTGTTTGAACAAAAATAACGATTACCCGCTCAATTTCCCCAACTCCCCCGCCACCCGCCTATCGTTCGCCAGCCGGGGCACCTTGTTCTGCCCGCCCAGCTTTCCCTGACTTTTCATGTAGTCGATAAACGCGTCCCGGCGCAGGGGCGTGAGTTTGAGCCGTTGGAGGATGCTTCCCGAAATCAGGTCGTCGTAGTACACGTTCAGATCGGTCAGGCGGTGGTCGAGGTCGGCGGCGAAGCGGGCTGGGTCACGGGGCGGCACGGCAAATTCCACCAGCCATTCGTGGTAGGGCAGGCCGCCTTCGGGCGGCGTTACCTGCGGGGCGACCGTAAATTCGACTACCTGGGTTTCGGGCTGGCGCTCGACGGCGTACTGCAGGGCTTGCTCGACTTCCTCGCCGATGACGTGCTCACCAAAAGCCGAAATAAAATGCTTCACCCGCCCCGACACCACAATCCGGTAGGGATTCAGGCTGACAAATTTCACCGTATCGCCCAGCGAATAGCCCCACAGCCCCGCGTTGGTGTTGAGAAGTACCGCGTAGTTTTTGCCCAGATCCACCTCACCGATGCTGAGGCGACGGGGATTTTCCGAAAAGAATTCTTCGACCGGCACGAATTCGTAAAATACTCCCTGGTTGAGCAGCAGCAGCAGTCCTTCGGCGGTTTGGGAATCCTGGTAGGCCAGAAAACCCTCCGAAGCCGGGTAGGTTTCGATGGAATCCACGCGCCGCCCGATGCTGTCGAAGAGCCGGGCGCGGTACGGCTCGAAGGCCACGCCGCCGTAGATGAACACCGAAAAATCGGGAAACACGGCTCCTACTTTTTTGCCCGTCCGGGTCTGAATTCGGTCGAAGTACATCTGCACCCAGGGCGGAATGCCCGAAATCAGGCCCATCGGCTGGGGCAGGGTTTCGTCGAGGATGCGGTCGAGTTTGGTTTCCCAATCCTCGATCGTGTTGGTTTCCCAACTCGGCAACTGGTTGCGGCGCAGGTAGGCGGGCACGAAGTGGTTGCTGATGCCGCTGAGCCGCCCGACGGGGATGCCATTTTTGACATCCAGCGCCGGGCTGCCCGAAAGAAAAATGAGTTTTTTATCCAGAAAATCGGCTTGGCCCGTTTCGTGAACATAGCTCAGGGCCGCGTCGCGGGCACCGCTGAAGTGGAAGGGAGCCGACTCACGCGAAAGCGGGATGTACTTCACGCCCGACGTGGTGCCGGAAGTTTTAGCAAAATAAGCGGGCTTACCGGGCCAGAGCACGTCGGGTTCCCCGGCCTTGACGCGCTCGATGTAGGCCGTCAGGTCTTCGTAATCACGCAGGGGCACAGCCTGGCGAAACTCGGCGTGGGTGCGCACCTCGTCCAGGCGGTGGTCACGGCCAAAGGCGGTTTTTCGCCCCGCCTCCAGCAGTTTTTGTAACCAGAACTCCTGCGTTTCCACCGGCTTTTCCTCCCAGCGACGGCGGCGTTTAACGATAAAAGCGGCCAGCGGTTTGGCCAGAACGGAACGGATGCCCATGCCGCAAAAGTAGGTTTCTCGACCGGATTTGTAATCCGGTCGCACCGAGTAGCGGATTTGTAATCCGCCAGCTAACTGGTTTTTCCCCGTTCGTGGGCTAATTTTGACCTACTTTTTAAAGCCACTAACGACTTACACCTTTACGACTTACGACTGAGATGCGCGAAATCCAATTCCGGGAGGCCCTCCGCGAGGCCATGAACGAAGAAATGCGGCGTGACCCGAGCGTGTACCTGATGGGCGAAGAAGTGGCCGAGTACAACGGCGCTTACAAAGTGAGCCAGGGAATGCTCGACGAATTTGGCCCGGAGCGGGTCATCGACACGCCCATCGCCGAGTTGGGCTTCGCGGGCATCGGCGTGGGTTCGGCCATGAACGGCCTGCGGCCCATCATCGAGTTCATGACCTTCAATTTTTCGCTCGTCGCCATCGACCAGATCATCAACGGCGCGGCCAAAACGATGAGCATGTCGGGCGGGCAGTTTACGGCCCCCATCGTGTTTCGCGGGCCAACGGGCAACGCCGGGCAGTTGTCCAGCCAGCACTCCTCCAACTTTGAAAACTGGTTTGCTAACACCCCCGGACTGAAGGTGGTCGTGCCCGCCAACCCCCACGACGCGAAGGGCCTGCTCAAAACCGCCATCCGTGACAACGACCCGGTGATTTTCATGGAGTCGGAAGTGATGTACGGCGACAAAGGCCCCGTGCCCGAAGAAGAGTACCTGATTCCCATCGGCCAGGCCGTGGTGAAAAAAGAAGGCAAGGACGTGACCATCGTCACCTTCGGCAAAATGCTCAGTCGCGTGGTGATGCCCGCCGTCGAAGAACTGACCAAACAAGGCATCGACGCCGAAGTCATCGACCTGCGCTCGGTGCGGCCCATCGACTACGCCACCGTGGTGGCAAGCGTGAAGAAAACCAACCGCTGCGTGGTGGTGGAAGAAGCCAACCCACTGGCGGCCATTTCTTCCGAAATCGCCTACCACCTCCAACGTTTCGCCTTCGATTTTCTTGACGCGCCCGTGATTCGGGTGAATAGCCGCGACCTGCCGCTGCCCTACGCCCCGACGCTTATCGAAGAAATCCTGCCGAGCCAGAAACGGACGATCGAGGCGGTGAATGCGGTGCTGTACCGGAAGTGATTCCCTGGCTGTCATCCCGAACGCAGTGAGGGATCTTTCGCGGCTGTCTTCCAGCTATTCGACTGGTAACCGCGAAAGGTCCCTCACTGCGTTCGGGATGACAGCCAGGGAATTAGAATTTTCACGAAAAAGCAACCGAATCCCTTGCAACGTATACGCAAATTTGCCAACTTCGGCCCGCTTCAACCCCTATAACCCTACCCAATCATTTTCCCAATGGCAAATCCCGCGTTTTCCGAAAAAACCTTCGAGAAGGTCGAGTACGTCATGGATGAACCCATGACCTTGCAGGGTACGCTCAACAAAGTCACCCTGTTGCTGCTGGTCACCGTGGGCGTGGCCGGGTTTACGTTCGTCAGCGCGCTGAGTGGGCAAGCCTGGGTAATTCCGTTGGGATTGGGCGGGGCGTTAGCGGGGCTGGGCATTGCCATCGCGCTGGCTTTCAAACCCCAGTGGGCGCCCTCGCTCGCGCCGGTGTACGCCGTACTCGAAGGGGCTTTCGTGGGCGTGATTTCGAGCGTGTTTGCCGAGTTTGCCTTTCCGGCGGCGGTGCTCACCTTCGGGGTGCTGGCGCTGATGCTGGTTGTGTACCGCACCGGCCTGATTCGGGTCACGCAGGGCTTCGTGCGGGGTGTGGTGGCGGCCACGGGCGCGGTGGCGCTGCTGTACCTGCTCACCTTCGCGCTGAGTTTTTTCAACATTCAAATGCCCTACATCCACGACAGCGGCCCCATCGGGATTATTTTCTCGCTGGTCGTCGTGGGGTTGGCGGCGATGAATCTGCTCCTCGATTTTCACCTCATCGAACAGGGCGTAGCCCAACGCGCCCCGCGCTACATGGAGTGGTACGCCGCCTTCGGCCTGCTCGTCACCATCGTGTGGCTGTATTTAGAGATTTTGAAACTGCTGGCGAAACTGAACCGGCGGTAGTTGTCTGAACCGCGATTGGCCCGGATTCAAGGATTTTCAGGATGGTTAATTTTTTATCATCCTGAAAATCCTTGAATCCGGGCCAATCGCGGTTCAGATTTCAACCAACTCCACCGGCAACCCATCCGGGTCGGCCAGGAACGTGAAGCGGCGACCTGTCCATTCGTCGGTCCGAATCGGCTCGGTTTCCACACCTTGCGCCGCCAAATTTTCGATGACTTCCTCCAGATTTTTTACGGAAAAGGCCAGGTGCCGCAAGCCGCAGGCTTCGGGGTGGCTGGGCCGGGCGGGCGGATTTGGGAAAGAAAATAATTCGATTTGGTAGGTGCCGTTCACGGCCAAATCCAGTTTCCAGGAATCGCGCTCGGCGCGGTACACTTCCCGCACGATTTCCAATCCTAAAATTTCGGTGTAAAATCGCTTCGACCGCTCGTAGTCGGCGGCGATGAGGGCGACGTGGTGAATGGCCTGGAGCATGGTCAGAGAAGTTGAATGATTTCGGCGGTGAGGGTGGTTTCCGACACCTGGAACACCGCCAGAAACGGGGAGTCGCCCACGGGTTGGCCCGTCGTCGAATCGCTCAGGGCGGGGAGTTGTCGCCAGTTTTCTTCCAAAAAAGCCCCGATTCGTTCGGTTCCAAAGCCCTCGATGCCCCCGATGACGAAGGCCGTTCGTTGTTCCCCTAAGCGGATTTTGGCGAAAAGGGCGTAGTCTGTCCGGGCGTTGCGGTCGGGTCGGTACACGCGCTGGTCGAGGTAAAGGCAATTTTCGGCGGGAACGATGCGAAGGGTTTCCGGCAGAAAATGCCGCGCCGTCAGCCAGGTGGTCAGTCGGTTGCCAAACAGCCCGATGACGATGAGCACCTGGTTGGTGGGTTTATTTTCAAGGAAGGATTCGATGGCTTCGCCCGCAACCGAACTGACGCTTACCTCCAGCCCGGCGTGGGCACGAAACAGGTCTTTCAAACGGCGCTCGGTGCGCACGTCCGTATCGGCCCCGAAGCTGAACGCGGGCAAAGCCGGGTCGCGCTCGCCGAAATTGTAACTGATGAGGGCGCAGGACACCCCCGTTTTTTCGTCGCAAGCAAACAGCCGCCGAAACGCGGTTCGGTTCGGTTCGACGGGTTGGCTCTCCGTAGTTTGAAGGTATTCCTTTGCCAATTCTACGAACGGTTCATAGTTCCGAAACTGCCCGAAGGCGGGATTGAGGCGCTGGCGAAAGTCGGCGAAGCGGGCAAGGGGCATTCGGAGCAGCGTTGCCACGTTGTCGAGGGTCTCCTCGCGGGCGTCGCGAAGGTACGATTTGTCGGTCTGGCAGTAGCGCGAAATTTGTTTGGCGGGCGCGGCATCGGCACCGGGGTTGTGGCGGGCGAGCAGTCGGCGCACGTCGGCCTCGGTGGGCGCGGACTTCCCGGTCCGGCGGCGCACCTCGTCGACGAGGTAGATCCCGAAACTGATTTTAGCGAGTTCGTAGGAAAGAGGCGAAACCGCTTTTTTCATAAATTTATTTAAATCAAGGGGTTAGACGCGAAAAATTCAGTCTCGCCGAGCCTCTGCCAGACTTGGACGGACTTCGGTTTGGGTAGCGCAAAAGTACCAGCTACCATTGAATCACATTTCAACCACCCAACTTTTACGCAAAACCTCGACAACCATGCAACACCAAGCCACGACGATGGCCCCCACCCCGGCAGCGGCGCTCCTCGACGACCTCAAAACCCCCGGTAACGCCTCCGTCGCCCGTCACGCCGCCCAACTCAACGACCGCTCCAACGGCGTTCCGCTCCGCGTGTTGAGCGAAGCCGATTGGAAATTTTGGCAGGAAAACGGCTACGTCATCCTCCACCACGCCGTGCCGCCGGAAAGCATCGAGCGGATGGTGAATTTGCTCTGGGAATTCGAGGAAAAAGCCCCCCACGACCCCGAAACCTGGTACGTGCCGCCGCGCCGGGAAATTCAGATGACCGAGTTGAAAAATACGGGCATGGTCGAACTCTACAACCACCCCTACCTCTGGGAAAACCGCCAGAACCCCCGCGTGTACGGGGCCTTCGTGGATTTGTGGGGGACGGAAAAGCTCTGGGTCACCATCGACCGGGCCAACCTCAACTTCCCCGTCCGGCCCGACCACGACTACAACGCCTTCATCCACTGGGACATCGACACCAGCCTCGACCCCCGGCCCATCAACCTGCAAGGCGTGCTCTCGCTGGTGGACACCGACGAAGACATGGGCGGCTTTCAGTGCATCCCCGAACTCTACCGCGATTTCGACCACTGGGTAAAAACCCAACCCGCCGACCGCAACCCCTTCCGCCCCGACTACACCGGCTACACGCCCACGAAGGTGGTCACCAAAGCGGGCGACCTGGTGATCTGGAACTCGATGCAGCCGCACGGTATTCGCAAAAACACCTCGAACAAGCCCCGCCTGGCGCAGTACATTTCGTTCAGCCCGGCGATGGAGGAGAACGAATCGCTCCGGCAATGGCGCATCGCCTCCTGGCGCGACCGCATCGCCCCCGAAGGCTACCCCTTCCCCGGCGACCCCCGCCGCTGGGAGCAGGTAAAGTACGGGAGGGCGGAATTGAGCGAGTTGGGGGAGAAGATCTTGGGGGTGAAACGTTGGGGGTAGGGATGGCGTCAGAGACGCGAAACCTTGACCGCCCCGATTGCAAATCGGGGCGAGCGGGGGAATCTCAGAAATTGGGGATTTATTGGCTTGAACAATTCGGAACCGACCACGAGGGATTCCAGAAGGGCATTATTCAAGTGACCATCAACCTGGGAAATCATGCACCTTAGAGACATCGAAGCCAAGCGGGTCACGCTTCAAAAAGACCGGGTGAAACGCACGGAAGAATTAATTGCTAAACTCCAGGTCAGTCAACAACAAACTCCTTCGGAGTCTCGGCAACTGATGCTGGAAAGTCTTGAATTCCGGCGGGACAAGTTGGAAGGAAAGTAACCACGAGGCTGTACCGTTTCACAAAAAACCTCCCCAACTTGTCAATTGGGGAGGCTAAAAAAATCAGAACTCACTTCCTCAAAAACTCCGGCCAGTACCGCTTCCAGGTTCGCTCGGTCACTTCGCTCAGGCCGAGGTAGCCGCGCAGCAGACCGGAGCGGTGGTCGCCCTGCACGTAATATTGCTCGCCGGGGAGTACGTCGATGCTGAACACTTCGTGGCGGGGCGGCACGAGGGTCAGGCCGCTCAGGGCGGCTTCGATGCGGAGCAGGCCCGGCTCCACCACCAGCACCAGGCTGCTCCAGTTGCGGAGTTTGCCCACGTATTTACCGTTGATCCAGACGTTGAATTTGCGAAAAACTGCCTTTTTCTCCCCCACCCGGTACAGGTGAACCGTGGAGAGTTCGGGCAGTAGGGCGTAGGTGTGGTTTCCCCAGACCAACTCCGAGAATTGGGAAAGGGTACTCAGGGTCGTTTCCATCGTCGCGTTGGGAAGTCGTGTCTGCGAAGATAACGGAATCGGGCGGGGAAGTGAAACGGGAGAAGAGAAACAAGAAACAAGAGACAAGAAACAAGAAACAGGAGACAAGATTTTTGCAATTGTCTTGTTTCTTGTTTCTTGTTTCTTTCCTCAAAACGGGTACCCCACGGCAATATTCAGAATCAGGTTTTCCTTGCGCCACTCCGGATCACGAAAGTTGATTTGGTCGAACACCCAACGCTGCCCATCGGGAAGCCAGGGTTTGCGCAGGGGAAAGGCCACGTCGAGGCGGATGACGAAATACTGCACGTCCACCCGCAGGCCCAGGCCGGTGCCCACGGCGAGTTGCTTCCACCAGTTTTTGCTGAATTTCGAGTTGACGCCTGCGTCTGGGTATAGCGTCGTGTCTTTAGCCATCCACACGTTGCCTGCATCGAGAAACACGGCTCCTTGAAGAAATTTATTAAAAACAGGCCGGAGTTCGGTATTAAATTCCAGTTTCACGTCACCCCCACCGTCCTGAATGAGGGGGGTACCCAGTGCGGTTTCCACACGATGCGTACCCGGCCCGACGGTACGCGGGCGAAAAGCTCGGATGCCATTGCTACCCCCCGCGAAATACTGCTTCACGAAAGGCAGTTGCAGTATCCCGCCGGGCGCGTTGCCGTAAGGAATTCCCAACCCGGCGAAAAACCGCGAAGCCCAAGTCAGGCTGGGCGCTATACGCAGGTACTGCCGGGCGTCCACATCCATCCGAACGTACTGGGCGAAGGATTGTCCGAGAATCTCCCGCTGTCCGTCGCCATCGCGGTCTTTGATAACTAGCCCGGCCAAGTTACCCGCCGGTTCGAAATTGGTCGTAATCCGGTACGAATACGGCGAACGGGACTGGGCGGGGGAATTGCGCGTGAAGGTATACAATGAACTCAGAATAAACTGGTCAGAGCGCAGCAACTGCGAGTACTGGGCGTTGGTGGCCGGGTTCGTAAGCCCCTCAATGAATTTTTCTCCCGTAAAATTGCTGATTTTAACGTAAGTGATGCTTAGCGGCGTAATCGAATGCTCTTCCTGCGGGTTGCTGCGAAACACGTAGCCGAAGGTGGCCTGGATGGAATTGAGGTCGTACAACTCGTTGCGGCGGATGAGTTCGTAGCCAATCGAAATATTGGTTTTGGGCAAAACCTGCCGTCGGTCGTAATTAATTCGCATCGGCGAAACCAGGCGCGGAAACGACAGCGTGGCGTCGATGCCGTAGCGGTAGTTGGTCACACCCTGCGACTGCCCACCCACCTGCCAGTCCACCCCGGTGCTGAGGTTGACGGTGAGTAGTTCGGCCCGGCGAAGCGTGTTCCGGTTGCGAAAGCCCAACGTCAATTGCGACCCGACGAGGCTGTTGGATTTGGAGGTCCCGGCCAGTTCGAGCCGCAGGGCTTTCTTGGGGTAAGGCGTGAGGTAGTAATGTACGTCCATCCGGGCCGTGTCGAGTTGGCGCACGGTCGTATCGCGCACGGGCTGAAAGCGGTTGCGCACGAAGCGAAACACGCCCAGGTTAATAAACCGCGATAGGGTTAGGTCTTGCTGGCGGCTGTTGTAGCGCCGCCCTGGCCGGAGGCTGACGGCATCTTTGTACAATTCGGTTTTGTACAACCGGGCCGAATCTACAATGTAAAAATTGCGTAGCGCCGTGTCGGTTGGCACCGGGCGGGCTTGCCGTCGGCTGGTGTCGCGGCCCGTGCCACTCAGCGTGTAGTTGGTGTAAATGTACACGTTGCGCATTTTGTAGGGAAGGCGGGCGGCGGCGGGCATGTCGGGCTTCAGGGCCAGGATGGGTTTTACCCGGTGCTGGCCCATGCCGCTGTCGGCCAGCACGGCGACGTAGTCGGGCTGAAAGTAGTAGAATCCCTGACGCTTCATGAACTGGTTGATGCGCTCGCGCTCGGTCTGGATGGTCTCGAAGCGGTACGGTCGCCCGGCCCGCAGCAGGCTGTTGTCCGCCGAGCGGATCAGCGCTTTGCCGATGGGCGTGGAGTCGCCTAGGAAGCGCACCGAGTCGAATACATATCGGGGCGGCACCTGCACGGTGTATTCAGCCCGGGCCTGGTAGCCCCGCGTTTCCACGAATTTTCCCTTTGCCGAAGCCTGGAAATAGCCTTCGTTTTCCAGAAAAGACCGGAACACGGTTTCGTTGGCCGTCAGCGCCCGGGCCGAGGCAAACACGGGCGCTTCGCCGAAGCGCCGCGCACCGGGCTTCCCTTCCTTCTTCTGCTCCTTGAGCACGTAGTACAGCCAAACTTTATAGGGAAACCCGAAAATGGTCTTGACGGGGCGGGGCCGGGCCAGGTCGCCCAGGCCCGCTTCCACCGCCTTGCGGTCGTTTTTAGAAACGGAAGGATCGGTTTCGAGCTTAAAATCGGCACCTACGTACAGCTTCTCACCCGGCGGCAGGCGGCGGGACACGTTGCAGGCAGCGAGCAACAGCGCGAGGGCGAAAAGTCCTTTTTTCATAGTTAAAATAAGCCTCCTTCCCCGTTCCGCTTCCACCGGAACAACTCGCGCAGCAGGTTGTATTCGACCGTGATGACGAAGGCGACACCCGTTTCCACAATGAACCCGTCAATGACGGCGGTGGGGTCGCCGCTATTAAATTGATTGAGGCGATACGCCCGCACGGCGTATCGCCCGTCACGGCTGAGGTTGTAGTTGATGGACACGTTGTCGAATACCTCAGCGGAGTTGCCCGCCGCACCGGTGGTGTTTTCCAACACAAAATTCTTTCCAACCGAAACCGACAGCCGTCCGTCGAGAAAACTTTTTGAGAGGCCCACGCTCAGGTCCGTGCGGCCGCCCCGCACTCCCGCAGTTTGCCGGTTAGCTCCGGTTCCACTGGTGACGGATTGGTAATCGTTGGCCGATTGCAAGTCAAAATTTACGTCCACACCCTTGATCACGCTGGAGGCAAATTTTTCCAATTGCTGCGACAAAATCTTGCTCACACTGCTCCGGGCCAAGTTCTCCGCCGCTACACCCGTACCGCCTCCCCCACCGCCAGAGAAAAAATCGGTGGGATTTTCGGGTAAAAATCCGTTGAGCACCAGCAGGGCGAACACTTGCTTGTTGAGTTGCGAAGGATCCTGTCGGAGTTGCCCCAGTCGACCCTCTACCGCATTTTTCACGTTTTGATCCCCGAGTACCCGCTTTTGCAGCGGCTGTACGATGTCGAAGGTCAGCACAGGCGCGGCCAGGTTGCCGCTCATGGTCAGCTTTACGTCGAAGGGAATCTTAACGTTGTAGGCACTGGCGCTGGAGTTGCTGGAAAGTTGCGCGCCCACCAACGCCGCCGGGGCCACGTTGGTCGAGTACACGGCGGTCAGGTTGAGGTCGGCCTTGAGCGGGTCGCCGGTAAACTGGATATACCCGCCTTTTTGCAGCGCAAACTGTCGTTTCAATACCTGGTAGGTCAGCGAATACTCGCCTTCCGTCACGTCGTAGCGGCCCACCACCGACACCTCGCCGCTGGCGTTGAGGCTCACGTTGAGGTTGGCGTTGCCCTTCACGCGCAGGTTGTCGCCGTTGAGTTCGTCGATGACCAGCCGCAGTTCCGACTTGTCGTCCACCAGCAGCGTGAGGTTAATTTGGGAATTGCTCAGTTCCTGAAACGCCAGCCTCGGCAGGGCCGAGTCGCGCTTGGGCACCAAATATTTCCGAAGCTCAAGCGTGTCGTTGTGGTCGATGAAGGTCACTATTTTGCGCGCTTCGTTGGCCCCCGGCCCCTGGTCGGGCAGCACGACGGATACATTGCTGCCCTCGTCGAGTTTCAGACTCCCCGTCACCGCCGGGCTGCCGCCCGAACCCCGAATCCGCAGGCTGGTGCTGACGGTGGCGTTGCCGTAGGCGTAGTCGTTGTCGCGGCGCGAGGCGTTGAGCACAGTGAATTGGTCGGCGTTTACGCGCAGATCGTAAGCCACGTTGGGTAGATTTTGGAGGGAAACCGTGCCGTTGACGGTCAGGGCGCGGCCCAGCGTGTCGCGCAGGTCGAAGTCGCTGAACGTGATGGTCTGGTCGGCAAAGCGCAGCGTTTCTCCGTTGATCAGATACGTCGCGTTGTTCTGGGCGATGTTGTAGGCCACCGAATCGAAGACAAGGCTGCCTTCCACCAGCGGTTTGCTTACTGCCCCGGCCACGGTGAAATCACCCCGCAGTTCCCCCCGCGCCCGGCGCAGTTGCCCAAAACTAAAGGCTTCCACCGTGCGGGCGTCGAGCCGGGCCAGGGCAATTTTGAAATCGAGCGCCCGGGCCGCGTTGGTTGGGTTGTAAAAACCCGTCACGCGAACGTCGTTGGAGGGGCCGGACAGGGTGGTTTCCACCGAAATTCGTTCGCCCGCGTTGGCAAACTTTGCCGCCAGCGTACCGAGGGGCTGACTCGTGACCCGCAGGCTGTCCACGCGCAAATCGCCGAGGAAACTGAGGGCATTGTCTTCCCCGAAAAAATCACGCAGCACCACATCGCCGTTGAGCCGTCCGCCCACCAGCGCGGTGTCCTGGTTGGCGATGCGGGCCAGTTCCGAGAGGTTCAGGTTGGTGGCTTTGATTTCGAGCGGCGCGTTGGGCAAGCCGTCGGCGGTGTTGAGCAGCAGCGCCTGGTCGCCGGAGCGGAGGATGAACCGGTCGGCCAGTACGCCCGCCGGGCCGTACTGGAGGAAGCCCGTCGAGTCGCTGGTCCAGCGGCGGTAGTTGGTGAGGAGGCCGTTGGGGGCCACGCGCAACTGGAAATTTTCCCCGGCAAACGTCACTCGCCCGGCCAACCCGTGCCGGTCGCGCCCGCTGGAGTCCTCGGTCATCACCCGGAACCGCACCTGGTTACCCAGCGCATCGGCAGTCAACCGCGTTTCCTGCAAGCGAATGCTGCCCGACGTGACGGCGTTGATTTTTCCGGTTAGCGCCAGCCGGTCGCCCGCCGCCCGGATGGTCAGCGTGGTGCCGTCGATGACGCTCGAATCGTATTCGATGATGCCGCTCGTGAGCGTGGCCGAGAGGCTGGTGTCGCGGGTGTTGTCGAGGTAGGCATCGAGGCGCAGCGTGTCGAGGCGGGTCAGACCGGGGGCGAAGGCCCGCAGCAGCGAATCCTGAAACACGGTGGCTTTGATGGTAAAATCGTAGGGCGGCGGTACCTGCTTGAACGTGAATTGAGGCAAATCGATGTACTTCCGAATTTCCCCCGTGAAAATATCGCCCAGCCGGTCGTACTCAAATTGCCCGTCGAGGGCCAGCCGGGCGAAGGGCGTTTCGGCCACCACGCGCTTACGCCCGCCTTCGGTGCGGGCGGCGAGGTAGAGCGAATCGACCGGGTAGGTTTTACCGTTCAACTCCACCACCGTGTTACGGGCCGTCAGGCGGCCTTCGGGACTGGCCGGGTTGGTCGAGCTGAAGTTCGCCACGATTTCGCCGCGCAGGCGGAGGGAATCTTTGTAAAAGCCCAGTTTTCGTAAATCCAGTTCAGCGATGTTCACCGTGCCCGCCACACTGGGATACGCCGGGCGAAGGTCGACGCGGGTGTCGAGCGCCAGCCGGGCGTTGGGGTCGGCCAGGTCGCCGCGCAACGTGAGGAGACCCCCGGCGAGGGTACCGTTGGCGTCCAGGTTCTGGTAGCGGTAGCCGTTGAGCGTGGCTTCCCGCAGGGCCAACCGGAATTTCGTATCCATCGTTTTCACGTCCAATCCGCGCCCGTCTACGGTGGCGTTCGCCGTGATTTTTCCGAACTGCTTCTCATTTTTCAGCCACTTGCCCGCGTCGAAATTGGTCAGCACGGCGGTGCCCGCGTAGGCCTGGCCTTTGCCGGTGACGAAGTTTTTCAAGGTTCCGTCAAAACTGGCGTTGCCCCAATCGGTGCGCAGGGCTAGGTCGGGCGAGAGGGCATTGAGCGTGCCGCGCAGCCGACCCGTGAGGCTGAATTTGGGGGGCAGCGCGAGGGTGTTCGGCAAGGTGCCCTTCGGTAAAAACCGGGCTAACTCGGCCTGCGTCGTGGTCAGTTCGGGCACCGTCAGGTCGAGGCCGAGGCGGGCGGGGTCGGTCACGTTGGTCAGTTTTCCGCGCACGTTCAGCCGGGTGCCGGTGCCCGTGCTGACCTCGAACTGCGGCACGTTGAGCGCCGCCAGCGTGCCCGAAATCCGGGCGTTGGCCCGCAGCACGGCGGTCTTGTTTTGGGCAAAAAATGGATTCGCCTCCAGCGCCGGAACCAAGTCGAGTACGTCGGCGACGGCCAGTTGGCTCTGGCGAAGCCGCAGGGTGACGGCCACTTTTTTGGCAAAACGCGGCTGGGAAAGTTGCGCGAGCGAATCGAACCGCAGCGTGAGGCCGTCGCGGAGCAAGGTGCCGGTTCGGCCCGCCGTGCCGGTTTGCAGCAGCAATTTTTCCACCGAAATCAAGCGCTCAGAATACAGCGCGTCGGCATCGAGGCGCTGGAGGACGAGGCCACTTTTTTCGCGAAAACGCCCGCCCCGGAAGCTGCCCGAAATGCGTTCGGGCGAGTAACTCAGGTTGCGGGCGCTAAGGTTGAGGTCTTTCGCGTCAAGGTGGGCGTAGTCGAGGCCCCGGCGCTGGGGGGCCTGGGCCTGATCGTCGAAGCGGAGGCGGTCGTTGGCCAGCGTGAGCGAGCCGATGCGGGCGCGCCAGCCGGGATTCTCAACCCCGACAGCGGGCGTAGCCCCTGTCAGCGGTTGAGACGAAGCGCCCCGACCCGGCTTGCCCGACCCGCTGACAGGGGCTACGCCCGCTGTCAGGGGTTTAGCCGGGCGTTTTTCAAGCACCGCCGCGATGTCGGAATCCTTCAACTCCACCGAGCGCAGCACGATGTTCTGTTTCGCCAGCGAAAACGATTCCGCCGCCAGCGCCAACCGCCCGACCGTGCCGTTGGTGTTAAATCCGGCCTCCTCGGTTACCACGTTCCAGCGGGTGCGGGCCAGCCGCCAGGTGCCGAGTTGCAGGTCGAGCGTATCGGCGGGGTTCGCCGGTTTCGACCCTGTTTCGGCCACCGCTACGCCCTTGAACATCCGCAGGTTGACGCCCAGTCCGTTGACAAACACCGAATCGAGGTGGTAGCGCGAGCGGTCCACGTCCACCAGGCCGAACTGCGCCCGGAGGGTGTCCACGTAGGCACGCGTGTCGAGGCCCGTCACGTCGTCGTAGTAGCGGATGCGCACGTCGTTGAGGGCCAGGGCGTCGAGGCTCAGATCGAGCGGCGCGGCGGTCGTGTCCACGGGTTTAGGTTTACCCGTGTCGAAGGCGTTGATGAGAAACTGAAAATTGAAGGTCGTATCGGGCAGCCGCCGGTCGAGGTAGAGCCGGATTTTGGAAAGTTCGACCTGGTTGAGCGTGATTTTGCCCTGCACCAAATCGAGCATATCGAGGTCTACGCGCATCGTTTGGCCGGCCAGCAGCGTGTCGCCCTGGGGCGTTTGAAAATACACGTCTTCGAGCAACACCCAGTCAGGAATCCGGTAGGCGATGCGACCGATGCGGAAGGGCGTTTTGAGCTTTTTCGCGAGGTAGTTGTTCGCCTGTTTCGTCACGAACCGTTCGCCCCAGGGCGTGGTAATCACCACGGCCACGAAGCCCAGCGCCAGAAGCACCAGCAGGAGAAGGATTCCCAGAAAACGAAGGAAGTATTTCAACACAAAACGCAGTCGTGAGTCCCAAAGCTAGGCCAGATTAGCGCAGTTGCAAAAACCTTGCCTTTGGAGGATTGAGTGATTGAGGGAGGGAGTGATTGAGTGAGAAAAAATACACCCGCCTTTTCTCACTCAATCACTCCCTCACTCAATCCTCAAACCGGCTGTAGTCCTTGAAGGTTTTTTCCAGCCGGGCATCGGTGGCTTTGTGCTTTTGCTGCCAGCCCGCGTCGAGTTCGAGGGCTACCAGGCCGCTCACGTTCATGGTCGACACGAAATCGTCGAGGTCGCGGGCGAAATCCTGCTTCCGCCGGGCCGATTTGAGGTTGTACTTCCGGGCGAAAATGTCGCCCTTCGTTTGCAACTCGTTCTTTTTTTGAATCACGTAGTTGAGCCGGTCGAGGACGTCCTTGATCGATTTCCCGATCACCTCCGTAGCTTCGAGCGTACCCACCGTCAGCACGGTGGTGCCGCCGATGGTCGAAAACAGCTTGGAGCGGTTGGGGTCGCTTGCCACCACCGGGGCCAGGCCGGTCATGGCCCCCATGCCCGCGTTGACAATCGAGCGATGGCGCTTGCCTTTCCGGGCGCGGTTGTAGGTGTGCTTTAGGATTTCCTGTTTTTCATCCAGTTGTTCGATGAGTTCCCAGGCCCGGACCAACCCCGTGCGGTACACGTTGAAAAGCTGGAGGTCTTTTTCCCGTTCGTTGACCGTGTTCATTACCGTAATCGCCACCTTCTGCTCATCGCGTTTCCCGGTTTTGTCGAGTACGAAAAACGTGAGGGTAAACGCCAGCGAATCGAGCGGATCCGTGACGAATCCATAGCCCGGTTGCCAGGTAAATTCGTACTGGGTGTTGGCGTTGCGCTTCAGGGCGGCGCGGGGCACGTTGGGGTTGTCCGAGAGGAAGCCCATCGTTTCGAGGTCGCCCTCGCCGTTGGGATCGTTGAGGTAAAAAGCCAGGTTGATGGTGGCGTTTTCCCGCACTTTCAACTGCTGGATGTTGGGCACCACCGAGAGTTCCGGGGGTAAATCCTGTTGGGTTACGTCGAGTTTCATCCGGCCCTTCGTGCGGGTTTTGGCGGGTTGGTCTTCCACCCAAAATTCTAACCACATCGGATTGGCCTTCAAGCGGTTAAATTGCGTCAACGAAGGTTTCCAGGTGAGTTCGCCCTGCGCCGAGAGTTTGGCCCCTTCGGGCATTTGGTCGGGAATGGGGATAAACACGATGGGGTCTTTGTCTTCGTCGAGTACCACGTTGGCGTCGATCTGGCAGTTGTTGAGCGTGTTGTACTGCACGTAACAGGGCTTCAGTTCACCCGCTTTGGGGGCGCGGTTCACGTGCAACACCCGGAATTCCACGGGGCGGGTCACGCGCTGCCCGCCGGGGGTGCGGGCCTCGAACACCACCTGGATGAGCTTGCTGCCCGTTACCCGATCCACGAGAGTGTAGTCGGGCGTCCAGGAAAAGTCGCCGAGCGAGTCGAGGCGCATCCCCTCCAGTTTTCCGTCGAGCAGGGCGAATGTCGCGATGCGAGCGCTATCGCCGGAGGCTTGCACCGAAAATTGAATGGGTTTGCCTTCCTCCACGACGTTCCAGGCCTGACTTTCGGGAAATTTTAACAACAACGACTGGCCCAGCGCGGGCAGGGTTGTGGTCAGAACCAGCAAGAGTAGGATAAAAGCGGGTTTTGGCATCGGGTAGCGTGTTTCAGACTTGCCATTCAGCGCTGCGTTTGGCGGGCCTTTCCATTCAGTACATACGACAAAAAGCCGTTTCTATTGTAAAAACAGGGTTCCAAAACCGATTGGCAAGCCCCACAAAGGTAGCCGTCAAACGGGTTCGTTGCCCAATCTGATTTATGATTTTTCCTCAAACGCGGGTCGCTACCGTACGACAGGCGGTAAACTGGAAAGCGCCAATTTGCTGGTACCAGAAAAGCCTTGTGAAGGAGAATCAGACGTTGAAAAAAGGCCGGAAAAATGGAAATTGGGCTAGGCGGGCCGTATGGCCCACACCTCCACCTCGGCCCGCGCTGGCACGGCGCGCGGATTCGGCCCGGTTTGCTGCTGATCGACCCGTCAGAATTGCCAATGGTGCAACCCTGACAGCGCGTTCCAAAAGGCTGAGATTTCAATTCAACGTTTTTTTACGAAGTTGCGGGGAAACTCAACCCGACCATGAATCGATTTTTAAGCTGCGTCGGCCTGCTGCTGGCCCTTGCCGGCCCTGCCTTCGCCCAAACCGTCACCCCTGATTCCCTCGCCCAGTTCCGGACCCAAATCGACTCCCTCGACCGGCAAGTGATTCAATTGCTCGGCCAGCGCATGGACGTTGTCCGGCGGGTTGGAGCGTACAAAGCCCGGCGGAACATGGCTGTGGTGCAACCCGCCCGCTTCGAGGCCATTGTAAAGAAAAATGTACTCCTGGGCGCGCAAAGCGGCCTTTCCGAAACGTTCATCACCGAACTCATGCACGCCATCCACACCGAGAGCATCGGGCAGCAGGAACGGCTTCAACCAGTGGTAAAAAAATAGCCCCGGCGTTCTGACGAAGCCGGGGCCAAAACGTGCCAATGCAAGCTCAATCCCTCGGAAACCCGAACGTCACGCCCACGTTGAGGGCGTAAAACTTGTTTGGATTTTCAAAGTTGACGTTGTTCGTTGAACCCGTGCTGGCGCTGCCCCCATCGTTGCTGAATATCAGGTGGTAATTGCCTTCGGCGAACAGGCCGACGTTGCCCAGCGCAAACGCCAGTCCGAGTTTAGGCGTGACTCCGAAACGCGTGTTGCTTTGGTTGAAAAGTTCGTTGCCATTGAATTCCACCCGGTACCCGATGATGTAGGCCCCGGTTTCGACGCCGATGTACGGGCGCACGGCACCGGTGGCCAGGTATAAATCGAGCACGCCGGTGATGGGCACGAGGTAGCCGTTGCCCCGCAGGGTCTGGTTGCCCGCGCTGGCTACGTCGTTGCTCAGGCCAATGAATTTGGCGGCTCCGCCAATGGCGACGTTCGGCCCCAGAAACACCTTCAAGGCGGCCCCGATGCCGGGTTTCAGGTTGGCGTTGTCGAGGGTGCTGCTGGCCAGGGTACCGTGGATACTCAAGCCCACTTGGGCCTGGGAAGCAGTGCCCGAAGCCCCCCAAAGCAGGGCGAGCAAAAGCAGCGGGGCGGAAAACGTGCGGACGAATTTCATGACGTGTGAAGTTGGTTGATGAAAAAGGCGGGGTAGCAATTCCCATTCCCCAACTCCCCGTCACCTCTGGTCCGACCGACATTGCCCAAACTTGCCGCCCCGGTCAGTGGGTTGAATTTTCCGAAAGCTCATCGAGCGACTGCCGGTACTGCACACAACCCCGCAGGAATTCCGACCAGGGCGGCACATCGGGCAGCGGGTCGCTGCGGTCGGGGAGCAGGCCCCACAGGGCGGGGTGGTGCCAGCACAGGTTATGGCCGGTGCTGTCGCGGTGCTGACGAATGCCCGCCCGCAGTTTTTTCACTTCTACCATCAATTCGTCGCGGGTCAGGCCCGGCAAATCGGAGTCCAGGGAGGGTTCCATAAAAAAGTTTCGGCGTAGTGGCAAAAGAATCGTACCTCCCAACCCCATCCGGCGGGGTTTCTTCGGAATGCCGGGCTAATCACGTTATTTTACCGGCGAACTCCTTTTTCGTCGGCTCTCCATGCTCACCACCAATCCCACTTCCACACCCACCAAAATTTCCCGCTCCGCCGCCCTACTCATCGCCGTGGCCGCCCTGGGCTACTTCGTCGACGTGTACGACCTGATTCTTTTCGGCGTGGTGCGCGGACCGAGCCTGAAAAGCCTCGGTCTTTCCGACGCCGAGGTGCTGACCCAGGGCCTGCGCCTGTTCGATTTTCAAATGGGGGGGATGCTCCTCGGCGGAATTTTGTGGGGAATTCTGGGCGACCGGCGGGGACGCAAGTCGGTGCTTTTTGGCTCGATTCTGCTCTACTCAGCGGCCAATTTGCTCAACGGCTTCGTCAGCGACCTCAACCTGTACGCGCTGCTGCGCTTCTTGGCGGGCATCGGCCTGGCGGGCGAATTGGGCGCGGGCGTAACGCTGGTGAACGAAACGTTGCCCAAAGAAAAACGCAGCTACGGCTCGCTGCTCATCGCGGGCGTGGGAGCCATGGGCGGGGTCGCCGCCGCCACCGTCGGCGGGATGACCGACTGGCGCACGGCCTACTTCATTGGCGGCGGCATGGGGCTGGCACTGTTGCTGTTGCGGGTGGGCACCTACGAGTCGGCGTTGTTTCAACGGGCCGAGAAAGGCAACGTCGCGCGGGGCAATTTTCTGAGCCTTTTCACCGACCGCCGCCGCTTCGTCACCTATTTTTATTGCATCCTCATCGGCATCCCGATTTGGTACGTGGTGGGCATTTTGGTGCTGTTTTCACCCGAACTGGGCAAGGCCGTGGGCGTCGAAGGGCCGGTAAAAGCCGGGCAGGCGATCATGCTGGGCTACGTGGGGCTTTCCCTCGGCGACATCGCCTGCGGGCTGCTGAGCCACGGACTGCGCAGCCGCAAAAAAGCGATTTACCTGTTCATTCTCCTGACTGCCCTGGCCTCGGCGCTGTACCTGACTTACGGCGGCTTCAGCCCCGGCCAATACGCCTGGATGTGCCTGGCGCTGGGGTTTTTCGCGGGCTACTGGGCCATGTTCATCACCATGTCGTCCGAGCAATTCGGCACCAACCTCCGGGCCACCGTCACCACCACCGTGCCCAACTTCGTGCGCGGGGCGGTGATTCCCATCACCTGGGGCTTTCGCGCGCTAGCCCCCTCGACGGGGTTGGCCACCAGCGCCTTGCTGGTTGGCGGCATCTGCCTGGCCCTGGCCTTTTTCGCCACCACGCAGTTGGAAGAGAGTTTTGGGAAGGATTTGAATTTTGTCGAGTGAGAAGTAAAAAGTGAGCGGTGAGACGTAAAGACAGTCGTGCCTTTACGTCTCACCGCTCACTTTTTACTTCTCACTTACTTCACCTTAAAATCCGCCTGGGCATCGGCCCAGGCGAGCATCACGTTGCCTTTGGGGGAGATGTCGACGGTGAATTTTTCATGAAATTCCTTTGCCTTTTTGGCGGGCACCGTTACCCGCAACACGTCTTCGTCCTGCTTGTAGCTGAAGGCCCCCCACTTGATGGTTTTGTTCAAAATAATCGTCCAGTCTTTTTCGCCGGGAATCGTAAACAAAGCGTAGCGGCCTTTGGGCACGTCTTTGCCTTCCAGTTTCACGTCTTCCGAAAATTCGATGGCGGTGGTTTCATTGGCTCCCGTGCGCCAAACCTGGCCGTAGGGGGCAACTTTACCGGCAGCATCCCACACGTTGCGGCCTTTCACCGAGGGCTGGCCGTAGTCGATGGTGATGGTTTTGCTGCCCACGGTTTGTTTGGCCTGGGCGGGCGGGCTGGGGCGTTGGGCCTTGTCGGCCTGGGCCGAGGCGGTCAGGCTGACGAAAAGCAGGGCAGAAAAAACAAGCATCTTGCGCATGAACTTGGGTGGTTTAGGTTGAAAAACAAAGCACGTAAAAAAAGACGGAAGTTGGTACGAATGCGTGGTTCAACGGTCAGGGTTGCTCGATGCCCTCCAGACTTTCCAGCCGGGCCACCAGCCCCCAGCCGTAGAAATTGTTGGCCACGCCCACGAGCAGTTCGTTGTCGCCCGTTTTGAGGGGCAGCGGAAAGGCGGCGTTTTCGATGGAAATCCGCCCGTCGGGTGTTTTTCTCATGTTTTGTGGATACAGGTTTTTGTCCACAAACACGGGTTGGCCGTTCACGAACACCCACACTTCGTCGCTGAAGCCCAGCCGCAGGAGCGGTTTCTGGTTGCTTGCCGAACGGAAGTTGGTTTTCAGCCACACCACCCGGCGTTGATTCTGGCTGTTGCCAAATTTCCGGCTCAGGTTGATAAGTCCCCGGCGTTCCGCCTCAATTTTTTGAAACGGCTGATCGGGTTTAGACACGTTGGCCCCCGTCAACTCGCTACCCGTGGGCAGGGCCACCGGCTCCGACACCAACCAGTTGCGCAGGTAACGGGCATCGTGGTTGGTCAGGTCGGGCGCGGCGTAGGGGGCCAGGCCCTCGATTTCGCCGGGCTTCACCACCACGTTGGCCAGGATGCATTGCCCGTCGAAGGCCAGGCCGCCCTCGGTGGCATCCGCCTCCAGCCGGGGAATTTCCAAGACGGGTTGGGTTAGATCATTGACGTACACCCGCATCTGGTAGCCGGAAATGACCAGTTTTACGTGGTTCCAATCCCCAGCTTTGAGGCGGGCCGGGGCCTGGAAGGGGTCGAATAAATCCCAGAGGTTTACGCCGTCGACGATGGGGGCGTACTGCACGGCGTCGTTGGCCTGCGGTTGGCCGAGGCGGTTTCGCAGGTAAAAAATTTCCTGGGTCTTGTCGTCTTTTCGCCGAAAATACACGCTCCACGAAGGCGGGGCCAGCGGCTCTACGTCGTACTCGATGGTGCCGTTGGCGAAGGTAAGGTCTTTGGCGACCACCGGCCCGGCGTTGGGCAGCAATTTCATCGCCCGGATACCCCGGTGTTCGAGAAATTCGACCTTCCCCGGCTGAAATACCCATCGCTCCGGCGTGAGCGGAATCGACAGCGGCGCGGCGACCGGCGGGGCGGGTGCGGTCGCTGTTCTCCCTTTTTTCTGGGCAAAACACACGACGGAAAAGAAGCCAAAGGCGAGAAGAATCAGCAATATTTTTTTCATGTGAAAGGACAGGTAAGTTCTCCAACCAGGCCGGATGGGTGGAATTTTTTGGGTAGTAGTGGCGATGAAGTCCCGATGGCTAAGGGAAGTTTTCATGAAGAACAGGTTCTGATCAGGCGGTTGAGTTTTCGGCGGACGTATCCAACCTTTGGACGTTTGAAAATTCCGCCCCAAACTTGCCTTCCGAAACCGCAAACCGGGTTTTCAAAGTCGGTTCAAGTTTGTTCAACCTCGTTTCACGCTGAAAACCAATGACTACCCAACGCAACGACCTGGCCCACTGCCGCGCCCTCATTGAAGCCCGCCTGGGTTGGGGCGCTGCCTCCGGCTGGCAAAACCGCGATTTCGAGCGCTTGAGCGAGCAGATTTTCGAGGAAACGCACGTTTCCCTGAGTCCGAGCACGCTCAAGCGGGTCTGGGGCCGGGTCCGGTACGAGAGTTTTCCCACCGCCACCACGCTCGACGCGCTGGCGAGGTTTGCCGGGTTTCCCAACTACCGCCGCTTCCAGCAGGCAACCGCCCGCGTGCCCGACGACGAACCGGACTTTCCCGTTTCAACCGCCCCACCCCCGCCGGGCGAAACAACCCCGCAGCGCCGGGCCTGGCGCTGGCCGGTGGTGGTGGTGGGAGGAATGCTGTTGCTGCTGACGGGGGTTTGGGCCTTTCGGAAGCTCGAAAAACCGCTGCGCTACGGAAGCGTGACCTTCACCAGCCAGCCCGTGGCGGTGGGCATTCCCAACACGGTGCTGTTCCGCTACGACGCCACCGACTCCAACGCCGACAGCGTGTTCATCCAGCAAAGCTGGGACCCGCGTCGGCGCTTTCGGGTGGACAAACAGCGGCACGAGTACGCCAGCACGTACTACACGCCGGGGTATTTTCGGGCCAAACTGGTACTCAACGACTCGGTGGTGCGCGAGCACGACCTGTACCTGCGCTCGGAAGGCTGGCTCGGCACCCTCGATCGCGATCCGATTCCGGTTTACTTCAAAAACACCCAACGGCCAGGCGGCAGTGTGGGCCTGAGTGAAGCCGATTTAAAAACCCAGCAGGTGGATTTTGGAAAGGAAATTCCCTGGACGAGCCTCTTCAACGTCCAGGACGTGGGCGGGATGTCGAGCGACGATTTTACGTTTGAAACCCGGCTCCGCAGTACGTTCAGCCGGGGTGATGCCGTATGCCAGCGGGTGTACATCGTGCTGCTTTGCTCGGAAGGGCGGCACCTGATTCCGCTCTCGGTGAAGGGTTGCGTGGGCGAACTGGCCCTGGCTTTTTCGGAAAACACCGTGTCGGGCAAAACCAGCGACCTGAGTGGTTTCGGCGTCAATTTCAGCGACTGGGTGCGCGTCCGCTGCGACGTGCGGCAGCGAAAGGTGCGGGTATTTGTCAATGAAAAACTGGCCTACGCGGGTCAGTTTCGGGTAAGCTCAGGCAAGGTTGTAGGCCTACGCTACCGCTTCCACGGCACCGGCGAAGTAGCCAGTGCCGAATTCCGGCGGGCAGATGGAAGCGGGACCAAGCGGCTGCTGTGAATGCGGATCGCGGAGTTGAGGTGGTCCGTCGCACGGTTACGGATTGAAAAGGCCGAGGCCGTACAGCTCAACCAATTCGTAATTCACTTCACCGCCGCCCACACCAGCGCCAGCCATCCCGCCAGCATCAGCGTCCCGCCGAGCGGGGCCACCGCCCCCCACCAGCGTGCCCCGGTGAAGCAAATCAGGTACAGCGACCCGGAAAAAATCAGGCTCCCCACCAGAAACCCCCAGCCCGCCCAGGTGAGTGGGCGCGTGGCTTCGGGCAGTTGGCCGAGCAGGATGCTGACCAGCACCAAGCCCAGGCCGTGGTACATTTGGTAGCGCACGGCGGTCTCGAAGGTATCGAAACGCCCGGTGGCTTCGAGGCTGGCCTTCAGCGCGTGCGCCCCAAAGGCTCCCAGCGCCACGCTCAGCCCGGCCCAGACGGCCCCGGAAAGAAGAAAAAACTTGCTCATGCTGATTTTCGGTTTGGAAAAAATGGTTGCAAACCACGGCATCAAACCACCGCAAACCAAAAACGGGAACCGAAATCCAGCTACATCCACGCCTCCCGGTACTGATGCAGGTACTGCCGCATCGAAATCGGTGGACGGCCCAGCAACCGCTCCAGGTCAGGAGTGATTTTCGCGGCCAGACCCAGTTTGCAGGTCGTGTACAAACCCAGCATCACCAGCGTGAAAGCCCAGGGTAAGCCCTCGCGGCGCTTTTGCAACGTAAATTTCAACATTCCAGGATTAGCGTAGCGAATGGGGCGACCCAGTTCGATGCTCAACAGCGCGGCAACTTCGGTGTAGGTCAAGGCTTCGGCTCCTGTGAGCGGGTAGGCCTGGTTGGGCGGCAATTCGCCCCGGAGCGCGTTTACGCCCACGGCGGCGAGGTCGCGCACGTCGACAAAACTGGTGCGCCCCTGCCCGGCGGGGACGAATAGCTCGCTCCGGTCGCGGAGTTCGGCGCGGTGGGTGGTGTCGAGATTTTGCATGAAAAAACTGGCCCGGAGCATCGTGAAATCGAAGCTCAGTTCGCGAATTTTTTCTTCGATGGCCCGGTGCGGCACCACGGGATTTTTCTCCACCCCCAGCAACGATAAAAATACCACCTGCCGGATGCCCCGACTTTTGGTTTCCTTCAAAAAAGGTCCGATGGTTTTCGTTACGTCGGAAATCTGCGGGGGCCGCACCAGGAAAATCCGGTCCACATCGGTCAGCGCGCCGGGCCAGGTAGCGGGCTTCTCAAAATCCAGCGCCCGCGCCTCCACGTTTGGCCCAAACGGGCTTTTTGCCGGGTCGCGCATTCCAGCACGTACTTGCACGGAATGCTCCTGCAAGCCTTTCACCACTTCCGCGCCCACGTTGCCCGTCGCACCCGTTACCAGAATGGCCATGATTCGGTTGGTTTTTCCGTAAAACTCGTCAGGTCGTCCCGTGGTTGGCGTTCTTCACAAAAAAACCTCCCGGTTGCAAACCGGGAGGTTTTTTTTGTGAAGAACGCCGTCGCTCAGGCTTCAAACACCCGCAGGCTGGTGCCCGTCAGGGTGGCGGTGTACGTTTTGAGCGGAGAAGCAGCCGGGCCGTTGATCACCGACCCATTCACATTAAAATTCGATCCGTGGTTGGGGCAGTGAATCCGGTTGAGGGCCGGTTCGTATTCCACCGTCGTGCCTTCGTGGGTGCAGACTTTCGAGAGGGCCACGTAGGAACTGGCCCCGGTGCGGGCCACGATCACGTTGTCTTTGATGAGGTACGCCTTCGTTCCCTTCAGGTCGGCGTTGGCGGTGGCGTTCAGGTCGAGCGTGAAATCCACCTTCGTACCCGTTCCGGGGCCAGGACCGGGACCTGGGTTGGGGGTGGGATCGTCGCTGCTGTTGGAGCAGGACGTGAGGGTGCCCATGCAGTACACGGCCATCAGGGCGGCGCCGCTCAGGCCCAGGCTACGGAGGAATTCACCGCGTTTGATCGGCGAAGTTTCGGGGCGATTTTGGGTTTGATTCATGGTAAAAATGGAGTTTGCTCGTGGGGAAAAAAGGGGTTCAGAACGATATACGAAAAATTAGGGGTTGAAGGTGTACCAGATCTTGCCCACGCCGCCGCCAATGGTGTCGCCCCGGGCCACGTCGGTGACGTAGTAGTACAGGGGGCGGGTTTTGTAAGCGAGTTGTTTTTTGCCATCGGCGCGGGTGATCGGCGCAAAATCAGCGGCTTTCAACGACGAAGAAACCGTGACGTTATCCAGCGAAAACACCGGCCAGGTGGCAACGCAACCCGTCGAGGTACAGGCGCTCACGTTGGGCGTTTTATCGTTCGCAAACTGGTACAGCGAGCGGCCCGCCATGTCGCTCAGGTACAACCGGCTACCCTGGGCGGCCAGCATCACGTTGTAGTCGCGGGCCACGAACCAGCGGCCGTTTACGGCTTCGCCCTTCGTGTCGCCCGCTGCCGCATCCTGAGCGAAGCGGTACAGCGGCCAACCTTTGAAGGAGGTTTGCTTGGCCCCGTCGGCGCGGGTGATGGTGGCAAAATCGGCGGCGTTCAGGCCCGCGTCGAGCCGGAGCGTTTCCTGGTAAAATACCGGCCAGGTTTGCAGGCAGCCCGTGGTGGTGCAGGTGCTGCTGCCTTTCACGTCGGAGCTGAAGAGGTAGAGTGTTTTGCCGTCCTGGTCGGTAAAGTAACTGCCCAGGGTGGGGCTGGTGGCTAGCCGGAGGTTGGTTTGCGGGCCGTCGTCTTTAGTGCCGCAAGCCAGCACGAAGGCGACGAGTAAGGCACTAACGAACACTCCCACCGCGAGCGAACGCGGTGAACGAAAGAAAGTTTGCATGGGAATTGGGATTTGGGGATTGGAAACAGGAAACGAAAAAAAAGGGGTTCAGGGCGGTAAACGACGGCGGCTCAGGGGGTGAAAACCCAGCGAAAGGTGCAGCCCGGTGCTGTACAAACGCACGCTGCCGAAGCCCACGCCCGCGATCGGAAGTTTGAGGTACGGTTCGAGTTGGAGCGAAAGCCCGCCGCCGAGTTGGCGTTGGTATCCCAGCGAGAGGTTGAACGTGGTGGCGAAGTGACCCCCGCCCCTTGAAACATTCACCTCGTGGGTGTAACTGGGTTTGTTGGTGTAGCGGTAGGTGTAATCTTCGTTGAGCATCAGGTATGACGACACGCCGCCGTTGACAAACACGTCGGACTGCGCCCGGCGGAACACATCGAACCGGACGTTGAGCGGCACGTCGAGAATGGCACACTTCGCGTCGATGTTATCCGGTTTGGGATAGGTCGACCAGTAGCCTTTCGCCCAGGTGTAATCGGCGGGCGTGGAGCCGTAGTCTTTCTGCGAGCGAAGCACGCCGGTTTGCACCCGCAGGCGCGGCAGCACTTCGTATTCGAGCAGCAGCCCGTAGCTCCGTCCAAACACCGAGGGCTTGAAGGTACCCACCGAGTTGAGGTCGGGGGCCAGCACGGCCCGCAGACCGAAGCGCCCGCGCTGGGTCGGCTCCGCCGGGCGGCGGTCGATGAGCGGTTCGGCGGGGGCGGGGGCGGTTACGGCGGGCAGTTGAACCTGTCGGTTTGCAACCCGCCAGGTTTTCAGGTTCAGCCTCGCCAGGTCGGAACTCGGGCGTTCCGTTGCTTCCGAAGCGTGCGTAAAATCAACGTTTTCAAACGCATTGGTTTTTCGTTGTTCTCCGTCAAAACCAGCATTCACGACCCAATCAGTGCCGTCTTTACCCGACTTTACGGCGGGTACGCCGGAAGGGTTGCGCTCCTGGCGAAACCCATTGGGGCGCGGGTCGGTGCGGGCCAGTTCCGTGGCTGCCTTCCGCAGGTTCCGACCAGAGCGGGGTGGGCGTCGGGTCGTTTCCCGCGAGTGGGTCACTCCTCGGGTTCGGGTTGCTTTGCTGGCGGGTAAGGGACGCTTCCCGGCAGGGCGGTTGGCGGCGGTCAAACCGTGGCGAGTTGCATTCCGGGTCAGGCTTTGCCCTGCGGGCCGGACCGTCGGCGTGGTGTTGGCCCGGTCGGCGACGGTCGCCGTTTTCGCTGACGGTTCTGTTGGAGCAGGCGGGGTCGTTTTCGCCACCCGATCCTTTTTCGCGTCGGCGACAAGTGCCGGAGCCGCCCCGGTTGCGGCGGGCGAATCCATTCGGTTCGGTTCGGCGTGGTTCGCCGCCGATTTTTCTACGCCTGCCCCTACCCCAGTGGGTACGGCTCGCTGCTTCGTGGTTGCCGTGGCGGGTTTTGCCACGGCACGCGCTTCGGGTTGGGCATTACCCCGGCTTTCCGAGGCCTGCCACCAGAGGGTACCTCCACTCAGCAGGAGGAGCAGAAAGGCGCTGCCCAGCCAACTCCAGCGCTGCCACCAGGGCCGGGGATGCGGTTGGGCCGCGTCGAGCCGGTCGGTCATACCGCGCCAATCCTCCGGGTCGAACCGGGGCCGGAGGCCGTCGGCGGCCTGGCGGAAGAGTCCGTCCAGTTCCTCGTCGGAAGGTTCCCGGTTAGCGTTCATACTTCTGTTCTTTTAACAGGCCCCGCAGGTGTTCGCGTGCCCGTGACAAATTTGATTTGGAAGTGCCCACCGAGATGTTGAGTTTCTCGGCGATTTCCTCGTGGGTGTACCCATCGATCACGTACAGGTTAAAAGCCATCCGGTACGAAGGCGGCAGGCGCTGCACCAACCCGATGAGTTCTTCGTGCGAAAGCTGGCTGGTGGCGGTTTCGCGGGTGGCTAGTTGGCTGGCCGCCGCGCCGTCGAGGTCTTCGTGGTAGTAATGCTTGACCTGCTGGCGGTAGTAATCGAGGGCGGTGTTGACCATGATCCGACCGAGCCAGCTTTTGAAGGGCCGCGCCGGGTCGTAGAGTTCGGCTTTCAGGAATACTTTCATAAACCCGTCGTTGAGTACCTCGCGGGCTTCGTCGCGGCTGCGGGTGTAGCGCAGGCAAATACCCATGGCGAAGCCGTAAAACTGCCGGTAAAGCAGTTCCTGACTGAGGCGGTCGCCTTTTCGGCAACCTTCCAGCAGGATGGTGAGACTCGGCACGTTGACGGTTGAGGCGGGCATGGGCGCGGATTCAGGAGGCAATACGAAGCGCCCGGTTGGTTGGGTTGCGTGAAGGTAAAAGTTTTTGAGGGTATCCCGTTTGGGGCTACCGTTTCCAATTCATCCCTCGGCAACGGGCAATGCCTGGGGTTACTCCACAAAAACCCACCTGCTTTGCAACCGGGCGAAACAGGTGGGTTTTCTCTAAAATCCGGCGTAGGTTTTGGTTCGCAGGACCGCGACTGGTGCCTCGCGCCGACAACGCCGAGTTTTAAGCAATCGGGGGGATTCGTTCCCCGAAAATCAGGCTCCCCACCCGAACCAACGTACTGCCCTCGGCCAGGGCCAAGGGAAAATCGCCGCTCATACCCATCGACAAGTCGCGCAACGCGACGTTCGGGCGAGGCGGAATTTCCGTTTTCATTCGCTCGAAAAACGTTTTCAACCCCCGGAATTCGGCCCGTACCTGGGCTTCGTCGTTGGTGTTGCTGGCCATGCCCATCAGGCCGGTAACGCGTACCTGAGTGAGTTCGTCGAGTTCGGAGTTGCTCAGCAATGCTTCGGCTTCCTCGAACGACAATCCAAATTTGGTTTCCTCGCGGGCAAGGTGCAGTTGCAGCAGGCAGTCCTGCACCCGCCCCACGCGGGCGGCCTGTTTGTTGATTTCCTGAAGCAGTTTGAGGCTATCCACCGAGTGGATCAGGTGGACGAACGGCGCCATGTACTTCACTTTGTTGGTTTGCAGGTGACCGATCAGGTGCCATTCCACGTCGGAAGGCATTGCTTCGTGCTTGGCCACCATCTCTTGCACTTTGTTTTCGCCAAAACGGCGGCACCCGGCCCGGTAGGCTTCCATCAGCACATCGACGGGCTTGGTTTTGCTCACTGCTACGAGCCGGGCGGGCGTGGGTTCGAGTTGAGATTCGAGGCGGCGGAGGTTTTCGGCGATAGACATAAAAGAATGGAGAATGGAGAATGAAAACCGGAAGATGGGTGGTGCATTTCATTCTCCATCCTCCATTCTCCATTTTCCATTGTCTTCACTGAACTTGCTTTGTTTCGCTAAAAAAGTAGATTTGTTTCGTTAAACCCTTATCCTGCAACTTTCAGACAACCCCGTATGGAGACTCAGCCTCGTCAAAACGACAAGAAGAATTATTTCACCGCCGCCCTGGTCATCATGGCCGCCTTGCTGGCGCTGCTCGGATACCTTTATTTTCAGGAACGCCAAAAAACTGACCAAGCCTCGATCCAACTTGAAACCAAAACGAAAGATCTGATCGCAACCACTACCAAACTCGACTCGATTTCTAATCAACTCGACGCGAAGATTGCCGAACTCAAAATGCTCAACGGCAACGTCGACGAACTGATGAAGGTAAAGGCTCAACTCGAAGCCGACAAGCGCGAACTGCAAAACGCTAAAAATTTCAGCGCCAAAAATTACGAGGCGAAAATCCGAAATTACACCGCCATTCTGGCTCAGAAAGACCTCGACATCGCCCGGTTGCGCCAGGAAAACGAGGCCCTGACCAACACCAATCAAACCCTGACGCAAGAAAATACCGGCCTGAAAAGTAACCTCGAAACCACCCGGAAATCCTACACCGACTCGGTGAGTGCGCTATCCTCGAAAAACCGCGAGCTTTCCGAAAAAGTGACCATTGCTGCTGCCCTGCGGGCCGAAACCATCAACGTGTACGCCATCTCTCCCAAAGGCAAAGAGCGCGAGGGGGGCCGCTACAAATCGCGGCGGGTGGATAAAATCCGGGTGTCGTTCTCCCTGGCCGATAACCCCCTCACCCAACGCGACAACAAGGACATTTTCATGCGGATTCTCGACCCCGAAGGAGCGGTCATCAGCGACATGGCCACCGGTTCGGGGGCGTTTATGTTCAACGGGCAGGAAACGGTCTACACCGCCAAGCAGAGTGTGCTGTACACCAATTCGCACCAAACTGTGGATTTTATCTACAGCCGGGGCCAGGCCTACAAAAAAGGTAAACACAGCGTCGAACTCTACGCCGACGGATTCAAGATTGGGCAGGGGGAGTTTGAGGTGCGGTAAACGGGTTTGAAAGAGTTTGAGGGTTGAAAAGGTTTGAGGGTTTGAAGAGGGCTTCAAACCCTCAAACCTTTTCAACCCTCAAACTCAACTTCTTGCTTGGTTTTTGGGCTGCAAAGGGCTACTTTTGCAGCCCAATTTGTTTTTTCGTTTCATCTAAATCAGTCACACAATGGCTAATCAGTATGAGACGGTGTTCATCCTCACTCCCGTTTTGTCTGACACCCAGACAAAGGACACCGTCGAAAAATTCCGTAAGTTGCTCAGCGACAACGGAGCCGCGTTTCTCCACGAAGATGCCATGGGCCTGCGCAAGCTCGCCTACCCCATCAACGGCAAAAACACCGGTTACTACCAACTCTTCGAATTCCAGGCGGAATCAGGTGTACCCGCTGCCCTTGAACTGGAATTCCGGCGCGACGAGCGGATCATCCGCTTCCAGACCATCGCCCTCGACAAGCACGCTATCGCCTACAACGAGAAAAAGCGCAAAGGGCTGATGGGCAAAAAAACCATTCTCGAATCCCCCGTTGACGCCAAATGAGAAACAACCGCAACTCCACCCTGGTAAACGAGCCGCTCGAAAAAAACCAGAACCGCAAGAAATACTGCCGTTTCAAGAAGGCAGGCATTAAATACATCGACTACAAAGACGCCAACTTCCTGCTCAAGCTGCTCAACGACCAGGGTAAAATCCTGCCGCGCCGCATCACCGGCACCAGCCTGAAGTACCAGCGCAAAGTAGCCCAAGCCGTCAAACGCGCCCGTCACCTGGCCCTGTTGCCCTACGTGGCCGACTCGATGAAATAAATTTTGAATGGTGAATTGGTGAGTTGTGAATTTCTACTTTACAACTCACCAATTCACAACTCACCACTCCTTTCCATGGACATCATTCTCAAAACCGACATCGCCGGGCTGGGCTATAAAAATGACCTCGTGTCGGTGAAACCGGGCTACGGGCGCAATTACCTCATCCCGCAGGGCTACGCCGTGCAGGCCACCGAAAGCAACCGCAAGGTGCAGGCCGAAAACGTGAAGCAGGCCGCCCACAAAGCCGAAAAACTCAAACTCGACGCCGAAGCCCTCGCCGCCAGCATCGGCGACCTGACGCTCGAAATCGCCGCCAAAGTGGGCGAAAGCGGGAAAATTTTCGGTCGCGTCACCACCATCCAGATCGCCGAGGCTTTAAAAGCCAGAGGCTTCAACGTGGATCGCAAGAAAATCACCCTCGACGGCGACGTGAAAACCGCTGGCGATTACTCTGCCACGCTCGACCTCCACAAAGAGGTGAAGCACAAGGTGAAGTTTTCGGTGGTAGGCGTTTGATGGTTGGTTTTTGGTTTTCAGTTTTTAAAACTGTTGAGCCGAACACAAAAAACCCGCTCCGAGCATTCGGAGCGGGTTTTTTGTGTTCGGCTGTTTTTGTCATCCCGACGAAGTTTGTCATCCCGACGAAGGAGGGATCTCGTCGGACGGTAAAAGCACTTTGCCGGTAGCCAGGTAGTCGGTACCCAACGAGATCCCTCCTTCGTCGGGATGACAAAAGCGGGATGACCCCCCTGAGTTACCGGGAAGAATAGCTTCCCCCCAGCAACGAAGTCCCGTCGCTAATCCGGACGGGGTGCGTCACCAACGGCAGCTCGAACCTGGCGCGGTAGGATTCGGTCAGGTGGTGAATTACGGCGTCGAGGGCGTCTTCGCGCAGGAGGTTAATCGTGCAGCCCCCGAAGCCCCCGCCCATCATCCGGGCACCAAGCACGGCGTCGAGCGGCCGGGTTTGGTCGACCAGAAAATCGAGTTCTTCGCAACTGACTTCGTACTGATGCTGAAGCCCGGCGTGGGTTTCGTACATTTTTTTACCAAAACCAGCCCAGTTGCCCGCCAGGAGCAAGTCGCAGGCCTGGGGCACTCGCTCAATTTCGTCCACCACGTATCGGCAGCGAGCGTACACGTTGCCTGGAAATTCAGTTTGGTGTTCGTTGAGCAGGGTCAGCGGCACGTCGCGCAGGAGGTGGATGGTCGGGTCGTATTGCCGGAGAATGGCCACGCCGGTTTCGCATTCCTCCCGTCGGGTGTTGTATTCGCTACTGCCTAGGGAATGCTTCACGCCTGTGTCGCAGAGCAGGAGCAGGTGACCGGCGGGGTTGAAGGGAAAATAGCCGTACTCCAGCGAACGGCAATCGAGCCGAATCACCGAGCCTGCCCGCCCGAACACCGAGGCGAACTGGTCCATGATGCCGCAGGCCACGCCGACGAAGTTGTTTTCGGCCCGCTGGCCAAGTTTCACCAGGTCCATTTTCGACAGGCCAAAGCCGAACAGTTCGTTGAGGGCAAAGCCCACCCCACACTCCAGCGCCGCCGACGACGACACGCCCGCCCCGGTGGGAATATTGCCGCCGAACACGAGGTTGAATCCGCCTGGCACGTGCCCCGCTTTCAACAATTCATCCACTACGCCGAGCGGATAATTGGCCCATTCCTGCTCACTTTTTTCAGGATTCGCTACCGTAAACCGGTGCGTTTCACCCAGATCGGCGGCCAAGAGGTGGGCCTCGCCGTCGGTGCGGGCCGCGAGGGCAAATACCAGTTCGCGGTCAATGGCGGCGGGCAGCACGAAGCCCCCGTTGTAATCGACGTGCTCGCCGAGCAGGTTGATGCGCCCCGGGCCCCTCACAAGCAACGTGGGGTTGGTTTGAAACTGAGTTCGGAAGGCGTCGCGAACGCGAATGGAGTCAGAAGAGAAGGGAATGGAATTCATTCAGGAAAAAAGGGGCAATCGTTTGTCGCTGGCGTCGCAAAAGTAAGCATCCCGACGGGTTTGCGTTCCCACGGGTTTTGTCAGTCGGAATTTTGGCTACTTTTGGACAAACCAAACCGCAAACAGCCATGCCTAAAGACAAAGGTTCGCCAAAAGACAACGCCAAAAAAGAGCCGGAAAAAAACCTCAAGGAAAAACGCGCCGCCAAACAGGCGAAGAAAGCCGGGAAGAAGGATTATTGACCGACCGGGTGACTTCGCCCGGCGGCGCTTCACACCACCAGTAGCCCATTGGCGCGGAGTTGCACCCAGGTTTCCGTGCGGGTGAATTCTTCAAAATTCCCCAGTCCGGCTGCCTCAAAATGCCCCTTCAAGCCCTGAAGGGGCATTTTTTCGTTGGCTCCCGCCCCAAGTTCGGGCAGAATTTCGCTGAGCCACTCTCCGAGTGATGTGCTCATTTGAAGGTGCCAGTCCTGTTGCCGACCGTAAAATTCGAGTTCGGCCAGCCCGCCGTTTTCTCCCTCGAACACCGTGAGTGCGGGCAGGCTACCCAGCCACACGACGAGGGCGTTGGAACGCGCTGGCTCGTCGGGGTTGCGTTGGATGCTTTTTTCGATGAAACGCGGGGAAACCGACGGGGGCGGGACTTTGAAATCGAACCAGTTGCGCAGCGGAAAATCCAGCCCCACGCCGTGCATGAAATTGAAGAGCGATTTTCGCAGGCCTTCGGCAAAAAGGTCGTGGTCGGCCCCGGTCGGGTCGGCGTGGTCGAGGTCGTTGTCGGCAAAGCCGCCGAAATCGGGACCGAGCCGCGTCACGTCGAATGCCGCCGGGTGCAGCCCCACCGGGCTGTGGGCCGTCATGGCGAAGCGGTGCCAGAAGCCCGATTGCAGCACGCCGCTGGCGAAGAGTTGCCGCACCATTTCCAGCGAATCGATGGTTTCCTGGACCGTTTGGGTTGGGAAGCCGTACATCAAATACGCGTGGACCAGGATACCCGCACCGGTGAATGCCTCGGCGACGCGGGCCACCTGCGCCACCGTCACGCCTTTTTTCATGCGTTCCAGCAGCCGGTCGGAGGCCACCTCCAGCCCACCCGACATGGCGATGCAACCCGATGCTTTGAGCAGGCGGCAAAGGTCGGGCGTGAAACTGGCCTCGAAGCGGATGTTGGTCCACCACACCACCGTGAGGTTCCGGCGGATGATTTCCAGCGCCACGTCGCGGAGCAGGGCGGGCGGGGCGGCTTCGTCCACGAAGTGAAAGCCGTTCTGGGCGGTTTGGGCGATGATGGTTTCCATCCGGTCGCAGAGCAGCGCCGCCGTGAGGGGTTCGTAGCGCCGGATGTAGTCGAGGCTCACGTCGCAAAACGAGCACTTGCCCCAGTAGCAGCCGTGGGCCAGGGTGAGTTTGTTCCAGCGCCCGTCGCTCCAGAGCCGGTGCATCGGGTTGGCGATTTCAATCACCGACAGGTACTCGCTCAACGCCAGTCCCCGGTAGTCGGGCGTGCCGGTTTCGCGCTGCGGGAGGTCTTTTTCGGTGGCCCCGTTGTAGTAGTTCACCACGCCGTCGGTGCGGGCGAAGACGCGCTTGAGGCGAGTTTTCTCCCGTTTTCCTTCCAAAAATTCCAACAGGTGCAGCAGCGGCGCTTCGCCGTCGTCGAGGCTGACGAAATCGACGTAGTCGAACAGGCGCGGTTCGCTGACCCGGCGTAGTTCGGTGTTGGCGTAGCCCCCGCCGAGCACCACGTTCACGTGAGGATGGTACCGCTTGAGGTATTGCCCGCACTTCAAGGCCCCGAACAAATTGCCCGGAAAAGGCACCGTCAGGCACACCACGTCGGGGTGGTGGGTCCCTATTTTTTGTTCTAAAATCCCGATGAGTTTTGCCGAAACCCAGGTTTCGGGGGCTTGCAGGGCTTCGTGGAGCGGATCGAAGTGGCTGGCCGAACGGCCCAGCCGTTCGGCGTAGCGGCTGAAACCGAAGTGCGGATCGACGGCCTCGGTGATGAGGTCGGCGAGGTCTTCGAGGTAGAGCGTCGCCAAGTGCCGGGCTTTGTCGTGAATGCCCATCGTGCCGAAGGCCCAGTCCAGGTCGTCGAGGGCGGCGAAGCGGGCGGCTTCGGGCAGGTAGCTGCGGTCGGCAATCGCGTGGGCCAGCGTGGAATTTTTGTTTTGCAAAAACCGAATCACCGGGCCGATGCTGCGGAGGTACTCGGCGCGGAGGCGGTAAATCCGGTAGGCGTTGTCGGAGAGTTCCACGTCGGAGGCATCGAGTTGGTCGAAGAGGGCGGTCAGCCCTTCGGGCGAAAACAGGGCCAGAATCACCTCGATGCCCAGGTCAGCCTGCGCAACCTGTACCGTGCCCAGCGTATTCAAAAACCCCTTCAGGTACGCCGTGGCGGGGTACGGCGTGTTGAGTTGGGTGAAGGGCGGGGTGAGGAGGAGGAGGTTCATGCGTCGGCTGGGGCGGGGGCAAAGGTACGCCCGTCCGTCAGCTAAAGCAGACGGCAAATGGCAAAAGCCCCTTCGGGGCTAAATAGTGAACTGTCTTTCAGCCCCGGAGGGGCTTCCACCACTTGCCGTTTGCTTTAGCTGACGGACCATGTGTAAAGATTTACCAGTAAATCTTTACACATTTGTCGAACCTGTAAAAAATCTTTACACATCCACATGGCCTGGCAAACCCCCGCGCTCCCGTACAACGCCCTCCCAAACCTGCCCCCGGCCCAGGAAGTCGAAACCGCCGCCGTGCTGAAAGAGGCGATTCGGGCGAATCGCTACTTGGCCGAATTGAAAGGCTCCTGCCTGCGCCTGCCCAAGCCGGAGATTCTGCTCAACACAATTGTACTTCAGGAAAGCAAGGAAAGTTCGGCCATCGAGAACATCGTGACTACCCAGGATGCGCTGTACCAGGCTATTCTGAATCCGTCGGATGGCATTGCGACGGAGGTTAAGGAGGTGCTGCGCTACCGCGAGGCACTTTACGCTGGGTTGGAACTGATGCAACGGACGGGGCTGCTCCGCTCGGCGACGGCTGTGGTGGTGATGCAACACCTGCGCGGGGTGCAGATGGGCTACCGTGCGCAGCCGGGCACTCAACTGAGCAATCCGGCTACCCGGCAAACCGTGTACACGCCCCCCGAAGCGGATTTCGTGCCCGATAAAATGGCCGCCTGGGAACGCTTTCTTAACGAAGAAGACGTCTACGACCCCCTCGTGCGGATGGCCCTGCTGCATTATCAGTTCGAGGCCATCCACCCTTTCAGCGATGGCAACGGGCGCACGGGGCGGATTATGAACGTGCTTTACCTGATGTACGCGGGCCTGCTGACCCAGCCCATTTTGTACCATTCTTCGTACATCATCGCGCACAAAGCCGATTACTACCGCCTCCTGCGCGGCGTGACCGAACACGACGGTTGGGAGGAGTGGACGCTGTTTATGCTCCGGGCCGTGGCCGATACGGCCCAACTCACGCTGCGGTTTATCGACCGAATGTTGGCTTTACGGGAAGAAACCCTGATCGAAATCCGCTCGATTTCGCAGAAACTCCCGGCCTACGAGTTGAACGAACTGCTGTTTAGTTTTCCCTACGTCAAAATCAAGACCCTGACTGACCGGGGACTGGGCACGCGTCCCACCGTGAGCGGTTACCTCGCCGCGTTGGTCGAAAAGCAAATTCTGCAACCCCTGCGCCTGGGCCGGGAGGTGTACTACATCAACCACCGCCTCATGGCCCTGCTGACCAACCCCTGACCTCCCTCAATTCCGCCCTGCACCGGGATCGTGAATAACGGCGAAGCGGAAATTTGCGTAGGTTGTGCATTCAACCCTCCGAACCGTTTTTTCGATGAATTCCACCCTCACTCGCCAGGAATTCCTGGCCCAGGTCGGTGCCCTGGGGGCCGCCGCATTGCTGACTCCGCTGACAACTGCCGCCGCAGTTCCCATCGCCGAACGCAAAATCAAAGTCGCCGTGATTGGCTGCGGGAGCGTGTCGGGAATGTACCTGCCGCACCTGAGCAAATCGCCCTTCGTCGAACTCGTCGCCACCTGCGACATTATCCCGGAACGGGCGCAGCGGGCGGCGGAAAAATATGCCATCGCCAACCACTACCCGCACATCGACGCGTTGCTGGCCGGGGTGCCGTTTGAGTTGCTGGTCAACCTGACGAATATGCAGGAACACGAGTGGCTCAACCGACAGGCGCTGCTGGCCGGGCGGCACGTGTGGAGCGAAAAACCGATGGCGAACTCCTACCGGGCGGGCCGCGAACTGCTCGATTTGGCGATTCAGAAAAACCTGCGCATCTGGGGCGCTCCGGCGGTGGTCAACAGCCCGCAGTTCGCGTTTATGGCGCGGGCCATTCAGGAAGGGAAACTGGGGAAAGTCGCCGCTGCCCACGCGCACTACGGCCACACCGGGCCGGACTGGTCGGCGTTTTTTTACGAAAAAGGCGGCGGCAGTCTGCCCGACCTGGGCGTCTACAACCTCGCCACGCTCACCGGCTTGCTCGGCCCCGCCCGCGCCGTGACGGCCCTCACCAGCATCGTGATGCCCACCCGCAAGACCGGCAACAAGGGCGAAATCCGGGTCGAGGCCGAAGACAACGCGATGGTGCTAATGGACCACGGCAACGGCGTGCTTTCGCACGTGCAGTGCGGCTTCAACTACTTCGACCCCTACGGACACGAGGGCAAGGGCCAGGAACGTCCGACGATCACGCTTTGGGGCAACCAGGGAAACATGAGTCTGGTCGGCTACGACTGGGCGCCCTTCGGCGTGGACCTCGCCACGACTGCCGACGAAAAAGGAACCCGCTACGCCGTGGAAACCGAGGGCTACTTATGGGAACAGGGCGCGTCGGTGATTGCCGAAAGCCTGGCGACGGGAAAGGAACCCCGCATCAACGCCGAACACGCCCTGCACGTGCTGGAAATCATCGAAGCGGCGCGGAAAGCGCAGAAGACGGGGCGCAGGGTGGCGCTGAAATCGCGGTTTTTGTGGCCGGTGGTGGGGAGTTAAAAACAGGCATTCAGGCAATTCCTTCCAGCCGGTCTCGGAAAACGTACACCAGTTTGTAGGTTTTGCTCAATTGGGTAATCCGCTCCCAATGTTGCCCCATAAACCGATGAAATTCCCTCAGCCGCATATTCCCGACGCGCAGGTGAATGACCCGAGGCGGGGGCAGGGAAAGTAACATTCGGTCCGAATAGTCGCGGTCTTTGGTGACGATAACCAACGCATTCTGGCGGGCGTACGCCCAAATCTCCGCATCGGGAGCTTCGGGATTTAAATCACGTTGGTGAATGAATTCGTCGCTGTGCCAGATGGCAAACCGGTAGGGCAAGTTGATGTCGATGAGGTAGGTTGCCATACTCAGGCGGCCAAGTCCTGAATGGTGTGCCTGAAATCGGCCATGGCCAGCGCGAAAGCCCGGCACGCGGCCAAGTCATCCGGTTCGAGGTCGGGGTACTGTTCTAAAATTTCTTCCTCTGAATCGCCCGCCAGCAAATACTCCAAAATGGTACGCACGGTGATACCCATCCCACGGATGGTCGGGCGTCCGTTGCAAAGGCGCTCATCGACCGTAATTCGTTGAAGTACGTTTTGCATGGATGGTTGGTCTTTCTTTCCCCAAAGAACGTGATTTTTCAATTCAAGCCCTGATACACCAAAAACGCCGCCACATACGCCAACGCAGTCATGTACACGAATTGAATGACGGGGTAGCGCCAGCCTTTGGTTTCGCGGTAGGTCACGGCCAGGGTGCTCATGCACTGCATGGCGAAGGCGTAAAACACGAGCAGTGAAAAGGCCACGGCGAGCGTGAAGCGTGGCCCGCCGGTGTCGGGGTTGATTTCGGTGCGGAGGCGTTCCTTCACGGTGGTTTGCTGGGCATCGTCCACCTCCGAGCCGAGGCTGTAAATCGTCGCCATCGTGCCCACGAATACCTCGCGGGCGGCGAAGGAAGTGAGCAAGGCAATCCCAATTTTCCAGTCGTAGCCCAGCGGGCGGATGGCGGGCTCGATGGCTTTGCCAAACTGCCCGGCGTAAGAATTTTCGAGCCGGACGGAAGCCACCGCGTTTTCGACGTTGCCAAAGTTCGGTGTCACCGTCGCTTCGCGGCGTACCCGCTCTTCGGCCTGGTCCATCGCGTCGCCGGGGCCGTAGGTAGCCAGCACCCAGAGCACGATGGAAATGGCGACGATGACCTTACCCGCCTCGAAAGTGAAGGCCTTCACCGCGTTCCAGACGCTCAGCCCGACGTGGTTCCAGCGGGGTAGCTGGTAGGTGGGCAGTTCCATGATGAAGTAACTGCGCTCGCGGGTTTTGACCAAAAACTTCATGACCCAGGCCGCCCCCAGCGCCGCCACGAAACCCAGCAGGTACAGGCTCATCAGCGCCACGCCCTGCCAGCGGTCGGGCACGACGAGCGCGATGAGAATCGTGTAAATCGGCAGCCGCGCCGAACAACTCATCAGCGGCGTGACCATGATGGTGATGAGGCGGTCTTTCCAGTTGTTGATGCTACGCGTCGCCATGATGGCGGGCACAGCGCAGGCCACGCCCGAAATGAGCGGCACCACGCTGCGTCCGTTCAGCCCGAAGCGCCGCAACCCCTTGTCCATCAGCACCATCACGCGGGCCATGTAGCCCGATTCTTCGAGGAGGGCGATGAACAAAAACAGGAACGCGATTTGGGGAATGAACACCACCACGCCCCCGATGCCCGCCAGCAGGCCATCGGTGATCAGGTCGGTCAGGCGACTGGCGGGGAGGGTTTCTTTCAACCAACCCGTCAGCGAGGCCAGACCCCCGTCGATGGCGTCCATCGGGTATTGCGCCAGGGAGAAGATGCTCTGAAAAATCAGGAACAGGATGCCGAAGAAAATCAGGTAGCCCCAAAGGGGGTGCAGCATTACCCGGTCGAGGCGGGTGGTGAGGCCGTCTTCAGCGGCGCGGGGGCTGGTTTTCACCGTCGCGTCCACCAACTGGCCGATGTGCCGGTAGCGTTCGAGGGTTTCGCGGGCCTGGGTTTCGGTGGGTTGGAAGTCGTGTTTTTTGAGCAAGCCGTCCATCTTTTGACGATCGGTCTGGCTCAGAAAACGGAGCGTCTGGTACTGCCCGGCGTAGAGCAGGGCCTGGTAGTCGGTTTTTAACCCGAAGGTTTTTTTGACCTCCTCAAGCAAGGCGGGCGCGAACTCGTGGACGGACAGCGTGGCGCGCTGCGGCTCGAAATGGGCCTTGAGTTCGTGGCTGAGGGCAAATTTCAGGTTGGCGATGCCCTCGCCGTTGCGGGCGTTGATGGCGACCACGGGCACACCCAATTGTTCGGAAAGCCGGTCGGCGTCCACGTCGAGGCCCTGGGCTTCGGCCACGTCCACGAGGTTGAGGGCCAGCACGGTGTGAAATCCCAAATCGGCGATTTGGGTGAACAGCAGCAGGTTACGCTTCAGGTTGGAGGCATCCACCACGACCACGATAACCTTCGGATGGTCGCGATTTTCAGGATTTGCCAGCACGTCGAGCACAACCTGCTCATCGAGCGATTTGGGGTAGAGGCTGTAGGTGCCGGGAAGGTCGAGGATGAGCGCGTCGGTGTCGCGGTCGAGGGCGCAGAGGCCCGTTTTTTTGTCCACCGTCACGCCCGCAAAGTTTCCGGTTTTCTGGCGGAGGCCCGTCAGTTGATTGAACAGGGAAGTTTTTCCGGAATTGGGGTTGCCAACGAGGGCAATGGTGGGCAGGCTTTTCATTCAGAGTAGAGCGGATAGAGGACAGAGGATAGCTGTCTCTGGTGGAAAATTCTTTCCTCTATCCTCTCTACTCTATCAACTAATAACAATCGTCGAGGCTTCGTCGCGGCGAAGCGAAAGGCAATAGCCGGAGACTTTAATGCAAATCGGGTCGCCGAAGGGGGCGGCGCAACTCAGGCATACCTCCGTGCCGGGCAGGCAACCCATTTCAAGCAGTTTGAGCGACATCTGGGCGTCTTTAAACGAACAAATGATGCCTTTTTCGCCCCTTTTCAAATCGGCTACGCTGCGGGATGCCATCGGCTTTGGGAGTCTATTTAGATTTAGTTTAAACCCACGCAAAATTGAGTTGGTTTCAGCAGAGAAAAAAACTTTCGATAAAAAAAGCGCAACCCGGACAGCGCCGTTCCACGGTGGGTCAAGACCCTGTCAGCAGTTGCGCCTCCCCGGATAACCAAGTATTGGCTACCGACCAGCCCGCAACCGCTGACAGGGTCTTGACCCACCGTGGAACGGCGCTGTCCGGGTTGCTGACGGGTTGAACGACAGAAAATGCGGCTTCACCGGCTTTCTTCCTCCCAACCCATTCACCCAGCCGCGTTGTGTCGTACCTTTGCGCCGAACTAGTTTCCGATTGCGGTTGGCGATGAAATGAACGAGTTTAAGGCGCTCTTTGTCAAGGAAGTCCAGCTCGAATGGCGGCAGCGGCACGCCCTCAACGGCATGGTGTTGTACCTGGTCAGTACGGTGTTCGTGTGCTACCTGAGTTTCCGGTTGCGGGCGGGCGAGTTGCAGCCCATCACCTGGAACACGCTGTTCTGGATTATCTTGCTGTTCACGGCAGTGAGCGCCATCGCGAAGAGTTTCACCCAGGAACGCGCCGGGCGGCTGTTGTACTACTACACGCTGGCGAGCGCCGAAGGCATCATCCTCGCGAAACTCGTGTACAACACCCTGCTGATGCTGGGCCTGGCGCTGGCCGGTCTCGGATTTTACGCCTTCGTGATGGGCAACCCCGTCGGCGACTGGCCGATGTATTTGCTCAGCGTGGCGCTGGGGGCGTTGGGATTTGCGGGAACGCTCACGATGGTGGCGGGCATCGCGGCGAAAGCCGAAAACGCCCCGACGCTGATGGCCGTGCTCAGTTTCCCCGTCATTTTACCCATGCTGCTGATGCTGCTGAAAGTCTCGAAAAACGCGATGGATGGCCTCGACCGCAGCAAAAGCGGTGACGAAATACTTACCCTGCTAGCACTGAACGCAATTGTGTGGGTGTTGTCGGTGATTTTATTTCCGTATTTGTGGCGGAGCTAAACGTAATGTCGCTGTCATCCTTCGCAAGCTCAGGATGACAGCGACAAAAAATAAACCGATGAAACTAACTTGGTGGAAAACCCTCTGCATCCTGCTGCTGCTCTTCGTGAGCGTCGGCGGGATTTTGCTGCCGGTGCCCCGGCTGAATATTCTGAACGAAACCATCCGCAACGTGTACTTCCACGTGCCCGTCTGGTTCGGAATGATGGCGATGATGGCACTTTCGGGCTGGTACGCCGTGAAATACCTGCGCACGAACAACGCCGACAACGACCTGCAATCGGTAGAATTTGCCAACACGGGTCTGTTGCTCGGCCTGCTGGGCTACGTGACGGGCGCGATTTGGGGCAATTATGCCTGGGGTGACCCGCTGCCCAAAGACCCGAAAATCCTCTCGGCGGCGGCAGGAATGCTGCTGTACCTGGCCTACTGGCTGCTGCGCGGCTCCTTCCGCGACGAGCAGCAGCGGGCGCGGGTTTCGGCGATTTACAACGTGTTTGCCTTCGCTACGTTCGTGCCGCTGGTGTTCGTGCTGCCCCGGATGACCGACTCGCTCCACCCCGGCAACGGCGGCAATCCGGCCTTCGGGCGCTACGACATGAACAGCGAAATGCGGATGGTGTTTTACCCCGCCTGCGTGGGCATGATTCTGCTCGGCTACTGGATTTCAACGCTGCGCATCCGGTTGCGGCGCGTGGATGCGGCCCTTTTCGAGCGGGAAGACCAATTGGCCGAACGCAGCCGGTCGTAAGCAATTTTACTCACACGACGAAGCAGCCTCCAAACGTTTTATTTTCATGAAAAAGGCAGTTTTTCTCTTTACACTTTTGCTTCTCTCGGCGAACCTCATCGCCCAACACACCGTTGGTTCTGACGTAGAAATGGCCGACGCGATGCGCTCGAACGGCAAGATTTACGTGGTCGCGGCGGTGTTTGCCGTCGTGATGATGGGCCTGATTCTCTACCTCGTTGCGCTCGACCGGAAAATTGGACGGTTGGAAAAAGAACTTAAGTCTGGAAACAGGAGATAAGAAACAGGATACACGACAAAGTCAGCCTGAATTCCTGTTTCTTGTCTCTCGCTTCTCACGTCTATGAAAAAAATACACCTCTTCGGTCTGCTCATCATCGCGGCGGCCGTCACCATCATCCTCAGCACGGCGGGCGACGCCAGCACCTACGTGGATTTCGGCACCGCCGAAGAAATGGCCCGGAGCGGCGATAACGGCAAGGTACACGTCATCGGCTCTTTGAAAAAAGACGCCGCCGGGCGCGTGGAGGGCCTGGTGTACGACCCGGCCATCGACGCCAACCACCTCGAATTTACCCTGGCCGATACACTCGGACAGGCGCGAAAAGTGATTTACAACAACCCCAAACCCGCCGACATGGACAAGTCGGAGAAAATCGTCATCATCGGGCAAATGCAGGGCGAGGTGTTCAAGTGCGACAAAATCCTGCTCAAGTGCCCCTCGAAATACGAGGCCGAAGCGCCCGAGGTGGCGAGCAATCAAGCAAAGAAGGAATAGCCGTTACTTTTAAAACAAATGCCATGAAAAAGGATCGCGCCCTTATTTACGTTAGCCAAAACCTCGATGGATATTCATTTAGCTTGTCGCCAGATACTCGCAAAAAAGTCCAGGCGTTAGGTGGACGTCCATCCAGAGCGCTCTTTTTAGCCAATGAGGTCAATGATGATTTTATGACGTATCACGGCTCATTCCTTCCGGTTGTATTTCCATCACTTGCCGGTTTTAGGGATGACAACGCCGTTGAGCGATTCGATCTGATCGAGTTTATCGATCCGGTGTCCAATCAAGTATTTTACCGCTGGAGCCAGACGGAAGAGAAGGGTGTAACTCATCAGCCCGCTTAACGAGTTTTACCCTATGGCGAGAGGCATTACATCAAGCTACTTCGGCAAAGCTGCTCATCTTTTCGTGATGAGTGAATTTTTAATACGAGGTTGGAACGTGGCGATTCCGGAAGTCGATCAAGGGGATGACGTTTTTGTGGTGAAACACGCGGATAGTGCCCTTCGTCGGGTACAAGTAAAGTCTGCCAATGCAGTACGGATGAAGCGCACTTTAAACGTTCAATTTTCGATTGATACTTCGGCAATCTATCGCTCCACTTCTTATGAAATCTATTTTGCACTCGTAATCCGGACTCAAAATGCCTGGAGTCATTTATTCATCATCACGAAAACGGAATTAGCGACTTTTTTAGGTGAAAAAACGATTAGTGGGAAGAAAGTGAATTTGTCTTTTAGAATTTCTCCCGAACGCATCACTTGCCGAGGTATTGATTTCAGCCAGTACCTCAATCAGTTCCGCGATTTTCCGGTTGTTGAACGCTTTCACTGATTCACACTCCATGCACCACCCCTTCATCGGCCAACTCGGTCACCTGAGCATCATCGTCGCCTTCGTGGCGGCGCTGGTGGCCGCGTTTTCGTATTTTCAAGCCTCGCGCAATAGCACCACCGACTGGCAAACCTTTGGGCGCTGGGCCTTCGGCATCCACGCGGCGGCGGTGCTGACGGTCGTGGTGAGTTTGTACACCATCATCGCCAACCACTGGTTCGAGTACCACTACGCCTGGGATAATTCCTCGAAGGCCCTGCCCACGCAGTACGTCATTTCCAGTTTCTGGCAAGACCAGGAAGGCAGTTTTCTCCTCTGGATTTTCTGGCAGGCCGTGTTGGGGGTGATTCTGGTATTTACGTTCCGGCGGAAGAACCTCACCCCCGGCCCCTCTCCTGCTGAGAGGGGTGACTTTGCTCCCCTCTCAGCAGGAGAGGGGCCGGGGGTGAGGTTAAGTCTCGAAGCCCCGGCAATGGCGATTTTCGCCCTCGTTCAGGCGTTTCTCTGCTCCATGATTCTGGGCGTGATTCTGCCCGGTCTCGACCTGAAAATTGGCTCTTCGCCTTTCCTCACCCTCCAGGTCGCCAACCCGGAATGGCCCGTCTGGCAGATGAAGCCCGATTTCATCCCCGAAGACGGCAACGGACTGAACCCGCTCCTTCAGAATTACTGGATGGTTATCCACCCACCCACCCTGTTTTTGGGCTTTGCGCTCACGCTGGTGCCCTTCGCGTTCTGCATCGCCGGGCTGTGGCGGGGGCAGTTTCGGGAGTGGATAAAGCCCGCGCTGCCCTGGACCTCGCTCGCGGCGCTCGTGCTCGGCGTGGGAATTCTGATGGGCGCGTACTGGGCCTACGAAACGCTCAACTTCGGCGGCTACTGGAACTGGGACCCGGTCGAAAACGCGATTTTCGTGCCCTGGCTGGTGCTCGTGGCCTCCCTGCACACGATGCTGATTTACAACAGCAACAAAACCGCCCTCCGCACCTCGATTATCCTGGTCATCGCCATGTTCGTGCTGGTGTTGTACTCCACGTTCCTGACGCGCAGTGGGATTTTGGGCAACGCCTCCGTCCACTCCTTCACCGATTTGGGCCTGTCAGGGCAATTGCTGCTGTACCTGCTCACGTTCCTGGCCGTGTCAGTCGGGCTGCTGATCTGGCGTTGGAAAAAGATTCCTTCCGACGAAAAAGAACTTTCGACTTACAGCCGCGAATTCTGGATTTTCTGCGGGGCCACCGTCCTCTGCCTGGCTGGTTTTCAGGTCGTCACCACCACCTCGATTCCGGTGTACAACGCCATCATCACGGCCTTTGGGGGCAAAGCTTCAATGGCCCTCCCCGCCGACCAGATTGGGCACTACACCAAGTTTCAGCTTTGGTTTTTCATCGTCATCGCCATACTGACCGGGATTGGGCAGTATTTCTGGTGGGGGAAAATGAAAGGGCAGTCGTCAGTCGTCAGTCGTCAGTCGTCAGTTAAAAACCAAAAGACCGTCGTTTCGGCGAAGGGATTTTCGGTGAATCTTGGTCCCTGGGAGGCGTTTTCGGCTCCGCTGGCGATTACGCTGGTGCTGTCGGCGGTGCTCATCACGGTGGGGCGGCTGAAAGAATGGCAGCACATCGCGTTCCTCACGGCGGGCGTGTTTGCGCTGGTGTCCAATGGCTCGGTACTGATTGGGTTGATTCAGAAAAAAGTAAAACTCTCCGGCGGCTCCGTGGCCCACATCGGCGTGGCACTGATGCTGCTCGGCATTTTGTTTTCGTCGGGCTATTCCAAAATCATCACCCAGAACAAAAGCGGGCTGATTATTTTCAACAGCAAAGACATTCCCACCCAGGAAAATGTGGACAACCAGTTGCTCTGGCTCAACGCCCCGCAGCAACTCGACAAGTTTCTAGTCACGTACCGGGGCCAGCGCATCGAAGTCCGCGATATGCCGGGGTATTTGCCCAAGTCGTCGGTAGAATTGATTGAAAACGATTTCCACGCGGTGGCGAAAGAAGACCTCGTGGCGAATGGCAAAACCTACCACAAAAAAGGCGACACGCTGGAGGTCTACAACGAAAACACCTATTACGAAGTCGAATACCGCGAGCCGAATGGGCGGGTGTTTTCGCTCTTCCCCCGCGTGCAAATCAACCCGCGCATGGGCAATGCCGCCTCGCCCTCCATCCGCAGCGAGTGGAAGCGCGACGTGTTCACCCAGGTGACCGACGCGCCCATGCCCAACGTGGAGCGGGAGTGGAGCAAAACCGAAACCTACACCGTAGCCCTCGGCGATACGCTGTTTCTGAACGACTACGTCGCCCTGTTTCGGGGTGTCCAACCCGTGAAGGAAGTGGACGGTATCCCGCTCGCTTCCGGCGACGCGGCGGTGCAGGCGATGATTCAGGTTTTGGACAAAAACGGCCGCACCGTGGACGTGACCCCCACCTACGTCATCAAAAACCGGATGGTGGGCCGCAAGCCCTTCGTCAGCGACGAACTGGGCCTGCGGGTGCAATTCGCCAGCATCGACCCCAAAACCGAACGATTCACCTTCCTCGTCAACACCACCCAGCGCGACTACATCGTGATGAAGGCCACCGAAAAGCCCTTCATCAATGTCCTCTGGATTGGCGTCTTCGTGCTCGTGATTGGCTTTACGATGTCGACGGCGCGGCGGTT
>CAXTIG010000021.1:74307-104382 GCA_964244295.1 uncultured Cytophagales bacterium
GCGGTTCAGACAAATGACCCTCAAAGAAACCCTCCTCCTCTCCGCCGCCGTGGGCTTTTTCCTGATTTGGGCGGGGGAATTGTTCAAGGGCATTCCCATCAAAGAAAGCTATTTCTGGGTGATGTTCAGCATCGCCGCGTTGCTGTACTACCAGTATTCCAAAAACCTGCGCCTGAAGGCGGAAGCGGCGGCGGAGAAGCCGAAACCGGTGGCGAAAAAGTCGGTTTCCAAGAAGAAAAAATGATTTTTCACGCGGAGGCGCAGAGACGCAGAGGAAATCAAACTCCGCGTCTCTGCGCCTCCGCGTGAAAATCGTCTTCATCCCCTATCTTCAAGCCGGAAAACCCGGCTTTTTTGGTGAGCGACGATCCCGATGGGTTTACTGCCGACTGCTCCTGCCCACTGCCACTCAAAAAAATGACCTCCCAACAACTTTTCATCGTCCTGCTCACCCTGCTGGCTTCGGCCTTTTTTTCGGGGGTGGAAATCGCCTACATCTCGGCCAACCGACTCTACTTCGAGTTGCAGGCCAAGCAGGGCGTCATCACGGGCAGCATCATCGCGGGATTCATCAAAAAACCCTCGCAGTTTATCGGCACGATGCTCATCGGCAATACGCTGGCGCTGGTGCTCTACGGTATTTTCATGGAAGGCTACCTGCACCACGAGTTCGAAGCGCTGCTGCAAAGCCTGCCCCCGGCCTTTCAGTTTCTCAACAACAAGGTCATCGAATTGCTCATTCCGGCGCTGCTCGCTACGATTTTGGTGCTGGCGGTGGCGGAGTTCGTGCCGAAAAGCCTGTTTTTGCTCAACCCCGACGTGTTTCTGGAAGTGCTCGCCATCCCAATCTGGCTGATTTACTACGCCATGTCGCCGCTGGTCTGGGCGATTGTCAACCTCTCGCGCTGGTTTCTGGTCAACGTGCTGCGGCTCGATTATTCCGAAACCAAACCCGTTTTCGGCCTGACCGACCTGAACGAATATTTGCAAAACCTCAACAAAACCGACCTCGGCAAGAGCCGCGAAGACAACGCCGACGTGGACACGAAAATCTTCAACAACGCCCTCGAATTTCGTGAGGTGAGGGTGGGCGATTGCCTCATTCCCCGCACCGAAATCGTGGCCGTGGACATCGAAGATGGCCTGGAGGCGCTGAAAAAAGCCTTCGTCGACAGCGGGCATTCGCGGGTGCTGGTGTACCGCGAGAGCATCGAAGACGTGCTCGGCTACTGCCATTCGCTGGCGCTTTTCAAGAAACCGAAGGAACTAAAAAGCATCATCACCCCCATCCCCATCGTACCCGAAGCGATGCCCGCCCAGGATTTGCTCGTCAAATTCACCCAGGAACGCAAAAGCATGGCCCTGGTGGTCGATGAGTTCGGCGGTACGTCCGGCTTGGTAGCGCTGGAGGATCTGGTCGAACAGATTTTCGGGGAAATCCAGGACGAGTACGACACCCACGAAGACTGGGAAGAACAAAAACTCGACGACCGCAACTACCTCCTCTCGGCCCGCCACGAAATCGAGTACCTGAACGAAAAATACGGCTGGCACCTGCCCGAAGGCGATTACGACACGCTCGGCGGAATGATCATCGCCATCAACGAAGACATCCCCCGCGTGAACGAAGTCGTGATTTTCGAGCCGTTTACCTTCACCATTCTGGCGATGAAAGACGCCCGGATTGAAACCGTGAAGGTGACCATTACGCGGCGGGGGTTGGAAGGGTAGCTACCGGTCGGACGGCGGCCGTCCGACCGGTAAAAACCGTTTCTGCTCTACAACCTCGGGTCCACCTCCTCGCTTTCCAGTGCCAGCACCCCAAACACGCATTCGTGAACCCGGCGCAGCGGCTCCCGCGCCACGAAGCGGTCGAGGGCTTCCAGACCCAGGGCCAGTTCGCGCAGGGCCAGCGAGCGTTTGCGGCCCAGACTCCGGCTTTTGAGCCGGACCAGGTTTTCGGGCCGGTCGTAGTCGGGGCCGTAAATGATGCGCAGGTATTCCCGGCCCCGGCACTTCAGGGCGGGCTGCACCAGGCCCTTGCTCCCCGGAACCAAAAAATCGGCCGGTTTCACCACCATGCCCTCGCCCCCGGTGGCAATCAGGCGCTCCCAGGAAGCAATCGCGGCGGCTTCGCTGGCGGGGTCGTCGAGGCGAACGGCGCGGTGGTGCGTCGCCAGCAGAAAATCCGGGTCGGCGGCGCAAAAACCAGCGATGGTGTCGAGGTGCCAGCGGTGAGGTTTGTCGTGGTGAACGGCCCCTTCGGTCGCCAGCACGTGGAACGGCGCCAGCACCAGCCCGTCGAGACCGTTGGTTTCGCGGCAGTACCGGCGAAACGCCTCCCCGAACCGGTCGATGGCGGTTGATTTTTCTGAAAAACGCGTTTGCAAACTACCCACGTCCAGCCCCCGCCCGGCGGCTTGCGCCAGCGTGGCGTGGGTCGCCGCCAGCGCGTGCCTGCCCGCCGCGCCCACGGCGGCGTATTGCTGTTCGATGAGCGCCTGCGCTTTGGCCGACCAGGGCATCAGTTCGGCGTCGAGGCAGACCCAGTCGGTGTTTAATTTTTCCCAAAAACCGCTTTCATCGAGGGCAGCGCGTAGTTTTTCGAGAAAAGCCCGCTCCACATCGGGGTTGTTGAAAAACGCCCGCCCCGTGCGGGTGTAGCAGGTGCCGGGTGCCGGGCGGGGCAGGCCGAAGCGCGTCTGGGCCACGGCATCGGTTTGGCACACGACCACCACCGCCCGCGAACCCATGTGTTTTTCTTCGCAAATCACCTCCGCCACGCCCTGCGCCCGGTAGTACGTGAAGGCCTCGGCGGGGTGTTCGAGCCAGTCGGGCAGGGGGCTGGTTTCGGTCGGCGACATGGTCGGGGGCAGGTAAATCAGCCACTTCGGGGCGACGGCGAAGCGGCTCATCACCTCCAGCGCAGCGATGGATGCCTCCTCACTCACCAGCACCGGCGGCGCGTAGCGGGTTTCGAGGCGGCGCTTGCCGGTTACGTCGCTCAGGTCGAGCACGTCGTCGCTGACTTGCTGGGCGCTGAGGATTTCGGTTACGGGCGGCAAAAACGGGCGCGAAGGCTCGGTGTACACCCGCCGGGCGGGCACCGACACGAGGGTTTTTTCGGGAAAACGCAGCGCCGTCAGCGCCCCGCCAAACACGCAGCCCGTGTCGAGGTCGATGGTGCCGTTGAGCCATTCGGCCTGGGGCACGGGCGTGTGGCCGTACACCACCGTGGCGCGGCCCTTGTACCCGGCGGCCCAGTTCAGGCGCACGGGCAGGCCGAATTCGTCGGTTTCACCGGTCGTTTCGCCGTACAGACAAAACGCCCGCACGGCCCCCGATGCCCGGCCCTGCATCTCCTCGCGCAGCCCCGCGTGGGCCACCACCAACGCCCCGCCCGCGAGCACGTAGTGGCTCACCAGCCCGTCGAGGAAGGTTTTGACGTTTTCGATAAAGTCGGCGGGTTCGTCGGCGAGTTGGGCTACAGTTTCGGCCAGGCCGTGGCTCAGTTTCACGTCGCGGCCCCGGAGTTTGCGCCGCAGTTTGTCGTCGTGGTTGCCGGGTACGCAGAGGGCCGTTCCGGCTCCGACCATGCTCATCACCAGCCGCAGCACCGCCGGGCTATTCGGCCCCCGGTCCACCAAATCGCCGACGAACACCGCTTTCCGGCCAACGGGCGGCATCACGGCCACGCCGAAGGGCGCTTCGGGATTCGTCACCACGGCGTAGCCCAGTTTTTCGAGCAATTCCAGCAATTCGTCGTAGCAGCCATGCACGTCGCCGATGAGGTCGAAGGGACCGGTTTCGCCGCGCCGGTCGTTGTAGAGCGGCGTGCGCTGAATACTCGCTTCGGCGACTTCGTCGGGTGAGTCGAACACGAAGACGTGGCGGAAGCCTTCGCGCCCCAGGTTTTTCAGTGAACGTTGCAAATCACGCTGGTGGCGCTGGAGGACGTGGTCGCCAAAATCACGGTCGGGGCGTTGCTGGTGGCGTTCGCGCAACACGCGCAGGGGCAAATCGAACACGATGGCGATGGGCAAGACGTGGTACTGCCGGGCCAGTTCGATGAGCGGCTTGCGGGCTTCGGGCTGCACGTTGGTGGCGTCCACGACGGTGAGCAAACCCCGGCGGAGACGTTTCCCGACCAAAAAATGCAGCAAATCGAAGGCATCGGCGCTGGCGGCCTGGTTGTTCTCGTCGTTGCTGACCAAGGCCCGGCACTGGTCGGAGGAAACGATTTCGGTGGGCCGAAAATGGGTACGGGCAAAGGTGGATTTACCGGAACTGCTCGCCCCGATGAGCACAACGAGGGAAAGGTCGGGCAGGGAGAGGGGCATGGGTTGGGTAATTGGGAATTGGGTAATTGGGAATTGGGAATTGGGAATTGGGGCATTCCCCTCGGTGGCTGTCATCCTCTCGCTGCGCTCAGGATGACAAATTAGTTGAAAGAGAAATTTTCCGAAAAACCGCCATCTGCGAAGGCGCCCCCACCACTTCATCCACCTCGCCGACGCCGAACAAATTCACCACGTACCCGAACGTTTCGGCGACGCGCTGGCTCCAGGCCTCGAATTCGGCCCGGCTCCACTCGAAGCGGTGGTCATCGTGGCGAAACGCGGCGGGGTCGAGGAAGGGGTATTTTTGGTTGTACTCCACGTTGGGCGTGGTCACGACCACGGTGCCGGGCGCGGCAAACTCGAACACGGCGCGTTCGAGCGCCCGCAGGCGGTCGGGTTCCACGTGTTCGATGACCTCCACCAACGCTGCCGCGTCGTAACCCCGCAGGCGCTCGTCGCGGTAAATCAGCGAGCCTTGCAGGAGGGTGAGGCGCTGTTGCTGGCCGGGCGGGAGGCGGTCGTAGCGGAGGCGGTCTTTGGCCCGGAGCAGTTCGCGGTAGGCCACGTCCATGCCGGTGATGCGGGTAAATTGCCGCTCGGCGAGCAGCAGGCGGAGCAACTGCCCCTCGCCGCAGCCCAGGTCGAGCACCGACGTGGCTCCCGAAGCGAGGAGGTGTTCGAGCGCGGCCCGCAGGCGTTGGTCGTGCAGGGTCACGCGCCGGGCGAGCGGTTCGGGCGTGGGCACGGCTTCGTCGCTGACTTCGGTCTCCTCCGTTTCCCCCGGTTCAACTTCTTCCTCCGTTTCGATGAGGTGGTTGAGCGCCTGACGCGCCAGGCCTTTGGCCCGGCGCAGGTAGCGCCACACAATCCACTCGCGTTCGGGGTGCTCGGCCAGCCAGCCTTCGCCTTTGCGCAGCAGCGCCTCCACGTCGTTTTGCGACACGTAGTAGTGTTTTTCGTTGTCGAAAACGGGCAGCAGCACGTACAAATGTGCCAAAAGTTCGCGCAGGGTGAGGGCGGGGTGCGCGAGGGTCACGTCGTGGTAAGCGCTTTCGCCCCAGGCCGGAAATTGCGGGTCGAGGGCGTGGCGCGTGGCGGTGACGGCGTAGCCCAGCGGCTCAAACACGCGCCGGAGCAGTTCGTCGCCCCCGTTGGCCCGTAGCACCGAAATCCGCGCTTCCAACGGCAGCGGCACGCCCACCAACTCAGGCCGGGTGTTGCAGCGCCCGTTGAGCGCCGACGAAAACACGGCGGCAATCGCCACACTGGTGAACGAGGAGGCCACATAAGGCCGGTCGTTGACGTAGTGCCGGAGCATCAGACTGTTGCCGGGTACTTTCAGCGTGCGAACGAGTTCAATCGGGTCGATGTCGAGCAGCAACGCGACGGTGCAGCGTTCGGCGCTGGCTTCGGGGTAAAACACGTGCGCCTTGCCGCCCGTGACCTCGAAGGTCTGGAGGCGGTCGGGGTGTTTTCCGAGTAAAAAACCGAAGTCGGTGGCGGGGATTTGCCGCGCCAGGACGCCGGGGGTGGAAAGGGTGAGGAGCATTTTTTACGGATGAAACGGTTTACTTGGCTGGCCGTACCCGCCTGGAAATACCCCCCAACCCCCCTAAAGGGGGGCTACCTGCCTGGAATTTTTAGCAGCGAAAAGCCCCCCTTTAGGGGGGTTGGGGGGTATTTCCAGGCGGGTGCTTCCCGGCGGGCGCGTTAATTTTCCTCCTCCCCGCTCGGCGCAAAATCCGGCGCGTTCATCACGCCACCGAAAAAAAGCGCGTTCAAAAATAGCTTATTCGTCCCGTACCAGTAGCCCCGAAAATTCGGATTATCGGCGAACAAAATCACCCGCCCGCTTCCCTCCTGTCCCACCAGCACCGCCGCCGAGTTGGCGATTTTTTTGGCCGTGGTGGGGTGCAGATAGCCGCCCGCGAGCGGATTGGCGGTGTACTTGCCAGGGGTACTGTACGGATTTTTCGAGGGTTGTAAAAGCGTGGAGCCGTTGCGGTACACGGTCAGGCGGCGGTCGGTGTAGCCGAAGCCCAGCGGGTGGGTCACGTCGAGGTCGATGTCAAAATTGCTGCCGCCCACCACGCGGGCACCTTCGCGCAGGCCCGCTTCTTCAAAATTCACCCGTCCCAGTTTGAGCGTATCCGCCGGGATGCTTTTTTCTTTCGTAAAACCCTGTTTTAACGCCCAGTCGGTGGCCGTTTTCATCGTCACCAGCGTACCCCCGGCCCGCACCCAGGCTTTGAGTTTGTCCACCGTCGGCGCGTCGGTCGGGTACTGGCCGGAGACCAGCACGAGCACGGTGTAGCGGCTGAGGTTCAGCCGACCCAGCGCCGAGAGTTCGGCTTTCGTGATGGGCATTTTCACCCGCTGGTCGAGCAGGTGCCAGACCTCGCCCGCTTCGTAGGCGCTCACGCCCTGGCCCACCAGCATCAGCGCCTGGGGTTTTTGCAAGGCCACCACGCTGCGGCTACCGAGGTCGTTGCCCTTCAGCGCCAAACCCGATTGAATCGGCAAAATCGCCACGCCCGCCGAACGGCTCACCGACTGCACGAGTCGGTGGAGGGAATCCACGGAAAGCGTTTGCCGCTCGGTCGGAATCAGCAGCGTGCCGTGGCCGAACTTGCGGTCGGTACCGCCTACGCTGAGGGTGAAGGCTTTGAAGGCCACTTTCACCAGCGCCCCGCCGTCCTGCAAAGCGTAGAGTGCCCGGTGGGCGGCGTAGTCGGTCAGCGGCAGCAGGTAGCCGTAGGTGCTTTTCGTGATTTCAACAGCGGGCGCAGCGGGTACGGCGCCCACTTTCGCGCCCTTCGTAAATCCGGCTTTCAACTCCGCGTTGGGCATCCCGTAAGCCGCCGCGAGGCTCCAGACGGTGGCATCGTAGAACAAACTGTCGTCAAAACGGGGGACGTTTTTTTCAAAAACCGCCTTCACCAGCAGGTGGTTGGGCTGTTCGGCGGGCACGACGTAGGCTTTTCCTTTTTCAAAAACCTTCCCGCCCAACGTCTGCGTTTTATCGAGTTCAAACACATCGAGGCGGTGGCGGAGCAGCACGTCGAGGAAAGAATGGGTGCGGGTGGCGTCGTCGGTCGCGCCGAAGACGTAGCCCTTCACGGGCGATTTGGCGGCTTGTTCGGCGGCGTACTTGAAAAAATCGCGGCGCATCTGGATCAACTCCGGCTTCAGCCGGGCCGAACTCCGCAGCGTGCTCAAGGCCCCGGCAAACTGGTTTCGGATGCTGAACGCGTAGGTAATCAGGCCGTTGGCGGTTTCCTGTTGAATGCCCGCCACCTGTGCCTGCTCGAACAAAAAGTGGAGCGTACCGTAAAAAATCGAGTAGCTCGTGTAGCCGGGGTAGAGTTTGTCGTACACTTCTTTCGTGAAATACTGGGTGCCGAGGGCGTCATAGGTTTTGGCAAATTCGGCGGCGTATTTCGGGTAAAACGTCTCGAAGGCCGTCAGCGGCAGCGTGGAATTGATGCTCGAGGGCTTGCCCGGCTCGAAGAAAAACGTAGCCGCCGCGCCCTGTTCGTGGTGGTCCACCTGCACGTTGGGCATCCACTTGTGAAAAAACTCCACCTGCGCCCGCCCTTCGGGGTGGACCGCCGGGTACAAATCGCGGTTGGGGTCGAACCAGTAGTGGTTCATCCGTCCCCCCGGCCACACTTCGGTGTGTTCGCGGTCGGCGGGGTCGGCCACGGGCGGGGTGGCTTCGTGAACGTTCCGCCAGGTCACGGCCCGGTTGCGGCCGTCGGGGTTGAGGCAGGGTTCGACCAAAATCACCGTGGCCTTCAACCAGGCCCGCGTTTCCTCGTTCTCCGACGCGGCCAGGTAGTAGGCCGTGAGCAAACTCGCCTCGCCGCCGGAGGTTTCGCCCCCGTGGATGTTCGCCATCAAATGCACCACGAGCGGCTCGCCGTCGTTGCCCGCCGCCATCGAGCGGGCCAGGTGTTTCTGGCGAAGGTCTTCGATGCGGGCCTGGTTGGCCGGGTCGGTGATGGTGGCGACGATAATCGGGCGGCGCTCGTAGGTACTGCCGATGATTTCTGTCGTGACCCGGTCGCTGAGGCGGTCGAGTTCGCGGAAGTAGGCTACGATTTGGTCGGGCGGGGTTTGGTGGGTGCCCAGCGGGTAGCCCAGGAATTGTTCGGGCGTGGGGATGGCCGGGTTCACGGCCCCGGCGGCCGGGTAAAAGTAGGGGGCCTGGGCGAGGGCGGTGGTGGCGGTGAGGAGCAGGAAGAGGAGTAACCGGTGGGACATGGGGGGGTTGGTTGAGGGGTGGGAAGGGGGTTAAAGCTAAGATTCCGCCGTGAGTTTTATGCAAATCGAAAATTGAATTTTCGATTTGCATAAAACGGAAGGATGGGTCACGCTGAGCGGAGCGATCCGTCGCACGGTCGAAGCGCCTTAAGTTACTTGCCCGTCGCCCCGGTTTTTTGTTAGCTTTGGGATTCCTTTGAACCCGCATTCATGCAAAAGATTGACGCCATCCTCCGCGATTCTGGCTACTTCGTTAATTCCGAACTCTTTACCGAAAAACAACTTCAAGCCCTCGAAGACCGCATCATCACCTCGCCAAAAGGCGAAAAAGTGGGCTATGCTGTCGAGTGTTTGAAGCGTGGAAAAATAGTGCCCGCCAAGCCGGAGGAAATCGTTCGCCAACTCTACCTCGACTCGCTCATCAATCACTACCGCTACCCCAAAGGCCAGATTTTGGTTGAAATGCCCGTTACGATGGGCGCGGATTCGACCAAACGGGCCGACATCGTGGTGATGAACCGCGAGCAGGAAGATGCGCCGTTTATCATCATCGAACTCAAAAAGAACAAGGCCCGCGACGGTAAAGACCAACTCAAAAGCTACTGCAACGCCACCGGCGCACCCATCGGCGTGTGGACCAACGGGCGCGACATCAGCTACTTCCGACGCAAAGACCCCAATATTTTTGACGAAATTCGGGACATTCCCAGTGCCTCGGAAACCTTGCAGGACATCCTGGACGAGCGGTTTACGATTCTTGATCTGATGAAGACCGACCGCCTGCAAGCCAAGCCCTTGAAGCGCATCATTGAAGAATTTGAGGACGAGGTACTCGCCAACGCGGGCGTGGACGTATTCGAGGAGGCGTTTAAACTGGTTTTTACCAAACTGTTTGACGAACACAAATCGGGTAAGGACAAAGACCGGATTCAGTTCTGGCTCGATGAACACCCCGGCGAGGACATCCACGCCATCCCTGAGGCGTTCAACGAAAAACTCCGCGACCTTCAGTTTCGCAACACCGGCGACGAAACCGCCACGCGCCGCCAAATCGAAGGGCTGTTTGAAGAAGCCAAGAAACCCTGGCCGGGCATTTTCGACGACGACGAGCGCATCAAACTAACGCCCAGCCACTTGCAAACGGTGGTGTCTTACCTCGAAGGGATCAAGCTGTTCAATTCCAACCTCGAAGTGGTGGACGACGCCTTTGAATACCTGGTCAACAAAGACGCGAAGGGTGAAAAAGGCCAGTATTTCACGCCCCGCTACGTGATTGACCTAGCCGTAAAAATGCTCCACCCCCAGCCCGAAGAGTACATGATTGACACGGCGGCGGGCAGTTGCGGGTTTCCGGTTCACACGATTTTTCACGTCTGGCAACAACTCGACCCCAACGGCAAGCACCTCTTCACCACCGGTGAGAAAACCGAAGCCCAGAAAGAATACGTGCGCGACAAGGTGTTTGCCATTGATTTTGACGAAAAAACCGTCCGCGTGGGCCGCACCCTCAACCTGATTGCGGGCGACGGCGAAACCAACGTGCTGCTGCTCAACTCGCTCGACTACGAACGCTGGGAGATGGATTTCAACGAACGCAAAGACTGGCGCAAGATTTATGGCAAGGGCTTCGGTAATCTCGAAAAGCTCCGCGTCAAACGCGGCGATTACCGCTACTTCAATTTCGACGTGCTCATGGCCAACCCGCCCTTCGCGGGCGACATCAAAGACCAGCGGGTGATTCGGAAGTTTGAACTGGCTAAGAAAATCGAAGAGAAGGAGGTGGAGGTGTACGACAAGAAAACCAAGACCGTCGTGAAGCAAAAAATCACGAAGGAAAAAGGCTGGCACGAGAAAATCAGCCGCGACATCCTGTTTGTGGAGCGTAACCTCGATATGCTCCGCCCCGGCGGGCGCATGGCCATCGTCCTGCCCCAGGGCCGGTTCAACAATTCCTCCGACAAAACCCTGCGCCAGTACATCGCCGAGCGGGGTCGCATCCTGGCCGTGGTGGGCCTGCATTCCAACACGTTTAAACCCCACACCGGCACCAAAACCTCGCTGTTGTTTATTCAGAAATGGAACGACGACCCGGCCGCCGGGCCGCTCTGCCCCCGCGTGGCCGACTACCCGATTTTCTTCGCCACCATGCAGAGCGAAGGCAAAAACAACTCCGGCGAAAAACTCTACTGGAAAACCGAGGGCACCGGCACCACCACCAAAGCAGAAGAAGCCCGACTTGATGCCTACGGCCACGCCATCGTGTACCACGATTTGTTTGGCGTACCCACCAGCGGCGGCGACCCCACGCCCGAGGGCATCGCCGAAGCCTTCGCGGAGTTTGCCCGCAAGGAGAAATTACCTTTTTTTCCCTAAGCCCCTTCAATGAAACCCGCTACCGGGAACTGTTGGAGGGGCTGGAAATTTCGGAGGTGAGTTGGAAAAAAGTACTTGAAAACAATCTTGAGCTTCGCTATGACTCAGATTTTTTCAGAAAAGACTTTCTTCAAACCGAATCGTATCTCAAGAGTATCAATCATGACCGGTTAATAAATCAAATCTCTGATTTAAAGAGCTTTGGTGCTTACTCTTTAACAAATTATGTTCGGTTTGTCGAAAAGGGTATTCCTTTTATTCGTTGTTTAAACATCAAGAACGGAGTAGTTAGTTTTGATGACGTTTTGCAAATTGATTTGGAATCAAACTCACTTCTTTGGAAATCCGAAGTAAAACCAAGAATGGTTTTGGTGACAATGTCAGGAACAGTTGGCAATGCAACTGTTGCTTTAGAAAATTGGAAATATCCCATGAATTCCAATCAAGATATCGCAAAAATAGAGACTCGAAATTTAAATCCTTTTTTTCTTGCGACTTTTTTAAATTCAAGATTTGGATTGCTTCAAATGCACCGGTTACAGGCCGGAGCAATTCAGCAACACCTTTATTTATCTCAAATTGAAAAACTTTTAATTCCTAAACTTTCAAATGATTTTCAAAATCAAATCGAATCTACCGTAAAACTGGCAAACCAAAAGAGGGAAGAATCCCACTCGTTGTACCAAGCGGCGGAGCGGGCGTTGCTGGAAAGATTGGAAGTTCCTAAAATTGGGGGGGGGGGGTAAACTATCTAAAAGTCAGTTAGTTACAAATATAAAATCGTTTTCAAGCTCTTTTCAAACTTCGGGTCGGCTGGATTCTGAATACTACCAGCCGAAATTTGAACAGCAGGAAACGTTAGTCCGGAGTAACGCTCTGACCGTAAAAAATTTAGGCGAATTAACTAAGTTCAACGCACGGGGATTGCAACCTCTTTACGATGAACTCGGCACGTTGTCAGTTATCAACAGTCGCCATATTTTAGAAACCGAACTTGATTACAAAAACTTTGAGAAGACTTCGGCAGAGAATTGGAAGATTCAGGAACGTGCTCAGGTTTTCGAAAATGACATTCTGACCTATACAACCGGGGCCAACATTGGCCGAACGCAGGTTTACCTGAGTAATGAGCGAGCTTTAGCGAGTAATCACGTCAATATGATTCGCCTTTCGCAAGGAAACCCGATTTACGTTGCGTTCGTCATCAACTCGCAAATTGGTCGTTTGCAAACGGACCAACTCAGTGCAGGCTCGGCCCAACAGGAATTGTATCCAAAAGATTTGGAGCAATTTTACATTCCCTTTGTCGAACCTGAATTGGAGAATAAAATTATTGAGCAGGTGCTTCAAGGTAACGTTCTTAAAACCCAATCCGAGCAACTGCTTGAAAAGGCGAAGCGGGCGGTGGAAGTGGCAATTGAGGAGGGCGAGGCAGCGGGAATGAAGCTGTTGGAGGAGTAGAATTCCTTCGAGGCGCGGGTTTGCCACTCATACTCCTTCGTCAAGGCACTGATTTTCACCTGAAATCAAAACCACCTACCTTGCTTCCCCAACCACACCACCCATGACCCGCTTGCTCATAGACCTCAGCGACGACCGCGACGTGCAGGTGTTGCTGCCCCTGCTCCATCGCCTGCACATTCCTTTTCAGCGAACGGAAGTAGCCTCGGCTCCATCGGAAACGGAGCGGGAAGAGGCCCTGCGCATCATCCGGCAAGGCTGCGACATGGCTGCGTTTGGTGGTGCGCTGGCCTATCAGCAACGCGTGCGCGAGGAACGCGCCTTACCCTACCGCGAAGAATAACCGTGCAATTGCTCGATTCTAACATCCTGATTTACCCAGGCGAGGCAGAGCACCAATCACTGCTTTTGCCGTACGTAACCGACTCAGCCAACGCGGTTTCCATCGTCAGCCGGGTTGAAACCCTGGGCTATTCCCGCATCACCCCCGCACAGATTCGCTACTTTGAAAGTGTGTTTCGGTTGCTGTTGCTGCTGCCTTTTAATGAACTCGTTGCCGAAAAAGCAACCGAACTCCGGCAGTAGAAAACCATGAAACTCGGCGACGCGCTGATTGCCGCCACCGCGTTGGTTCACGGCGTCGAACTGGTGACGAGAAACACCGCTGATTTTTCGGGTATCGCGGGTCTGCGCGTCATCAACCCGTTGGATTGAGCCAATCAATCTTTATTTCCTGCACGAACCCTAAAAGCCTCCCTTCCCGGAGGCTTTTCTGTTCTCTAAAAAATCTTCAAATCCGCTCCGATGGCTATACTAACCGCTGCCAAGCTGACCACGCCCCATTTTGTGTTGCAGAAACCGCAGTTTGTATACTCCCGACCAGTAGTCGTACTCCGACCTTTGTAGAGTAAAAAAAGTGATTGATGTTCAACCATAACAACAAACTATGAACACCCTTAAAAAAATCACCCTCGGCAGCCAGGGCCTGGACGTATCCATCGAAGGACTCGGCTGCATGGGCATGACGGGCATTGGCGAATACAACGTGTACGGCCCCGCCGACGAAACCGAAAGCATCGCCACCATCCACCGGGCGCTGGAACTCGGCGTGACCCTGCTCGATACCGCCGACATCTACGGCCCGCTCCAAAACGAGCGACTGGTCGGCAAGGCCCTGGCCGGGAAGCGCGACGGGGTCATTCTCGCCACCAAATTCGGCTACGAGGTCGATGACCAGGGGGCCATGACCGGCGGCTTCAACGGTCGGCCCGAGTACGTGCGCAAGTCGGTGGAGCGTTCCCTGCAAAACCTGGGCACGGATTTTATCGACCTCTACTACCTCCACCGCCTCGACCCGGCTACGCCGATCGAAGAGACGGTGGGCGCAATGAGCCGCCTGGTGGAAGAAGGCAAAGTCCGCTACCTCGGCCTCTCCGAAGTGCCGGCTGACATCCTGCGCCGGGCGCACGCGGTTCACCCGATTACGGCTTTGCAGACCGAGTATTCCCTTTTCGACCGGGGCGTGGAAGAAAGCGGCGTGCTGCAAGCCACGCGGGCGCTGGGCATTGGCTTCGTGGGCTACTCGCCGCTGGGCCGGGGCTTTTTGTCGGGCGAGATCAAAACCCCGGACGACTTCGAGGCCACCGACTTCCGGCGCAACTTTCCCCGCTACCAGGGCGAAAATTTTTACAAAAACCTGGCGCTGGTGGAGAAGCTAAAAACGCTGGCCGAGACGAAGGGCGTTTCGCCCGCGCAACTGGCCTTGGCCTGGGTACTGGCCCAGGACGTGGTGGCGATTCCCGGCACCAAGCGCCGAACCTACCTGGAAGCCAACGTAGCGGCAGCCAGTCTGACCTTGAGCGCGTCCGAACTGGCCGAACTGGAAGCCATCATGCCGGTGGGCAGCACGGCGGGCGCGGCGTACCCCGTTTTCTGAGGCCATTCATTCACCGATCGTGGTACCGAAGGGGGATCAGGCGGATTGCCCGCCTGGCCCCTCTTCGGCCTACTTATTTTTTACTCCGATGAAACATCCCCCCAGTGATTTCCGCGTGCTGACTACCGTGACGGACTACACGCGGTTCTACGGCCTGCCCGCGCCGACGCACCCCCTGCTGACGGTTCTCGACCTGGCCGCCTGCCGCGACCTGCCCCGCGTGATGACCCCGGTCGTGCAGCAACTCTACACCATTTCGCTGAAGAGAAACCTGAAGGGTAAAGTAAAATACGGGCACCAGTCCTACGATTTCGGCGAAGGCGTACTGTTTTTTCTGGCTCCCGGCCAGGTATTTGCCGCCGACGATTCGCTGGATACCTCGGAGGTAAGCGGCTGGATGTTGGTGTTTCACCCCGACCTACTGCTCCGGTACCCGCTGGGCAAAAAAATGGCCGGTTACGGGTTTTTCTCCTACCAGGTTCACGAAGCCCTCCACCTGTCGGCCAGCGAAGAAAGCGTCTTGGACAACCTGCTGCACGGCATTCGGCGGGAATACGAGCAGCCCATCGACGCGTTCAGTCAGGAGGTTATCGTTTCCCAACTCGACGTGTTGCTGACTTACGCCAACCGCTTCTACCACCGACAATTCCTAACCCGGCGCAGCGCCGAACACGACCTGCTGAGCCGCTTCGAGGCCCGGCTGACCGGCTTTTTTGCCCAAGACGGCGATCAACCGCTGCCCACCGTCCAGTTTTTCGCCGATGAACTCCACGTATCCCCCGCCTACCTGAGCGATATGCTGCGCTCGCTGACGGGCCAGAACACGCAACAGCACATTCACCACGCCCTGATCGAAAAAGCGAAACAACTATTGCTGACTACCTCGCTGTCGATCAACGAAACGGCCTTTCAGTTGGGTTTCGAGTACCCTCAGTATTTCAGTCGGCTGTTTAAAAGCAAAACGGGCCTGAGTCCGGCGGCGTTTCGGGTATCGGCGCGGTGAGGTGCGCCAAGCGCTCGAACGCTCAACGCTGAAGTTTGTAACTCGCTTTCCCACTTAAATTTCCAACCGCCTCCCCAGCCGGGTGTAGGACAAGTTTATCAGCCCCTGATTTTAATCAGGGGAAAGCAGGAGACCGGGGTGGATTGAGAACCGTTTCAACGGTTTGCTGGCCGGAAAACCGTTGAAACGGTTCCACCCAAGCAACCCATCGGTTCTTTTTCCCACCACTCAAGTGGTGGGCTGATAAACTTGTCCTACCCCCCCCAGCCGGAGGCTTTTTCATTTCCCGAAAAATCCCCAATTTAGACATCCCAAGCACCCCAATCGCTGCCATGCTGCCCACGCCCGAATCCAAACCCCGCACCCGCCGCCGCATTCCCGAATCGCTCGTGTATGAACGCTGGGGCGGGCGCACCTACTACCGCCGGGGCTATCGCGAGGTGTTGAAAGGGCTTAAAAAAGAAGGGGAAATTCGGGGCTCGGGTGGATTGCAGGCATTCCTCGTTTCCTACGTTGCCACCATTGCCAATCGGTTTTTGGACAAAACCCGCTACCATGTTCTTATCGGTAGACCAACCTGGCAATTCAGCAAATACGAAAACGCCTCCGGCGACGTACTGATTTACGACCGGGCCGTACTGACGCCCGATAAAATCACGACTCGTTACGTGGACGTATCCCCGAAAATTTCCATCGAGGTGGACGTAAAAATTGAACTGGAGAAAACCAGCGAGGTGGATTACCTCTTCGACAAAGCCCAGGCGTACCTGAATTTTGGCGTGGAAACCGTGTTCTGGGCGCTGAGTGGGGTGCAGAAGGTTTTTATTTTCCGCCCAGGGGAGGAAGTGCTGGTTCGCTATTGGTCACTGAACCTCGAACTGCTGGAGGGCGTCGTCATCAACATCGGCGCATACCTGAAAGCCGAAGGCGTGGAGGTGCTTAAGAAAGGGTGAGTCGTCAGGCCGCCAATAGCCCCCGCAACGCCGCCACATTCGCCCCCGCCTCGAAAACTGCCTTCACCGGAAGCACGAAATCCGGCAGCAGCGAACTGCTCACCGTTTGCCCTACCCGAAAAATTCCCTCCGCCGCGTAGGCTTCGAGGTCGGCGTCGAGCGTGAAGGGTTCGATGGTTTGACGGGTGGGGTCCACGAGTCAGTATTCGGCCACACCGTGGGCGGCGTAGTCTTCAAACTTGGTTTCCCGGTCTATTTTCCTGGTACTTTTCGACAGCACTTCCACGACCAAATCCGGGGCGGGGTAGTACAACTGGTCGGGCTGGATGCTGGCGGATTTGGCCGGGCCGAAGTAGCAGATGTCGGGTTCGTAGCTGTTGCGGGTCAGTTCGACGAGGGCTTTTTCCACCAACACCATACCCAGATTTCGGTCCATCACGAAAGCGTTGAGCAACGTGCCGAGAAACAGCACGGTGGCGTTGTGTCGGTGCAGGGACGGGGAATGCACCACCACTTCGCCGTTGATGAATTCGGCTTTTACGTCGTCGGTCAGCCATTCGTAAAAAGCCTGACGACGGGTAGTTTCATCCGCCAGCGCGGCCTGCACCTGCCGGATAATCTGCGGGGCTTGTGATGATTCGAGAATCTGCACGGCTAATTCGTGCATGGCGTTTTTTTTTACGGAATTTGTCGAAAAAATCAGTTCGCCTCCACGCCGGTCAGCACCACCTTCCGGTACAATTCTTCGAACCGAAACTCGCAGGTTCCGATTTTCACGGTGGCCTCCGGCGGGGCGTAGTCGTGCAACAGCCATTCGTTGGTGGCGGTGCGGCGGAAGACCTCCACTTTCTTTTTTTTCGAGGAAACCAGCGCGTATTCCCGCACGCTGGCGATGCGCTTGTAGCAGTCGAATTTCTCCGTGCGGTCGGTCAGCTCGGTGGAATCCGAGAGGATTTCGACGATGATTTCCGGGTTTTTCAGCGTGTCGAGTCCATAGCGGCTGGTGAGCACGGGGGGCTGGCACACGATGACCAGGTCGGGGAAAACGTACTTGTTGCAGTCGGCCAGGTGAACGAGCATATCGCTGTTGAGTACGAGGCATTCGCCTTCTATCAGACAGTTTCCCAACAAACGCATCAGATTACTTGCCAGCACGTTGTGCGGCAGTTGGGCACCGGCCATCGCCACCACCTCGCCGTCGTGGTATTCCAGTTTTTGGGTCGATTCGCGGAGAAGGGCGAAGTACTCTTCTTCCGAAACGCGGGTGAGGGGCTGGCTCAACATGGGCGAATGGGTTTTGACCAAAGATAACGAATTCGTGGTTCGGTGTGGGTAGACTGAACGCGAATCGAGGGACGAAAAAATAGTCCCTCGCTATGGATGGGATTCTTGATTTGCATTACGAAAAAACCGCCCGTGACTTTCGGCATTTCCACCGTTCGCTAGCTTTCCGCCGGACGAATCACAAAACCGGCTAGCTTGCTCCCTCCCAACCTCCCCCGCTACGCCCATGAACGCCTCCCTGATTCCCAAACACGAACGCTCTTTTTTCGACACCGGCCTCGACAGCGAAGGCAAAAAATTCCGCCTCCGGCCCTTCGACACCCATGTGCCGGGCACCGGCGAACCGGTCGCGATGGTGGACTGTACGCGCGAAAACGGGGACAACAGCTTTTTTTTCGAAGCAGTTTTCCCCAAAAACCGCATCGTGCTGCACTTCACGGCGGGCTACCTCAAGGGCGACGTGGCCCGGCTGACCACGCCCGAAGACCACGTCTCGGTGCCCTTCGTCATCGCCCGCGACGGGCGGATTTACAACCTCTGGACCTCGAAATTCTGGTCATTTCATCTCGGCAAGGGCAGCAAAGGCGGCAACGAAGCCATGAGCCGCACGAGCGTGGGCATCGAACTCTCCAACATCGGCTGGCTCCGGCGCGAGGGCAACGACCTGCACACCGCCTACAGCACCGCCGAGCGCCCCGACGTGTACTGCACGGTAGCCGAAACTACCCTCTACACCCAGGTGCCCGCCTACCGCGAACACGAATTTTATGCCACCTTCACCGACGCGCAGTACGACAGTCTGATTAAACTCCTCCGCTTCCTGACGGCCCGCTACGGCATCGAGCGCGAATTTTTGCCGCTCTCCAAACGCGACGAAGCCCTCGACGACATCGCCGCTTTCCGGGGCATCACCTCACACGTCAACTACCGCCCCAGCGGGAAGTGGGACATCGGCCCGGCCTTCGACTGGGCGCGGGTCATCGCCGGGGTGCAGACCACCACGCCCCGGATGGCCGACCCGATGCGGGCGGCGCGCCCGGACGTGGAGGTGACTCCGGTCACGACGGCCCCCGAACCCGCCGACCCCTCCGGCCCCAAAACCACCCGCCCCGACGCCGAGGAACGCCGCCTGCCCGAACGCAAGCGCAGCGCCGCCGACCGCCTGAAGAAAACCCTCGACGCCGCCCCCGACCGGGTGGACGTGCGCGACTGGTTTTACCCACCCAGTCTCGGCTCCATCCCCGACCGGGTCATCAACCTCGACCAGGTACCCGAAATTCTGGACCAGGGAAAAGAAGGGGCCTGCACCGGGTTTGCGTTGGCGGGGGCCATCAATTTTCTGCTCGCCCGCCGGGGTGTGAAGCGCTCGGTCAGCCCCCGGATGCTGTACGAAATGGCCCGGCTTTATGACGAATGGCCGGGCCAGAAATACGAAGGCTCCTCGGCGCGCGGGGCCATGAAAGGCTGGCTGCGCCACGGCGTGTGTACCCGTGAGGAGTGGAAGGACAAACAGCGCGGGCTGGGTGGTTTTTACCGCCCCCTCGACGCCGAAGGCCAGCGCACCGTGGCCGACTCGGCCCGCAATACGCCGGGCGGGGCGTTTTACCGGGTGATGCACCGCGACGTGCGCGATATGCACTCGGCCCTGGCCGAAACCGGCATTTTGTACTGCACGTTGATGGTTCACGAAGGTTGGGGCACGCCTGGCCCCTCGACCGAAACCTACGAACTGGGCGGCGAACGCGTCATCAGTCTGCCGGTCATCGAGCGCCGGGGCCGGGCCGACGGCGGGCACGCGGTGGCGCTGGTGGGCTACACTGAGCACGGCTTCGTGGTGCAAAACTCCTGGGGTGAGGAATGGGGCTTCGGCGGCTTCGCGCTGCTGCCCTACGAAGACTACCTCCTCCACGCCACCGACGTGTGGGTAATGCAACTGGGCGTACCGCTCCGGGCCGACTTGTGGGCGCAGGGCAACACCGAAACCACGGCGGGCCTCCAGCGGGCGCAGGCGGTAATTTCACTCGAAAAAATCCGTCCGTACATGGTCGACATCGGCAACAACGGCGAACTCTCCACCAGTGGCGACTACTGGAACACCGAACCCGACGTGGAGCGGCTGTTTACCAACGTGGTGCTCGAAGCAACGAAAACCTGGAAAAAACGCCGCATCCTGCTCTACCTCCATGGCGGGCTGAACTCCGAGCGCAGCGTGGCCCAGCGCATCCTGGCCTTCCGCGACGTGTTGCTCGAAAACGAGATTTATCCCATCCACCTGATGTGGGAAACGGGCGTGGTCGAAACCCTCAACGGCCTTCTTCAGGACTACCTAAGCGCTAACGACCGCGCCGCCGGGGTAGCCGATTGGCTCAAAAAACTCCGAGAGGGCCTCTACGAAGCCAAAGACCGCACCCTCGAACTCACCCTGGCGCGCCCCGGCACGGCGCTCTGGAGCGAGATGAAACAAAACGCCCGCTTCGCCTCCAACCACCCGAACCCAAAGAAACAGGGCGCGATGGAACTCATCGCCCGCTACGCCGGGCAGGCCCTGAGCAGCCTGGATGCCGCCGCCTTCGAGGCGCTGGAAGTTCACGTGGTGGCGCACAGCGCGGGGAGCATTTTCACCGCCCACGCCATCGAACACCTGGCCGGGTTGGGGTCGGCTTTCAAGTCCTTGCAGTTTCTGGCCCCGGCGCTGCGGGTCGATGAGTTTCGGGATTTGCTCCTGCCTTACATCAAAAAAGGCACCTGCCCCCGGCCCCGGCTCTACGTACTCAGCGACGCGGGCGAGCGCGACGACAGCGTCGGCCCCTACGGGCGCTCGCTGCTGTATTTGGTGAGCAACGCCTTCGAGGGCGAGCGCGAAACGCCGCTGCTGGGAATGCAACGGTTCCTCCAGGCCCTGCCCGACGGCTCGCAGGGCGAATTGGATGCCGAAGTGACGGCCCTCTTCAACGGTTCCGACGGGGGCGTACCCCGGCTGGTGATTGCCGGGAAAAGCTACGCGGCTTCCGATACCGACCTGGCGTTTTTCAGCCAAAGCAATTCGCACGGCGGCTTCGACAACGACCCCGTCACGCTCAACACCGTGCTGCGGCAGATTCTGGGCAGCGAACCCAAGCGGCCCTTTGGCGTGAGGGATTTGCAGTATTGAACGAAAAATGTTGTCATCCTGGAAGGACCTTGTTGGACTACCGTTTAATTTCCGGAAACGGGAACGGTCGTCCAACAAGGTCCTTTCAGGATGACAGCGACAGTTATATTTCCTCCCCCTCACGGCACCGGATCGTACCCGTGTCCGCCCCAGGGGTGGCAGCGGGCAAAGCGCCGCAGTGCCAGCCAACCGCCCCGCAACGCCCCGTGTTTGCGGACGGCCTCAACACCGTACTGAGAGCAGGTGGGCGTAAACCGACAGGACCCGCCGAGGTAGGGCGAAATCGCCGCCTGGTAAAAACGAATTAGGGCAATCAGCAAAAATTTCATGGAAACCCCAGTGGAGCCGGGCTTGAACAACCCAGGAAGCCGGGCGACAAGTTCGTCAGATTCCCGCTTCAATCGGTATCTTTGGCCGCTTTTAACGACGCGCCCCGTATGCTTTTCACCTACATCACCTGGGATGTCAATCCCGAAATCTTCAAAATTGGCAGTTTTTCCGTGGGTTGGTATGGCCTGCTTTTCGCCCTTTCGTTTCTGTTGGCCCAGCGCATCATGGTTCATATTTTCCGCGCCGAAGGCGTGAAGGAAGAACTCGTCGATACGCTCACGCTGTACATGGTGCTGGCGACCGTCATCGGCGCGCGGGTAGGGCACTACCTGTTTTACGAAACGCCCATGCTACTAAAACACCCCGGCGAGTGGTTTCTCGATATGCTCATTCCCCCCTACCGGGGACTGGCGAGTCACGGGGCGTCCATCGGTCTGCTTACGGCGCTGTGGCTGTTTGCCCGGCGGTACAAAATGAATTTCCTCTGGATTACCGACCGCGTCGCGATCACCGCCGCGCTCTGCGGTTGCCTCATTCGCTTTGGCAATTTGATGAATTCCGAGATTCTGGGGGTTGTCACCGACGTGCCCTGGGCGTTCTTGTTTTTGCAGGACTCGGAGTACTTGCGCGGCGTTTACGGTCTGGAGCCGCGTCACCCGGCGCAGTTGTACGAGTCGCTGTCGTGTCTGGTGTTATTCTTCATCATGTACGCCCTCTGGCGGCGCTACAAAACGGCCCTGCCCCAGGGTACGCTCATCGGGTTGTTTATGGTCTGGGTGTTCGTGCTGCGCTTCGTGTGGGAATTTTTCAAAGAAAACCAGGTGGCCTTCGAGGAGGGCATGGCCTTCAACATGGGCCAGTGGTTGAGCCTCCCGGCGGTGCTGTTTGGTCTGGCCTGCGTGGCGTACGCGCTACGAAAAGGCCAGAATCGGATTTGGAAAAAGGACGCGGTGGTTGACTAAAAAATGCGGTTGATTGAAAAACAAGGAAGAAGAAAGGAAGAATGAAGAAGGCTATCCCCTTTTTTCATTCTTCCTTTCTTCTTCCTTGTTTTTACTTATTTTGAAATCCCCATGTCCGTCCAAATCGCCCCCCTCGCCGAAAGCCTGCCCGTTTTTTTACGGGAAACCGCCCCCACGCAGCTCGCCGTGCTGGTGGACGAACACACCCGCCGCTACTGCTACCCGAAGGTGAAACCGCTGTTGCCGAAACACGTTTTGATTCAAATTAAAAGCGGAGAAGGCGAAAAACACCTCGGCACCGCCGAGCGGGTTTGGCGAGCTTTGACCGATGCGGCCTTCGACCGGCACGGGTTGTTGCTCAACCTGGGCGGGGGCGTCATCGGCGATTTAGGCGGGTTTTGCGCCGCCACGTACAAACGCGGCATCGCCTTCGCCCAACTACCCACCACGCTGCTTGCGCAGGTGGATGCCAGCGTGGGCGGCAAACTGGGCGTGGATTTCGGGGGTTTGAAAAACCACATCGGCGTGTTTCAGAGTCCAGCCGCCGTGCTCATCGACCCCAGTTTTCTCGAAACCTTGCCGCCGCGTGAGTTGCGTTCGGGTTTCGCCGAGGTGGTGAAGCACTGCCTCATCGCCGATGCCTACGCCTGGCATCGCCTCCGCCGCCTCGACCTCACGCAGCAGGACTGGCCCGCGCTCATCGACCACTCGGTGGGCATCAAGCAGCGCATCACCGACGCAGACCCCACCGAACAGGGCCTGCGGAAAATTCTGAATTTCGGCCACACCCTGGGCCACGCCATCGAGACGCATTTCCTGCCCGACCCCAAAAAGCGCCTGCTCCACGGCGAGGCCATTGCCGCCGGAATGCTCGCCGAAAGCTACCTCAGCCACCGACGCGGTTGGCTCGATACCGCTTCACTGGCTCAAATCGAAGAGTTTGTTTTTTCGGTTTTTGGAAAAATTTCCCTGCAAGCATCCGACTTCGACCCCATCCTCTTCCTCACCCGCCAGGACAAGAAAAATAAGGCCGGTCAGGTGCGCTTCGCCCTCCTCAACGGCCTCGGCGACTGCCGCTTCGACGTACCCGTCACCCCCGCCGAAATGCGCCGGGCGCTGGGGTACTACGCAGGCTGAACCGCTATTTGGGGGGATTACACGCCGTTTTTTGCCGGTAAAGCTTTCCCCACTCTGAGGCATTTCCCATTCAGTTCTTTCGCTGTCGTCGGTCACGCCGGGCTACGCCTAAGTGGAATGGCGTTTTTTACCCTTACAGGCGAATTACACTTCATCAACTCATTGACCAGCCATGAAGAAGCATCTTATTTTAGTTGGAACCTTGTCGGCCACGTTGTTTTTGTCCTCCTGCTCGGTGTGGGAACGGACCTCGCTGCGTAAAGATCAATCCAGGAAGGAGACGGGCACGGACGCCGTGAAACGGGAGGCCAACGATGTGAAGGAAGACGTGCAGGATGGTTACCAACGGGCTAAAAACCGGGTAGAACAAACTGCCGACCGCACCGAAGACCGGGTTGATGAGTACCGCCGCGATGCCGACCGTCAGGACAACGCCCGCGATGGCCGAAACACCGCCCGCAGCCGCGATGATCGGGACGACGAACGATACAGCAGCCGGAGCATAAGCCGAGATCGGGATGATCGCGACTCCGAAGATCGGTACCGAAGCCAAAACGAGAGCCGGTCCGGGAGTGACCTGAACGACGACCGTTACAGCAGCCGGGGCCGTAGTCGCGACGACGAACGCTACAGCAATCGTGATGACCGCGATGAGGAGCGGAGCAGCAACCGGGAGCGCAACAACGACGAGCGGTACAGCAGCCGGGATCGCGACGATGAAGATCGGTACAGTAGTCGCTCCAGCAGCAATCGGGACCGCGACGACACTGAGGATCGCACCAGCGAAAGCCGCAGCCGCGCGGACCGGAACGATCGTGATAGCGGCAACCGCGACGATCGCGAGAAGCAGGAACTTACCGAGCGGATTCAGGAACAACTTGATGCGCTTGACGAGCGGGTGGACGAACTCGCCGAAGCCCCTAAAAACGAAAATAAGAAAGACCGCAAAACCCGCGAGGATCTCTTGAAAGAACTGGAAGGTAAGCGGAATGATTTGCAGAAATCGTATTTTCAGGTGAAGCGTCAGAAAGGCGATGACTGGAAGAAGTTCAAGCGCGATACCAACCGGATGGTGGATGACCTGGAGGATCAATTGAAGGAAGCCAAAAACTGACCTCGCTGATGTACCGCCGCAGAAAGAGCCGTTCATGCCGAACGGCTCTTTTTTTTGAATACTTGGCGATTAGAAATTGGGTACAAAACCGGCAAAAAAAGAGACCAGCGTTGCCCTAACTCTGGTCTCTTTTTTTGCTCCACGCGACCTACAAAATCTTAACCCGTACTCCCAGCCCGAGTTGAAGTTGGGTAAAAAACGGGCGGGGCAGCGCCTCGACGTACAGCCCGCCTTCGCCAAAAAACGAGTATGGCGTACCAAACTGAATGTACTCCACGCCCACTGCGCCCGTTGGCCCAAGCGAGAGCCGCCGTTCGTAATCGCCCGCCAACCGATCGGGATAACTGCGGCGGGAGTTGACCTGTCCGCCGAAGCCGTAGTACGCCCGGAAGTTTCCGGCCCCGTTGAGCGCAAAATGCGTGAGGTAGTTGGCCCCGATGGCCAGCCCGGCGCGGCGGTATTGCCCCTGGCTGCCGTAGTTGCGCCGGGTACTCAAGATGCCCCCATTTAGCCCCACGTTCACGTCCACGGCGTTACGGGCGCTGATGTAACTCCGAAAATTGACCGCAAACGGCTCGCCAAGGCGCAGGCCCACGTTCCAAACGTCGTACTGCTTGCTTTGTGCCCATCCTGAGAAGCTTAGCCCTACTCCCAGGGTCAGACCAAGTAGCGTCTTTTTCATTTGATTTGTTGGTTGATGAAGTTGATACGGTTCTGGTAATCGAAAAAAATATCATTCCTCTTTGAACTGCTTCGGCCAGGCCATCGGTCGGAACTATCCAAACCACGGCAGGGCTAGCCGGGCGGCACGAAGTTTTATTGGCCGCTACCGACTTCATTCATTAACAGACTTCATTCATTAACACATGAGAACAACTCTGCAACTTACCCTGCTGATCACTGGCCTGTTCAGCACCAGCCTGGCCTTTGGTCAGCGCTACGACGACCGCGACGACCGTCGCTACGGCTCTTCCCGTCGCAACGATGACGAGCGCCGTTACACCGAAAGAGACCTTCGCAGCGTGTACGACGAAGGGTTTAAGGACGGAAAAAAAGAAACCGAGGGCCAGAAGAAAGAAGAAGCTGAAAAGGGTAAGAAAAAGGGCTACCAGAACTTTGCCTTCGGTGTGTACGGCGGAGTTAATTCGACCCGCTTTGAAGGCGAGGATGTTGATGGCAATGAACTAACGGGCCGGTTAGGCTACCAACTCGGATTTTTCCTGCGGGGCGGTGGCCGAATCTACGGGCAGATCGGGGCGGAGTATTTTACGTCGAGCAGCGATTTCTACAAAGCCGGCGATGGGGCCAGTGTGGATGACATCACGGCCAGCATCAACCAACAGTACGTCCACCTGCCCGCCTACATTGGGGTGAAACTCGTGCAATCCGAGCGGGGCGTGTCGGCGGTGCGCCTGCAATTCGGGGCCGAGTACGCCATTCCGGTCGGGGTAAATACCAACGAGTTCAATCTTGAGCAGGGTGATTTCCGCAATGGAACCGTCAACGGGCTGGTGGGCCTAGGCTTTGACGCTGGCCCGGTGATGCTCGGTTTCGTATATCACCACGGTTTTGCCGATGTACTCAACGATTCCAACACCAGCAAGCGCCGGATTCTGGGTGTGAATATTGGGTTTAAATTCTAATTCTTCGTTTCATCCTCTCCAATCAAAAAAAGGTCTGTTCATCGCGAACAGGCCTTTTTTTGATTGGAGAGGAGGGTAATTGAGTAGTTTCTTGAATTTTAACTCGTTACCCATTTACCTAATTACCCAATCCCCACCCCCATCAAATCCACCCAAACCGCTGCACCAACCGCTCCTTCTGGTTGCGGGCCACGGGGATGCTCGTGCCGTCGGTCATGACCAGGTAGGTGCCTTCGCCCCGGACGTACCGCTGGAGGTGGTCGAGGTTGACGAGGTACTGCCGGTGAACGCGGAGGAAATTGCGGGTTTCGAGCACCTCCTGCACTTCGCGCAGGGTGCGGGTGAGCAGAAACTGGCGACCCTGCGTGGCTACTACGCGCGTGTAGTTGCTGTCGGCTTCGCAGTACACCACCTCGGCGATGGGTAGAAACATCACCCCGTTTTGGTAGGGCACCGCGATTTTGTCGGCCAGTTGCCCGGTTTGCAACTGGGTGCGCAGGCTTTCGACCTGCCGCCCGTCCACGCCCGGACGCCGCTCGGCTTTGCGCACGGCCTCGCGCAGGTCGGCGGAATCGATGGGTTTCAACAGGTAATCAAGGGCGCTGAAGCGGAAGGCTTTCACGGCAAACTCGTTGTAGGCCGTCACGAACACGAGGTGGAAGGACACGTCGCCCAGTTGTTCGAGGAGTTGAAAGCCGTTCAGGCGCGGCATTTCGATGTCGAGAAACAGCAGGTCGGGTTGCAGCACCTGCACCAACCGCAGGCCCTCTTCGCTGCTCGACGTTTGCCCCACCACCTGCACCTGGGGGCAATGCGTCGCCAGTTCGCGGGCCAGCAGCCGCACGCAATCGGGTTCGTCGTCGATGAGGATGGCTTTGAGCATTGTTTATTGAGTGATTGGGTGAGGGAGTGATTGAATGATAGAAATGCAGTCTGTCTTTCCTTCTCACGCAATCACTCCCTCACCCAATCACGCGTTAAATCGGTATTTCCAGCACCACCTCCGTCCCGGCCGGGTGGCCGTCGGCACCGACGAGGTCGTGGATTTGCACGCGGGTGTGGGTTTGGTACAACTGGTTGATGAGCGCAATCCGCTCGCCGGTGACTTTCAGCCCGAACGACTTTTTCGGCGTGGCCGACTTGCTTTTCAGTTCGGCGGCTTGGGCCCGCCCCACGCCGTCGTCGGCGACGGTGACGCGCAGGCGGTCGGGTTCGGGCAGTTCCAAGCTTATGCTCACCGTGCCGCCTTCGGCTTTGTGCATCAGGCCGTGCCAGATGGCGTTTTCGACGTAGGGCTGAATGAGCAGCGGCGGAATTTCGGTGAAATCCGCGTCCACTTCCGGGGCGACGAGCACCTCGAAGCGCAGTTTATTCTTGAAGCGCATCGCCTCCATGTCCAGGTACAGGCGCAGGGCGTCCAACTCGTTTTGCAGCGTCACGCGTTCGGAACGAGAGTTTTCCAGCACCAGCCGGATGAGCCGCGAGAATTTCGTGAGGTATTCGGACGCTTTTTCCGACTCGTTTTCGGTGGCGTAGAGCTTGATGGAATTGAGGCAGTTGAAAATAAAGTGCGGGTTCATTTGCGAGCGCAGCCCGGCCATTTCGGCCTCGGCAAGCTGCCGGACAAAATCCGACTGAAGCTGACTGATCCGTTGTTCTTCCAATTCGTGCGCTTTGGTCAGCACCTCGGCTTCCCGCTGCGCCAACGTTCGCGCCAGTTCGAGGCCATGCGTTTGTTGCAGTTGCCGGTTTGCTTCGAGTTGCCAAATCAGTTGTTGCTGGGTCCGAATCGTTTCGTCTTTGTTGATCTGAAAACGCCGACCCAGGGCTAAGGAAAAGCAGAGTATCTCGAGCAGGGTAGTCACCGCTACGTAAAACAGCGGCATACGGGCTAACTGATCGGTCGTTGGGAGGCCGGTGTATTTCAGGAAAGTCGCGGTCATGGCTGCGCTCAAGATTAAGCCAAAACCGATCAGCACGTAGCGCGTAAGTGGGTGCCTGATGCGGAGCATACCGATGATGAGAAACAGAAGGCCAGCGTAGGTCAGTACGTCAATTCCGATGGAGACGTAAGCCCAACCGCTGCGCTGGTGGTCCGGCAGTCCGGGCAACGGCCCAACCGAACGCGGCCCGACCGAACGCCAGATGAGCAACTCGGCCAGTAAAACCAGCACGGACAAGGTAAAGAACCGGACATAGTAACGCGTCCAGCGGTCTAAACGGGGTTGTTGCCGGGGCACTTCGAGCAGATGGCCTACAAAACGGATGTACGACACAATCATGACGTACTTCAGGAGCAGCATACAGGCCAGGAAAACCGGCTGAGCGGGTGGCGGTGGCTGGTCCGCCGGTGCGGCGCCATTCAACCCTACCCGGGTTGACTGCCACAGCCAGGTTGCGGTGACCAGCAAATAAAGGGCGTACCACCCATACGGCGCATCCCGGTTGAGCAGGAATTGCGCGACCGTAAACAGGCCCATGAAGAGTACCGCCCCCACGACGGCACTAAAAAAGATCAGCACCGGGGTGGTTGGTTGCGCCCGGTTAGGCACCTGAACCCGGTTCGGTATCGGCTGACCGGACGGCTGCTCACGGAGACGGCGTTGTGGCGTTTGGGGTTGAATCTGGCGCGGCGCCCGGTACGTTCCTGACGGATTTACCGCCATCCGTCCGTCGGATTGCCGGGTAGCCGATGGCGAAGATTCACCGGGCAACGTGGGGGCCGTCTGCCCCCACGCCAGTGAACTCAACAGCCACGCGAAAAGCAACAACCGGTGGTATCGAAGCGCTTTCATACGGGTATTTCTAAAAGTACGCGTGTACCGCAAGCCTCCCCGAAACTATCAATCAGGTCATAAATCCGGGCTTGGGTCTGGACGCTGTACAGTTGGTTGATCATCCGAATCCGGTCGGCCGTTACCTTCATGCCGAACGACTTGTGCTTGCCCGCCGACTTGCTCTTCAACGCCGCCGCCCGATCCCGACCAATACCATCGTCCGTGATTTCGACGCGCAGCAGGTTCTCCGTCGGCTGGCTGACGTCCACCGTTACCGTGCCGCCTTCGGCCTTGTGCATCAGGCCGTGCCAGATGGCGTTTTCGACGTAAGGCTGAATCAGCAGCGGCGGGATTTCGGTAAAATCCGCGTCCACCTCCGGGGCGACGAGCACCTCGAAGCGCAGTTTATCCTTGAAGCGCATCGCCTCCATGTCCAGGTACAGCCGCAGGGCGTCGAGTTCGTTTTGCAGCGTTACGCGTTCGGAGCGGGAATTTTCCAGCACGAGCCGGATGAGCCGCGAGAATTTCGTAAGGTAGTCGGACGCTTTTCCCGACTCGTTCTCGGTGGCGTAGAGCTTGATGGAGTTGAGGCAGTTGAAGATGAAGTGCGGGTTCATCTGCGCCCGCAGGGCCGTCATTTCGGTTTCGGCCAGTTTTTGCTCAAATCCCAGTTTCATTTGGCGGAGGTGCTGGGCTTCCAACTGGCGGCTTTGCGCCTGTACTTCTTCGGTGCGTTCGGCAAGTTTTTCTTCAAGTTCGCGCGCGTAGCGTTCCTGCATCTGATTTTTTTCCACTTCCACGAGTCGGCTCCGGTACGCCAGCGCCAGCGCGAAACAGAACAAGTCAATCACCATGCCGAGCGCCATGAAGAAAGGCGGGTAATACACAAACGTTTCCTCGACGGGGGTCAATCCATAGAATCGGGGAGTAGCCGTAAGTGGGTAAAACGTAATGAGGTAGAGCGATAGGCCACCAGTTAGTAGATAAGGTTTCAGGGGCGAGCGGCTACGGGCCGTAACGACGATGAGTGACCCGCCAATGAGGGTATTCGGAAGATTGTGCAACTGATAATAAAGGTTGCTGTCAAACAACCAACCACCGAATGCCTGCGCAAAGGATAGTACCTGCTGACCCGCCAACACCAGCAGTAAGAAGCGGATGAAACGGGAGAACTTGGGGCGCTGAACAGGCAGATTTAAGATTTTAAGTAAGAAGAGCGCATAAAAAATACCGATGCTGTACGACAATGACGGCAAATTTGGGTGATTCGACAACGAGTATGCATTAGGTATTATAGATGTTCAGGAAAAGGTTAGCAAAACGAGATTGCACAGGTTGAAGGCAA
>CAXTIG010000022.1:0-104083 GCA_964244295.1 uncultured Cytophagales bacterium
AGGCAAAATCAGAGGTTGTAAAATGTTGATTTACAGTTAAAAGACAAGTCTACTACTTTGTTTCCTTTTCTGTCGTTCACATACCAATCAGCACCCTTAACTCCTGTAGGATAACCCCCGCTTGGTGACATTTGCATTTCATTACCCGAAGCATCGTAGATACGTTCAAAAATCTGACCTGATTGATTGGTTGCTCTATTGTGTGCTCTTTGATAAACCGAACCCGATTGATTTGAAGCTGGAGAAGACACCCCGCTTTTTTGAGATATTAAACCTCCTTGATATGCCTCTGTTACTTCGTGTAAAATATCCGCTCCTGGCTTTCCGTGAGCTGTACTAACTTTATTTAAAACACCTGGGTTTACTTCTTGTTCTGCTACAACTGTATTGCCATTAGCTCCTTTTGTTACTGTATTCCCTGAAAATGCCCCACCAATGTACAATTTACCTGATTGGGTATTTGTTGTATTTTCTGCATTTATATTAACGACAACGGAATTGTCATTAATCGCAGTTGTTAACTGTTGTGCATCTTTTGAGAGTTTTTCTGTCCCAACTTGTGTATAAGAAACTTTACCATTTGCATCCATAGATAAATTAAGCTGCCCCTTTACCGATGCTTGTAATTCATTAAACGCTGCTTGTTTTTCTGTCCCCTTTATTATTACATCGAACGGAGATCTACCATCAGGATCAATTAATCTGATAGGATTGTTTAGTGAAAAGTTATACGGAGAGTATGATGAGAATTCGCTTGCTAATGGATCCACATTGAACCACATTCCAAGTATTCCGTCATACATTCTGGCTCCATAATCTATCCATCCAATTTCTGGCTGAATTTCCTTTCCATTATACAAATACTTATTCACTCCTATCCCCGAACGCGGAATCGCCAACCCAAACGCAAAATACTCCGTTTCCTGGATCACCGTACCCCCCTCGGTGAGCACCATGCGGGTGTTGCCCAGGTGGTCTTTGAGGTAGTACTGCATTTCGTAATTGCTTCCGGCCACGGTAATCTGCCCTTCCTCGGTGGCAATTCGCACCAGGTAGTTCTGCTCGTTGTACTCGAAGGCCCCGGCGTATTTGGTGTTCACGGCCCCGTTGGAATTGCTCATGCGCAGTTTAGCCCCGGTGGCGTCGTAGTGGTACTCCAGGGTTTTGCCGCTGATGCTCACCCGGCGCACCAGATTGAGCAGGTTGTACTCCAGGCCGTTGGGGTTGATGCCCTTGTTGAGATCCTGGGTGGCGTTGCCGTTGCCGTCGTAGGCGTAGTCGTCGTTATCGCCGGAGGAGCCGTTGCTGAAGCCCTCGCCGCTGCCGCCGTTGTCGGTTACTTTTTTAAGGCGGTTGCCGTCGTAGGAGTAACCCAGGTTGTCCCAGGTGCTGCCGCCGTTTTTGCGGGTCAAGGCGGTAATGTTACCGTTTTTGTCGTAGCCGGGTATCGACTCTTGGTAGGGATTTCCGTCGATGCCCTCGGCGTTGGTGAGGCGGTTGGCCTGGTCGTAATTGAACTTGTAGCCTACCCAACTGCCGGTACCCTGCCGCCAGCGCATTTCGGCGATATTGCCGTTGTACTGCGCGCCAACCTGCGAGGGGTCGTCGTAGCGGAGTTCCACGCCGAAGTTTTCGCCCGCGCCGGTTTTGCCGGTCACGCGCCGCATCCAGCCACGGGGTATGAAGCAGTAGTCGAGTTGCTCGCGGAAGGTACTGCCGCCGTCGGCGGAATGCAGCCATTTGGTTTTCAACTGCCCGATGGCGTCGTAGCGCGCCGCGCTGAGCACTACGTCTTTTTTTACGTCGTTGTCTTTCTTCACCACGTAGCGCACGCTGAGCAGGCGGTCGGCGTGGTCGTAGCTGAAAAACTTCTCCACCCGGTTGGTGCCCGTCGAGACGGATTGGGTAATGCGCTCTTTTTCCACCTTGCCGCCAAAGTCTACCTTGCGGGTGGTGCGTTCCTGCCCGCCGAGGTCGAACACGTCGCGGAGAATCTGGATGACGCGGTACCGCTCGTCGTAGTATGTCGTGGCGTAGAGCCAGGGACCGTAACCCCCGTCGGGGTTCATCACCCGCGTGGCCGTCACGGTTACCTGCCCGCGCACGTCGTTGCGGTAGCCGCCGGGGTAGTCGTCGTTTTCATTGACAAAGTCCTTCTTGTTGCCGAAAGATGGGTTGTAGTTGTCGTAGTGGGTGCGGGTGAGGGCTTCTTCATTCCCGCCAATTTTCTCGCCCGTTTCGGTGACCCGGTTCAGGTCGTCGTATTTGTAATAGGTGGTTTTGCTGCGCCCGTCGGTACTTTCGGTGAGCAGGTCGCGGTCGTTGTAGCTCATCGTGGTGGTACCGCCACCGGGGATGTACTTTTTGGTCATCCGGCCCCGATCGTCGTACTCGTACTTGAAGGCGTGTTTGTCGGCGTTGCCATCTTCCTGGTACTTGGGCTGAAGCACGAACTTCAACTGGTTGAGGTCGTCGTACACGTAGTAGGTGCTGAGGTCTTCTCCCTCTTTGTACACCCGTTTCAGCACCACCTTGCCGTCTTTGTCTTTGAATTCGCGGGCGCGGTTGCCGTTTTCGTCTTTGGCTTCAACGTAGGTAAGTTGGCTGCCGTCGTAATCGCCGTCCTGGTTAAGGGTATTACCTGAGGCGTGGTAGCGTTTTACTTCCCCACCGCCGTTGGAACCGTAGCTAAATTCGACGGCCCGGTCGGTGCCGCCGCCGTACTGCCGGGAAACGCGGTTGAGGGGAGAGGGTTCGTACTGGGTTTCGGCGAAGCCCCGGCCGTTGGGGTTGCACACGTTGCCGCCGTTGTTGTAGTAGTTGAGTGAATTGCTGGCGGCACCTCCCTGGTAGCCGCCATTGCCTTGGGCCGGGGCAGGCAGGAAAGTTTTCCAGACCCGCCCGAAGCCGTCGTACTCGGTATGACTGACCAAATCGGAAGGCGTCGAACCGTTTACCTGAGGACTGGCGTGAGCGGCTACGGTTTGGAGGGGGCGACCGAGGCCATCGAAGTACGATACGTTTTGGGTAGCGTCCTGCACGTTGCCGCTGGGGGAGGTAACGGCGCGTTTGTAAGTACGGGCAATGGAGTAATTTTTATCACCCGACTGAGCGAGTGCAGCCTGAATACTCCCTACGAGGCAGAATGCGGAAAATAAGTAAGGATAGAAACGGCAAGAGGCGTAGAGGTTGGACATGGGCGGGTCCGTATCAGGGTGAGGTGGGGATCGATGCGAGCTTGAAGCAGGTCAGAGTTGAACTTGACAGCATCTCCTTCACGCCGACAATTTTAGATAATCTCTTTTTTTAATGCAAATAAATCGTAAAAAATTTTAGGTCTCGTTTAAAGGTCTTTTGAGTTCGTATCCAAAACAAAAAAACCAGCCCCAAGAACTTGGGGCTGGTTTCGTTTTTAACCTTAAGAGGGATTAGTTGTATCCCGGATTCTGCTTCAGGATGTCCTTACCCTGCAAGTCGATCTGACCTTGCGGAATGGGCAGGTACTCGTCTTTGCCCTTCGTAAACCGGGCTCCGCCCAGCGTAGTGGGCAAAATCCTGCTTTCGTAGGTCAAATAGGCGTTGATGGTCGCATCAGCAACCTCCCAGCGCACTAAGTCGAAGAAGCGGTGGCCTTCGTCGCCCAGTTCGAGGCGGCGCTCGAAACGCACGGCGGTCCGGGCCGATTCTTTGGTGGCGAAGGTACTGGCCGGGTATTCCGTGATGACGTACTTTGCGGCGGGAGCGCCTCCTTTGGTAACGAAACCGGCTGGGTTCGTGGCCCGTTTGCGCACCAGATTAGTGTACTCCAGAGCTTTAGGCAGACTACCCACTTCGATTTCGGCTTCGGCAGCCATCAACAACACGTCGGCGAAACGGATGATGTTGTAGTTGAGAGCTGTGTAGCCGGGCGTCCACGTGCTGTTGTCCTGGAATTTACCCACGTCGGCTTTGTAGTAGGTAAATTTCTTGGGCGAATACGGCCCCCCGTTGGGCTGGTTCCGGATCCAGTCGGCACCGGGGTGATCAATCCAATCCAGGTAGGGAATGCCCCGGCGGCCCACCGTCCAGTCAAGGCGCGGGTCGAGGTTCCCAGCATCGGGCGTGAAGGCTTCCTTCGACTGGATACCCATGTCGCTTTTCACGGCGTTAGCGGCGCTATTGTACGAGCCATCGAGCAGGGGCAATCCTGCTGCCGTGGTGCGGAATGAATTGACGTACTCCGAACTTGGCTGGTTAAACCCGCAGCAGTTGCCCGGCCCGTTGGGTCCCGTGTTGTAGGGGTAGTTCAGGTCGTAGTCGGGGTTGGCGTTGTTGACGCTTCCCGTGTTAGCGGCGGCCTGGATAGCGAAGATCGACTCTTCGTTGTTATCGTTTCCAGCTTTGTAAAGTTCAGGGAAACTAGCCAGCAGGCCGTATTTTTTCCCACCCGATGTTTTGCCATTGGCAATGATGAGGTCATACAGCGCCTTCGCCTCAGCGTACTTTTTCTGGTACATATACACTTTGGCTAACATAGCGGCCGCCGCCCACTTGTTGACCCGACCCACCTGCGCCTGCGTTTCGGGCAGGTCGGCGTAAGCGGCTTTCAGGTCGGCCTCAATTTTCGGGTACAGATCGGGCGAGTTGGGTACCTTCTCGATGCCCGTGCCATAATCCAGCGTTTCATCGATGTAAGGGACGCTGTTGTAGATGCGCTTCAACTCGAAGTAGTTGAAACCCCGCAGAAATTTGGTTTCTGCCGTGATGCGTTTTTTGATATCGGCCGTCACGTCCGTGCCTGCGGTCGCCAACAAACGAAGGGTTGCGTTGGCGCGGGCGATGCCCTCGTATTTACCCTGCCAGGGTGCCCCTACATCACCCCCGGAGGCCAAGGTCTCGAAGCGCTGGATCGGGTTGATGGTCGAAAAATCGCCGGGGTCCGTGCCTTTGTTGGCATCGCCGCCACGAATGCCGCCCCAAACCCAGTTGGAGGCCGAGGCCAGACGGTTGGCTCGACCGTTGAGCATAGCGTATACCGAAATCAGGGAGCCTTCCACGGCCGCCTTCGAGCTCAATTGGGCGGCGCTCAATTGAGCCACCACGGGAATTTCCAAAAATTTATCCTTGCAGGCCACCGTCGTCAGGACGGTGAACAAGACGGCACCAAGCGCCGATTTTTTGAATGTGTGCTTCATGAGTTGATTCAAGGTTTAGTTAGAAACCGAGGCTGAGGCCAACCAGGAAACTCCGGGTGATGGGGTAGTTACCCACGTCGATCCCGAAGTTGGTGTCGGCATTGCCGCCCACGCTGGGATCGAGGCCCTGGTACTTGGTGATCGTAAACAGGTTGTTGGTCGAACCAAAGATCCGCGCCCGTTGCAGGCCAATCTTGTTGAGCAGGGAAACCGGCAGGTTGTACCCGATCGAAAGGTTTTGCAGGCGCAGATACGAACCATCTTCCACGTAGTACGAATTGGCCTGGGCGTTGGTGCTGGCGTTCGAGGCCGCCTCAAAAATCGGAATGGTCGCTCCGGTGTTTTGAGGAGTCCAGGAATCCTTCACGCGGGAACTGATAGCGGCCCCGGCAAACGAAGGATAGAAGTCGGTAAACCACTTCGACTGGTTCCAGATTTTGTTGCCGATCGAGGTGTACAGGTAGGTCTCGATATCGAAGCCTTTGTACGTGAGTTTGAAATTCAAACCGCCCGTGAATTTGGGTACCGGATTGCCTAGGTAGGTGCGGTCATCGGCGGTGATTGCCCCATCGCCGTTGATATCGGCGTACCGGAACCGGCCAGTGCCATTGGGGCGATCCGTATCTTTCGTCACGTCCTGGGTGCGGGTCACGCCGTCTTGTTTGGGAGCAGCGTCGATTTCCGCCTGGGACTGGAAGAGGCCCAGCACCTGATACCCGAAGAACGAAGAAATGGGGCGATCCAACTGGTTGCGAATGGGGTTGATTCCCCGAAACCCAGGGTTGAAGTTGGTGGCGTAGGTTTGCTCCCCGGCAATCTTCACGATTTTATTGCTCAGGATGCTCCCGGTCGCGTTGAGTTCGTAATCCACTTCGCCGGCAATCTTACCCCGCGTGATGATTTGAAGGTCGATCCCCTGGTTGCGCATCTGGGCCACATTTACGTCGGGAGCCTGGGCGTACGAACCCACCACGTCGGGAACGGCCAAGCGGTAAATCAAATCGCGGGTGTCTTTGCGCCAGACGTCGAGAATGACTTCGAGTCGGTTGTTGAAAAACGAACCATCGATCCCAATGTTCGACGTGACGGAAGTTTCCCACTTGCCGTCGGGGTTGCCGATGCGAGTCCGGTAGTAGCCTTCCTGGGTGCTGGAGTTGGTTCCGCCAATGTCGTAGGCGGAGTTGCCGAGGTTCGAGCCGTAGAGGCTGAACTGGTTGTCACCGGCGATGTTATTCGAGTTCCCCATCACCCCGTAACCCCCGCGAACTTTCAGATCGGTTACCCAGGAGAGCGACTTCATAAATTCTTCCGACGACAGCCGCCAGGCCACCGAGCCAGCCGGGAAAATACCGTAGCGGTTGTTGGAACCGAAGCGGGACGACCCATCCCGGCGCAGAATCCCCGTGACGATGTACTTGTCGTTGAAGATGTAGTTCAAGCGGCCAAAGTACGAGTTGAACGTAACGCCCTTGAATTGACCGCTGCTCACGTTGCGACCCGAAGCGGCCACCGTGCCCAGGGTTACGTAGTTGGGGTCGATCGAGAACGGGTTCTGGCCATTCCCCGAAATATTCCGGCCCAGGCCTGTGTTGAGGGCTTCCTGCCCAAGCAAGGCGTCGATTCGGTGCAGACCAAACTGCTTTTTGTAGTTGGCCGTGTTGGTAATCGTCCAGGCAAACGAGTAACCACCGTATTCGTTGAACCCGAAGGCCGAGTTGTTCTCCGAGTTTTCGTACTGAAGGCGGCTGTAGCCAATCCCGTAAAAGTTGTTGTACTGACCACCGAGGCTGCTGCGCAGGGTAAGGCCCGGAATAGGGTCGTACTCGGCGTAAAGGTTGCCGAAAATGTTGCCGTTGAAATCGCGGTTGTTGGCCAGTCCATCGCGGCTGGCTACCGGGTTACGGGGGTTGTTGAACCCTTTGGCCGCCGTTCCGGCGTAGCCCCCAAACTCGTCGTAGACGGGAATGATACTGGGCATCCGGTAGGCCAGGTTGATGTCGTTCTCGTCGGCCGCAACGCCTTGCCCGCCACCGCCGCCACCCTGACCCAGCACGGAGCGGTAGGTGACCTGGATGTTTTCCCCGATGCGAACCCGTTTTGAAACGTCAAACTCCGTGTTGGCCCGGAAGGTGTAGCGCTTAAAGCTGTTATTAAGCAAAATACCTTTCTGATCCTGAGCACTCAGGCCGATGTAGTACCGGCTGCTTTCGGTACCACCCGAAAAACCCAGTGAATGCCGTTGCACCGGGGCAACACGGGTAATGGCCTTGTACCAGTCGGTGCCTTCTTTGTTGGCCCGCACCACCTGATAGATGCTTCCCAGCGCCGGGTTGACGTTGTACTTGGCGCGTTCTGTCTCCAGGTTAACCGTGCCCACTACCCCGGCGGCTCCGCCGACGTTGATGTAATCGGGAATGACCGGCGTAGAACCTTTCCCGAACTGAGGGTGATTGTAGGCGGGCGTGGTCGCGTCTTTAGTGGCCGCATTGAAGGCCGTATTGCGGTATTGATTCCAGGTCCACTCGGCAAATTCCGTCGGGTTGAGGTTATTGGGGCTTTTGCCGGGATCGGTAGCCCCATATTGCCCGTCGTACGTAACCGTCAGTTTGCGGGCGGTACGCGAGCCTTTCTTGGTCGTGTACACGATCACGCCGTTGGCCGCCCGTGCCCCGTAAATCGAAGCCGAGGCAGCGTCTTTCAGTACCGTAGTGGTTTCGATGTCGTCGGGGGCCAGGAAGTCTGTCGATCCGACGGGTACCCCATCCACGACGTACAGCGGCTGGTTACCGCCAAAAGCCCCGAAGCCCCGTACCCGAATCTGGCTGGTGGTGCCCGGCTGTCCGTTGGAAATCACGGTCAGACCCGACACCCGGCCCTGCAACTGCTGCTCCACGTTGCCCGAAGGGGTCACCGTCAAGGATTTGGCCTTCACCGTCGAAACGGCCCCGGTGGTTTCGCGCTTGTTGTCGGTGGTGTACCCCGTCACGACGACTTCGTTCAGGGCGGTGATGTCGTTTTCCAGCGTCACGTCGACGGTAGATTGACTGCCTACCGTGATTTCCCGGGTGGTGTAGCCCACCGCGCTCACCACCAGCACGGGGTTGCCCGTGCCCACGTTGATCGAATACGTCCCTTCCGCATTCGTGGTCGTACCCGTCCGGGTACCCTTCACTTGCACGTTGGCTCCCGGAACGGCCTCGCCGTTTTCGGTGACGCGTCCGGATACCCGACGATCCTGCGCCCAGGCATCACCGGCCAGCCAAGCCAGAACGAGCACCGCCAGCAGCGCGCTTCTTCCTAGCAGGTAGAGTGTTTGTCTCATAGGTTTACGTGTGTGATTAAAGAAAGAGTAAGTGAACAGAAAGGTGAAAAATCAGTCAATTTTAGCTTAAAATCTTCCTGTTTCAAATGGTCATTAAAAATTTGTTAAATTTAGTTAACGGTACTTGGTCGAAATTCTCTCCCGTCTCGTCGCATAGACGACTGATAATCAGACCAAAAACACCATCACCCCGTTAATGCCCTTCTAATGAGAATCGGGAGGCCAGGCAAAGGACCCGTATTGCTCTCAGGCTGGACCGAGGCTGAATCAACCCTACAAAAGAAAAGACTTCCCCATTCGGAGGAAGTCTTTTCCATTTCTGGAAACCGGTTCGGCTTACTTGTAGGCCGGGTTCTGCACCAGCGTAGGCTGACCTGCTTTGAAGGCATTGTCAATGGCCTCCTGTGGGAGCGGGTAGTATTCGTGCTTGCCTTTTTGGAAGCGGGCACCCTTCAGGTACGTGCGCTTGTCGCCTTCCTTGGTCACGTAGGCGTTGAGTACATCGGCGGCGATGCCCCAGCGCACGAGGTCGAAAAAGCGGTGCCCCTCCATGGCAAATTCCAGACGGGTTTCAAACCGCACAGCCTTGCGGGCGATCTCCTTGCTGGCAAACGAGGCGTAGGGTTTGATCACGTAATTGCCCGCTGGTTCATTCGTGGTGGTGTAGTCGTCGCGGGTAGCTCCCTGCGTGGCTTTTTTCACGAAATCGTCGGGATTGGCGGCGCGGTTGCGCACCAGGTTCACGAGTTCGGCAGCGCGGGCCAGGCTTCCTACTTCCACCTCACACTCGGCCAACCAAAGCAGTACGTGAGAATAGCGAATGAGCCGGTAGTTGTTAGACGTCAGGTTGGCCCAGCCTACCCCAACGAGGGTGTACGCCTTCGACGCGATGTGCTTTTTAGGCGAGTAAGGCCCAGCGTAGGTTTGATCACGGATGAAATCGAGGCTATGGATTTTGAAATCTTTGTACAAAATCCCCCGGCGACCCACCGTCCAGTCGAGGCGCGGATCGAGCGGCCCGGTATGGGGGGTGTACGGATCATCCATCTTCAGGCCCTGGTCATTTTTCACGTCCACGTCGTTGAACGTGTCGAGCAGGGGCAGGCCGCTGGCGTCGGTTTTGTAGGCGTTCACCAGGTTTTGGCTGGGCTGGTAAAATCCACAGCAGCCCCAGGGGGAGGCGTAAGGGTGGGCCAGGCCCATACCCGCATTGGAGGCCCCGTCGTCGGAAGCCGACTTGGCGTACTGCACCTCAAAGATGGACTCCTTGTTGTTGCGGGTGCCCGCGTCGAAGTTGTCCGAAAATTTCGGCATCAACGTGTACTTGCCACTGGTCACGATTTGGTCGAGGAGGGCCTTAGCCGCCTGTAGTTTGGCGGCGTTGGGGGCACCCGTGCTGACGTCGAAACCCTGGTACATGTACGTTTTAGCCAGGTGGGCGGCGGCGGCGAACTTGGTCGGGCGGCCCCCTTCGGCCTGAGTTTCGGGCAACCCGTCCATCGCGGCTTTGAAGTCGGCTTCAATGTTCGGCCAGATCTCCGTGGCGTTGGGAACTTTGGTCGAGTTGGGGTCGCTGGCATCGTAAATTTTCTCGTCGATGTACGGGGCGTAGCGGAAAATTTTCCGGGCCTCAAAGTGGAAGTACCCCCGCAGGAACTTCGCCTCGGCATCAATTTGCTTCCGCCGGGCTTCGGTGATGTCCTTTACGTTGGCGAGGTTGTCGAGCACGTCGTTGGTACGGGCCACGCCTTCAAACAGCCCCCGCCACTTGTTGCGGATGTGGTTGTTGGTAGGTTGAAAATCGTAGCGTTCGATAAATGTCTGCTCGGGCTGGTCGCCGGCGTCGGTGCCTTTGTAGGCGTCGTCGGAAGGAATTCCCCCGAATACCCAGTTCTGCACTTCATTGTTCCAGGCATCCTGCCCGTCGATGCCCTGCCCGTCGAGCATGGCGTACGCCCCGACCAGTTGACCTTCGATGCCTTTGCTGTTGGTCAGCGAAGCGGGGCTGTACTGGCCCTGGGGGGGGCGGGTGAGGAAATCGTCCCCACACGCGTTCAGCGCCAGCACGCCCGCGAGCGTGAGGGCCGAAATGGATGTCTTTTTTGTGATTGTGTTCATTGCGAATGGCTGCTTTTTTGAAACTCAAAAAAAGGAAATGAGTGCTGCGTTTAGAAACCAAGACTCAGCCCGAAGAGCAAGGTGCGCGATACCGGCAGGTAGCCACCATCGAAGCCCAGGTTCCGGTTTTTGTCGCCGTTGAAGTTGTTGGAAATGCTGATTTCCGGGTTTAGCCCTTCGTATTTGGTGAAGGTGAGCAGGTTTTGACCCTGCACGTACACCTGAGCGTTGCCCAGCCCCAGGCGCGTGAGCAGCTTCGAAGGCAGGGTGTAACCCAACTGTACGTTTTTGAGGCGGAAATACGACCCATCTTCGATAAAGTACGAGGAGGGGCGGCTACTAACCTGGTCGTTGGCATCGGGAATGGGAACGTTGCCACCGGGGTTGGTCGGCGACCAGGCATCGTACAGCGCCCGATGCGAGCGGTTACCCTGGAAGGTGTTGAAGTCGCTGAAGTACCGGGTGTAGTTGAAAATCTTGTTGCCCTGCGAACCCGAACCAAACAACGTTAGGTCGAAGGCTTTGTAACCCAGATTGATGTTGAGACCGTAGGTAAAGTCGGGGTGCGGACTGCCGATGGTCGTGCGGTCGGCATCGGTGATTTTGTTGTCCCCGTTTACGTCCTCAATCTTGAATTTACCCTGCCGGTTGTAATCGCCGTAGGGTGCCCAGGCGTCGGCCTCTTCTTTGGTCTGGAAAATTCCGAGGACGTTGTAGCCGAAGAAGGTCGAGATGGGCAAGCCCGCCTGCGTGACCGTCACGGCAGGTACCCGCGAGCCGTAGCCGAAGTAGCGGGTGTTCGCGCTTTCGTCGAGTTGAATCACTTTGTTGCGGTAGGTGGCAACGTTGAGGGTAACCGCGTAGCGGAAGTCACCCCGGCGGTCTTTGTACCCAATGGCCAGGTCGATGCCCTTGTTGCTCATCGAACCCACGTTGTAGGCCGGAATGCCCGCGTCGCCCGCCGTGAAGGTGAAGGGTGTCGTGAAGAGCATGTCGGTGGTTTTGCGGCTCCACACGTCGAAGTTCACGTCGATTTTGTTGTTGAACAGCGCCAGGTCGAAGCCCACGTTGGTCGAGGCGGTCGATTCCCACTTGGCGTTGGGGTTGCCAAAGCGCTGAATGTCAAAACCAGCGTTGGCGTTGGTCGCATCTCCGTTGGTGGGGTAGCCAGAGTGGTACGTATCCGACTGGTAGGTGGTGTAGGCGTTGTAATCGCCGATGGCCTGATTGCCAGTTTTGCCCCAGCCCACGCGGATTTTCATGTCGTTGACAAAGGCGAGGTTGTCTTTGAAAAAGCCTTCCTCCGAAATTCGCCAGCCCGCGCTGACGGCGGGAAACAAGGCGCTGTTGGAAGCACTCAGGAAGCGCGACGACTTATCCTGGCGCAGGATGGCCTGGAGCAGGTACTTATCGCCAAAGGCATAGTTCAGTTTCCCGAAAATCGAAAAGAGCGTGTAGTCCAGCTCGACGCGGCCACCGTTGCCGGAGGTGGAGCGGGTACCGAGATCGAGGTAACTCTGGATGTCTTTCTGCTCGTTGAAGAATCCGCTCCGGTTCGCCTCGAAAAACTCCTGGTACTGGCGGATGGCCTCCGTGCCAACGTAGGCATCGAACTTGTGGACGTCGTTGAAGGTGCGGGTGTAGCTCAGCGTGTTGGTCCAGACCCACTGGTAGGCGTAGCGGTTCTGGTCGGTGAGGCTGTTGTTGAAACTTCCCTCGATGTACTCCGGGTTGGCGCGGCCCAGGTACTTGGCGCGGTCGCCGTTGGCATCAATCCCGATGGTGGTGCGGGCGGTCATGCCCGCGATCAGGTCGGCTTCGAGGTAGGCGTTGCCGAATACGCGCAGGCTGTTGTAGCGGTTGTCGCGCTGGCGGAAGAGTTCAGCCACGGGGTTGGAGTTATTGCCCAGGTTGAGGCCCCGGCTCCCGGCGAAGTTGCCCGCGATGTCGTACACCGGCAGCAGCGGGTGGTGCTTGTAGCTCCCCGACACGGCGTTCTGCTCTTCATTGTTGTTAAATCCACCCTTCCGGCTGCTGTAGGCTACGGTCAGGTTTTCGCCCACGCGGATGCGTTTTTTCACCGTAAATTCGGTATTGGCCCGGATCGAATAGCGGTCGTAGCCAATATTTTGCACGGTGCCCTGTTGGTTGAAATACCCCACCGACAAGGCGTAACGGCCCGATTCGCTGCCGCCCGTGGCACCCAACTGGTAGTTTTGAATGGGGGCCGCCCGCGACACTTCGTCGAACCAGTTGGTGTTGGCCGAGCGCGTAATCGGGTAAATATTGCTTGGGGTAAGCGAGTACCGGGTAGGGTCGACGGCGGCGGTACCTTCCGCACCCGCGCTCGGAAACACGTAAGCCGGGATGCTCACCTGCCCGCCAGCTCCGTAAGTGTACTGCCCGTGCGCGGGGGTTTTGCCCGCGTTTACGTCGGCTTGGTACAGGTAGCGGCCCAGTTCTTCCGAATTGAGCACCTCGCCTTTTTTGGCCCACTGCTGCGAGCCGTAGTACGAATCAAAGGTAATTCGCGACACGCCCGCCTTGCCTTTTTTGGTGGTGATGATGACCACGCCGTTGGCGGCCCGTGAGCCGTAGATCGACGAAGCCGAGGCGTCTTTCAGCACCTGGAGGGTTTCGATGTCGTTCGGGTTGATGGTGCCCAGGTTTTGGGTGGGCACCCCGTCGATGATGTAGAGCGGGTCGTTGCTGCCAATCGTCCCGAAACCCCGGATGCGCACCGTGGCGCTACCGCCCGGCGTAGCGTCGTTGATGACCGTCACCCCGGCCACGCGGCCTTGCAACTGCTGCGACACGTCGGTCGCCGGAATCGAGAGCAGATCCTTGGGCGTTACGGTGGCCACGGCTCCGGTGATGTCGCGCTTCGACTGCGAACTGTAACCCGTCACGACCACCTCGCTGAGCGAAGCGGCGTCTTCCCTCAGGCTTACGTTGATGACCGTCTGGCTTCCCACGCGCACTTCCAGGGGCGAAAAGCCCACCGCCGACAACACCAGCACGTCGTCGGCCCCGCGTACGTTGATGGCGTAGTTGCCGCTGGCGTCGGCGGCGGCTCCGGTGTTCGTTCCTTTCACTTGCACCGTGGCTCCCGCCACGGGCTGGTTGTCGGTGCTGTTCGTTACTTTCCCCGATACCCGGCGATCCTGAGCCAGGGCAGCGGTAGCTAGCCAGGCCACGCAGGCCAGACCGAGCAACGTGGTTTTTCCGAGCAGGTAAAATGCTTTCTTCATAGGTTTTGTAGTGATTTTAAATTGGTTTTGGGTAAGTAAAGGCCGGAGTGGCGCTTTAGAGCGGGCAAGTTTAATTTTAAAAACTTGAAGTTGAACGCATTGTTTGTCTTTTTTCCATGATTTTTTTAACAATTGACTTTTATATTCAAAATTTTTGTGATAGTTATTCTATTTATTTTTACTATTGGTTGAACCAGTTGCTCACGTTCTTTTGCTTGCGTAATCGCCTTTTATATTTTGAATATCAGTAGTTTATGGCGTAAAATAACCTGATTAAATACGAAAATATTCTGGGTTTCATTATCAAGCAAAGAGGCATAGCCCGGAAAAGGGTAGGCATTGTATAACCGCCTTCCGGGGTGAATCCATAACCGAGATCTTAGACACATTGTGAATCAATACGGGTACGCTTCTGATTCTTTCGGCCCTCTGTTGCCAAGAGAATTGCTTGGCAACAAAAAAACAGGGGACGTTCTGAAGAACGTCCCCTGTTATACGTCACAGCAAACCGGATTTCAATACCCGGAATTTTGTTTAAGGGTAGCCTGCCCGTTGACGTACGTATTCGTAATCTCGTCCACGGGTAATGGGAAATAGTCACTAATTCCCTTCCTGTAAGTTGCTCCCACCAGGTAACGTCGTTTTAGTGACTCTTTAGCCAAATACGTATTCATGACCTGATCGGCTATGCCCCACCGCACTAAATCGAAGTGCCGGAACCCTTCCGTGGCAAACTCCAGTCGGTTTTCAAACTGCACTGCTTTGCGGGCGGCGGTTTGGTTGGCAAAGGCGGGAGCGCCGGCGGCGTACTCGTTGACCACGTATTTGGCGGCGGGTGTGCCGTCGGCATTTTTCACGGGCGTGCTGGTCTTGGCGCGGGTCCGAATCTGGTTGACCAGCAGGCGGGCTTTTTCGGGGCTACCTACTTCCACTTCGCATTCGGCCAGCCAAAGCAACACGGCGGCGTACCGGATGAGCCGGTAGTTGTTAGCCACCGAGCGTTTGTTGGTCGAGTGGGTATTGGTACCTTCCTCGGCTTTGTAGTACATCCATTTTTTGCCGACGTACGGACCGGAATAGCTCTGGTCGCGTACCCAGGTCACACCCGGCATGACACCCCAATCCAGAAATGGAATACCCCGACGACCCACCGTGTAGTCGAGGCGCGGATCCACGGGCGTCGTTACGTCAGGCGTGTACGCATCGCTGGCTTTTAACCCCTGGTCGTTTTTTAGGTCCGTATCGTTGAAGGTATCGAACAGCGGCAACCCCTCGGCGTCGGTTTTAAACGAATTCACCAGGTTCTGCGAGGGAACGTAGAAACCGCAGCAGCCCCCGCCGGGGCCACTCGAAAAATAGGGCCAGTTGAGTTGGTCACCGATGTTGCCATTATTCCCGGTCGTGCCGTCGTTGACCGAGTACTCCACTTCAAACACCGACTCGGCGTTGTTGTTGGTCACGGCCTTGAAGTTTTCGTGGAAATCCACCAGTTTGTACTTTCCGCTGTTGACGATGGCCTCAAGCAGCGGTTTGGCTTCGGCAAATTTGCGTTGGTACATATACACCTTGGCTAAGTACGCCATCGCCGCGTACTTCGTAGCCCGGCCCTTTTGTGATTGCGTCTCCGGGAGGGCATCCATCGCCGCCTTGAAGTCCGCCTCGATGTTCGGCCAGATGTTCTTGTCGTTGGGCTGCTTGGTCGAATTGGGATCGGCAGCCTGGTAGGTTTTCTCGTCGATGTACGGAATCATGTTGAAAACCTTCTTGCCTTCGAAGTGGTAGTGCGCGCGCAGGAACCGGGCCTGGGCGGTAACCTGGGCTTTTTCGGCATCGGTCAGACCGGTGGCTTCGGGCAGAATTTGCAGCAGTTCGTTGGTACGGGCTACACCGTCGTAGGTGTGGCGCCACTTGCCGTTGACGTGGGCGAAGTTGGCCTGCCCTTCGTAACGCTCGAAGGCCGTGATTTCGGGCTGGTCGCTGGCGTCGGTCCCTTTGTACATATCGTCGGAGGCCACGCCCCCGTACACCCAGTTGGAAACGGCCGCGTGCCAGGAGGTGGTGCCTGAGCCAACGCCGTCGAGGAGTGAATACGCCCCGATGAGCAGGGCATTGACGCCATCGCGGTTTTTCAATTGGTCGCGCGAGGCGACCCCCTGGGGTTTTACGTCCAGAAATTTCTCGCTGCACGAGGTAACGACCCCCGCCACCAATAACGCGCTGAAAATGAGTATTTTTTTCATGTCTTTTTGAAAAGAGTTAGTCGTTAATTGTTATTGGTTATTAGTTGAAATTCAGGACTTTGCCTAACAACTTAGTACCCAACAACTGATAACAAGTTTAGAAACTAAGCCGCAGGCCTACCAGGTATGACTTCGACACGGGGTACGCCCCTTCGTCTACGCCGAGGTGAATGTCAGCGTTGTTGTCACCCGAACGGCGCAGGTTGATGTCCGGATCCAGACCGCTGTACTTGGTGGCCGTGAACAGGTTCTGGCCCTGAATGTAAATCTGGGTGTTGCCCAAGCCCAGCCGCTGTTGCAGGCCCATGGGAAGCGTGTACGATAGCTGAATGTTTTTCAGGCGCAGGTACGACCCTTTTTCGAGGAAGTAGGTCGAAATCTGGGCGCTGGTGGCGTCCGTGGAGCGCAGTTGCGGCAACACGGCGTCGGTTTTGCCGGGCCGCCACGAATCGTACAACATCCGCTCGCTGCGGTTGCCCTGGAAGGTGTTGAAATCCGTCCAGTATTTCATGTAGTTGAAAATATCGTTGCCCACTACACCCTGGCCGAACAAGGTCAGGTCGAAGGCCTTGTAGCCCACGCTCACGTTGAGGCCGTAGGTGAAATCGGGGTGTGGGTTGCCAATGACGGTCCGGTCGGAGGCGTTGACGACACCGTCGCCGTTGGCATCCCGGAAAATAAAGGACCCGGCCCGGTTGTAGGTACCGAATTGCGGAGCGGCCTTGGCGGCTTCTTCGGTTTGAAAAATTCCGTCGATGTAGTAGCCAAAGAACGACGCAATCGGGTACCCGACCTTCGACACGCTCATGGCGGGCAACCGCGTTCCGAAGCCGAATTTGTTGGCATTCGGGTCGTCGTTGAGGTTGATGACTTCGTTACGGTAGGTCGAGAAGTTACCACTCAGGGAGTAGCGCAGGTTCCCGCTCAAGGCACGCCCGTTGTAGGTGACGCTCAGGTCGACACCCTTGTTGGTCATTTCGCCGACGTTGGTATAGGGAATCGTGGCGATTCCCTGCGTAAGCGGAATGCTGATCTGGTTGAGCATATCGCTGGTCCGGCGCGTGTACCAGTCAAAAATCAGTTCGAGCTTGCCATTGAAAAGGTTGGCATCGAAACCAACGTTGGTCGAGGTGGTCGTTTCCCACTTCCCGTTCGGGTTGCCGAATTGCGTCACGTCGAAACCCGTCGCGAGCGAACTGCGGCTGCCGTTGATGTCGTACCAGTTGTTCGAAGGATCGGAGGTGTAGAGCGAGTAGGCGTTGTAAATGTTTGGGATGTTCTGATTTCCCGTTTTCCCCCAACCCACGCGCACCTTCAAGTCCGATAGGAAGGAAACTTCTTTCAGCGCGGCCAGTTCGGTCAGGCGGACCCCGACGCTGGCCGCCGGGAAAATTGCGTTCTGATTTTCCTTTGAAAACCGCGAAGACCCATCGCGGCGCAGGGTAAAGTCGGCCAGAATGAGGTCTTTGTAGGCGTAGTTGACTTTTCCGAAATACGCAAATAAGCGCGTCCGACTTGCCCCGCCCCCGCTGTTTTGCAAACCCGAAGGGCTACCCGCGTTGAGGTAGCGGTAATCGAGGTCGTCGAAGGTAAACGCCGACCGGGTGGCGTTGAAGCCGAACGAATACGTAGCAATGGCCTCGGTACCGGCCAGCACGTTGAAGGTGTGAGCACCCAAGGTTCGGTTGTACGTCAGGGTGTTGTACCAGGTCCAAGAGTTGTTGTAGTCGTTGGACACGACCAGGCTGTTGGTGTTGCGGGCTTCGGGTGACTCCACGTCGCGGACGGTGTACGCGCTGGTGTTGTTCAGGTTGTATTCCACCCCAAAGCTGGTGCGGAAGGTCAGCCCTTTCAGGAGGTCGGCTTCGCCAAAGACGTTTCCGAACAAGTGAACTCCCTTCGTCCCGTTGTCTTTGGCACGCGCAATTTCAGCGACCCCGTTGCGGGCATTGCCCAGGTTAAGGCCCTTGGCCCCGGCATAATTCCCGGCCACATCGTAAACCGGGATGAGCGGGTGGCTCCGGACGGCAAACGCAATGGGATTGCTTTCGTCGTTGTTGGTAATGCCCGCACGGTCGTCGTACGATACCGTGAAGTTTTCACCAATGCGGAAGCGGTTTTTGACCGTAAACTGCGTGTTGGCCCGCAGCGAATACCGCTTGTAATTGGTGTTGGTCAGGATGCCCTTCTGGTTGAAGTAGTTGAGCGAAATGGCGTAGGTTCCCTTGTCCGTACCTCCGCTCGCGCCCAACTGGTAATTCTGGATGGGGGCATCGTTGAAAAGTTCGTCCTGCCAATTGGTTCCTTGCTTGTTGGCTTTGGTGATGAGGAACTTCGTCGAACCAAAACCCGGCGTGCTGAGGTCGTTGGAGTAATTGATGTAGTTGCCGCTGGCGTCGCGGGCTACGAGGGGGTCGCCTTCAAACACCCCAGAAGGGTAAATGTAATCGGGAATGACCGGTGTGGTACCCTTGCCGTACTGACCGTGTTCGGGATTACCGCTGACCGCACCCACCTCCCCGGCGTTTTTCTTACCCTCCCAAATCAGATCGCCCAATTGCTGCGAGTTGAGCAAGGGTAGAAACTTACCGGGTCGCTGCACACCCGTGTACATATCGAACGTAATTTTCGGTACCCCGGCCTTGCCTTTTTTTGTCGTGATGATGACCACGCCGTTGGCTGCGCGCGAACCGTAAATCGAAGCCGACGAAGCGTCCTTCAGAATTTGCATCGACTCCACGTCGTTGGGGTTGATGTTATTGAGGCTCCCGGTGGTCGGCACACCGTCAATGATGTAGAGGGGCGAATTGTTATTGATGGTGCCAAAACCCCGGATGCGCACCATCGTGCCGCCACCCGGCGAGTTGTCGTTGCCCACCGTCACCCCGGCGGCGCGACCTTGCAGCGCCTGGGTCAGGTTGGGCACGGGGATGGCCGTCAGTTTGCCCGCGTCCACCACCGTTACGGCCCCGGTGATGTCTTTCTTGCGTTGGGACCCGTACCCGGTCACGACCACTTCGCTCAAGGTACCGATGTTCTCCACTAGCGTCACGTTGATGGCACTCTGGTTTCCAACGGCCACTTCCTGGGAGGTGTAGCCCACTGACGAAATCACGAGTACGTCACTAGTTCCCCGTGAATTGATAGCGAAATTGCCGCCAGCATCGGTCACGGCCCCGGTAGCGGTGCCTTTTACGAGGATGCTGGCCCCCGGCACGGGCTGGGCATCGGTAGCCGAGGTAACCCGACCGGTCACGCGGCGGTCCTGGGCCTGAGCAGGCGGCGCGAGCCAACCCACCAGGACTAACGTCGTAAACAAGATTCCATAAAGTACTTTTTTCATTATTGATTAGGATTTAGGGGTGGAAAATCCCGCAAGTATAAAAAAAAATTGCGTCCAACTGTATAGATTCAAAGACAAACCAGAAAAATTTAACGTCTGAACGAGAACGGTACCAAATTCATAACAATGGCATGAAAATTCTGCTCGCCCCCGACAAATTTCGAGGTTCGATGACCGCCGCCGAAGCCTGCCAGGCTATCCGGGAAGGCATTCGGCTGGCCGACCAAACCGTTGAAACGGTTTCCGTCCTCCTGGCCGACGGCGGTGAAGGCATCCTCGACGTGCTGACCAGCGTAACGTCCGGCACTAAACGTCAGGTCACGGTAGCCGACCCCTTGGGCCGGCCCATCCGGGCCGAGTATGGCCTTTCGGCGAATGGCCAGACGGCCTTCGTCGAACTGGCTTCGGCTTCGGGCCTGCACCACTTGGCCCCCGGCGAGCGCGATGCCCTGCGGGCCAGCACCTTCGGCACCGGCCAACTCCTCCGCGCCGCCCTCGAAGCCGGAGCAACCCGGATCATCCTCGGCGTAGGCGGCAGCGCCTCCACCGACGGAGGCACGGGTATGGCAGCAGCGCTGGGCTACCGATTTTTGGACGAACACGATTCGGAACTAATCCCCTGCGGAGGAACCCTGAGCCAAATCGCCCGGATCGATGCCGCAGCGGTACCGTTCGATTTTTCAAAAATCAAAATCGACGTTGCCTGCGACGTGACGGCCCCGCTCTACGGGCCGGAAGGGGCGGCTTTCGTGTACGCGCCGCAGAAAGGCGCGACGCCCGAGCAGGTGGGGGTGCTGGATGCGGGGTTGAGGCATTTGGCGGGAAGTACCCCCGGAAGTACCCCCCACCCCCTAAAGGGGGCTTTTTCGGTACTAGAAATTCCAGGCAGGAAAGCCCCCTTTAGGGGGTGGGGGGTACTTCCGGGGGTGAACGTAGGATTAATTCCCGGCGCGGGCGCGGCGGGCGGCACGGGCTTCGGCGCGATGGTTTTTCTCAACGCCACCCTCCGCCCCGGCACCGACCTGGTGATGGAACTAACGCGGTTTGACGAAGCCCTCGATGGCGTGGATTTGATCATCACCGGCGAGGGCAAACTCGACGCCCAGACCCTCCAGGGTAAGCTCATCGGCGGCATCTGCCAGTGGGCGGCGGCGCGGGGTATCCCGGTCGTGGCGCTCTGCGGCACCCTCGACGCCGACCCACCCACGCTCCGGACGATGGGGTTGGCCTACGCCGCCTCGATCCTTCCCCGTCCGATGACCCTCGACGAAGCCCAGCGCGAAGGCTCGGAACTGCTAAAAAACGCCGCGTTTTTTGTGGTAAATTTGTTCAAAACCAAGCCCCCCAACCGAAACGTCGGACCGCTCCGAAAGGGGGCTTAAAAAATTTCAGCATCGAAAATCCCCCTTCGGGGCGGTCCGACGTTTCGGTTGGGGGGCTTGATTTCGCATGAATTTCGACTACAAAAAAGAACTCGCCAAAGTGCCCCACCAGCCGGGGGTATATCGCTACTTCGACGCCGAGGGGACGATTATTTACGTGGGCAAGGCCAAAGACCTGCGCAACCGCGTGGGCAGTTATTTCCTGAAAAACAACCAGCACGACCGTAAAACCAAGCGGCTCGTGAGCCAGATTCAGAAGCTGGAATTCACCATCGTCCCGACGGAGTTCGACGCGCTGCTACTCGAAAACACGCTGATCAAAAAGCACCAGCCGCGCTTTAACATCCTGCTCCGCGACGACAAGATGTACCCCTTCATCTGCATCACCAACGAGCACTTTCCGCGTGTGATCACCCTCCGCCGGGTAGACCGCAAGCTGGGGCAGTTTTTCGGTCCTTACGCCAACCCGAAGGTGATGTACGCGCTGCTCGATATGTTCCGGCAGTTGTACACCATTCGCACCTGCACGCTCAATTTGACCGATGCCAACATCCAGGCTGAAAAATTCAAGGTCTGCCTCGAATACCACATCGGCAACTGCCTCGGCCCCTGCGAAGGCAAGCAGTCGGCTCCCGCCTACAACCGGGAAATCGAGCAGGTGCGGTACATTCTGAAGGGCAACCTGAACGTGCCGAAGCGGTATTTCGAGGAACAGATGCAGACTGCCGCCGGGCGGCTCCAGTTTGAGGAAGCCCAGGCCTGGAAAGAAAAACTGGACTTGCTCGGTAATTTCCAGACCCGTTCGACGGTCGTAAACCCCAACATTGCCGACGTGGACGTGTTCGCCATCGTGTCGGACGAAACCGCCGCGTACCTCAATTTTATGAAGGTACTCAACGGCACCATCACCCAGTCGCAGACCTTCGAGGTCAAGAAAAAACTGGAGGAAACCGACGACGACCTCCTGACGATGTGGGTTTGGGAAATGCGCGAGCAGTACCAAAGCGAGGCGAAGGAAGTCCTCTCCAACATCCCGCTTTCCATTGACCTGAAGGGCATTCAGAACACCGTCCCGCAAATCGGCGACAAGCGGAAGCTACTCGAAATGTCGTTGAAAAACGTGCTGTATTTCCGCAAGGAAAAATCCGACCGGGTGGTGGCCGAAGAAACCGCCGGAAACCCGAAAATGCGGATATTGATGACGCTGAAAAACGACCTTCAGTTGAAAACCCTGCCCCGCCACATCGAGTGTTTCGACAACTCCAACATCCAGGGCACCAACGCCGTCTCGGCGATGGTGTGCTTTAAAGATGGGCTGCCTTCAAAGAAAGACTACCGGCATTTCATCCCGAAAACCGTTGTCGGGCCGGACGACTTTGCGACCATGCACGAGGTGGTCACCCGGCGCTACACCCGTCTGCTCGAAGAAGAACAACCCCTGCCGGACCTGATCATCGTCGACGGCGGCAAAGGCCAGCTTTCTGCCGCCTGCACCGCGCTGAAGGAGCTAAAGTTGTACGGCCAGGTGCCCATCATCGGCATTGCCAAGCGGCTGGAAGAGATCTACTTTCCCGAAGATTCGATTCCGCTTTACATCGACAAAAAATCGGAATCGCTCAAACTCATCCAGCGCCTCCGCGACGAGGCCCACCGCTTCGGCATCACCCACCACCGCGACCGGCGCAGCAAAACCTTCCTGGTCACGGAACTCGAATCGGTCGAAGGCATCGGGAAAATCACCGCCGAGAAGTTGCTCAAGCACTTTAAAACCATTAAAGCCATCCGCGAAGCGCCCACCGAGGAGTTGGTGAACGTGCTGGGGAACGACAAGGCTGAGAAGGTGAAGCGGTATTTTGAGGAAGTGGAGTTGAAGTAGTGGATTCCCCCTTTGAAGGGGGGTGCGGCTGGCGTGTGCGGTGGGAGGGGGATGTCCTCGTGCGTCCGGCCACATCCCCCTCCTGCCGCACCGCCTTACGCACCCCCCTTCAAAGGGGGAATTAGCAAAAAGGGCCTCACAGCATTGCTGTGAGGCCCTTTTTGCATTCATGCTCTGAAGATCAATACTCCCACAAATTGTGCTCAAACTCCATCAGCTTGTACTCCAACTGCTGGGATTTGACCAGACCGGCTCTTTCCCCTTGATAAATGTCCGTCAAGAAAGCATCGTTGGCGTTCGACTGCTTGATGAGCCGGGCGTTGAACAAGCGCAGGTCGAAGGCATCGGCCATGTTTTTGTGTTGGGCTTGGTTGATCGAGTTGTACCAGATGAATTTCGTCGGGTTGGAGCGGAAATACTTGTCTACGTCTTTGTAACGGAATGAAGCCACCGGCACATCGAAGCCCCTTGAGGTTTTTTCGGCGGGAATGATGATGGTCAGCGCCTGAATGTCGTTGTAGGCCCGCGAGCGCTTCCGATCGAAAATAAAATCTTCTTTGATTTCCAAAACGACCAAATCCTTGGCGAAATATTCCACCGGCCCAGCGGCAGCGCCTACCGGCTGATCGCCATCTCCGAAGCCGTCGTCGGCCTTGGCCGTAGCAGCCCCGGCAGCGGGTTTCTTTGCCGCCGTGCCGCCCCACCCATCGTCTTCACCGGCGGCAGCGGGTTTGCCCGTGCCTTTCTGAGCGGTTTTCGGGTCTTTCTTCGCGCCCCCGCCCCAGCCATCGTCGGCCCCGGCCTCCGTGCCGAAACCAGCGGCTTTTTCTTCGTCCGACAAACCCCCTTCGGTGTTTTCAACCAACAGATTTTTATTGAATGTTTCCCCCGATAATTCCGTCGTGAGCGAGTCGTTGGTGTAGGCTTTCAGCAAACCCGATCGGTATCCGTCGATCAAGTACTTCGTGATTTCGTTGTTTTTCGAGAAAAACGGCTGGTTAAGTTTCTCGCGTAGGTCCATCCGCCGCCAGTTGGTCACTTTGTACATCACGTCGGCATCGTCGATGGGCCGGGCCGAGTTGGGGTTCAGGCCGCCGTTGCCTTGCTCGGCTCCCAATTGGGTACCCGAAGCCTGCTGCTGCATCGGCACGGGCGGCTCCGGTTGGGGCTGCACCTGCGGCTGCACGGGTTGTACTTCGGCAATGGTCATCTCCTCGCCGCCAGTAGCGGCCGGGGCTTTCTTTTTCTTGGCCTGTACCTGCGTTTTGGGCTTTGCCTTGCCGCCGCTCTTCTTCTTTTTAGAAGTTTGAGCCGTCGCCCCCGTGGCCGTGATCAACAGCACGAGCGCCAGACTGAGAAGATTGCGAAGCGTGTTCATACCTGCTTTTTTGGGGTGTTGAAATTCTCTAATTCAACGGAATATTTCTGACTAAATTGCCGATGTTGACCGAAGAAACGTTGCCCTGGAAATTTTTCCGTTCGCAACCCTTCACCTCCACCACGTAGCGGTCGCCGGGCTGAGCCGACTGAGCCAGCGAACCAATGGAGCCGCCGCCCGACAGGGAAACAGGTCCCGCCACCTTACGCCCACCACGGGCTAAACTTACCAGTACTTCCCCAATCCGGTAACGGGCATCTTCGGGATTGGTTACTTTAAAATCTTCGTCGGCCACCGCTCGCACTTCAATCGAACGCAGCCCGGAGGCCGAGGCACCCCGGCGTTCGTCAATAGGCCCCCCGTTGCCGAATACCACGATTTCGGGTTTTGGCACTAACCGAACTTTGAACGGTTCATCGCCCATCACGTTGCCGCCGTTGACGATGCGCACGGTGCAGGTTCGGGAACTGGGCACCACGGTGATTTTTCCACCACCGCCCGCCAGCACTTGTCCGCCGTTGGCGCTGAACGAAGGTTGCCAGAGCGCCCCGAGCTGCGGGCTGACGAAGTTGAGTTTGTTGGCGCAGCCGAGGTACAACGGTGGCAACGTGCCCGATTCGATGCTGTACGTGGGCTTCGCCACGAAATACTCGCCCGTCACGGTCAGGGTTTTGGCCTGGCCGGAGGCGTCGTTGTACGAAATGTTGCCGGTGTAGGTTTTGCGGGCCAGTCCCTTCGAGTCGTAGGCGCCGCCCTGAGCCGTGAACTTGATCGTGGCTTTGCCGTCTTTCACGGGCACCCCGGCCCCGTTGAAACTCATCCGGGGCGTGATGGCGCTTGACGAGGCGGCAATGAACATTTCCGCCTCGAAGGGCGTCCCGGCCACGACGGTGTTCGATTTAGCCGAAATCATCCCGAACACTTTGTCGAACTTCAATTCCTTCGCGCCCACTTTGGCGGCCAGTTGGTCGAGTACCGTGTTTTCGTAGCGACGAATTTCGGATTGTTTCTGGCTCAGTAAGGCTAGCGCGGCGGGTACGGGGGTTTGGAGGAAGTTCAATTCGGCGAAATCCTTGCGACGCTGATCGGCACTGCGGTTTGCGATGGGATCTTCGCGGCCGTCGAGGGCCAGCGGAGCGAACTTTGTACCCGGATCGGCGAACTTTTCCAGGTCCTGCACGTATTTGTTCAGGCGCTCCTTCATCGGGATTGCTTTGCCGTTCTTCCCGTTGCCCACCATCAAAATCGCCACTTTCTCTTCTTCCTGGGGATTTTTTACGGTCGTGCCGTCCTCGGAAGGGCCACCGCCCGCCTGGATTACTTCGGCCTTCAGGGCATCCAATTCGCCCACGACTGTGTTGGTCATCTGCCGCACCTCATCGGCCTTGCGAATTACATCCGCGTAGAGAGCGGGGTTACTTGATTTGGCAACCGTTTCCTTGATGCTCGTAACGGCGTTTTGATTGTTCTGGTTGGCCGTCGTGTTGGCCGATTCAAGGCTCCGGTTGAGGAGGGTAAACTTTTCGATCAGGGCTGCGCTTACTTGCAGCGCAAGCATTGCCGTCAGCACCAGATACATCATCCCGATCATCTTCTGCCGGGGTGTCTCTTTAGCACCTGCCATATTCGTTTTGTGGGAAATCTAAATGAGTAAAAAGAGGATAGTGGAGAGAGGATAGTGGATAGGTTTTAACATTATCCACTATCCTCTTTTCTCTATCCACTGCTATGCGTTACTGCCCTTCATCGCCGTCAGCATACTGCCGTACACGGTGTTGAGCGAGGAGAGGTTGCGGGTGAGGTTGCCCAGTTCCTGCTTGAATTGCTGGGTGTCCTTGCTCGCCGAAGCCATGTTTTCCATCGCCGCCGAGAGGTTGCCGTAAAAGGCGTTCATCGCCTTAAGGTGCTTGTTGGTATCCTGCAATTCGAGTTCATAGACGTTGTTGAGGGCGCTCATTTTCTTGGTCACCTCCTGAAACTGCGTCCGGTATTCCTTCGCGTCGAGCGAGGCGGAAGCCATTTCCGACAGAGCCGTCACCGTCGTGCCATACGATTTGTTCATTTCCACGAGCGAACCCGAAGCGGCCCGCACGTTTTTAGCGTATTCGTTGGTGGCCACGGTGGCGTCGGTGAGTTGACCCATTTTCCCGACCGTGTCGGTCAGGCTGCGGAGGCCGTTGCCGAGGTTGCTAAACACGTCTGGGGTGATGCGGGCGTTGGCGATCATGTCGTCCATTTTCGCGGTCAGGCCCAGGTTGTTCGTACTGCGGGTGGGCAGTTCGCCTTTGTAGTCGTCGGCCAGTTCGGGATACACTCGTTCCCAGGCGTAGCCGGTATCGCTGGATTGGACAAACGTCTGGAGCGCGAACATCAGGAAAATGAAGGCTTCCGTGAACATTCCCAGCATGAGCATTTCATTTGCAAATTCCCAGTGTAGAATTTTGAACAACGCACCGAGAATCACAATTGCGGCACCGACCGAATACGAAACGGGCAATACTTTGTCAAAGAAAAAACTAGATTTTTGAGCTGCCATGAGCGTAAGCGTAAATAGAGAATTGGTTTTGGGTTTACAGTTTTCATTTTACGGTTTTTAATTTGTAATGTTTGATTCACAGCAGCTTAACTGCTTAAACCAAAAACCATAAACTAAAAACCACAAACAAAAAGGGCATTGAAAAACCGGTGAGGTTTCGGGCGGAACCCCACCGGCTCGAAAATCGAATCAGGAAATCAACGGAACTCGCGCCCGGACGAACGGCCCAGGTGTTCCATCGCACAGCGGAAGCCGATGTACGAGCGGGTCGAGGTTTCGTACTCCCAGGTGCGGGTGCCGGTTTCGAGGAAATAAGCGACGTCCTTCCAGGAACCACCGCGAATGATTTTGCGCGGCTCGTTGGGGTCGTTGTTGACGAGGTTCAAATCCCAGGTAAACACCGTCGAGGCATCGGCGTAGGAGTCGAGGCACCACTCGGCCACGTTACCGGCCATGTTGTAGAGACCGTACTCGTTGGGGTTGTAGAAATTGGCCGGGGCGGTGTAGGCAAAGCCATCGGCATCGTAATTTCCGCGCTGGGGTTTGAAATTGGCCAGCAAACAGCCTTTGCCGTTGGCGACGTAGGGATTTCCCCAGGGGTACTTGGCGGAGGCTTTTCCGCCCCGTGCGGCCCACTCCCACTGCGATTCGGTGGGCAATTCAAACTTAGGCGACATGTACTGACCCTCCGTCGTCCGGAATTCGTTGAGAATGCCCGTGCGCCACTTGCAGAAATCGCGGGCACCCTGCCAGCTTACGCCCACCACCGGGTACATATCGAAAGCCGGGCTGGAGTAGTAGTACTCGGTCATCGGGTCGCCATTGTGGTAGGTGAAGTCCTTGCGCCACACGGTGGTGTCGGGGTAGAGTTTGGTCATGATAAACTCCTCGCCCAGCGTCGAAACCGAGTCGGTTAGCATGGCGTTGACAAACTGCCGGTATTCGTTGTTGGTTACTTCGGTGTCATCCATGAAAAACGCGCTGATGGTCACGCGTTTATTGAAGTTTACCTGGGTAGCGGCCACGTCTTCGTCGGCCTGGCCCATCATGTACGACCCCGACGGAATCAGTACCATGCCCATGGGCGTGGGCTGCTTGTAGCCTTTGCGCTGGGTAGCCGCCACTTCACCGTTGACAACGCCCACGTCGCCTTTTCCACGACTGCGGCCTTTGCCTCCCCCGCTGGCTCCGTCTTTTCCGCCGTCTTTTTTACCGCCGAAAAAACCGCAGCTCTGCATCGTCAGCAGCGGCGCTACCACCAGCAAGCCCAGTACTGCTTTCTTAAAAATGACCCGATGGTTCATAGGGTTTGGTCGTTTGACTGTCTCGTAAGTAGAAATTCAGGTATAAAACGGAATTTCAATTCAAATTATATGTGCGTCGTTGAATTTGCCCTTTCCGTCGCTGAATGAGCCGTTGGGGCTGGGCACTCAGGGCAAAAATAGTCAAAAATGCCGGTTGGCTTCGGTCAATCTCAAATCTTTAGCGAACGGCAAGACAAAAATCAGGCCAAGTCTTGGTTTACGGTTCTTGGTTTATGGTTACAACCAACACGCCAAGTCATCCTTGAACCGTAAAGCGGAACGCCGCCCGCTACAAACCACAAACCGTAAACCACCAAACCCTCAGTACCTAAACCGAGGTGTTCGGACGACACTTCGGCGGGTAATTTTCGGAGCGGGCAGGGCGTAGCCCAGCATCAGTTCGTACGAAGTCGGCGACTTGGCCCCCTGTCCGCCCACCACGTAATCAAAGGCGAATCCGACGCGGAGCGCGTTGTTGTTGCCTAGATTCGCCCCGACCAGCGCGCTGAGTGCGTCGCCCTGCCGGTACTGAACGCCCGCCCAGTACCGGTTGTACACGGTGCCCATCACTCCACCTTCCACCGAGTAGGTGGTCAGGTCGGTTTTCAACAACACCGAGGGGGTCAATTCGAGGTCTTCGGTCAGAAAATAGCGGTAGCCGCCGTGCAGGTAGGCGCTGGTTTTGAGCGGATTGGTGGCGTTGTCGAGTTTGAATTTGTACTGCGAAGCCAGCAAGTGGTTGACCGCCACACCCACGAACAACGCCGACCCGGAGTAGTACACGCCCGCGCCCAAATCGGGTTTGGCTTCGTTGATTTTCCCGGTACCGATGAGGTTGTCGTCGGGTTGACGCGCCCGGAGAATGTCGAAATCAATCCGTTTGTTGTAAAAACCAGCCCGCAGTCCCAGCGCGAGTTGTCCGCTTTGCAAGGGTATCCGAAAGGCGTAGGAAAGTTGCGCTTCCTGGTTGGATTGCGGCCCCAGCCGGTCGTTGCTGGCGTAAAAACCCACCGCGCTGCGAATGGTAGCCAGCGGCATCTGAAACGAAAACAACTGCGTGGTGGGCGCGCCGCCATCATCGAAACTGCCCTGGTAGCCCGCCCACTGGCTGCGGTGCACCAGTTGAAACCGAATCAGGCCATCGGACCCGGCAGCGGCGGGATTGAGGTAAAGCTGGTTGAAGAGGTATTGGGTAAACTGAGCATCCTGCTGGGCCAACGCGGGCGGGGCCACTAGCAGGGCCAGCACTACGATTCGGAGGTAACGATTTTTCATAAAAACTCAAAATCTGGGAATTGACAGCGCCCATCCGGGCCGGTCAATCCGAGCGTTAAAAAACAGCAAAGCGGCGGTATTTCCAAGCCCGCTCCTTTTTTCTGTCTTACCTAACGGTACGGCGGGGGCTTTGTTGCGAGTTGCCGCCTCGGAATCGACAAAAGCATATGGAAAAACGTCAGGGCACTTTTTTGGAGAACACGTAAAAATTCTGATCCACGCTCAGGCTGACTTCGCCGGTGGCGGGGAGTGTTTGCCAGCCGGTCGTTGGGCGCAGTTCGCGAAGCGGAGCCGTTTCGCCCACCCGCACCCGCAGGGGCAGGTCAAAGCCCTCAACACAGTTGGCCCAGCGGTAACGGATACCGCCTTCGACCGGCTGGTATTCGAGCATCGGGATGCGCACGTCGCGGAGGTACTGGTCGAAGAACGGCTTTAGGTTTCGCCCGACTTTTTGACTCAAAAACTGCTCGACCTGGCTTCCGCTGATGGTTTGGTGGTAAAATTTACGGTTCATTTCCCGTAAAATTCCGCGCCATTTTTCGTCGTTGTTCACCACCTGCCGGAGGGTGTGAAGCATATTCCCACCTTTGTAGTACATATCGCCGGAGCCGCTGTGGCTAACGTTGAATGGGCCCTGGATGGGCCGGTCATTGCGGATGACTTTCCGACAACCAATCACGTAAGCCGCCCCCGCTTCCTTGCCGAACTGAGACTCGGTGAACAGGTTTTCGGCGTAGTTGGTGAAGCTTTCGTGAATCCACATATCGGCCACGTCGCGGTTGGTGAGGCTGTTGGCAAACCACTCGTGGCCCGACTCGTGGATGATGATAAAATCCCACTTCAGCCCCCAGCCCGTACCCGACAAATCGCGGCCCCGGTAGCCGTTGCGAAAGCCATTGCCGTAGGTCACCGAACTCTGGTGCTCCATGCCGAGGTAGGGGGCCTGCACGAGTTTGTAGCCGTCTTTGTAAAATGGGTACGGCCCAAACCAGTGCTCGAAGGCCCGCAGCATGGGTTTGGCCTGGGCAAACTGCCGCCGCCCCGCCGCTTCGCGTTCGGGCAGGGTGTAAAAATCGAGCGTCAGCACGCCTTTCTCGCCCCGCAGCGTGTCACTCCAGTGGACGTAGGTGCCGATGTTGAGATTCACCCCGTAGCTGTTGATGGGATTGGATACGTACCACTCAAAGGTGTGCGTACCGTCGTCGTGTTCGGTCACGCGCCGCAGCCGCCCGTTCGATACGTCGGTCAGGGCCTGGGGCACGGTCACGCTGAGGGCCAGGCTGTCGGGTTCGTCGGCGGGGTGGTCTTTGCAGGGCCACCAGACGCTGGCCCCGATGCCCTGGCAGGCCGTCGCCACGAAGGGGTGGCCCGTCGTGTCACGACTCCACACGAATCCCCCATCCCAGGGTGGGTTTTTCGCCACGCGGGGTTTTCCGGCGTAGAACACGGTCAGCGATTCGGTACGGCCCGGTCGCTGGGGTTTTTGGAGCGTCACGAAGTACGCGTTGCCGTCCTGCCGGTAGGCGAGTTCGCGCCCGTCCTGCTCGATTTTCAGCACCTTCAACGGTCGCTGTAAATCCACTTGCAGGGTTTGGTTCGCCTTCAAAACCCGGTAGCGAATCAAATTGCTTCCGCCGATGCTGCTGTCAGCAGGGTTGACGCGTACCCGGAGGTGGTAAAACTGAAGGTCCCACCAGGCCCGCTGGGGTGTGATGCTGCCGCGCAGGGTGTCGTCGTGGGTGAAGACGAATTTTTGGGCAGAGGCCGAGGAGCCGGATAGTAAAATGCAGAGAAAGAGAAGTTTACGAAAAAATTCCATTAAAGATTTAGTTTTTAAAAAATTGTAGCACCGATTCCCCTCCTTGATAAAGGCCACCGTGGCGCGGCGGGGTGCCGCGAAGCGGCGGGGTGGTTCGGCCGAGTTGCAAGCTGCTCTTATCTTCCACCCAACCACCCCGCCCCTATGGGGCACCCCTCCTTAAAAAGGAGGGGAATCTCAATCTCTTCAAACCCTTCACCTCGCCCCCGGCGGGCAATGTTCGAGCAGGTAGCGGGTGTAGAGCGTGCGCAGGTGTTGGGTCGTGCCCGGCCCTTCCGAAATGCCGTGGGTGCGGTTGGGGTAAGGCATCACCTGAAACTGTTTGTTGTGCCGGATCAACTCGTTGATCAGCACTTCGGCGTTGGCGTAGTGAACGTTGTCGTCGCCGGTGCCGTGGATGTAGAGCAGGTTGCCGCGCAGGTTTTTGGCGTAAGTCACGGGCGAACCGGCCACAAAGTCCTCCCTGTTTTCCTGGGGCAACCCCATGTAGCGTTCCTGGTAAATGTTGTCGTAAAAAAGCTGGTTGCCCACCGCCGCGATGGCAATGCCGGTTTTGTAAATTTTCGGGTACTGAAACAGCAAGTGCAAGGTGGTAGAACCGCCCCCGCTCCAGCCCCAGACCGCCACCCGGCTGGTGTCGAGGTAGGCGTGCCGTTGAAACAATTTCTTCGCGCCCATCGCCTGGTCGCGGACGTTGAGCCGCCCGATTTGCCGGTAAATCGCCTTCCGCCAGGCGGCTCCTTTCAGCGTGGGCGTACCCCGGTTGTCGAGGGCCACGTAGCAGTAGCCCGCTGCGGCCATGTCACCCTCGAAGAGGCGGTTGGCTCCCGCCGCGTACACGTCGTTGGTGGTAGTACTGGCCGGTTCGCCGTAGACGTGGAAAACGACGGGGTATTTTTTCGTGCTGTCAAAATTCGCTGGTTTTTGCATCCAGCCGTCAAGCGTAACGCCGTCGTCGGTGGTGAGGGTGAAAAACTCGACGTTCCGGCGCGGGGCGCGGGCGGTGGTCGGGGCGGGAAGTTCGCGGACGATTCTGTGGTCGGGCAGACGCACCCAGGCACTCGTCGGGGCCACGGCGTGGCTGTTGAAGGTATGCCGGGCCAGCCGCCCACCGGGGGCCACGTCGTAGCCGTGGGTCCCGGCGAGCGTGGTGGGCGTGAGTCGTTGTAGTTTTCCGGTGCCGTCGAGGCCCGTTCGGAACAAATACCGCTGGGTCGGGGCCTGGGGCGAGGCGATGAAATACACCGACCGGCCCGTTTCGTCAATCCGACTCAGCGTCGAAATATCGAAGTTCCCCGGTGTAAGCAGCGTTTCGCGCTTCCCGTCGCGACTGAGTTTGTACAGGTGCCGCCAGCCGTCTTTTTCCGAAACCCAGAGAAACGATTTCCCCCCATCGAGCCATTCCCAGCCGCTGGGGTCGTCGTCGTTCCACCGGGCTTTGCTGTCGATCCAGGCGGCATCGGTTTCGGTGAAAATGGGTCGGACGGCTCCCGTGGCGGCATTCGCCAGAAACAACACGCTCCGGTTTTGCTTGCGGTTGAGTTGCTGAAGAATCAGTTCGGGCGCGTCGGGCGTCCATTCCATCCGAATCAGGTAGTGTTGCTGCGGGTCGCCGGGCACGGCCAGCCAGGTGGTTGGGCCGCCGGTGGCGCTCACCACGCCGAGGCGGGCGGGCGAGGGCGCTTCGCCCACTTTCGGGTACTCGACGGGCACGGCGTAGGAGTACGTCGAGTCGGTGGTGTTGAGCATCAGGTAATCGCGGATGCCCGTGGCGTCCACCTGCCAGTAGGCGATTTTGGTGCCGTCGGGACTCCAGCGGAAGCCATCGCGGCAACCGAATTCTTCCTCGTAGGCCCAGTCGAAAGTGCCGTTGATGCGCTTGCGGGTGCCGTCGGTGCTGAGGGAGGTCGTTTCGCCGCTGGCCAGGTTTTCAACGAACAAGTTGTTTTTGCTCACGTAGGCCACCCGCGTGCCGTCGGGCGAAAGCTTGGCGTAGAGCAGCGACTGGGCGGGTTGGCCTTTACCGATTTGCCGCAGGCTACCCGTTTTTCGGTTCAAAAAATAATAATCCCCCCGCGTGTGGTAGCGCCAGACCCGGGCCGTGTTCGTAAAAATCAGCACACCCGCCGAATCGTGGGTGAAGGCGAAATCGGCGACGGGCCGGGCGGCCAGTTGGTCTTTCGTAACCAGGCTGGTTTCCCGGCCCGTGGCGGCATCAGTGCGCACGATGCCCCCGCCGGAAACCGACACGTAGCCACTGCCGTCGGCGGTCCAGCGCAGGCTTCGGGTGCGGAATTGGGCGGAAACCGAGTAGCCAAAGAGCAGGAGATTGACGAGGAAAAAGACGGTTGTTTTCATGAAAAGCGGTTCTTTTTTGTCATTTTTTGGAAGATGAATAGGTGACGGTCACGCTGAGCAGAGTCGAAGCGCGTGTGGTGGGCCGACGCTGACCAGCCGCACGCGCTTCGACTCCGCTCAGCGTGACCGTGTCAACAAAAAAAATTACCCAAACCGCCCCGGCGCAAACGGCTCCAGTGGCACACTCGTCGCCTGACTCGTCAGCAACTCCGTCACCAGTTTTCCCGTGGCCGGGCCGAGGCTGAGGCCCATCATGCCGTGGCCGGTGGCGAGGGTTAGGTTTTTCAAATGCCCCGCCCGCCCAATGTACGGCAGGCCATCAGGTGAACAAGGCCGCAGACCGCTCCAGACGCGTTCCGTGGCGGGCATCGCCACGGGCAGGTCGGGGTAGTAGCGGTTGATGGACTGCACGATGCCCCGCACCCGGTTGGGGTTGACCCGCAGGTCAGTTCCGGCAATTTCGAGCGTTCCCGCAAGGCGAATGGCCCCATTCATCGGCGTGACCGTGGCACGGGCTTCGAGCAAAATGGCCGGAACACGGAGGGGTTGCCCCGCCGTGCCGACCGAAAAACTGTAGCCCTTGCCGCCCTGAAGCGGGAGCGAGAACCCCATTTTCCGCGTCAGTTCGGGCGACCAGGCCCCCGCCGCCAGCACCACTTCGTCTACGTCCGTCGCGCCGCTCGGTGTCACCACGGCGCGGATTCGCCCGTTTTCAACGCTGAAATCCGTCACCGGCGTCTTTTCAAGCAACGCAACTCCTACCCCACGCAGGTGCGCCACCAACCCCGCCACGAGCTGATTCGGCGACAGATGCGCATCGCCGGGGTAAAAAACGCCTCCCCGCACCGTGACGTGGGCTTCGGGTTCGAGCGCCTGCACCTCCGCCCCCGAAAGCACCCGCGCTTCCACGCCCGTCGCGTTGGCGAGGCGGGCTTCGTCGGCCAGTTCGTGCGCCGATTCTGCCGTTTGGTAAAGCATCAGCAGGCCGCGTTCCTGCCAGCCGAAGTCCATTTCGCCGCTCGCGGCCAGGGTTTGGTACAGGCCTTTGCTCAACCAACTCAGCTCGCGCAGCACCGGCACCGACCGCTCGACGTGGGCGGCGGTGGCATTTTTGTAAAACAGCCAACCCCAGCGCAGCAAATCGGCACTCAGGCGGGGTTTGACGTAAAACGGACTCGTCGGGCGCAGCATCCAGCGGATTCCTTTGGCGATCATGCCCGGCGCGGCCAGCGGCACGACGTGGCTCGGCACCACCATGCCCGCGTTGCCGTGCGAACAGCCGTCGCTGAAGGTTTCTTTTTCAAAAACCGTCACCTCACAACCGGCTTTTTGCAAAAAATACGCGCTAAACAAGCCGATGATGCCACCGCCGATGATGCCGATTTTCACGTTGAATTTGGTTAATAGTTCTGTTTTCGAGAAAACCCAGGCCTGTCATCCCGACGCAGGAGGGATCTCGTTGGGAGTGCAAGAATATTGGCTATCGGCAAGAAACATGATTGGCCAACGAGATCCCTCCTACGTCGGGATGACAAACCCGGTTTTTCACAACCACACTCCGCTTCGTCAAATCACCTGAAAACCATGAACATACGGATCTTCGTCGTCCAGAATTAACTGATTGAACCCGTGAATAATGGCCCAGCCCTCGATGCTGGGAACGATGGCGGGCCGACCGCCCAACTCGGTTTCGGCCTCCACCCGCCCGATGAATTTGGAGCCGATGATGCTTTCGTGGATGAATTCCTGACCCGGTTTCAACCAGCCCTTCGCGTGCCACTGCGCCAGCCGGGCCGAGGTGCCGGTGCCGCAGGGCGAGCGGTCGATGGCTTTGTCGCCGTAAAACACGGCGTTGCGGGCGGTGGAGGTGGGGTCAAGGGGTTGGCCCGTCCACAAAAGATGGCTCAGGCCCCGGATGGTGTGGTTTTCGGGGTGAACGAAGGAATGCGCCTCGTTCAGCCGCTGCCGCAGCACCCGGCTCCAGGCCACGAGTTGTTCGGCGGTAAAGTGCTGCAAACCCGGAAAATTGGCTTGCTCGTCCACGATGGCGTAGAAGTTTCCGCCGTAGGCCACGTCCACCGTCAGGTCACCCAAGTCGGGGCAGGACACGGTCAGATTTTCGGCGGCGAGGTACGATTTCACGTTCGTAATCCGCACCGATTTCACCTTTTTTCCTTCCTGCCGGTACTCGGCCCGCACCAGCCCGGCGGGTACTTCGAGGTGGAGCACCCCCGGCGTTCGGGGCGTAATCAGGCCCTGCTCGATGGCCACCGTGACCGTGCCGATGGTGCCGTGCCCGCACATGGGCAAGCAGCCCGACGTTTCAATAAACAGCACCCCGGCGTCGTTTTGCGGGTCGGCGGGCGGGTAGAGAATGCTGCCCGACATCAGGTCGTGGCCACGCGGCTCGAACATCAGCCCCCGGCGAATCCAGTCGTACTCGCGCAGAAAATGCTGGCGTTTTTCGCTCATCGTTGCCCCGACCAAGTGCGGAATCGCCCCGCCCGTGACCACCCGCACGGGGTTGCCGCAAGTGTGGGCGTCGATGCAGAAAAAAGACTTGACGGGCATGGGGATTGGGTAAATAGGTAATTAGGGAGTGGGTAATTGGAGAGAGGGGTCACCCTGAGCGGAGTCGAAGGGCGTGCGGCTGGTACCGGAGCAGGCCTACCGCACACCCTTCGACTCCGCTCAGGGTGACCCCTCTATCCAGTTACTACTTCCTCCACCAACGGCAACACGGGCCGGGTGGCTATTTTTTCGTCGATGAATCGGAGCAGGTCATTCCGTTCGTCGCTGATCAGGGGCAGGCGGGGGGCGCGGACAAACTCGGTGCCCAGGCCCACCCGACTCTGGGCCAGTTTGATGTACTGCACCAGCTTGGGGTGGAGGTCGAGTTCGAGCAGGGGCAGAAACCAGCGGTAAATGGCCAGCGCCTCGGCGAGTCGCCCGGCTTTGACGAGGCGGTAGATAATCACCGTTTCGCGGGGAAAGGCATCGACCAGCCCGGCCACCCAGCCATCGGCCCCCAACACGAGTTCTTCCAGGGCCAGGGTGTCCACGCCGCAGAGAATCTTGAAGTGGTCGCCGAAGCGGTTGCGCATCCGGGTCACGTTCGACACGTCGCGGGTGGATTCCTTCACGGCCTGAATCGTGGGCATGGCGGTCAACTGCTCGAACATCGCCAGGGTCACTTCAATTTTGTAATCCACCGGGTTGTTGTAAATCATAATCGGCAGGTCGGTCGAACGGGCCACGGCCTTGAAATACTCGACCGTTTCGCGGGAATCGGCTTTGTAGCGCATGGGCGGGAGCAGCATCAGGCCCGCCACGCCGAGGGCCGCCGCCCGTTCGGCCTGCCGAACGGCGGCGGCGGTGGCACCTTCGGCAATGCCCAGCACCACCGGCACCGCGCCCACCACGTGGTCGAGGGCTTCGCGCAGGAGCGCGTCGCGCTCGTCGTCGGTCAGGGTGCTGGCTTCCCCCAGCGAACCACCGATGATGACCCCCGACACCCCCGCCGCCAGTTGGGCGTGGAGATTGGTCACGAAAACGGGAAGGTCGAGTTGGTCGTCGGCGGTGAAGGGCGTCGTGAGCGCCGGGAAAACGCCCTGCCAGGAAAGAGTTGACATGAAAACGTATCAAGAGAATTTCAGCAAAGATACCAGCCGCCGGATTTGTTTTGTAACGTCAGGGAATACGGGCAACGAAAAGCAAAAAAGGAGAGAACTTGCAGCTCGTTTTTTGCGCGTTTATTTTTCAAAAATTTTATGTCCCCCGCTCTCCTCCACCTCGTGCAAGACCCCGCCCTGAAGCGCGTCATCGCCGCCGTTTCGCTACCTGACCCCAACCCCTCGGGCGATTTGTACTACGATTTGCTCGACAGCATCGTTTCGCAGCAACTCTCCACCAAAGTGGCGACGGTGATTTTCAACCGGTTTCTAACGCTGTTCCCCGGCGAATACCCGCACCCGCACCAACTCCTGGCGCTCGACATTCCGGCGCTGCGGGCGGTGGGGCTGTCCAATTCCAAAGCGGCCTACCTGCAAAACGTGGCCTTTTTTTTCGAGCAGGAAAAGCTGGAGGGCAAAGACTGGTCGGGCCTGGGCGACGACGAAATCATCCGTTACCTCAGTCAAATCAAGGGCGTGGGCCGCTGGACGGTCGAGATGATTCTGATGTTCACCCTCCAGCGCCCCGACGTATTTCCCGCCGACGACCTGGGCATCCAGCAGGGGATGATGCGCCTCTTCAGCCTGGAACGCGACCGGCACCTGAGAGCAAGAATGACCGAACTGGCCGAACCCTGGCGACCCTACCGGACTACGGCGTCGCGGCTGCTGTGGCGGTGGAAGGATGGGTAAGGGCTTTTTTCGGAAAATGGTTACCTTTCGATTCGATTTAAACTCAATAACGATGCGCTCCCTCCATGGTATCGTCCATTCCGGTGAATATGAAGAACTGGTTCTCCAATTCTTCAGGCTCCCTGAAGAGAACGGGAAAATAAGAGTGGAAACGCCAGCTAACTTCCGGGAGGACTATTCGGTCATTTCTTCTGAAGGTCTGGATAAATTGTTTGCAAACGAGGCTCCTGATTCACGGGAACGAATGAGGGCCTTGCTGAATCGGTGACTTCCTTCGTTGCTACTACGCCGACAGTAACCCCCGCCCCTTCCCCGCTTTATTTTTCTAAACCCCACCCATGCGTTTTCCTTTGCTTTTCCTGGGTAGTCTGTGGTTCAACGCCCAAGCCCAGACACCCCTGCCGCTGACCGATTTGTCGGCATTTCAAAACCCCTCCAGCGTCTGGCGCGTCGTCGGGTCGGTGAGCGGGAATCCGGCTTCGGCGGCGCTCACGGCCCAACCCGGCACCGGCGTGTTGCTGAACACCCCCGGCAAAACCCTCTACCAGCGCGGCGACAACCTGATTACCACCGCCCCCCACGGCGACGTCCACCTCGAACTGGATTTCATGCTGCCCAAAGGCTCCAACTCCGGCGTGTATTTGATGGGCCGCTACGAAATTCAACTCTTCGACAGTTGGGGCGTGCAGCGCCCGAAACTCGTCGACTGCGGGGCCATTTACCAGCGTTGGGACGAAAAGCGCGGCGCGGGCCGCGAAGGCTTCGAGGGCTTTCCGCCCCGGCAGAACGCCGCCCGCGCCCCCGGCCTCTGGCAACACTTAAGCATTGATTTTGAAGCACCCCGTTTCGACGCCAGCGGCAAGAAAACCCGCAACGCCCGGTTTGTAAAAGTGTCGTTGAACAACACGCTGCTCCACGAAAACATCGAACTCAGCGGCCCCACACGGGCAAGTACCTTCAACGACGAAGCCCCGCAGGGGCCGCTCATGCTCCAGGGTGACCACGGCCCGGTGGCCTTTCGCAACCTAAGCATCGAGCGCTTCGACAAAGGCCCCCTCGCTACCGGTCCGGTGAGTTACGCGTTTTACAACGGCTTCGCCGACACCATTCCGGGCAGTTTTACCAAAACCCCCGACGTACAAGGCACCGCCGAGGCCATCAACGTCAAGCTGGCCCAAAATAACCAGTACCTGGCGCGGTTCGAGGGCAGTTTTACCGCCGACGTAACCGGACCGTATCAGTTTTCCTTGCAACATTCCGAAATCGGCACGCTCGTCGTCGATGGCGACACGCTGCTCAACCGGCAATGGGGCGAGCGGCAACTCATTTCGGCCAATAAAACTTTAGCTCCCGGCAACCACCGCTACACCGTGCTGCTTCGGAAGGGCCAGAACTGGAAAAAACCCGCCGTCGGTTTGTTCGTCAAACGCCCCGGCGGGTACGCGCAGGCCCTGCACAATTCCAACTCCGTGCCCGAACCCGACCCGGTGCCGCTCATCGCGGTGCAACCCGGCGCGGAGGTTGAACTGGTGCGGGCTTTTGTCTACAAACCCGGTTTCAGTCGCGGGGATGGGGGCAAAAAACTGCGGGTACTCCACGTCGGCGACCCGACGGGCGTTCACTACAGCTACGATTTGGAACAGGGCGCATTGCTGGATTTGTGGAAAGGAGAATTTCTCAACACCACCGACGCTTGGCACGAGCGCGGCGAAGCCCAAACGGTGAAACCCCTCGGCGTCGTGCTACCCATCTGGGGTACCAGTCCAATTACGGCCAACGCCCAAACCCTGCCCGATTCGACGGCGGGCGTAGTTTTCAAAAACTACCGCCTCGACCCCGCCGGGCACCCGACCTTCCGGTTTACGCTGGGAAATCTTGAACTGACCGACCGACTGTTGCCCTACGAAAACGGGCGCGGCCTAAGCCGCGAAGTGGGCGTCACCGGCGGCGCGGCCACGGTGCGGCTGGCACGGGGCACCGCGATTCAATCGCTGGGCAACGGGTTGTTTCTCGTGGACGGGCAATTTTACGTGCAAACCGCCCCGAAAGGCGGTGCCAACGTGGTGTCGGCGGGTGGGCGGCAGGAACTCCTCGCCCCGATTCCGGGCGATGCGGCGACGGTGAAATACGAGTTGATTTGGTAAAAAAAGCCCTGCCAACCCCGTCATTGCGAGCGGAGACCACCGCCACGAGCGGAGCGAGGGGTGGGGGCCGAAGCGAAGCAAATCGCAGATTCAGCGAAGCTAATCCCCTCCCGGAGACCAAACGGTTCGTCGCACGGTAGTCCCGATAGCTATCGGAAGGAAAGTCGGCTGGAATTAGCTCTCTCGGTCTGTAGAAGGGGATTAGCTTCGCTGAATCTGCGATTTGCTTCGCTTCGGCGATTTAATTCCGTTTCACTCATCAAATCGCTTCCGCTCGCAATGACGCCGAGAGCAAAGTCGAAAAAGAACATTGGAAAATTATTTTCAACATGAAAAAACTGGCCTTCCTCCCCCTTCTGTTCAGCGCATTCTGCGCCACGGCCCAAAAACCCGCCACTGAAGACGATTTCTACGCCCTGCGCACCTTGCCCATTCCCGAAAACGTGGTGCTTGAAGTGGGCGGCCTCGTGCCCCTGCCCGACGGACGGCTGGCCGTCAGCACCCGGCGCGGCGAAATCTGGATGGTGGACAATCCCTACCTCAAAAACGGCAGCCAGCCTCACTTCAAGCGCTTCGCCTCCGGTCTGCACGAAATTCTGGGGCTGAACTACAAAGACGGCTCCTTCTACTGCGCCGCACGGGGTGAGTTGACCAAAATCACCGACGATGATGGCGATGGCCGCGCCGACCGCTACGAGGCCATCGCCCAATTGCCCATCACCGGCAACTACCACGAGTACAGCTACGGCCCGCTGTTCGACAAAGACGGCAACATGGTCGTGTCGCTCAACGTGGCTTGGGTGGGCTACGGGGCAAGTCTGGCGAAGTGGCGGGGCTGGATGATCAAGGTGTCGCCCGAAGGAAAAATCGAACCCTGGGCCGCTGGGCTGCGCTCGCCCGCCGGGATTAATCTGAATCACGACGGCGATTTATTTTTTGCCGAAAACCAGGGCGACTGGGTGGGTTCGGGAAAAGTGACTCACCTGCGCAAGGGCGATTTTGCCGGGCACGCCCGCAGCCTCGCCTGGAGCGGCGAAGCCGATTCACCCGTAAAACTGAAGTACGCCGACGTACCCAACACCGGCGCGCCCATCGCCGAAATCTGCAAGACCATTCCCGGCTACAAGTATCCGGCGGTGTGGCTGCCGCACTCGCTGATGGGCATTTCGACCGCCGATATGCTCGAAGACGAGACCAATGGCACCTTTGGCCCCTTCGCGGGTCAGTACTTCGTGGCTGACCAGGGCCACAGCAAGGTGATGCGGATGTTTATGGAAAAAGTGGCCGGGGAATACCAGGGTGCGTGTTTTCCCTTCCGCGAAGGCTGGGAATCGGGCCTGCTGCGCCTGCGCTGGGGAATCGACGGCTCGCTGTTCGGCGGGATGACCTCGCGGGGCTGGTCGAGTACGGGCAAGGAAAATTACGGCGTCCAGCGCCTGGTCTGGACGGGTCGGATGCCGTTTGAAATGAAGGCCATCCGCGCCATGCCCGACGGCTTCGAGGTAGAATTCACCAAACCCGCCGACAAAGCCACCGCCCTCGACACGGCCAACTACAGCATCAGCGGGTTTACCTACAAATACCACAGCAGCTACGGCAGCCCGATTGTCAATAATCAAAGTTGCCCCATTCGCGGCATCGTGCTTTCCGCCGACGGCCTCAAGGCCCGCCTCGTGGTGGATGGCCTCCGCGACCACTACATCCACGAACTGCGGGCGGAAGGCGTAAAAGCTTCTTCCGGCGAAAATCTCCTCCACCCCGTCGGCTACTACACACTCAACGCGATTCCTTCCGGCGAAAAACTGGTGCTGACGGCTTCGAGTTCGTCGGCCCCACCAATGAATCACGCCGGGCACGACATGGCGAGCGCGAAAAAAGGCCCGGCCCCGTCGGGCAAAATCAGCACGAAAGTACCAGTCAAGGCCGCTCGAAAAACAGCCAAGCGCGTCAACGAGCAGCCGAGCAACTGGCTCAACGGCCCCGACCAGGTGGTGACCATCGGCACCAAGCCGGGCCTGAAGTTCGACGTGGAGAAAGTCGAGGTGAAGGCGGGCGCGAAGCTGAAGTGGATTTTCCAGAACAACGACGACATGACCCACAACTGCGTCGTCGTGGCCCCCGGCACGGTGGATGCCGTGGGAATGCAGGCCATCCAACTGGGCCTGAAAGGATCGCAGTTGGAGTACGTCCCGACTTCGCCCAACGTGCTGTTTCACACGGGCTTGCTCCAACCCGAAAGTTCTGAAACGATTTACTTTACCGCCCCCGACAAACCCGGCGAGTACACCTTCGTCTGCACCTACCCCGGCCACCACACGCTGATGCAGGGGAAGTTGAAGGTGGTGAAATAACTACCGCCGCCTGTCATCCTGAGCGGAGCCCACAACTCCGTTGTGGGCTCCGCTCAGGATGACAAGAATTGCTTTTTATACTCCTGCCCTTCAAAACCCAGCGCCACCACCTTTCCGTTAGCTTCGATGAGTGGGCGGCGGATGATGCTCGGATTGGCCAGCATCACGGCCACGGCGCTGTCGGCATCACTGGGTTTTTGTTCGTCGGGGAGTTGGCGGTAGGTGGTTCCGGCGCGGTTGAGGAGGCGTTCCCAGGAAACCTGCGTGAGCCAGTCGACCAGTTTTTCGGTAGGGATGCCGCGTTTTTTGTAGTCGTGAAATTCGTAGGCTACGCCACGTTCGTCGAGCCAAGCGCGGGCTTTTTTCACGGTATCGCAGTTGGGAATGCCGTAGAGGGTGAGCATCGGGGTTATTTTTTTGGCAAAGTACGCGTGTTTTTCAGCGTGCAGAACGCGTAACTTTCCGGCTCCTCAACTTCTGTTTTTACCATGAAAACAATCCGATTGAACGCCGTCGCAAAATCGCTTACCCTCGGCCTGCTGGCCCTGACCGCCTTCGCGCCCGCCCCGCCCAAAACCTTCCGCGACGTGGCGGGTGTGGAACTCTACAGCTTCCGCAACACGCTCAAAACCGACCCCGACAAGGCCCTGCGCCTGGCTAAAAACTTGGGCCTGACCGAAATCGAGTGCTACAACTCCGGCACCATTTCCGCCGCCGATCTTCGCAAAAAAATGGACGCCCTCGGCCTGAAAGCCACCGGCTGGAGCGCCGATTTCTCCACCCTGCAAGACCCCGCCAAGCGGAAGCAGGCCATCGCCGACGCCAAAGCGCTGAACGCCCCGTACATCGTCACGTTCTGGATCGACCACGCGGGCAAGGATTTTACGAAAGCCGATGCCGACAAAGCCATCGCGGTGTTCAACGAGGCCGGGAAGGAAATCAAGCAGGCCGGGTTGCAGTTTGCCTACCACGCCCACGGTTACGAATTCCAGCCCACAACGGATGTTGCTTACCAGAACGGTACGCTGTTCGATTACCTCTACCAAAACACCGACGCTCAGGCCGTGCAGTTTGAACTCGACACGTTCTGGTCGTGGTGGGGCGGGCAGGACCCGGTTGAGTTTCTGAAAAAATACGGCAAACGCACGCCGCTGCTCCACCTGAAGGATTGCGTGAAAGGCGTAACCGGCAACAAAACCGGCGCGGCCCCCGTCGAGTACGACGTGCCCCTCGGCACGGGCCAAGTACCCATCGCCGCCGTGCTGGCCGAGGCCAAAAAGCAAGGCGTAAAACACTACCTTATCGAAGACGAATCAGCCAACGTGCCCGGCAGCATCGGGCAGAGTTTGACGTATTTGGAGCGCATCACGTATTGAATATCTTTTACCCAGCCCGTTGTCATCCTGAGCGCAGCGAAGGATCTGGTTAGCCCTCCAAGCAATTGGCTGTTGGCTACCGCTGGGTTGCCGTCCAGCAATTCGGTAGGCCAACGAGATCCTTCGCTGCGCTCTGGATGACAGTCGGAAATTTAAAACCTTACTCCTAAACCTAATTTCACTCATGAACCACCCCACCTCCCGCCGCGATTTTCTGCGGCAAAGCGGCCTCGCCGCTCTCGCCCTCAGCACCGGCCCCGACCTCTTCGCCGCCCGCAACAAAGGCCAGTTTGAGCACGTCAGCGTCCAACTGTATTCCGTCCGCGACGACATGAAACGCGACGCGATGGGCACGCTCAAGCAAGTGGCCGCCGCCGGGTACCGGGAAGTTGAACCGGCCAGCTACGTCGAGGGCAAGGTGTACGGCATGGCCCCGCTGGATTTCCGCAAGGCCTGCAACGACCTGGGCATGAACGTCACGTCTTCGCACGTCACCTTTCGGAAAAACGATTGGGACGCGGCGCAAAAACAGGTTTCCGACAAGTGGAAAAAAACGATGGCCGACTCCGCCGCGATGGGCCAGAAATACCTCATCAGCGCCGGATTCGACGCCGATAAAAAAGATTTCGACGCCATCAAGCGCTGGCTGGAGGCTTTCAACGTGGCGGGCGAAGCCGCCAAAGTAAACGGCCTGAAGTTTGGTTTTCACAACCATACCGACGAATTCACGTCGATGCACGAAGGCAAGTCCATTTTTCAGCACATGGTCGAAACCCTCGATCCGAAGCTCTGCACGATTCAGTTCGACACCTGCAACGCCAAACTCGCCAACGCCGACGCGGCCTACTGGATTTCGAAGTACCCCAAAAACTTTGAATTGCTGCACGTGAAAGACAAAGCGAAGGGCAAAGACGAAAGCACCACGATGGGCACCGGCGAAATCGACTTCGGCCCGGTGTTCGCCGCCGCCAAAAAGGCGGGCATCAAGTACTACGTGATGGAACAGGAATCGTACGAAGGCACCACGCCGATTGCCTGCATCAAGGACGATTTAATGTGGATGAAAACGAAGGTTGGGGCGTGATTTTGAAACCTCGTTCGGTCATCCTGAGCTTGCGAAATGGTTCTACGGAAACACCGCCACCATCTCGATTTCAATCAGCATCAACGGATTCACCAGCGCCGCCAAACCCAGCGTGGAACGAGTGGGTTTGGTGGGGTTTTGCGCCGTGCCAAAATACTGACCGTAGGCCTCGAACCAGCCGGGGTAGTCGTGCTTGCCGCCCTTTTCGGGGTCGGGCGTGACGTAGACCCGGAGCATGAGCACGTCGCGGAAACTGAGGCCACGGGCTTTCAAGGCACTTTCAAACTTTTTCAAAATACTCAGCGCCTGCGTTTTGGTGTCGCCGTAGCGGGCGCGGCTGGTGGGGGCGGCGGTGCTGTCGGCCAGGTCGGCCACGACACCGCTGGTCCAGAGTAGTTTTTTCCCGGCGGGCACTACGGCCCCCGCCGAAATGGCTGAGGTGGAACTGCCGTAAAATTCGACGGTTTGGGCTTGGGCACTAACGGCCGCTGCGATAAAACCAGCGACGAGAAGTAGGTTTTTCATGGAAAAAAGCGCGGCCGGTTAAACTTCCCGAAATTATTCCATAACGGGTTCAGACTTTCGGGAAGTTAGAGAAATTTTCCTGCTTACTTTAGCCCTGCTCAACAGCGGAGGCCGTACCGACGTCGGGCGTTTGTTTCACGTCTTTCTTCCCTACCCCCATGAATCGCCGATCGTTCGTCCAAACCCTCGGGTTGGGCAGCCTGGCTGCGGCCGCCGGTACTGCCCCCTTCCTCACCGCCTGCGCCCCCGCCGCGTCGGGTTACGCCGACAAGCAGTTTCACATCAACCGGGGCTACCACCAGATTCCGAAGCTCCGCCTTTCGATGGACCGCATCGTGAAGGAAACCGTCGGGCTGCGGCCCTTTCGCCCTTCCGGTCCGCGCCTCGACGTGGAAACGCTGGGCCACAAAATCATCGTTCACAACTACGGACACGGCGGTAGTGGCTGGTCGCTGTCGTGGGGTACCGGGAACATCGCCCGCCGAAACGTGCTCGCCACGGGCGTGAAGCAGGTAGCCGTACTGGGTTGCGGCACGGTGGGCATCGCCACGGCGCGGCTGCTTCAGGAAAGCGGCTGCGAGGTGACGATGTACGCCAAAGACCTGCCGCCCAACGTAACCAGTAACCTCGCCACGGGCACGTGGTCGCCCGCGAGCCGGGTCTGTGACCCGAAGGTGGTCAACCCGGCGTTTCAGAAAACCTGGGAGGAAGCCGCGCAGTATTCGTTCCGACGTTTTCAGAATCTGTTGGGTATGAACGACATCGCCTGCTGGACGGAGGAGTATTTTGTGTACAACGAGCCGCCCCCCTCGGTGCCGATGCGGGTGAATCCGGCCATGGCGACTCAGGGCGGCGAGGCCTTCGAGTTGCCGGGACTAATTCCCGAACGGGTGCAACTGACGAAACGGGAACACCCTTTCGGAGCAAAAAAATGGGTGGGACGGCGGGCCAACCTGATGTTCAACATCCCCAGCTACCTGCACCAGCACCTGAGCGATTTTCTGCTGTTTGGCGGGAAAGTCAGGGTGCAGGAAATCAAGCGCCTCGAAGACATCGACGCCCTGCCGGAGCGCGTGGCGGTCAACTGCATGGGACTGGGCGCGAAGGCCGTTTTTAACGACGACGAACTCACGCCCATTTCGGGTCAGTTGTCCTGCCTGATTCCCCAGGCCGACGTGCAGTACAAACTCAACACGATGGGGGCCAGCATCATCGCCCGCAAAGACGGCATTTACCTCGGCGGCAACGGCATCGTGGGCAACTGGGACACCACGCCAAGCAAGGAACAGACCGAGAAAGTGGTGGGGATTTTGCAGAAGTTGATGGAGGAAATGCGGGGGTGAAAGACAAGTTGGCAGTTTTTAGTGGACAGTGGGCAACGAAGCCAAGCCTTCGTTCGTCATGACGGGTTCGGGAAGATTTTTTGTTTTTTTGACCCGTGAAAAAACTCCTTGCCTTTCCTGCACTCCTTGCACTAACGGTGGTCGTTTACCTCGTCTGGGCCAACTCGGGCCGCGACTTGCCGCTGCCCGCCCACGACTCCAATTTTCGGGGCTACGCCGAAATGGGGCTGGATTCGGGCCGGGGGAACCTGGTGGGTATCCAGCCTTATTTTTTACCCGTCGATTATTCGAGCGAAACGGCGTTTTTCAACAAACTGAACGGGTATTTTTCGGAAGCAAAAAAGCGCGGCGTCCTCAACCCGAAAAGCATCCTGGTGCTGCCCGAATACACCGGCACCTGGCTCGTGGCGATGGGCGAAAAAGCGAGTGTGTACACCGCCGCGACTTCCGCCGAAGCCTTGCAAACCGTGGCACTGAGCAACCTGTTTGCTTTTTTCAACGCTAAACTCGCCTCGCCCGATTCGACCAAAGACCAAACCACCGACGCGCTGTTTCGGATGAAAGCGCGGGAAATGGCCGAAACCTACGAACGCGTTTTTTCAACCCTGGCAAAAAATTACGGCATCACCGTGGTGGCCGGATCGATTTTGCTTCCCGAACCTTCCATTGCCAACCAGCGCCTGACTCCCGGTACCGGACCACTTCAAAACGTCAGCGCCGTGTTTCGCCCCGACGGTTCGCTGGCGGGCCTCGTTCGGAAGGCGTTTCCCACTGCCGACGAGCAGAAATTTCTCTGCGCCGCCGCGTCCGCCGACAACCCCGTATTCGACACGCCCGCCGGGCGACTGGGCGTGCTGGCTTGCGCCGATGCCTGGTTTTCGCCCGCTTACGCGGCGCTGAAAGCGAAAGGCGCGACGCTGCTCGCCGTGCCCTCGTACTCGGTGCTCGACAACGCCTGGCAACTTCCCTGGGGCGGCTACAGCGGCTATCCCACCCCCGCCGACGCGCGGGCCGACGTGGGTAAAATCCGGGAAGGCGAAGCCTGGCAACGCTACACCATGCCCACCCGCGCCCCGAAGGAGGCGGGCATCCGGCGCGGCATCAACGTGTTTTTACGCGGAAAACTCTGGGATTTGGGAACCGACGGCGGCACAATTCTGCTCCGCGATTCGGCGCGGCTGGGGCCGATGGTGAATGCGGCGACGCTGAGCGTGGTGTGGTTATAGCAACCCGGACAGTGCCGTTCCAACCCATTTCAATTTTTCGGTGTCTGAGCAAAAAGACTTTCCTGATGAAACTCTGGATTATATTCTGCCTTCTGGGGACAACGGCTTGCCGAAATACGGATTCTGACCCGGTTTTCCCCGTCCCCAACGACCTCACGCAGGTGCCGTTCCGGATTAAAACCGTCCGGCAGCAAACCGATTACGGCGACCCGAAATTTCGCAATCAGGACAACACCGCTGTGTACCACTACGACTCACTGGGCCGGGTATTGCGTATCGAGCGCCAGTGGGACGACCGCGACCTCGAATACCAGTACCAGGGCAGTCAACTTAGTACCCGCCTTACCCGCCTGCGGCGCGATTCGAGCATCGTTTTTCGTGAAACGTTCGAGTACGATTCTCAGGGCAAACTCAATCGCCTGAACTGGTCGGGTAATGGGTCGCAGTACGTGAGAACGTTTCGCTACGATACCCAGGGGCAGATTGTGGAAATCCGGCACGAGGCGCTGAATTACGTGTACGTAGGCCTGAGCAACTACCGCTGGGAAAATGGCAACGTGGTGGCGATGAATGAATTCGACGGAGCCGGAAAGCCCCAATCTGAGTGGACGTATGGCTATGATTCGGCCATTAATCCCCAGGCCCTCAGCCCCGCCGACCCTGATGGACTCGTTAACCGAAATAACCTCATCCGCACAACACTCGTGCGCGATTACGCAGGAATCATCGACCTCGTTGCCAACCCATTGACTGTCAAACACGACTACACTCCTAGCGGCCTGCCCCTGCGCAAATACTACAACTACAGCGGCCGAACGGAAACGTTTGCCTACGAAGACCGACGCTGAACGGGGAGCCGGGGTTTTTCGGAAACGGCCCGTACCTTTGCCGCCCCTAACCCAAGCCGCTTTGAACCGACAAACCCTTGCCCTTTCCCTGGTTGTTGCCCTCGTCGCCGGGCTATTTTTCATGCCCTTTCTGGGGGCCGTGCGGCTCTTCGACTGGGACGAAGTCAATTTCGCCGAAATTTCCCGCGAGATGGTCGTGTTGGGCGATTACCTGCGCGTTCACGTTGATTTTCAGCCTTTCTGGGAAAAACCGCCTTTCTTTTTCTGGATGCAAAGCCTGGCCATGCACCTGTTTGGCGTGGGCGAATACGCGGCGCGATTTCCCAACGCGGTCATTGGCGTGCTCACCCTCGTGCTGGTCTTCAACCTGGGGCGGCGGCTGTATTCGGTGCGCTTCGGGCTGCTCTGGGCCGGGGCCTGGCTGGGATCTATCACCCCGCACCTGTATTTCCGATCGGGCATCATCGACCCGTACTTCAACTTTTTCATTTTCTGCGGCCTGCTGGGGGTGATTTTTTTTACCTGGAAAAAAGACCGCTACGACCTGCCGCTGAGCCGGGGTCCGTACTTTTACCTGCTCATGGGTGGGTTCCTGCTCGGCGTGGGCATCCTGACCAAAGGCCCGGTGGCCTTCCTGATCGTGGGCCTCACGATGGCCGTGTACTGGGTGCGTAATCGCCTCCGCTGGTTTATCAACGTCGGACAGTTTCTGCTCTTTGCAGCGATGGCCTCAGTGGTGACGCTGCTGTGGTACGGCCTGGAGACCTGGACGCATGGCCCCTGGTTTATTCAGGAATTTATCAAGTACAACTACCGCCTCTTCAGCACCCCCGACGCGGGCCACGCCGGGTTTTTTGGGTACCACTTCGTCATTTTGCTGGTGGGCTGTTTCCCGGCTTCCATTTTCGCCATCCGGGGCATGGGGCCGACTCCCCAGGAGCGCAACTTTCAGCGCGATTTCAAGGTCTGGATGGTGTGTCTGTTCTGGGTGGTGCTGATTTTGTTCAGCATCGTCAAGTCGAAAATCGTCCACTACTCTTCGATGTGTTACTTCCCCCTCACCTTCCTCGCCGCACTCACGCTCGACGGGCTGTACGCGGGGCGCATCCGCTTCAACGGCTGGCTGTGGGCGGGCCTGATCGGGGTTGGGGCGGTGTTTGTGCTTATTATTGGGCTGGTACCCCTCGTGGGTCAGCACGTCGAATGGTTGATGCCCTTCGTGCAGCAAGACCCTTTCGCCGTGGCCAACCTCCGGGGGGCAACGGGCTGGACCAACTGGGCCTTGATTCCGGCCCTTTGGCTGTTGCTGGTGCTGATCCTGAGCTTGTACTGGTTTGGCCAGCGAGCCTGGAACCGGGCCGTGCCCACGCTACTGATCGGCACGGCGGTATTTATCACGCTGACGCTCGGTTTTTTCATGACCCGCATCGAAAACCTCACCCAGGGGTCGGCGATGCGGTTTTTTGAAAAGTTTCAGGGAAAAGACGTGTACGTGGTGCCCTACGAATACCGCAGCTATGGGCCGTTTTTTTACACCCAACGGCAACCCGGCCAGAATTCCAGGCGCTACGATATCAACTGGATTCTGCGCGGCCCGGTGGACCGCCCCACCTACGTGATCGCCAAAATCACCAACCCCGCCGACTCGGTGCGCACCTTGCGGCGGCTGGGGGAGGAAAATGGGTTTGTGTTTTACGAGAGGAAAAAATAAACCGCTCTGAACAAAGAGGACGCGTCATTTATAGGCTCATTTCCTCAACAAACTCTTATCCAGCCAATCCTTCGGCTTCCGGGTCCAGTATTCCTGCAAAAAGGCGAAAATCAGGGTGGTGCACACCACGCCGAGTACCGAACCGGCGTAGGTGTCTTCCACGAAGTGCTGAAATAAATACACCCGCGAATACGCCGCCAGCGCCGCCAACGCCAGGAAGATGTAGCCCCAGCGTTTGTTTTTCACCACCAGCGCCAGCAGGCAAAACAGGGCAAAGGCCGAGGTGCTGTGCCCCGACGGAAAGCTGTGGTAGCCGTGCAGCGTAACCCCCTCGACGTAGTGGAACGTGAGGTTTTGTCCTTCAAAAAACTTCGAGGGTCGTAGGTGGTCGGCAAAAATCAGTTGCTTCAAGCCCTGCGCCAGCAGCGCGGTCAGCGCGAAACTCGCCAGGCATTTGAGCGCCCAGCGGTAGCTGCGAAACAACAGCGCCAGCAACACGACGGCAAAAAACGCCCCGTCGCCGAGGTAGGTAGCGAAGCGGAAAAACACGTCGGCAGCGGGGCTGGAATGGGCATTGACCCACTGCATCAACTCGGTTTGAGAAGAGGCCAGTTGAATTCCCCCCAGCGCCAGCAGCAAGGCGGCGTAACTCAAGTAAAACGGGCGGTTGGCCCAAAGAAGCGAGCGGAGGGCGTTCATGGGGCAAAAGTAGGGAGGAGAGTTTGAAATGGGTTGAGGGTTTGAGGGTTTGACAATCTCTTTCAAACCTTCAAACCCTCTCAAACCTCAAACTATTTCCACGCCACCGTTGGCAAAACGCGCCGGGTTGCCTATTTTTGCGCTCCCTTTTGGATTTTGGGCCGTGAACGAGCTGAAGCCGTACGAAATACCGATTCTTAAACTCGAAGTCAAGCGTTACGAATACGACTTCAAGGGTGACGATGCGTTTTTTGAGGCTCTCCAGCAAAATCTGATTCAGAAAGGCCACTTCCAGGCGCACCTGACGCTCGACAAAGCCGAGACGATGCTGCACCTGAACTTCCGCATCCGGGGCGTGTACGAGTTGGTTTGTGACCGCAGCCTCGACCCCTTCGAGGAGCCGTTTGAGACGACTCAAAAACTCATTCTCAAGTACGGCGACGTGGCGGAGGAAGTCTCGGACGAAATCGAAATCATTCGCTGGGACACGCCCAGCCTCAACGTGGCCCGGTACCTGTTTGAATTCATCAGCCTGACCATCCCGATGAAAAAACTTCACCCGCGCTTCCGGCAGGAAGAGGCAGAGGAAGACGAAGACCGGGAGGGTAAACTGGTGTACACCTCGAAGGGCGACCCGGAGGCCGAAGAAGTAACCCCCGCCGTGGACCCTCGCTGGGAAGCCCTCAACCAACTGAAAAACAACGGCTCCCGCAACGGCAGCCACTAATTACTTACAACTAACGACTTACGACTCAACATGGCACACCCCAAACGTCGGCACTCGACTACCCGCCGCGACAAGCGCCGTACCCACGACAGCCTGACGACCAAAGCCCTCGCCACCGACCCCAGCACGGGCGAAATTCACCAGTTTCACCACGCCCACGTTCACGAAGGCAACTTGGTGTACCGGGGCAAAGTGATGATCGAAAACTACGCGAAAACCGTCTGACGGAGTCGCGTGCGGGAATGGTTAACACGCAAGGAATCAACGCCACCGGGAGGCTCCGCCTTTCCGCCCGGCGGGGATTGCGGTGTTAACCATTCTTTTTTTGCCCCGACCTGTTACTTTTGCCGACCACGAATCGAGTTGTGAGTGGTGAAGGGTGAGTTGTGAATAAAAAGACATTTCTTAATTCACAACTCACCCTTCACCACTCACCAATTCCCTACCCTCCCATGAAAATAGCCATTGACGCCATGGGCGGCGATTATGCCCCCTCCGCCATCGTTGAGGGCGTTTTGCTGGCTTTGCCCGAATTGCCCCCCGAAGTTACGCTCGTGCTGGTGGGGCAGGAAACCGCCATCCGGGCCACGCTCGGCGGGCGTGAGTTGCCGCCCCGCGTGGAAATCGTGCATACCGACGAGGTAATTCAAATGGGCGAACACCCCACGAAGGCCCTTTCGCAGAAACCCAATTCGAGCATCGGCGTGGGGTTCAAACTACTGAAGGAAAAACTGGCCGACGTGTTTTGCGGAGCGGGCAATACCGGAGCCATGCACGTGGGGGCGCTGTTTAGCATCAAATCGGTCGAAGGGGTGATGCGGCCCGCCATCGCGGGCTTCGTGCCGCAGAGCACGGGGCAGTACAGCGTGATTCTCGACATCGGAGCCAACGCCGACTGCAAGCCCGAAATGCTCGACCAATTTGGCGAACTGGGCAGCCTCTACGCCCAGCATACCTTAGGCATCGAACACCCCCGCGTGGCGCTGATGAACATCGGCGAGGAAGAACAAAAAGGCTCCCTCGTGGCCCAGGCTGCGTACCAACTCCTGAAAACCAACCGGAAGCTCCACTTCATCGGCAACATCGAAGGCAACGATTTCTTCCAGGGCAAGGCCGACGTAATGGTGTGCGACGGCTTTACGGGCAACGTCCTCCTGAAAATGGCCGAGTCGGTCTACGACTTGGCCCGTGACCGGGGCCTCGACGACGAGTTTCTGAATAAAATGAATTACGAAGCCATCGGCGGCAGCCCGATTCTGGGGGTGAACGGCAACGTCATCATCGCCCACGGGGTTTCCTCGCCGCTGGCGATCAAAAATATGATTCTCCTGGCCCAACGCCAAGTGGAGTCGGAGGTGTATTTGAAAATAAAGCAAGCATTAAGTTAGAGTAGAGAGTAGAGAGGATAGAGTAGAGAAAAAACCTCTGCTCTCCACTCTCTACTCTCTACTCTCTACTCTAAATTATGTCCTTTCCCACCAAAGCGGCCATCACCGGCGTCCACGGGTACGTACCCGATTACGTATTGACCAACGAGGAACTCTCGACGATGGTGGACACCAACGATGAGTGGATTGTAAGCCGTACCGGCATCAAAGAGCGGCGGATTCTGAAAGGCGAAGGCCAGGGCACCTCCGTGATGGGCATCGAAGCCGTGCGGGGTTTGCTCGAAAAAACCGGTACCCGGCCCGACGAAATCGACCTGCTGCTCTGCGCCACCGTCACCCCCGATTTCGTATTTCCGGCCACGGCCAACCTCATCGCCCACGCCTGCGGACTGGGCCACACGCCGAGTTTCGACGTCAACGTGGCCTGTTCGGGCTTTCTGTACGCGCTCACGATGGGGGCGCAGTTTATCGAGACGGGCAAATACCGGAAGGTCATTGTGGTGGGCGCCGATAAAATGTCGGCCATCATCGACTACACCGACCGCAGCACCTGCGTGCTTTTCGGCGACGGCGCCGGGGCCGTGCTGCTCGAACCCAACGCCGAGGGCTTCGGCCTGCTCGATTCCGTGCTCCACTCCGACGGCGGCGGCGTGCAGCACCTTTACCAACCGGCGGGCGGCAGTAAATACCCACCCACCGCCGACACCGTGGCCCAGCGCGAACACTTCGCCCGGCAGGAAGGCCCGGCGGTGTTTAAATTCGCCGTGGTACGCATGGCCGACGTATCGGCGGAAATCATGCAGCGCAACCACCTCGCCCCGGACGACGTGGCCTGGCTGGTGCCCCACCAGGCCAACAAACGCATTATTTCGGCCACCGCCGAGCGCATGGGCATCGGCATGGACAAAGTCATGCTCAACATCCAGCGCTACGGCAACACCACCGCCGCCACCATTCCGCTCTGCCTCTGGGATTACGAATCGCAACTGAAAAAAGGCGATAATTTAGTGCTATCGGCCTTCGGCGGCGGCCTCACCTGGGGCGCGGCGTATGTGAAGTGGGGGTATTGAAAAAGGTTTAAATGGTTTACGGTTTATGGTTTATGACGGTCCGCCGCTGCGGTTAAAATGCATTCCACCCAAAAATCGTAAACCGTAAACCCAAAACCATAAACTATGAACCCAAACGGCGCAACCTTCCTCATCACTGGCGGAGCCTCCGGCATGGGCGAAGCCTGCGTGCGGCGCTTCGCCGGACAGGGGGCGCGGGTGGTGATTCTGGATTTGGCTGAAGAAAAGGGACAGGCGCTGGCGGCGGAATTGGGTGGAAACGTGGCGTTTGTGAAAACTAACGTCAGCAGCGAAACCGAGGTGCAGGCTGCCGTGGATCTGGCCCTGAGCCGCTTCGGGCGCGTGGACGTGGCCATCAACTGCGCGGGTATCGCGCCCCCGGCCAAGACACTCGGCAAAGAAGGCCCGCACGCGCTGGAGTTGTTCAAAAAAGTAATTGACATCAACCTCGTCGGCACCTTCAACGTCATCCGGCTCGCGGCCTGGGCCATGAACCGGAACGAGCCGAATAAAGAAGGCGAGCGGGGTGTCATCATCAACACCGCCTCGGTGGCGGCCTACGACGGGCAAATCGGGCAGGCGGCCTACGCGGCCTCGAAGGGCGGACTGGTGAGCATGACCCTGCCCATCGCCCGCGACTTGGCCCGCCACGGCATCCGGGTGATGACCATCGCGCCGGGCTTGTTCCAAACGCCCCTCTTCGACGGCCTGCCCGCCGAGGCGGTGGCCTCGCTGGGGCAGCAGGTGCCCTTTCCGCCCCGCCTGGGTCGCCCCGACGAATACGCCCAACTAGCGCAGGCGATTCTCGAAAATCCCATGCTCAACGGCGAAACCATCCGCCTGGATGGCGCAATCCGAATGGCACCGAAATAAATTAGGAATTAAGAATTAGGAATTAGGAATTGAAAATCAATTCGGGTTCCGGTTCTTGGTTCCGACACCCGGACTGCTAAAGTTTTGAAAGACAGGAATTTGTAATTCCTAATTCTTAATTCCTAATTCCTAATTGAACCGATGGCTACAACGACCGACATTAAAATCGGGCTGGTGATGGAGTACAACAACGGCCTGTACCAAATCATCGACTTTCAGCACGTCAAGCCCGGCAAAGGCCCGGCTTTCGTACGCACCAAACTCAAGAGCCTCTCCAACGGTCGCGTCATCGACAACACCTTCAACTCCGGCGCAACCATCTACCCCGTGCGGGTGGAGCGGCGCAAGTTTCAGTTTTTGTACAAGGATGAGGTCGGGTACAATTTCATGGACACCGAGACCTTCGATCAGATCACCCTCAACGAAGAACTCGTGGCGGGGGCCGACCTGATGAAGGAAGGCCAGGAAGTAGAAATGCTCATCAACACCCAGAACGAAGCCCCGCTGACCTGTGAACTGCCGCCCTTCGTCGAACTGACCGTGACTTACGCCGAGCCGGGCATCCGGGGCGATACGGCCAACTCACCCCGCAAGGCGGTGAAGGTGGAAAGCGGCGCGACGATCATGGTGCCCATTTTTATCGAACAAGACGAAAAAATCCGGGTCGACACCCGGACGTATGATTACGTGGAACGAGTGAAATAACCCGTTTACGGTTTTCGGTTTACGGTTTTTGGTTTTGTTTTACCGAAAACCAAAAACCGTAAACCGAAAACCAAAAACCGTAACCCAGTGGAAACCAGAGAAATCCAGAAGCTCCTCGACTTCATCGCGCATTCGGGTCTCGACGAAGTGAGCATCGAAACCAACGAACTGAAAATCAGCGTAAAACGCTACGGCGGCGCGACCCCGGCGGCTCCCGCTGCGCCGGTCGCCTACGCTCCGCCTGCGCCGGTGGCGGCTCCGGCAGCACAACCGGCGGCAGCCCCGGCCGCGTCCGTTCCGGCTCCGCTGGTTGCCTCCAACCTGATTACGGTCAAGTCGCCCATGATTGGGACCTTCTACCGATCTTCCAGTCCCGACTCGCCGCTGATGGTCGAAGTCGGCGATGAGGTGAAGCCCGGCAAGGTGTTGTGCATCATCGAAGCCATGAAGTTGTTCAACGAAATCGAATCGGAAGTGTCGGGTAAAATCGTGAAGGTGCTGGTCGAAAACGCCACCCCCGTCGAGTTCGACCAGCCGCTGTTTTTGGTGGAACCGGTTTAAAAAATTCCCCCTTTGAAGGGGGGTGCGTGGGCCTTGCGGGGAGGAGGGGGATGTCCGTTGGGCTACCGAGAACATCCCCCTCCTACCGCACATCCTGCCCACCCCCCTTCAAAGGGGGACTTCCCTACCATGTTCAAAAAAATCCTCATCGCCAACCGGGGCGAGATTGCCCTGCGCATCATCCGCACCTGCCGCGAGATGGGCATCCGCACGGTGGCCGTGTACTCCACCGCCGACCGCGAAAGCCTGCACGTGCGCTTCGCCGACGAGGCCGTGTGCATCGGCCCGCCGCCGAGCCGCCAATCGTATTTGAGCATTCCCAACCTGATTTCGGCGGCGGAAGTGACCGGGGCCGATGCCATCCACCCCGGCTACGGTTTCCTGAGCGAAAACGCCGAGTTTTCGCAAATCTGCACCGACTACGGCATCAAATTCATCGGGGCTACCGCCGAGCAAATCAACGGCATGGGCGACAAAGCCACCGCCAAAGCCACCATGAAAGCAGCGGGTGTGCCCGTGATTCCCGGCTCCGAGGGCCTCATCGACACCGTCGAGGAGGCGAAGGAGATGGCGAAAGAAATCCGCTATCCCGTCATCATCAAAGCCACGGCGGGCGGCGGCGGGCGCGGGATGCGCATCATCCGCGAGGAAAGCGAATTCGACAAACTCTGGGTCGATGCCAAAACCGAAGCCGGGGCCGCCTTCGGCAACGACGGGCTGTACATGGAGAAATTCGTCGAAGAGCCACGCCACATCGAAATCCAGATCGTCGGCGACCAGTTTGGCCGGGTGGCGCACCTCAGCGAGCGCGACTGCTCCATCCAGCGCCGCCACCAGAAACTGGTCGAGGAAACCCCCTCGCCCATCGTCTCGCCCGAACTGCGGGAACGAATGGGCGCGGCCGCCATCAAAGGCGCCTCGGCCATTGGCTACGAAGGCGCGGGCACCGTCGAGTTTCTGGTCGACAAACACGGCGATTTTTACTTCATGGAAATGAACACCCGGATTCAGGTCGAGCACCCGATTACGGAGGAAGTCACCGATTTCGACCTCATCAAAGAGCAAATCAAAGTCGCGGCGGGCGTGCCCATTTCCGGCAAAAACTACACGCCCAAACTCTTCGCGATGGAGTGCCGCATCAACGCCGAAGACCCCGCCAACAATTTCCGGCCCTCACCGGGCAAAATCACCAACCTGCACTTCCCCGGCGGGCACGGCATCCGCATCGACAGCCACGTGTACGCGGGCTACACCATCCCGCCCAACTACGACTCGATGATTGCCAAGCTCATCGTGAGCGGCCAGAGCCGCGAGGAAGTCATCACCCGGATGAAGCGGGCCTTGCAGGAATTCGTCATCGAAGGCATCAAAACCACGATTCCCTTCCACATCCGCCTCATGGACGACCCCGGCTTTCAGTCGGGGCAGTTCACGACGCAGTTTTTGGAAACCTTCGATTTTTCAGGGCTGTAGAGAGGAGTTTTGCAAAAAAGGCCGGAAACCCTGAATGGGTTTCCGGCCTTTTTTGCAAAACTGCCAACGGATTGCGGGTTTAAAAAATAGGTGGAAATCGCTCAACGTGACCGGTTTATTCCATCCCTTCACCCGTGCTTCCTCAACGATCTTCTCGCTAGCCCCACGCTCAACACACTCAGCACCGCCCCCATCAAAAAGGCCGCGCCGGGGAAGTAGACGGGGGCCTTCGGCGAGGTGAAGTACGAAAATAGCCCCGTCATCAGCAGCGGGCCGATGATGGAAGTCACGCTGATGAGGCTGGTGAGTGCGCCCTGCAATTCGCCCTGCTCGTTGGGTGGCACCTGACTCGAAATAATCCCCTGCAACGACGGCCCCGCGATGCCACCCAGCGCGTAGGGTACCATGAAGGCGTACATCATCCAGCCCCGGCTGGCGAAGGCGAAGAGCAAAAAACCGATGGCGTACAGCGCCAGGCCCACGTACACGGCGCGATTCTGGCCCAGTTTCGGGATCAGGATTCGCGTCAATCCGCCCTGCACAATGCCCACACTCAGGCCCACGAAGGCCAGCGAGAGGCCCACCGCCGTTTCGTTCCACTTGAATTTTTCCATCGTGAAAAACGTCCAGACGCTCTGCGTGGCGTGCCCGGCGATGTAAATGCATACCAGCGAGGCCGTCAGACTAAGAATCACCGGGTACCGCCGCAATTGCGCCAGCGACCCGACGGGGTTGGCCCGTTTCCAGTCGAAGGGACGGCGGTTTTCGGGAGCCAGCGATTCGGGCAGCACGAAGTAGCCGTACAGGCAGTTGACCAGTGAAAAACCCGCCGCCACAAAAAACGGCACCCGCGCCCCGTAACTCCCTAGAAAACCACCCAGCGCCGGGCCGAGGATAAAACCCGCCCCGAACGCCGCCCCGACGAGGCCGAAGTTTTGCGCCCGTTTTTCGGGCGTACTCACGTCGGCGATGTACGCACTGGCCGTGGTGAAACTCGCCCCGGTTACGCCCGCCAGCACCCGCCCCACGAATAGCCAACCGATGGTGGGCGCGAAACCCTGAAAAATATAGTCGATACCAAACCCAAACAGCGAAGCCAGCAACACGGGCCGCCGCCCGAAGCGGTCGCTAAGGCCCCCGACGATGGGCGCGCACAAAAACTGCATGAGTGCGTACGAAAACGTGAGCAGTCCGCCCCAGCGCGAGGCTTCGCTCAGGTTGCCACGAATCAGGCCTTCGATGAGTTGGGGAAACACCGGAATGATGATACCGAGGCCGGTAACGTCGATGAGCAGCGTGATAAAAATGAAGGTAAGGGCGTGGCGCTTGGGAGAAGCCATCAGGGAAGTTTATGGTTTTCAGTCTGTGGTTTTCAGTTGAAAAATAAATCAACTGAAAAGGGGGTAAGGGTAGCAAAAGTAGGCGGTTTGGGGGGAGAGTACCAAACGGTTTTGGGGCTATTTCGGCTGAGTAGCGTAGGGATCAAGCCCTACGCTACTCAGCCGAAAACCCGCGATTGGTCAGGTAAAATCTCCAATAATCCACCCCCGCCCGGCGTTCAGGTAGGCACATTCACCCATCCGTTAACCCAATGAAGAAAGTCCTGTTTTTCATCGCCGTCTCCCTTCTCACCACTCACCTCTCACGGGCCCAGGATGCCAAAACCCTGCTCGACGAAGGCTTGAAACGCGCCCAGGTGGGCGATTTGCAGGGGGCCATGAACTTGTTCGACCAGTCCGTCGCGCTGAAAGACGATTACCCCGTACGACAGAGTCGGGGCACGGCCAAATCACTGTTGAAAGAATACGAAAGCGCAGTGGACGATTTTACGAAAGCGATTCAGTTTAACCCGAAAGCCAAGAAAGCCTACCTCAACCGGGGCATTGCCCGCAAGAAACTCACCGACTACAAAGCCGCCCAGGCCGACTTCGATGCCGCCCTGAAACTCGACCCGCGCTACGCCGACGCGCTTTACAACCGGGGGCTTTTGTTTGAATTGCTCAGCCAGCGCGACAAAGCCTGCGCCGACTTCAAAGCCGCCCGGGCGACGGGCATGAACGTGGCCGAGCCGAAGGTGCAGGCGTGCAGCGAAGAATCCGCCCCGCCCACGCCCAACCGACAGCCCCTGCTAAAACTGGGCGACGTGTCCGCCGACCCAAAGTACGGTTTTACGAAAACCACGCCAGTGAAAGTGGGCATCGGCGCCAACAGCGATAGCGAAAACATCGAGACTTACCTAGACCTGCTCCGCGATACCCAGGGTAAACCGTTAAAATACCGCAAACTCGCCTCGTCGCCGATGTTCTCGAAAAACGCCCCCGGTGGCAAAGGCACGGTCGATGCCTACGAACTCCGCTACCTCGACGCCAGCGGACAGGAAAAACGCAAAACTGTGTACCTGACCCGCTACGAGTTTGAGGAGCCGCTGGTGGTGAGTGGGTTTAAGACCGTTTAAATGGATTCAAGTGGCAGAGAAAAGGGGTCACGCTGAGCGGAGTCGAAGCGCGTGCGTACTTCGACTTCGCTCAGTGTGATAGGTCAGCGCTGGCCCACCGCACGCGCTTCGACTCCGCTCAGCGTGACCCCTTTTCTCTGCCACTGCTTTTCAAACTTCCTCCACCCGCTTCCCTACCCCCAATTCCTGAAACAGCATTTCCCAGTACCGGGTCACGTTGGGGTTGTTGACCTTTGCTGACGCGGTGGGCGGAAAGGGCAGCACGAGGTAAAACTCGACTTCGCTGAGGTGCGAAAGGTTTGGTTTGAGCCGCTCGGCGTCTTGCCTGGCCCAGCTTTCGGCCTGGCTGGCGCTGGTGGGGGGTGTAGTGTGAAAATCGCGCCGACTAGCCCCGGTCATGCTTTCGATCATGTCGCTAAAGTAGTACACTTTCACCTGGTAGGCGCGCTCGGCGAGTCGGTCGGCCACGGGCAGACTGGCCAGAATGTCGGTGTAGCGGTTGCTACTCGACGTGTTCGGGCTGACCATTTCGGTGTAGGCTTCCCGCAAAAACTTCTGCCGTTCTTTCTGTAACGACACCTCGAACGAGGTCTCTGCCGCCTCGGCATCGGTCTGGTTGGCACTGCTCACGTCTTCTTTTTCGGCTTGGCTCACCCGCTCCAGCGCCCGCGCTTTGGCGGTGTTGTCGTGAATTAAATACACCTCCAGCCGGTCACCCTTGCCTTTGATGGTTTCGGTAATCAGGTTGGTGAGCGCCTGTTGGTACTTCTGCTTTACGTAAGGGTCGTTGGGCCGGACGCTCAGCGATTTATCGAAAAAAACTAGCGCGCAGGTGTGGGGAGCCTGCACCGTGGCGGGGGCCTCCTTGCCGGAGTCGGACGAGCAGGCGGCCAGTGTCAGGGGTAAAACCAAGAGGAATTTCTTCATGGGAAAAAAACCATTCGGCGGGAAACGTACCTCCGCCCGAACGAAGCGTCGATTTTACAAAAAACGGTGCCGCACTGGAAGTGCCTTGCCGAAAAAAAGTTTACGACCTAGGCAACCGTCGGGGAACAAACGGCATATTCACCGGTAGAATCCCCCCGCACCGATTGGAACACGACCTGCTCGCCGAACTCCAGAAAGGCAACGCCTTCGCCCAGAAACGGGTGTACGACCGCTACGCCAACCGGCTGTTTCGGCTTTGCCTGCGGTACGTGCGCAACGAGGAAGACGCCCGCGACGTGCTGATGGGCGGGTTTCTGAAATTTTTCAAGAACGTTCACCGCGTCGAGTACCGGGGCGAAAGCACCTTCGAGCCGTACCTGAAGGCGCTGATGGTAAACGAGGCATTGCAGTTTTTACGAAAAAAACGGGAATCCTGGGTAGCCCTCGACGACACCGGTCCCGATGAACCCGCCTCCGATTTACACGCCGACGCCCACCTCGACGCCGAGGCCCTCTACGAGTTGGTTCGGCAACTGCCCACGGGCTACCGCACGGTGTTCAACCTGGCCGCCCTCGAAGGCTACACCCACGCCGAAATCGCCGCCCAACTGGGCATCAGTGAAAATACCTCGAAAAGTCAACTGAGCAAGGCGCGGGCACTTCTGCAACGCTGGCTCACCCAACACGGCTACGACCATGCACGACGAAACGGATGACTTTTTCAGAACCGCCCTCGACGGACTGGACGACGTTCCGCCGCCCGGCGCGGCCTTCGACGCCAACGCGCTGTGGCGAAATCTGGACGCGGAATTGCGGCCCCGGCGACGGGTAGCGGGCTGGTGGGTGGCGGCGGGGGTTTCGCTGCTCGTGCTGGCGGGGGCGGGTTGGTGGCTCTGGACGGGAGCGTGGTCAGTGGGGACACCGACCACGGCAAACCAACCACCCCGGTCGGTGGCACACCGACCGGAATCGGCAGCCAAGCGCCCATCCGCCGTGGTCGGTGCCCTTACCGACCAGAATGTGCCGGAGCGGTCGGCGAGGACACCGACCACGGCGGAAATTGGCGAATCACCCCGGTCGGTGGCACACCGACCGGAATCGGTAGCCAAGCGCCCATCCGCCCCGGTCAGTGCCCTCACCGACCACAATCAGCCGGAACCGGAGTGGCCGGTGAAGACACCGACTACGGCGATGGAATTACCGGAAGTACCGCAGTCGGCAGGTTTAACCGAAAAAATACAAGTTGAATCCGCGCAAACCGCGCTGGCATCCCGGACGGCAAAAACCAAACCCCGCTTCCGGGTCGTGCCCGAAAACGAACTCCGGGTGGCCGAAGAAGCCCGGCCCAAACTCTACCGCCCGGAAGGCACGGCGCGGGTGATGTTGGGCTTCCCAACCGCGCCCGAACCCCAGTCTGCCGACCGCCAACCGTATTTTATTCTTTCTCCGAAACCGAACTAAACTCCCCAATTTCATGAACCAAATCCTGCTGCTGGCGGGCCTGATGACGGGCCTGGCCGGGAACGCCCATGCCCAAAATTCCCTCCGCGCACCCATCAAAGAACCCGGCGTACCTAACCGCAGCCAATACGAAATCCCGCTGCCCAACCGCAACCGCCTCGTGGTGGTGTTCAACACCTGGCCCGAACTGGCCGCCCACCGCAACATCGACTCGTTGCTGCGCCTGTTCGTCGCCGACTTGAGGCTCTGGCGCGACTCGACCGGCACCCGCACCGACGCCCGCCGGGTGCTGTACACCCTCGAACCCGGCGGAGCGCGAACCGTGCGCGTTACGAATTTTCCTGCTCCGACGGAAACCTACCAGTTTCGCAGCGACGAGGAGCCGGTGCAACTCAAAACGGTGCAGGATACGCTGGTGATTGAAAGAAAGCTTGAACCCGGCGCGCGCACCACCAAACCGGCCTTCGAATTGCCGCTGAACGTGCGGTTTTATTTTCACCTGAACCGGGTGGAAGACATCGAGGCGCTGGCGAAACAAGGGCTGAACATAGAAATCGAAAAGGCCATCCAGCAAGCCCACGCTTACAGCGGCCACGATTTGTTCCAGCCACGTTACCGGTCTTCCTACTCGCCCAATTCCGCGTTGAGCCATCACTGGCGGGTGGGTGGTTTCAACGAGCTATCACTGGGAATCTCGCCGGGGGTGGGCGTGGGCGTGGTGCGCAACCAGATTTACACCGCGCTCATCGGCGACCTGGCGCTATTGCCCGGCATTGGGCGGCTAGGGGCACGACTGGGTTGGCACGAGTACTTTTTCTTTGAGAACCGCCCCGACGGTGGCCCTTCGCGCATCGTGCGCAATTCGTTTCTGAACGCCGGAATTTTGTTTTTCAAACCCTGGGACAAAACCCGCAACCGAATCAACATGGGCGGCGTGACGCTGGGCTACCTCATTCGCCGCAACGGTGATTATTTCGAGAAAAACACCTTTCGTTTTGCCGGAACGGTCAACATTTTCCGCTGGAGCAAAATCGAGCCGGAGTTGTACTGGAACGGGGCCTTTAAAAACGTGTATCCGGGCGTGCGGGTGAATGTGGGATTTTGAGAAAAAAAGAACCCCACGAGAGTTTAAAACTCTCGTGGGGTTAGGAAGGGTGTAGGACAATTTTATCAGCCCACCACTTTAGTGGTGGGAAAAGCATCGACGAGGGGTTTACAAGAAACCGTTGAAACGGTTATCAATTCCCCCGCCATTACCGTTTTCCCCTGATTGAAATCAGGGGCTAATAAAATAGTCCTACACCCGTTAGGAATGCGTTCTAACTACTCACGGCACCGGCTTCGCGCTCGCTGCCGCCGGTTTTTTGTTCAACGAATTAATCCACGACGCAATTTTCAGCGCGTCGCCCTTCGGCACCTGGGGCATAGCCGGCATCGGCGTAGCGTAATCCGGCCAGTTTTCGGGTTTGGGGTTGTAAATCAGGTCGACAATTTTTTCGTCGGAATAGCCACGCTTGGCCACGTCGCGGTAGCCGGGGCCGACTTGTTTTTTCTCCGTGTTGTGGCAGGCCAGGCAGGTGTACTTGCTCAGCAGCGGCTGCACCTCGGCGAAGGTGGGGACTTTGGCGGCGGCCAGTTTGCCGGTGGTCGTCGGCTTGGCAGTACCGGGTTTTTTGGCGGCGCTGGCGGCGGAGTTTTTTGTGCTGGCGCTGGCGAGGGCCAGTTTTTCGCCCGTCGGGATGGCGTTGAGCGTGTAGTAGGCCGTGGGGTGAACCAGGCTCCAGGAGTTAGACTTGCTCCGCACACCATCGAGCGTGAGGGCGTGGATGTAGTATTGCTTCAAACCACCCACCACGAGGCGGGCTTTCAGGCCGTCTTCCGACACTTTCACGGCTTTTACGGCGTGAGTAACCTCGTCCACGGGCGGACTGCCGTACACGGGGTGGTATTTGTAAATGAAACTTTTCACGGCGTAAGAGGCCAAATCCTCGGCGGATTTCGGGTCGACGGGCATGGTAAATTCCACCTCGAAGCCGTCGGGCATGGCCCGCACGGCGCGCATCTCGAAGGGCGTTTTGCCCGTCCAGACCAGGCGTTGAAGGCCCGCCGCCGCGTCGCCCGCCGAACCCCAGCCCCGGTTGGTTTCGCCCACGAACAGGGAATTGTCTTTCCCCCAACCCATCCGCAACACGCCCGACTGGAAGCCGCTGCGGAAGTCGAAGGCCGCGCCCTGAAATTCGTCGCCGACTTTTTCGAGGAAAATCCGCATGATTTTGCTCTGGCCCTGGTCGCCGATGAGGAGTTGCCCGGCGAAGGGGCCGAAGCGACCCTGGGTGTCGTCGGTAAGGATTTCGGAGTTGGAAATGCCGAGGATGCCGTGCGGCAGCCAGACCGAGGGCAGTTGGGTTTCGGGAAACTTCTTTTTCAGTTCGTACAGCGTGGCGAAGTCTTTTTCCTTTGCAATGTTCTCCGGTTTGATGGCCCGGTTGTTGGCATCACGATTTTGGCGCGGACCGACTTCGGCGTAGAGTTGTTCGGTGGTGAGTTTCACCGGCGAATTGGGCTGCCCTGCCCAGCGCAAACCCGCCGGGTGGCCCATGAACGCCCCTTTTTTGACGTGCCAAATCCCGCCGGAGCCGAACCAGTCGCCCTGGTTGTCGGAGTAAAACAACTCGCCGTTGATCATGCCCAACCCGCAGGGTGAGCGCACACCGGTGGCCCAGGGGGTCATTTTGCCGTCTTCGGTGATGTTCATCACCCAGCCCCGCCAGGGTACGCGGCTTTCGCCCCGCCACCATTCTTCGTCGCCGAAGGCCACGTTGCCGCTCACGAAAAAGCTCCCGTCGGGGGCGATTTTCGGGCCGAAGCTGTACTCGTGGTAGTGCCCGCTGACGGGCCAACTGTACACGGTTTCGTAGCGATCGGCCAGGCCGTCGCCGTTGCGGTCGGTAAGTTTGGTGAGTTCGCCGCGCTGGGCGCAGTAGAGCGAGCCGTTTTTGTAAACCAAGCCCAGAATTTCGTGCAGGCCGCTGGCGAATTTGCGGTAGTTGGGCACCGGGCCGCTGGGGTTTTCAATCATCCACACGTCGCCGCGCCGGGTCGATACGGCCACGTCGCCGTTGGGCAGGGTGGCTACGCCGCCCACTTCGAGCAGGATGCCTTCGGGCACGGGCACTTTCACGATTTTGTAAAAATCGCCTTCGCCGGGGGAATCCTGGGCGGCGAGTTGACCCGACAGCCCCAGGCCAGCGGCGAGGGTGAGGAGGGTGGTTTTGAGGTGTTTTTTTGAAAACATGAATTGTTAATTTTTTAGGTTGCGAATGGCTTCCAGGATTTGATTCTGGCCCTGTTCGAGGCGGTCTACTTTTTCGTTCAGTCCACCGACGGACGATTTGAGTTGGGCCATATCCATTTTGAGATCTTCCACGTCGCGGCGAAGATTCTTGAGCAAAATCGTGTGCTCAAAAACGCTGCGTTTCACCAGTCCCAGTTCCTCCTCCAGCCGGTTCACCTGGTCGGTGAGTTCGGCCAGTTTTTTGACCAAAAACTCCTGGTTGTCGGAGGTCTGCACGGCCAGCCGGAACACGCCATCGAGTTGTTTGGCCGTGCGTTTAGCCACCACATCCAGCGTATCGATTTTTACGGCAAGCTGACTGATTTTCAAGTCGGTTTGGCTACGATCGATTCCGTAGTCCAGCCAATCGCTTTGTAACCGGCTAACTTCTTGTTTCAGTGCAGCCGTGGCCTCCTCAATATCCTGAAAGCGCTTTTCCATGACTTAAAAAAGCAACGAATACGAAATCTTCTCCCCCTTCACCGGAATGATCAGTTGCTGCTGCCCGCCCGCCGAGCGGAGCGTGGCCCCCTCGGCTTTCACGTAGTAGCTTTTGCCTTCCACGGCGTAGAGACCCGGCTGGATTTGCACGATGTCTTTGCCCGAAGCGACGAGGTGGTAGAGGTTGGCCGCCGGGGTTTTTACCGAAATTTCCCGCGTCAGCGCCTTGCCTTCGTCGGCGGGGCGGATGTGGTCTTCCACCTCGGTGCCATTGGTCTGGTACCGGAAGGTGGGCAGTTGGGCGGCGTCGAGGTCGTAGCCGAGGGGTCGGAATTCGGTGTTTTCCACCGCCAGCGATTCGGGCCAGGCGGTCTGGGCGGCGTCGGCGAGCACGGCAAAGGCGGGCCGGTCGTTGAAGGTTGTCACCACGCCGCGCGGGCGGGAGGAGCCGTCGCCCCGGTCGTTCCACATCGGGCTGGCGTTGAGGAAATCTCCGCGCCAGGCTTGGGCCAGGGCACCGTTGTCGAGGTCGAAGGTGTAGTGCAGGCCCTCCGGGTTGCCCACGTTGACGGCGTGAACGATGCGCTTGAGCCGCTTGCCATCTTTGTAATAATCCATGAAACTGCGCAGCACGGTGGGCTTGGCGGCGTCGATAAAAATCGGGTCGTCGGGCGGCGAGGCCAGCATCGAGCCGACCGAATGCAGCGGCACGCGCCGGAAACCGGGGCCTTCGACGTACAACCCCAGGGCGGGCCGCACCCAGTCTTCGCGCTTGACGTAGGCGATTTCGTAGGGTACTTTCCCGGCGGGCAAGTCGATTTCCGCGTTGCGGGGGCCGTTTTCGGCAAAAAGCGGTTTGCCGTCGAGGGTCATGCGCATCGTTCCGCCGTACTGGGTGGCGAAACTGTACTTGCCCGCCGTGGGCACGTTGAGCGTACCGTTCATCAGCAGACCGAAGTTGTTGTCGCGATCCACCACGTCGTAGGTCAGTTCCTGGACGGTGCCCGAATTGACGACCTTCATTTTTGAAAAATCCGGGATTTTGGCGAAGGTCTCGTTGTCGTCGGCGGCGTAGGTTTTGTAGCGGTTGTCGGCCACGCTGGGGGCCTGGCCGTCGTAGCTGCGGTACTTGAAATTGCGGAAGGCCACCGCGCCGTGGTCGCCCTGAATCATAAACGGCCCCGTAGCCGCTTCCTGCTCGGAAATTGGCCCGCCCGTCGGGCCGCTGAGTTCGACGTTTTCGTGCAACACGACCCCGTTGAGCGTCACTCGGATCACTTTCGCATTCACGGTTTTTACCCCCCGGCCGTCGAAGCGCGGTGCCTGGAAGGAAACGTCCAGGTGTTGCCAGAGGCCGGGGGCCTTGCTGGCATTCGAGCGGGGGGCGTGGCCTTCGTAGAGCCGACCGGAGGGCAACTCGCGGCGCTTATAAATGCCGCCGTTGTCGCCGTAGGCGGGGGTTTTCACGCCCCAACTGTCCAAAAGCTGAATTTCGTAGCGACCCTGGAGGTAAAACCCGGAGTTGGAATGGGTGGCAATGAGGAAGTCGAAAGACAGATCGATGTCGCCGTGTTCCATCGCCGAGAGCAGGTTGTTGTGGGCGCCTTCCGCCTTGCCGGGCTGGTTGACGAGCACGCCCGTGCCGGGGCTGACGTTGAGTACCTCTTTCTGGTCGAGCGGGGCGCTCACGTCGCCGACGATTTTCCAGTTGGTGCCCGCGTTTTTGAAGCCGGTGAGGTCGGTAAGGGGAATGGTGGTTTCGGGCGTGTTGCCGGGCGACGCTTCGCGTTGCGCCCGCGTGGGCAGGGCGAGCGTCAGCGCCAACCAGCCGACGGCGGCCAGGCGGAGGAGTGGGTTTTTCATAGGAACTAAAAACAGGATTTGGTCAAGAAACAAAGGTATTCAGAAAAAGCAACCGCTGTCAGGGTTGCTTTTTGAGCCGCAACTGCATTCCCTCCTTCGGTCGTAGCGTCACGCTGGCCTCGGCCTTCACCTCCTGGTGCGGGTGGAGCAGTTCCACGTCGAATTCCCGCACAATCAGGGCCAGTAGCAACTGCATTTCCATCAGCGCGAAGTTGTTGCCAATGCAAATGCGCGGCCCGCCGCCGAAGGGCAGGTAAGCGAAGGAATGCCGCTCGCGCTGGCGCTCCGGCAAAAAATGATCGGGGTGAAAAGCGTTGGGAAAAGCCCAGTGCGCCGGGTCGCGGTGCAGGGCGTAGGGAGCGATAAACACGTAGGTGTTTTCGCCCACAGCGTACTCCCCAAACTGATCCGGCCCCAGCGAGCGGCGACTGATGAGCCAGGCGGGCGGGTACAGCCGCATCGATTCCTGAATCACCTGGAGCGTGTATTTCAAGTCCCGCACGTGTTCGTAGCCGGGAGCCGCCGTCGGGCCGACGACTTCCCGCACCTCCTGCCGCACCTGTTGGGTGATTTCGGGGTGCTGGGCCAACTGGTACAGCGTCCAACTCATAGCCACGGCGGTGGTTTCGTGCCCGGCCATGAAAATCGTGGTGACTTCGTCACGGAGTTGCTGGTCGGTCATGCCCTCGCCGGTTTCTTCGTCGCGGGCGCGGAGGAGCATATCGAGCAAATCGTCGTGCTGGGCGTCGGGGTTGGCGGACAGTTCGGCGCGACGGGCGTCGATGATGTCGTAAATCAAACGCTCCACCCGCTGCACGCTGCGCTGGAAAGCCAGGTTGCGCGGGGTCGGGTAGCGCAACGGAATGCGGACGAAACTGGTTAGCCGCTCGTGCGCAAACTCGATGATGGTGTTCATCGATTCCGACATCCCCGTCAGTTTCCGGCTCACGTCGGCCCCGAACAGGGCTTTGGTTACGATGTTGAGCGTCAGTTCTATCATGTCCACCGAAATGTCGACGGGTTTGCTCAGGTCCTGACTTTTCCATTTTTCGAGCAATCCCTGGCCTTCGGTCACCATCGTGTCGGCCAGCAGGGCGAGGCGCTGTTTGTAAAATGCGGGCTGGGCCAGCCGCCGTTGCCGCCGCCAGAAGTCGCCCTCGCTGTTGAGCAGGCCGTTGCCCAGAAAAATGCCGAGCACTTTGTACGCCTCGCTTTTGTGGTAATTCCGGTTGGCTTCCTGGAGGACGTGCTTGGCGTCGTCGGGCTGGGTGAGCACGAAAATATCCCGGCCCACGAGGCGGGTTTTCACGATCCGCTCGTAGTCGCGGTGAATTCTGAGTATCGTACCGAGCGGGTCGCGGGTAAACTGGAGCGTGTTGCCGACCAGAAACTGACCCGGCAGGGCCGGAATGATTTTGGGTGCGGGTTGCGGAAGGGTTTCCATGCGCCTGAGCGGTTGGTTTGCCAGGGTAAAGGTAACGCCTAGAAAAATTGGAACACGGGTTAGACGGATTTAACGGATCAACGCGGATTTTATCCGTGGAAACCCGTTGAATCCGTCTAATCCGTGTTCCAAGAAAGTCACGTCTGAATCACCCCCACGTTATACCGCCGCGTAATCGGCGCGTGGTTGGCCGCTTCGATGCCCATCGAAATCACCTTCCTGACTTCCAGCGGGTCGATGACCCCGTCGGTCCAGAGGCGGGCCGCCGCGTAGTAGGGCGAAAGCTGGGCGTTGTAGCGGTCGGTGATTTCGCTCAACAGCGCCTGTTCGGCCTCCGGCGTGATCACCTCGCCTTTGGCTTTCAGCGAAGCCGTCTGGATTTGCACCAGCGTTTTGGCCGCCGAGGCCCCGCTCATGACGGCCATTTGGGCGGTGGGCAGGGCAAAAATCAGGCGCGGGTCGTAGGCTTTGCCGCAGAGCGCGTAGTTGCCCGCCCCGTAGGAGTTGCCCACCAGAAACGTAAATTTCGGCACCACCGAATTGGCCATCGCCGACACCAGTTTCGCGCCGTCTTTGATGATGCCCCCGTACTCGGCCCGGCTCCCGACCATGAAGCCCGACACGTCCTGCAAAAACACGAGTGGGATTCTCCGCTGGTTGCAGTTCATGATAAACCGGGCGGCTTTATCGGCGGAGTCGGAGTAGATCACGCCGCCCATTTGCATTTCGGCGGGCTGATTCCCGCCTTTTTTTGCCTTCACGATCATCCGCTGGCTGGCCACGATGCCCACCGCCCAGCCATCGACGCGGGCCGTGCCGCAGAGCAGGGTTTTGCCGTAAAGCGGTTTATATTCTTCAAAATCAGAGTTATCCACCCAACGCTCGATGATTTCCTTCATGTTGTAAGGCTTGATGCGGTCCACGGGCAGCAGATCGTAAATCTCGTCGGGATTTTTCGTCGGCAAAGCGGGTTCGACGCGGTCGAAACCCGCTCTGGGTTCGTGGCCCAGTTGGCTCATCGTGCGGCGGATGGCGTCGAGGCAGGCGGGGTCGTTGGGGTATTTGTTGTCGGTCACGCCCGAAATCTCGCTGTGGGTGCTGGCCCCGCCGAGGGTTTCGTTGTCGATGTCTTCGCCGATGGACGATTTCACCAGAAACGACCCCGCCAGAAACACGCTGCCCGTGCCTTCCACGATCATCGCCTCGTCGGACATGATGGGCAAATACGCCCCGCCCGCCACGCAACTGCCCATGATGGCGGCAATCTGCACGATGCCCTCGGCGCTGAGTTGGGCGTTGTTGCGAAATATTCGTCCGAAGTGCTCCTTGTCGGCAAATACTTCGGCTTGCAGCGGCAGGTACACCCCGGCGGAATCGACGAGGTAGATGATGGGCAGGCGGTTTTCCAGCGCGATTTCCTGCGCCCGCAGGTTCTTTTTGGCGGTAATCGGAAACCAGGCTCCGGCCTTCACCGAGGCATCGTTGGCCACGATGACGCAAGCTCGCCCGCTCACGTACCCAATGCCCACCACCACCCCGCCCGACGGGCAGCCGCCTTCTTCGGCGTACATTCCTTCGGCGACGAACAGGCCGATTTCCAGAAACTGAGAGTCGTTGTCGATCAGGTACGCCACCCGCTCGCGGGCGGTGAGCTTGCCTTTTTTGCGCTGGTCGTCGAGGCGTTTGGGACCGCCACCGAGCTGGGTCTGGGCGGTTTTGGCGTGGAGTTGGTCGAGTAGGGCTTGGAATTGTTCCCGGTTGGTAGGCATGGTGCTGATGAAAACTTCCCGAAAGTTCTAAAACTTTCGGGAAGTTTTTCAAAACCGGAAATCAACCCGGAGCATGACCTGACGCGGAAGCAACTGGTACGTCGTTTGGCTGACGAGGTAATTAGTCAGTTGGGTAAATGTAGCGGACGACGAATTCAACAGGTTTTTAGCCGTCAATTCCAGCGTAAGGTTGGCCTTCGAAGGGGAATACCGGGCAATCGCGTCCAGGAAGTGAAAAGACTGCTTCCCGGTATCGTTTTGCCAGTACACCGATTCGTACACCAGCAAGGCGTACCAGGCTTTCGATGGTTTGGCTTTCAGGGCGACGACCGGCTTGAGAATCCTGGTCTGACGGGTCGATTTCTGCGCCTCACGTAGTTGCGAAACCATCCATTCACCGCCTAACTCCGCGTTGAAGATTCCATCGAAGGCGGTTCGGCCGTTGAACGTTCCTTGCCAGGTGCGCACCAGATTGCGCTCCAGCGGCGCCTCGTTCACCTGGCTCTGGTACGTGGTCCAGTCCGCCGATACGATGCCTCGGACGTTAATCCGCAACGAGGGTAGGTATTTATCGACTTGGTTAAAAACCAGCAGGTTGTCGTTTGGAATTGGGGAAATCCCGGTTTGAGTGCGGGTAAACAGGTCACTGGCATTCAACCGGGTGATGAATGGTGATTTTGTTCGTGAAAAGCTGACGTTGGAAATCAGGGTAAACTGGTGCATCCAATCCACGAAAGAATAGTTAGCCAGCAGTACTTCATCCAGGGGCCGGTTCAAACGAACGGTTCCCCGTTGGAAAGAACGGTAGTTGGTCAGGACGTTTCCGCCCAGCAAATCGGTCAGGGCCGATTGCATCTGGTTGAGGGCGTATAAAAGTTGGAGCTTACTTTCCTGGCTTATCCGCCACCGGAAACCAACGTAGGGATTGACGTAGGTTAAAAAGTCCTTGACCTGTTCTCCACGCCTCGCCTCTGTGTAGGAGATGGCTACCCTCCGCCCGGCCATCGCCAGCGATAGTTCCAGACTACCGAGGGGAATGGAATACTCGCCCTCCGCCGAAATCTGTCGCCGGTGGTAAACCGCATCATTGACAAACGCAGAATCGGCGATGGAGCGCCAGTTGTCATTCGCGGGTTGGACTGAGATTCCGGATTGAAACGTTTCGTTTTGATCGTCGTGGCGGAGCGTCAGGGAAAGTTTCTGGCTACGGGCGAATTTCTGGAGCCAGCGCGTCTGGATGCTAAACACCCGGTTTTCGTTCCCAATGTTGGTGGCTACTCCTTGAGTCGCCGTCGGAAAAAGTGAGGCAAAGCGATCGGAGTTAACCACCAAATACTGGGGACGCCTAAGCAGATTGTAGGTAGCATCGAAGGTAAAAGCGCGGTTGGATGCGATGCGGCGAATGTAGCTTACTTGGTGTTGCCAGCGGGTTGAGGCTTCCTGAGTGGTTTGAGTGAGGTATTCAGTGCGTTGGGGATTTTGGGAAACTACCGAAAACAAGGACGGCGTACTTTTGCGGTACCCGAAACTCCGCCATTTCCACTGGGTACCGGGGGCGGGCAAATAGTCTAATTCTATCTGCCCGGTTACTATGCGGGGGTCGCTCCTCAGCCGTTGCGTATCGGCGACGACGAGGGAGGTGCTTTCGAGCAGGTATTCGTTTCGACTGGCAATGGCCTGCGTGTTCCGGTCGACAAACCCATATCCAAAGGCTTTCACTTTTAGTTTTGGGCTTAAGGTCAGGTTCGCATTGACGGCACCCAATCGAATGCGGTTGAAATTGCTGCGCTCCAGGGGCAGGCCTGGGGTAGAGATGCCCGGAGCCTGAATCAGTGGCCGACTCGGCATTTCAGACTGGGTGGGTTGAGATGCCGTGGATTGATCCGAGCCAAGATCGTACTCGATACCGGGCACGGGATTGTGCCCCGTGTTGCTGGCCGCACCGATAAGGCCGAATTTAAGCCGATTGATCAGGGAAAAGGCATTGGCGCGGGCATCCAGAAATTTCGGTGGCCCGGCGGCTACGTCAGCATTTCCAAAAACGGTGCGTTTGCGATCCGGCTTTAGCTGAAGATTCAACACTGTTTTATCCGATCGATCCAGCCCTTTCAGCAACGGAGAGTCCGACGTATTCTCGATTGCCTCAACTTTATCGAGTAAATTGGAAGATAAATTCTTGGAAAGCAGGCGGTAGTTTTTGGCAAAAAACTCTTCGCCTTCGAGTAAAATTTTGTCAATCGGTTTACCTTTGAATGTGATGCCGCCCGTCTCACTCACTTGAATACCGGGCAATTTTTTCAACACGTCTTCGACAACCTTTTCCGAGCCATCGATAAATTTCTGCACACTGTACACCATCGTGTCGCCCTTCACCTGAATGGGAAGGGCCTCGGCTCGTACTCGTACTTCTCGCAAGGTGATAGCTTCACGCTCAAGTGAAAAGTTGTACGAATTCTTAAGTGTTTTGGGTAGCAACCAGATGTGCTGGCTATTGAACCCTAAACTATTGACCGATAAGAGATAAGCAAGTGTGTCAGACTCAAAACTAAGATTATAGGTTCCACTCTCATCGGTAGTAGCATATGCGATTACGGTGGTATCTGTTAGTGGTTCGACTTTTTGTACAACCGAAATTAGTACGATTGCGTTTGACAAAGAATGACCTGTCTGATCCGTTACATTACCATCCACAGAGCGAATCGCCTGTCCAAAAATAGTCAGTGGTGAGGTAAATAAAAAGAAAAAAAATAATCGAATCATTTAGCCATCTAGTAGTGATTTTTATACTATTTGATAGTTTAGTTTGGATAATTGTCAATACTAAACTTATTTAATTCGATAACAACGTTTCCTTGAATTGATTTACTTTCGAGATCATGTTTAATGTCGGAAAGCCGCTTTTTTCTAAATTCTGAAAATTCAGAAGAAGAATAAATTTTGCTTCCTTGTTTGATAGGAAAAATTGATAATGATTTACCTAACTCAATCGAATGGAATTTAAAAATAACTTCCTTATCATCCGAATTGGCTTCAAGTATGAGGCCCGGTAAGCCCCATAACTTCCAAGGACCAGCCTTTACAGGAATTGAAGTTGTGAACCAGACTGTATATGTTCTGTTTTTGTATATAGCGGAGGCTTTTTGACAAGAAAAGGAGCCGATCTGTTTTCTATCGTTAAATAATTTCCAAGAAATTTTCGGAAGAACCTCCTGGACAGAAAAATCTTTCCCTAAAATAGGCTCATTTGAAAATAGTGTTTTTGATTTGACATTGATGTAAACTTTAGGTTTCTCAAGAGTGGCACCCCCTCGACGAATTATAACATCATTAGAATTTTTATCTTCAATTTCTTCATCTTTAAAATCATCTGTTTTAGCCTGAACATATAAAAATTCATTATTGCTAAAATATAAAGTCATTACCTTAGGTAAGTCATTAAATTTTTGAGCATTAGATTGCACAATTAGCGTATAATGAACTATTCCTTTTGTCATAAATTGGCAAAAAGTAGATTTCGTTAATAATAATACTAATGATGATACAAAGACAATCTTTTTCATTATATTAATCAGTTTACTCTTTTAAGTGATTTTCTAACCAATAGAAACTTTTCTTATGAAAGGATTTTATACTAATTCAATTCTCGAATGTCGTAGCGGCAGTGCTTGCCTCCGCCCTGATGTCTCAGGTGACGACCACTAGGGGCGGGGCAAGCATTGCCGCTACGACACGATAAATTTGAATTGATATTAGGAGCACCAATCTACCCCGCTGACAACTGCTTTGGCCCTCTCGCGGGCTTGGGCACAATTTGCTCCATAGCCTTCGGCTCGTCCAGCATACGTTCCATCAGGACAGTATACGTGGTATGTAAACGTACAACTAGTACCATCGTTGCTTTCTCTGAAAGATGGCGTGTTGACCAAGCTAGTAGCCAGAAAGATAAAGAGAAGTTTGAACATAATGTTAGATTTTTAAGGTTACGAAAAGGGCAACCATCAATCAAGCCGGTTGCTGACCACAAACTTCACGTTCTCCGTCAACCTCTCCAATACCTCATCTCTGGTAATGGCCTACCGGCAAGCCGGTAAATTCCTACGGATTTTCCGAATCCAGACTATTTTCTGCCCAGCCTCTCAGGAAATCACGGTGCCTGACGGCGTACAGCAGCAGCGCCTGTGGCCCTTCAAGTTTGAGTCTCCGACGGATATTCCGGCGGTGGGTATCTACCGTTTCCGGGCTGATGTTCAGCGAATCGGCAATCTGTTTTGAACTCAGTTCCTGGGAGAGGTAGAAAAGTACGCGCTGCTCTTGCAAAGAAAGGAGTTGTACAATGGGGTGAAGACGCGACATTTTGCGGGCGGGGCGGTTAGGGCGGTTTGGAATGAAGGCAATCTACCCCAAAAACCAATACGACACGGTACGGAAACGAAGTATGATGTTGAATTAACTTTCAGGGGGGGGGGGGGGTAACTAATTGATAATCAGTACTATTTTTCTGTTGGCATTCGAAGACTATTTATTTAACGGTCAAAGAGCGCGTGATCACTTCCCCGGTTTTTATTCATCCAAAGCCGGTCTGATCAGTCCAATCACAACAATTCCCCCACGTGCTTGCGCATATTTTCACAAAACTCTTCCATTGGCAAATCGTTGGCATCGAGGCCGAAGGGGTCTTCGATGTCTTCGGCGATGACTTCGAGGCTGGTCAACACGTAGAAAATAAACACCACCACCGGAATCACGTAGTAATGCAGACTCATCACGTACCCAAAGGGCAGCGTGACGCAGTAGATGACGATGAATTTTTTCAGAAACGAACTGTACGAGTACGGAATCGGCGTGTTTTTGATGCGCTCGCAGGCCCCGGTGATGTCGGTCAGGGCCTGAATTTCGGGGTTCAGTACCAGCAACTGCTCGGGCATGATCACGCCCCGGAAGTACAGGTCGTTGAGTCTCCCGAAAATCTCGGACGCTACGTAATTGGGCAGGTGGCTGCCCTGCGGCAGGCGCTCCACCGGGTACTCAGGCAAGCTCTCCCAGTCTTCCGCCCGGAAGGCACCGCGCAGGTGGTTTTTGAGCACGAAGGCGAAATTGGGAATCATCACCCGAAAAAATTTCCGGTCCGCTTCGTCAGCCGCATTGATGATGTGCGAAAGTTTGATGCTCAGGTTGCGGGCGTTGTTGGTGAGCGCCCCCCACTGCCGCCGCCCCTCGTACCAGCGATCGTAGGCGGTGTTGGTGCGAAACACGAGCAGCGTCGAGATGGCGAATCCAAGCAGCGAGTGCATCACGGCCACGTTGCTCCAATCCATGGCGTGGTCGACGTGAAACCAGTCGAGCACGGCGAAGGCCACGAGCGCAGTGTAGCCGGTCATGGCGAGCAGGAGGGGGGCCAGTTTACGGGAGGTGTCGGCGGAGTTGAAGGAAAAAACGGCCGACCACCAGGCTTTGTCGTCGTAGGAAGAAATCATAGTTGTTGGGTTGTCATCCCGACTGGTTTGTCATCCCGACGCAGGAGGGATGACAAACCAGTCGGGATGACAAATAAAGTCAGGACTTGTACAAATTCCCCAGCGCATCGTACCCAATCACCCCCTCCGCTACCAACTCCCGCAGCAGCACAATGAGCGCGTTTTCATTGCGCGGGGCCAGCGTGGCAATGAGTTTGTGGACGGTCATCCCGCCTTCGGCGAGGGTGGTCAGGATGCGTTCGCGGTCGGCGGCTGCTCCGACCAAGAGGTCGGAGCCACCTTTTCGTTTTGCCAAACAATTATCACAAACCCCACACTCCGCCTCCGAGCGTTCATCGAAATACTCCAGCAGCATCTGCGTCCGGCAGCGCCGGGTTTGCTGGACGTAACGCACCACCGCCCGCACCTTGTCGAGGTCGCGCTGGCGGCGGGCGGCGATGGCGGCCAGGCCCAGCGGCAGGGTCGTCGCGTCGAGGCGGGGCGTTAGAAACGTGAGCGTGGGCTTGGATTTTTGCGGTTCGTACTCGGCCACGCCCATCGCCGTGAGTTGGCGCAGCACCTCCCCAATTTCGGTGAACGGCACCCGGAATGCCTTGCCCAGCGCGTTTTCCGAAATCGGCACGAAACCCGAAAACAACTCCCCGCCGTACTGCCGCAGCAGCAGTTTCGTAAACGCGTCGAAGCGCTCGTTTTTCACCTGAAACTCGTACAGCGCCCGGTGATCGACGGTGAGGTGGAGTTTAGACGGCTGAAAAAACGCGTCGCTGAGGCTGAGGAAGCCTTCGCTTTCCAGGGTTTTCAAGCAGTAAAACGTCTCGGTGGCGGCCAGCCCGAAGGTCGCACCGAAGTCCGCCGAATCGAACTCGAAGGCCGCCCCCTCGCCGCTGCCGGTGGCGAGTTTGTAGTAATTGGCCAGGCACTGGTACGTCCGCCGCACCCGTTCGGCGGGCGGGTAGCTTTGTTCCACCTGCCGCTCCAGGTCGGCGGCGTCGGCGGGGCCGTAGAGCGCCACGGCCCAGGCTTTCTGCCCGTCGCGCCCCGCCCGGCCCGCTTCCTGGTAGTAGGCTTCGAGGGTGTCGGGCAGGTCGAGGTGGACCACCAGGCGCACGTCGGGTTTGTCGATGCCCATGCCGAAGGCGTTGGTCGCCACCATCACCCGCACGCCGCCCCGGAGCCAGGCTTCCTGCCGGGCGAAGCGCTCGGCGTTGGGCAGGCCAGCGTGGTAAAAATGGGCTGGAATGCCCCGCGCCGTCAACTGCTCGGCGATGGCCTGCGTGCGCTTGCGGTTGCGGACGTACACCACGGCGGTGCCGGGGACTTTCTGGAGCATTTTCAACAAACGTCCTTCTTTATTTTCTTCCAACAATGTCGAGTAGCTCAGGTTGGCACGGGCGAAACTTTGCTGGAACAAAACGGGTCGCCGCATTCCGAGTTTTTCCTGCACGTCGGCCTTCACCTCGCGGGTGGCGGTGGCGGTAAGGGCGATGAGCGGGGCCGTGGGCACCAGTTCGCGGAATTCGGCGATTTTCAGGTACGGCGGGCGAAAGTCGTAGCCCCAGGCCGACACGCAGTGGGCCTCGTCCACAGCCAGCAGGCTGACGGTCATTTGCTTGACTCGTTCCTTGAGCAACGTCGTTTGGAGGCGTTCGGGCGAGACGTACAGAAACCGCATTTGCTGGTCATAAATGCAGTTGTCGAGGGCAATGTCGATTTCGCGGCGGCTCATGCCCGAAAACACCGCCGTGGCTCGGATGCCCCGGCGTTTAAGCCCCTCGACCTGATCTTTCATCAACGCGATCAGGGGTGAAATCACGAGACAAATTCCCCCCAACGCCAGCGCGGGCACCTGAAAACACAGCGATTTCCCCCCGCCCGTGGGCAGCAGCGCGAGCGTATCGCGCCCGGCCAGCACGGCGCGGATGATGTCTTCCTGCAAGGGCCGGAACGCCTCGTAGCCCCAGTGCTGCCGGAGGAGTTGGTGAAGGTCGGGGGTGGAAAGAGATTCGGAAATGGGCACCGGAGCGGGGTTCTCCTGGGGGTTGGGTGAAATCAAGGTTAAAAATAGCGGACGGCGTTGCGAATGTGGGGAGAAAAGGCAAATTTTCGCCCGATTCTCACCTCAATCCCCCTTCTAAAATCATGAAACTGCTCAAAAAAATCGGCCTCGGCCTGCTGGCGCTGCTCGTGCTGCTGGCCCTGATTTCGTTCCTGCTGCCCAAACAGATTCACGTCGAGCGCACGGCGCTGATTCAAGCCCCCGACTCGGTGCTGTTCGCCCAGGTCAACACGATGAAAAACTGGAGCAACTGGTCGCCCTGGCACCAGATCGACCCGCAGCACACGCAGTACACCTTCGGCGACAAACCGGCGGGCGAAGGGGCCTGGTACTCCTGGACCAGCACCAATTCGAGCGTGGGCAGCGGCAAACTCACCGTGACGAAGAGCGTCCCCAGCGAAACCATCGAAGCGGCCCTCGATTTTGGCGACCAGGGCACGGCCAAATCCGCCTACTACTTCAAATCCGAAGGCAACGCGACACGAGTCACCTTCACGATGGACAGCGACATGAGCCAGCCACCCGTGATCGGCCCTTACTTCGGCCTGCTGATGGACGGTTGGATCGGGAATGATTACGAAAAGGGCCTGGAAAACCTGGCGAAGGTGGCGAAGCGGTAGGAATGGTTTTTTTCAAAAACACTGTCATCCTTTCGCTACGCTCAGGATGACAGTGTTTTTGAATTTCACCCCTGATTTCCCATGGAAAAAATCATCAAATCCGACGACGAATGGCGGCGGCAACTTACGCCGGATCAGTACCGCGTGACGCGGAAAAAAGGCACGGAATCGCCCTGGTCAGGCGAATACTGCGAAGCCCATGATCCGGGTCTGTACGCCTGCGTGTGCTGCGGACTGGAGTTGTTCGACTCGCGCAAGAAATTTGAATCGGGCACGGGCTGGCCAAGTTTCAACGCGCCCGTCGTGCCCGACCACGTCGAAGAAGAAACCGACGTGGCCTACGGCATGGTACGCACCGAAGTGCTCTGCGCCCGCTGCGACGCTCACCTGGGGCACGTGTTCCCCGACGGACCTCCGCCCACCGGCCTACGGTACTGCATCAATTCGGTCGCGCTAAAACTGGTTGCAACCGAGTCGGAATGGGTTCCGGTGACGTAAATTCCGGGATGCTTCGCGAAATGCGGGATTTTATCTATTTTTCTGACGAAAACCACTCGTTCGTCGTTTTAGAAGACCTGAGCGGTACGCAACCTTTCAGGTCTTTTTCATGTACTTGATTCACGTATGAAAAACCGTTACTTGCTGCTGTTGTTGCTGAGCGCCGCCTGGGGAACCACGTGGGCGCAGAAAAAAGTAAAATCGGCCCCGGCACCGACCATTCTTTCCACGTCCGTGCGGGGCGAAGTGATTGCGCTACCGCCCATCATCTGCTACTACTCCACCACGCCGACCTACGCCAAACCCATCGGCCCACCCGATTTTTTTCTGCGCCGCCAGCGCGACGGTTCCCACGCCCGCGTGGCGGCCAACCGCTCCCAGATCATCGTCACCTACAACGCCGCCTTTCCCGACAGCGCCCGGCAAGCCTTCGAGTACGCCAAGGGCATCTGGGAATCCTGGTTGATTTCGCCCATCCCCATTCGCATCAACGCCCGCTGGGCTAACCTGGGCGCGGGTACGCTCGGCTCGACCGGCCCTAAAGTTTACCGCAACATCAACTATTCGGGTACGCTCAAAGCCAACACGTTTTACGTGCTGCCTTTGGCCGAAAAACTCGCCCGCAAACCCCTCAACGCCGATACGGAGTCCGACATGGACATGACCTTCGGCAGCGGCGTCAACTGGTCGGTGCGCACCGACGGGACGGCCCCTTCCAACCGCCAGGATTTCGTTTCCACCGTCGTCCACGAAATCGCCCACGGGCTGGGTTTTACCGATTCCTTCACGATTGATGGCAGCCTGGGTTCCTGGGGGGAAGGCTACAACCTGCCCCGTGCCTACGACCACTACGTGGTCAACACCCAGGGGCGGCAACTCATCGACCGCGAATTTTTCCCCAACCCCTCCACCGCTCTGGGCAGCGCCCTTAAAAGTACCAACGTCTTTTTCGACAGTCCCCTGACGCGGGCCGCCAACGCCGGTACCCGCGCCAAACTCTACGCACCGAGCACCTACCGGGCCGGCTCGCAGATTGCCCACCTCGACGAGGCCACCTATCCTGTCGGCAGCACCAACGCCTGCATGACACCCTTTGGCAACAGCGGTGAGGTGGTGCAGAACCCCGGCCCCATCGTTTTCGGAATGTTTAGTGAATTGGGCTGGCGGGCCACCTCGGTGCTGCACGATCGGCAACGCGACAGCGAAAACCTCAACCAGGCCCTTACCTTCCGGGCCTCGCTCATCAGCGACACGACGCTCATCAACGGCAGCGCCAAGTTGTTTTACACCGTCAACGACACCTCCATCCGCACCAATCCCGTCGTGCTTCCCCTGACGCGGGTCGGCACCAGCGACGAGTACACGGCCACGCTGCCCGCTTCGGCCAGCAAGCGCACCGTGCGGTACTACATTCAAGTACAGGACGCTTCGGGGCGCACGTTCAGCAGCCCGCCCGAAGCCCCCAAATTTGGGGCCTGGGTGTTTCAGCAAGGCCCCGACACCACCCCGCCCGTCATTGTTCACGACCCGGTAACGACCCTGCTGAGCACCGTCGATTCCCTGCGCATCACGGCCCAGATCGACGACGACTACGAAGCGGGCATCGACACGGCCCTCGTGGAATGGGCCATCAATGGCACCGCTCAGGAAGCCTTCCGCCTGCGCTACAATGCCCGCGACGACATCCGGCAGGGAGCCGTGTCACTGACCGGGCGCATCAAGGGCGGCGACCGAATCACTTACCGCATCGTGGCCCGCGACAAATCGGCGGCGAAAAATGTGGCGACCAGCCCGGCCAGCGGCACGTATACCGTCAGTGTAGTGGCCGTGCAGGCCGCCCGCGAGACGTACACCAACGATTTCAACAACGCCACCACGGCCGCCGCCGATTTCACCGGCAACGGCTTCAGCATCACCACACCGGCCGGGTTCCAGAACGGGGCCATCCACTCCGACCACCCCTACCAGGACGGCGATGGCCTGCCCAACAACGAGCGCAACCTGGTGTACCAACTGCTGGTGCCCATCACCGTTAAAGACCAGAACACCACGATTCGTTTCGATGAGGTGGTGATAGTCGAACCGGGGGAAGAAGGCACGGTGTACGGCGATGATCAGTTTTACGATTACGTAGTCACGGAAGGCTCGCGCGACGGCGGCAAAACCTGGCAACCCTTCGCCGACGGGTACAACTCCCGCGATACCCCGGCCTGGCTGACGGTGTGGAACACCAGGGTTATCAAAGATCCGGCAAACCCGGAATCCTCCCTTTCGCAGGGCGTCGGAACGCCCGCCCTGTACAAACCACGGGAAATCGACCTGCTCAGTTCGGGTAATTTTAGTACGGGCGATCAAGTGTTGATTCGCTTCCGCCTGCACGCCGACCAACTCACGCGCGGCTGGGGTTGGGCCATCGATAACCTCCAGATTCAGACGCCCAAAGTAATCCCCGTGACGGCCCTGCCCGAACCGGTTTTCGAGGCCACGCAGGTGAGCCTCTACCCCAACCCCAGCACCACGGGAGAATTTATGCTGGAAGGAAAATTCAGCGAAGCGGCGGGAAAAACGACGGTGTCGGTGCAAAACCTGGCCGGGCTGCGGGTGTTCAGCCAAGCCCTCGACCGCGCCCACAGCACCTTCAGTGCCCGGCTCGACCTGAGCCGCCTGGCGGCGGGGGTGTACGTGGTCAACGTGGACACCGAAGAAGGCCGGATTACGAAGCGGGTGGTGATTGCTAAATAAAAAGTCGGGCAAAATGCTCAATTTTCAATGCTCAATGTTCAACATTCAATTTTTCATTGGACGTTGAACATTGAGCATTCTTTTGTCCCCATGAAATTCATTTATCTGCTTCTCGTGCTTGGCTCCCTCGCCTGCACCACCACCCGCCAAATCCCCCAATCCCCCACCGGCCTCGACACCCTTTTTAGCTCCCCAAAACTCGCCCACCACCACGTGGGCTTCGCGCTCTACGACCCGGTGGCGCGGCGGATGATTTACGAACGGCAGGCCGACAAGTACTTCACGCCCGCTTCCAACACCAAACTGTTCACGCTGTACGCCGCGCTCTGCGTGCTGGGCGATTCGTTGCCCGCCTTGCGCTACGTCAGCCGGGGCGATTCACTGGTGTTCTGGGGCACCGGCGACCCTTCGCTGCTGCACCCCGATTTGCCGCCTTCGCCCGTTTCCGATTTTTTGAAGACCCGCCCCGAACGGCTCGTTTTTTCGGTTCAAAACAGCCAGCAAGCCCCCTACGGCCCCGGCTGGGCCTGGGACGATTTCAACGACGACTACCAGCCCGAACTGGGTTCGCTGCCGGTTTACGGCAACATCCTCCGCTTCCGCCCCGACGTAGCCGGGCGCTGGCAACCCAACATCGGGTACTTCCGCCGCTACCTGGCCCCCGATTCTTCGCTCCTCGACGTGCGCCGGAATGCGACGACCAACCTCTTCCGGCTCCCCGTTTCCGCCGCCACCCCCAACGCCGCCCAGGACGTGCCCTACCTCACCTCGCCCGAACTGACCGTGCAACTCCTCGCCGACACGCTCAAAAAGCAGGTTTTTCTACGAAAAATCCCCCTCGACCGCGCCGCCCGCACCCTGTACAGCCTGCCCGTGGACACGGTGTACCGCCGAATGCTCGTGGTGAGCGACAACCTCCTGGCCGAGCACCTGATGCTCACCGTGAGCGGTGCCTTGGGCGACACGCTCAACGTCCCGCGCGGCATTGCCCAGGTACGCCGCCGTTTCCTCGCCGACCTGCCCGACCGCCCCGTTTGGGTAGATGGCTCCGGCCTATCGCGCTACAACGCCTTTACGCCGCGCACGATGATTCGGTTGTTGGAAAAAATTCGGGAAAAAGTGCCGCAGGAGCGCCTGTTTGGGTTGCTCGCGGTGGGTGGGCAAAGCGGCACGCTGAAGAGCGTGTACGGCAGCAAGGCCCCGTTTATTTTCGCCAAAAGCGGCTCCCTCACTGGCGTATACAACCTGAGCGGCTACCTCGTGGCCCGGAGCGGGCGGGTGCTGCTGTTTAGTTTTATGAACAACAACTTTGTGACTTCGACGGGCGAAATCCGGCGGGAGGTGGCAAGGGTGCTGGAGGGGGTGAGGGAGGGGTTTTGAAAGCCTGCTCAAGTTGATAGCTTTGTAAAAAGAAAACCCAACCGTAGGACAATAGCAATGTCATCAATCCAGGCCGAACACGGTGTAGTGCTGGAAATGCGTCGAATCCGCGAGCAAATTAGCCGCGATATTCAGGGCATGACCCTTCACCAGGAATTGGCGTACTTTGACCAATTACTGGCTGACCCGCAGCGGCCTGAGCCAAAAGTGGACGAATACAACCTGAAACGCTACCGGGATTTGAAAAACGTAATTGAAACGGCGCGGGAGGAAGGGCGTAAGCAGGGCCGTTTGAAGTTCCAGACAGAAGGAAAAATTAAGTTGGTCTCAATTGCGCTTGAAAAAGGCTATTCACGCGAAGAAATTTCGGAACTTACCGGGCTGACCCTTACTGAAATTGAAGTCTTGAAGACTCAGGATTGATAGGATTGATGGTGAGTTTAGTGGAAATTACTCGCTCAAATTACCTCACACAGGCTTTTTTTATACTTGGAGTAACTTGGGGTTTAATTGTCAGAATTAAAGCTATTCTGACAATTAAATCAAAAAACAAGAAATCAGTAGCTTTTAAAAACTTTGTACCCATGAACATTTGGAGAATAAATCTGAAACCAGATTCAGCAGAAGGAGTCGATCCGCGACAGTTATGTTTCGATAATGGCATTGTTGGAGTTGGGTGGCAAATTGAATACGAAACAGAGCCGGTTCTTTGGGAAACATATGAGAAAATAGCGAGAGAAAAGTATTGTATCAATGGTAGTAGAAGTTGGAGTTCTGCCCTTAACGCGATTTATCGTGATATCAAGCAGGATGACTTGATTTGGACAAGAGACAAACAGGGTATCTATTATATTGGCCGTATAAAGGGGGATTGGCGTTACGAAACTTCACCTGATTGTAAAAAAGCGGACATCGTTAATGTGCGTGGATGCGAATGGCATAAAGTCGGAACAGTTGGAGATATTCCAGGTAAAATTGTAAGCAGTTTTGCTCGTTCACGAACAGTTCAAAAGATACGCAATGATTCTGTAATGCGATTTTCGAAGAATTTGTACAACCAGATAACGAATAACATTTCTGAAGTAGAAAAACTGACAGGAAAAGATGTATTTTCTTTGTTATCTCCAGAAGACTGTGAAGACGCATTGGCGTTATACTTACAAGTTGAAAAAGGATATATGGTAGTCCCAAGCACTTGCAAAAAGGATACATTAAATTACGAATTCGAACTCAAACACCGGCAGACCGGGAAAACAGCAGTTGTGCAAGTAAAAAATAGCGTGTGGGATTTAAGTACAGAGGAATTCAATAAGATTAATGAAGAATGTGAGGTATTTTTGTTAACGACCGAAGGAAACTATACAGGATTGAACAAGCCAAATATTCACTTTGTTGACCGTGAGGTAATTAAAGACTTTTTATATTCTAATACTCACTTACTTCCCAAAAAAATGAAGGTATGGATTGATCTCACAAAATAAGAATTTTTGCTTTATATAGAATCAAGTATTTCTGATACAGGTAGTCTTTAGCTCAGTAATAATATCAGAAATAAATTTTCCTATCCTTTCTTTCGTCTCTCCATCTTCTTGAGGATGAGCGATCACAAACGCATTTGACATAAGTGGAAACTTACTTGACGACAGCTTCCGCACATCTGAGTTTTGTAGCTTCATTTCCATTAAGTTAAAATAATCACTGAATGATTTCCAGAAACTCTGATTGCTATTCGCAAAAATCAGTACATCTGGTTCAAGTAACTGTATTTCTCTTTCCAATAAACTAAAATGGGCTTCGCTGATTTTAATGATAATTTTTTCTTCAACCAAATCCGTACTCAGATCAAGCCAAGACAGGTCGATCCAAGCGAAGTCTTTAGATGTATTACCTAATGTTTTCTCATTATGACACCTTGAAACACTCCATATAAAATTCCAATAAGACTCCATGTCAACCACTTGCTTTTCTCTCAATACATTTGACACCGTAAAAATATCAACTGGATACTCATAAGAAATCAATTCTTCTGTAGCTTTTTTTATTTCACGAAGTCGATAATCTGAAAACTCTGCGCTATCATATTGCTTCAGAATCTCATTTCCTACCCAGAAGCACATAGCATTAGCAATTAGTTGTCGTTGCCCTTTGATAGTAACGGCTTGGATTCGGTTAAGTATGTTCGGATAGAATTCAGAAGACCAATATTCCTTCCAATATCTTTCATATTCGCTCCAATACCTTTCACATCCTCTTAAACATCTGTTTGCCTCTATAGATAAAATTTTTTGCTGCCTTTCAGAATCAGTGCTATCTTTTAAAGAAACCAACTCTTGAACAAGTAGATCCTCTTTTCTGCCAATGAGCATTACTTTGAGAGCGCCCTCCTCAAAATAGTCACCGAAAAAATTAACAGAATGAACAGGAGCATCAAAAGTTAAATCATCAGTTAAGAGTCCCTTAATTTTCGATAAAAACTCATCGTGCCATATTTTAAGCTGTTTATTTATCGATACGGTACTCATGGGCCAATTGTAGTTAAATTCTAAAATATGATAAACTTTTCTTTTTTAATTCCCCCGCCGAAGCCACCTCCGCCAGCGGAGCCGTATTCTTTTCGAAGAGAATTTGTAGCTCCGATGTTTCATCACACCCCCACCGACCCACTCCCATCCGGCACCATTTCCAGGATTTCCTCCACCATTTCCCGCGAGTTGGAAAGGCGGGGCACTTTGTGCTGACCGCCGAGTTTGCCCCGACGGCGGAGCCATTCGTGGAAGGTGCCGCGCGGCACGGCGTGCAGGCGCGGGAGGCTGAGGGCCAGGTTGGCGGTGCGCTTGGCGTCGTAGTCGGAGTTGACGTGGCGCAGGGCTTCGTCGAGGAGTTCGGTGAAGTGGCGCAGGCTGCGGGGCAAGCGGCTGAATTCGATGACCCACTCGTGCGCGCCCCGGCGGGAGTTGCTGCCGCGATGTCCATCGTGGGTCATGTACACCGGCGCGGCGGTGTAGTCGCTCACGCTGGCCCCGGTGGCTTCGCAGGCGCTGGCAATGGCGGCTTCGGCGTTTTCGACGATGACTTCTTCGCCGAAGGCGTTGATGAAGTGCTTGGTGCGCCCGCTGATTTTGATGCGGTGCGGGTACCGGCTCGTAAACCGCACCGTGTCGCCGATGAGGTAGCGCCAGAGGCCCGCGTTGGTCGAAATCACGACGGCGTAGTTCTGTCCCAGTTCGACTTCGCCGATGGTCAGCGCCCTGGGGTGGTCCTGCCCGAGTTGGTCGGTGGGAATGAATTCGTAGAAAATGCCGTAGTCGAGCATCAGCAGCAGTTCGTCGGGGCGGCGGAGGTCGTCTTGCAGGCCGAAAAAACCTTCGGAGGCGTTGTAGCTTTCCAGGTAGCGCACCGGGTTTCCGGCGCTGTTTTCCCCGCCAAAAATCCGGTTTTTAAACACCTCCCGGTACGGCCCGAAGGCCACCGCGCCGTGGCAAAACACCTCGAAATTGGGCCACACGTCGAGGATGTTGGTTGCGCCGGTTTTTTGGAGAATCCGTTCGATGAGCACGAGCGTCCAGGTCGGGACGCCGAGGATGCTGGTCACGTTTTGCCGGGCCGTCAGCTCGGCCATGCGCTCGATTTTTTCTTCCCAGGTGTTCAGCAGCGCCAGGTCGAGGCCGGGCGTGCGAATGGCCTGCGCCCAGGGCGGGAGGTTTTTCATCACCACCGCCGAAATGTCCCCAATCTGAGAATTGGGGTTGAACTCATTCCCCGCCAGACTCCCGCCGATGGACAGGCCCTTGCCCGTGAAGGCCCGCGTGTCGGGGTGGTTGTCGACGTACAGCGCGATGAGGTCTTTGCCGCCCTGAAAATGGCAGGAATTGAGCGCCTCGCTCGACACGGGGATGAACTTGCTGCGGGCGTTGGTGGTACCCGATGACTTGGAAAACCAGCGAATCGGCGAATTCCAGATGACGTTCTGTTCGCCTCGCATGACCCGCTCGATGTACGGGAAGAAGGTCTCGTAATCGGAAACGGGCACTTGCGCCCCAAAATCCGCCACGCTGCGAATGCTCCGGTAGCCGTGGCTGCGCCCCCACTCGGTGTTACGCCCGGCCCGGATGAGCCGCCCGAACGTGCGCTCCTGCGCCGCCACGGGGTCGCGCCGGAAGGCCTCGATGCGGGGCATCCGGCGCTTCATCAGCCAGACGAGAACGTCGTTGAAGAGGGGCACGGGGAGTTTACGGTTTGTGGTTTAGGATTTTCAGTTGGCAGTTTACAAAAAAAAGCACGCCAGTGCGGGTAAAGTTAAGCGGGTGGCGGGGAAATGGAAATCGTCATGCTGAACTTGTTTCAGCATCTTCTCCTCGGTCAGCGAGTTAGTTGGTTACGTGCAAGTAGTGGTAGGTGAAAGGGAAGATGCTGAAACAAGTTCAGCATGACGAAAAAGACGGTTTTCATTTCACTCCCTTCGCCCGGTCGGGGTAGTCGGTGATGAGGCCGTCCACGCCCCAGTCTTTGAGTTTCTGCATTTTGTCGGGGTCGTTGACCGTCCAGGGAATCACTTTCAGGCCGAGGCCGTGGGCTTCGTCGAGGCGGCTTTTCGTGAGCAGGGCGAAGTAGGGGCTGTAAATGGTTGGTTTGAAGCCCAGCTCCTTCACCGCCGCCTCCGGCCCCTGCACGTTCACCAGCGCGGCCAGGCTGATTTTCGGGGAAAACCGGCCCGCGTCGGTTTCCTTTTTCCAGTGCCTGAGCACGTTGAAATCGAAACTCTGCACGGTGAGGCGTTCGGGCGGCAGGCCCGCTTTGAGCACGGCGTACACCAACTCGCAAAACTCCGCCACGGGCGGCTGCGACAGGCCGTATTCTTTCGCTTCGCTTTTGATTTCGACGTTGTAACGCGGCAGTGGACGGCCTGTTTTATGGGCGTGGGCTTCGGCGGCGGCCAGCACCTCACGGAGCAAGGGTTTTACCACCGCCAACTTTTGCTGCTCCGGGTAGCCCGGATTTCCCCGCTGACCCACGTCGTATTTTTTGATTTCGGAGTACGGCATTTTGAACAAATTCAGACTTTTCTCCTCGCTTTTCGCCACCGGCGAACCGTCGGGTTTAGCCGTGAACGCCGAGTTGAAATACGGTTCGTGCGAAACAACCACCTGCTGGTCGGCGCTGATGACCACGTCGAGTTCGAGCGTGGTGACGCCCAGGTCGAGGGCTTTTTGGAACGCCGGAATCGTGTTTTCGGGCATCAGCCCCCGGCCACCCCGGTGGCCCTGCCAGTCGAAGGTTTGGGCCATGCTGGACGTTGAAAGGAGTAAAACGGCGGCGGTCACCCTGAGCGGAGCGGTCCGTCGCACGGTCGAAGGGTGTGCGGTGGGGAAGCGCTGGCCTGCCGCACACACCCTTCGACCGTGCGACGGACCGCTCCGCTCAGGGTGACCGCCGCACCGGAAAAATTTTTCAAAAAGCATCATTGAGCCACCGGTTTTAACCGAACAACCTCCTCCAAAAACCGCACCGTTTCCCGCTCCACCGCCGCCACATCCTTCGAGAGGTATTTCGAGGCCATTTCGTGCCGGGCGGTGCTGGGCAGGTTGACTTTTCGTTTCAACGCGGCGGGCGTACCGAGGCCCTCGAACATGGTCAGCATGGCCGGAACGGACACGACCTTGTCCTGCTCCTGCTCGTTTTTGTAGTAGTAGCACAGCAGCGTGGGGCAGGTTACTTTTTTGAAGGTCTCGGCGGTCATGTCGTGCGTCAGAAAATTCTGGAGCATTTGCACGCCTTCCAGCCGGTAGTGGGTCGTCCAGTATTTTTTCTGGGCCTCCACTGGATTTTGGATGTCGTTGAATTCCTTGCCCGTCACCAGCCGGGCCAAGTGCAGGCCCCAGGGGTCGTCGAGGAGTTTGGCGTTGGGGTCGAAAATGGCGATGCAGGGCGAATACACCACCGCCGCCCGGATTTCGGGGTGGCGCGAAGCCAGCCAGAGCGTCAGCGCCCCGCCCGCCGAAGTGCCCACCACGTACACGCTGTCGCCGAGGAGTTTGGCCGTAGCCAGCCCTTTTTCCGCCGAGGCCAGGTACTCGTCGGTCGTGAGGGTTGCCATCGTTTCGTCGCCCAGGTCGATGCCGTGCCCGGCCATGCGGGGCAGGAACAGGTTGGCCCCGAAGGTTTTGGCGAGGTGGAAGGTCACCGGGTCGCCTTCTCCGCCCGGACTCGCCGAGAAACCGTGCAGGTACAGCAGCACCCGCCCAGTTTTCACTTTTTTCGTCGAATCCGCCCAGACGATTTTCGCTTCACACCCCGGTTTCAGGCCGGGCGTGGCCGCTTCTTCCGATTGGATTTGTGCTTCCAGCACGGCGGGCAGGCTGGGCAGGGCGGGCGTTTCGTAGGTTTCTTTGGGTGGGTCGGGGCGCGGGCCGAGGGCGTACACGCCCGCCAGCACGCCGAGGACGATGAGCAGGCCGAGGAGGAATTTTTTCATAGTTTGGTGGGAGTTTGCTTATGCTTTTGTCTGCTCTTGTCATCCTGAGCGCAGCGAAAGGATCTCGTTGGACTACCGGATAGCTTTTCGTTAGCCCGACGGTAGCTGACCGCCAACTAAACGGTTGTCCAACAAGGTCCTTTCGCTGCGCTCAGGATGACAGCCGAAAGGTAGAGTAAACCAGGTGAACGTTTTTGAAACCTACCGTGATACATTTGAAACTTTCCCCGCAAATCGCCTACCTTCGGCGCTCCAAAGTTGCTGATTTTTCCCAATACCCGACCTGCCTTCTCGAATGAAATCGGTACGATTCAACGGAGTTAAAAAACTGGCGGCTGCCCTCAGCCTGTTGCTGACCATCGGGCTGGTTTTTGCCCTTTCCAAAAAATGGGGTGACCTGCCGCCCATCGCCCCGTTGCTCGACCCCTTCGGCGGGTTCTGGGCCAACGCCGAACCCAGCGACCGGGCGCTTTCCAACGACGAACTCAGCCTCGATGGCCTGCAAGCACCCGTCACCGTGCGCTTCGATTCGCTACGGGTGCCGCACGTGTTCGCCCAAAACGATCACGACTTGTACTTCGCTCAGGGCTACCTCACCGCCCGCGACCGGCTTTGGCAAATGGAATTTCAGACCCACGCCGCCGCCGGACGGTTGAGCGAAATCGTGGGCGAAAAAGCCTTCGAACTCGACCGCTACAAACGCCGCCTCGGGATGGTGTACGCCGCCGAACGGGCGGTGGAAGGCATGCTCGCCGACCCGGTGACGAAGACCGTCGTGGAGGCGTACTCCGACGGAGTCAACGCCTACATTTCAAGCTTGAGTCCTAAAAATTTTCCCCTCGAGTACAAACTGCTGGGCTACGCGCCCGAAGCCTGGTCGCCGCTGAAGTGCGCCTTGTTGTTGAAAGAAATGACCTTCACCCTGGCGGGCCGAACCACCGACCGGCGGCTCACCAACGTGCGGCAAAAAATCGGCCCCGAAGCCACCGCCGACCTGTTTCCCGATTTTCCCGGCCTCATCGTCAGCCCCATCATTCCGGCGGGCACCGCCTGGGATTTTAAGCCGGTACCGGTGGCAGGTGCGCCCGACGCGGCAGCATCTCTGGCGGGCGTGACGGGCCAGGTAGAAGATTTTGAAGAAGTAAAAACCGAAGGCATCGGCTCCAACAACTGGGCCGTTCACGGGAGCCGCACGGCCACCGGCCTGCCCATCCTGGCCGGCGACCCGCATCTTTCGCTCACGCTGCCCTCGATTTGGTATCAGATGCAACTGTCCGCGCCGGGCAGCAACGCGGCGGGGGTGACGATCCCCGGTTCACCGCTGATTCTCATCGGGTTCAACCACGACATCGCCTGGAGCGAAACCAACGTCGGGGCCGACGTGATGGACTGGTATTCGGTGAAATTTCGGGATAAAACCCGCGCTGAGTACGAGTTCGAGGGCCAGTGGAAGCCGGTAAAAACGCGGCTGGAAGTCATCAAAATACGCGGCAAACCCGACGTGGTGGACACCGTGCGCTACACCCACCACGGCCCCATCGTGTACCAGGAAGCCGAGAAACTTTTCAACGAAGCCGTGCCACCCGCCCACGCCCTGCGCTGGGTGGCCCACGAAGCCTCGAACGACGTGCGGTGTTTTTACGAATTGAACCGCGCCAAAAATTACGACGAGTATGTGCGGGCGCTCAGCCACTACGTTGCGGCGGCGCAAAATTTCGTGTTTGCCAGCAACCAGAACGACGTGGCGATTTGGGTCAACGGTAAATTCCCACTCCGCCGCCGTGACCAGGGCAAGTTCATCCTCGACGGCTCACGGGCCGCCAACGACTGGCTGGGCTGGATTCCCCACGCCCACAATCCGCACGTGCGCAACCCGCCGCGCGGGTTCGTGAGTTCGGCCAACCAGAACTATACCGATCCGACGTATCCGTACTACCTCACCGGCGAAAGCCTGCCCGCCGAGCGCGGATTGCACATCAACGAACGCCTGGCCGCGATGACAGCGGCCACGCCCGACAGCCTGCGGAGCGTGCAAAACGACAATTTCAACACCCAGGCCCGCACCCTGCTGCCGGTGCTGCTGCCGTTGCTGACGCCCCGCGACCTGAGCGCCGGGCAACTGGAAGCCCTGAACCGCCTGAAAACCTGGAATTTCCAAAACAACCCCGACCAAGTTGAACCCACGCTCTTCATCGAATGGACTGCCGCCCTCTACGACGCCATCTGGCGCGACGAACTGGGCAGCCCCACGGGCGAACCCACGATTTTCCCGACCAGCGACCGCACGATGCGAATGGTGCTGAACGAACCCAACGCGAAGTGGTTCGACGACGTGAGCACGCCCAGCCGCCGCGAAACGCTGGCCGATTTGACCCTGCGCAGTTTCAAAGCCGCCACCGATACGCTTCGCCGCCAACTCGGCCCCCTCAGCCCAAAGTGGGCGCTCGGCACCCAGCGCGGTACCAACGTTTCGCACTTGGCGCGGGTGGCCGGATTAAGTCGGCTGGGGCTGGTGACGGGCGGTGGGGTGGGCGTCGTCAACGCCACCAACAAAGCCCACGGGCCGTCGTGGCGGATGGTCGTGGCGCTGGGCAAAGACGGCCCGACGGCCTATGGCACTTACCCCGGTGGGCAGTCGGGCAGCCCCGGCAGCCGGTTTTACGACAACCAACTCGAAACCTGGCGGCAGGGAGAACTCTACCCGCTGGTGTACCTGAAAACCGCCGATGAAAAGCAGCCGGGGGTGGTTTCAACGGTTACTTTGAAGAAAAAATAGAAGTAAAAGTGTCAGTAACGATTCCCCTCCGTTCCACGGCGGCCTTAAAAAAGGAGGGGAGTCGTAATAAAAACCCCCATGCCCTTCCTCCTCATTTTCCTCCTCACCGCCCTCGCCCAGTATTTCCTCCCCTGGTGGGGCGTGGCCGCTGTCGTACCCTTTGCCGTCGCCGCCTGGCGCTCCCGCAGCGCGGGCGGGGCCTTCGGGGCTGGGTTTCTGGCCGTGGGCTTACTTTGGCTGCTCGTAGCGGGTTGGCAAAGCCACGCCAACGACAACCTGCTCGCGGGCCGCATGGCGCGGGTGCTGCCGCTGGGCGGCTCGACCACGCTGTTGCTGGCTGTTACGGCTTTGCTCGGCGGGCTGGTGGGCGGAATTTCGGCCTGGGCGGGGTACCTGGTTCGGGCGGCGCTTCGCCCCCAACCGGCGTCTTCCCGGAACTGAAAACTCAAACCCCTAAACTGAAAACCCCCGAAGGGTGTATCTTTACGGACTTTTTGCCAAAAATCCACCCATTCACCAACCCGTTCTTTTTCAGTGAAAAACGCTTCGCTTGCCCTCAACGTCGTTCTCCTCGTGGCCGTGGCCGTGTTGTATTTCTTTCATTTCTCGTCCCGCACCGGGAGCGTTTCCACCGCCGACAGCACGGGCACTGTGGGCAGTAAACCCCTCGTGTACGTCAACAGCGACTCGCTGCTGACGCAGTACGATTTTTACAAAGACGCCAAAAAAGCCTTCGAACAAAAACGCGCCCAACTCGACCTCGACCTCAACACGCGGGGCACAATGTTGCAGCGGAAAATTCAGCAATTCCAGCAGCAGGGGCCGGGCATGATTGCCGCCGAAGCGCAGGCCAAGCAAATGATGTTGCAGAAAGAAGGCGCCGAATTTGAGCAGTACCGCCAGAAAGCCGCCAACGACCTGGGCGAAGACGAGGCGAAGAAAAACGAGGAGTTGTACAACAACATCTCGACCTACATTCAGAAGTACAACCGCGAAAACGGCTACCACTTCGTGCTCGGCTACTCAAAAGGCGGCGGCATCCTTTACGCCAACCCCGACTTTGACGTGACCCAGAAAATCATCGCCGGGCTGAACAAGGAGTACAAGGAAACGCAGGCGAAAGCCGCCCCGGCGGCGGAGAAGAAATAACTGAGGCTCGGTTTTTTACCACTCGCTGTTCCGTATTTCCACAGTAGCTGTCATCCTGGAAGGACCTTGTTGGACTACCGTTCCTCTTTCGGGAAACTACACGGTAGTCCAACAAGGTCCTTCCAGGATGACAGTTTTTTTTCGATTGAAATTATGGCCGAAAAAAAATCCCGTTTCGCCAAAACCATCGAGGTTCACAACCGGCGGGCGAAGTTTGAATACCAGTTTCTGGACACCTTCACCGCCGGAATGGTGCTGACGGGCACTGAAATCAAGTCCATCCGAGAAGGCAAGGCCAACCTCGTTGACGCCTACTGCCTGTTTGTGAGCGGAGAATTGTTCGTGCGCGGCATCAACATTGCCCGTTACGAAGAAGGCACCCACGCCAACCACGACCCCACCCGCGACCGCAAACTGCTGCTGCAAAAACGCGAGCTGAAAAACCTGCTCGAAAGCCTGAAAGACACCGGCCTGACGCTCGTGCCCACCCGCCTGTTCATCAGCGAGCGGGGCCTGGCTAAACTCAACATCGCGTTGGCGAAGGGCAAGAAATTGTACGACAAGCGCAACGACATTCAGGAACGCGACGTGAAGCGGGAGATGGCGAGGCGGGAGGAGTAGGATTAACTTCCCGAAAGTTCAAAACTTTCGGGAAGTTTTCGTGGGTCACGCTGAGCGGAACGGTCCGCTCAGCGTGACCCATTAGTAATCAAAATCCAGCCCCAGCGCCGCTTTCAACTCGTGCAGGGCTGGATTTTTTTCGGCTAAAAACGCGAATTTTTCCGCCTGCGTGTAGGGCATCCGCTGCACCTGGTGTTCGTTGACGAAAGCGTGGAGCTGGATGGCCGAATTTTGCAGCGTATCCCGCAGGTGGTGCATCAAATCGGCTTTGAAATCCTGCAACAGGCCCATCTGCACGGCGTTGTCGAGGCCGAGTTGGATAACGCCCTCTACCACGTCGAATTCCCGGTTGAGCATCACGGCTTCGCTGGCGCGGCCCACGGCTTCGCGTTTTTCGATGAATTGTTGCCAGGCGGCTTGCAACGCCTCCCGCGTGTAGGGCTTGGTGTAGCGTACTTCCGGCTCGGTGGTGGCGTTGAGGTGGGCCGTGCCGTTGGTGGGCGCGGGGGCCGTCAACTCCACCGTGCTTTTGAGCTTGCTCAGCGCCGGGCGCGACGCGGTTTGAAGGTTTGACGTTTGAAGGGTTGAAGGCTGATTATTTTCCTCGGCCTTTTCGCTAACGACCGACGACTGGAGACTATCTAGTACGGGTTCACTCTTTTTTTTTTCGGAAACCTCAGTGGCTGCTCCCTTCGCGTGGCCGTTTTGTGGCAACTGGGCCAAGTTGAGGATACTGGACAGGCTAGCGAGTTTGGTCAGCGTGATTTCAACGTGGAGGCGTTGCTGCTTGGCCTGCTTGTAGTGGATATCGCATTGGCTACCCACGCTCATGGCCGACACCAGGAACGACACCGGAGCCGCCGCCGATTGCGTCAGGTACTTGCGCTGGATGGTTTCCGTGACCTGGAGCAGCTTCACCGTCGCGGCGTCCTTGCAAACGAGCAGGTTGCGGAAGTGTTCCAAAAGCCCCACCACGAACTGATGCCCGTCGAAGCCTTTTTCGAGAATTTCGTTGAACAGCAGGTACGTCTGCCCGATGCTCCCGGCCAGGAGCGCCTCGGTCATGTTGAAGTAATAATCGTAGTCGAGGATGTGCAGGTTGTCGAGCACCTCGCGGTAATGCAGCGTGCCGTCTTTCGAGAAGGTGACGTTCAAATCGAACATCGACAGCGCGTCGCGGAGGCCGCCGTCGGCTTTCTGGGCGATGAGTTCGAGCGCGTCGCCTTCGTAGGCGATGCCTTCGGCCTCGGCGATTTTGGCGAGGTGGCTCGAGATGTCGCGGTTCTGAATCCGGTTGAAGTCGAAAATCTGGCAGCGGCTCAGAATCGTCGGCAGGATTTTGTGCTTCTCGGTGGTCGCCAGGATGAAAATGGCGTAACTGGGCGGCTCTTCGAGCGTTTTCAAAAACGCGTTGAAGGCGCTGGTCGAGAGCATATGCACCTCGTCGATGATGTACACCTTGTACTTGCCCACCTGTGGCGGGTAGCGCACCTGGTCGATGAGGTTGCGGATGTCGTCCACCGAGTTGTTGGAGGCCGCGTCGAGTTCGTGGATGTTGAGCGAGGCGTTGTTCTGAAACGACACGCAGCTTTCGCATTCCCCACAGGGTTCGACGTGGTCATCGAGGCGCTGGCAGTTGATGGTCTTCGCCAGAATCCGGGCGCAGGTGGTTTTACCCACCCCGCGCGGCCCGCAAAACAAAAACGCCTGGGCCAAATGGGCCGTCCTGATGGCATTTTTGAGGGTCGTGGTGATGTGCTCCTGGCCCACCACCGAGTCGAAGGTGACGGGCCGGTACTTGCGGGCCGATACGACGAAGTTCTTTTCCATGTCCTGTCGGCGAAGGTACAAAAAAGCGGGAAGCGGTTGGCTGGGGATGCTAGCTAACCCAGCACCAGTTTTTCGAAGATGGTACACACCGCTCTTCCAGATTCGCCGCTCGCGCCCATCAGCTAAAGCAAACGGCAAATGGTGAAAGGCCCCTTCGGGGCTGAAAAATAGGTCGGGTTTAGCCCCGAAGGGGCTTCCACCACTTGCCGTTTGCTTTAGCTGACAGGGCGCGGGCGAGTCTTGAGCAGCATCAATTTTTAATTTCCCATTGAAAGTTTTCTGCTTCATTTGTTGTTCTTCCGTCGTCAACAAACCACCCCATGCCCAGCCCCATCACCACCTCCGTGTTCGACCTTTTCAAAATTGGCCCCGGCCCGTCGAGTTCGCACACGATTGGGCCAATGAAGGCCGCTTTCGACTTTCGGGAACGCATCGCCGCCCTGCCCGACGACGCGCGGAGCGCGGCAACGGCGGTGCAAATTCACCTCTACGGCTCGCTGAGCGCCACCGGCAAGGGCCACGGCACCGACCGCGCCATCGTGGGCGGTCTGCTCGGCTGGCTACCCGCCACCTGCGACCCGAAGGCGCTGCTGGCTTTGCTGAAAAATCCGGGCGAAACGTATTCACTCGAAATTCCCGGCGCGGCGTTGGCCGTCGGGGCCGACGACATCCGCTTTCACCGGGGACAGCACGCTTTTCCGCACCCGAACACGCTGATTTTGAAATTGGTGAATGCCGGGGGAACGGTCTTGCTCGAAGAAGAATACTACTCGGTGGGCGGGGGCTTCGTGGTGCGCAAGGGCGAGGTGCCGGGGGCGGGCGAAAGCCGGGTGCCGCGTTTCCCGTATTCGACGTTTGACGAACTGGCCGAACGGGTACAGACCTCCGGGCTGACCCTGGCGCGGGTGTTGGTTGAAAACGAAAAAACCCTCACCGGCCGCAGCGAGCGCGAAATCGCCGAGGGCCTCGACTCGATTTTGCGGGCCATGCACCAGTCGGTGAAACGGGGCTTGAAGACGAAAGGCATCTTGCCCGGCAACATCCGCCTGGGGCGCAAGGCCCCGCTGCTGTTTGAACGCGCCCAAAAAATGGCCCTCGCCTCCGACAGTTTTCTGCTATTTCTGAACGCCTACTGCCTGGCCGCTTCGGAAGAAAACGCGGCGGGTGGCATCGTGGTCACGGCGCCCACGTCGGGGGCGTCGGGCGTGTTTCCGGGCTTGACGTTTTTGATGAAAAACCACTTCCACCTTTCCCCGCAAACGATGCGCGACGGGCTACTCGTCGGAGCCGCCATCGGGTTTTTGGTCAAACACAACGCCAGCATTTCGGGGGCCGAAATGGGCTGCATGGGCGAAATCGGCACCGCCTCGGCGATGGGCGCGGCCATGCTTACCTACGCGTTGGGCGGGAGTCTGGGGCAGGTGGAGGCCGCCGCCGAAATCGGCATCGAGCACCACCTCGGCATGACCTGCGACCCCATCGGCGGTTACGTGCAGATTCCCTGCATCGAGCGCAACGCGATGGGCGCGGCCAAAGCCTACAATGCCTACCTCCTGGCTATTTCGGGCGACCCGACGCAGCAGAAAATCTCGTTCGACAGCGTGGTGAAAGTCATGCGCGCCACCGGCCGCGATATGTCGAAGAAATACAAGGAAACCTCGGAAGCTGGCCTGGCCCTGAGCGCGACGGAATGCTAAAAAAGTTTGAAGGGTTTGAGGTTTGAAAGGTTTGAGGTTTGAAAATTATACCTTCAAACCCTTCAAACTTCAAACCCCTCAAACCTCTTTCAAACCTCTATTTTTTCATGGCCCACTACCAAGCCCTCCACGACTGGACCGTCAGCCCGGCGCAGGCCGTCGCGCTGCAACATCGCCTGCGCGGGCAGGTTCGCGTCGAGCCGTTGCGGCGGCCCATCGAAACCATCGCCGGGGCGGATATTTCGTTCAATAAATTCGAGGAAACCGTGTACGCCGGGCTGGTGGTGCTGCGCCTGCCTACCCTGGAAGTAGTCGAAGAAGTGGGCGTGGTGAGCACGGCGGCGTTTCCGTACATTCCGGGGCTGCTGTCGTTTCGCGAAATTCCTTCGCTCCTCCAAGCCTGGGAAAAACTAAAAACCGAGCCGGACGCAGTCATGTTCGACGGCCACGGCACCGCCCACCCCCGTCGGATTGGCATCGCTTCGCACGCGGGGTTATTTCTGAACCGCCCCACGTTTGGCTGCGGAAAATCGGTATTGACGGGAAAATTCGACGTACCACCCGCTGAGCGCGGCACCTGGTCGCCGATGCGCGACCGGGGCGAGGTCATCGGCGCGGCCCTGCGGACGAAATCGAAAGTTGCTCCGATTTACGTTTCCCCCGGCCACCTCATCACGCTCGACGAAGCGATACAACTTACCCTCCAGTGCGACGGCGGCTACCGCCAGCCCGAACCCACCCGCCGGGCGCACCTGCTCGTGAACGCGCTGCGGCGGGGCGAGCGAAGCGCAGATTAGGTAAAAAAAACGCCCTGTCATCCTGAGCTTGCGAAGGACCGCCCCTAACCTCGAAGCCAGTCAAAAGGCTGTCAGCGGTTCCCCGCAAACTAATCTGGAGGTTAGAGGCGAAAGGTCCCGCAGCGGCGGACCGTTTCGCAAGCTCAGGATGACAGCCCCGAAGGGAAGATTAAGTCCCCACCGCCCGCCGAAACGCTTCCCAGCTTTCTCGCAGCACGCCCTCGATTTTTGCCCAATCCGCCTCGGTGATGGCTTCGTCCCGCGCGTCGCGGTACAGCATGGCCTGCACGCGCAGGCGGGCGTACTCGTTAAACTGCGCGGCGGGCTGGTGGTACACGACGGCGGAGCTTTTTGACAGAAACTCCACCCATTCGGCGGGCGGGTGCCGGTCGCGTTCGCGGCGGATTATCCACCATTCCAACTCGAAGCGGGCGGCTTCGGCGGCATCAAAGGGCGCGGCGGAAAGGGCGCTGATGCGGGCAAAATACTGCGTGAGCGGCGGCAAAGCCCGTTGGTAGTCCGCCCGGTTTTTCCCGTTTTTGAACACGAACGCCGCCCGCGCCGCGTAAAACGCCAGCCGGAACGACTGCCAGAACGGCACCCCAAACTGATTCCGGCACAACTCCGCCGACTGCCAGAAGAGCTTCATCGGCTTTTTTTCGTAGTACGAGCGCCACATGGCCCCGTCGAGCCGGGCCACCTCGGCGGGGTCGAACTGGCGCAGGTCGCTGCGGGCGGGCCAGGCCAAATCGACCAGGACCCAAACGCCGAGGGCCAGCAGGGTGAGGAGGAGGGTGCGTTTCACGGGAAGGGCGGGGTCAGAGAAGGTGATTTTTAGTCAAATTATGCGGAAACGTGGGGGCGGGCGGGGGCGGCACGCCCGGATCGCCGCGCCGTCGGCGGAGCTCGAGGTTCAGGCTTTTCAAGCCCCGGCGCATGGCCCAGTGGTGATTGGCCGAAAAGAGCGGTTTCATCAAAAACGAAAGGTACTTCAGCAGCGGTTTTTCGGCGGCGATGCGCCAGTCGTACACCACCGCGCAGCCCGTCGCGTTGGGCGTAAACGTCCAGATGCCCCGGCCCGCCAAATCGCCGAAGGCTTCGAGCGCGAAGCCGGTCGGAAAATGGGTTTCGGTTACGCGAAAGCGCCAACGCAACGTGTAGGGCAGCCAGCCTTTGGTGTAGAGTTCCACCTCCTTGCCCACCCCGCCGGGCTGGCCCGGTTTGCGGGCTTTCACGTCGAGGTACACCGAGGGCCACCAGGTGGCAAGGGTGTCCACGTCTTCCAGCGTTCGGTACACCTCTTCGGCGGGGGCGGGCACCTGCCAGCGGGTGATGAATTGGTAGTCGGCCATGCGTCGGGGGGAAACTTTAGCGCCCGCCAAAACCCGACTCAAAAAGTGGGTGTCGGGCGCTGCTGGGGGTAGCGTAAAAGTGGAATCGTCCCGACAAAGGTCAGCCCTTCAGGGTTTTAGGGCAATCCCGGAAAAAGGGGATTTTTCGGGGGATTCGTGCTGGCGGCAATCCGGGAGGTTGGGAAAAGCGGTTTAGGGTCGGTTAAGGTTGGAATTGGATTTCGCGTTTTTCCGAACAGCCAGCAGTGAAAGGCAACCGGGCCAGTGGTCAACGTTCTAAAAATTCTCTCCACCGCTCCGACTCGGCCACTTCCTTGATGGTCTGATTGAGTTCTTCCAAAAACCGTTTCATGTACTTTTCCAGCACCAAGCGGTCAAACAACTTACCAACGATTCCGAACGGGGATGTGAATTCAAAAACGTCAAGCATCCGCGTGGATGATTCGCCGGTTGGCTGGAAATGGTGTTCGTGGCGCATGGTTTTGAACGCGCCTTCCCGCATTTCGTCGCAGAAATAGATCGGTGGCGTGGCTTCCGTGATTTGGGAGGTCAACGTTTGCCAGATGCCGAAATGCCTGGCTCTCCAGGTAACGGTTTCGCCCCGTTTCATCACGCCCTGTCGAACGCCCGCGACGATGTGTTCGCCGGTTTTGTTCGTGGAAAGTTGGTGTAAATCGACGCTCAGTGACAAGGCGTAGCACACCCCAACGGGAGCCGCCACTTCCGTTTCAAACTGGATAACAGCCATCGGGGTGCGTTACGATTGATATCGGTTAAACCACTCCTCCGCCGAGTTGGCGTCGAATACCACGCCGCTATACAAGTCCTGCATCGAAAGCCGGATGCCGATGGCGTGGAGTTCGACGGTGTCGGTCAGGGTTTCGTAGGCCCGGATGGCCCAGGTGCCGTCGGCGGTTTTGGTGCGGACTTCCACGAACGGAAACGCCTGTTCGATGAGCACGTATTCCTGAAAACTGGGAATCAGACCGTAGCGCATAAACTTAGCACCTTTGTCGTACGAAGCCATATCGGGCGAGAGCACCTCGACCACGAGCACGAAGTTGTTGACCGCCTGCGGGTTCTCCTCGAACGTGGTCGGTGGGCGACATACCACCGAGGCATCGGCGTACACGTACTTGCGGCGGGAGGTAGCCAGTTGCAGGTCGCTGTTGTATTCAAAGCAACCTTTCCCGGCCAGGGCATTGCCTAACACTCGCCCGGCATTGGCCGCCAAACGGCTATGCCGGGGCGTACCGCCAGCCATCGCAAAGATTTCGCCCTCGTGGTACTCGTGCTTCACGAGCGAGGTCTTCTCGCGTTCGAGGTATTCCTCGACGGTGAAGGGATGTTTAACGGCTGGCGCTTCCATGAGGGCGGAAGTTAATGGTTCGGCGGGGAAGTGGCAAACGCCATCGCATCCAGCACCTGTTCGCGAGAAATCCAGGAAAATTCCCGCACAAATTCGTCCACGCTCATGCCGCCACCTAAGTAGCCGAGCACGGAAGCGACGGGCATCCCCGTTCCGGCCAGCACGGGCTTGCCCGTGCAGACTTCCGGGTCGACGGTGATGCCGGGAAAATCGGGGTATGTGTAAGTCATGGCTGAAGTTGAGTTTGCTCCATCACCCCCTCAGCCTGTTCGCGGCTCACGCTCGGAAAACCCTCCAGAAAATCATTGAGCGAACTGGTTTCCAGGTGGTCGAACAGGGTTTGAATCGCGACGCGGGTGCCGCGAAACACGGGGGTGCCGCCCATAATTTCGGGGTCGATTACGATGACTTCGTGAGCTAAGGGCATGATTCAGGAAGTTGACTGGCAGCAAGTTATTTTACAACCCTCAACTTTTCAATGCCCAATCACCCCAGCCCGTGCCTTGACGGTCGGGTAGATTGCAGGAATAGCCAGCGCATTTTAACCACTCGTTGCCCATGAGCCGCACCTATAAATTCCACGACCAGAGCAAACTGTACTTCGTCAGCTTCGCGACGGTGTACTGGATTGACGTTTTCGTTCGGAACGACTATCGAAATATCATGCTGGACAGTTTCCGGCATTGCCAGGCTGAAAAAGGCTTGGAAATCTATGCGTGGTGCCTGATGACCAGCCATGTCCACCTCATTATCGGCACGGTTGGGGAGCCGATGCAGGCTATTCTGCGAGACATGAAAAAGCATACTTCCAAGAAAATCACCGCCGCCATCGAAGCCAACCCGCAGGAAAGCCACCGGGAATGGATGCTTTGGATGATGGCGCGGGCCGGTAAGAAAAATCCGAACAACGAACAGATGCAGTTCTGGCAGCAGCACAACCAGCCTATCGAATTAAATACGAATGAAAAGCTGCGTCAGCGGTTGAATTACCTACACAATAATCCGGTTGCGGCTGGGTTTGTGGAAAAGCCGGAATATTGGTTGTACAGCAGTGCGGTTGATTATTACACGACTCGGAAGGGGTTGATTGACATTATTTTTATCGAGTAAAGTGCGCGAGCGACTCGTTCAAGTCTGTGACTTGGACGTAATTTTTTGCCAGTTTTTAACTGGCTTTCTAATACAGTTTCGTTGCTGAAATGGCAGTTGCAAACTGCCAGAAAACTGCGTCCAAGTCACAGACTTGAACGAGTCGTTCGCGCAGACTCGCGCCAGTTGGGGGTTGATTATTACACGACTCGGCAGGGATTGATTGACATTATTTTTATCGAGTAAAGTGCGCGAGCGACTCGTTCAAGTCTGTGACTTGGACGCAACTTTTTGCCAGTTTATAACTGGCTTTTTACCGCAGTTTCGTTGCTGAAACGGCAGTTACAAACTGCCAAAACGTAGCGTCCAAGTTGCAAACTTGAACGAGTCGTTCGCGCAGACTTGCGCCAGTTGGGGCAATTTACTCAACACAATAATTAATATCAGTGGTAAAGTTCCAATATGGTCCATATATTAACCTTCCACACATAGTCCTACGATTAACATAAAACTGAGCTGCCATAATTTTACTTGGTGTGGGAGCTTCATTATCAAGTCTTTCGGAATCAGAGAAGTAGTTGCTGTAAATTAGTTTAGGTTATTGTATTTTCGTCTCATGGGAC
>CAXTIG010000023.1:0-102863 GCA_964244295.1 uncultured Cytophagales bacterium
TACAGTACAAATATAGCGCAACTACCTGTAAATCAACAAAAAGACAAGTCTAATAAACAACTTGCGTTGGAAAACGTATTTTTTATTTCTTGTTGGTTCATTTTGGTTCCACTATTGATTTGGTTAAGAGTGATTCAGGTGAATTGGTCAGCGAAAAACAGGAATGCTGAGGCTTTGATCGGCACGTACAATTTATCTCTATCTCTATCTAAAACGGATTTTGGTTCGTATCGAGAGGATAGATTACAGTACGAAAATCTAAGAATTACTTTTTATGAAACTGGTACTTTTACCTTCAATCATCAAGTACCTTTTATTTATGACAGTGTTGGAACGTGGGAAGCGGCTGGTGCTGGTGTTGAAGATTGGAATCATCTCTATTTTAAAAATAATGGAGCTTTCAATAACCAATTTTCCACCTGCTGTCTCGAAGATTCAACAATATATTTTGGTGTAATTCAACCAAAATCAAGCAATTTGTCTATGAAAAAGATATATTTCAAGAAAATATATTCAAAGTAAAAGGTAATGCTCCTTTGTTACTTCAAGTCTAAAGCCAAGCCCCGTACAACGGCGACTTAAAACGACCCCAAAACCGCAGTCTCCCACCTGCCCCCGAAGGATAATCCACCCCCTTCCCCTCTTTTAGCGGAAACCTCCCCGCATGACCCGCCTGCTCCTCCCGCTGCTGTTCAGCCTTACCGCCTGCGGGCAGTCGCCGCAACCCACCGCACCAACGACGGACATCCGGCTCGTGGCCGACCGCCCCCACACCAGCAACGCGCCCGTTTACCTCCGGGCCACGGGCTACCGGGGTGCCGCCCACTGCCACAACGAACCGGCCGTGACCAACAGCAACCTCATCACGGCGGGGGTCACGGCTCCGCTGGAATTTGCCTATCCTACTTTTCAACAAGCTGGCTCTTTATCCCGAGGCCGTGCCCGAAGCCTGGTTTAGTCTGTTCAAAACCGGCGATACGAAGTACTTTTTTGCCTCGCGGCAACTCGTGGGAGAAGAGTAACCTGGTACGCAAGCGGGACGAGGGATTGGAAACCATTGAAATAAGCCAAAAAAGGGGTTGCCGCTGGCGAAGACGACCCGTAGTTTTGACCCCGAAACGTTCTCCAATCAATCTGGCTGGCCGCTTCTTTTCTGAAGGGTCTTTTCTGTTTTTCAAAAAAGCAGGCGGCAACAGCGGAGCGATTCGCCCTTATTTTCCATGAAAATTCCCTACTACGCCACCCGCTGGGGCTTCGCCGACGTGCCCTGGGCGGTTTTTTGTGAACGCGTGAAACGCGCCGGTTTCGACGGCCTCGAAGCCAAACTCCCCGACGACGAAGCCGGGCAACGCGAAGCCCTCGACGCTTTCGCTGCGCAGGGCCTGACCTGGGTGGGGCACGAAAACACGAATGCGCTCCCGCCCGATTTTGCCGCCCACCAACCCGCCTACGAGCAACTGCTGCGGGAAACGGCCGCGCACCGTCCCGTTTTCATCAACATTCAGACGGGCAAGGATTACTTCAGTTTCGAGCAAAACCTGGCCCTGCTCGACGCGGCGACCCGGATTTCGGCGGAAACCGGCGTGGTGATTTTACACGAAACCCACCGGGGCAAATTCAGCTACCACCCCGGCCTCACCCGCCGCTACCTCGACGCCCGCCCCGACCTGCGCATCACCCTCGACGCCTCGCACTGGTGCTGCGTGACCGAATCCATGCTCGACCAACACGCCGACGACCTCAACGCGGCCATCGACCGCACGGCCTACGTGCATACCCGCGTCGGTTTCCCCGAAGGCCCGCAGGTGAGCGACCCCCGCGCCCCCGAATGGCAACCGGCCCTCGAAACCCACCTCGGCTGGTGGGATCGGGTGGTGGCGGTGCAGGGTGAGAACCTGCTCGGCATGAGTCCGGAGTTTGGCGCACCGCCGTATTTGCCGGTTTTTCCCTACACCCGGCAGCCGCTGGTGAGTCAGTGGGAGGTGAATGAGTTTATGCTGAATTTACTGAAGGCACGGTACGGTCAGCCCATCATCGCGTCGTAAGTTAATCCGTGTTTTGATTAGCTTTGGGAAAACAAGCATGACATGGCAACCCGGTTTGAACACATCAGACGGATCCAGGAATTTTAGGGGGCAAGCCAATTCTGAAAGGTACCCGCATCAGCGTGCAACTCATTCTAGAGTGGCTGGCTGGTGGTGCAACGGTCGCCGAAGTGGTACAGGAATACCCGCACCTGACGAAAGAAGCCGTTCGGGAAGCGGTGCTTTTTGCGGCTGAACTGGCGCGAACGGCCCGATTCACGGAGTTCGAGGTAGCCGTTTCACATGAAGCTGACTGAGTTTCGGCTACTTGCCGACGAAAAGATGCCCGTTTTCCAAAAAATCATCGACCTCCCAGCCTACCCGCGTGGCTTCCACCTCATCACCCGGAACATCGAGCGCGGATTTCCTGAATTGGCGCAGCTTCGGGTGGGGGTGGTGCAGGTCTTCATCCAGCACACCTCGGCCAGCCTGACGCTGAACGAAAACGCCGACCCGACCGTGCGGCAGGATTTTGAAAGCCACTTGAACCGGATGGTGCCCCAAACCGCCGCCTACCGCCACGACTCCGAAGGCCCCGACGATATGCCCGCTCACCTGAAAGCCGCGCTGCTGGGCAGTTCGGTCTTGATTCCCGTCACCAACGGGCGGCTGAACCTGGGCATCTGGCAGGGCATTTACCTCGGCGAACACCGCGACGAGGGCGGGAGTCGAAGGCTGGTGATGACGGCGTGGGGAGATTCCTGACATTTTGGTTTATCCCCGCGAGAGTTTCAAACTTTATTTCCAAAAAAAAAGCCCCGCAATCGCGAGGCTTTTTTGCACATCACCTAACCAAACCTACACCACGAAAATGAGCAGGCTGTTTTCTTAAAATATCGGGCGGTCAACGCTGACCAATTTCGGTGCCGACCGAAATGACCTTAAATTCCGTCCGGCGGTTGGCCTGGTGCTCGTCCTCCGAACACTTCACCCCATCCACGCATTCGTTCACCAGTTCGCTCTCGCCGTAGCCGTTAGCCACCAGGCGGTTAGGGCTGATGCCCCGCGCCACGAGGTAGTCCACCACGGCGCGGGCGCGGTTTTCCGAAAGCCGGGCGTTGTACATGTCGCTCGACCGGCTGTCGGTGTGGGCGCGGATTTCGATTTTCATCTCGGCGTTTTGCTTCATCACCGGCACGAGTTTGTTCAACTCGGCGGCGGCATCGGGGCGGATGAAAAACTTGTTGAGGTCGTAGTAAATGTTGTCGATTCGGAATACCTCGCCCTCGCCGTATAATCCCGTTTCGGCCTGAATGACTTTCGCGCCTTTCCTGGTTTTCGCCAGCACGTTTTTGTTGGTGGCGTACTTGTCTTTGCGGGCCGTGATGCGGTGGTTGGCACCGGGTTTCACGTCGAACTCGTAGCCGCCATCGGCCCCCGTCACCACGCGCTGTTTCGAGCCGTCTTTTTCATTTTCGAGCAATACCTCCACGCCCGCCATCGGCTCCTGGGTGAATTCCGATTTGACGACGCCTTTCAGCAATTGCCCGTTCGATTTCTGGAGGTAAATCGCCAGGCTGGTCTGGTGACCGGCCGAGTTGGTGCGGGTGCTGTATTTGATGCCGTTGGAGGCGTAGCCCTCGCGAATGGCCTTGAATTCGTACTCACTGCCCGATTGCAGGCAGAGGTTGATGGAGCCATCGTTGGCCGTCTGGCTCAAATTCTGGTTTTCGCCGTTCACGATGGTGCGCAGTTCCACGTCCGGGAGCGGGGCGCGGGTCACGGCGTCGTACACGATCACGTTGAGTTGCTTGCAGGCTTTGCGGAAGGCGTAAATGTTGTCGTCGCTGATTCCCTTGCGGCGGTTGGAACTGAAGTAACCCGCGTTGCGGTCGGTCGAGCAGATAAAGCCGAAGTCGTCTTTTTCGGAATTGATGGGCGCACCCAGGTTTTCGGGGTCTTTCATCACCACGCCGTTGTTGAGTTCAGCGAAGAAAACGTCTAATCCACCCAAGCCCTCGTGCCCATCGGAAGCAAAGTAAATGTTGCCATCCGCCGAGGCGAAGGGGAACATTTCGTTGCCTTCGGTATTGAGTTGCTTGCCCACGTTGACGGGTGTACCCCACTGTCCACCGTTGAACTCGACGGTGTAGAGGTCGGTGCCGCCGAAGCCGCCGGGCATATCGCTCACGAAATACAGGCGGCTGTCGTCGGGCGAGAAGGCCGGGTGGCCGCAGGAAAAGTTTTCGGAGTTGAAGGGCAGTTCTTTCACGTCGCCCCACTTGCCGTTGGGTTTGAGTACGGCGGAGTAGAGCTTGAGTTTGTTGACGCCCTCGCTGCTTTTGCCCGTGCGGCCTTTGTTGTAGTTGTTGCGGGTGAAGACGATGAAATTCTGGTCGCGGTTGAAGGTCATCGGGCCTTCGTGGTACTTGGTGTTGAGGGTGCGGCTGAATTTCTCGGTTTTCGTGAGCGGCTTGTCTTCCGGCTCCGGTTCGATGGCCGTCGTGTTCATGGCCCCACCCACGGCGGCCCCGCCCTTCGTCACGACAGGCAGTTTGCGCAGTTCGGCGGTGTCGGGCAGGAAGTAGAGGTCGAGGAAAGGCGTCTGGTTCCAGTTGAACACCCGCTTCACGATGCCGCCCTCGTCGCGGGCCGAGACGAACACCAGCCCGCTTTTAAAATACATCGGGCTGAAATCGGCCTGGCGCGAATTGATGGGCAGGTACTCGATTTTGTAACTGGACGAATCCTGGTAAAACCGGTTCATGTCCATGTAACTGACCGTGAAGCGCTTGCCGCGCAGGTCGGCGGCCTGGAGTTCGCCGTAGCGAGAGTAAATTTTCTGCGATTCGCGGTACTTGCCGTTCGAGGCTAGCGCCTGGGCGTAGTAGAGGTAGGCCTCGCTTTCCACGTCCTCAAACTCGCCCGTCAGGTCGGCGTACACGCGCTCGGCGTTGCGGGTGTCCTGCATCCGGCGGTAGGCGAAGCCCAGTTTGGTGAGGGCCTCTTTCCGCTCGGCGGGTTGCACGTTTTTGCCGGTACGGAGGAAGTCCTCGTACAGGCGGATGGCGTTGAGGTAACTGAAGTTGTCGTACTGGCGGTTGGCCGCCTTCAGGCGGGCGCTCTGCGCCAGCACCGGCCCGCCGAGCAGCACGGCCAGCAGGAAGACCAGCCCGCTGGCAGACAGGCGGTTAGGGTGAGTAAAAAGGTTTGGTTTCATGGTGTCGAACGTTTCGGAGGTGACCGTGGTGATGTGTTCGAGGAGGCTTGCCTCAAAGATGGTGCCAATTTTTTCGAGGCTGAAACCGGGTTTAATTTTTTTGTCACCCTCGGCTGGTCGAAGGCCACTCCGAAAGGCCCTTCGACCAGCCGAGGGTGACAAAAATCATCTCTTCAACGCTGGGCTTTGAAGATGATTATGTTTTAAAAATCTGATAATCAGAGCTTTAACCCCCCCCCCCCCACTTCCTCTCGCTGCTTCCCGAAGCCGTTGATTCTCTTCGTGCAGCAGCAGGTTGGTTTCTTCCAGGTGGCTCAGCAATTTCTGGTAGACGCCGAGGATTTCGGGACTCACTTCATTTCCGTTGGCAACATTTCCGGGTTTAGGCGTACTTTTGACCAGTTCAGAAAGCAACGGCTCGGGAATCAACTCCGGGAGGGGGATTTGAAGGGCCTCGGCCAGACGAATCCGGTGATGCAGCGCCGGAAGGGAACCATCGCTTTCCCAAAGACTGATGAGACTTTGAGAAACGCCGATTCGCTCGGCGACGAGGGTTTGGGAAAGGCGCTGACGATTGCGATACTTGGTGAGGACGGCACCGATTTGCATAGAGGAGAGGAATTAGTTGGCAAAGATTAACAGACGAATCGATAAATAGCAACCGGTTGCTAAAACTTACCAGAATCCTGGTAGGCCCGAAGTTAACGACCCAGTTCCTTTGTGATGCACCCCGAAGTCAAGCGCATTGCCGTGGCGGGAGGGTACCAACACTCTTAATTTTTTTACTGATGAAAAGATTATCACTTTCTGAGCTGAAGGCGCAATCGAGCGAAATGGTACTTGCCAACCTGGAAGCCATTAATGGCGGTGATGCTGGCGATTGTCATTGCAAACCGTGCGATGCAACTGCAAATAACACGGAATCGAATCCCATTATCTACTTTGTGTGTGCAATTATTAATTTGTTTTCCAATCATTAATCTGACTAACAAAAAATGCCTGTCATTCTGATGCAAAGGGAATTATTAACTAAATAGTCAAAATTCTTCTTTGTATCAGAATGGTAAAAGTCTATTAATATTACTGGAAAACAAATTCTGTTTATCAATCTAACGAATGTCTTTGATTGATTTAATTAATCCGTTTTATAGGCAGAGAGTAATATCTCAACGCGCCTTCATATTTTTTTTGTCTTTCATTCTATATTTTCTACTTATCCGACTATCATTCGCTGTATTATCAAAACTCATTGAATTAAATCTTATTGGATTTAGGTTGAAAGCAGACGAGAGTATAAAGCAAGTTGAATTTTCAATTCGAATGTTCATAATTGGTGATATAATTACTTCAATTATTGAAGAAATAATTTATCGATTCGGTTTGGTTTTCTCAATTAGAGGGAGTATAATTTATTTTTTTGGTATTTATTTAAATTTACTTTTTTGGCTTATCCCTTATGAATCCTTTAATTCTAAAACAGTTTTTGTATTTTTTATAATATCGATGGCTTTAGGATTTTTAATAATCTGGCGGTTTTCACATAAGTATAGTAATTTTCTTCGTGACTTATGGAAAAATAGATTTAAATCCATTTTTATTGTTTCCATTTTAACATTTTCCATACTACATATTCAGAATTATCAATCTACCGATAAAATATTGGCGATAACTTTATTTCCCATAGTACTAATTCCATATATTATTGCTGGTTATTATTACGGATTAGTTCGAATAAAATTTGGCTTCTCTTTTGCTGTTTTTGCTCATATTGTGTATAATTTTTTAATTAGATTTATTGATTTGTGATGGATAAATATTTAAATACTATTTACACTTTATGAAAATTCTCAGTTTTGATTTAGATACAGAATTGTTGTCAAACAATTTGCTAAATCTTTCCGATGTAATTAGAGGAGCCATATATCAAGCTAACTCGGCATTGATTGATAAACTAAATTACGGTAACGATTTTATATTTTTAGAGCCTGCATTATTCTGTTATTTTCTATCTGATATAGATAAAAATAATCTTACTCAATTGAATCACTGTCTATTAGGCTACATTCAGGAAGCCGATTGTCCAGATGAAATGACTCTCAAAGCCGACTTATTCGGCTACGTGAATCTACCCAATTTAGGCTACCTCCGTGCTCAACCCTTTGAAGCATTTACGATTGAGACTACGAAAATTGCCAATAAACTCATCCCGAATTCATTCCTAAGCGATAGTTCCATCCGCCTCTGCTTTCATCCAACGGACCACTTAGCCCACGCGAAGGGCATTACCTTTCACGAAAGCCCCGAACAAACCCTGAAAACCAATCAGGCAGCGTTGGAGCACGCGACGAGTTTTTTTCAGAACCAGTTACCCGAATTCTGGCGGGCTATTGAAACCGTCACCCGCGAGTTTGTGCTTTTCAATAGCCCGCCTGAGCACCATTCGTTCGCGGGTATCATGCACCACGGCACGGCGTATTTTAATACCGAAGGAAAGCAGCAATCGAGCGTATTTTTCATCGAAGACATTGCCCACCAATGCGGGCATATCCTTTTCAACGTCCTCACGTTACAGACCGCTGATTTTCTACGAGTTCCCAAGAACACACCTCTGAAAAATTTCGTCCCGAACGACTGGGAAACTCGCGATGTGTACGGAGCTTTTCACGGGCTGTTTACCTACACCACCATTCTCCATGCCCTCGATGCGGTCGTTCGGTTCGGGAAGGCGGAGGACAAAACCGAAGCCCTGGGGCGGATGGGATTTTACCTGCTCAAATTCCGCATCGATTTACAAAATCTCGACAATCCAGCCTTATTTACCGAGTTGGGAATGGACTATTACCGCCAATTCCTGCGGGGGTACCAAACGGTTCAGGACCAGTACGCTGAGGTATTGACGGGGTTGTCGTATTCCAACCAGCCCTACACGTACCAACACGACCATTTTTTAGCCACTAATTCTACCTTTGCTCTTTCGCTCGTCTGATATGAAACCGCTCCTTTTTCCGCTTCTGTTTTGTAGTTTTCTTCCTTGTTTTTGTCTGGCCCAAAGTCTGGAAAATAACCAAAAAGCGCTTCAGCTGTTGGATAAGGCGATGGCGGCGAATCCGGTTGCCGGTAGCGTATCCGTCAATTTAAAAGGAACCCTTTTCAACCGGGGGCATTACAACGTTCCCGGAAAAACGCGGGAGTTGCCCCTGGAAGAAACCTATGTGTTTTTCAACAACGAGGCCGTGGCCTGCGTGTTTGGTACGGTGATGAACAACGGGAATTTGTACACCCGCAAAGCCGTATCGAAAGCGGATTCCCTCGTTGATTTTGGGTACTACGAGCAGGCTTTTCAACGTAAAAAAAGCGTTGAAACAAGCGAGTACCGCTTTCAAACCGCGAAAGCCTGGCCCGCCCAGGTACTGGCTCTGGCCCGTGAACACCGGAAATCCCTGCGCTGGCTCGAACGGACCCCACTACACGACGTGCTGCTGTTCAGTTACAAACCCAACGACGCAGTCACGTTGTTTGTCAACCTGAAAACGCAACGCCTGGATAAACTGGAGCAACTGACCTACGACGACGTGTACGGGAATACGGTACTGACAACCGAGTACCGCGACTACGAAACCCGGAACGGGCTGCCCGTTCCGAAACAGGTGGTCGAGACGGAAGGGGGAACCGTGAAGCGCGACCTCCGGTACGGCGACGTGAAAGCGGCTATTCCCCTTGACTCGACGCAGGTAAACCTCCGCTGGTTGCCCGCCTCGTTTCGGAAGGGGCTGCCTGAAAAAGTCTCCCGCCGCGAAACGCTGGCCTTCGAGCGGATCGCCCCAGCCATCGACCTGATCAAAATCGAATCGCAGAACAACAAAATGCTGGTGGTCGATTTCGGGAAGTACCTCGCGCTGTTCGAGACCCCGGCGGGGCTAGCCCTCAACCGACAGGTGCTGGACGAAGTGCAGAAACGGTATCCCGAAAAACCCCTGAAGTACCTCTTCGTCACCCACCACCACCCCGACCACGCCGGGGGCATTCGTGCCTACGCGCCGCTGCCGCTGACGCTCGTGACCACGCCAGGCAACGAAGCCTTTTTCCGTAAAACCCTGTCCGCCAATCACTCCCTGGGGAATCAGCCCGAAACGGCCCCGCTGCGGCTAACGCTGGACTTCGTGCCCCTCAACGGTCAGAAAACCTACCGCGATGGCGGTATGGAGGTAGTCGCCTACGAACTCGGCAAGGAAAACGGCCACACCGACGAGCACCTGGTGTACTACTTCCCCGCCGAAAAAATTCTGTGGACGGGCGATTTGCTGTTTTTCCGCACCGACGGGAAAATCTACCCGGCCGGAACGCGGGGCAAGGCGGTGGCCGACCTGATTGAGGCCAACAAACTGGACGTCGAGCGGATTTTCACGGCCTGGCCACTCTACGGGCAGAAACTCTCCGGGACGGTCGGTGAACTGCGCAAAGCCCTCGAACCCAAACCTTAAGCACCCGGCCAGAAGCTCGCCCCCGTAAAACCCCCAACCCCCTAAAGGGGGCTTTTCGTAACTCGAAATTCCTGGCAGGAAAGCCCCCTTTAGGGGGTTGGGGGTCTTTCGGGCGAATACTGATTCTGATTTTAGCATTTACTTTATTTACGCACGGTGGCTAAAAAGTACCCCTTTTACCGTCAGCACGACCTGATGGATTGCGGGCCTACGTGCCTGCGGATGATTGCCCGGTACCACGGGCGGTCGTTCGACATCGCGTACTTGCGGGAGATTGCCCACCTGGCCCGCGACGGCACCACCCTCGGTGGCCTGGCCGATGCCGCCGAAACGCTGGGATTCGGCACGATGGCCCTGAACGTGCCGTACCAGGAGTTGGCCGGGCAACTGCCTCTGCCCTGCATTGCCCACTGGCGGCAGCGGCATTACGTGGTGGTGTACGACGCGAAACCCGACAAAATCACCATCGCCGATCCGGGCCACGGCCTGATCACCTACTCGAAACAAGACTTTTTGAAGGGCTGGATTCCCACTAAAAAAGGGGCCGACGAGGCCGAGGGCGTGGTCTTGCTGTTTGAAACAACGCCTGCCTTTTTTGAACGGGATTCCGACGAAACCCCACCCAAGCCCGGCGTTTGGGGGTTTCTGAGCCGGTATTTTCGTCCATACCGCCGGTACGGAGTTCAACTGGGCCTGGGGCTGGTTTTGGCGAGTGGGCTGCAGCTCACCCTGCCTTTTTTGACGCAGCAACTCGTCGATACGGGCATCAATACCCGCAATCTCAACTTCGTCTACCTCATTCTGGCGGCTCAGTTGGTACTGTTTGTTTCACAAACGAGCATTTCCGTGCTCCGAAGCTGGATTTTGCTGCACGTCACGAGCCGGATGAACCTGCGGATGCTCTCCGATTTTCTGACCAAACTGATGAACCTGCCGATCGCGTTTTTCGACTCGAAAAGCACGGGTGACATCCTCCAGCGCATCCGCGACCACGACCGGGTGCAACTGTTTTTGTCGGCAACCACCCTCGACGTGCTCTTTTCGGCGGGCACCCTCCTCATGTTTGGGGCGGTGTTGCTTTACTTCAACGCGAGCCTGTTTTTCGTTTTCGGGATTGGCTCGGCGCTGTACATGACCTGGGTGCTGATTTTCATGGGCAAGCGGGCCGAAATCGACTACCGCTATTTCGATCAGGCTTCGGGCAACCAGAGCAGCACCATCCAGTTGATCAACGGGATGCAGGAAATCAAGTTGAACGGTTCCGAAAAACGGCGGCGTTGGGAATGGGAGGCCATTCAGGCCCGACTTTTCAAGCTCAACATTCGGAGTCTGGCCATTTCACAAACCCAGAACGAGGGCGGAAACTTCATCAATCAACTCAAGAACATTCTGATTTCTTTCCTGGCGGCCAAATCGGTCATCGACGGGCAACTCACGCTCGGAACCATGCTTTCAGTGCAGTTCATCATCGGGCAGATGAACGTGCCCGTCAATAATTTTCTGGCCTTCATCCGCAACTACCAGGATGCCAAACTCAGCATCGGGCGGCTCGCCGAAATCCACGCCAAACCAAACGAAGAACGCCACGATTCCCTACTCACCGCCGAACTCCCCGCCGAGAAAGCCATCCGCCTTCACAACCTCAGTTTCCGCTACGGCAGCAGCAGTTCGGATCTGGTGTTGAAAAACATCGCCCTGACGATTCCCGAAGGAAAAACCACGGCGATCGTCGGGGCAAGTGGCAGCGGCAAAACGACCCTGCTCAATCTCTTGCTTAAATTTCACGAGCCAACCGAAGGGCAGATTTTGGTGGGGAACACCGCCCTGCATAACCTGAGCTTTTCGTTCTGGCGCAGCCAGTGCGGGGTGGTCATGCAGGAAGGCTACCTGTTTGCCGACTCGATTGCCCGCAACATCAGCGAATCCGATGCGGCGGGGGCCATCGACCGCGCTAAACTGGGGCAGGCCGTTCAACTCGCGAACCTCGGTGAATTTATCGAGGGCTTGCCCAACGGCTACAACACCCGAATCGGGTCGAGTGGAATGGGCATCAGCGGCGGGCAAAAACAGCGAATTTTGATTGCGAGGGCCGTTTACAAAAACCCCTCGTTCGTGTTGTTCGACGAAGCCACGAGCGCGCTGGATGCCAACAACGAGTCGGTCATCATGCACAACCTGGGACAGTTTTTCAGGGGCAAAACCGTCGTGGTGGTGGCGCACCGCCTGAGTACCGTTAAAAATGCGCATCAAATCGTGGTGCTCGACCGGGGCGAAATCGTCGAGCAGGGAACGCACCCGGAGTTGGTGGCCCGACAAGGCTATTATTTTTCGCTGGTGAAAAACCAACTGGAACTGGGAACCTGATGGAAACGCCTGAAACTGAACTTCAGAGCGAGGCAGTCCGCGATTACCTCGAAAGGCTCCCCCACTGGCTGCTGCGCTGGGGGATGCTCGTCGTGGGGCTGGGCGTGGCGGGACTGGCCGCCCTAAGTTGGTTCATTCGGTACCCCGTGCTGGTGCGGGCCGGGTTTACGCTCACCTCGGCCCAGGCCCCGAAGCCCGTCGTCCCGAAAGTGGACGGTCGGCTGGAAAAACTTTTCGTCCGCGAAGGCCAAACCGTGCGGGCCGGGCAGGCGCTGGCGTACCTCGAAAGCACCGCCAACCCGACCGAAATCCTTGCGTTAGAGAACCAACTCAACCGGTACCAGGCCCTCGTACAAGCCCATCGACTCGAAGCCATCGGACGGATTCCCCCGCCGCGATACGCCCACCTGGGCGAAATCCAGGAAGCATACCAGACCTTCCAGCGCCAGTACGTTCAGGTAGTGACGCTGCTTTCCGGTGGCTTTACCGGCAAAAAAGAACGCTTCTGCTCACGGAAATAGGGGACATCGATCAGTTGAATGGACACCTTCGGAGTCAGCATCAGTTGTATGCCCGCGACGCCGAACTAGCCGATCAGGAATTCAAAATCAGTCAAAATCTCCACGCCGAGAAGGTCATCGCCGCACTAAATTTGAGCCGGGAGGAAAGCAAAATGCTGGGTAAAAAACTTCCGCTCCGTACCGTAGAATCGTCGTTGGTTGGCAACCTGATGCAAAAAACGGCGAAGCAACGCGAACTCCTTGAGTTGGACCACACCGTAAGCGAACAACGCGAAGCCTTCTCCCAGGCCCTCAACACCCTTTCGAGCGCCCTGGAAACCTGGAAATCGAGGTTCGTGCTGACGGCCCCGGTGAGCGGTGAAATTCAACTCCCCGCCGTTTTGCAGGAAAAACAAGCCATCCGGGCGGGCAGCGAGTTGCTGTTTGTCGGGGCGAAGACGAATCAGTTTTTAGGGGAAATTCGGCTTCCGCAGGCCAATTTCGGCAAGGTGACCGTGGGTCAACGGGTGTTGGTCAAATTTCAGGGCTATCCGTTCGAGGAATTTGGGGCCGTGGCGGGCGTGGTTGCCTCGGTATCGCGGGTACCCACGCCCGATGCCCAGTTTTTCATCGCCACCGTCCGCCTGCCCCAGGGCCTGCGTACGGATGGCGGCAAAACCCTCGCCTACACCAGCGGCATGAATGCCTCCGCCGAAATCATTACCGAAGACCTGCGGCTCATCGAGCGGCTTTTTTACCAGTTCCGGGGTTTGCTCCGGTGAGGTATTCCGTCCAGTTGCCAAATTTTCTTCATTCTACCTTCCCCTCCCAAACCCACCCCGTCGCCTCCTTCACCCGAAAGCGCTCATCCACCCGCCACCCAACCACCCAGGCGATTTCTCCGCCCGATTCGAGCACCCAAACCCGGCTTTTGAGCGGGCGGGGAATTTTCAGATTGACCAATAAATCGCTGATTTTCTGCCGCTTCCCGCCCATTCCCAGCGGGCAAAACCAGTCGCCCGGTTGCCAGCGGCGCAGCGTAAGTGGGAACCGGAGCAAGTCGGCGTCGAGGGTGGCCGTGGATAAGCCGGTCGAAATCGGGGATTCGTCGCATTCCCGCAGGCGATACCGCAGCGTAAAATCGGGCGTGGTCAGGGCGGAGGTGGTTTTTTCGAGAAAAAAAACGGTTTCGTCGTTTGGCTGACGAGGTAGCGCGAGCAGCGCCTCGCGGTCGAGCGTGAGGGCGTGGGTGGGGGAAAAAAATCGCTTCCCCGGCTGCCCGTCCTTCGCGTCCCAAATCGCGGCGGATTGGTGGTAGCGAAACCCCAGCGGACGCAGCAATTCGTGCAGCAGCAAGAGCGGTTCCGGCTGTTGGCGCAGGATGCGCAAATCCAGCCGCTGTACGTCGCCCTGCACCGTCCAGGCGGTTCGGCGCAGTTCGGCGACGTGGAACTCGAGCAAGCGCCGCCCGGCGGACAGTTGGTCAAGGCTCTGCCCCACGGTTTCTGACAGATTCGGGTTCAGTTCGCGCAGCAGCGGCACCACGTGGTGGCGAACGAAATTGCGCGGGTAGTCGTCGCCCGCGTTTGAGCGGTCTTCGCGCCAGGTCAGGGCGTTTTCGCGGGCATAGGTTTCAAGCGTTTTTCGGCTAAATGTCAACAGCGGTCGCAGCACGCGCCCAATTTGTTCGGGAATCGCCGCCATGCCCGCCAGCCCGGCTCCCCGCGTGAGGTTGAGCAGCAGGGTTTCGAGGGCATCGTCGCGGTGGTGGGCGGTGGCGAGAAAATCGAAGCCTTCCGCGTCCAATACTTCGTCGAACCAGCCGTATCGGAGTTTGCGGGCGGCGAGTTGGATGGACAGGCCGCTGGTTTTGGCAAACGCCACCGTCTTAAATTTTTTGACGAAAAAAGGAACGCCGTAGGTTTCAGCCAGGGTTTGGATAAACGCCTCGTCGCCGTCTGATTCTTTGCCGCGCAGGCCGAAGTTGGCGTGGGCAATGCCGAAGTTCAGCCCCGCCCGTTGCGCTAAATGCGCCAGCACGACCGAATCCAAGCCCCCGCTCACCGCCAGCAGCACGCGCCGGTCGGCGAGGGGCAGGCGGTTAAGAATCGTTAAAAAGGCGTCCAGCACGGGATTTTGGGCTTAGTTTTGCAAACTACTTTATCCTGTCATCCCGAGCGCAGCGAGGGATCTCGTTGGCCCTTCGAATTGTTGGCCGGTGATCTAAAAGTGGCTGACAGCTAGCTACTCAGTACTTCAACGAGTTCCTTCGCTGCGCTCTGGATGACAGCCTGACTTGATGTTTCACCGAATACCTCTCTTACTGGCTTGCTTTCTGCTGCTCACCGGCCGCGCCCTCGCGCAGGCTCCGGCTTCGGGGGGCAACCAAGTCGACATCAAGCAGGCCGACTTGCTCGAAGGAACCGACGCCTCCAAAGTGCTGACGGGCAATGTGATTCTTCAGCAGGGCAACGTCGTCATTTACTGCAACAAAGCCATTCAGAACGTGCTGGCCAACACCCTCCAGGCTTACGGCAACGTGCGCATCGTGCAGGGCGACAGCGTCACGCTCACTGGCGACACGGCCCTGTACTTCGGCGGCTCGCGGCTGGCGAAAATGACGGGACGAAAAGTTGTACTCAACGACGGCACCATCACCCTCACCACCCGCCGCCTCGACTACGACATGAACACCCGCGTGGCGGTGTATTCCGGCGGGGGCGTCATCCTCGACAAAAAAAGCACCCTCACCAGCCGCGACGGCACGTACAATACCCAAAACAAGCTGTTCACTTACCGCAACGACGTGCGGATTGTGAACCCGGAATCGGTCGTGACCGCCGATTCGCTGCGGTACAGTTCGGCCTCCAAAGAAGCTTTTTTCATCGCACCAACAAAAATCGTGGACAAGGGCGACACGCTCTACGCCCAGCCGGGTTCGGTGTACAACACGACGACGCGCACGTCCAATTTCAAAGGCCGCTCGCGCTACAGCGGCGCAAGGTACGACCTCGAAGCCGACACGCTCAATTACGACCCGCCCACCAAAATCGGCATCGCCCACGGCAACGTCGTGTTTACGTCCCGCACTGACAGCGTGATTCTGACCGGGCGCGAGGGGCGTTCCTACGGGCAGACGGGCGTAACCCGCGTGTGGGGCGATGCCGTGCTGCGGAGTTTGCGGCAGCGCGACACGCTTTACCTCTCGTCGGATACGCTCGTTTCGCGGGAATACTATTTCCCCACCGACACCGTCCGGCGGCTGTTTGCCTACCGGAACGTGCTGATTTTCAAGCGCGATTTTCAGGGAAAATGTGACTCACTGGCCTACTACGTCAACGATTCGACGCTTTATTTCTACAAAAAACCGATTCTGTGGAGCACGGGCAGTCAGTCGGAAGGCGATTCGGTGCAGCTAAAGTTGAAAAATGGCCAATTGCAGACCATGATTTTGCGCGGGCGGGCCTTCGTCATTTCGCTCGACACGCTCCGGAATTTCAACCAGATGAAAGGCCGCCGCATCACCAGCACACTCAACCCCCAGGCCAAACTCGACCGGGTGCTGGTGGAGGGCAACGCCGAAAGCATTTACTTTGCCCTCGACGAAAAAAATAAAATCATCGGCATGAACCGCGTCGAATGCGGCCGGATGACGCTCAATTTTAAGGAAGGCGAGGTCAAACGCATCGCTTTCGTGGGTAAACCCGACGCCTCGCTGACGCCCCCGCCCAAAATTACCCCCGCCAACCGCGAACTCGACGGCTTCAACTGGCGGCTCAACCTCCGCCCCGACCGGGCCAAAGTGCTGCGCAATTCACCACCACTCACGACGCCAAAATTGCCGGTGCTGAGTAAGCCGCCGGTGGCCCGGCCCGCCGCGAAACCCGTCAAAAAAACCACGAAGCCGGTAAAGCCGAAAAAACGTCCACCGGTTCAGCAAAAAAAGGCGAGTTGACGCACGGTTTTTGCTACGGCTCAGGCAACTTCTCCGTAGGTATCACTGTCTTTTCAAAAAGAAAACTGTTGGCAACGTTACCAGCCGGGAGATTGATACGGGGAATTCACCCTTTTTTTCGCACCGGTTGTCCGTTTTTTTGTACCGTTGGCTAAAAACCAGCCGTTAAGAAGTGTTAAAAATTTGATTTTCAGGACAGTCCTGATACTTTTGCCCTCAATTCATCACGAAAGCCGCCGAACGCTATGAAACGACTCTACGTACCGCTTTTTCTTCTCGTCGTTACGCTCGTGCAGCTAACGTCGTCCGGGGCCTCCGCCCAGACCGACCCGAAAAACCGGAGCCGGTTGGAGATTCGCCCCAAATCCGCCCCCTCGTCGAAGCCCGAAAGCCTTTCGGTGCTTAAAAGCGCAAAATCTCAGGACATCAACCCCAAGCGTACTTTATCGATTAACCAATACTACCGGAATCAGCAACTCGCCAAATCCCGTCCTACTCCCGCTCCCAAAGTTGTTCCGAGTGAACCCATTGCCCAACCCAGTAGCGTCAGTGTCGACCGAGGAATCGAAGAAGCGAGTACCGCAGCGGATAAACTGTATCACAACGAGCGCCTGTCGGTTTCCAACCTGTATCCCAACCCCGCCATTTCCGAGTACACCTACGTCGATTACAACGTGGGGGCGGGGGTGAATCAAGTCAAACTTTCGTTTTTCAATCTCCTGGGCAGTCCCGTCGGTGAGTTTGCCCTCGACCGCACCGAGCGCCGGATGAAAATTTCGACCGCCGATTGGCCCAACGGGATGTATTTCTACCAGTTGTCGCACGACGGTAAAACCGTGGCGACGAAAAAACTGCTGGTTCGGCATCAATAGGAACAGTAGTAGAAAATTAACCCCGCGAGCGATTTAAAATGCTCGCGGGGTTTTGTTTTTCATTGAACTGAAAACCGCCGCCCGTTCGTTAAACCCGTAGGTTTTTCGTACTTTTGTCAACCCATGCGCAAACTCACCTACCTTGTTCTGGCTCTGCTGATTGCCTTCTCTTCGGCGTGCAGCAAATTTGAGAAACTTCGGAAAACGGCCACCGACGAGCAGAAGTACCAGGCGGCCCTCGACTACTACAAAAAAGGAAGCTGGGAAAAAGCCGGATTGCTATTTGAGGAACTCAAGCCGTTGCTGCGTGGCAGCGAACAGCAGGAAATGGCCAACCTCTACGAAGCTTACTGCAATTACCACCTGGGCCTTTACGCCCTGGGTGCCCAGCAATTCAAGCAGTTTTACGAAACCTTCGGGCGGAGTCAGCACGCCGAGGAAGCCCAGTACATGAGTGCCTACTCGCTCTACAAAGATTCGCCGCTGTACAACCTCGACCAAACCAGCACCGGTACGGCCATTGATGCCCTGCAAAGCTTCGTCAACAGCTATCCGCAGAGCAAGTTTCGCGAAGAGGCCAGCGATATCATGAAAGAACTCCGCCACAAACTGGAGCAGAAGGCCTACGAAAAAGTAAAACTGTACTACAAAACCAGCGCCGCCAGCATCCTCAATTATCGTTCGGCGGTGATCGCCGTCAACAATTTCCAGCGGGATTTTCCCGATTCGGAGTACAACGAAGAAATGGCCTTTCTGAAAGTCCAGGCCCAGCACGACTACGCCAAGAACAGTTCGCCTAAAAAACAGAAAGAGCGTTTTGATGAAACGGTTGCATTTTATCAGGCCTTCATCGACAAATACCCCAGCAGCAAATTCTTGCGCACCGCCGAAAAATATTACTCCGATGGCATGGCGCAACTCGACCGCCTCGGCAAAGAAGAACAACTGGCCAAGCAAGCCACTCCCGCTGCCCCCGCCGACTCCAAAACCAACAAACTCGGAGGAAGCAGCAACAATTAGGTTTATGGTTTTCAGTTTGTGGTTTACAGTTAAAAACGCTCTCGACCACTACCTAAAAACCACAAACCATAAACTACAAACCACAATATGCCTACGAATCCTTCCGTCGTGACCCGCGACATGGCCCAGATTGCCGCCAAGACCGGTAATGTGTACGAATCCGTCTCCATCATCTCGAAACGCGCCCGGCAGGTGGCGGTGAAAATGAAGGAAGAACTCAGCAACAAACTCTCGGAGTTTGCCTCGACGCAAGACAACCTCGAAGAAATTTTCGAGAACCGCGAGCAAATCGAGATTTCCAAGTACTACGAAAAAATGCCCAAGCCGACCTCGGTGGCCATCGATGAATTTCTCGAAGAAAAACTCGAATGGCGCGACCGGACCCAGGCCCTGCCGCAGGGAGAAGCGTAACCAGTAAGCCGTGGCAGTAAGCAGTAAAAAATTCTGCTTACTGCCACGGCTTACTGCCACTGCCTACTTTACTCAAATGTTGCTTGGAAAGAAAATCCTGCTCGGCGTATCGGGCAGCATAGCCGCCTACAAGGCGGCTTTTTTGGTTCGGTTGCTAGTGAAAGCCGGGGCCGAGGTGCGCGTGGTGATGACCGCTTCGGCGAAGGAGTTCATTACCCCGCTGACGCTGGCGACGCTGTCGAAAAATCCCGTTGCGTCGGAATTCACCACCACCGACGGCACCGGTACCTGGAACAACCACGTCGAACTGGGCCTCTGGGCCGATGCGATGCTGGTGGCTCCTGCCTCGGCCCGCACCCTGGCCCGTTGCGCTCAGGGACTGGCCGACGACCTCCTCTCGGCGGTGTACCTCTCGGCCCGTTGCCCGGTCTTTTTCGCCCCGGCGATGGATTTGGATATGTACCAACACCCGGCCACGGCGGAAAACCTCCGGCGGCTAACTTCTTACGGCAACTTTATCATCGACGCCGAATCGGGCGAACTGGCGAGCGGGCTGGTGGGCCAGGGGCGGCTGGCAGAGCCGGAGACGTTGGTGGGGGTTGTAGAGAATTTTTTCGCCTCGGAAAATACCCCCAACCGAACCGTCGGACCGCCCCTAAAGGGGGCTAAAAATACCAGGCAGGTAGCCCCCTTTAGGGGCGGTCCGCCGGTTCGGTTGGGGGTGTTAATTACCGCCGGTCCCACCCAGGAAGCCATCGACCCCGTGCGGTTCATCAGCAACCATTCGACGGGAAAAATGGGCTACGCTCTCGCCGAAGCCCTGGCCGAGGCGGGCGCGGCGGTGACGCTGGTGAGCGGTCCCGTTCACCTGCCTCAGCCTTCGACTTTGGCGGAATTTGTACCGGTGCGCTCGGCGCGGGAGATGTTCGAGGCCACGCGGGCGCGCTTCGCCGAAGCGGACGTGGTCATTCTCAGCGCCGCCGTGGCCGATTACACCCCCGCCCACCCCGCCGACCGGAAAATCAAAAAAAAGGAAGACACGTTTACGATTGACCTCACCAAAACCGTTGACATTGCGGCCACGCTCGGAGCGCAGAAACGCCCCGGTCAGGTGCTGGTGGGTTTTGCCCTCGAAACCGACCACGAACTCGAAAACGCCCGCCTGAAGCTGGAGCGCAAAAACCTCGACCTCATCGTGCTCAACTCCCTGCAAGACCCCGGCGCGGGCTTCGGCCACGACACCAACCGGGTGACGCTGTTGTTTCGGAATGGCGAAACCCGGAATTTTGAGTTGAAAACAAAACGAGAAGTGGCCGATGATTTAGTGGAGGCAATTGAGGGATTGTTGAAGTCCGTGAAACCCGAAGAATCATGAAGAAATGCCTTTTTTTCGTACTGACGTTCCTCAGCCTAACGGCGGGTTTTGCCCAGGAAATCAACTGCAAGGTCAGCATCAGCTACGACCAGGTGCGGGTGAACCAGCAGGCCACCAACGCCCAGGCCCTGTACGCCGAGATGCAGTCGGTGATGACCGATTTTATCAACGGGCGGCGCTGGGGCACCGATGCCTTTGCCCCCGAAGAAAAACTCAACATGACCTTTTCGCTGGTCGTGCAGCGCGCCACCGCCCAGGGCGATTACGAAGCCCAGGCCCAGGTGCAGGTGACGCGCCCGGTGTTTGGCACCAGCTACGAATCGGTGCTGCTGCGCTTCGTCGACCGCAATTTTCAGTTTAACTACCTGCCTGACAAGCCGCTCAATTTCAACGACAACAATTACACCGACAACCTCACCTCGATGCTGGCGTTTTACGCCTACGTGGCGTTGGCGATGGACTACGATTCGTTCGGCAAATCGGGGGGGAATCTGTTCGTTCAGAAAGCCTACAACGTGACCAACCTCGCCCAGAACTCGCCCTACGGCGGCTGGGATTCGCGGGGCGACACGCGCACCCGGTACTGGCTGGCCGAAAACCTGCAAAATCAGCAAATGCAGCCCTTCCGCGAGGGCCTCTACACCTACCACCGCCTGGCCCTCGACACCTTCAACGAGCAACCCGACCAGGCCCGCAAGCAAATTCTCGACGTGCTCAACGCCATCAAGGCGGTGAACCAACTCCGCCCGGCCACGGTGCTGGTCAACACGTTTTTCGACGCCAAAAGCGATGAACTCGTCAGCATTTTCAGCAACGCCAGCCCCGCCGACCGCAAGCAAGCCTACGCGCTGCTCTCCCAACTCGACCCCACCAAGACGGATAGCTACCGGAAGCTGAATCGGTGAAGGGTGAATTGTGAATTGTGAATTTTTTAAATCACAACCGCAGCGGCGGACCGCTCACCTTTCACAACTCACCACTTCGTTCCATGTCCAAACGCCTCCTCCGCTTCTTTCCGACCGACTTCGCCGCGAAGCTCCCCGACCTTACCGGGGTGGAAATTCACATCGTGCGGCACGACGGCGTGACCCTGCACGGGCGGCTGCTTTCGCACGACGCTTCCACGCTGGTGCTTCAGGATATGCTTCGCCACCGCCACACGTTGCGCCTGGACGAGGTCGGGGAAATTTTGCGGGATAGCGTGGCGGCGTGGTGAACTTATCAGGTGGTTTGGAGTTAATTTTGAGGGCCGGACGACCTTCCAAACTCCGCGCTTCGCAATCCGCATTCCGCAATGCTTTCGTACCTTTTAATCAAGAATTACGCCCTCATCGAGCACCTCGAACTCCGTCCCGATGCCGAGTTGAACATCGTTACGGGCGAAACGGGCGCGGGGAAATCCATCATTCTGGGGGCCATCGGCCTGCTGCTGGGCCACCGCGCCGACGTGAAAACGCTGTACAACCCCGCCGAAAAGTGCGTCATCGAAGGTCACTACGAAATTGGCGGGTACTACATCCGCGAGGTGTTTGAAGACGAAAACCTCGACTACGAAACGACCTGCATCATCCGCCGCGAAATCAGCCCGGCGGGCAAGTCGCGGGCCTTCGTCAACGACACGCCCGTGAACCTCGAAACCCTGCGGCGCATCACCGGCGAGTTGATGGACGTGCATTCGCAGCACGACTCGGTGTTGCTGGGCAGCAACGAGTACCAGTTGCAACTCGTGGATACCTACGCCCAAAATGCCCCGCTGCTTGCCCAGTACAAAACCGATTTTCGCGCCTTCCGCCAGGCCCAGGAAGGCTACGACCGCCTGATGGCCGAGGCCAAAGACATCAAAAAAGAATTCGATTACAACAGTTTTTTGCTCGATGAACTGACCAAACTCAAACTCGCGGCGGGCGAACAGGAAGACCTGGAGCAAGAACTGAATATCCTGGAAAACGCCGAAGACGTGAAGTCGCGGCTCAACCTGGCGCTGGGGTATTTGCAGGACCCGGAGCAATGCGTGTTGAGCAGTTTGCAAAGCGTGCTGGGGAGTCTCAGCGCCGTGAGCGCGTTTTCGCCCGCTTACGCCCAACTCCGCGACCGGGTGCAGAGCGCCCTCATCGAACTGAAAGACGTGGCCGCCGAGGTGGAATCCGAGGAGGAACTGGTGGAACTGGACAACCAGAAAATCGAAACCCTCCAGGAACGCCTCACGCTGATTTACAACCTTCAGCAAAAACACGGCGTAAAAACCATCGCCGAACTGCTTCTGATTCAAGCTCAGTTGGGCAAAAAAGTAAGCAAAGTCCTCAACCTCGACGCCGACCTCGACGCCGCCAAAGCCGCCGCCCACGCCGCCTGGGAAACCCTCGAAACCAGCGCCGCCGCGCTGTCGGATTCCCGGAAAGCCATCCTGAAGGAAGTCGAAGAACGCGCCACCAGCCTGCTCGCCGACCTGGGAATGCCCAACGCCCGCCTCGTGGTGCAACACGCCAAGGGCAAACCCACCGTCAACGGCGTGGATACCGTCAATTTCCTGTTCTCAGCCAACAAGGGCATGAAGCCGCAGCAACTGAAGTCCGTCGCATCGGGCGGGGAATTCTCACGGCTGATGCTGGCCCTCAAGTATTTGCTGGCCGATAAACGTTCGTTGCCCACCATCGTGTTCGATGAAATCGACACGGGCGTGTCGGGCGAAATTGCCATCAAAATGGGCAACATGATGAAGGAAATGGCGACCGGCCACCAAATCATCGCCATCACCCACCTCCACCAGATTGCCGCCCAGGGCGACGCGCATTACTTCGTGTACAAAGACAATTCGGCGGATAAAACCGTGAGCCGTATCCGGAAGTTGACCACCGAAGAGCGCGTGATGGAAATCGCCCAGATGATTGGTGGGGCCAAACCGCCGAAGGGCGTGGTCGAAAACGCCCGCGAATTGCTGAGTCGGCATTTGATGCAGAAAACACATTACAAGTTGGATTTGTAAACACCAATCAAGAATTGTCATCCTGGAAGGACCCCGGCATGGAATGCTTGTTGGGATACCGTTCGCTTTACTGAAACGGGAACGGCAGGCCAACAAGCATTCCATGCCGGGGTCCTTTCAGGATGACAGTAAAATAAAACCCATGAAATCCCACCTCCCCCTCCTCCTCGCCACCACCCTCTTTTTCACCGCCTGCCAGGATACCAAGCAGGAAAGCATCAAGCAACTTTCCGGCGATGTGCTGGCCCTGCACGACGAGGTGATGCCCAAGTCGGAAGAATTGATGAACCTGAAGGCCGAGTTGCAGAAGCGCGTCGGGGAAGACAGCACCGCCCGCCCCACCGGCGACAGCCTGATCGCCGCCCTCGACCGCGCCGACAACGGCATGAGCGACTGGATGTCGGCCTACGCCGACGCCAACAAGGATTTGCAGGGCGATGCGGCCCTGAAATTTTACGAAGGCGAAAAAGCGAAACTCACCACGCTCAAGGCCGATACCGAAACCAGCATCGCCCGCGCCAAAGAGTTTTTGAAAACCGCCCCTGCCAAATGAAGTACGCGTTCGTCGTTGCCCTGCTCGCCCTGGTCGCTGCCTGCGGCCCGGCAGAACCCGAACGCCTGCCGATTTACGGCGAGCGGATGGGCACCCAACCCGGCAAAACGCCCGGTACCGTTGATACCGTGTACCACACCATCCCCAATTTTGCCTTCGTCAACCAGGAGGGCCAGCCCGTCACCGCCCGAACCTTCGACGGAAAAATTTACGTCGCCAACTTCTTCTTCACCACCTGCCCCACGATTTGCCCGAAAATGCAATCGGAATTGCTGAAGGTGTATCAAGAATTTAAGAGTAACCCGCAGGTAATGTTTCTTTCGCACAGCATCGATCCGCGCCACGACACGGTGCCCGTGCTGGCCGAGTACGCTAAAAACCTGGGTGTCACGGGCGGGCAATGGCAATTTGTGACGGGCGACAAGGCCAAAACCTACGAAATCGCCCAGAAAAGCTACTTCGTCTCGGCCCTTACCGACCCCAACGAACCCGGCGGCATCGTACACAGCGGGGCGTTCGTGTTGATCGATAGAGCAAAACGCATCCGGGGCATCTACGACAGCACCCGCGAGGAGGACGTAAGTCAGTTGAAAGCCGATGTGCGCAAACTGCTCGCCGAGTACGAAAAACCCCGGTCGTAAACATCCGTCGAATCCGCCACGAATCCCTCGCATTCACCCATCAAAGACTCGCTACCGAGTTGGAGAATGGGGCGGGTACGGGTCCTGGCACGTCTTTGGTCACGTTCCACCAACGCAACTTTCTGGCTCGATGCGATGAGGCAATTCCTACGCGGCTGCGGCACCCTGCTTATTTTTCTGAGTTACGGTTTCTGCGCCCACGCGCAGGATTCTGGCCCGGATTCGGCAAAAATTGAACGCCCTCGCAAGCCGACCTTCATCGCCGAAACGGATCAGCGCTTCAGTAAATTTTACGACCTGAAAGGCTCCAAAGCGCTGACCAACATCTGGGGAGCACGAGTCGGGCTATTGTACCCGAATAACGTGAAAGCTGGACTGGGTTTTTATTACTCCCCGCAAACCACCCACGCCCAGCAACTCCTGCCCACGTCCTACTCCACCCTGCGCCGCCAGTTGTACGTGGTCACGACCTACGTCGAACCGTATTGGTGGCGGCGCGAACACTGGGAATTTAGCACGCCCGTGGAAGTGGGCCTGGGACGTTCGGTGTACCGGGTGCTGAACATCGCCGAGCAAATCACCGGTACCCAACGGGGTTGGTTCGTGCCCGCCGGGCTGGGGGCTTCGTTTTCGGTGAAATTCCCGCCGCTGAAGTGGCTGCGGCCCACGCGCTGGTTTGGAGTCAATCTGCTACTGGGTTACCGGGTGGCGCTCAAAAAGGATTTCCCCGGCACCGACATCAACTACGACGGCCTTTATTTTTCCGTTGGCCCTATTTTCTTCTTCGACCGCTTCACCGCCGATTTCAAAGCCTGGCAACGGCGGATTCGGGCGCGGCGGGAGGCCCGGCGGACGAAGGAAAAGTGGGGACGCCGCCTGGCTATCCGCTGACAAATTCAGGTCTGCGTTGCAAAGGCAATGGCGGTTTCGCTCCAGGCGGGCGCGGTTTGCAGGGCGGAAATGACCTGATCAGGTTCGTTGACAAACGTCCACATAGCGCGGTGGCGTTCATCCATGAAATTTTCACGAATGCAGGTTTCAAGCAGTGCTTCCAGCGCGTCATAAAAACCGTTGGTGTTGAGAATCACAATGGGTTTGGTGAATCTCCCTAACCGTTTGAGCGTGATGGCTTCCAGTAGTTCTTCGAGGGTGCCCGAACCGCCGGGCAGCGTGATGAGACCATCCACGTTTTCGAGCAGTTTTTCCTTTCGTTCGTGCATCGTTTCAACGAACAGAAAGTCTGAAACGCCCCGGTGCGACCACTCCACTTCGCGCATAAAGTGCGGCATGATGCCCGTGATTTTTCCACCTTCGGCCAGGTGACCCATCAATCCGATGGAACCGCCGCCAAAAACTACCTCAATTCTGGCACGCACCAGGCTCCGGGCCAGCACTTCGGTGGCGGCAAAATACGCCGGGTGAATTTTGGCACTCGACGCGCAGTAGACGCAGACTCGTTTGAGCATTGGGAAGATACTTACGAATGGCTTGAGCAAACTCACTCAATACGCTGACGTGATTTTCGCGAAACCTGTCGAGGCAAAAATAACCCCACGAAACTATTTTACAACGAGTTTGGACCCGTTGAAAATCAGTCTCGTGGGCTTAAGGAATTGGGTCAACTTCAGGCTTCCGCCATCCGCGCCGCCTCCACATCCACTTCCTCATCCGTCACGTCGAGAATCAGGCGGATGGTTTCTGCGGGCTGGTCCCACTGCGGGAAGTGGCCGCAGCGTTCGAACCAGTAAATGAAGGCATCGGGAAACAAATCGAGCGCCACCCGTGCCTGGCCGGGCAGGCACACGCGATCCTGCCGCCCCCAGCCGATCACGAGCGTGTTTTTGATGGAATGCAGCGGGGCACCGCGTTGCTTTTCGCCGTAGGCCAGGTTGTGGAGCAGTTCATCGAACGAGGGCGAGGCGGCAAAACTGCGCATTTCCGTGAGTGTCACCGACGGTGAAAGATCCCAGGGACGGGGCGAAAACTGGGGAAAGAGCACCGTCCTCCCCAGAGCGCTGCCCGTCAGAACGGGCATGACGGGTTGCAAAACCCGAACGAGTTTCACCGAAAAATAAACGGAGTAATAGAAAAACGGCACTTCCCAGCCGCGCCAGAAACCGCCGGGGTCGAGTGAAACCACCCGGCCCAGCACCCCACCCCGCCGGGCGAGTTCGAGCACGAGCCGTGCCCCCATCGAACTGCCCACGGCGTCGATGCCGAGGAGGTTGTTTTCACGTAAAAAGTCGGTGAGCGCGTCGGCGAGGGTGCGGATGGACACCTCGCCCGGCAAGGGCGGCGTGGCCCCGAAACCGGGCAAATCAACCGCGATGACGTCGCGCTCGGCGGCCAGGCCGTCGAGCACCGGCGTCCAGGAGCGCCAGCTTCCGCCGAGGCCGTGAATTAAGAGCAGCGGGGTGCCGGTGCCGCGCCGGATGTAGTTCATGTTCATGCTTTTCGTGATTTGAATGCGTTGCGGCAGTGCTTCAAATCGCCGTGCCAGGGAAGGAGCGGCCCTGGCAATCGGGTTGGGAGGTTTGATAGGTTGGACAAGGTTTGAAGGTAATTCTCAAACCCTCAAACCTTATCCAACCTTCCAACCTTACTTCCTCGGCCCCGTCCGGTTGTCTTCGGTTTGAAGTTCAATCCCAAACTGATCGGGGCTGTACAGCATCGCGGAGGTGTAGGGCGTGGGTTTGTCCTGAAAAGTCATCCGCGCGGGCGGCGTCGGCAAGGCGTAGCCCTTCGCCACGGTGCTGTCGGCGGCGGCTTTCAGGCCCGGCTCGTCGTAGAGAAAGCCGAACCCGTCGGGGCCGGGGTAAAATTTCGTGCGGTCTTTTTTCTGCACCTGCGCACGCGGCAAACCGAGGTCTTCGGGTTCGGAGAGCACCAGCACCTGCTGGGCCACCTGCAACTTCACCGATTTCCCTTTTCTGGCCAGCACCTGCGCGCCGAGCACCTCGGTGTAAAATTTCTCGTTGGCGGCCACGTCTTCACAAAGTAGCTGGATGTGATCCACGCCGAAGGGCGTTGGGCCGGAGTCGTTGGGGCGTTCCACGAGCAGCACCAGGGTCATGTCGGGGCCGTACACGACAATGCTGCGGGCGGAAGGCTCGAAGGGCAATTTGGCGGGAATGGCCGCGATGGGCACCCGCCGCATGGCCAGCGTTTTCAGGGTCGATTCAAGGCTACGCGTACTCAGGGCCAGCCAGTGCATTCCGTACACGTACTGATTGGCTTTGGGTTTCACCAGTTCACGCGGTCCACTTTTCGGGTCGTTCCCGCCCAGGCCCGCAAACGGCCCCGGACCGGAAATATTGAGGGTCACCTGCCCGTTGCGGAGGTCCAGAAAGTCGATGAAGTTGGCCGGGTTCATTGGTTGCTCCTTCAGGGCCTTCGCGCCGAAGTTGGTTTTGAAAAACGAATTGGTCGCCGTTCGGTCGCTGACGACGTAGCGGATGTCGTCGAAAAGCAGGGGTTGTTGCGCGACGGCGCTCAGGGAGAGCAGGAGGAGAAGGGGGAGGGTTTTCATGGTGGGGTTCAAAAAAGCAAATACTCAATTTTCAATGCTCAACGCTCAATATTCAATGTAAAGTATTTTATTTCAACTGGTTAACCTTTGAGCGTTGAGCATTGAAAATTGAGTATTGAACAGTATTCTTTCTACTTCCGCTGGCCCTTCACCTTCCCCGGTTTTCGTCCACCGGCAAATACACCACAAACGTGGAGCCTTCGCCGGGCTGACTGCTGACGAACAACCCGCCGTGGTGGTTTTCAACCACTTTCTTCACGATAGCCAGCCCAATACCTGTACCAGGGTACTCGCCGCGCCCGTGCAGGCGCTGGAAGGCCTCGAAAATCCGCTGGGCGTACTGTTCCTCGAAGCCGATGCCGTTGTCGCTGATGCTGATTTCGTGGAAAAGCCCTCCGGGCGGCAGGTTTGCCAGCAGGGGTGCGTCGGCCCCGTTGATGAGCCGGTAACGCAGTTCGACGCGGGGCGGCACACCGGGCCGGGTAAATTTGAGGGCGTTGCTGATCATATTTTGGAACAACTGCCGCAGTTGCAGGGCGTCGCCCTGCACCGAAGGAAGCGCGTCCACGTGCAGGATAGCCCCTTTTTCCCGAATCACCACCTCCAGGTCGTTGCGCACGTCGGCCACGAGTTTGTCGAGCGCAAGTGGTTCGAAGGGTTCCTGCTGCGCCACCGAAAACCGCGAGAACGTGAGCAAATCGCGGATGAGTTCGTTCATGCGCGTAGCGGCGGCCTGCATCCGACGGATCAAATCGAGGCTGGACTCATCGAGTTTAGCGGCCTGGCGGCGGAAGAGCATATCGCCGAACGACTGAATTTTCCGCAACGGTTCCTGCAAATCGTGCGAGGCCACGTAGGCGAAGCGCTCCAGGTTTTCGTTCGTAGCCTGGAGCCGCTGCTGGTAGAGCCGGTCGCGGGTGACGTTGCGAAAGGTGGCCATCGCCATCACCACCGCGCCTTGGGCGTTGCGCACGGGGCTGTAAAACACCTCGTACCAGGCTTCGCCAATCTGCATGGATTCCTGCTGAAGCGCACCGGCCAGCGCCTGACGCAGGGCAGTCGGTACGCCAGGGCGGAAGTCGTTTCGCAGGACGTCGGAGAGGCGTTTGCCCGGCAGTCGGCTTTGGTCGGGGTTGGTAAACAGCGCGGGCAGTTCGCCGTTGGCAAACAACACGCGCTGGCCGGTATCGACCACGAGTGCCCCGGCTTCGGGCACTTGCGAGGAGAGCGTCTGGAACAAAATCGCTTCACCCACCAGCGCCTGCTGGGCGCGTTTGGCCTGCGATATGTCGATGAAGGTGATGATGAGGCCGTGGCTCTGGGGAGTGGTCGAGATGTCGAACCAGGTGTCTAAGTCATCGGCGTGGTAGTACACCTCAAATCGTTGGGATCGACCGGTTTCCACCGTTTCCGCATACCGGGCAAAAATGCCCGTTTCAACCACGCCAGGGTAAACGGTTTGGATGCGCTCACCCACCAGTTTTTCCAGCGGACGCCCCAGAATAATTTCCACGGCCCGGTTGCCGGCGGTGATGATAAAATCGACCAGGGTTCCGGTTTTATCCCGAACCGATTCCAGCGCCAGAATTCCGTTAATCGAGCCGTCGAGCAGGACCTGCTGTTGGGCGACCTGCTGCTGGCGCTCGCGCACCGATTCGCGCACGGGGCTGATGTCGGTAAACGACACCACGAAGCCATCGCCGACGCGGGCGGCGGTCACGTCGAACCAGCGGTTGGCAAAACAATGCTCCACCCGCAGCGACTGGCCGGTTTCGACCACCCCCACGTAACTTTCAAACAAGCCTTCGGGGTCAAGTTCGAGGAAGGTCCGCGTTTGGAGGAGTTCCGGCGTAATGCCCGTCAGGTCGATGACGGTTCGGTTGAAAACGCTCGCCCGGAAGTCGGCGATTTGCCCCGCCTCGTTGCGAACGGATTCCCAGCGGATGATGCCACTGAGCGTGTTTTCGATGACCCCGTTGAACAGCTCGGCCTGCTGCTGCTGGGCTTGTTGCACTCGAATGATTGGCGTCACGTCGAGGTACGACTGGATGAACCCGTCGCCCCACTTCACGGCCTGGGTGTCAAACCAGAAATCGAAGCCGTCGTGGGTGTAGCGGTCGTGAAAACGCACCGGTTCACCGGTTTCCACCAGCGTCACCCAACGCTCAAAAACCCCACTCGTATGCACGCCGGGAAAGAGTCGGAGCATCCGTTGCCCCACCACCTGCGCCGCCGTCATCCCGGTGATGGTTTCCGACATCCGGTTGAATGATTTGTACCGGAAATCGACAATTTTTCCTCCTTCGCGAATCGCCTCGAAGTGCGAAATGGCCGTGAGGGCGTTGTCGAGAATGTGCCGGTATTCGTCGGATTGCTGCTCGATGACCCGCTGGCTGAGCTTGAGTTCGGTGATGTTGGAGTAGCTGATAATCAGGCCGTCGGTACCGAAGGGGGCGGCGTACACGTCGTTGTAGTTGTCGAATCCGTCGTAGGGGTAGTGTAACTCAAAACGTTCGGCTTGTCCGGTCTCCCACACCCGCCGGTACCGGTCGAACAAGCCCGATGGTTTTACGCCGGGAAACAACTCCACCAAGCCACGGCCCTGTAGGTCGGCCACGGTCATTCCCGTCGAGACGGCGGCGCGTTCATTGGCCAGCCCGTAGCGGAAGTCGATGAGTCCTCCGGCCTCGTTGCGCACGGCCTCGAACGTCGAAATATTCACCTGGGCGGCGTCGAGCACATTTCTCAACAAATCGGATTGTCGCGTTACTTCCAGTTCGGCTCGTTTTCGGTCGGTGATGTCGGTCATCGTGAGCAGCATCCCATCGCCGAGGGAGGTGCCTTCGAGCCGAAACCAGCCCTTGATGCCCTCGCCTTCGTAAAAGGTTTCCAGTTCCTGCGGCTGGCCGGTTTCGATGGTTTTTTTGTAAAAAACATCCCACAGGCCAGCAGGACGCACGTTGGGAAACTGTTCCAGAAACCGCTGACCGATCATGTTTTCGCCGGGCAGCAGCACCGTCCGGGCGGTCGAGTTGTTCACCAATTTCCACTCCAGGTCCACCAGTTCGCCCGCTTTGTCGCGCACGGCACGCATCAGGCCCACGCCCACGGGCGTGTTGTCGAGAACGGCCTGCAACTGGGCCGCTAGTTCGGCCTGCCGGAGTTCGGCCCTTTTGCGGTCGGTGATGTCATCGACGGTGAGCAGAATTCCGTCGCCGTAGGGCGTACCGCCCACCCGAAACCAGGCGTCGATTCCCTCGCCTTCGTAGTGCGTTTCAAACGTTTGGGACTGACGGCCATCCACGACCGGTTTGTAAAAATGTTCCCAAATCGGATTCGTGCGAAGGCCGGGGAAAAGCGTAAACATTCGCTGCCCAACCATGTCTTCTCCAGGCAGGAGTACCAAGCGGGCGGTGGAGTTATTCACCAACACCACGTCCATGTCGGCCAATCCCCCGGCCTCGTCGCGCACCGCATTCAGCAGGGCCAGGCCCACGGGCGTATGGTCGAGAATCACCTGCAACTGGCTGGCCAGTTCGGTTTGGCGTAGTTCGGCCCGTTTGCGCTCGCTGATGTCGTTGATGACCGTCACCAGCCCGTTGCCGTGTTTGTTGACCAGAAAACTAAACCAGCCCGTCAGGCCGTCGCCGTCGTAGGGCAGTTCAGCTTGCCAGGGTTGGCCGGTTCGCCACACGGTCAGGTACTGCTCGAACACGCCCGTTTCGATGACGTTCGGGTAGCGTTCGGTGAGCCGGTGGCCGATCAACTCGCTGGCAGGCTGCCCGCCGATGCGCTCGGAGGCGGGGTTAACTACCCGAAATTCGAAATCTGCCGGTTGCCGGTTGTCCGATTCGTCAAACACGGCTTCGAGGTGATTGAGCGCCAACGGGGTGGCGTCGAGAACGCCCTGGAGGAGGTCGGCGGTTTGCTGCGCCCGCAATTCGGCGTTTTTTTGAGCCTCGATTTTCAAAAAACTGCTCAGAAAGCAGTCCTCCCCCACCCTCACTACCGAGACGGTGTACCAATTTTCGCCGAAACTACGCTCGGCCTGAAACGCCTCGCCCCGCTCCACGACGGCCACGCAGCGCCGGAAAAAACCCGTCGGTTCGATGTCCGGATCGAGGTCGAGTACCGTGCGGTGGGAAACGGCATCGGCGCTCAAGCCCGTCAGGGCCAGGGCGGCGGGATTGGCTTTGACGAGTTGAAAGTCAACGATTTGGCCGGTTGTATTGCGGAGCGGTTGGCCCACGAGCATCCCAACGGGCGAGGCATCGACTAGGGATTCGTACGAGAAAGACGTCGGGGTAAAATCGTGTGGCATCCGTTTTCGTAAACAAAAAATCCTGCCGCGCGGGGAGCGCCGAAGGGAAGTACCGGTTTGTTTTTACGAAGGTGGAAGGAGACCAAAACTACGGGTTTTTCATGTAAAAAAAGCTTCCGGCTTCTCCACAGCGGCTGTCATTCTTCACCGTGCTCTGGATGACAGCCCTGCTCGCCCCGATTTGCAATCGGGGCGAGCGGCTTGATTTTTACGCCCGCGACAAAATCTGCGAGCGGTGGGCGTCGAGTTTCAGGAAAATAAAAAGCAGGATCGAAAACGACCAGAGCGAAGAGCCACCGTAGCTGAAAAAGGGCAAGGGAATGCCGATGACGGGCATCAGCCCGATGGTCATACCGAGGTTGACCAGGAAGTGGAAAAACAGGATGGAAGCCACCCCGTAGCCGTACACCCGTGCGAAGCGACTACGCTGTTTTTCGGCCAGGTACACCAATCGCAGCATCAGCGAAAGCAGCAGCCCCACCACCACGAGGCTCCCAAAAAAGCCGTGTTCTTCGCCCACGGTGCAGAAAATAAAGTCGGTGCTCTGCTCCGGCACGAAGTCGAACTTGGTTTGGGTGCCCTGCAAAAAACCTTTTCCGAAAACACCCCCGGAGCCAATGGCAATTTTCGACTGAATCACGTTCCAACCCGCGCCCCGGTAATCGGCGTAGGGGTCGAAAAGCACCTTGATGCGGCTTTGCTGGTGGGGTTGGAGGACGTTGTTGAAAAAGAAACTCGTCCCCAGCACCAGGCCCATCATCGCCAGGCCCACGCCGCCGATGAGCAGGTAGTTGGTCAGGTGGCGGGCGTAGCGGGGCAGGTTGAAGACCACCACCAGCGCCAGCGCGGCGATGCCGATGAAAATGTACAGTGGCGGCACCGTGAGCGCCAGCACGAACAGCAGGGCCGTCACCAGCACGATGAGCGGGTACGCGCCGGGCAGGCCCTCGCGGTAGAGTACGATGAGAAAGGCCGCAAACACGAGCGTGGAGCCGGTTTCGTTGGAAACCAGAATCAGAATTGCCGGAATGCCGGTGATGATGCCCACGTTGACCTGATCCTTGAACTTCAGCAAATTGACCCCCGGCGAACTCAGGTACCGGGCCAGGGCCATCGTGGTCGCCATTTTGGCGAATTCCGCCGGTTGGAGCGAAAACGAGCCAATTTTAAACCAGGAGTGGGAGCCTTTGATGTCGCTGCCGATAAACAGCACGGCGATGAGCAGGAAAATGACGAAGCCGTAAATGAAAAACGCGAAGGTGTCGTAAAAACGGTAGTCGATCACCAGAATGGCAATGATGAGCAGCACGGTGGTGCCCATCCAGATGAGTTGCTTGCCCGAATTGGTGGCGAAATCGAAAATGTCGGTGTGGGTTTCGGGGTTGTACACCGCCGCGTACACGTTGAGCCAGCCAAACAGCACGCAGGCGGCGTACAGGCCCACGGTGAGCCAGTCGAGGCGGTTTTCGATGCTATCGCGGGAGGGCATTTTTCAGTTTTCAGTGAGCAGTTGGCAATTTTTTTATACTTCCGTCGCATCATTGCACCCTCCCCTCGGCGTCATTGCGAGCGGAGGCCACCGCCACGAGCGCAGCGAGGGGTGGGGGCCGGAGCGCGGCAAATCGAAGATTCAGCGTAGCTAATCCCCTCCCGAAGACCGAAATAGCAACGTCCGAATACTTGCCCTCCGCTTCCTAGGTCTCCGGCAGGGGATTTGCTTCGCTCCGTCAACCAGTTCTCGCTTCGCTCGCCCTGTTTGCCTCAGCTCGCAATGACGGGGTTGGGAAGGCTTTTTTTCAATTTCTCGCCGCGCCGTTTCCTTTGCCACTTTCCGCGATGAGCGGCTTGGGAGCCTTCACCGAATCTTTTTTCGGCGCGGGTGGGGCGGGTTTTGTTTCGGGCTTGGCGTTGGGCATGGGCACTTTGTGGATGTAGTCGCGCTCCATGAACTCCTGCTCGAAAGCCTTCCGGGCCGGGTCGATTTTCCGGTTCAGGTATTTCTCGATGACGAACGTGGCAATGGGTGCCGCCGCCACGCCGCCAAAGCCACCGTTGTCGACGAAGCAGGCCACGGCAATTTTCGGGTCGTCGCGGGGGGCGAAGCAGATGAAAATCGAACTGTCGTCGCCGCGTTTATTTTGCGAGGTGCCCGTTTTCCCGCAAATCGCGATGCCCGGCACGATGGCTTTGCGCGACGTGGTGCCGCGCTCCACGGCGTCCTGCATTCCCTCGATGACGGGGTCGAAATTGACCCGGTCGATGCCCACCTCGTGTTTTTCCTGAAACTCCGGCAGGGGTTTGCCCTTCGGGTCGCCGATGGCCCGCACCACGTGGGGCGCGATGTACCAGCCCCGGTTGGCGATGATGGCCGCCACGTTCGCCATTTTGATTGGGCTGATCAACATTTCACCCTCGCCGATGCTGAGGGAGTAGATGTTGGAAAATTTCCAGGTCAGTTCGCCCTTGTACACCCGGTCGTAGTAGCCCACGTCGGGCAGACTGCCCTTCAGTTCGTAGGGTAAATCCACGCCCAGTTTTTGCCCGATGCCGAATTTAGTGACGTACTCGTGCCATTTTTTTAGCCCGATGGCGGCTTTTTTGAAGGGCGTCGCGCCGTCGTTGTCGTTGATGACTTTCCGGAAAACGTGGTAGTAGTACGGGTTGCAGGAGTACTGCACGGCGGCGTGCAACCCGTTCAGTGCGGGGTGATTGTGGCATTTCATCGGTGCCCCGGCGTGGGTGTACGAGGTGCCGGGCGTGATGGCCCCCAGTTGCAAAGCCACCAGCGACTGGATGAGTTTGAACGTTGAACCAGGCCGGTACGAACCCTGCAAAGCCCGGTTAATCAGCGGTTTGTATGGGTCTAACAGCAGCCGCCCGTAGTTTTTCGAGTAAAGCCGCCCCGACAGCAGTTTGGGGTCGTAGCTCGGAGCCGATGCCATCGCGATGATTTCGCCGGTCTTTGGGTCGAGCGCCACCATGCTGCCCATTTTGTGCTGAAACAGGCTGTCGGCGTACTGCTGCACTTCGAGGTCAATGCCCGTGTAAAGTGGCATACCCGCCACGGGCGCGATGTCTTTCTCGCCCTTACGCCAGGGACCTTTTACCACACCCTTCACGTCTTTCATGATGAACTTGATGCCCCGCCGTCCGCGCAGCATTTCTTCGTACTGCTTTTCGATGCCGCTTTTGCCCACGTAGTCGCCCTGGCGGTAGTAGATGTCGCCCGTTTCTTCCTGGGCTTCCAGTTGCTTCGGGCTGATTTCGGCGATGTACCCCAGCGTGTTCGCCAGCGTGGGGGCGGTGTAGGTACGGAACGAACTGGTCTCGAAGGTGAAGCCGGGGTAATCGACCATCGAATCCTGAATCTTGGCGAAATCTTCGATGGAGAGTTGCCGCAAAAACAGCGAAGGCTTCACCTTCGAGTACTTGAAGGCGGCGCTGCTGAGGCTGTCGAACTGCCCCCGCGTGATGCCCAGCAGGGTGCAAAACCGCAGCGTGTCGGCCACGCGGGCTTTTTTGGGCGTGATGTAGAGGTCGTAAACGGGCGTGTTGTACACGATGAGTTTGCCGTGCCGGTCGTACACCTGCCCCCGGTAGGGAATCTGCACGACCTCTTCGATGGCGTTGTCGGCGGCGGCCGATTCGTACCCTTCGTCGATGACCTGAAGGTAAAAAAGCTTGGTGATGAAAATAAGGGCCACCAGGATGAACAGCCCCTGAATAATAAACTTCCGATTGTCTTCCATCGCTACTTCAACGCACGAAGCGGCGCTTTTCTTTAAGCGCGTTGTGCGTTTTCAGTTTGTAAAATTCGTCATAACCGGGCAAGAGTTCTCAACGCTGGTGGGGATTTTTTTTGAGAATAAAAATCTCCCCAATCCCGTCATTGCGAGCGGAAGCAACCAGAGCGAGCGAAGCGAGAACTGGTTGCCGCAGCGAAGCAATCCCCTCCCGGAGACCAAGACGGTCCGTCGCACGGGAGCAAAACCCAAGCAACTTGCCCGACACTCTTTTGGTCTCCGGTGGGGGATTGCTTCGCTGCGGTGATCCGACCGCGGCGGCGGACCGCTTCGCTTCGCTTATCGGATCACCTCCGCTCGCAATGACGGGTTGGGGATGGTTCTGATTTTTGAATTTCACGGCTGAAACACCGGCAGTGTACTCGTGGTGTGAATGCCCAGCGCCAGCACCGAGTCGGCGGCTCCGGTCAGGCCGTCGAGCCGCCGGACGCCGGGTACCGGCCCACCCGTGAAAAACTCGGTGACGCGGGCGGCGTGTTGCCGGGTTTCGACGATGAGCGGATGCGTAGGTGCATTGAGGGCGACCACGACCTCGGCCACGGTATCTTTCATCAAAAAATAGGTGGGCAGCACGTGGTAAACCGGCTGGGCGGCCTCGCCCGTCGCCAGCACCGGTAGCAGCGCGTAAGCCCCCTGGCAGACGAGGTGCGAAAACTGTTTTTTGGCCTGGGCAAATTCCTCGTCGCTTTCGCCGAACACCAGCGCCACGCGGGGCAGGCTTCCCCGCCCGGTCACGCCCGTTTGGATGCGGGCATCGAGGTCGGCAAGCATCGCCTCGTAAATCGTGGTGCGCTTGCCCTCGCGGATGCGCTCGCGCAGCGAGGCCCGGATGAAGTAGGTCAGCGCGTCGGTGACGTGCAGTCCGATTTGCGCCATTTGCTTGAAAATCAACGATACCGGCGACATCCCCGGCAGCGTGTTCGGGTCGTGGAGGAGCACCCGGTCGTCGGGCGTGACGAAACCGTCGATGCGGGTGCAGGCCCCGAATTTGAGCGCCGCGAAGGCCCCCCGCGCCAGTTGCTGCACCAGTTCGTTGTTCTCCAGGCTGGTGTCGATGGGAATATTTTTGCGGGTGACGTTGACTTTGTATTTGGTTTTGAAATCGAACACCTCGATGCTGTCGTCTTTCACCACTTCGGTGGGCGGCAGGGCGAGGGGTTTTCCGTCAAAATCCTGAATCACGCCGCAGCTAAACTCCTGGCCCTTCACGAAGGCTTCGAACAACACGAGGTCTTCGCGGTTCACCGAGGTGAGTTGGGCGGCTTCCCCGCTTTGGGCAAAATGCGCGTCCAGCCGTTCCCAGAGGATTTTCGGGTGGTGAATCACCTCGCCGTTGAACGTGAGCGGAAAGGCGATGCCTTCGTCGAAATTGGCGAGTTTTTGCAGGCGCTCCCTTTTTTGTTCTTCGGAAAAACCCGCCCAATCCGCCGCCGTGATTTCGTCTTGAAACAAACACTGCCGGATGGCCCGCTCAAACGCCGCGAGGTCGTTGTTTTTGACAAAACTCACGCCGATGGACGAACCCTGGTGCGGGGCCTTCGCCACGAAGGGCAGGCCCACGGCGGCTTTCAGTTCTTCAAAAATCACCGCGTGGTCGGTCGAATCCCAGACGTCCTTGCTCAACGTGGCCGTGCGTTTATCCAGCCCGACGGTGGCGCGGATGAGTTCGTTCTGCGAAATTTTATCGATGCCGATGCCCGACCCCATCAGCCCGGAGCCGTAGTAGGGCAGGCCATACCACTCCAGCAGGCCCTGAATGGCCCCGTCTTCGAGTTGCGGCCCGTGGACGATGAGAAAGGCGAAATCGAAATGCTGGCGGAAGTGCTGGGGAAAAATCCGCTGCCCGACCTTTGAAATCATCGCCTCCAGGTCAGCCTCCGGCAAGTCGCCCAGTGATTCGTCGTAAACGGTAAAGCCGCCGGTATCCACCCCTGCGGGCGGGTAAAAATCGCGGATGCTTTCCGAGTGCATCCACTCCGGCTGGAGCAGGATAAAATTGCCGCGCCCGTCGAGAAAAACGGGGATGGGTTGGAACAAACTCCGGTCGAGGGAGGAAAAAACGGTCTGACCGCCGAGAAAGGAAATTTCGCGTTCACGGGCCGGGCCGCCGAAAAAAATGCCGATGCGCATGGGCTGAGGGGAAGAATTCAGGCCCGAAGATACGCGGGGGAAGGGTAATTGTTGGCCCCGGAGACGCGTCATTGCGAGCGGAGGCATCCAATTCTCGCTCCGCTCTCTTGGATGCCTCCGCTCGCAATGACGCGTCTGGGTAGGGGTCATTTTTCACTCCACCTCAAACTCCACCTTCGTCGGCTGGGTGTGCCGGGTGGCTTCGAGGAGTTCGATCCCGACGATGCTGCCATCGGCGGCGTAGTCGATAAAAATGCCCGGTTTGTGTTCGGTGCTTTCTTCGATGGGCTTGTCGTTGAAGAGAAACGAAAGGGCGTCCGCTTCGCGGTCGTACGTAATTTTCATCGGGTGGGTAAGGTGATGTTCACCGCTTCGACCCGAATGATTTCGGGCACGGCGCGGCGGATGGCGTCTTCGATGCCGCCTTTGAAGGTCATGGCCGACATCGAGCAGGAGCCGCAGGCCCCCACCAGTTCGAGCCGCGCCACGCGGTCGGCGGTTATTTCGAGCACCTGCACGTTGCCGCCGTCGGCTTCCAGGTAAGGCCGGATGCCGTCGAGGGCGGTTTCTACGCGGGTTCTCAAATCAAGGGTTTTCATTTTTTTTGTTTGAAGGTTTGAGAGTTTGACGGTTTGAAGGAAGGTTTGAGGTTTGAGAGTTCGAGTGCTGAAAAATGGGTCAAACTCTCAAACTTTCAAACCTCAAACCCTCAAACCTTCCTTCAAACCGTAAGCTCAACTCGCTTCGTCCGGGTTTGGGTGGCGTTGCGGATGGCGACTTGCTGGGCCAGGGCTTCGGCGGTTTCGCGGAAGGCTTCGGCGGTTAGGAAATCGCCGCCCAGCACGGCGGGTTTGCCTTCGTCGCCCGCTTCGCGGATGCCCTGCACGAGCGGAATCTGGCCGAGCAGGGGCACGTCGTACTTCGAGGCCAGGGCTTGCCCGCCGCCTTTGCCAAAAATAAAGTATTTGTTCTCCGGAAGTTCGATGGGTGTGAAATACGCCATGTTTTCCACAATTCCCAAAACCGGCACGTTGATTTGCGGCTGGCGGAACATCGCCAGGCCCTTCGTGGCGTCGGCAATCGCCACTTTCTGCGGCGTGGTCACGATCACGGCCCCGGTCACGGGTACGCTCTGCACGAGCGTGAGGTGAATGTCGGAGGTGCCCGGTGGGAGGTCGATGAGCAAATAATCGAGTTCACCCCAGGCCGTGTCGCCCAGAAATTGCTTCAACGCCTGGCTCGCCATCGGCCCGCGCCACACCACGGCGCTGTCGGCGGGGGTGAGGAATCCGATGGAAATCAGCTTGATGCCGAATTGCTGAATCGGGGTAATCATGTTTTTCCCCTCGACCACCGTCACCTGCGGTTGCAGATCTTCGGCCCCGAACATCACCGGGATGGAGGGGCCGTAAATGTCGGCGTCGAGGATGCCCACCTTCGCGCCTGAGCGGTGCAGGGCCACGGCGAGGTTGCTCGTCACGGTGCTTTTGCCCACGCCGCCTTTGCCGGAGGCGATGGCGATGATGTTTTTCACGCTGGGCAGCAAGGTGGCGTTGCCCAGGCGGGTGGTGGTGACGTCGGCGGTGAGGAGAACGGTAACCTTCAGGTCGGGATCGACAAGGCGGTGGATGGCCTGTTCGCAGCGTTGGCGGATGAGTTCCTTGAGCGGGCAGGCCGGAGTGGTGAGCACCACCGTGAAACGAACTTCGCCCACGCCCAACTCGATGTCGCGAACCATGCCCAGCGATACCAAATCGCGTTTCAAATCGGGTTCTTCGACGGTGCCGAGCGCCCGGAGGATGTCTTCTTGCTTGATTCTAAGGTCGCCCATATTGCAGTTACCAGGTGGTAGTAGCCGTGGGCCGTAAAATTCCCCACGCCCGCTGACCTTTCTGGCAACGGCAAAGGTAAGAAGGAAGTTTCAGAGCGTTTACCGAACGGTGAAAGTAGCGCTCTTGAAGGGCTGCGGCTGTGTTTTCGTGAGAAAGTTGACGTTGGGCCGGACCGCTTCCATCGTTACTTCAAAGGTTCGTCCACCGATGGGCACTTTCTCAATAGGTTTGGCACCGGGCCTGCAGAGGTTGAGCAACGAGATCGTGACCGGGGCGGAAGTTTGCCCCTGAAAGTCAAGGGTGACGTGTGCCAGTACGTTGGAAGCCCCGCAGCAGTCGGCGGTGATCGGACAAAACCAATGTTCGAGCGAAAGTAGATTGAACCGCAGTTCCGGGTCGGAGGCGGTGTTTAGGTCAGTGATGACAACGGTTTGTTTGGGCTGGGCCTCGAAAACCTGCCCCAGTTTGGCCGGGCCTTGGGCGGGTTCGGGGTTACGGTCACGGCATTCCGATAGCAAGCCAACGCAAAGCAGAAAAATCAGCACTCGTTTCATGGTTTTGGTTGGATACAAAAACGCGCCCGGACACTCCAGACGCGCTTTGCGCTTTTCTAACCCTACTTACAAAATCAGGTTTACCGCACCACAAACGTCGCCTTCGGCGTCTCGCTGCTCGTGCCGGGGAAGGGCAGCACGTCGCGGAGCAGCACCGTAAACGAGCGCGTACCGACGGTAACGCTGGTCGAGTCGGAAACGCCCTGCTTGCGGTCGCCGGCGAGTTTGAGCGCGGCCTGGGCCTTCTGGCCGTTTAATTCTAATTCCACGTTGGTGGTGGCTTCGCCCGCCCACACGCACACCACGTTGGCCGGGCAGCGCGAATCGTTCAGGTCCACGAGGCGGAAGGTGAGTTTATCGCCCGTGGGTTTGGACGAGGTTTCGACCCCGTCGAGGGACAGTTGGCGGAATTCGCCTTTGGCGAGGGGGAAGGGCTTGCCCAAATCAGAGGTTGGTGCGACCGTGGACTTGGAACAGGCGGAGAGCAGGCTGGCGGCAACAACCGCGCTGAGGAAGAGGACTTTTTTCATGGTAAAAAAATGTGGATTTCAAACCCAAGACCCCTCCGCAGCGCAAACGGTTGAAACCCCTACAAAAAAAATTCCAACTGCGCCTCCACCCCAGCCAGTTCCTGGCGCACGTCGAGGCGGGTGCCGAAGCGGAGCAGCCGGATTCGGAGCCGTTCCAGAAAAGCCCGGTGGGCCGCCGAAGCCGCATCGAAGGGCCGGTGCGCCAGCGCCCGGCGCACGCTTTGCCACTCGGTCACGAAGGCATTGAGGGGTTCGGAGAAACAGGCTTCCCGAAATTTGTCAAAAATGTACTCCTCCGCCACCGGGCTGGGGTGCAGGCCGTCGGGGGCGTAGAACCGGTAGTCGCGGAGGTCGTCGAGGAGGAGTTCGTAGGCCGGGAAATAGTACACCTCCGGGAAGTCGGTGGTGAGGTAGTGGCAGGCCGCCCGCAGCACCGACTTGCTCACGGCGTTGTCGGCCATGCCGTCGCGGGTGTGGCGGACGGGACTCACCGTTAAAACAATTGAGAGCGGTCCGCCGCGCGGTTGAGAATTGAGAATTGAGCGGTCCGTCGCACGGAATTGTGAATGCAACATTCCGAAGGCTTTGCAGACTTCTTTGACACTCAGCAGGTCGCGCTCGAAGCGGGCGGCGGGTTGCTTGTGGTTGTTGGCGACGTACACGGGTGGCTCGGCGAGGCGGTAGGCCCAGGCGCTGCCCAGCGTGAGCAGGAGCACATCGGCTTGGCGGAGGGCTTCGCCCAACTCCCGGAGTTTTTTTCCGAAAACGTCGGCCAGCGCCTCCCGGCTTTCCCCCCACACCTCGGAATGGGCTTCGTAGCTGACCCAGCGCCCGTCGCGCTCCAGAAATTGCCGCTCGTCGGGGCCTTCGCCGCGCAGGGCTTTTTGCAAGAGATTGAAAATTGCCAGGGGCTGAAACAACGTACCGAAGGGGTTGACGCTCGCCGGCAGTTTGTTGTCGAGGAGGCGGTGGCCGATGCTCTCGGCGAAACACGAACCCATCGCCAGCACCCGGTTGCCGGGCTGAATGCGAAACGGTGCCGCCGGAATCGAAAATTCGGTACGCAGGGAAGTTGGATTCATGGCTGAAAATCAACGGGCTGGGGTAAAAATACCCGGTCCTTCGGGTTGTCACCAAAATCCGGCCAATTTTGAATGAAACCGAATTGGGAAGAACCGGTACTTTTCCGTGTATTTTTGAATTTTGACAAAAAGTGGGCCGGATTTTTTACGACAAAACCCGCCGCTTTCCGATTTTACCCACCGAAACCGAACCCGATGAGCGAAGTTGCCACCCAACCCGGCGCCGAGAAGGCGCGCCTGCGCACCCGCAGCGACAACAAAGGCTGGAAAAAATGGGGACCGTACCTGGCCGAACGCCAGTGGGGGACGGTCCGCGAAGATTATTCGGCCAACGGCGACGCCTGGAACTACCTCACCCACGACATGGCCCGCAGCTACGCCTACCGCTGGGGCGAAGACGGCATCGGCGGGATTTCGGACAACAAAGGCCACATCAATTTCGCGCTGGCCTTCTGGAACCACCAGGACGGCATTCTGAAAGAGCGCCTCTTCGGCCTCACCAACAGCGAAAGCAACCACGGCGAAGACGTGAAGGAGTTGTACTACTACCTCGACTCCACCCCCACGCATTCGTACCTGAAAATGCTGTACAAATACCCCCAGCGGGCGTATCCCTACAGTCAACTCGCCACCGAAAGCCGCCGCCGCAACCGCCTGGAGCCGGAGTACGAACTCTGGGACACGGGCCTGTTCGACGACGACCGCTACTTCGACATCTTCATCGAGTACGCCAAGGCCGACGAGCAGGACGTGCTCATCAAAGTCACCGCCCACAACCGGGGGCCGGAAGCCGCGCCGCTGACGCTGCTGCCGAGCATTTGGTTTCGGAACACCTGGGTGTGGGGTTACGAAAACTACAACTACAAACCCATGCTCACCGGCATCGCCAGCTCGATGATTGAGGTGAACCACAAGCTGTTTGGCAAGTACAAACTCTACTGCGAAGGGGCCGATGAACTGCTTTTCTGCGAAAACGAAACCAATTTCAAACGGTTTATCGATAAGCCCAACCGCTCGCCCTACGCCAAAGACGGCATCAACGACTACATCACGCGGGGCGACGGCACGGCGGTCAATCCCAACCACATCGGCACCAAAGCGGCGGCTTGTTACGAAAAAATAATTCCGCCCGGCGAGAGCGTCACCATCCGCCTGCGCTTCACCAACTACACCAACCACGAACCCTTCGCCGATTTCGACCCGGTTTTTGAAAAGCGAATCGAGGAAGCCGACGAGTTTTACGACGACCTGCAAAAAGCCGTGACCGACCCCGAACTGCGGGCCATTCAGCGCCAGGCCTACGCCGGGATGCTCTGGAGCAAGCAGTTTTACTACTACAACGTCAACGAGTGGCTCAACGGCGACCCCTCGCTGCCCAAACTCGGTGGCCTCCGGCGCTACGGACGCAACGGCGGCTGGCGGCACATGTACACGGCCAACATCCTCTCGATGCCCGACACCTGGGAGTACCCCTGGTTTGCGGCCTGGGATTTGGCCTTCCACTGCGTACCGCTGGCCCGGCTCGACCCCGATTTTGCCAAGCGCCAACTGGCCGTGATTCTGCGGGAATATTACATGCACCCCAACGGGCAGCTACCCGCCTACGAGTGGAGTTTTTCGGACGTGAACCCGCCCGTTCACGCCTGGGCCACCTGGAAGGTGTACGAAATCGACAAGCAGATGAATGGCACCGGCGACGTGGGTTTTCTCGAACGGGTTTTCCACAAGCTGCTGCTCAATTTTACCTGGTGGGTCAACCTCAAAGACGAAGGCGGCAACAACATTTTCGGCGGGGGCTTCCTCGGCATGGACAACATCGGGGTGTTCGACCGCTCGGCCAAACTCCCCACCGGCGGGCGGCTCGAACAGGCCGACGGCACCGGCTGGATGGCGATGTACACGCTCAATATGCTCCGCATCGCCTGCGAAATCTCCCTTACCCGGCCCGTGTACCAGGACATGGCCTCCAAGTTTTTCGAGCACTTTCTCCACATTGCCGGGGCCATCAAATCGCTCGGCGGCGAGGAAATCAGCCTCTGGGACGAGGAAGACCAGTTTTACTACGACATGCTCCACATCCCCAACGGAGCCAGTATTCTGCTCAAAATCCGCTCGATGGTGGGCCTGATTCCGCTGGCCGCCGTGGAGGTGTTGGACCACGAACTCCTCGACCGCCTGCCCGATTTCAAGCGCCGGGTGGAGTGGGTGCTCACCAACCGCCCCGACCTGGCCTCGCTCATTTCGCGCTGGTACGAACCCGGCAAGGGCGAAACCCGCCTGTTGAGCATCCTGCGCGGGCACCGGATGAAAATGTTGCTCAAGCGGATGTTCGACGAAACCGAGTTTCTCTCGCCCCACGGCATTCGGTCGCTCTCGAAATTTCACCTCAAAAATCCTTACGAATTTTACGTCAACGGCGAGGTATTCCGCGTCGATTACACGCCCGCCGAGAGCACGGGGTCGATGTTCGGGGGCAACTCCAACTGGCGGGGGCCGGTGTGGTTTCCGGTCAATTTCCTGATTCTCGACGCTTTGCTGAAGTTTTACAGCTACTACGGCGACGATTTTGAAATCGAATATCCGACCAATTCGGGCGAGTTGATGACCATCCGCGAGGCCGTTGTGGCCGTGTCGGAGCGGCTCATCAGCCTGTTTCGCAAAGACCCCGACGGCAAGCGGCCCTACCAGAACCAACTCGACAAACCCGACACCGACCCGCACTTCGAGGGCCTGCACCAGTTTTTCGAGTACTTCGACGGCGACAACGGCAAGGGCCTCGGCGCCGCCCACCAAACCGGCTGGACGGGCCTGGTGGCCGAACTCATCGAGTACGTGTACGCCTTCCGCACCGAGCGCGTGGGGGAAAAAGTGTAACTTGCTTTGGTAAAACGCAAACCAACAAGGCGATGGAACTGACCGTACACGTCGAACTGGAGGAAGTGCTGAAAGCGATTCAGCACTTGCCGGATGAAGAGTTAGCCAAAGTAAAAACAGCCATCGAGCAAATTCAGCAGCGTACCGAAGTACCCGACCCAACCGGTCAGCGGCAGTTCGGTACGATGAAGGGACTGGTAAAGTACATGGCTCCTGACTTTGACGATGAAATGGAGGATTTTAAAGAGTATCATTGATGCCGCGCTACCTGCTCGATACGCACGCCATCATCTGGCTGCTCGAAGACGAATCGCAACTGCCAGCAGCGACCCTCCAACTGCTAAAATCGAAGGCGAACCCGCTGTTAGTAAGCATCGTCAGTTTTTGGGAAATGGCCATCAAAGTCAGCACGGGCAAACTTGACTCGGCGCAACCCATCGAGGCGATGGAAGCTGAATTGAGGGGGCAAGGGGTGGATATTTTACCCGTATCCATGCTTCACCTCCTCCCCCTCCAAACCCTCCCTTTCCACCACCGCGACCCTTTCGACCGGCTGCTGATTACCCAGGCCATGACCGAAAACCTGACGCTCCTCAGCCGCGACCCCAAGTTTGCGCCCTATCCGGTGACTGTGCTTTGGTAACTTGAAAAAACATGGAACGACCCCGCATCAAATTCTACAACGACCCCGGCGGCCCCCAGCGCGACCAGCAGGAGGCGTTTTTGAAACTGACACCTAACGAGCGCCTCAACGTGCTCTTCAAACTCAGGCGGCGTTCGCGCTGGTTGACGTTGAAACCGGTGGAATATCCCACGCGGGGCATTGAAATCCGGCGTTCCCATGTCGATTGAACTCGACGACGCGGACGTACGCAACCTGCTCCGCTTGTTACAAAAACACGGCGTGAGGTACCTGCTCATCGGCGGGGCGGCGGTCGCTTTTTTTGGCGTGGAACGCAGTACCCAGGATTTGGACTTCTGGCTGGCTCCGACCAGCGAAAACAAAGCCGCCTTTCTGAATCTCCTACGAGAACTCGGTTACACTCCCGACGAATTAGCCCCGTTTCTGGAAACGGATTTTACCCAACCGACTACGTTTCGGGTGTACCTCGGACTAGGCCCGGCGGATTTTTTGACCTACGTTCACCGCCAACTCGATTATTTTGACGCCGAAGCCCAGCGGGTAGAACACGATACCGGTGGGGGGATTCTGCTCTGTGTGGTACCCCTGTCTTACCTGCGCGAGATTAAAATCCGCGCCCACCGGGACAAAGACTTGTACGACGTTTCCCGCTTGGATGAACTATTCGGAAAACTCCCCCCTCCCGCGCCGAGCGAAATCTGAACGCTCAGCGACGACCCCGTCCCTTTGAAACGTGCCCCCGCTCCGCCAGCAAGGGCACGTTGCCGTTATGGTCCTCCGGTTTTTCCGAATCCAGGTAGCCCGCTGCCCCCCGTTGCAGGGTTTCCCAAATCCTATTCTGCGATTGATATAATTATCAAAATAATAAACTGTATTTATCGAGAAACCTAAAATAGTCTGTTGCCTTTCCGCAATCGGGCGCTTAGTATTGCATACGACCCGGTGACAAGGTACTGGCCCGGCCCGTCACTCGGTCGGATTGCCTGCCCCAAAAACCCGCCTCCGGCGGTTCCCTCAAAACGCTTCCTGTTTCACCTAACGCTTTCTTTCCCATGAAAAGAACGGTACCCCTTTTGCTATGCCTTTGCCTGGGGGCCGGGTGCTTGTGGCACCCCGCGTACGCCCAGGACCGGACCGTGACCGGAAAAATCACGAGTGCCGGCGATGGCCAACCGCTGCCGGGAGTCAACGTGCTCGTGAAAGGCACGCTGGTCGGCGGCTTCTCCGACGCCGAGGGGCGCTACGCCGTGCGGGTGTCCGCCGGGGCCTCGGCGCTGGTGTTTTCGTACGTGGGCTACACCCAGCAGGAACTCGCGCTCGGAACGGGCGCAACGGTGCTCAACGTACAACTGGCCGAAGACGCCCGCAACCTCGACGAGGTGATCGTATCGGGCCTAGCCACGAGCGTAAAGCGCAGCAACGCGGCCAACTCCGTGTCGCGAATCACCGCCGAACAACTCACCGGCTCGACCCGACCCGTGACACTCGACGCGGCGTTGAGCGGGAAGGTAGTCGGGGCCAACATCACCCAAAACAGCGGCGCACCGGGCGGTGGGATTTCGGTAAAACTGCGCGGGGTTTCGTCCATCAACGGCTCGTCCGAACCGCTGTACGTCATTGACGGGGTATTCGTCAACAATTCCCAGTTTGCCACCGGCGCGGGAGCCGGGGCCTTCAGCGGAGCCGGAGCCAACCAGGACCAGGCCCCCAACCGGATCTCGGACGTCAATCCCGCCGACATCGAGTCCATCGAAATTCTGAAAGGCCCCAGCGCCGCCGCCATTTACGGCACCCGCGCCAACGCTGGGGTCATCATCATCACCACCAAACGAGGCAAAGAAGGCCGCACGAAAGTGAGCTTCGGGCAGGACGTGGGCGTTTCCTCGGCCATTCGCCTGCTGGGGTACTCCGATTGGAGCCTCGACCCCATCGGGCCGCAAGGGCAGACCAAATTCGATTACATTTTCGGCAACGGAAACACGGGCAGCGGCAGCGCTGCTGAAATCGCGATTTGGCAAAAAGCCACCGCCGAGGGGAAAGTTTACGACTACGAAAAACTGATTTACGGCAACACGGGCGTCATCAGCAACTCGCGACTGAGCATTTCGGGCGGCAACGAAAAAACCAAATTTTACGTGTCGGCGGGGCTGAACGACGAAACGGGGATTCAGAACCGCACGGGTTTTCAACGAAAATCCATCCGGGTGAGCATCGACCACCGGCTGGCCAAATTCATCGACTTTTCGATGGGTTCCAACTACCTGCTCACGGGTGCCCAGCGTAGTTTTAGCGGCAACGACAACCGGGGGGTGTCCATCGGCTACACGCTGGCCTACACGCCCAACTACGCCCAACTGCTCCCTGTGAATGGCGTGTACCCCGACTCGCGCTACACCGGCGACAGCCCGCTGGCCATCGCCGACCGAGCCGTGAACGACGAGGCCACCAACCGCTTCATCCAGTCGTTTACGAGCAACGTGTATTTTATCCAGAAACCCACCAGCACCCTGAAACTGGCCCTGGCCGGGGGCGTGGATTACGTGAACACCGAGGCCGAGATTTACTTTCCCGAAGACCTGCAATCGCAGCGGCAGCGGCCCGCGCCGGGGGCCTCGCGGTTTTCCAAATCGCGAAGTTTCAACGTCAACCTGCAAGCTTTTTTAATTTACACCTGGAAACTCGGGAGCAAAATCGACCTAACCTCGCAGGTGGGCGCAGTGCGGCTTTCGACCAACAACGACCTGAGCTGGATCCAGGGCGAGGGCCTGCTGCCCAAGCAGCGCAACCCCAACACGGGCAGCATCCGGACGGCCAACGTAACCTTCCAATCCTGGCAGGATGTGGGTGTGGTGGCCCAGCAGGAAGCCAATTTTCAAGACAAAATCATCGGGACACTCGGCGTTCGTTTCGACAAATCGAGCCTCAACGGCGACAACACGAAGTGGTACGGTTTCCCACGGGCCTCGCTGGCGGTCAACGTGGCCAAGTTCGATTTCTGGAGCCTACCCGCTGTCAACCAGGTTAAGCTTCGGGCGGCCTTCGGGCGCACGGGCGGCGTGCCCGCCTTTGGCAACACGTTTACTTCGCTCGTGACGACCATCATCGACGGGCGGCTGGGTGCCCTCACGCCCACTTCCGTAGGCAACGCGGCCATCGATCCCGAAACCGCCCAGGAAATCGAAGGAGGACTGGACCTGGGTTTTTTCAAAAACCGGATCACGCTCGAAGCCACCTACTACGACAAAACGGTGTTCAACCTGCTCAATCCCTACATCATTTCGAGCGGTACGGGCGTGACGCAGTTTAACGCCTACCCCGTGGGCGATTTGCAAAACCGGGGCGTGGAACTGGCCCTGGGCGTAACGCCAATTGAAACGGCAGACCTGTCCTGGACCTCGCAGGTGCAGTTTTGGGCCAACCGGAGCAAAATCACCCGGCTCGAAATTCCGAACACGACGGTAGGGGGGGGCTTCAGTATTTACGGGCGCAACCAGCTTCGGCTCGGCGAATCACCCACGCGCTGGTACGGCTCGCCCAACCTGCCCGACGCCGACGGCGTGGCCCAGGCTACCCGCTACGAAGACGCCCAGCCGCGCTACCAGCTTTCGTGGTCGAACCAGGTGAAGTTTTTCAAAAACTTCGACTTTTCGTTCCTGTTCCACACCAGCCAGGGCAACTACAACTCCAACCTGACCATCAAGCAGAAAGACACCGGCGGCACCACCAAAGACTGGAGCGAGGTGGACAACCTTTACGAAAACGTAGGCCAGCCCAACGGTCGCGCCCGGCTCCCGACCAACCCCAACGTCACGGCGCGGGAGTTTATCCAGGACGCCAGCTACGTGCGCCTCCGCGAGGTATCGCTGTACTACACCCTGCCGCAAACGGTGCTGAAATCGTGGACTAAAAACGTGATTTCCAACGTGCGGGTGGGGGTTTCGGCCAACAACCTGCTCACGTTTACGAAGTACGAGGGCTACGACCCGGAGGTGTCCAACTTCGGCAACCAGTCGGTCGGGGCGAGCGTCGACAACGCGGCGTTTCCCAACAGCAAACGCCTGTTTTTCCACCTGGCGGTTGATTTCTAAACTAGTTCTTTATTGAAAGTGGGGCGGTCACCCTGAGCGAAGTCGAAGGGCGTGCGCGGGCCGACGCGGTGACCAGCCGCACGCCCTTCGACTTCGCTCAGGGTGACCGCCCCACACTAAAAGTTTTCATTTCCATGAAACGACACCTGCTTTATTCCCTGCTTTTCCTGGCCTGCCTCGGGTTGCCGACGGGCTGCGGGTTTTTCAAGGTCGACGACACCATCGACCCCAACAACCCGACGGTGGAATCCGTCCTGACCAACGCCTCGCGCATTCAGCTCAACCAGTTGGGCGTGGGGGTGCAGTCGGCCCTGCGCAACGGGTATTCCAACTACTACCTCGTGGCGGGGTCCATCGGGCGGGAGTTGTACAACCTGGCCTCGACCGAACTCACCTGGACCACCGAACTGCTCGGCTCGACCAACGGCGGCTTCAGCGCCACCACGCTCTTCAACGGCTACTACGCCGAGTTTGCCCAGACCCGCCGGCGGGCGGAGGTGTTTATCCAGTCGGCGGAGCAATCAGCCACCGGCGGCCCCGACGCGCTCACCGACGCCCAGAAAGGCGGCATTCGCGGATTCAGCAACACCGTGAAAGGCCTCGTGATGCTCAACCTGCTCAACATGCAGTACAAAAACGGCATCCGCATCGCCTTCACCGACCTGGTGTCGCCCGGCGATATGCTCAAGCCGGGGCCGTTCGTGACCTACGAGCAAAGCCTGGCCGAAATCCGGCGCCTGCTCGACGAAGGCGCGGCTCAACTCGCGGCGGCGGGCACTGAGTTTGCCTTTCCGATGACGAGCGGCTACGCCGGGTTCAACACGCCCGCCACGTTCCGGCGGTTTAACCGGGGCCTGACCGCCCGCGTGGCCATGTATCAGAAAGACTGGCCGGGGATGCTCGCCACGCTGAGCGAGTCGGCCCTGAGTCTGACCGGGCCGCTCACGACGGGGCCGGTATTTACCTACTCCATCACGGCGGGCGATTTGACCAATCCGTTTTACCAACTGCCCAACACGACCAACTCGCCGGTTGTGGCGCAGGCTTCGTTGCTGACCGATGCCGAGGCGGGCGACACCCGCGTGACCCGTAAACTCGTGAAACGCACCACACCCCGCACGCTCAACGGCCTCATCGGCACCCACGACGCGGCGCTGTACGCCTCCAACGTGGCCCCGGTGTCGATTCTGCGCAACGAAGAACTGGTGCTGATGCAGGCCGAGGCGCTCATCCAGACCAACCGGTTGCCCGAAGCCGTGGCTGCCCTCAACGTGGTGCGGGCGGGGGCGGGCCTGCCCCCGCTGGCCACGGCCAAACCCGCCATCGTGGGCAACCAAGCGGCGCTGATTGACGAATTGCTCAACCAGCGCCGCTACTCGCTTTGGTACGAAGGCCACCGCTGGTTTGACATCCGACGCTACGGACGGCTCGACAAACTGCCCAACGACCAGCCCAACCACAAGGTGTACGAGCAACTCATCCGTCCCTTCGCCGAAGTGCAGTGGGATGCGAAAAACCAGTAGGTTTGGAGGTTGTCAGAATGAGGTTGTCACGCGGAGCGGACGCCGCGCGGTCGAAGCGCGGTTGGAAATGGGAGATCTTCTGCGAAGTCCAACCGCGCTTCGACCGCGCGGCGTCCGCTCCGCGTGACAGTGCTCCACTTTTTATTTTTACCGTACCTAGCCTATTTCATTGCCATGAATTTTTATTTTTCCAAAAACCGCCTGCTTTTGGCGGCAGCCGCGCTCCTCAGCCTGCTCGTCGGCCCGCTCCGGGCGCAGGTGAGTTTTGAAATCAGCTACCCGACCTCGTTCAGTCCGGCCCCACTCACGGGCCGGATGTTTCTGGTCATCGCCCGCAAGGATTCCGTCGAACCCCGCCTCCAGGTGGGACGCTACGGCACCCAGTTTTTCGGAGTCGATTTTGAGAAACTACCCGCTGCGAAGGCCGTCGTCGTGGACGGCTCGACACTGGGATACCCCGTCAACGCGCTGAAGGACCTGCCCAAAGGCGAGTATTTCGTGCAGGCCGTACTCAACAAGTACACCGAGTTCAAGCGCTCCGACGGCCACACGCTCTGGATGCATCAGGACCAGTGGGAGGGCCAGGACTGGCGGCGCTCGCCGGGCAACGGGTACAGTGCCGTGCAAAAAATTACGCTCGACCCGGCCCGGCCCACGGTGCTGAAGCTGGACATCACGAAGGTGATTCCGCCCATCGCCGTGCCCGCCGACACCCGCTGGGTGAAGCATTTGAAAATCAAAAGCGAGAAACTGACCAAATTCTGGGGGCAGCCCATGTACATCGGGGCCACGATTCTACTGCCCAAAGGCTACGAGCAGGAAACCACCCGGCAGTACCCGACCGTGTACCAGCAGGGGCATTTTTCGCTGGCGGCGCCGTTTCGGTTTGAAGAAAAACCCGAAAATGAATTTTACCGGGCCTGGAATTCCGACACCCTGCCGCGTTTCATCGCCGTCACCCTGCAACACCCCACACCGTACTTCGACGATTCGTACGCCGTCAACTCGGCCAACAACGGACCCTACGGCGACGCGATTCACGAGGAACTGATTCCTGAACTCGAAAAGCAGTTCCGTTGCATCCGGCAGGGCTACGCCCGGTTGCTCACGGGCGGTTCCACGGGCGGCTGGGAGTCGTTTGCCTTGCAGGTGCTGTACCCGGATTTCTACGGCGGCACCTGGTCGTTTGCCCCCGACCCGCTCGATTTTCGCAACGTCGAGGGCATCAACGTGTACGACGACGGAAACGCGTTTTACAAACAACACGAGTGGTACCGGGTGCCCACGCCCAACACGCGGATTCCGGCCACCGGGGCCGTGCGGCTCACCTCCGAGCAGCGCAACACGATGGAACTCGTCAACGGCACCAAAGGCCGTTCCGGCGGGCAACTCGACATCTGGAGCGCCGTGTTCGGGCCGGTAGGAGCCGATGGGTACTTCAAGCCGCTGTTCGACAAACGCAGCGGGGTGATGGATCCCAGCGTGGCGAAATACTGGAGAGAACACTTCGACATGCGCCACTACCTCGAAACCAACTGGGCCACCGTGGGTCCGAAATTGGTGGGGAAACTTCACGTCATTTGCGGGCGCATGGACGATTTTTACCTCAACATCGGCGCCTACCACATGGAAGATTTTCTGACGAAAACGAAAAATCCGGCCTACGGTGGTTCGTTTACCTACGGCGAGCGGGGCGGACACAGTTGGCGGCCCTACTCCAACGCCACCCTGCTGAAAATCATGGACCGGCACATTCAGAAAATGGCTCCGCAGGCGAAGTGACCAATACTGATTTTTTTTAGAATCCTCAGCCGGTCATTCCTCCTGCGTCGGGATGACCGGCTCGTTCTGTTTTTCATTGAAAACTCAGTAGCATTTTTTAAAAAGTACGCAACCACGCATTCCTGTTTCCCATGAATACCCTCTACCAGTCCCTTCTTTCCCTGCTTTGTCTCGTCCTTATCCTGCTCACGGGCATTGCCTGCCTCCCAGCCCTGGCGCAGGTCGCCGTCAACAAGCAGGATTCGACGTACATCCGTGACAACTATACCAAGTCGGAAATTCTCATTCCGATGCGCGACGGCGTGAAGCTCTTCACCTCGATTTACGTCCCGAAGGCGACCGCCCAGCCCTACCCCATCATGCTCGACCGGACACCGTACAGCATCGCTCCTTACGGCCCCGAGGCCTACCGCACTTCGCTGGGGCCGTCGATGCTCTTCGCCCGCGACGGGTTTATTTTCGTGTACCAGGACGTGCGCGGGCGGTACCTGAGCGAAGGCGAGTTCGTGGCCGTGCGGCCCACCGTGCCGAACAAGAAAAATAAAACCGACATCGACGAAAGCTCCGATACCTACGACACCATCGAGTGGTTGTTGAAAAACATCCCGAACAACAACGGTAAAGTGGGCACCTGGGGCATTTCGGCACCGGGCTTTTACACCACCACTACGATCATCGACGCCCACCCGGCCCTGAAAGCCGCCTCGCCCCAGGCCCCGGTTACGGATTGGTTTATGGGCGACGACCGCCACCACAACGGGGCTTTTCACCTCATGGGCACCTTCGCGTTTCTGTCGTCGTACGGCGCACCCCGGCCCCAGCCCACCTCGAAAGGAACGCCGGGTTTCCGCGACTACGGCACTCCCGATGGCTATGATTTTTACCTGAAACTGGGTCCACTCTCCAACGCCAACAAGCGGTATTTCAAGGGCGAAAATAAGCTTTGGAACGACATGATGGCGCACGGCACCTACGACGAGTACTGGCAAAGCCGCTCGCCCGTGCCGCATTTGAAAAACGTAAAACCCGCCGTGCTGACCGTGGGCGGCTGGTACGACCAGGAAGATTTGTACGGGCCGCTGAAAACCTACGCGGGCATCGAGCGGCAGAATCCGGGCGCGAAAAATACGCTGGTGATGGGGCCGTGGTTTCACGGCAGTTGGGCACGCCTCGACGGCGACGTGCTCGGCAACCTGCGCTTTGGCTCCAAAACGAGTTTGTTTTACCGCGAAACCATCGAACTGCCTTTTTTCAAACACCACCTCAAGGACGGCCCCGACCCGAAACTTCCCGAAGCCTACGCCTTCGATACCGGCACCAATGCCTGGAAGCAGTACACGAAATGGCCCCCGACAGCGGCTCAGGAAAAACGCCTGTACCTGCATTCAGGCGGGAAACTCTCGTTCGACGCGCCCCGCGAAAGCGCCGCCAGTTTCAGCGAGTACGTGAGCGATCCGGCCAGGCCCGTGCCCTACACCGCCGAGGTGCGGGTGATTCGGGGCAGCGAATTCATGATCGAAGACCAACGCTTTGCCGCCACCCGTCCCGACGTGCTCGTGTATGAATCGGAAGTACTGACCAACGACGTCAGCATCGCGGGCAACGTGGCGGCCGATTTGTTCGTCTCCACGACGGGCACCGACGCCGATTTCGTGGTGAAACTCATCGACGTGTACCCGCCCGACGCGCCCGACACCAGCCCTAACCGGGCCGTGCGGATGGGCGGTTACCAACTCATGGTGCGCGGCGAGGTGATGCGGGCCAAATTCCGCAACAGCTTCAGCAAGCCCGAAGCGCTGGTGCCCGGCCAGGTAGCGCGGGTGCCCTTCGATATGCAGGATGCCCACCACACGTTTAAAAAAGGCCATAAAATTATGGTGCAGGTGCAAAGCTCCTGGTTCCCGCTGGTGGACCGCAACCCGCAGAAATTCGTGGACATTTACAACGCCACCGAAGCCGATTTCCAGAAAGCCACGCACCGCATCCACCACGCCGCCAGCACGCCATCGAGCGTGAAGGTGGGGGTGGTGGAGTAGGGGCTTTGCTCCGTACCCGTTGTCATCCTGAGCGCAGCGAAGGATCTCATTGGACGACCGGACGTTTGGACGATGACCCAGCGTTAGCCAATGGCCTGGCCGATTACTCGGCAGTCCAACGAGGTCCTTCGCTGCGCTCAGGATGACAACGTGGGGTATTTTTCAAGAAGCAACGTGCCACGTCCCCCGCGTGGCACGTTGCTTTCCAGGCAATTCTTAATTCCTAATTTTTAATTCCCAATTGAAAATGAAGGCCATCGCCACCATTCCCAGCAGCAAAACGCTTCGCCTCATCGAGCGCGACAAACCCGGAATCACCGCCCCCGACGAGGTGAAAATTAAAATTACCCGCGTGGGCATCTGCGGTACCGACCGCGAAATTGCCCACGGAGGCCGGGCCGACGCCGAACCCGGTCGGGAAGAATTGGTCATCGGGCACGAAATGCTGGGCGTGGTGGAGGAAGTCGGGGAAAACGTGACCACGGTGAAACCCGGCGACCGGGGCGTGTTCATCGTCCGGCGCGATTGCGGGCTGGGCCTCCCCTGCTGCGCCGACCGTTCCGACCAGTGTTTTTCGGGAGCCTACACCGAGCGCGGCATCAAGGCCCGCGACGGCTACCTGACGGAGTACGTGGTGGACAAAGAAAAATACCTCGTCCGCGTCCCCGACGCCCTCGGCGATTTGGCCGTGCTGACCGAACCGCTATCGGTGGGCGAAAAAGCCATCGACGAAGCGCTGAAAATCCAGGTGGCTCGGATACCCGGCGCGGACTACGACACCTTTTTGGAAGGAAAAAAAACGCTGGTGGCGGGCCTCGGCCCCATCGGAATGCTGCTGGCCTTTGCCCTGCGCCTGCGCGGGGCCGAGGTCTGGGGCCTGAACCGCTCCGGCCCCGACGACCCGGCGGCAACAATCCTGACCGAAATCGGCGGGCATCACCTCAACGGCGGTGCGTCGGACGTGTACGACCTGGACGAAACCATCGGTCCCTTCGACCTGATTTTTGAAGCCACCGGCTCGGCCCAACTCGAATTTGACCTGCTCGACGCGCTCGGCATCAACGGCGTGTACGTCGTGACCGGCATTCCACCCGCCGACCGGGAAGTAAAACTCCGGGGCGGCGAATTGATGCAGCAACTCGTGCTCAACAACCAGGTGCTGCTCGGCACGGTCAACGCCTCGAAAGCCCACAACGAAACCGCCCTGCGTGACCTCCAATCCTGCCGCCAACGCTTCGGCGACGCCATCGACCGGGTCATCACCCACGTGGTGCCGTACTCAGATTTTCAAAAAGCCATCTTTGAACGCGCCGAGGGCGAAATCAAAACCGTGCTGGATTTTACGATGGTGGGAGGGTGAGAGGAGAGTAGAGAGGATAGAGCAGAGAAAAAAGACAAGCGGTCTGCGGCTGCGTTTCTCTATCCTGTCTACTCTTTACTCTCTCCTCTCTCCTCTCTGCTCTCTCCTCTCAATTCAGCGGTTTTTTAACGATGATCACCGTGCCGCTGCCCGGCGAGGAATCGACCGAGAGGCTGCCGCGTAGGTGGTTTTTTACCCGCAAGGCGATGTTGTCGAGGCCCCGGCCGTTGCGGCCCGTTTCGCTGAGGTTGAAGCCTTTGCCGTCGTCTTCGACCACCACCTTCAACTGGTCGTGGAGCAGGAGCAGTTGGATACTCACCTCGCTGGCTTCGGCGTGGCGGAGTACGTTGTTCATGCATTCCTGAATGATGCTGTACAGCGTTCGTTCCAAATCCGGGTCGAGTGGCCCCTCGAAGCCCGACGCCTGCACGCTCACCTTCGGGCTGTCGAGCGATTCGTACACGTTTTTCAGCAGCGCCACCAAGCCGAGGGTGCCCAGCGAACTGGCCATCAGGTTGTGCGACACCAGGCGGGTTTCCTCGGCCAGCAGATCGATTTTCTCGAACACGGCGCTGGTTTCGGCGTTGGGCTTGCCGCGCACGAGGTAATCCAGGCTCGATTTCAGGGCCGAAATCAGTCCGCCGAGCCGGTCGTGCAGGTCGCGCCCGATGCGGGTCCGCTCCACTTCCTGGGCGGTGATTTCGGTCGTTTGCATATTTTTCTGCAACTCCGTTTTTTCGTCCTGAATCAACTTGAAGCGCCAGCCCAGGCCCAGCGTGATCAGAAACATCTCCAGCAGGGTGGTCTGGTAGTAGGTTTGATGAAGCAATTGAACCGGGATGTTGTGTGCCGCCGAGAACGCCTCCGCCGAGCCGGCCAGGAAAACCGGCACGGTGGCGGCCAGAAACAGGCGGGCCGGACGGTACCCACTCCGCAGGCTGCGGTACAGCAGGAGCAGGGTGAGCGACGTGGCAAGCGCCATGTTGAGGTGAAAAAAATACCGCCATTCATAGAAACTGATCCCCAGGACGAATACCAGCAGGGAAGAAGTCAGCCAGAAGGTCGCCAGCCCGGTAATCAGGTTGGTAAACCGATTTTTAGGGTCGTAGCCGTAGGCGAGAAATTCGCGGGCAAACAGCAGGTAGCAGGGCGTGAGGATGGTGCTCAGAAAACCGAAGATATTTTTGTTGCGCACCCAGCGGGGCGACTGGTCCATCAGCAGGTAATGGTACTCGTGGTAAAATAGCATGAGCAACAGCGAACTCACCACGCAGGCGCAGTAGTAGCCGTACATCCGTTCCCGGAAAAACAAGGCCATCGCCACGCTGAAAAACAGGATGACGAGCATCCCCCCGACGTACACGTGCTTGAAGAAATCGTTACGCCCGATGTACCGGCTCAGGTCGCGCTGCTGGATGAGTTGAAACGGGTACACGCTCAGGGGGTAGTCTTCGTTCCAGGCCCGCAGGAGCAGCGTCCCCTGCGCGAGGGCAGGCAGGCTCAGGCTCACACTGAGCAAATCACTGGGCTGTTCGCGCCAGGCTGGTGGGCGATGACACCCCGTAATTCCCTGCTTGACGAGCCGGTCGTTTGGGAGCCAGAAATACCGCAGCGTGTCGATGCCTTTCGTGACCACGCTCAGATCGAGCGGCTGGTTGGAAGCGTTCCGCAGGCGGATTCGCAACCAGACCGGGTACGGACAAGTCTTAAAGTTGACGTACCGGCCGGATACGGCCTGAAACGCATGGGGCCGGGCCAGCAACGCCGGGTACGTCAATCGCGCGCTGGAGTCGATGAAGTAGTCGGTGTACCAGGCCAGGTTGATTTCGTTGAAAAGCGGCGTGACGGGCAACTCCGCCGCCGGGGAAGCCCGAACGGGGTACCCGTTCAGGACGACGAGGAACAGAAAAAACAGACGGACGGACACGTTCACAGCAGGTGGTTTTCGTACACAATCCGAACCATGTCGGGGGCATTGCGGGCACCCAGTTTGGTGATGATGTTTTCGCGGTATTCCTCGACGGTGCTGCGTTGGAGTTTCAAAAACGTGGCGATTTCCTGGCTCGTGTAGCCCTGCGCCACCAGCCGCACCACCTCCACCTCGCGTTTGCTGAGTTTGGCGAAGGCAATCGTTGCGTCGTCGGTGGCGGGGTCTTCGCGGAGTTGGAGTTGCTGCTTCACCTTCGGCGGCAGGTAAATCTGTCCCTCGCACACGGCCCGGATGGCCCCGAAAAGCTCCGTCGAACTGGTGTTTTTCAGGATGTACCCCCTGGCGTTGAGGTGCAGGGCGCGTTTGATAAACGTGTAGTCGTTGTGCTGCGAAAGCACGATGGCCTGCACGGCCAGGCGCTGTTTCTGGATAAATTCCAGCACGTCGAACCCGGCCAGGCGCGGAGTGCCCTGCCGCACCAGGGGCAGGTTGAGGTCGAGCAGCACAATCTCGGCGGGGTTGTGCTGAAGCGCCCGGAGGGTGTCTTCCAGGTTTTCGGTAACGCCCGCCACGGTAAACCGATCCGGGGTCATTTCCAACAATTTGCAAAACCCTTCGGCCACGAGGCCGACGTCTTCGGCAATCAAAACCCGAACGGGGGCGGCGGTTGGGTGGGTGGGCATACGAATGGAGGGGTGGGCTAAGGTACTGGTTTTTGGAAAAGAATCGAGGTTCGGTTGGCGAAAAATCAGCCCTTTAAAAACCCGTCACCCCGGAAACCGGGCCGCTTATCCGTAAACGGGTCGATTGTCATCCAGAGCACTGCCCGCAGCGGAGTTGGAAAGACCTCGTTGGCCCTCCGAACAGTGGGCCGATGACCCAGCGATGGCTTATCACCGAATTATTCGGTATCCCAACGGGATCCTTCGCTACGCTCTGGATGACAGCCCCTGTGGAACAGCCAGCTTCCATCGGGCGGCGTCGTCAGGGATTCGTCAACTCGTACCGGTTGAGCGTACCGCCGGTTTTGAGGCTGGCCGTCGTGCGGTTGAGGATCAGTTGCGTGTCGGTCACCTCGCCCTCGATGGCGTAGTCGAGGGTACCGTTGGTGCCCGTGGGTTGGGGGTTCAGGCCGCTGAGGGTTAATTTTTTCTCGTCCGCCGAAAGCGCCCAGGTGCCCACGAACGTGGCGTTGTCGACTTCCGTCAGCCGGGCGGTTTGGCTTTGGGTATCGCTCAGGTCGAGTTTGACGTTGGCGTAGGCGGGTTTGGCGTTGCTGGCGGCACCTTTGGTGTACACGGTCGTGCCGTTTTCCTGGGCCACGCGCACCGTCCAGACCTTGCGCAGGCGGTCGGAGAGGGCCACGGTTTTTTCGCCGCCGCAGGAAGTCAGGCTAGCCGACAAACCGGCCAGCAGCAGGAGATAGGTTGCTTTTTTCATGAGAAAAGGGAGGAAAAAGTTATTCGCTTTTCAGCAGTTTTTTGACCAGTTTCTGGTCATCGGCCAGGGCCTGAATCAGGTACATCCCGGTAGCCAGCCCCCGGAGCGGGAAGGTGGTTTCGTGCAGGCGGGCGGCCTGCGAGGAAGTCCAGGTGGCGATGGTTTTCCCGCTGGCGTTGAGCAGGCTGATTTCGGCGCGGGCGGGTTCGGCCAGACTAAACCGAACCTGACACGCTTCCCCTGCCGGGTTGGGCGATACGTCGAGGCGGAGGCCCGACGGGGTGGGTTCGAGGGCGGTGATGAGTTCCACCTTCACGCTGACCTGCGCCGTGGCCGTGCAACCCTCGGTGTTCGTAACGCTCACTTGGTACGCCCCCGTCATGTTGACGTTTGCGTTCGGAATTTTCGGGTTTTGCTGGGGGGATCGGAAACTCAGCGGTCCCGTCCAGGCGTAAGCCGTGCCGCCCCCGGAACTGAGTTCGATGGTCTGGGTTTCGTAGTACGTGCCCCCGTTAGTGGCCGAAGCGGTGGCCGTGGGCACGGGCTTCATCGTGACGATGAGCGGCAGGGAATTGGCGCTGGTGCGGCCCCCGTCTTCGCACACGGCGGTGTACGTCGTGACGGCGGTGGGTTTCACCGTGATGGTCAGGCCGGTCTGGCTGTTCGACCACTTCACCACGCCGAGGCATCCTTCGGCGGTGAGGCGTACTTCCGCGCCGGGGCAGATCGAAAGCAGGTTGGCTTTCAGCGTGGGCGGCAGCACGGTATCGCGGGCCACGGCAAAGGAGTAAAGTTTCGGGTCGTAGGAGTACCCGGATAATTTCACGTAGTACGTGCCCGCGTCGAGGGCGTATTTTTTTAGCGAAAGGGCCGTGCCTTGTTGCCCGTTCACATTTTGCAACCGGTTCTGGGTGGCGTTGAAAACCTCCAGGTACATATACTGCTCCGCTGGCACGTCGCTAACGGTGAAATTCAGCGTCGTTTTGGAGCCGAGCGTGAATTTGAAAAAGTCAAGATCGCCCTGCGCGTTGATGGCCGCTTTGATGGGTTTATCCACTTGAATTTCCTTCGCCTGCACGAATGAATTGTTGCATTCGTACACGTCAGTGGTATCGTTGACCAACTTAAAGTCAAAAAGATTGGCACTCCCCTGACCAAAATAATTTTCAATCAGCGCGTAGTAGGTACCTTGCTCACACACGAGCGCACTCAGGTAACCGTTGGTACCTTGCTGAAAAGCTTCGACGGTAATTCGCTGATTGGCCGGATTGTACAAAAAAAGGCGCGTATACACACTGGCCGGAACGTTCTCGGCATAGACCCCTAACACGCCGGGTTTTTTGATGGCTATTTTGAAATAATCTTGATCCCCTTGAGGGTGAATGGCAATTTTAGCCAATTGGCCGCTTTGAATTTCCTTGGCCGCCGTAAACGAGTTGTTGCACTCGAAAACATCCGTTGTGTTGAGCGTTACCTTGAAATCGAAGGTCGTTGGACTGGGAGAATTATTGAATATATTTTCAGCGACCACGTAATACGTACCTGGATCACAGACTAATGCGTTCAGGTATAAGTTTTTCCCCTGGTTATTGTAATCGCTCACCACCTCTTTCGTGGCGGCGTCGTACAGCCTGAGACGGACGGCAACGGCGGGGGGGACATTCTCGGCGGCCATTTCCAGTACCCCCGGTTTTGTCACCGAAATCTTGAAGTAATCCACATCGCCGCTGGGATGCAGGGCAATCTTTACCGCTTGTGCGCTGTTTAATTCTTTCGCCGTTGTGAAGGAGTTGTTGCACTCGAATGCGTCGGTTTCGTTGAGCGTCACCTTCACATCAAATGTCTCCGGGTTGGCCGAATTATAGGCATTCTGCACCACCACGTAGTAAGTTCCAGCCGCACAGACGTACCCACTCAGGTACGAGTTTTTCCCTGGAGTATTGTACTCACTGGCTAACTCCTGGTTGCTGGCATCGAATAACTTTAGCTGAACTCCCACATTGGCAGGTACGTTTTCGGCGACCATTTCCAGGATTCCGGGTCTTGGAACGGTTACTTTGAAATAATCCGGGTTAGATGCCGGATTCAGGGAGGTTTTAAATGAGGTGCCCAACGTGATGGCATTCGCCTGATTAAAACTATTGTTCGGCTCGGTTTCGGTGGTTTGGGCCAGCACGGTGCCACTCAGCAGGACCGTCAGGAAAAGTAGAAGATTTTTCATGGCTTTTTTTAGTTGAGAGAAAACCCGACCGTAAGCCGGGCCAGTTGATTTTTCCAGGTTCAGTTCATCGCCAGATTCACCTTCCCCTCCTCCAGGTTCGTCACCTCAAACTTCGCCGTTGGGTGCTTCGACAGGGCGTCGATCAACTCGTCCGAGGAGCCGCTGTGCTCGACCGAGATCAGGCCCTCGGTGCCCTTCACCGATTTTTTGACGAATTTCACCTTCGGGTTTTTGCCGATGAGCACGGCCAGCGCGGCGATCTTGGCGTAGCTGGTGTTTTTAATTTCAATTTCGGTGGTGTTCAGCGACGGCCCCGCTGCCGCCGCCACGGCCCGCCCGCCCGATCCTTTGGCGCTGTTGGCAAAGGCGACGTTCATCGAGCAAAGCCGTTCGAGCAAATACTGCGTCATGTTGTCGGTGGCGTTGGCGATGGCCTGCTTGTTGGCAATGGCCTCCGATACGTCGATGCCCCCGCCGGAGACGGTGTTGGTCGCCAGGATGGTGCCGTCTTCGGTGGCAATCACCCGGATTTCGAGCCGCGCCCGGCAGGCCGTCATGCCACCCTGCGAATTGGTGCGCTCGGAAATGGTCTGGCCCGTCACGATGATATCGGCCCCCATTTTCAGGCCCAGGGCGGCCATGCTCCCCAGGTCGGTGCCGGTCGAATCCATCAGTTTTTTCATTTTGCCGTACACCTTCGGGTCGATCACCCGGAAGCCCGCCTCGCTGAAGCGCCGGGTCAGTTCGGTTTCGGTGGCCGTCTGCTCGATTACCACGGGCTTAATCATGGCCGTGGCCGAAGTCTGGCGGCTGGCGGCTTCTTTGGCAGCGGCGGCATCGGCTTCGCGTTGGCGTTTCCCGCCGAAAATTCCCTTGATGATGGCATTGGTGTTTTCAATGCTCGCCTCGCGCTCGCGGATTTGCATCTCGCGCTCGCGGCGGGCCAGGTCGGTGTTGTCTTCGGTGCGGGCGGTACCGGCGGTGGTGGCCTCGGTCACGAGAATCATCATTTTAGGCGAACCAGCTTTGAGCATCTGGCAGTTGGAAGCCGTGTATTTTTTGAACACAATGGGCTTCATCGGCTCCGGAATCGGAATGTTGTCTTTGGCCTCCGCCATGATTTCCACCGCCCGGATGATGCTTCTCTGCGTGGCGTCCTGCACGGCGCGGCTCTGGGTGGATCCCTTCGTTTCGACCCCAAAAATCCGCACGCTGCTCGACGACGAACTCCCCGTGCTGTTTACGTCTTTGGCAAACAAAATTTCGCCCGTTTGGGGGTTGAGCAATTTGAGCGTAAAGCCTACGCTCGCCTGGTTTTTACTCGAACTGACCCCCATGAACGACGAGGAGGAATTCCCTTCCGAAAAATCGGTGATTTCGCCCGTCACGACGAGTTGCGCCCCCAGCATTTTGCCCGCTTGCGGGCCGGAGCCGTTGCTGAAACCATCTTGCCCGAAAGCCATTTCGCCGGTGGCATCGCTCACGTTTTTGTTGGTTTCCACCACCCGGAAGCAGTTGGTCTGCTGAATGGCCGAGGTCAGCATGGTCGCTAGTTCTTCACCGAAACTCGACTGCGCCTGGGCTGATTTGGCCGACACGCTGAAGCGGGCCACTTTCACCACCACGCGCTTGTCGTAGGACAGGCCCTTGCATTTTTCGGCCACTTGTTCAATCGTGGTTTCGGGTTGCTTGTTTTTTTTGCTTTGCGACCGGGCGGGCAGCACCAGCAGGAGGAGGAAGAGCAGGCCGGTGCCCATCCGGGCGAGTCTGACGAGGGCGTTCATCGGGAAAACGGGTTAGGGTGAAGGAGAAAAAGAAGATGATTTGGAAAAAGAGAGAGGGATGATTAAAAAAAGAGAGGGATGAAAAGGCAGAATCCGCTCGTAAAGAACTCACCCGGCCAGGGCGGAGACAACCCCCAGAAGCAGGGGGTTGTCTCCGCCCGAAACGCACCGGATGCCAGCCGTTGGGAAGGAAGCTTAGTTGCTGAACGAGTAGGAACCGCCCTGTTTACGAACGGTTACCACGGTTTTGGTCGTGGCACTGTTTGTCAGTACGCCCGTGTACGATTTTACCGTTCGGCCGGCAGTCACGGTGACGTAGTAGTTCGTGGCCGGTCCACCGCTGAAGTAGTCTACGGAAATTTTGTACTCCCCATCGGGCAATTGATTCAGCCAGTAGATGTTTTCCGGACCGAAGCCGTTGGTATCGTCTCGGTCCAGTTGTCCCCCAGTAGAGGAGCTACGGTCTCCAAAATAGATCTCGTTTCCATTGGGTTCTTTTACGTACAAATCCACGTCGGTGCCGTTGGTATCCCAGGTCAGGTTTACCTGCAAATCGCCCGTGCCGAGTTGCAGTACGTCCACGCACTGCTGAATGACCCCACTGACGCGGCCCGTGGCATCGTAGGCCCAGAGGTTGACGCAGAAGCGTCCGTTGGTGGTGTTGGCGGGCAACTGAATCGGGATGGAAGCGATGCTGGGATTTCCGCTGGCACTGACCGGCACGTTGAAATACGTGCTCGATCCCTGCACCTGCACGTAGTACCCACCCAAGGCGGCGGTGCCTCCGGGCACCTGAAACGTGAGCACGGCCACGCCCCCGTTGCTGGCCGTGACCGAGCCGGTGTTGACGAGGCTAATGCGCGGGGCCTGGGTGCCGCCGTTGGGGGCGGGTGGGGTGCCGGTTACGACGAGGCTGCCGTTGGGCAGCACGATGTAGCGGCTCAACTGATTGGGGTCTTTGGGGTCGATCGAGGTCGGAACGGTGATGTAGTCCACTTCACGTTTGCACCCGGCAAACAGCGTCGCGACGAAAAGCAAGAAAAAAAGTCGGTGTAGCATGGGAGGTTACGGAATAAAAAGTGGAGGAATCAATCGACCTGCGGGCGCAAGCCCACCCCGAGCCGCAAACCCACGTAGTGGAGCGGATCGCTAGCGGCTCCGAAGCCGCTGTTGGGACTGAATTGGTACTGGGCCGCTACGTCGAACACGAGTTTATTCACCCGCTTCTCGAAGCCGATGGAGCCGCCGAAGGTGGCCAAGAACTTGCTGGCTTTGGTGGGTTGTTGCCCTTCGGGATGCGTGGCGGAGTTCTGGCTGGTTAATTTAAAGAGTTGGCCACCGGCCATCGGCTGGAGGTACACGCTCCGCAGGGCGTACAGCCGAATTCCGACCTGGGCCAGCACGCGGGTGAGTTTCTGGTCGTTGGTAAACACCACGACGCGCTCGGTGGTCATGTACCGTCGTTCGACCTGCCACTGGGCGTACCCACCCTGGAACAGGAGCGCGAGGCGGGGCCGGAGGTAGTACGAGACCACGACTCCCGCGCCAAAGCCCTGCCGAATGCCAATGCCTTCGTCGGGATTTACCCAGGTTTTCGACAGGCCCTCCAGGGCAAACAGCCCCTCGCCGTACAGGACAACCCCGATGGGCAGTGCTTTTTTGGCGGCGATGTACAGCGTATCGACGGGCGTAACCGACGTGGGAGCCGGTTCCGGACTGAGTGGCTCGACCGGATTTTCCGCCCCACCCGATCCGCCACTGGTAAACCGGCTCATGGTCATACGCGAGCCGTCGGGCATGATCAGGTAATCGACCGACCCCGCCGACAGCTTCGAAACCGGCCCGTTGGCGGTTTCGCGGTAACTGAGGGTTTTGCCGTCCTTGCTCACCACCAGGTAGGTGGTCGGGATTTTTTTCCCGCCTTTGGTGACCAGGGTGTACACGTCGTTGGTCAGGCCCTGAAACTTCAGTTCTACCCGGCGGTTCATTCCCCGGCCTTCGGGGGTGTCGTTGGTGGTCAGGGGTTGGCTGCTGCCGTAACCCACCGCCCGGATGCGCCGGGCCACGGTGCCCTTGCCAATGAGGTAACCCCGCACCCGATTGGCCCGGGCCTGGGAAAGTTTGTAGTTGCGTTTGGCGCTGCCCGTGTTGTCGGTGTGGCCGCTGATTTCGAGCGTCACCGTCGGAATTTTGGCCAGCGCCACCGCCATCGAATCGAGGTACTTTTGGTCGCCGGGGGTAAGCCGGTCGGTGCCGATTTCAAATTGCAGGATGCGCAGGCTAACCTTCCGGTCTTTCACCGATTGGTTATTTTCCATGGCGTTGATCACGGCATCGAGTTCGCTCTCGCGCGAAGGAGCCTGCGCCCGGACCAGGGCCGGAACCAGCAGCAACAGCCCAAAAAGCAGGCGGGGTAAACTTAATTTCATGGCATAAGCGGAAAAAGGATGGAGGAAAATACCGGTCAGACGACGCGACACCATCCGACGGGTGGAGAGGAATGAGTCGGATGAAAAAGCGTTGAATCCGACCGTAAAGAACCCGCCCGACCGAAGGAGGGACAACCCCCATTTTCAGGGGGTTGTCACCCCAATTTCACCACACGAAAGGCATCAGCCGCCAGGTGGTCCGTTGGTAGTGCCGGTAGCGGCGGCCAAACGCCGCCAGCAATTCGCGCTCTTCGGCCCGGATGCGCAGCAGGTACGCCCCGAGCAGCAAGAGGGGCGTGAGCCAGGTCGTGAGGGTGTTGCCGAGCAAAACCGGCGTGCTGCTCACCCACAGCAAGGCGCCGGTGTAGCTGGGGTGCCGCAGGCAGGCGTAGGGTCCCCGGCGCACGAGGGGCTGCTCGCGGCCCACGGTTACGCTGGCGGTGAAGTGCCGGTTGAGGAGCGCAATGGCCCAGGTGCGCAGGCCAATGCCGCCCACCAGCAGGCCCGCCCCCACCAGCAGCCCCGGCCCCACCGTGATGCGGTGGTCGGCGCGGAAGTACGCCCACTCGGCCAGGGAGGCCATCTGGGTGCCGATCACCGTGACCACGATGAGCGGCATGGTGAGGCGGTCGGTCGAGCGGTGGACGCTCAGGTCCTGCCACCGCAGCACCGGCTGCGTGAGCAGCATGAGCAGGCTACTGACCACGAGCGTGAACGTGAAGGGATGCGTGAGCAGGGCCGGTTGGCCCAGCAGCGGGGCGAGGCAGGTGAGGGCCGTAATCAGGCCGGCGCGGAGGAGTCGGGGTGCGTTCATGGGCGTGTAGGGATTGGGTACACTCCCTTCTTGCGCGGGGGCGGCGAAAGGTCATCACGCGGGGTACTTATTTTTTTGAAACCCTTTTCACACTGATGACTCCAGCTAATTTTTTGTGGAAGCTGTTTAGGGTTTCAAAAACGAAAAATCAAAAAAAGCGACCCCGCCGGGAGGTCGCTTTTTGGAGAAAAAATGCCGTCGATTACTGTTGACTCCCCAGGCCGGGCGCTGCTCCGGTCTGCCGGAGCACGTCCTCGGCGGCCAGGCGGAAGTTCGCTTCGCTGGGTGAGGTGCCGTCGCCGTCTTTCCAGACCCGGGCTTTGCCCACGCTGATTAGTTTAGTACCGGGGTCGTTCTTTTCCTTCATGATGAAGGCGTACTGAAAGTTGCGGAGACCCTGGGCGGTCCATTCCCCCGAAATCACGGCCAGTTGCTTGTACGTCGCGCCGCTGGTCTGTCCCGCGACTTCCGCAAAAATGGTAAAGCTGTTGTCCTGGCCCGCCACGAAGGCCCCCAGTCCCGTCGCCGCGTCGCTGCCGGACGGTTGTTTGCTGTCGATTTTGAGCGATTGCTTGTCGGTGCTCTGGTCGTAAAACCGGTATTTATAGTCCGCCACGACCTTCCCCCGCTGCCAGCCGTCTTCCGGCCCGTAGGGGGTGACCAGTTCAAACGGCGAGATGCGGAACACACCGTTCAGAGTGGGCGGCGTGAGGCCCTCGTGAATGACCATGCCCTTGCGAATTAGGGTGTCGAGAAGGGCTTCGGGGACGATTTTTTGAACGCCCTCGGGCAGGTCGTAGCGGTAACCGACTTCGTCGGTTTTGCGGCAGGAAGTCAGGCTCAGGGCCAGCACGGCAACCATCGCAACGGTCAGGGTCGGGAAAACAGAGGCGTTTTTCATGGTTTGATTGAAAAAAAAGAAACGGGTTGATTGGTTTACACCCGGTTCTTGTCAATCAAAACCAAAAGGTCATCACGGGAAAGTAAAATTTTTGAAAGGGAAGGGGTAAATGGGTGATTGGGGAAACAGGTAACCGATAACTTCTTGATAAACATGAAATTATCTCAAAAACCAATTACCGATTTCCCCAATCACCCAATTACCCATTTCCCCAATCCCTCATTCACCCCCTACTTTTCCCGCTGGATGAAAATAAAATCGCCGCCCTTGTCGCCCGTTTCCGGAATGACCCCGTACTGGGGCAGTTGCTTGGTCTGGCTGTTGTTGCCAACGGGAGCGCGCAGGCTCAGGAACAAATCCGCCGATGAAAAGTACGCGTCTTTGTTCTCTACCAGGCTTTCGAGCAGGTATTTGATGAAGGGACTGTTGTCGGGTACGGGCGTGTCGGCGCTGCTGGTGAGGGCCTTGCGGCTGGGGGTTTGGTAAAGCTGTTGAATCGACTTCGAGGGGCCTTTGCCTCCCCCGCTGCGGGCGGTGAGAATGCCCCCGCTGAAGCAGGCATCGGAAATGACCAGCACGTGGCGGCAGGAAAATTCCTGCAACTGGTCTTTCACGGTGCTGTTGCTCAACCAGCTATCGGTGTAGGCATCTTCGGCATCGGCGGGCAGCCAGAAACCCTGGGTTTTGGTGGGGTTGTTCCGCCCATGCCCGGCAAAGAAAATCAGCACGTTGTCGTCGGGGCCGACCCGGCGCTTGAGTTCGTCGAGCGCCCGCACGATGGCGCGGCGGCTGGGGTTGGTGAGCAGGCTCACGTGGCGCTCGTCGAAGGTGTACCGGCGGGTGAGTACGGCCTTGAGTTTGGCCACGTCCTCCACCGGAAACCGCAAATCGTCCATGCTGGGATCGGTGTACTCGTTCACGCCGATGAGCAGGGCGTGGTACGTGCCTTTCATGCTCACCGGGCCGCTGGGGGCCGTATCCAGTTCGGTACCCCGGCTCTTGTTTTTCTCGGTGGGCGTGGGCAGGTTGCTCAGCAGTACGGAATCCTGGTACACCTGAAACAGCCACAGGTCCTGTTGCTGACTGTCTTTGGTTTGGTGGGTTTCCACGATCAGCGCCCCTTTTTGATACCGGTTTTTGAGGCGCCCTTCGGCGGAAGTCAGGCTGCCTTTGTCTTCAAAATTAAACCGCTTCAGCAGTTGCATCTTCAGATCGGTGGCGTGGTCGGGGCTGTAGGTGCCGTAGCTAAGCGCGCCGCCGGGGCAGTACGAGGCCAGTTCCACGTAGGGTTGGCTGTTAAAATCGGGCTGCTCGTGCGAAAAGCGCAGGCAAGTCTTACCCCCGAACTTGTACGGGCCGTCGGGTACGAAGCCGTTGGCGGTCAGCACCACGCTTCGGCGCTCGTGGGAGGCCTCGAAAATCGTGAACACTTGCCCGAAACTCAGGTGCTGGGCGCTGGTCTGCCGACTGATCAGCAGCAGAAGGCAAAAAAGGGTACGTGGCCAGAGGGTCATGTGTGGGTTGGAAAAACCAGACCGGGATTTCCCGTTCGTTACCGATGATAAAACGAGTACGAAAGTCCAAAGTAGTGGACAAATCCTGAATTCCAACGAGTTTAGCGTTGGCTTTCCAGGCATCATCCGTTTTTAAAAAGACCCGTTCTCCGCCGCTAAATTTTTCACCTGACAGGGGCGGAGAAAAAGGGCGGAATCGATTCGGCGACGAAGATCGGAAACGGCGCGCGCTTCGTCATCCCCCAGAAACCAGGGGATGACGAAGCGCGCGCCGACGGGCTGGCTTACGCTTCGGGCCGGGTGTAGGACAAGTTTATCAGCCCACCACTTCAGTGGTGGGGATAAAGTCCCAACGGGGTGCTTGGGTGGAACCGTTTCAACGGTTTTGTGGCCGGTAAACCGTTGAAACGGTTATCGATCCACTTTCAATTGTCTCTCTTTCCCCTGATTAAAATCAGCGGACGCCGCGCGGGGGCTAATAAACTTGTCCTACACCCCTTCGGGCCGTATTTTCAGCACCTCGAAAAATCGCCCTTTCCACGCTACCCCCGTCGTGACGGCGGAGTTCCGGGCCGACGATCAACCGCAAGCCTGGAAAAACGAGGAAATGACCAGCAGCAGCCAGACCCAACGGGCCGCGATCGGAGGGGGAAAACGGAAATTTTTCATGGCAATTGGAGAGAAAAAGAGGGACGTAGACAAGAAGAACAGTAAAATTTAGGCTCGACGGCCCTAAACCGGGATGGTTTTCCGGCGGGGCCGCGCGTGAAACAGGTGGCGGACTACGTCCTTGAGCAAAGCCCAGGCGAGCGTAAACGGCACCTCGTACCGGCGGACGTAGTACACCTGGAGCCTCCGCACCTTCCCCCCAAGTAGCGCGGGTCCGTTGAAAAGCAGGTGGGGAAACACTTGCCGCTGGTACCCCTGAAGCCCCGACAGCACGGCCCCCCCCAGAAAAATCGGCTTGCCCGTCCGGAAGGCTTCGAGGAGCATCGTCAGGTACACCTGTAAACGCCCCAGGTAGCCGGTGGTCCGGGTTTCGATAAACAATCCGCTGATTTCCACCCAGTCCTGGGGCGACAGATGGTGGGCGTCGAGCAAAGCCCGGCGTTGCGATTCGTCGAAGCCCGCCAGGTAGCGTAAGCGCCCGTTGCGGTGCTGGATGTACCCGCCCAGCCAGCGTTCGGCCCCGTCGGGGGCGGTTTCACCGGGTTGGAAAAATACCCGGACGTGCGAATCGCGCAGGTACTCGGGGTCGACGGCCACGCCTGCTCGTTGCAGGTAGAGCGTTTCGTAGCGAAGAAAGTCGACGGGCGTGCTGAGAATTCGGGAATGGAGCATGGCGAAAAAGGATGGAGTGAAACGGGTTCACTTCCTTTTTGCCAAAACCGGCTACGATGTCATCAACCAAAATGAAAAAAAGTTCAGGGCACGATCCGAAAGGCGTAGGTGGCCGTGCCGAGGCCATCGGTGGGGAGCGGGGCGGGCGGCTCGCCCCGGAAGCCCCGCCGCAGCAGCCCTAAAAAGGGGTGTTGCGACGGCGAAGCGGGTGCGTTACCACGGGTTTGAATGGCCGAACGGGGATCTAAAAAATGGGAAGAAAACAGGGCTTTGTACACCTCGGCCCCGTAAGGCGGCGTCAGGCGCAGGCTGATTTCGCGCGCCTCGCCGGGGCGGAGGTACACCTCGGCGTAACCCCGGTCGGGATTGGGCAAGAGGGTGTGGAGTACGCCGTCGGGCTGGACGTCGAGCACCGCCGCGTAGCAGGGCAGCGAGCCGGTGTTGACCAGCCGGAGCCGGAGCCGCGTACCCGTCCGAAACGTAGGATACCCGGCGGCATCGCCCCTGAGCGAATCGCCCAACAGGCCGAGCGTACCCCGCAACTGGGGGTGTTCGAGGTGCAATCCGCGCACGAGGCGGGCCAGGTATTCGTCGTGCAGGCGGTTGGCGAAGTGGCCCGCCGGGTCGGGATGAGCCAGGGGCAGGCTGTCGAGGGTGCGAAAGGTGGCCGTTTCCGTCAGGAACAAAACCGAGTTCTCCCGGCGAATCAGGTGCGAAGCCCGGCCCGCTTCCACCAGGCGCAGGTCGAGTGATTCGGCCAGGGCTTTTTTCACAGAAATTAAAAAATCGTCGGGCAGCGAAACGTCCAGCCCGACGAGCAGGGCGGTTTCTCCAAACGCTTTCTCGGTTTCGTAGGCCCGCAGGGCTGAGGCCGCGCTGGCCGGAAGCGGGCGGTCGAGTTCCACGACCGACTCCAGCAACCCCGCCGAGGTCACGCGACCCCGCACAACCACCGCCGCCGCGCTTCGCCCGTGCGACGGACCGCTCCCCTCAGCGTGACCCCGGCTGTGGTTGGGGGGCACGAAGCCCAACCGGCTTTCGGCAAACAGGCCCGTCAGCCAGCCCGCCACTACCCGCACCGTGCGGGTCAGGTTGGTTCCCGTCTGCCGGACCACGTCAAACCAGCCCGGCGTGCTCACCACGTCGCCCCCCAGCACCGGAGCGGCCGTGTCGCCTTCCAGCGCGGGAGATTGGTGGGGCGCTTTTTCGGCCAGGCACTGGGTGACGGTGTTAAACAAACGCTGGTACGAATCGCCCGCCCGCAGGCGGGTGAAGGCTTCGGCCACGGCGTAGGTGAGCGCCCCGTGGGATTGGCCTGCCTCGTCGGTGACTTCGTAGTTGAGTTGACTGGCCAGGGCACCCGCCATCAGCACGAAGGGAGCCAACGGGCCGGAACCCCGCGTCGCGCCGACGGACTGGTCGGCAGCGGTTTCGGATTCGGATCTGGTTTCGGGAAACTGAAAATCCGCCGGGGCAATGGGCGGTGCCCCGCCCCGAACGGCGCGCGTGGCCCCGGCGCGGGCACCCGTGCCGGCGTGGCAGCAATCGAGCAGCAGCCAGACCTGCCCCGAAGGCCCGACTTTTCGGCGAAGCCGCAAAACCCAGCTTCCGATTTCATCGTCGAGCAAGTGGCGCTCGCCCCGGTAGCGGGCGTAATCGGCCCGGCGCGGGGCATCGTAGGGCACGAGCGCCTCGTCGAGGCCGTCCGGCTCGTCGCCGTTTCGGTCCAGCACCTGGTGGCCGTGACCGGCGTAGTGCAAAATCAGGTTGTCGCCGGGCCGGGCCTCACTGAGCAGGGTGTCGAGGGCTTTTCGGATGCCCGCCAGGGTGGCGGCTTCGTTGCGCAGGTGGGCCAGGCGGGTGATGCCCTGTCGTCGGAGGGTTTGGGTCATCAATTCGCCGTCGCGGTCGCTGCTCAGTTGGCCCCAGCCGCTGCCGGGCGCGTAGCGGGCGATGGTGATGAGCAGGGCGCGTTTGGTTTGGGCGGGCGCGGGGCTGAGGGCCAGCCCCAACCAAAGGCCGAGCCAGAGTCGAAAGGCAAAAGAATTCTTGATTTTCAATGATCAATGTTCAATTTAGGTACTGAAAATCAGTATTTTAAGGAGCCGTTCAATTGTAAACCGGTAATTTTCGGCTGGCTACACAATCCAATCGGTCGTTGAACATTGAGAATTCGTGCTATTCTTACTCAGGGAGGTACTCATCCATCATGCGCCGGGCCGGGGCGCGGTAGGGGTTTTCGAGGTCGGGCGTGGTGGCGATTCGGAGCAGCACCTGCTTGGCCGTATCGGGTTGTCCGGCCTGGAGGTACGCCATCACCAGGTACCACTCGGCCCGGATCCGGATGAGGCGCTCCGGCGAACGGGTCGCCTCGGTCAGGCGGGCAATGGCCTCCGAAGGCCGCTTCAGGGCCAGGTAGGTCAGGCCCTGAAAGTACGTGAGGCAGCGCGTCGAGTCGTCGGTTTGGGCGCTGGCCTGGAGCAGCGCCGCTTCGTAGTTTCGTTCGACGTACCGCGCAAACGCGGGCAACTCCTGCGGGCACCCGCCGCGTGACTGGGCTTCGGGCTGGTAAAATTCGTCGAAGGCCCGCTCGGCGGGGGAGCGGAATCCGCCCGTCCAGACCCACACGCCCGCCAGCAACACCACCGCCACCGAAGCCGCCACGGCGTAGGTTTGCCAGGCCGGAAGCCCCCAGCGGGGGCGAATCACCCGCCCCGCCCGCTGGGTTTGGATGCCCGACCCGGTGCCTTCCTGCCGCCGACGGGCCTGTTGCAATTGGTGTTGAAAGCCCCGCACGCTCAAGGCCCGGCGCATGGCCCGTTGGGTGGCCAATTCCTGGCGCAGGGCCTCGTCGGTAGTCAGGCGCGCCTCGAACGCCTCGCGCTCGGCGGCGGGTAGGGTGCCGTCGAGGTAGGCTTCCAGTTGTTCGAATAAATCCTCCGAAAGTTCCATGACCGGGTTTTACAAAAGGGCTAAAAAACGCCCCTTCAGTTTTTCCATGATGCGGTGGCGATTGCTTTTCAGGCTGTCGGCGCGCTGGCCGGATAGCGCTTCGATTTCCTGGTACGATTTGCCTTCCTGGTAAAATAATTCCACGAAGGTGCGCTGGTTGGGGGGCAATTCGGCCAGGGCCTGCTCCAGCGCGCGGGTCTGGGCCTGGTGGTGCAAAAACGCCTCCGTGTCCCAGTCGCCGGGCAAGGCCCAGGCTTCGTCGGGCAGGCCGATGGTGGTGGTTTTGTATTCTTTTTTCCGAAAACGGACCACCCAGAGGCTTTTCACGGCCCGCATCAGCACGGCCCCAAACGGCCCCTCGTACCCGGCGAACGACACGTTTTGCTCGTTGATTTGCTGCAAAAGTTCGGCGACGTACTCCTGAAACACGTCCCAGGCATCGTCTTCGGTGCCGCCGTGGTGGAGAATGTACGTTTTGACGGGTCCGAAAAAATGCCGGTACAGGCAGTCGAACAGCAACTGGCTCCGGCCCTGTTCCGACTCCCGGATGCCCGCCAACACGCCGGGAACCGACTCAAACTGGCGGCAACCCAGTTGAGCAGAGGACGAAGCAGAACCGGAGCGAGTGGACATGGGCAAACGACCTGAATTCAATTTCCGCCGTGAAGAAACGGCAGAAATCCCGAATGGACTACCCCCATTTTTGGGGGTACCTCCCCGCAAGCAATTTCGCAGACCCGAATCCATCCGGTGCGGGAGCGGAATGAATCCCGCCCCTCCCCTACCTTTGCGGCTATGCTTTACGACGTTACGATTGTCGGCGGGGGCATCGTTGGCTTGGCTACGGCCCACCAACTCCTCCGCCAGCGCCCCAGCACCCGCCTGCTTTTGCTCGAAAAAGAATCATACGTCGCCGCCCACCAGACCGGCCACAATTCGGGCGTGATTCACTCCGGGCTGTACTACAAACCGGGCAGCCTCAAAGCCAGCAATTGCATCCGGGGCTACGAAATGCTGGTGGATTTTGCCGAAACCGAAGGCATTCCCTACGACTTGTGCGGGAAAATTGTGGTCGCTACCAAGCCCGAACAACGCCCACAACTCCAGATTCTCCACGAGCGCGGCCAGCAAAACGGCCTGGGTGGACTGCGGAAACTAAGCGGGGCCGAACTCCGCGAAATCGAACCCCACGTGACGGGCGTGGAGGGCCTGTTCGTGCCGCAGACGGGGATTATTGACTACAAAAAAGTTTGTGAAAAACTGGCGGAAAAAGTCCGGGCGGCGGGCGGCGAAATCCACCTCGGCGAACGGGTGACGGCCCTCACTAAAGGCCCCAGCCGCTGCATCGTTTCCACCGAAAAAACGGCTTACGAAACGAGCCTCGTCGTCAATTGCGCCGGACTGTATTCCGACAAAGTGGCTCAGATGGGCCGCACGACTCCCCTCGACGTGCGCATCGTGCCGTTCCGGGGCGAGTATTTTGAGTTGAAACCGCACCGGCACCACCTCGTTAAAAACCTGATTTACCCCGTTCCCGATCCTAATTTTCCTTTCCTCGGCGTGCATTTCACCCGGATGATTGGCGGCGGCGTGGAAGCTGGCCCAAACGCCGTCCTGGCCTTCCGCCGCGAGGGCTACAAAAAACTGGATTTCGATGCCAGGGAATTTTACGAAACCATTTCCTGGCCCGGTTTTCAAAAAGTAGCGGCGAAGTACTGGGAAACGGGCCTCGGCGAAATTTACCGCAGTTTCTCAAAAAGCGCGTTTACCAAAGCCTTGCAGGAATTAATCCCCGAAATTCAGGAACACGACCTCGTACCCGGCGGCGCGGGCGTCCGCGCCCAGGCCTGCGACCGTACCGGCGGCCTACTCGACGACTTCGCGATTTTGGAAGAAGATCGAATTATCAACGTCCTCAACGCGCCCTCGCCCGCCGCGACTTCTTCGCTCTCGATTGGGCTGACGGTGGCGGAGATGGTGGTGGGACGAGTGAAAAGTTAAAAGTGAAGAGTGAAAAGTTGGACAAACAACGGGCATCTCAACTTTTCACTCTTCACTTTTAACTTTTCACTACTTCAACGGTGCATCCAGTCGGATAAAATACACCGCACCTCGGTCTACGTTGCCGGTGAAGGGTAGGCGCTTTTGCGCCGGGTTTCCGTCGGAACCGGCGGTAATTCCGAAATCGTCGTCGTTGCTCAGGGCCAGCAGGCTGGGGCTGAGGAGGGATAGTCCTTCGGGTTTGTCGTGCGGGTAGCCGGGGAGGATTTTCAGCAAATCAGCTACCAGCGTTTTTTGGACGGTTTTGATGCCGTTGGCCTGGAGTTCGGCGGGGCTGGCGAAATCAATCGTTTTGCCGTTCACGAGGCGACCGGCTTCGCCGTTGGCGGGGTCGCTCACGTCGGTGGCGTCGGCGAGGCTGATTTTGTAAAGCAGTTTGGCGGGCGTGGTGCCATTTTTCAGGAAATTCCCGTCGCGTTCCAGCACCAGAAACGTGTCGTTGCTGAGGGCGACGAGGTCGCTGACGCCCGCGTAGGTGGGGTTGTCGAGCAGGTAGACGAACTGCCGGGTGGCCCCGGTGGTCAGGTCGAACGTGAGTAGCCGCAGCGAGCGCGAGGCATCGTGGGTGGCCGCCGGGTTGTAGAGCGGCGACTGCATCAGGCCCACGAGCGTTTTTCCGTCTGGGGTAAAGGTCAGCCCGTTCAAGCCACGCCCCGGACGCCGCCGGGCCAGCACTTTCGGCAAGGCGCGTCCGGTCGAGGTTGGGCCGATTCGCTCCAGGGTTTTCCCCGACGCATCGACGTGCAGCAGGGACGGCCCGTAACTTTCCGAAATCCAGAACGTGCCGTCGGACAGTGACACCAGTCCTTCCGGGTCGAGGCCGTTGGGGTCGCCGGGCAGGGTTTGCCCCTGGGCATTCCGGGCCAGTTCGGTCACGATTCCCGAAGCGGCAGGTGTTGGCAAGCCGCTGAACGGGGTGCCACTGGAATTTTTGAGCAAAATCGTTTCGACGAGTTGCAGGGAATCGCCATCGAGTCGGAATTTTCCGATTTGGGGCGTGAAGGTGGGAACCGGGAATATGCTGGTCAAGCCCGAGGCCGCTTCCACGCTGGGGCCTCGGTCGGTGAGCAGGTAGAAAACGGCGGGGTCGTTGGGGTTCTGAGCCAGGGCTGAACCGTAACCGCCGCCGAACACCTTCACGCCCGCCGAAGTCGTGGTCAGCACCTTCGGGGCGGTCGTGGTCGAAACGCTGGGGTAAGTCAGGGGCGTCGGGTCGGAGGAGGAACCGCCGCAGGCGAACAACGAAACGGTCAGCGTCAGGGCTGGGGCGACCCGGCTCACCGAATTTCTAAGCGACAACAGGCGTTTTGCAAGCATAAAAAGAGAAGATTGGCAAATCCGTAAAACGGGGAGCGCATTTGGCGGAGTCGTTACGAAATCGCAAACACAACGGCGGACTCGTTAGCGAATTGTCAGGAAACGATGCCGTTCTCTATTTTTTACAAAATTTTATGGGGGAAACCCTTGCTTTCAAAAAACACTTCGCCCACTTTTGCAAAAGTCAAACGACTTTTTTCCGTTTGACTTTTTCCATGATTCGCCCCGCAAGCAGCCTCGTCATTCTCCTCCTCGTGCTCAGCCATCCGGTGTGAGACGGGTTTCTTTTACTCCTTGAAAAAGACCTTTCTCACCCCCCTGAGAAAGGTCTTTTTGCTATCGGCCCGGTGAGTTCTTGGAATAAGGCAAGTAAAAAAGAAATAGTACAAACCAAAGTTTGCCCGTGAGTACCGCAATCGCCACCAACCCATTGAACCGCTACAGCCGTACGCTGACGCAGGAAGTAACCAACCCCGCCGCGCAGGCCATGCTCTACGGCGTGGGCCTGACCGAAGCCGATATGGACAAGGCCCAGGTGGGCATTGCCAGCACCGGCTACGAAGGCAACACCTGCAACATGCACCTCAATGGCCTGAGCGTCCACGTGAAGAAAGGCGTGCAGGAAGCGGGGTTGGTGGGCTTAATTTTCAACACCATCGGCGTATCCGACGGCATGACCAACGGCAACGACGGCATGAGTTACTCCCTGCCCAGCCGTGACCTCATCGCCGACAGCATCGAAGCCGTGGTGGGCGGGCAGTGGTACGACGGCCTGATCACCGTGGTGGGTTGCGATAAAAATATGCCCGGTGCCATCATGGCCTCGGCCCGGCTCAACCGCCCGGCCATCATGGTGTACGGCGGCACGATTCGCACGGGCAGCTACAAGGGCCAGAAACTCGACATCATTTCGGCCTTCGAGGCGCTGGGCAAAAAGTTTGCGGGCACGATTTCCGACGAAGATTACAAGGGCGTCATTCAAAACTCGATTCCCGGCGCGGGGGCCTGCGGCGGAATGTACACGGCCAACACGATGGCTTCGAGCATCGAGGCGCTGGGCCTGAGCTTGCCCAACAGCAGCAGCTACCCGGCCACCCACGAAGGCAAGCAGGCCGAGTGCCGGGCCGTCGGGCAGGCGATGCGGAACCTGCTGGAAAAGAACATCCTGCCCCGCGACATCATGACCCGCGAGGCGTTCGAGAACGCGATGACGGTCGTCATTGCCCTCGGCGGTTCGACCAACGCCGTGTTGCACTACCTGGCCATCGCACGGGCGGCGGGCGTGCCGTTTACCCAGGACGATATTCAGAAAATCAGCGACCGCACCCCATTGCTGGCCGACTTGAAACCCAGCGGCAAGTACTTCATGGAAGACCTGCTGGCCATTGGCGGCGTTCCGGCGGTGATGAAGTATTTGCTGAAGGAAGGCCTGCTGCACGGCCATTGCCTGACGGTGACGGGCAAGACCGTCGCCGAAAACCTGGTCGGGGAGCCGGATTTGGATTTTGAAGCTCAGAAAATCATTTTCCCGGTCAGCCAACCGTTGAAAGCCACGGGGCACTTGCAGATTCTGTACGGCAACCTGGCTCCCACCGGGGCAGTGGCGAAAGTCACGGGCAAGGAAGGCGAGCGCTTCGAGGGAACCGCCCGCGTTTTCGAAAAAGAAGAAAGCCTCATCGAGGCGCTCAACAAGGGCGAAGTGAAACCCGGCAGCGTGCTGGTGATTCGCTACGAAGGCCCGAAGGGGGGGCCGGGCATGCCCGAAATGCTCAAACCCACCTCGGCGGTGATGGGCGCGGGGCTGGGCCAGTCGGTGGCGATGATTACCGACGGGCGGTTTTCGGGCGGCACGCACGGCTTCGTGGTCGGGCACATCACCCCCGAAGCCCAGGACGGCGGCCCGATTGCGCTGGTGAAAGACGGCGATATGATTACCATCGACGCGGTGAATAACGTGCTCCAACTGCACGTCTCGGACGATGAACTGGCGGCACGGCGAGCGGCGTGGGTCGCGCCGGAATCGCCGTTTATGCAGGGGATTTTGCGGAAATACATCAAAAACGTGTCCCCGGCGAGCGAGGGGTGCGTGACGGATTTATGAAGCCGAGGGTTTACATCGATACGTCGGTCGTGGGCGGTTACTACGACGAAGAGTTTGAAACCGACACCCGGCTTTTCTTTGAGCGCGTTGAAAAGGCTGAAATTGACGTGTACGTGTCAGAAGTAACGGAAACTGAATTGGTCTTTGCCCCGGCGGCAGTTCGGGAGGTATTGAAGAAAGTGCCCGGCGGGTGTTTTCATTTCCTGGAACTGTCCGACGAGACAAGAGAACTGGCAGACCAGTATTTACAAGATAGTGTGTTGCCAAAAAGCAGTTACAACGATGCGCTGCACATTGCGTTGGCATCGGTTCATCGCCTGGACGTGCTGATAAGCTGGAATTTCAAACACATCGTCAATTACAACCGAATTCGGATGGTAAATGCAGTGAACCTGCGCTTGGGTTACCCGTTGATTGACATTCGTTCACCTAAAGAATTTATCAACTATGGCAGCGGTGAAAGAGAAAACCTTTGATTCGGTCGCGTTTTTCCGTCAGGTAAAAACAAAAATGGCCGAAAAACTCGTGGGTATGACCCTCGAACAACAACGTGAGTTTCTGAAACTGCTTAGAGAAGGTAAAGTCAAACTGGACTAACCCCGATTGACGATGTGGAGCGAAGAGCTACAAAAGCGAACCCGCGAAGCTATCCAGGAACCGGATGTGCGGTACATTATGGCGGATGGAAACGTGGCGTTAAAAAAGTGGTCGCCCGGCAAAGGTGTTTTCGGCCTGATTCATTTCTCGGACTTAATAAACGAGAAATTCGTCGTTAAAAACCGGAAGGATGCCGAGCAGGTTTGGGAGTATGGTTCGCTGGATGAGATGATTGAGGATGGGTGGGCGGTTGATTAACCAACAAAATGAAAAAAGCCGAAGACTTATCCGATATTATCGAAGAGATGCGTCGAAAAATGGCGCAAAATATAGGGGCTGATTTCTCCCATTCCAGGGACTGTTCTTACGATTTTTGTTTCAATTATTTTCACAAATTTGAAGATAAAAAATGCTTGGCTGATGATATGGAAAAAAGTTGCCTTGCTCTGGGGTTTTACCTTGCAAGCTGGGGAATGTTAAGAGGCTCAGGACTTTTGCTTCAAAGAAGTGCGAAAATATATGAAAAAATAATTGAAGCAATAATCTATTTTCCTAAAGATTATTGGGAAATTGACGTATCTGAATCTTATGAAGATAAATTCAACGAACTCAATGAAATCTATAAAAAAATATACGAAATTCTACGGAAATCTGGCGGCGAACGGAACTACGATACAATCATAACCAAAATAATGCTCGGAGTTTTTGGAAATATTCCTGCTTTCGACTCAAATTTTTGTTGTGCATTTAAATTGTGGAGATTTGACAGAAAATCAATAGTGGCGATTGGTGATTTTTATGCTGAAAATATCGAAATTATTAACCAGTACTCAGCAGAATTTAGGACGATTGACTTCTACACAGGTGAGAATGTCTGGAATTACACGAAAGCAAAAATTATTGATATGTATGGATTTGAGAAAGGGATTGAATTGAATAAGGCTAAGATTACGAATTCGTGACTTTTAAATCTCGTCCAGATTACAAATCCGGACGAGTCGCACTAAAAAAACGACGCTATGGCACCCCAACTCCAAACCGCCGCCTCGCTGCTCGAAGAGGCCGCCCAACGCCACGTCACCGGCGCGGAAGCTCTGATGTTTTCGCTCGTGGCCGAGGGCGTGGACACCATTTTCGGCTACCCCGGCGGGGCCATCATGCCCACCTACGACGCCCTCTACCATTTCAAAGAGCACATCAAGCACATCCTCGTGCGTCACGAGCAGGGTGCGGGCCACGCCGCCCAGGGCTTCGCCCGGATGACGGGCCGCGCCGGGGTGGCGCTCGTCACGTCGGGGCCGGGGGCGACCAACCTCATCACGCCTATCACCGACGCGCTGCTCGATTCCACGCCGATGGTGTGCATCGTGGGGCAAGTGTATGCCCGGCTGCTCGGCACCGACGCCTTCCAGGAGGCCGACGTGATGGGCATTTCGATGCCGGTGACGAAGTGGAATTACCAACTCACCAGCGCCGACGAAGTGGCTGACGTGGTGGCGCGGGCGTTTTACATCGCCCAAACCGGTCGGCCCGGCCCGGTGCTGCTCGACTTCACCCGCACGGCCCAGATGGAAAAAACGAGCCAGTTTTTTTCGTACAAAAAATGCGAAACGCTCGTCAGCTACCGGCCCCGGACGGTGCCGAAAGCGGAGCAGGTGCAAGCCGCCGCCGACCTCATCAACCGCGCCAAAAAACCGTATTTGCTGGCCGGGCACGGCGTGCAGATTGCCCACGCCGAGGACGAGCTAAAGGCGTTTGTCGAAAAAACGGGCATTCCCGTCGCCACGACGTTGCTGGGGATGTCGGTCATTGACGTGGATCACCCGAATTACGTGGGTTGGCTGGGGATGCACGGCAACTACGGCACCAACGTGCTGACCAACGAATGCGACGTGCTCATCGCCGTCGGGATGCGCTTCGACGACCGCGTGACGGGCGATTTGAACACCTACGCCAAGCAGGCGAAGGTCGTTCACATCGAAATCGATCCGGCGGAAATCGACAAAAACGTGAAGGCCAACGCGCCCGTGGTCGGCGACGCGAAGGCGTGTTTGAAGGCGCTGCTGCCGCTGGTGAAGAGCGCCCAGCACGAGACCTGGCGGGCTGAATTTGACAAATACGCCGCCATTGAAGACGCCAAAATCACCCAGCCCGCGCTCTGCCACACCGGCGACGAAATCAAAATGGGCGAGGTCATCAACCTGCTTTCCGAAAAAACGAAGGGCGAAGCCGTGACCGTGACCGACGTGGGCCAACACCAGATGATTACCAACCGGTACTACCGGTTCAAAAAACACAACAGCATCGTCACCTCCGGCGGGGCGGGCACGATGGGCTTCGCGCTCCCGGCGGCCTTCGGGGCCAAAGTGGGCGCGCCCGACCGCACGGTCATCGCCATCGCGGGCGACGGCGGGATTCAGATGACGATTCAGGAATTGGGCACCGTGGCGCAGAGCGGCTTGCCGGTGAAAATCATCGTGCTCAACAACAACTTTCTGGGCATGGTGCGGCAGTGGCAGCAGTTGTTTTTCGACAAACGCTACAGTTTTGTCGAACTGCAAAACCCTGATTTCGTGATGATTGCTCAAGGTTTCGGCATCAAAGCCAGCAAGGTCGAACGCCGCGAAGACCTCAGCGCCGCCCTCGACGCGATGCTCGACTTCGACGGGCCGTATTTTCTGGAAGTGGTCTGCGAAAAAGAAGAAAACGTCTTTCCGATGGTACCCGCCGGGGCCAGCGTGGCGGCGATTCGGCTGGAGTAGGAAGTGTGCTTCGTATTTCGTTGTTCGTGCTTCGTAACTGTTGACAATGACCAAGTCATACACCGAGTTAGAAGTATGGAAGGCAAGCCGTGCCTTGGTGAACGACGTGTATGGATTGACCAAAACGTTTCCAAAAGAGGAAGTTTTTGGGCTCAGTAGTCAGTTAAGGCGATGCGTCGTATCAGTTCCTTCAAACATTGCAGAGGGCATTGGAAGAAATCATTCGAAGGACACCATTCAATTTTTGTTTGTAGCCCGAGGGTCGCTGTACGAAGTGGAAACCCAACTGTATCTGGCCAGCGACCAGCGGTATTTTGACAATGCACAACTAAACACGCTTCTCGAGCAAATAACCCGATGCAAACAATTGCTTAACGGGTTGATAAACCATTACGAAAAGCGACCCAATTGAATCGAGGTACGAAGCACGAACAACGAAGCACCATGACAACCTACACCCTTTCCGTTTTCACCACCAACACGATTGGCCTGCTCAACCGAATCACCATCGTGTTCACCCGGCGGCGGCTCAACATCGAAAGCCTGACCGTCTGCGAAACCGAGCGGCAGGGCGTGTCGCGGTTCACGATTGTGCTGCGTCAGGAAAACCGTGAAACGGTTGAAAAACTCGTCCGCCAAATCCGCAAAATCGTGGACGTGCTGGCCGTGTTCGGGTATTTGGACGACGAAATCGTCTTCAATGAAACGGCGCTTTACAAAATCGAAACGCCCGTGAACGGTCGGCAACTCGACGTCAACGCGGTCAATAAAGATCACAACGCCTGGGTCGTGCATTGGGGCCTCGACTACGTGGTCATCGAAAAAAGCGGCACCTACGAAGAAATCATGGAGTTTTACGAATTCATTAAACCCTACGGCATCCTCGAATTCGTGCGCTCCGGCCGCGTGGCCGTCGGCAAAACCGAACAGGGCCTCGTCGAATTCCTGCCCAAGGGCGTGGACTGGGCGATTGCTTAACTGAGTTTGAGGTTTGAAGGGTTTGAGGTTTGAAAATGAATTCAAACCTCAAACCCTTCAAACCTCAAACCTTCAAACCTCAAACCCAACCGTTTTCCCAACCTTTTTCCCAACCCAATTCCCATCCACAATGGCAAAAATCAATTTCGGCGGTACCGAAGAAGACGTCGTCACCCGCGAAGAATTTCCCCTCGAAAAAGCCCGTGAAATCCTCCAGAACGAAACCATCGCCGTCATCGGCTACGGCGTGCAGGGGCCGGGGCAGGGCCTAAACATGAAAGACAACGGCTTCAAGGTCATCGTCGGACAGCGCAAGGAGTCCAAAACCTGGGACAAAGCCCAGGCCGACGGCTGGGTGCCCGGCCAGGATTTGTTTGAAATCGAAGAAGCCCTCGAACGGGGCACCATCATTTGCTACTTGCTTTCCGACGCCGCCCAAATCGCGATGTGGCCCACGGTGAAGGCCCACCTCACGGCGGGCAAAACGCTGTATTTTTCGCACGGCTTCGGCGTGACCTACAAAGAACGCACGGGCATCGTGCCTCCCGCCGACGTGGACGTGGTGTTGGTCGCGCCGAAAGGTTCGGGCACCTCGCTGCGTCGCCTGTTCGTCGAAGGAAAAGGTTTGAACTCTTCCTTCGCCATCTTCCAGGACGCCTCCGGTCAGGCCCGCGAAAAAGCGATTGCGATGGGCATCGGCGTCGGGTCGGGCTATTTGTTCGAGACCGATTTTTACAAAGAAGTCACTTCCGACCTGACCGGCGAGCGCGGCACGCTGATGGGCGCGATTCAAGGCATTTTTGCCGCCCAGTACGAAGTGCTCCGCGCCAACGGCCACTCGCCGAGCGAAGCCTTCAACGAAACCGTCGAAGAACTGACCCAAAGCCTGATGCCGCTGGTGGCCGAAAACGGCATGGACTGGATGTACGCCAACTGCTCGACCACCGCCCAGCGCGGGGCGTTGGACTGGTGGAAACCTTTCCACGATGCCACCAAGCCCGTTTTTGAAGCACTTTACGCGTCGGTGAAAGCCGGTGACCAAGCCCAGCGTTCCATCGACTCCAACTCCCAGGCCGACTACCGTGTGAAGCTGGACGAAGAACTGAAGGAACTCCGCGAGTCGGAAATGTGGCAGGCGGGCGCGGCGGTGCGCAGTCTGCGGCCGGAGCGGAATTAATTCTATTTCCCAAAAACGGTAAGGTCAAAAAAGACCTTACCGTTTTTCATCAACCCATGCACCAATCTCCCGCCGCCCGGCTGCACCAGCCCATTCTCGAAGCCTCCCGGCAAATCGGTTTTTCGATGAACGTGGACGCCCTGACCGGCTCGCTGCTTCGAACACTGGCGGCGACGAAACCCGCCGGGCGTTTTCTGGAACTGGGCACCGGAAACGGCCTCTCGACGGCCTGGATTCTGGAAGGCATGGATGCCGATTCGACGCTGGTTTCCATTGAAAACGACCCGGCCTGCGTAGCGATAGCCCGTCAATTTCTGGGAGCCGATGCCCGGCTCGACCTGCGTTGCGAAGACGCCGACGCGTGGCTGAAAAGCAATCAGGAATCCTTCGATTTTATCTTTGCGGATACCTGGGCAGGAAAGTACCGTTTGCTTGACGAAGCGTTGGCTTGTCTGAAAAAAGGCGGCGTGTACTTCATCGACGATTTACTGCCGCAACCCAACTGGCCGGAGGGTCACAAAACGAAGGCGGATGCTTTGCTGGCTGAATTGACCCAACGGGCTGATTTACAAGTAACGGCGTTAGAGTGGTCAACCGGGATTTTGATGGCGACGAAAGGGTAGAACTCCTTCAGTTTCAACGCCAACTCAGTGGGAAAGGCTTGCAACCAACGGAAAATCGAGTCTGATTTTTGAAAAACAGCGGGCCTCACCTTCCGCTCTTTTTCATTTAAATGTACCCAAACCGGGTACGGCATTCCGTAACTTTGTCATGCGCGTGATTGCTTCCAAAACGCTTCGTCTTTTTTGGGAAAAAGAACCCAAAGCCGAGCAGGCTTTAAAAAGCTGGAACGCCGAAGCCGAACAAGCCATTTGGAATTCGCCGCAGGCGCTGAAGCAGCAGTACCGGAATGCCTCGATTTTGACGGGGAAACGAGTAGTGTTTAACATTCACGGCAACGATTTTCGGCTCATCACGGACGTTGAATATCGCCTGAGACTGGTCTTTATTGTCTGGATTGGCACTCATGCGGAGTACGATAAACTGGATGCCAGAACCATTGCGTATGTTAAAGCCCATTAAAACCGAAGCGGAGTACGAAACTGCCCTTGAACGCATCTACGAATTGATGCAACTGGAAATTCGACCCGATTCGGACGAAGAAGCAGAGTTGGAAGTGCGTTCGCTGCTGGTCAAGGAGTACGAGCGTGAACACCACCCGATTGCCCCACCGCATCCGGTGGAGGCCATTCGTTTTCGTCTGGATCAACTTGGTTTGAAAGAAAGCGACTTGAATCAGATTCTCGGTAGCCGCAGCCGGAAATCGGACGTACTCAACGGACGGCGTAAACTTAGCCTCGCCATGATTCGTCGGCTGCATGAAAAACTGAACATCCCCGCCGAGGCGTTGATTGCGGCGTACTGAACATCCTATGAAAACCTCCCTTGCCGAAAAATCCACCGCCCACCTGCCCCGCCTCGACGACGTGTTCCGGGCCGCCGAGCGCCTGCGCAAGGTAGCTACGCACACGCCGCTGATGCACAACCTCAACCTGTCGGAGCGGTACGGGGCGGGCATTTACCTCAAGCGCGAGGATTTGCAGATTGTCCGTTCCTACAAAATCCGGGGGGCCTACAACTGCATGGCGAAACTCCCGGCGGAGGCGCTGGCGAAGGGCGTCGTGTGCGCCTCGGCGGGCAACCACGCCCAGGGACTGGCTTACGCCTGCCGGGTAATGGGCGTGCGCGGGACGATTTTCATGCCCACCACCACGCCCAACCAGAAGGTGAAGCAGGTGAAATTGTTCGGGAAAGACCAGGTGGAAACCGTGCTCACCGGCGACACCTACGACGACGCCTACGCCGCCGCCCGCGATTTCGAGGCCGTCAACGGAGCTACCTTCGTTCACCCCTTCGACGACTTGGGCGTCATCGAAGGCCAGGCTACCGTCGGGCTGGAGATTTTCAAAGACGCCGATTTCAAAATCGATTACGTGCTTTTCGCCATCGGCGGGGGCGGGCTGGCTTCGGGCGTGGCGACGGTGTTCAAGCAGCTTTCGCCGCACACCAAGCTCATCGGCGTAGAGCCACTCGGTTCGCCCTCGATGAAAACCGCCCTCGAACGCGGCGAGGTCGTCACCCTCGATCACATCGACAAATTCGTGGACGGGGCCGCCGTCAAGCGCGTCGGCGACCTGACCTTCCAGATTTGCCGCGACACCCTCGACGACATCCTGCTCGTGCCCGAAGGCAAGGTCTGCTCCACGATTCTGCAACTCTATAACGAAGAAGCCATCGTGGCCGAACCCGCCGGGGCGCTCACCATCGCCGCGCTGGATTTTATGCAGGACGAAATCCGGGGCAAAAACGTAGTTTGCCTCGTCGGCGGCGGCAACAACGACATCACCCGGACGGAGGAAATCAAGGAGCGCTCGCTGCTCTACGAGGGCCTGAAGCATTATTTCATGGTGCGGTTCCCGCAGCGGGCGGGGGCCTTCCGCGAATTTCTGAACGTGCTCGGCCCCAACGACGACATCACCCGCTTCGAGTACGTCAAGAAAACCAACCGCGAATCCGGCCCGGCCCTGGTGGGCATCGAACTCAAATACCGCGACGATTTCGCGGCGCTCGTCCAGCGCATGGAAGCCCAAAACATCAACTTCGACTACCTCAACGACCAACCGGATTTGTTTCAGTTTTTGGTGTAAGTTTGAAAAATATCTGAACAATGGATATGGTCGAAATTCTGCGCGAACAGGTCAGGCAGCTCGGGGCGGCGAAAACTGAATTAGAGAAAGAGGCGCTTTTGGACGAATTGAAAACGTTTTTGATTGCACTTCCACCCGAACGTCAGTTTGAGCATTTGAAAGCAATCAAGACATTGCTCACGGAAATCGGTGAGCAGATAAAAGCAGATAGAGCTTCAAAACTGACGGAATAATGGCTAAGCAATACCTGTACGTTTTGAGTAATCCTAAACACGAAGGATTATTAAAAATTGGCGGAACCGACAAGCACCCCACCATCCGCGCTGACCAGCTTTCACGCCAAACCGCTGCCATTGGCAGTTTTCAGGTTGTCTGGTACATCGTTGTTCCAGATTGGCGCATCGCAGAACAGATGGCATTTTATTTATTGAAAGGATATTTCGAGCAAAAGGAGTATTTTAAAGTCGATTTGGTGACAGTCATTTCTATTATTCAACCAAAGATTGCGCAGTTTTTCGACTTAAATCTCCCGGAAATATTTGAAGACAAATCTTTAACAGCTTTAGAATTAAAGAAAAAATCATTAAAGGTTCTGGCAATTGCTTTATCCAAAGAAAACGAGAAAAAATAGATCATGCCCGAAATCAGCCGTTTCCTCGGAATCGTCGTGTTCATGAACTATAATGACCACAATCCACCGCATTTTCATGCGCGGTACGGTGATTTTGAAATTACGGTCGAAATTCAATCGGGAATCGTGAACGGGTCATTTCCCCGGCGCGGATTAAAATTGGTTTTTGAATGGTACGAACAGCACAAAGACGAATTGCTGACCAACTGGAATTCCTTGCTGTCGACCGGTGAATTTTCTAAAATTCAACCTCTTGAATAGCCATGCTTCTCAACATCATTGCCGCAAACTACGAAGGTGATTACCGGGTTTTGCTGACCTTCAACAACGGTGAAACGCGCCTCGTGGATTTGGAGAAAACGATTTTCAACGACCACCGCAAAGTCTTTGAACCCTTGCGGGACAAGAAGTATTTTGCCGGTTTCAGCCTCGGTTTGAACACCATCACCTGGCTGAATGAGGCCGATTTTGCACCGGAATTTTTGTTTGAATTGGGAACACATCCCGTAGAAAAAGAAGTAACTGCCTGACATGACTACCCCCACCACCCTCTTCGATAAAATCTGGGACGCCCACGTCGTGAAAGCGATGGACGGCGGCCCCGACGCCGTGTTTATCGATCGGCATTTCATCCACGAAGTCACCAGCCCGCAGGCCTTCGACGGGCTGCGGCAGCGGGGCCTCGGCGTGTTCAACGTGGCCCGCACCACCGCCACCGCCGACCACAACGTGCCCACCAAAGACCAGCACCTGCCTATCCGCGAGGCGCTGAGTCGGCACCAGGTCGAAAAGCTGCGCGAAAACTGCGCCGAATTCGGCATCGAACTCTACGATTTGCTGCACCCCTTTCAGGGCATTGTCCACATCATCGGGCCGGAACTGGGCCTGACCCAGCCGGGCATGACCATCGTTTGCGGCGACTCGCACACCTCCACGCACGGGGCTTTTGGCAACGTGGCCTTCGGCATCGGCACCAGCGAAGTGGAGCAGGTGCTCGCCACGCAGTGCATTCTGCAGTACAAACCCAAGCGGATGTTGATTGAAATCAACGGCACGCTGGGCCGGGGCGTCAGTTCGAAAGACCTCATCCTCTACGTCATTGCGCAGATTTCAGCCTCCGGCGCGACGGGCTACTTCGTTGAGTACGCGGGCGATACGATTCGCAACCTCTCGATGGAAGCCCGGATGACGATTTGCAACATGAGCATCGAAATGGGCGCGCGCGGCGGCCTCATCGCCCCCGACGAGGTGACCATCGAGTACCTGCGCGGTCGCCGCTTCGCGCCTCAGGGCGAGGCGTTCGACCGAAAAGTTGAAGAATGGAGGGCGTTGAAAACCGACGACGGTGCCGAATTCGACCGCGTGCTGCGCTACCGGGCCGAAGACATCCAGCCCATGATTACCTACGGCACCAACCCCGGCATGGGCATCGCCGTGACCGACCACGTTCCGGCGCTGGCCGAGTTGCTCGACCCTTCGGAAGTGCAGTCATTCAGTAAATCACTGGCGTACATGGGCTTGCAGCCGGGCGAAAACCTGCTGGGCAAAGCCATCGATTATGTCTTCATCGGCTCCTGCACCAACGCCCGCATCGAAGACTTGCGTCAAGTGGCCGCGTTCGTGAAGGGCAAACAAAAGGCCGCAGGCGTGGAAGTCTGGATTGTGCCCGGCTCGATGCAGGTGGCGAAGCAAGCCCAGGCCGAAGGGCTAGACACGATTTTCGCAGAAGCTGGTTTTGAGTTACGCGAACCCGGCTGCTCGGCCTGCCTCGGCATGAACGAAGACAAAGTGCCCGCCGGAAAATACGCCGTCAGCACCTCCAACCGCAATTTCGAGGGTCGCCAGGGGCCGGGCGCGCGTACCTTCCTGGCCTCGCCGCTCACTGCTGCCGTGGCCGCCGTGACAGGGAAGGTGGGGGATGTGCGGGAGTTTGTTTGAACTGAATCACGACCATGCTCAAAAGTATTGACGACGGAGAATTAGAGTTTGAAAACGAAGAAATCCGTGCTTTTTCGGCTCAGGATTCTGGCCTCGACTTCTGGCACGATGAGCGGGAAGACGTTTACCAAGATTTCCTTCCTAAATCGGTTGATTAACCCATGTCCAAAGAAACCTTTACTACCCTCACCGCCCAGGCTGCGCCGCTGCCGGTCGAAAACATCGACACCGACCAGATTATCCCGGCGCGGTTCCTGAAAGCCACCACCCGCGAGGGCTTCGGCGACAACCTCTTCCGCGACTGGCGCTACGCCGCCGACGGTCAACCCAAGCTTGATTTCGTGCTCAACGACCCGACGTACGCCGAAGCCCAAATTCTGGTCGCGGGCAAAAACTTCGGCATGGGCAGCAGCCGCGAACACGCCGCCTGGGCCATTCACGACTACGGTTTTCGCGTGGTAATTTCTTCGTTTTTCGCCGATATTTTTCGAAACAATGCGTTGAACACCTTCGTGTTGCCTGCGCAGGTTTCGGACGAATTTTTGGCGGAAATTTTTAGAGCGATTGAAGTCAATCCGCACACCAAACTTTCGGTGGATTTGGAAACCCAAACCATCACGCTGGAAAACGGCTTAAGCGACTCGTTTCCCATCAACGCCTACAAAAAACAGTGTTTGCTCAACGGCTACGACGACATCGATTACCTGCTTTCCCTGAAGGACGAAACCCGCAGATTTGACGCGGCCCACGCTTAACCCACCCACCGTCTGAGTCGTCAACTTACGACTTACGACTTACGACTTACGACTTTGCAAAAACACATCCTCGTCATTCCCGGCGACGGCATCGGTCAGGAAGTGACCGCCGTCAGCCAGCAGGTTTTAGTAAAAATCGCCGGGAAATTCGGCCACGAATTCAGTTTCGATTACGCCCTCATCGGCCACGCGGCCATCGAGGCGACGGGCAACCCGCTGCCCGACGAAACGATTGAAAAATCGAAAGCTTCCGATGCCATCCTGTTCGGGGCCGTGGGCCACCCCAAGTACGACAACGACCCCTCGGCCAAAGTCCGCCCGGAGCAGGGGCTGCTGGGCATCCGCAAGGCGCTCGGCCTGTACGCCAACCTGCGACCCATCAAACTGTTTGACGAACTCCTGGGCGCGTCGAGCATCCGGCCCGAAATTCTGAAAGGGGCCGACATTCTGTTTTTCCGCGAACTGACCGGCGACATTTATTTCGGCGAACGGGGCCGCAAAGACGACGGCAATTACGCTTACGACATCGCGGGCTACCACCGCTACGAAGTGGAGCGCATCGCCCGCAAAGCCTTCGAAGCCGCCCGCACCCGGCGCGGTAAACTCTGCTCGGTGGATAAGGCCAACGTGCTGGAGTCGAGTCGATTGTGGCGGGAAGTGGTGCAGGCAATGGCGAAAGAATACCCCGACGTGCAGGTCGAACACCAGTTCGTGGACTCGGCGGCGATGCTGCTCATCAAAGACCCGCGCCGTTTCGACGTGGTGCTGACGGCCAACCTCTTCGGCGACATCCTCACCGACGAAGCCAGCCAGATTGCCGGGTCGATGGGCATGCTCGCCTCGGCCTCCATCGGCGACACGGTCGGGCTGTACGAACCCATCCACGGCTCGGCCCACGACATCACCGGCCTGGGCCTGGCCAACCCGCTGGCTTCCATCCTCTCGGCGGCCCTGCTGCTCGACATTTCGTTTGGCATGAAAGCCGAGAGCGAAGCCGTCATCGCCGCCGTGGACGCCGTGCTCAAAGCCGGTCTCCGCACCCGCGACATCGCCGACACGCACACCACCCCGGAGCAGACGCTGGGCACGGAGGCGATGGGGGCGGCGGTGCTGGCGCGGATTTGAGACTGTTTTTTTACCGAAAACGCTACCTTCATGTTCGGTTCGTTCGACGGCATTAAAATCTACGTGTATCGGCATGACCACAATCCGCCGCATTTTCACGCGATTTACGCCGAGTACGAAGCCGTGATTGACATCCAAACGTTGGAAGTCCTGGCTGGGGAATTACCGGGAAAGCAACTCAAGAAAGTAAGCCGTTGGGCAGAAAACGTGCAGGCGGCGCTGTTGGAAGAATTCATCCGAATGCAGAAAGCATGAACCGATTGCCCCGCATCACCGAAATTTTAAAAGTCGAGCCGTTCAAAGTCACCTGTCGCTGGACGACCGGTGAAATCCGCGTAGTCGATTTCGAGGAATTGATGAACCGTTGGCAGATAACGGAATCGGCGTTGGAGGCTCCGTTGCGCGACTACGAAACGTTTCGCTTCGTCTCGGTGGGCGAAGGCCGAACCTTGCAGTGGGTCACCGTGCCGATTCGACACCGGGCGTTCGACGGAGATGGACGTGCATCGGAAACAGCAAGTCCACTCGCCTTTGACCCCGACGTGCTTTACGCCGAGAGCGTTTCACTGGAAGAGTTTCGATTGACTCGAATCGGTGCGAAGGAAGCCGCGTAAGGGAGCCGATTTGCACCAACCAGTTTTCCGCCTATTTTTGTGCAGACAAGTGAACACGCCATGCCCCAGAACTTCCTTCGCCAACTGCTTCTCCTCGGTCATCCGGCCTGAGAACGGTTGTCGTTTTTAACGAATAAACCCTTTCTCCGGCCTGAGCGAGGGTTTTTTTACGCCCACACCTAACCAACCTTGCAAAACCTTTACCCGCGTTAACCCATGAGCCAGCGAATTCAAGTTTTCGACACCACCCTGCGCGACGGCGAGCAAGTGCCGGGTTGCCAGTTGAACACCGACGAGAAAATCGAGGTGGCGAAAGAACTCGAACGCCTCGGTGTGGACGTCATCGAAGCCGGTTTCCCCATCTCTTCCCCCGGCGATTTTCGCTCGGTGCAGGAAATCTGCAAGACCGTTTCAGAGCCGACCGTCTGCGCGCTCACGCGGGCTAAAAAAGAGGACATCGACGCCGCCGCCGAGGCGCTACGGTTTGCCAAAAAACCGCGCATTCACACCGGCCTCGGCTCGTCGGACATGCACATCCGGCACAAGTTCAACTCCACCCGCGAGGAAATGCTCGAGCGCGGCGTGTGGGCGACGAAGTACGCGAAGAGTTTCGTGGAAGACGTGGAATTTTTCGCCGAAGACGCGGGCCGGGCCGATTTGCAGTACCTCGCCCAACTCACTGAGGCCGTCATCGACGCGGGCGCGACGGTGGTCAACCTGCCCGACACGACCGGCTACCTGCTGCCCGAGCAGATGTACCAGCGCATCACGTATTTATTTGAAAACGTGCCCAACATCCACCGCGCCACGATTTCGATGCACAACCACAACGACCTGGGCCTGGCCACGGCCAACACCATCGCGGGCATCCGGGCCGGAGCGCGGCAGGTGGAGGTGACCATCAACGGCATCGGCGAGCGCGCGGGCAACACCTCGCTCGAAGAAGTGGCGATGATTCTCCAGGTTCACAAGGATTTGGGTTTTGAAACCGGCATTGACGCCAAGCGGCTTTTTCCCGTCAGCACGTTGGTTTCGGGGCTGATGGGAATGCCCGTGCAGGCCAACAAGGCCATCGTCGGGGCTAATGCCTTCGCGCACTCGTCGGGTATCCACCAGGACGGGTTCCTGAAGCACTCGCTCAACTACGAAATCATCAACCCCGAAGACGTGGGCGTGCCCAATTCGAGCATCGTACTTACCTCGCGCAGTGGCCGCGCCGCCCTGCGCCACCGGCTGCAAATGCTGGGGTTCACGTTTGAAAAACCCGATTTAGACCGGCTCTACACCCGCTTCCTGCTCATGGCCGACGAGCGCAAGCAGTTGAATGACCAGGATTTGGTGGAGTTGGTGGGGTAGGTTTAAACCAAATCTGTCATCCCGAACGCAGTGAGGGACCTCGTTAGACTACCGGATTACTGGCTGGTGACCCAGCGGTGGCCCACCACCAGCTAACCGGCAGTCCAACGAGGTCCCTCACTGCGTTCGGGATGACAGCGGCAGGGCTTACTTCTGCGTCGTTTCCCGGATTTTCTTCCTCCGTTCCTCAATTAAATCAAACGCCTTTTCCACGTCCAAATCCCGGTTTTTGAGTACGTCCTGAATGGCGTAGTTTACTTCAAAATTGGGCCGGACGCCGCGCCCTTCGTTGGGAGCGGGCACGTCGGTGAGCACCCGGTAGAGCGGGAAACGAATGCGGACGCGGGTTTCGGGCAGGGTCAGAAACGGAATGTAGGCCGCGTTGCAACCGGCCCGTCCGCCGCCCGTTTCGCGGCCAATCAGCGTGGCCCGTTGCCGGGCTTGCAGGTTGGTCGCTACGATGGCCGCCGCTGAGAAGGTGCCGCCGTTGGTAAGCGCGTACACGCTGCCGTTGAAGTGGTGGCGTTTGGCCGGGCGGGTGATTTCATCGCCGCTGCGGAGTTCGAGCATCCCATCGCTTCGTTTTTTCGAGAAAAAATTTCGGACAAAAAAACGCAGCGGCTTGTTGTTCAGATGCTTGCCAAACGAAAGCCGTTTTTTCGGAGCCACCATCGACTGCGTAAACCGAAACGTGGAATCAATCAGGTAGCTCAGCAATTTCCGCCCCGCCGCCGAGTAGCCGCCGCCGTTGGCGCGGATGCTCAGGATGAGGTTGGTGCAGCCGCGCCGCTCAATTTCGCGGAAAGCCCGGCGGTAAAACCGGGCGTAGCGTTGCTCGTCGAAGGTATACACGGTGAGCAGGGCCACGCTCGAATCGCGCTCCGAAAACTGGAGGGTGTGGTTGCGGTCGGCGCGGCGGGGTTTCGACTGGGGCGTGTTGGGGGCGGGCTGGGCCAGCACTTTGGGCTGCACCCGAAACGGCTGCGGGACCACCGGGGCCAGCCGCAGGGATTTTACCACGCCCGCCGAATCGCGCACGCTGACGCGCACGGTGTCACGCTGCCCGTAGAGCAGGCGGTAGTAGCCGGGGAAACTGCCCGAAATCCGCACATTTTTGAAGGTCTGGTTGTAGCCGTCGGAGGGAATCAGGGCGCGCATGAGCCGGGAAATCCGCTCGACGGGTTCGCCTTCGATGGCGAGCAACTCGGTGCCCGCCCGGAGGGTGGAATCGCTGCTGTGGTTTTGGATGACGTAGAGTTTTCCGCTGTAAAAACCCGTCTCGAAAGGCAAGAGTGGCGGGCGATTTTTCTTGAAAAAACGTTCGGCACTTTTTGACAAAAACACGCCCGTGTGCCCGCAGTGAATCCGGGCGATGAGCGGGCTGAGGTGCTTTCGGAAGCCTTCCTCGTTCATCGGGCGGTCCAACTGCCGGGCCGTGAGGGCAAAGGCCGAATCCATTGCGGCTTTGGTTTCGTACCAGTACAAACCGGGGTGGCCTTCTTCGAGGGCCTGCCGGAGCAGGCGAAAATCGGCTTGGAGTTGGTCGGGGGAGAATTGCCGGTTCTGGTCGAACGACGATTGGGCGAGAACGGGAACGGCCAGGAGCCAGCAAAGCAGGAAACGAAACGGCATGAAATTCAAAAGGCGAGGTGTAGAACCAATCCTCTAAATTACGGTTCCCGACGAAACAAATTGCCCCCACGCCCCGTTTCGACGGCAGAATTTAACTAAGATTCCATGCCGGAGGGGTCACGCTGAGCGGAGTCGAAGCGCTACGCTGTCATCCTGAGCGAAGTCGAAGGACGCGCTTCGACTCCGCTCAGCGTGACCCCTTCATTCCTGATTTTTAATTCCTCATTGAAAAAATGCCTTCCCTCCATCTCGTCGATGCCCTCCGCCGCACGGCCCGTAAACTCAACGCGGGCGTGGCCTACCAGTGGGGCCACATGGGCAGTTGCAACTGCGGCAACCTGGCCCAGGAACTGACCACGCTCACGAAAGCCGAAATCCACGCCTTCGCCCTACAGGGCCGGGGCGACTGGCGCGAGCAGGTCGAAGAATTTTGCCCGACCAGCGGCCTACCCATGGATCTACTCATCGCCGAGATGCTTACGAAAGGCTTGACGACGAGCGATTTGCAGAACCTCGAACGCCTCTCCGACAAGCGGGTATTGGCCCGAATCCCCTTCGAACGTCGCAACGAGATGCACCACAACCGCCGCGACGACGTGGTGCTGTACCTCAATGCATGGGCGAACCTGGTGGAAGAAACCTTGCTGGAAGCGGTAGAATTGCCCGATTGGAAAGCGCCCCGGACAGTGGCCAACAGCCTAGTCGAGGTTGTTTAGCGCAGCAACTTCTCCACCGGCCCGGCGGCTTTCTCCGCCCACAATCCGTACATTTTCCCCGAAAAATGAAGTTGGTCGGAAGCCATCAGCGAGGCATCGCCGTAGGCCGTGCGTGAAATCGGCGTGATGTCGATGAAGGCCACGCCCAACTGGGCGCAGAGCGCACTGGCGCGGGCATTGAACTGATCAATTTCCCTGGTAATCCGCGCCCGGTCCTCTCCGGCAGCGAAGGGCGTCACGCCCCAGTCGGGCGTCGAGAGCATGAACACGCGCTGCGGCGCACCGCCCGCCTTGTCAATGGCCGTTTTCAGCAACGTCCCCAACTCTGATTGGTACGCCTCCAGCGATTTGCCCTGGTACTGGTTATTGACACCGATGAGCAGCGAAACCAGATCGTAACGGGCTTTGGTGGGGTTGGCAGCGAGCGCATTGAGCAGGTTGGTGGTCGTCCAACCCGCCTGGGCGAGGATATCGGGGTTTTGCACCAGCACCCCTTTTTTTCGCAGTAAATCCGCCAGTTGCAGCCCCCAACGCGCCGATTCTTCCACGCTCGTGCCGATGGTGTACGAATCGCCCAGGGCCAGGTAGGTGTAGGTTTTGGTCGAACCCGTCGGGTCAGGCGGCACCACGACCGAAGGCAGGGTGAGGTCAGGGGCGGGATTGGAACCGGGGCGGCAAGCGAGCAGCACCAGGATTAATCCGAAAGAACGAAACAGCATGGCGTTGTTTTTCGGAAACTTACGAAAAAAGAACGCCGTCAGGTGTCACGCTGAGCCTGTCGAAGCGCACACCGCTGCCCGCCGTATCCACACACGTCCTACGACGGCTGGCAGCGGTGTGCGCTTTCGTGCTCAACGTGACATTGTCCCTTAATTCGCATCCTTCCCCGCGTTCAGCTTCTCAATCATCGCTTGCAGGTTGTTCCGATTATTGTCGTCGGGGACGATGGGCAGGGCGGCTTTGGCGTATTTGAGGGCGTTTTTAAAATCACCGACCGCTGAATACCCCCGCGTCAGGCCCATGTTGGTGGTAAATTGGTTGGGATTTTTCTGCGCGTTGAGCTTAAAAACCTCCAGGGCCTCGGCGGGCCTTTTCTGCGCCATGAGCGAACGCCCGTAGTTGTGAAGTTCTTGCATCGTGCCGAAGGGCATCGCTTCTTTCATCGCGGCGTCCGCTTCGGCTTGCCGATTTAGTTTAGCCAGCAACTGCGCTTTCGTGCTCAGCGTCGCGAAGTTTTTGGTGCCGAAAAAGGGCATACTCACCGCGTTTTCGGCCCAGGCGAGGCCCTCTTCCAGGTTCACGTTGTTTTGCAGGGCGTAGCTGGCGGCCTGATTCCAGGCTTGCCAGGTGAAGCCTTTCTCGTTGCGGAGTTCATTACGAAAACTCGCCAGCACAAGTTGGTGTACGTTAGCCTCGACCTGAAAAGGAATTTTCCAGCGTTCCCACACCAGCGAAATAAGGGCAGCATTGTCGGTTTGGTCACTAAACTCGTAGGCCAGCCGGTCTTTGAAGGGTTGGTCTTTCAGCGGTTTGGTGCTCACGCGCAGCACGTCTTCCTTCGGGTCATAAAAGTAGCTGCCCCAGGAACTGCTGTTTTTCGAGAAAATCACCGTTGCCGAGTCGGCGTACACGGCCATAAACAGGGCGTACTGGCCTTTGGGAAGGGTTCTTCCTTCCACCTTCACGTCGGTCGAAGTGCTGAAAATCGTGTTTTCGTTGGCTCCGGCCCGCCAGGGGGCGGCTTTGCTGGTGCCGAAGCCCAGGTCTTTGAAGCCGTAGTGAACCAATTGCCCCCAGATTTTCCCGTCGCGGTCTTTCACGGCGGGGCGGTCGTAGGTGATGGCAATTTCGGTCAGGCCGATGCGCTCGCTCACGGTCGCGCGTTTGTTGCCGCCGTCGGCGGGGGTGGTGAGTTGGGCCGAGGCCGAAAGGCCCGTCAGCAGCAGCACACCGAGGGAGTACATCCGTTTTTTCATAAAAAATTTAGTTTGAGAAAATGGGTGAGGAAAATTCCTTACTGAACTGAATGTCGGCCAATTGACGCGGCCCTTTGCCCTCAATCAGGGTTGGGCCGTTGGACCCGATGAGTTTGAACACTTCTCCGAAATGCTCTTCCGCTTTTTCAAACGAAGCCCGGTCGACGTACTCGGTCATCAACACCACGTCCCAGGCCCCATTTCCCGGTAGCGTCAACACCCGGTACGCCTTCACGTACCCCAGTTCAACGGCTTTGACGCGGGCTTTTTCCCAGTTCGCCCGCAGCGACCGGAGGTAGGCCTCGTGCTGGCCGTCTTTGGTTTTGATAAAATCGGTGGCCCAGACACTTTGGGCGTTCCCGAAGCGGGCCAGGCCGAGCATCAGCCCGAGAAGCAATGCTTTTTTCATTGTCGCGGTACGGAACTGGCAAGTGGTTGATCGGGAGAGCAAGCCTACGCACGAGCGGTCTCAATCGCCTACCCCGGTTTAGGGGAGATTTCACCGGAAAGCGCCCTACACCGGGTCGGCTTTCGCCTCCAGGACCAATTCCCGCACCTTCGTCGGATTAGGATTCACGGTGTCGCTTTCAATCAATCCGTCGCGCAGGCGCACAATGCGGTGGGCGTAGCGGGCGATGTCCTCTTCGTGCGTGACCATGATGATGGTGTTGCCCTTCGAGTGCAGTTGGTCGAACAAGTCCATGATTTCGTAGCTCGTTTTGGAGTCGAGGTTCCCGGTGGGTTCGTCGGCGAGCAGAATCGAGGGGTCGTTGACCAGCGCCCGCGCGATGGCGACGCGCTGGCGCTGTCCGCCGGAAAGTTCGTTGGGTTTGTGGCCAGCGCGGTTTTCCAGCCCCACGCCCCGCAGCGAGCGCATCGCTTTTTCGCTGCGTTCGGACTTGGAAAACCCGGCGTAAATCAGCGGCAACGCCACGTTTTCGAGCGAAGACTGACGGGGCAACAGGTTAAACGTTTGGAAAACAAAGCCGATTTCCTTGTTGCGCACCGTGGCTAGTTCGCTTTCGCTCATCCCGCTCACGTCCTGGCTGTTGAGAATGTACGTGCCGGTGCTGGGGGTGTCGAGGCAGCCGATGATGTTCATCAAGGTCGATTTGCCCGAACCGGACGGCCCCATGAAGGCCACGTACTCGCCTTTTTGAATGGTAATCGTAATGGATTTCAGCGCGTCGATGACCTCGCTGCCCATCACGTAGCGTTTCGAGATGTCGGTGGTTTCGATGATGTTCATGAAACGAGGGGTAAACCGGAGACGGCGTTTTGGGTTGGGTTCCGCCTTTCCCCAAACCTACTTTTTTTACTGGAACCCATCGGTTTGTTTTTCGATGAGTGCCAGTTGCGCCTGATAAACGGGCAGGAACTGCGTGAAAACCGCCGGGTGGTCGAGTTCCAAATCATCCATCGCTTCGGCGGCGTAATCGCGCAGGTTGAGCGTGAGGCTTTGGCGAATGTATAACTTGGTTAGTTCAGCGTCGCCGGGGCGGTAGCGGCGGGCCAGCAGCAGGGCATCGTAGGCGCGTTGGGGCTGTTTGGTTTGGTTGAAAAATGCCATCGCCCGCGCCAGTACGTCGGCGTTGAGTGGGTAGCGGCGCAGGGCGGCTTCGTAGTCCTTCGCCGTTCGCCAGGCGGTGAGTTCCGGCGCGGTGGGTCGGGTGGTTTCTTCTTTGGTCAAAAACGTGGTGAGCGCGGCGCGAAACCGGGAACCGGCCCGGCTCGTGTCGGCGGCGGCGCGGCCTTCGAGCCGATCGAAAGCGGCGAGTTTATCGCCGCCGTAGTAATCCTGAAGGGCCTGGAGGTACTGCAAATCGTCGAAAAACTGGGCGTTGGCTTCTTTTTTTGCCAAGTCACCGAACCCCGTCGTCGGCCCCTGACCCGTCCGGGTGCGGAGCAAAGCGGCGTTGGCGAGGTAGGCAAATTCGGCCACGCCCAGCGCCGAATCAGGGCGGAGCACGGCGCTTGTTTTTTCCGACGCCGCCTTGCCGGTCAACGCCGCGATGGTCAGCGAATTCGCCCGCATTCCCACGTAGTCCGACGCGGCGGTTTTTGCCAGCAGTGAATCCAGGTTGGTGCCGGGTTGTTTCAGCCGAAAGGCCAGCGCGTTGCTGGCGGCCAGGTCGGGGTTTGGCCCCAGGCGGGCGGCTTTGCCGTAATAAATTTCCGTCGAATCCACCACGCCCGTTTTGCTGAACTGGTAGGCCAGGTTGTTGGCGAGCGCCCCGCTTTCCGGAAATTTCTGAAACCCTTCGCGGAGCGTGAACAAGGCATCGAAAAACAGCCCGGCTTCGGCCTGCATCCGCGCCAACCCGGCGTAGGCGTAGGGCGAAGGCTGCTTGCGCAAAGCTCCTTTGAAATACACGCCCGCCGCCGAAGGGTCGCCCTGCACCAGCGCCAGCGAAGCCAGGGCGTAGTTGGTTTTGTGGTTTTGAAACTCCACCTGCCGCGCCGCCTGGTAGTAGGCTTCGGCGCTGCGGAAGTCGGCGCGGGCGGTTTCCAAATCACCGAGGCCGTTGTAGTAACCGGCCAGGGCCTGGTAAAACGGGAAGTACTGGTTGGCCGCCAGCAACACGGCCATGCCCACCAGCGCCGCCCCCCGGTAAATGCCCAACGGCCAGTGAACGGGTTTGTACACGATCTTCCAGGCGTCCAGGCCCCGGTTGAGCACCTGCCCGAAGTTGACCACCACGTACAGCACGTACAGCGTGCCCATCACCAGGTGCGCGTACACGATGCCGTCTTCGTACACCTCCACGAGCGGGTCGTTGGCCGTGGCGAAGGCGTAGCCCACAGCGACCAGCCCGGCCAGGGCCAGGCCCGCGTACAGAAAAGACCCAGCCATCTCAAAATCAATCCACTCCGCCCAGGCCGAGGCTTGCCGACGGACGCCCCAAACCCCCAATCCCACCGAAACCAACAGAATCAGGAAGGGACTGAGGTAGAGCAGTTTCCAGTCGATGGTGCGGACGTTGTAGAGGTACAGCAGCAGCAAATTGAGCAGGTACACCGCGCTGATGACCACGAAATGCAACAGCCGCCGCGACCCGCCCGACTGGGCGGCGACGAACAAAAAGCCGTTCAAAATTTCAAACGAAACCAAAAAAATCAGCCCCAACGCCAGCAGCAGCGCGGCGGGCTGGGCGTGGGAAGCGACGTGCAACGCGAAGTGCGGGAACTGCCAGGTGCCGATTCCGCCAAGCACCAGCGTCAGCCCCAGCAGCAGCCCGAACCGCAACGGCAGCGAGGCGTCGGGCCGGAAGGCGTTGAGGTAAAAGGCCAGTCCGCCGTACAACGCCACCACGCCGATGCTCAGGAGGCGGTCGCTGCGGCCCGCTAGGGCGTCGAGGTTGAGGCTCACCAGCACCAGCATGAACAGGCCGGTACCGAGCGAAAAACCGAGGCGGTTGAGCGTTGTAGCCCCCGTGAGTACGAGCAGCAAACCCGTGAGCCACAGCCCGGCGAAGAGCGCGGCGCTCCACGCGTGAACCGCCATCGGCGAAGCCACCAGTTGCTCGGTGACGGTGTAGGCCACGGCGGGCACCTCGGAAGTAGGGGCGCGGTCGAGCGTGAAGGGAATTTCGCCCAGTTCACTCAGTACGTCCCAGTGCAGCACGGTGTCGAGGCCGCGCAGCCAGGCGAGGGTGAACAGTAAACTGCTGATAACCACTAAACTGAGCGCAAATTGGTAGAAGCGGCGGGTGGGACGGGAGAAGGAATTCCAGAAGAAAATTTCTGAGTAAAATTTTGTTTTCGGCATTCGGTTGTTTCGTCTTATGGAAACTTTCTTATATTTGCTGAACGACTTACGTACTAAACAACGACCGAGTTTATGAAATTATTCACCAACGTTACCCGACTCTATGTCACAGCGTTTCAAGGTCGAACTTCTCGAAGAAGCCGACCAGTTTCTGCAAACCCTTACCCCCAAGGTGCAGGCAAAAATCGTGTTCAACCTGAGAAAGGTTCAGGTAAAGAATGACCCGGAGTTATTCAAGAAATTGAACGAAGACATTTGGGAATTCAGAACGCTCTACGACGGGCTACAGTACCGCTTCCTGGCGTTCTGGGATAAAAGACAACCCACCGAAACGCTGGTGCTTGCCACCCACGGCTTCGTGAAAAAGTCGCAGAAGACACCACCCAAAGAAATTGAAAAGGCCGAACGAATCAGAGAGGAATACTTCGAATCGTCCTGAAATCGCATGAGAACCCAGGGAAAATTGAAAATCTACTCGCTCGACGAGACCATCGATAAGTACGTCGGGCCGAAAGGCACGCCCGCCCGCGACCAGTTCGAGTTTGAACTCAACCTCGAACTCCTGGGCGACATGATTAAAACCGCCCGCCAGGAGCGCAACCTCACCCAGGAAGAACTGGGCCGGTTGGTGGGGGTGCAAAAAGCGCAAATCTCCAAACTCGAGCGCAGCGCCCGCAACGTCACCATCGACACGGTGCTGAAAGTCTTCACCGCGCTTCAAGCAAAGGTGGCCTTCAAAGTCGAACTGCTCGACTAGGATTGCGGCTTTCCTGAATCCTTTTGTTAACGCGAACTATGGGATAAAACTGGTTAGGCGGCCAGGGCCAAGGAGGAGGTC
>CAXTIG010000024.1:0-101581 GCA_964244295.1 uncultured Cytophagales bacterium
TGCGCCAGTTGTATCGTTTCGGCTGTAGAGCCGCTTAATCCTTGACGAACCATTGCTAACAGCCCCACCTTAACTTTATTATGATGCCCCTCCTCGAAATTGTTTCTGGCTTGGGATTAAGCATCCTGGCCAACCGGCTGGATGCTTTCATTGCCGACAAACTGCCCAAAGGTCACCGCCGTAAACTGTGGCTGGCCACGTTGAAGCAGGTCGAGATCCGGGTTTCCATTGCCTACCTATACCGCATTGCCCTTGACGGCCAATACCTGTTGGTGAAAGGTAAACGAATCAATCAGTATCAGCCGGTTGGTGGCGTTCGTAAATTTTACCCCGGTGCCCACGCAGCGCTTCGCAGCCTCAGCGTCCGCCCCGACAACAACCTCCAAATTGACGACGTAAGCCGAAACGACCTACGCGTTCGGATGCCGGCCAAAAACCTGCTGAAGTTTCTGGATTGGTACGAAACCAGACACGACCGGGAGATTTGCCAGCAGCGCGAGTTTCGCGAAGAACTGATCGTCCCCGGGCACCTGGACCAAGCCGATTTCATCGACTTTGAACCCCAGTACCTCTACACCGTTCCGACCTTCCACTACTCTCCGCATTTTCGGTGTTGGGAGTTGCTGTACCACGAAGTCTTCGAACCGCTGCTCTCACCGGCGCAAGAAAGGGCCATCCGTGCCTTGAAAACCCGGCCGTCGGTCGATTACGTGTGGGTGACTGAAGACCTCATCTTATCGTTAGGCCACGACAACCGTTTGGGCGGCAAACCGTTTCAGATCGGTGAGCACGCCCGGTTGCTAATCAACAAGGACTGTAAACTTTTTACCCCTTAACCAATCCACCTCATGACACCGGCTCATCCTCCCGTAATACCCTCGGTTCCCGACTTCCAAATCAGTGACCTCGACGACGTGTTGAACCGCCTGGGCGAAAGCGTCCAACTGGACCCCACCCGCCGACGCCTGGCTAACGAACGCTACAAATCCGTCGCCGATTGGATTGAACGCGACGAAGCGTTTTTCAAGACGGCGTTGCTGGAGGTGTATCCGCAAGGCTCTTTTCGAATTCGCACTACCGTCAAGCCGTACAAACGAAACGAGTTTGATCTCGACTTTGTCGTGCACCTGGATTTTCTGACGGGCAAAAATTTCCAACCTCTGGACGTACTGAACCAGTTGGAACGTCGCCTGCGCGAGCACGATACCTACAAGAACATGCTTGAGCGCAAAAATCGCTGCCTCCGCATCACCTACGCGGGCGACTTTCACATGGATATCACCGTCGGCTGCCAGGAGACCTACTTCGAACCGCACCGGATTATCGTGCCCGACCGGAAGACAAAAGACTGGACCGCCAGCAACCCGATTGGCTACGGCGATTGGTTTACGGCCAAAGCAGAATTGAAACCCGAACTCCGGGACGTGCTGCAAAAGGCCTATGACGCCCGAAACCCGCAGATTCGCTTGAGCGTGGACTTGCCCGTTGAGCCAGCCTACGAATTTAAGTTGCCCCTTGAACGGTCCGTGCAGATTCTCAAACGGCGTCGGGATGTGTACTTCTACCAGAAGGATGATCTTTCCACGGCCAGCATCATCTTAACCACGCTGGCCGCTGAAGCGTACGGAGGAGAATTATCAGTCTTTGAAACCATCGACCGAATCATCACGTACATCGAGCAAAAACCCAGAAACTGGTTTGGCCGGATTGAACCCTTCAAGGTACATAACCCGGCAAACCCTGAGGAGAACTTTAGTGAAAAATGGTTTGAGGATCGTCGGCTTTTCGATGCTTTCCTTGACTTCGTGAATGACACGCGTCGGTTGTGGAACGGCCTGAAAACGGCCACAAATCCGACGCTTCGGCAATCGTTGCTGGAGCAGGCATTTGGAGAAAGTCGAATCACCCGGCTTCTGGCCGAACAACGCGACTACCAGTACAAGGCACAGAAAGCGCAGCGCCTGACTCCGATGGCGCAGGCGGCGGGTTTGGGCGTGCTCGGTACCACACCCACGGTAAAGCCCACTTTTGACCCGGCTCCGGTACAAAATCAACCGGCTCGCCGCTACGGCGGCAACGCATTCCCTCTTCAATCGCCCCGGTTTTCGACCGGCACCTACTACCTCCAGCAGCGCCGGATCGAAGAGGCGTATCCCGGCATTTTTAAGTTCGCCGTGCGGAACGGGGTGTTGACGTGCACGGGCAAAATCAGGCCAACCGATGACTGTGACGAGTACCGGATTTGCATCCAGTACGTACCGGGTGCTCCTCCGCAGGTCTTCGTCAACAGCCACCTCATAAAGCCTCGCAAAGCCATTCACATGTACAAAAGCGGTGCCTTGTGCCTGCATTATCCGCCCGACATCAAATGGAAGCACCGTACGTCCGTGGCCGATTATACCATTCCCTGGGTTGCCGAGTGGTTGGTGTGCTACGAACTCTGGAAACTAACCGGCACGTGGGAAGGAGCCCAAGTAACCCACTGAGCGATGGTGAACTGCCACAAGGACTTTCTGCGCTTCAACGAGGCGCTGAACCTTAGCGATGTCTGGTTCAACCGGCTGAAAAGCGCGAAGAGGGGCATCGAAAAGCAGTTGCGTCGCTACTTCGATCCGCTACCGGGGTTTAACATCAAGTGGCTCCGCTCTCAGGGGTCGAAGAAACTGGGCACGTTGATTCGTCGGCAGACCGGCACCGTGGATTTTGACTACGGTGTCTATTTTTATCCGAAACCGCCGGGCACGGCCGATGAGTTGATTGATTTAGTGTACGAGGCGCTGTACGGTTTGCGAACCTTCACGGAGCCGGAAATCAAAAGCAAGTGCATTCAGGTCACCTACGCCGACCGCGCGCGAATCCACTTCGATGTGCCCATTTATTACCTGACGAACGATTCCGGTGATTTAGGGCCTCGCCTGGCCACCCAGCGGGGTTGGATGAAGAGCAGCCCCTATCAGTTTGAGCGATGGTATTCCGAACATTACAACCCCCAAATGACTCGAATCGTCCGCTACTTGAAAGCGTGGAGCGCTCATCAAAGCACTTTAGCGCAAATGCCCAAGGGGGTGGCCCTAACCGTACTGGCGGCTACGCATCACCGCGCGCACGAACGGGATGATGTTAGTTTGGTCGAGACCTTAGCATCCATCCAACGTGCGTTAACAGCCAAGTGGCACTGCGTTATGCCGATCGAACCTCACGACAACTTGCTGCGCAAATGCGCTGGCGAAAACAAAGCGATTTTTCTCTCGCAGCTCAACGCATTCATCACGGACGGAAATCGGGCGTTACGCACCTCGCGTCGGCCCACTGCCCGATCTTTATGGCGAACGCATTTGGGTTCCTACTTTCCCAAATAGAACGAATCAGAAAACGATTTTACCAATAAAACCGTTCTATTTGTGAATAAATCACGAATAGACCCGTATGCTTGTTCAATTTAAGTTAAAAAACTTCATGTCGCTGCGCGACGAACAGGTGTTCAGTTTCGTGGCCGCGAAAGGGCTTAGGGAGAAGAACCGTGCATTGACGGGTCAGGTCGTGGCTGTCTCAGACGGGCTTGACGTACTCACCACGGCCGCCGTTTACGGCGCGAACGCCAGCGGCAAAAGCAATTTGCTGCGAGCGATGAATTTTTACGTTGACAGCATCCTGCTCTCAACCCGCGTCGGTTCGGCCATCGGGGCCTACAGTCCGTTCGTCCTCGATCAGCAGTCGGCGGCTGAGCCAACCTTGTTGGAAGCCGTTTTTTGGGTGGACAGCGTGCTCTACCGGTATGGCTTTGAGATTTTTCAGCAAACGGTCGTGTCCGAGTGGCTGTTTCTGCGGCGCAAGCAGGAAGCTTACGTGTTCGAGCGTTCTGTTGGCGAATTGCGTGTGAACCGGCCCTATAAAAAATTACAGGAGTTACAGAGCAATAACATGGTTGCCCCGACGGCTCTGTTGTTGACGTTAGGTGCTTTATTCAATGATGAAACTTGCCGGGCAGTGCAAACCTGGGCCTCGAAAGCCCAGTACGTAGAAGGTACGGAAGATTATCAATTCGAGAACTACACGATTGCGTACTTGGAAAAACCGGAGAACAAGCAACGCATTCTCGATCTGGTGCGGAGTGCAGATTTAGGCATCGAGGACATTGAATTGGTTCCTATTTCAACAATATCTCGGGGCACGTATTACGGCGGGGGAAACATGATTCCTGCTAACTCAACTTCGTATTTTTACGAACTGAAGCCTCGCTTATACGAGCCGTACCTCCAGGGCTCGTTCAGAACGAAAACGGCAATCAAACCCACATCTGACTATACGATTAAGACAACCAGAACCATCTGGGACGCGGATAGCAATCAATTCAAATCGCTGTCGACGCCCCTGAACACTTTTGAATCGCAGGGAACTCAGAAATTTTTTAACCTCATTGGGTTAATTTTATTTGTCCTTGACGAGGGCGGCTTGCTCATCGCCGATGAGTTGGATACCCGACTTCACCCGCTCTTAACGCAGCGGATTGTGCACCTCTTCAGCAATCCGGTGACCAATCCGCTGGGGGCGCAGTTTGTCTTCACCACCCACGACACCAACCTGCTCAGTGCGGGCCTTTTCCGGCGCGACCAGATTTGGTTTACCGAGAAAGACAGCGAAGGAGCCACGCAGCTTTACGCGCTTACGGATTACAGACCCGGCGGCAAGACTGTCCGCAACGACGAGCAATTAGAGAAGAATTACGTTGCCGGTAAATACGGGGGTATTCCCTACCTGGGCGATTTCGACGCTTTGTTCGAAACCAATCCGTCGGCTGTCGAACCCGTAGAACATGAGTAAGCGTAAAGAAAGCCTGTTTCGGAGACGGGCTGCGTTCCGACCCGAGCGAGAAACGTTTCTGATCCTGTGCGAAGGCGAAAGTACGGAACCACACTACTTCAATGCGTTTCGGCTCACATCGGCCACGGTGCGAGCCTTGCCCGTTACGTCCGGCGATGCGATGACCGTTGTGCGAGCCGCCGTGAAGCGCCGGGCGGCCGAAACCCAAAACGGCAAGGCGTATGACCACTACTGGGTGGTCTTTGACAAAGACGCTACTCCGGACGCCGCCTTCAACGCGGCCATTGATCTGGCTAATACTAACGGGTTTCGAGTGGCTTACAGCAATCAAGCGTTTGAGTTGTGGTTCTTACTGCATTTCCACTACGTGTCGGGACCCATGCACCGCAACCTATACGCCGACCGACTGACTGCTTTGCTGGGATTTCCTTACGGCAAATGTCTAGCAGGTTTACGTCGTTTCCTGACTGAAAACCGAAGGTTTGAAGGAGGGAAATGACGTAAACCTGCTTGTTGTACGAAGTAGCGGGGGGCAGCAAGGAAAACCAACTACCTCAGCAACCAGAACGAAAAAATATTTCATAAATGATTGATTTGTGAAGTCTTTTTTCGTGGTTTTCGGGTAACTTCGGCAGGCTGCTAAAGAAACTTTCGCCCCCCGCCGAAGTTACCCGAAAACTGGTTAGCCGAACCTCCCCCCGCTATTTTGAACAACAATCCGGTATCGCTCGGTTGGTGTTCAGGGTGCTCTATGAGCGGCAACAAGTGGCCATCGAGAATGCCCGGCGGCTGTACAATCAATACGCCGACGAATCGAATCACGGCCCGCGAAATCTGGCCACGGAGGAGTCGAGTACGACAGTACATGAATTGGTCGAGCTACTGCGAAAATTTCTGTAGCCATCGGATCAATTATTCCAGCCGAGGATAAAGGTCCGCCGTTCGCGCCGCCTTAGCCACAGCCTCTACCGCCACAAAATGTCCAGTTTTTTTACAAAAACACTGGACAAATAACTTTAAATAGGGTAGTCTTGAGCCATGAAAACCTCAAAACTCATTGCGAGCGCGATTGACAGGTTTCCGGCGGGTCAGGTCTTTAGCTACACGGACCTGCCCGCCGACGCGAACCAGAAAGAAGCGGTGATCAAGGCGCTGAACCGGCTGGTGCAGGCGGGTAAGCTCGCCAAGCTGGCTAAGGGCCGGTACTACAAACCCGAAAACACCCCCTTTGGGAAACTACTCCCGGATCAGAAGCAAGTGGTCAAAGACTTGCTGGAAGAGGATGGCCGGGTGACTGGATACCTAACGGGGTTCAGCATTTACAATCAATTGGATCTGACGACGCAGGTCAGCAACACCATCCAGATCGGCAAGACCGACATCCGGCCCGCCTTCAGACGGGAGCGCTACACCATCTCCTTTCTCAAGCAGAAAAACCCCATCACCCAAGACACCATTCCGCTGCTCCAACTTTTGGATACGTTGCGGACCATTAAGAAAATCCCGGATGCGGATTTAACCACCTCCGTTAAACGATTACTCTCGATCCTGGGTGGCTTACCGGAGCAGGAATTGAAAACGCTCGTACGTTTGGCCCTGAAGTACCCCCCTGCCACAAGAGCTTTGCTGGGCGCGATGATGGATCAAGTAGGGAACCAGGACCTGACCCCTGCCCTTGCCAAAACGCTCAATCCCATTACCACGTACCAATTTCCAGGGCTGCGTAACGTTCTCCGCACGGCTGAAACGTGGAATATCCGATGAAACTGCACGAAAACAAGCTTCTCTTCCAGCAGGCGGTGCAGATCACTGCGGACCGGATGCAGATCGCGGCCCTCTTCGTCGAAAAGGACTACTGGGTGACGTACGCGCTGCATACCCTCTTCCACCATCCCATCGGCGGGGATACCGTTTTCAAAGGCGGCACGGCGCTCTCCAAGTGCTACCGCCTCATCGACCGCTTTTCGGAGGACATTGATCTGGTCGTGTTACGGCGCAGTCAGGAGTCGAACAACAAGCTGACCACCAAAATCAGAACCATTGGCAACGTGGTGAGCGCGGTCTTGCCCGAAATTCCGATTGACGGCTTAACGCACAAAATGGGCATGAACCGCAAAACGGCCCATGCCTACGCCAAAGCGTTTACTGGCCTGTACGGCCAGATTCGCGATGTGATTGTGGTGGAAGCGACTTGGCTGGGGTACTTTGAACCCTACACCACCAGACCGATCAATGCCTTTGTGGGGCAGATGATGCTTGATGGAGGGCAGGAAGGCTTGGCAGAAGAATACGGGCTGTTGCCTTTTGAGGTCCGGGTGTTGGAACCCATCCGCACACTGTGCGAAAAAATAATGAGCTTGGTGCGCTTCTCGTACGGAGACGATCCGATCAGCGACCTGAGAAAAAAAATTCGGCACACCTATGATTTGCACCAACTCTTGCGGCAGGACGAATACGCCCGGTTCTTTCGCTCCCCTGATTTTGACAGGATGCTCCTCACCGTGGCGCAGGATGACGTGGTCAGTTTCAAGAATAACAACCGCTGGTTAGCCCATCCTCCGAAAGAAGCCCTGATGTTCCGCGACCCGGAGCGTGTCTGGAACGAACTGCGGGCCACCTACAACGGCGAGTTCCGAAATTTGGTCTACGGCGATTTTCCCAGGGACGCGGCCGTGTTGGAGACCCTGAAAATGATTGCAGAACGGTTGGTCAGCCTTGATTGGTCCATTAAAATTGACGGCAAAGCTTCGGTTTGATTCGTTCAACTACGTTGTTTGTTTGGCTCGGAATGGGCAAGACTTATGATCCTAAAATCCGTTCGTTGTAATTATCCAGGACATCGGCCGGCAATCCTTTCAAATAAATTTCCGTGGTTTTTAAGCTGGAGTGACCGAGCATCGTGCTGATGGCCGTCACGGGAACGTTGAGCAGCATGGCCTGGGTAGCAAATGAATGCCTGCTTACGTAACTGGTTAAATTCGAGTTGATTCCGCACAGAGCCGCCACCAGCTTCAACTTCTTGTTGTACCGCTTCCGGGCCCATTGAATGTCCTTCTCGCGAAGGGCGGGCGAGTCTCGTTTTAGAATGGGAAACACAAAGTCAGATTCCGGGTCCTGCTGGATGTAGTGCGTCAGTATTTTCTCGAGCGGCGGGGTAATCCGGATGTCGTATAGTTTCCCGGTTTTCCTCCGGCGGTAGCGGACACGCCCATGCTCCACCGCGCTTTTTTCCAGGTAAGCCATGTCGGCGAAGTTCATCCCGTACATCATGTAACTGGCCAGGAAGTAGTTGCGCGTATCGAAGCACGGGTGGTTGGCCGGAAGGTCCAGTTGGATGATCTTTTTAAGCAGTTCTCCATCCAGGGCCCGCTTCTCTGTGGGGGCCGTCTTGATTTTGTAGTCGTCAAACGGATAGAGTTCTTTGTCCGCCACGCCGGACTTGATGGCTTTGTTGTAAATGGCCCGGAGCGTCCGCATGTAGACGGCCAACCCGTTGACGCCGTTCCCCTTGCTTTTATGGTGGGTCTCGAATTTTGCAAGGAACTCGTACGTGACCTCTTTGAACAACAAATCCCGCCCCTTGCGGTAGTCTTTCAGGACGTTGATGAGGCCTTTGTACGACCGGGCGGTGCCAATCCGGTGCGCCTGGAGGAGTTCCTCCACGCATTGACCGGCAAAATGCAGAAAGGAATCCTTGGTTTCCTTTTGCGTGATCCGGTCTTTGAGGGACGTGATCGACAAGCTCTGAAGGCCGCCCGATTCATGGAGTTTCAGAATGATGTCCATGGCGTCGGTCTTCACCTTCTCGATCTGGTTGTTGAGCCGGGTGACCGAGCTGACGCCCGCGTAGGATTTCCGGATGTGGCGCTTTTTCTCGTCCCAGTCCTTTTCCGGAATGCTAATCCCAACGGGGATAGCCGTCGTTTGTGCGTTGTGACCGAGGCGCAAAATGACGGGATATGTGCCGTCTTTTTTCGCGCGGCGGGTGTCGAGGGAAATCACCACGTTCGTGTTCATACCTGGAAGGTACGAAAAAATTTGCACAAGATTTGCACAAGAAATCCGTATTCATGTGGTTTTATACGAATCAATCAATTTTATAACTCACTTATTTACAGAGTTTTAAAAATCAAATTGAACCATATCAAACCAATAATCCTGCGACTGTTAATCAGAGGGTCGCTGGTTCGAGCCCAGCTTCGGGAGCTTTAAAAAAAAGCACTTACGAAATTTCGTGAGTGCTTTTTTGTTCTTGCCATACAATTCGGAGCCAGTTGAGTGGTCCAGTAATAAAAAAGGCCTCAGTTGGCCCTTTACCGTAAATCGGAGCGCCGCCGTGAATCTTCGATTTCTACTCAACGAAAAAGCAAATTCCTGATTGCTACTCCTTCCATTCGTTCGGGCTTTACTTTGAGATGGACTTGAAAACCTGGGCAGTATCGGGCTTACCTTTACAATGCCAGGCAAATCCTAAGCAGGCCGGTCAAGATCCGGGGCAAGTTCGAGGCTCAAATCAGGGAATCATACTGTCAGGCTAAACCCGACCATTCCATCACCATTCATACGATGCCGACCGAACACCTCGTTATTTTTGTCAAGAACCCAATTCCTGGTCAGGTTAAGACGCGTATTGCCCAAACGGTCGGGGATGCCAAAGCCGTTGAGGTATACCGGCACCTGCTGATGTACACGCAGCACCTGGTGCAGCGCTTTACGGGCCAATGCGTGGTTTATTATCGTGCTTTTATCAATCCTTATGATGGCTGGAATGCCTACGAAAAATACGGGCAAACGGGCGCGAATCTGGGAGAACGGATGCTGAATGCCTTTCGGGAACAAGTTGCGTTGGGAGCCAGGAAAGTGGTCATTATCGGCAGCGATTGCCTCACCATTACGGGCACCCATCTGATGCAGGCTTTTGCTGCGCTAAATACGGCCGACGTGGTGATTGGTCCGGCCACGGATGGGGGATACTATTTGCTGGGCATGAATCAACTCCACTCTTTTTTATTTCAGACCATGCCTTGGAGCCAGCCCGAACTTCGTCAACTGACCGAATTGGCTATTTTGCAGCACGGATTTACCTTCGCCCGGCCGGATGAACTGACGGATATCGACGAATGGGCCGATTATGAGCCGTATGTACACCAAACGGGCGAGTGAAACCGGGTCACGGTTAAACAAAACACCTTACGAATTTTCTACATCTCCGCTGCTTTTGAAATCGCCTGTCATTGTCGTCATCATTCCTGCCTTTAACGAAGAAAATTCAGTTGGGCGGGTTGTCGGTGAAATACCCATCGGACTGGTTCAGGAAATTATTGTCGTCAATAACAATTCCAACGACCAGACGGCCGTGGAAGCTGCCCGTGCGGGGGCAACGGTTTTGCAGGAGCCGGTGCCGGGGTATGGACGAGCCTGCCTGCGGGGCATTGCCTACACCCGGCAGATTCAGCCCTCACCAGACATCGTTGTTTTTTTGGATGCCGACTACTCCGATTTTCCGGCGGAGATGCCCGCTCTGCTAGCTCCGATTCTAACCCATACGGCCGATTTAGTGATTGGTTCACGGGCATTGGGCAACCGTCAGCGTGGCTCCATGACCCCACAGCAACTCTTTGGTAATTGGTTGGCAACAACGCTGCTCCGCTGGTTGTATGGGGTCCGGTTTACTGACTTGGGGCCTTTCCGTGCCATTCGGTTTGATACGTTATTAGCGTTGGATATGCAGGATAAAACGTATGGCTGGACCGTTGAAATGCAGCTCAAAGCGGCTAAAATGAGATTTAAATCCGTCGAGGTACCGGTTAGCTATCGAAAACGCATTGGCCATTCCAAAATTTCGGGCACCGTAAAAGGCACCGTATTGGCAAGCTATAAAATCCTCACTACCATTTTTAAGTACTGGTAAAGTTGGCAGCCAACCAGCGGAAAAATAAGTCGACATCGACCAACTGGAAATCTTTTTGTACGATAAATTTCAGACGAGTTTACTCATAGAAATGTCGAAGCCGCCGAATCGATGTCAGCACAATCCAATCGCCCAACCGGGGCAGATAGGTATGCACGAGTACGATGAGTTTGCCCAGCGCCGATAGTACGGTTCGTTGCCGCCGCCGACGGATGTGCCTGATGATACTAGCCGCTACCTGCGCCTGGGTTTTCTGCCAGCGGGGTGGTCGGTGGGCAATCGGTACGGGCTGTCCAGCGCCATCCAAGACACGCTTATCGGGGTCATTCTGCGTAAAACCAATGTGTACTACTCCAATGTGAATGCCCGTGTGGTCTAGTTCGAGTCGGAGGGTGTGAGCTAGGTTAGTCAGGGCTGCCTTGCCCGCGCAGTAGGCTGAGCCGCTCGGCATTCCATTCAGAGCGGAAATGGATGAAATAAAGGTGACTACTCCCTTTGTCTGGGTTAGGTGAGGCAAGGCGGCTTTCAATGGGTAAACCGTTCCGTATACGTTACTATCGAGCACCTGTCGAAATACATCGGGCTGCATATCGGCAAAATAAGCCCGCATGGAAATGCTCGCATTCGTGATGAGAATATCCACCTGACCAAAGGCTTCTATAGCCGTCGCCATCAGGCGTTCGCAGTCGGCATAGCAGGTCACGTCGGCCAGGCAACTCACTACGTTCAGTCCCTCCCAAAGCAATTCGTTCTCCGTTTGATTCAACCGTTCAACGGTACGACCATTTAAAACGACTCGAGCCCCGGCCTCGCCCAACGCGCGGGCGGTGGCTTTCCCGATGCCCGATTCTGAACCCGTTACGATGGCCACTTTTCCGGCAAAAGGGCCTGCTACCGATGGCCTGGAGCGCTGCCGGTTGTTCAGAAACTCCGAACTGGCGGCGTGGCGAGTAGGCAGGCGTTCTGCTTCTGGTTCCGATGGAGTTATTGGTTTACTTACTTTGAGCACGTTCTGTGAGGTAGTTATGTCGTTTAAACCAATCGAAGGCTTCATCAATGGCCTCAACAATCGGGGTTTGGGGAAGCCCCAATTCAGTAACCGCTTTTTGGGCACTGAAATAATGCCCCTCGTTGGCCATAGCAATCATAGCTGAATTAAGCTGACCCGGACGACCGGTTACGCGTGCCCAGGCATCGCACCCGTATCCGTACAGCCGGGCTAGTCCGGGTGGAATCGCCCAGCGGGGTGGCTCCACGCCCATGCGTTGCGCCATGAGGGCAAACGCTTCCTGATAGCTCCTGTTCTCGTTTCCCAGAATAAAGGATTCGCCGGGTCGTCCCTGCGTCAGCGCATTGACCGTGGCGACGGCAACATCCCGAACGTGGACGTAATTCTTACCGCCTGCCGGATACCCGATGACGCGCCCCTGAAACAACTCCAGCAGCATCCGGCCCGATGTGGGTTTGGCATCCAGCGGTCCGATCATAAACGTCGGATGAATCAGCACGGCTGGCAGGTCAAACTGCCGCACGGCTTCCTGAACCCGCTCGGTAGCCGCCCGCTTGCTGTCAACATAATCGGAACCGTAGTGTTTTCCGGCAAACGGGTACGTTTCATTGCCTGGCTGCTCGCGGGTACCAGGGCCAAACACGTTGGCCGTGCCCACGTACACGAACCGAGTCGCCCCAGAAAGGCGGGCCGCCCGGATGAGGTTTTCCGTGCCCGCTTGGTTGACCGCCCATATCGCTGGACTACGGGCTGGATTCGCCTGAGCCAGCGCCGCTGCGTGGATAATGGCATCACAACCCGCTGCGGCCTTTTCTACAGAGCCGGCGAGTAGAATATCACCAACGTACCGTTCAATGGGCAGGTCGGCCAGCGTCAGGCAAGTACTCTGGGCTCGAATCAGCGCCCTCACGTGATACTTACGGGCAAGCAGTTCGCGGGCCAGATGCGCCCCCAGAAACCCATTCGCGCCCGTTAGCAATACTTTTTTTTCCATCAGCAGTACTTGAGCAGCGCTTTATAGGTCCGGGCAATCCGGCGGGGAGATACCTTTAAGAAAAAGAGTGAAAACGCAGTCAGGTTGGCCAGTTGCACCCGCAGCCAGCTATTGGTTTCGTATTTTCGGGCTGAAACAAGCACCTCCTTGGGTATGATTCGGAAACGGGCCGTCCGGCGAAGCCGGACAATAATATCGAAATCCTCCATAATAACGTACCGCTCATCGAAGCCCTTCAACCGGTCAAACAGGGGCCGGGTTGTAAACAGCGTCTGGTCCCCCCCACGACTCATCAGGCCCGGGAAGCGGGTTCCGTAGCTGTTAAATCGTAGCATTGGCTTTTCTGAATCAAAACGAAATCGGTAACAGCCGGCTTCGTAGCCCGCTTTTATGGCCTGCTCAATATCCGTAATGAAAGCCGGATGGATACGTACATCGGCATGAATGAAATACAGTACGTCTCCCCCGGCCAGGGTAGCCCCGAAGTTCATTTGAGCGGCACGGCCTGGTTTGGGCGATTGCCAGACGGTTGCTCCCGCCCGCCGGGCAACCTCCGCCGTTCCATCGGGGCTGGCCGCGTCAATGACCAGAATCTCCAGCAGCGCAGGCCCACCGTACGCCAGCAACTGCCGGACCAACGGCCCAATTGACTTGGCTTCGTTGTAGGTGGGAATAATGGCACTAAACGTCATTAACCAATGATTAACTTCTATCTGCCCGAATCAATCGAACGGATAAGGCAGGGGTGAATCTCCTTAAAATGCTTCCCCTATCGTCAGGTAAAAGCCACTTGATTGCCGACCAATCCCGTAATCGAGTCGAATATTGAGGTGGTCACGACGGTTGATGGTAAACCGTAACCCAGCTCCGTAAGCAATTTTTGGGTCATCCGCACGCAGCACCGACTGGTCATCTCCTAAAATACCGGCTGCGCCGAAAACTACCCCCCCCAATCGCTTGTACAGGTCAAATCGGACTTCACTCTGCAACAGGGCCGCATTCTGATCGCGGTACCGGCCTTCGTAATAACCGCGCATTCGTTTGGTTCCCCCCAGTAACGACATTGCATTGAAGGGAGCGGTACCCATCGTAAAACTTAAAAAATAATTGAGTGCCAGGATTGCGTGTCTGGTCAAGGCATGGTAGGAGGAAACATCAGCCGTGTATCGGTCGAAATGTACGTTCCCACCCAGAATCTGGTTTTGATGGAGGTAGGCAATATCTGCGACAACGCCTTTAGACGGGAAGAAAATTACGTTGCGGGAATCATAAAACAGCCCCAGCCCAGCCCCCGACAACCGACTGCCCAAACCGCCCGGCACCCTGCCCGCAGCCAGCAGGCCCGTCGGTTCGACACGGGTTATCTGGTAATCTTCGTATTGATACCGGATACCGGCGTAGAGTTTTCCCCGTCGTAGTGCGGGAACCACCCGCCGGAAGGCGTTGATACGGATGCGCGGAAAATTCACCCCGTACAATTCGCGGGGAATTTCCTGCTGCCCAATTCCGAAGAAGTAGTAGCTGTACCGATAATAGCCCGCTTCGCCATTGAAGTAGTACGTATCCCGGTCATAAAAAATCTGAAACGGTACATACACCAGTAGCTGTTTGTTTTGGGTGTAGGCAAGGCCCAGCGTAATCTGGGATGGACGAATCGACGCACCGGTATGCTGGAGCGTGGCCGCTTTAAGGGCCGTTACATCCCATTTGAAACGGAACGTAGCCGTGGCGGCAACGCCGTACGCCAACCGCGTTTCGGGCGTATAGTAAACCAATGGTAACGGCAACAGACTGAAGGCTTTCGGGACGCTGTCGACTGGCGTTGAAGCGACTAAGGCAGCAAACAGCGAGGATATCAGCATTGACTCAGGCAGGGGGGCTAAAGGTATCCTACAAATTTACTCGGCAACGATTGCGCTCCCTTACTTTTCAAAACCATTTGGGTGGGAGCGGCGTATATTTACCCATCAAACAAGCCTTATTTAGCATCATGAACAAGGGACCCGTTCACCTCCTGACTCTACTCAGCGTACTGCTGCTCCTGATAACCCCGCTTGCGTACGCAGACACCGCACCCGTAGACCACAGTGCGTATGACCGGTTGTTAAAAAAATACGTCAATGAGAAAGGCCTGGTTAATTACAAAGGATTTAAGTCAGAAGAAACCGTATTCGATGCCTACCTGGCTATGCTGAGCAAAAACCCACCGGCTGCGTCCTGGAGTAAAAATGAGCAGATGGCTTACTGGATAAATGCGTACAATGCCTACACCATCCGGCTTATTCTGAACCACTATCCCTTGAAGAGCATTAAAGATATTGGTTCAAAAATCAAGATTCCTTTTGTGACAACGCCCTGGGCGGCTAAGTTTTTCTCCATTGGCGGAGACAAAATGAGCCTTGACAACATCGAACACGGTACATTACGCAAAAAATACGATGATCCCCGGATTCACTTTACCCTTGTCTGTGCGTCGATATCGTGTCCCCGATTGCGTAATGAAGCTTACGTGCCCGATAAGCTGGACGCTCAGATGGAAGACCAGGGCCGTGATTTTCTGACTAATTCAACCAAAAATAAAATCAGCAAAGACGAGGCCCAGCTCTCAAAATACTTTGACTGGTATAAAGGCGACTGGAACAATGACGGCCAATCGGTGCTGAAGTGGGTCAATAAATACTCCAAGACGAAAATTTCGGATACAACTAAAATCACGTTTTTGGATTACAACTGGAACCTCAACGAGCAGTAGAGCGCTGCTGAATCCGGCAGCCATGAAACACCTTGTTATTATCGGTAACGGCATTGCCGGCATTACGACCGCTCGGCACGTTCGACAGCAAAACGCGCAGATTCGCATCACGGTCATCTCCGCCGAGTCCGATCACTTTTATTCGCGCACGGCCCTGATGTACATCTACATGGGCCATCTTACGTATGGGCATACGAAGCCCTACGAAGATTGGTTTTGGGCTAAAAACCGCATCGACCTGCTGCGGGGGTACGTAGAACAGGTTGATACAGCGGATAAACGAATTCGATTGGCCAGCGGCTCATGGCTCGATTACGATGCGCTGGTGATTGCAACCGGCTCGGTGTCTTCGGGGTATGACTGGCCGGGGTTGAGTTCCACCGGCGTGCAGGGATTGTACGGATTGCCGGATCTAGAGACCATGGAACGCAACACCAAAGGCATTGACCGGGCGGTGGTGGTGGGCGGTGGCCTCATCGGGATTGAACTGACCGAAATGCTACGGTCCCGGCACATTGCCGTAACGATGCTGGTCCGCGACACGCACTATTGGAGTTCGACAATTCCCGCTGAAGAGGGCAACCTGGTGGGTCGTCATGTTCGTCAGCACGGAGTCGACCTGCGGCTTGAAACGGAACTTCGCGAAATACGGGCCGATGAATCCGGTCGGGTACGGGCCGTCGTCACCACCGCCGGTCAGGAAATTGCCTGTCAGTTTGTGGGGCTGGGGGTGGGCGTCAGGCCTAACGTACAGTTTCTGAAAACGTCGAACATTGAACTGGGCAAGGGCGTCTTGGTAAACGAGTACTTCGAGACCAGCGTACCGGACGTGTATGCCATCGGGGACTGTAACGAATTTCGGGCGCCGATTGCCGGTACGGACGGTGCCCTCCGCAAACCCATTGAGCAAATCTGGTACACGGGGCGGATGCACGGCGAAACGCTGGCCCGGACGCTCGGTGGCACCCGAACGGCGTATCGACCGGGAGTTTTCTTTAACTCGGCCAAATTTTTTGACATCGAGTATCAGACCTACGGCACCCTAAACGCCCAACTTACGGAAGAAGAGCAGACGTACTATTGGGAGCATCCAAACGGAACGCAGTGCCTGCGCATCAACTACCGGCAGGACGATCAGCGGGTGGTCGGCATTCATACCTTTGGGTTACGCCTGCGCCATGCCATTTGTGAACGCTGGATTCGGGAACGTAAGCCCTTGGCTTATGTCTTGAACCAGTTTCATCGGGCTAATTTTAATCCAGAATTTTCGGAGTCTTACCGCAATGACCTGACCGGACAAAAGCCCGTCCCAAAAGGCTGGTTCCAACGCTTATTTTCCGCTTCGCGCTAACGCCTTCTAAACCAACTTCACTATGCTGACCACTGGGCAACGCGTTGGATTGACGTTTTTTCTGATCGGGTTCGGGCTGTTTGTCGGTACCCTTTCCCTCAGCCACTATAAATTGACCGACCCGGTACTTAGCCAGACCTTCAAAAAAGAACAGGTAACTGCGGTTCGTGCGGCTACGGCATCGATGCGCGGTAAGGTGTATAGCTCATCATTCGGATTTGTCCGGGATTTCCGAGCCGCAATCGTCCGGCTTAATGAAGGCTATAAACAGCGGAATGAAAACGACCGAATCATCCAGACTGACTCTATTTTTCAGGTGACAAAAGCCGCCAGCACCGGTTTTTTTCCCGCCAACAGTCAACTGTTTTTCTGGTTAAGTTTACTGCTGAGCATCGGCGGGGCCTTGCTGTATATTCTGCCCTTCCGCCGTGAATTGCCGGGCATAAAAAACACGGGTGTTTTCCACCATCCGGCTACAAACCGGGGCTGGATTGGCATCGTGGTGGGTAGCTTCCTGATTGGCTTCTACGTGCTGCTCTATTTTTATCCGGAGTACCTGACAAACTGGGTACTGATGTTCGACCCGTTGAGCAGGCTCCTGAACGGCGGTCCCGCCAGTCAGTGGTTTGTTTACGGAACGTTGTACACCCTGGTTATTCTGGTTATGGGCGTGCGGATGCTGATCAAGTACCGCCACAGTCGCTACCAGCAATTGCGCACCGCATCGGTTATGTTTTTTCAAACGGGCTTTGCGTTTCTCCTGCCCGAATTGCTTTCCTTTTTTCATCACCCCGCCCAGGATTTGAAAAATATGTGGCCCCTGGATTACAGCTTTTACTTCGATTATCGCATCGACGAAAAGCTCCAGGCCGGAACGCTGGGCCTGTTTATGCTCTTCTGGGGGACGGCCCTCTGGATGCTGGGCGTGCCGATCCTCACGTACTTTTTTGGTAAACGCTGGTATTGTTCGTGGGTGTGCGGCTGCGGTGGTCTGGCCGAAACCCTGGGCGACCCCTACCGCCAACTCTCCGACAAACGGCTGGGTGCCTGGAAACTGGAACGGGTCCTGGTTCACTCCGTGCTGGTGTTTGCGGTGGTGATGACCGCCCTTGTTTTGTACACGTATCTGAGTGGACAATCGACCTTGTTTGGTTTTCTAGATTCCTACGGCGTTCGCTCCCTCTACGGCTTTGCCATTGGCGCTTTATTCGCGGGGGTGGTCGGTACGGGGTTCTATCCCCTGCTGGGAAGCCGCGTATGGTGTCGCTTTGGCTGTCCGCTGGCGGCTTACCTAGGGCTGGTACAACGCTTTAAATCCCGGTTCCGAATTACAACCAACGGCGGACAGTGCATTTCCTGCGGCAACTGTTCGGCCTATTGCGAGATGGGCATCGATGTCCGTTGGTATGCTCAACGTGGGCAGGATATCGTGCGGTCCTCGTGCGTGGGTTGCGGTATCTGTTCGGAAGTGTGTCCACGGGGGGTGTTAAATCTGGAAAACAGTGCGGAGTCTACCCGGTTGACGACCCCAAACCCAATTCTGCTGGGAAATGACGGCATCCGGATTCATGCATGAAAAGTGCCTGGACCCAAACTTGGCTCATTCACTTGGGACTGTTGGTTCCTCTGTCGTTTGCGGTCTGCGGTCAGGGTATTCCATCCGATTCGACCCGCACCAAAGAGTATTCCATCGAAGTAGCCGGGATTCGGGTTGGCACCATGACGGCCACCCGTCAGCTCCGCGACAAGCAAACGGTACTTTACACGCTGGTGAGCGACGTAAAAGTCAATTTTCTGGTGTACAAGCTGAAAATCTACTACAAAGTCACGAACCTCGTTCAACAGGGTAAACTGCTCCGTTCCACCGTCGATGCGCAGACAAACCGGGGTACGTTTTCGACCCGGACGGAGTGGAAAGGCGATCAGTATGAGATTACCGCAGATCAGTATAAATACACCCGCCAGGCTACTGAAACGCGTCGCATCGACTACGCGATAACGGATATGTTTTTTTCTGAACCAATCAATAAAACCAGGACGTACTCGGAATATTTTGGCGATTATTTCATCCTAACCTCACCAACAAAAGGCACGTACCAAGCTCGGTTAAACGACCGGGAAGATGAGTATTGGTATGTAAACGGGCAACTGGCGAAAATCATCAAGAAAAATCCGGTGAAAAACTTCGTCATTCGACCCAGTAAATAATAAATTCAGGATAGAGATTACTTCCGAAACGCATTGAAGAAGCTGGTTCGCAAAATCATATGCATCCGGTAGGGCCTACAATTTTTTGATGAACGAGTATTTCAAAGATGTAGACAAATTACTAGCCTTGTAGACTCGCCAGGGCCAGCAGCCCGATCAAGGCAGCGAGCAAACGGTTGGGCAACCGCCGCCCCCAGCGGTCGAACCACACCGACGGGCTTAGGATGAATCCTTAGAGGATGCCCAGCACGAGGGGCGTATTCAGGAGAGAGCCAACCAGGAGGAACCGGGTTTCTGTCTGGCAAAAAAGCGCAGGCCGACCCAGCCTTTCAAGGTGAAAACGTTAATTGTCGCGCCCTCCCACCAGCACCGCCATCCCCGCCGCCCGGTACCGTTCCAGCAACTCCGCGTCGGCCCTGGCGTCGGTCACGAGCGTGTGAATCGCCGTCGGCGGCGCAAACTGCACGTACTGGTCATGCTCCAGCTTGCTCGAATCGCAGAGCAGCATCACCCGCTCGCTTTGCTGGATGAGCGCCCGCGTGTGGCTGGCTTCGACTTCACTGCGGGCGCTGAGGCCGTTTTGGAGCGAAAATCCGTCGGTGCCGACGAAGGCCACGTCGGCGCGGTAGCGGGCGATGTGCTCCTCGGCCACGAGGCCGTGAACGGCCTGCCGGGCGGCGTCGAGTTCGCCGCCGATGAGGTTAATTGTCACGGCGGAACCCATCAACTCGCGCACGATGGGCAACGAGTTGGTAATCACCCGGAGTTTTTTGCCTCGAATCAGCGGGCAAAGCCGGAACACCGTGCTGCCGCAATCCAGAAAAATGGTGTCGCCTTCGGCAATCAACCCGGCGGCGCGTTCGGCGATGCGGGCTTTCTGGTCGGCGTGGGCGGCGGTCTTTTGGGCGAAATGCACTGGGTTACGCTCCAGGCCCAACTTCATCGCTCCGCCGTGGGTGCGCAGCAGCAGGCCGCGTTCGGCTAGGGTCGTCAAATCACGGCGGACGGTGATTTCGGAAGTGCCCAGCAACGAGGCCAGTTCGCCCACCTCCGCCGACCCCTTCGCATCGAGCCATTCCAAAATTTTCAGGCTACGAACTTGTAAACTCATCGACCTTGTGTTTATTTGTTCAAAATTTATCAAAAATAATCTTTTTCAATCAAATTCCCTGAATGAATTCCCCAATCCGAATCCGCGAAGAAACAGTACTCTCTGACAATTGGTACGTCCTGAAAAAATTCACCTTCGACTACCAGCACCAAAACGGCACCTGGAGTATTCAATCGCGGGAAGCCTACGACCGGGGCAACGGGGCGGTAATTTTGCTGTACAACCGGGAAAAAGGGACGGTCATCCTCACCCGCCAATTTCGCCTACCCACGTTCGTCAACGGCAATCCGACCGGGCTGCTCATCGAAGCCTGCGCGGGCCTGCTCGATGCCGACGACCCCGAAACCGCCATCCGCCGCGAAACCGAGGAAGAAACCGGCTACCGCCCCGACCACGTCGAAAAAGTGCTGGAAGCCTACATGAGTCCCGGCTCGGTGACGGAGAAGGTCTTTTTTTTCATCGGGGAATATTCTGAAAAAACGACCAGGAATGGCGGCGGCGGCGTGGACGAGGAAGACATCGAGGTGCTGGAACTGCCCTTCGCCGAAGCCCTCGCCGCCGTGAAAACGGGCGAAATTCAGGACGCCAAGACGATTTTGCTGCTGCAACACCTTCAAATCAACCGGACTTTAAACGCCTGATTTCATGCCTAACTCCCTGTTTATTCTCGTTGCCGGGCCGTACCGCTCCGGGACCAACGACGACCCTGTTTTGATGAAAAAAAATCTTCATCGGCTGGAAGAAGTCACGTTACCCCTGTTTCGGGCGGGGCACATTCCGATGATTGGCGAGTGGGTCGCCCTGCCGCTGCTCCGCGTGGCGGGTTCGACCGGCCCCGGCGACGCGCTTTCCGAAGAAATTCTCTACCCCGTGGCGCACCGGCTGCTTTCGCGCTGCGACGCGGTGTTGCGGCTACCTGGAACCTCGAAAGGGGCCGATGAAGACGTGCGGATTGCTACCGAGCGCGGGTTGGCGGTGTACTACCGGCTGGAAGACGTGCCGGGCTGCGGGAATTTGTAAACTTCCCGGAAGTTTTGAACTTCCGGGAAGTTAAATTTCTGAAGTTTGCACCCATGCCCTACCGCCACACCGTCCGCCACCGGGTCTACAACTTCCCCGACCTAAAGAGCCTCCTGGCCAAAGCCAGCCCCCGGCGTTCGGGCGACGAACTGGCGGGCGTCGCAGCGGGCAGTTACGAAGAGCGCGTGGCCGCCCAAATGGCCCTCGCCGACCTGCCGCTGACGGTTTTTTTGGAAGAACCGCTGATTCCGTACGAAAAAGACGAAGTTACCCGCCTGATTTTCGATTCGCACGACGCGGCTGCCTTCGCTACCGTCAATAGCCTGACCGTCGGCGAATTCCGGGAATTTCTTTTGTCGTCAAACTTTCAAACCCTTCAAACCCTCAAACCTGGTTTAACTCCCGAAATGCTCGCCGCCGTGAGCAAACTCATGCGCGTTCAGGATCTCATTGCCGTTGCGGCGAAGTGCGAAGTGGTGACGAAATTTCGCAACACGATCGGCCTGAAAACCCGCCTCAGCACCCGCCTCCAGCCCAACCACCCCAGCGACGACTTCCGGGGCATCGCCGCCAGCATCGTCGACGGCCTTTTCTACGGCTCCGGCGATGCCTGCATCGGCATCAACCCCGCCACCGACAACGTGCCGACCACCATCCGGCTGCTGGAAATGCTGGATTCCATCATCGGGCGTTTTGAAATTCCCACCCAAAGCTGCGTCCTCTGCCACGTCACCACCACGATTCAGGCCATCGAGCAGGGCGCGCCGGTGGATTTGGTTTTTCAGAGCATCGGCGGGACGGAGGCGGTGAATGCCTCGTTCGGAGTCAATTTGGGAATTTTGCGGGAAGCGCAGGAGGCGGCGCTTTCGCTCCATCGCGGCACGGTGGGCCGAAACGTGATGTATTTTGAAACCGGCCAGGGTTCGGCGCTGTCGGCCAACGCCCACCACGGCCTCGACCAGCAAACCGCCGAGGCACGGGCCTACGCCGTGGCGCGGGCCTTCGACCCGCTGCTGGTCAATTCGGTGGTGGGGTTCATCGGGCCGGAGTATCTTTTTGACGGCAAACAAATCACCCGCGCGGGGCTGGAAGACCATTTTTGCGGCAAACTCCTCGGCTTGCCGATGGGCTGCGACGTATGCTACACCAACCACGCCGAAGCCGACCAGGATGACATGGACGCCTTGCTCACGCTCCTCGCCACGGCGGGCTGCACGTATTTCATGGGCGTACCCGGTGCTGACGACGTGATGCTGCACTACCAAAGCACCTCCTTCCACGACGCGCTGTACCTGCGAAAACTGCTCGGCCTGCGCCCCGCGCCGGAGTTTGAAAGCTGGCTGCTGCGGATGGGCTTGATGGACGAAAACCTCAACGCCCTTCCCGTTAAGGCCAATCACCGCTTGTTGGGGGCAGTCTCGTGACTCGGCCCGGTGGTTTTGATTTCGGGTCGTCCGGGACGATTCTCCCGAAAAAAGCCGTACTTTTGGCGGCCCAAACCGGCCTCCTAACTCCCCATTATCGCGGGCTTTTTGCCCCGAATGCCCGCTGATGCGTACGCTCGAAGCCCTCCAGGTTCTACTCCAGTCGCCCAAGCGCGTCGTCATCACGACTCACCACAAACCCGACGCCGACGCCCTCGGCTCTTCGCTCGGTCTGGCGGGGTACCTGCAAAAAAAGGGGCACGCCGTCACCGTCGTGACGCCCTCCGACTACCCGAAATTTCTGGCCTGGATGCCCGGCAACGAGGCCGTGGTGGAGTACAACGCCCGCACCCGCGCCCAGGCCGAAGGGCTGGTGGCCGAGGCCGAGGTGATTTTCTGCCTCGACTTCAACGCCCTCAACCGCATCCACGACCTGGCCGAACCCGTCCGCCGGACCAAAGCCACGAAGGTGATGATCGACCACCACCTCGAACCCGAAGATTTCGCCGAGTTCACCTTCTCCGACCCCTCGGCGGCGGCCACGGCGCAGTTGGTGTACCAGCTCATCGTCGACTTAGGCGACCAAGACTTGCTTGACCCGGCCATCGGCGAGTGCCTCTACGCGGGGTTCATGACCGACACCGGCTCGTTTCGCCACCCCAGCACCAACCCGCAGGTTCACCGGATGGCAGCGGAACTGATCGAGTTGGGCGTGAATACCAACCGCGTTCACCGCCTGATTTTCGACAACGTCTCCTCCGACCGGCTCCGGTTTCTGGGTTACGTATTGTCGGAAAAAATGGTCGTGCTGCCGGAGTACCGCACGGCCTACATCGCCGTGTCGGGCGAGGAACTGCGCCGGTTTCGCTCCCAAACCGGCGACACGGAGGGCATCGTCAACTACGCCCTTTCGCTCGAAAACGTGGTGATGGCCGTGCTGATGATCGACCGCCGCCCGGAGGCCATCAAACTTTCCTTCCGTTCGGTGGGCGATTTTTCGGTCAACGATCTGGCCCGCAAGTACTTCAACGGCGGGGGCCACCGCAACGCTTCCGGGGGCAAAACCCACCTTTCGCTCGACGAAACCGTGGCGCTGTTCCTGCGGGTGCTGCCGGAGTTTAAAGACAAACTGCTGGCGGTCAAGTAAACTTTTTGGGGCAAACCGCCCGTTGTACTCCAACGTCCCCCGCGCCGGGCGGCGGGCCGTCTAAACCGTAAACCATACTTTTTAAAAACTAAACCCGACGACATGCTTCGTTTCTTCCGAGTACTAACTCTGCTCACCTTCACGGCCCTCGTGCTTACTTCCTGCGATAAATTCCGAACCAACGTGACCGACAGCGGGCTGAAATACCAGCTTCACGAACACAACGACGAGGGCCGCCTGGCCAAAGTAGGCGATATTCTCAGTTTTCACCTGGTTTTGAAAAACAGCAAGGATTCCATCCTTCGCGACACCTACAAAGAACTCATACCTTACAAAATGGCCCTGCAACCGGCCTCGTTCAAGGGTGCTTTCGAAGAGGGTCTCACCCTGCTGGCCAAGGGCGACAGCGCTACGTTTTACGTCAGCGCCGACTCGCTCTTCGGCAAGGCCATGCAACCCATGCCGCCCTCGATCGCCAAAGGCTCGGACGTGAGTTTCACCGTCAAAATGCTGGAGGTGCAAACCCGCGAAGAGTTTGAAAAAGGCCAGGAAGCCGCCCGCGCCAAACAAAAAGAAACCGATGCCAAACTGGTGTCCGATTTTCTGACCAAAGCCCGCCTGACCAACATCCAGCGTACTCCTTCGGGCCTGACCTACGCCGTGACCACCCCCGGCAGCGGCCCGCAGCCCGCCCGTGGCGACTCGGTGCAGGTGCGCTACACCGGCAAACTACTCAATGGCAAGGTGTTCGACAGCAACACCACCGACGGCATCCTGTTTCCGGTGGGCGTGGGCATGGTCATTCCCGGTTGGGACGAGGGCATTTTGCGCCTGAAAAAAGGCGACAAGGCCACGTTCCTGATTCCTTCCACGCTGGCCTACGGCGAGCAGGGCGTACCTGGTTCCATCCCGCCCAACTCGGTGCTGACCTTCGACGTGGAACTGGTGAACGTCCGCAAGGGCGGGCGTTGAGATTTTCTTGAGAAGAAAAGAAAAACAAAACTTGTCATCCTGGAAGGACCTTGCTGGGGCACCGTTTAGTTTCCTGAAAGGGGAACGGTACCCCGACGAGGTCCTTCCAGGATGACAAGTTTTGTTTTCTGGGCAGGATGGCAAGTTTTGTTCCCTGGCCCCTCCGCCTTCTCAGGCAACGACCCACCCATTTTTGTTGTATTTTCGATAAATTCTCAAGAAAAATCAACGCAGTTTATCCCATCACCGGCTTCGCCTGCGTTGTTTTGTCACCATGAAAAACCACCACGTCTACCGGAAAAACCTACTCGTGTTTGGCCTCTTGGCCCTGGCCGGGTGCATTAAAACCGACACGCAACCCGACGGCACGCAAAAACTGGAGGAAAACGAAGCCCAAATCAAAGCCCACCTGGCCGCCCAGGGCCTGACCGCGCAGCGCACCAACGAAGGGCTGTACTACGCTCTCGTTAAAAATACGACGGGCAACACCCGAAAAGTGACCGTGGGCGAGCAGGTGAAGATTCACTACGTGCTTTCACGCCTCGACGGAACCAAAATCGACAGTTCGTCGGTCACGAAAAACCTACCCGACCAGTACCCCTGGGGCGTGGGGCTGCGGGTGCCGGGGTTGGAACTGGGCCTGCAACAGATGAATGAGGGCGACAAGGCCGTTCTGGTGTTCCCCTTCACGCTGGGCTACGGCACTCTGGACTTTGACTTGCTGCCCGCCTACTCGCCCCTGCGCTACGACGTAACGCTGCTAAAAATCCAGAACGAAGACGAGGTGATCGACGAATACCTGGCCGCTAAAAACCTGGGCACCGTTGAGCGGTTGTCGTCGGGCCTGCGCTTCATTCGCACCCAGACGAGCACCGGCACCGCTCCCACTACCGGGCAAACCGCTCAGGTAGGCTACACCGGCAAACTGCTCACCGACGTGAAGTTCGACGCGGGCACTTTCGAGTTTGCCCTCGGCGCGAATCGGGTTGTGAAGGGCTTTGAAGAGGGCGTTGCCCGCCTGAAAGTGGGTGAAAAGGCCATTCTGGTGTTTCCCTCCTCACTTGGGTACGGCAAAGACGGCTCCTACGACCAGAACCGCCGCGTGTACACCATCCCGCCCTACGCCCCGTTGCTGTTTGAGGTGGAGTTGAAGGCGGTGCGGTAAACTTGAATGGATGTTGGGTACTGGATGCCTGATGAATTTATCCAACATCCAGTATCCCGCATCCCGCATCCATTTTTCATGATCCTCTGTTTCGCCACCAACAACGCCCACAAACTCGAAGAAGTCCGGGCGGCCCTGGGGGAGTCGTTTACCCTGCAAACCCTCGCCGAAGTGGGCTGCACCGAAGAACTCCCCGAAACCGGTACCACGCTCGAAGCCAATTCCCGCGAAAAGGCGGAATACCTCCACACCCACTATTCCATCGATTGCTTCGCCGACGACAGCGGACTGGAAGTCACGGCGCTGAACGGCGAGCCGGGTGTTGATTCGGCCCACTACGCCGGGCCGCAACGCAGCCACGCCGACAACATCGCCTTGTTGCTGAAAAATCTGGGGGACAATGCCGACCGATCCGCCCAATTCCGTACCGTGTTCACCTTGATTTTAGGGGGCGAAACGCACCAGTTTGAAGGCAAAATTCGGGGCCATCTCCTCGACGCCCCCCGTGGCAGCGGCGGCTTCGGCTACGACCCGCTCTTCTTGCCCGAAGGCCACACGCGCACCTTCGCCGAATTGAGCGTCGCCGAAAAAAACACCCTCAGCCACCGGGCGAGGGCGTTGGCGAAGATGAAAGAGTTTTTAGAGGAGAGAGGACAGAGGTGAGCGGATAGAAAAATGCATTGTGTCTTTTCTCTATCCGCTCACCTCTGTCCTCTCTCCTCTATTTCTCGTCTTGCTTTTGAATAATCGCGATCAGCTTCTTCAGTTCCTTCTGCCGTGCCGCATCGGCGGGGGGGAATTCCATTTTTAATTCCCGGAGTTTGGTCAGTAGAATCTGGCTGACAATCAGGCGCATATTTTTCTTGTCGTTGGCGGGTATCACGTACCAGGGCGCGCGGGGTCGGGCGGTGGCGTTGATGGCGGCTTCGTAGGCTTTTTGGTAGGCGTGCCAGTGGTCCCGTTCCTTCACGTCGGCTTCCTCGAATTTCCAATTTTTCGTGGGATCTTCGATGCGGGCAATGAGTCGTTCGCCCTGTTCTTTTTTTGAAACGTTCAGGAAAAACTTCAGCACCACGATGCCGTTGCGGTGCAGGTATTTTTCGAGGTTCACGAGGTCTTTGTAGCGGTGCTTCCAGAGCGTGTCCAGATCGTCGGTGCGTTCTTCGGGCAGGCGCTGGCTTTGGGTGATGATTTGCGGGTGAACCTTCGTCACGAGCACCTCTTCGTAGTAACTCCGGTTGAAAATCGTGATGGTGCCGCGTTCGGGCATTCGGACGTTGGTCCTCCAGAGATAATCGTGGTCGAGTTCCTCGTCGCTGGGCCGTTTGAAATTATGAATCCGGATGCCGAACGGGTTCACCCCCGACATGACGTGCTTGATGGTGCCGTCCTTGCCCGCCGCGTCGGGGGCCTGAAAAATCATCAGCAGGCCGTAGCGGCTGTGGGCGTACATTTTGGTTTGCAGTTCGTCCAGCTCCTCCCGGAACTCGGCCATGTGGGCCTCGTAGTCGGTCTCGTCGTCGTACAAATCCTCGATTTTGGTGGGGGCGTCCGACAGGTTAAATTCCTTTTCGCCCGTGTGCTCGAAGTCGGCGAGGTCGATTTTTAGTTTCATGGAAAAGAAGTGGTATTTTTTCTGTCATCCCGAACGCAGTGAGGGAACTCGTTGGGCTACCGGGCAGGCTGTCGATAGCCTGTGGGTAGCTTACATCCGACTATCCGGTCGTCCAACGAGTTCCCTCACTACGTTCGGGATGACACGGGATAAAGAAAATTGTACCAACCAAACTTCCCGCCCCAAACTTCGGTTTCTCTTTCGTGAAAACGCACTTCTTTTTTCAACTCGCCGCGCTGCTCGGCACGCTGTTTTCAGCATCGGCGGCTACTCAATCAACTTTATTCATGAACGAATCACCCAACCTTGCCACCCCGACCGCCCCTGCTTCCCCCGCCGACAGCCTGCAAGTCGCCACCTTCGGTAATGGCTGTTTCTGGTGTACGGAGGCCGTTTTTCAAAACCTCGAAGGCGTCGAAAAAGTCGAGTCCGGCTACTCCGGCGGTTCCAAACCCAACCCGACTTACGAGGCCGTCTGCTCCGGCCTGACCGGCCACGCCGAGGTGTTGCAAATCACCTATGATCCGCAAAAAATCAGTTTTGACGAACTTCTGGAAGTGTTCTGGAAAACCCACGACCCCACCACGCTCAACCGGCAGGGGGCCGATGTGGGTACCCAGTACCGCTCCGTGATTTTCTACCACGACGACGAGCAACGCCGCCTGTCGGAAGCCTACAAACAAAAACTCGACGCGGCGGGCGCTTTCCCCCGGCCCATCGTGACGGAAATCAGCCCGCTGAAGGCGTTCTTCAAAGCCGAGGATTACCACCAGAATTACTTCAACCAAAACGGCCACAACCCGTACTGCCAGATGGTCGTCCGCCCCAAAGTGGAGAAGTTTCAGAAGGTGTTTGCGGGGAAGTTGAAGAAGTGATTTCAAACGAAAAAAGGGGGTCACGCTGAGCGGAGTCGAAGCGCGTGCGGTGGGCCAACGCTGACCTGCCGCACGCGCTTCGACTCCGCTCAGCGTGACCCCCTTTTTTCTTCAAAAAACTACCTCCCTCACCCCCGCCCCTTCCAAAATCAACGCTGCCGCCTTCTCGGCGATGGCGATGACGGGCGCGTTGGTGTTGCCCGAAATCACGCTGGGCATCACCGAGGCGTCGGCCACGCGCATGCCTTCCAACCCCCTGACTTTCAAACTTCCCGGCTCTACCACGGCCAGATCATCCAGGCCCATTTTGCAGGTGCCCACGGGGTGGTACACGGTTTCAACTGTGGCCAGGATGTGCTCGATAATCTGCTCTTCCGTAGCCGATTCGACCGGGTAGTTGAGGGCACTTTCGCTGCGAAAAGGCGCGAACGCGTCGGAAAGCAACACCTCACGGGCCACCTTGAATCCCCGCACGAGCGTGTCGAGGTCATCGGGGTCGGAGAGGTAGTTGGGCTGAATCAGCGGCGGATCGAGTGGATCGGTCGAACGCAGCCGGACGTAGCCCCGGCTTTGGGGCTTGAGCAATGTCGGCAGGATGGTGAACCCTTCGGTTTTGGGCAGGCTGGGGTAGTCGTGCAGGTCGTAGCCCATCACCGGGGCGAAATGAAGCTGGATGTCGGGGCGGTCGAGGCCCTCGCGGGTGCGCACAAAGGCCCCGGCTTCGAGCGGGCTGGCCGAAATCGGGCCTTTTTTGAGCAGCAAATACTTGAGCAGGTTGAGCGGGGTTTCGACGTTGTTGTAGGTCAGGCGCTGGTTGCAGAGCACGTTCATGTTGACGAAGAGGTGGTCCTGCAGATTATCCCCCACCCCCGGCAGGGCATGCCGGGTGGGCAGGCCCATGTCGTGGAGGTAATCCGCCGGGCCAATGCCCGACAGCAGCAACAACTGCGGCGATTGAAACGCCCCCGCCGTCAGAATCACGTCTTTCGTGGCCCGCACCAATTCGACGGGACCGCCGGGGCGGGTGCTGGTTTCCACGCCGATGGCCCGGTTCTCTTCCAACACCACACGGTGGACTTGGGCACCCGTTATCACGTGCAGGTTGCGGCGCTCGAGGGCGGGGCGCAGAAAGGCCGCCGCCGTGCTGTGCCGCCGGGCATTTTTGATGGTGAACTGAAATTGGCCGGCCCCGTCCTGGTTGGCTCCGTTGAAATCGTCGTTGGCCGGGATGCCCCGCTCGCCGCAGGCGGCCACGAAGGCCCCGGCCAGGGGGGTCACGTAGCGGTTGCGGGTGACGTTGAGGGGGCCATTTTTTCCGTGAAACTGATTCTGAAACTGCTCGTTGTGCTCCGACTTCCGGAAGTACGGCAGCAGGTCGTCGTAGCCCCAGCCCCGGTTTCCGGCGCGTTCCCAGTCGTTGTAATCCTCGCGGTTGCCCCGGATGTAGGCCATGCAGTTGATCGAACTACTGCCGCCGAGCGCCTTGCCTCGCGGCTGGTACATCCGCCGGTTGCGGACGAAGGGCTGCGGTTCGGTGAAAAAATTCCAGTTCACTTCGGAGTGGTGCAGCTTGGAATACGCCGCCGGCACGTGAATCTCAAACTTGCGGTCTTTGCCCCCGGCTTCGAGCAGCAACACCTGATTTTTGGGGTTGGCCGAGAGCCGGTTGGCCAGCACGCAGCCCGCCGAACCGGCCCCGACGATGATGTAATCAAATCTCATGGCAACCAGCGAGTTAGGGGAGGTGAAGAGTCGCCCCGGTTTTTCGGAACCAGGGCGATGTTTTGGTTAGGTGCCGGGTCGGAACAGGGGGACGAACGTAGGTGTTTTGGCGGAATAAGTCAACCCTCACTTTGTTCAATGCCAAAACTCCGTCCCAAAATTCCGTCTGGAGTCCCGTCAGGCGGTTTTCCGTTGTTCAGAAAACGGCGTACTTTGACCCGTCAATCGCCCCTTCCATGAACGTCCGGCTCCAATCCGCCCTGTTGCTCGTGCTCATTTCATGCCAATCAAAAACGCCGCCGGTTGCGGACGTGGTGGACTCCATACGCACCGCAGCGGTTCCTACCGACACGGCGGTAGTGACGCTGCTTTCGCTAAAAAAAGCGGGCGTTTTTCGGGAAGCAAAACCCGTTACCATCGCCGAAGACCCGGTGTACCACCGGCAAAAAACCTACGCTACCGTGCCGCTGGAGGTGGTTTTACGGAAAATTCCCGGCTATGACCGCGCCAATCCGGCCAGCACCCAGGTGATTTTTGAATGCGAAGACGGCTACAACCCCTCGATGCCGCTGGCGAAGGTATTGAGCCGAAAAGCCTACCTCGCCATCCGCGACCTGGATGCCCCCGCCGGGCAGGATTGGATTACGGTAGAAAAAGCCGGGCAGATCAAAACCGTCGCGCCGTTTTACGTGGTGTACACCGACGTGCCACCCGACGACGCCACCTTCAAGTGGCCCTACAACCTGGCCCGCATCCGCCTCCAGCCCGCCGCCGATGAGCTGGCTCGGCTCCACCCGACGGGCACGCCCGAACGCGGCTATGCGCTGTTTTGCACCCACTGCCTCACCTGCCACGCCCTCAACGGCGCGGGCGGCGTGATGGGGCCGGAGTTGAATGTTCCAAAAAACATCACCGAATACTGGCGGGGGGCCGACCTCCGCGCCTTCGTGCGCAATCCGGCCAGCTACCGGCAAGGCGCGAAAATGCCGCCCGTTGCCCCGGCGCAAGTGAGCGACGCGGAGTTGGAGGAGATTTTAGGGTACCTGACGTTTATGGCGGGGCATAAATTGGGCGGGTGAGGAGTGGTGGAGACAAAAAAAGCCCCCCGCACGCGTCATTGCGAGCGGAGGGTGAAAAGACAAGCGAAGCGCGGCTTTGAACCCGGAGCGCGGCAATCCCCCGCCGGAGACCAAAATAGCTCCGAGAAAGGTGGTTGGATTTAGCTCTCTCAATCTCCGTGAGGGGATTGCCGCGCTCCGATAAACAAGTCTCGCTTCGCTCGCTTTGCTTACCTTCGCTCGCAATGACGCGTCGGGGAAGGTTGGATTTTCACCATCCGCTCGCAATGACGCCAACATGGAGTTTTCCAAATCCTCCCGTTCTTTGCCAAAAACCTTGTTTTCGAAAATGAAAAATCGCTCGCTCCCGTTTCTCACCGCCTGTCTGCTGGCTTGCTCCCCACTTTTCGCCCAAAACCCCGAAGAAGCCGCCGTGCAGGCCACCATCGACCGGCTGTTTGAAGGCATGAAAAAAGCCGACAGCAGCCTCGTGCGGAGCGTATTTCACCCCACCGCCCGGCTGCAAACGGTCTACATCCGCGATGGTAAACCGGTGCTGCAAAGTGATGCGATTGCGGGTTTTGTGAAGGCCGTCGGGACACCCCACCAGGAAGTCTGGGACGAGCGCGTGAGCGGCTACAACATCCGCATCGACGATAACCTCGCCACCGCCTGGACACCCTATGAATTTTACGTGGATGGAAAATACCTGCACGAAGGCGTCAACGCCTTCCAGTTGTTCCGCTCGCCCGAAGGCTGGAAAATCATCCAGATTTGCGACACGCGGAGGAAAAAATAATTACTAATGTGCTAATTTCCAATGTGCGAATGTGCGGATGAAGACATTAGAAATTAGCACATTGGAAATTAGCACATTAGTAATCCCCTCCCGCCCCGCCGCCGCCGAAGCTGCCGCCGCCGAAGCCGCCAAACCCACCGCCGCCACCTCCACCCCCGCCGCCCCAGCTACCGCCGCCCGAGGAACTGCCCCAGCCGCCGAAGGTGACGAAGGGCGGAAAAAAGCCCCCACCGCCCCGGTAACGACTGCCGCCGCCTTTGTTTCGGTTGCTGAAGAAGATGATGGCAATGATCACCAGCACGATGATCACGATCAGGCCCACCGGAAATCCCCCGCCCCCGTCGCGGGCGGTGTCTTTGGGTTCGGCTTTGATTTCGCCGCTGGCGCGGCGGATGATCTCATCGGTGGCCTGGTCGAGGCCGGTAAAATACTGCTCCTGCTTGAAGTTGGGTGCGAGGATATTGCTCACGATGCGCTTGCAGATGGCATCGGGCAAGGCCCCTTCGAGGCCGTAGCCGGGGGCGATAAAAATCTTCCGGTCGCCGCTGGCCCAGAGGATGACCACGCCGTTGTTTTTCTCCTTGCCGCCCACGCCCCAGGCCCGGCCCAGCGCGAAGGCGTAGTCGCCGGGCGGGTTGTCGCCGGTGGTTTTTACGATCACGATCGTCACCTGGTTGGAGGTGGAGTCGTTGAAGGCCACCAGTTTGCGCTCCAGAATGTCGCGCTCGCTGCCGCTGAGCATCCCGGCGAAGTCGTTGACCAGCCGGGGTGGATTGGGTTGGGGGGGTAAGTCCTGGGCGAAGGTGCTGAGGGCGAACAGAACGCTTAGTAGCGTTCCGAGCCAACCAGGCCAGTTGCCGTGTCGTGGAATATTCATCGAAAAAGGGGTGCTCGAACAAAAAATTAAAGCCCTGCAACCTAAAACGGGGCTGTTCCACAGGGGCTGTGGAACAGGGGCTGTGGAACAGGGGCTGTCATCCAGAGCGCAGCGAAGGACCTCGTTGGACCTCCGGATAGCTGGTCGATGACCCGGTGGTAGCTGACCGCAAACTGCTCAGTAATTCAACGAGGTCCCTCCAACTCCGTTGCGGACTACGTTCGGGATGACAGCCGGGGAAGGGAAGAGGTACTCACTTCCCAAACGAAATATCGTCGGGCAGTTCGTTGCGGTCGTCGCTTTGGTAGGGAAAGTACGCCTTGAGTTGCTGTCCGGCGCGGCGGATGCCTTCGGCCAGGCCGTCGACCAGCCGCCCGGCCCGCAGGTGTTCGCGCATGGCATCGCGGGTGGCATCCCAGAAATCGGGCGGCACCACGGCATCGATGCCGGTGTCGCCCAACAGGGCGAATTTGTGGTCGAGGCTGAGGTAAAACAGCACCCCGTTGCGCTGGGCCGTCTGCTGCATATTCAGGGCGGCAAAGACTTCCTTGCCCCGTTCGAGCGGGTCGGGCAGCGGGCAGGTTTGCTCGACGTGAACCCGGATTTCGCCCGACGTATCCCGCTCCGCGTCGCGGATGGCGGCGAGGAGGCTGGCTTGTTCGGTTTCGATGAAGAAGGACATTCTGGTTTTTGGTTTATGGTTTTTGGTTTACGGTTTTGGATTGGTCAAAAAACCGTAAACCATAAACCGAAAACGTCAAAACTGCACCGTCGGAGCGTTTTGCGAGGCGGCGTTGGCTTCGAAGTAGCCTTTTTCTTTGAAGCCGAACAGCTTGGCCGTGAGGTTGGCCGGGAAGCTGCGCACCGTGGAGTTGTAGCCACGGGTGGCGTCGTTGAAGTCGTTGCGCGACACCTTGATGCGGTTTTCGGTGCCTTCGAGCTGCGACTGCAATTCCAGGAAGTTCTGGTTCGCCTTCAGGTCGGGGTATTTTTCGACCGACACCAGCAGGCGTGAGAGCGTGCCGCCGAGTTGGTCCTGCGCGGCCTGGAATTTCTTGATGTTTTCGGGGGTCAGGTCGTCGGCGCTCAGTTTCATCGAAGTGGCGCTGGCGCGGGCGTTGGTGACCTCGATGAGGGTACTTTTCTCGAAATTGGCGGCCCCTTTCACCGAGTTGACGAGGTTGGGAATCAAATCGGCGCGGCGCTGGTAGTCCGACTGCACGGCGGCCCACTTGCCTTTCACGTTTTCGTCGAGTTGCACCATTTTGTTGTACGAGCAGCCGCTGAGCGAGTACACGAGCAGGGCGGCGACGGCGTAGCTGAAAAAGCGTTTCATCGGGAGATGTTGGTTAGTTTTTGGAAAAAGGGTCTCAAAAAGATTGGGCCAAAAGTAGGCGTTTGGCCGCGTTTCGCAAGCCGGAATTGGGATGAAGCGCCGCCGGACGGGCGCGGCGGGCGGGTGAGGCTGGGATGAGTGGCGGACGACGATTTTCCCGACGCATCAAATTTGAAAAAAGAATCTGCGTAGTTTTGATAAAACCTCACACCCCATGCTGATTACCATTGAAGGGTATTTCGAGAACGGGGAAGTGGTTTTGAAAGAACCAGCACCCACCACCAAACGCACTAAAGTGTTGGTGACTTTCACCGAAGAAGTTCAGGAGGCCGCGCTCAAGCCCCGTCAGTTCGGAACCATGAAGGGCGAAATCTGGATGTCGGAGGATTTCAATGAACCCCTCGACGACCTGAAAGAATACATGTGATGCCTTTTCTCCTGGATACGCACGTCATTCTGTGGGCTTTGGAAGATGGTTCGCTACTTTCTTCCACCGCAAGGCAATTGATGGCCGACCCGGCGAATGAATTGCTCATCAGCGAGACCAGTTTGTTTGAAATTTGTATAAAACTGAAAACGGGCAAGTTGAGCCTCAAACGTGGCTTACAGGAATTTCTGGACGAAGCAGCGCAGCAACGATTTACCTGGTTGCCCATCCGCAACGACCACCTCCTAGCCTACGACCGCATCCCCCTCCACCCCGACCACCGCGACCCCTTCGACCGGCTCATCCTCGCCACGGCGGTGCAGGAAAACCTGCCGGTTATTTCCTCCGACAAGAAATTTACCTGGTATCTCGACCTCGTGCGGATAATTTGGTAAGCGCCTGCCCTGGTCTGTGGCACACCTACCGTATCAACCCATCTTTTTCGCTGGGCCACCGCTGCGGTCGCGTAGCGACCCAACCGGAGCGGGTCTGTTGGGTCGCTACGCGACCAAAAAACGCAAAAAAAGAGACTGCTTTCTACAAACCTTTGATGCCTAGCGGCATCCCCGAAGATGTGTTGATACTTTAGGTGGCACACAGACCAGTGTAGAGCGGGCGCTCGCCCGCTCCATTCTACGCGATTTCCTCTCCCACCAACCGACTCTCCCCACTCACCTGCTCCTGCTGAAACGTAAACTCGTGCAGCCGCCGCGCCCGCTCGCGGGTTTGGCGGGCTTTTTCCAAAAACGGCTCCGCCTCCTCGGGCTGGCCCGCGTCGGCGTAAGCCTGGGCGGTTTGGTCGAGCAGGAGGATGGTTTCTTCCAGGCCCCGAATCACGTTCCAGAGCGAGGATTCTACGGTTTCGGTGATTTCGGACAGCAGCGAACTGGCCGTGTACGAGTGCCCGGTGTGGCAGCGGTAGCGGATGAGTTTCCCTTCTTTCAGAACGACGAGCGCCCCGTGGCACTCCGGGCAGGCCAGGTGTGAGGGTTCGCCTACTTGGAGAATTCCCATGTCGAATGCGTTTTTCTCTCCAGCTATTTTCACTTCCAGTTGCAAGCGCTGCGTTTCCCCGGCGGGCAACGTCCGGGTTTCGGGGGCGGGTTCCTGCACCAACCGGCTCAACAAGGCACCCAGTTCGGCCATCGGTACGCGGTGGTCTACATCCACGTATTCGAGTACGCTGGCGGGCATACTCGGGTACATCGCGTCGTCGGGTTCCTGGATGATGCCCAGGCCGCCGAAGCGTTTGACTGACCACATCCCGGAGGTGCCGTCGTCGAGCAGGCCCGTCAGCACCACGCCGATGACGCGGGTGCCGTAGGTGTAGGCCGCCGAGCGGAACAGGGCGTCGATGGAGGGCCGGAAGCGGTTTTCTTTCGGGCCTTTTTTCACCAACACCCGGCCTTCTTCCACGAGCAGGTGGTGGTCGGGCGGGGCTACGTAAATGCGCCCCGCCTCGATGGGGTCGCCGTCGCGGGGGTGGCTGGCGGGCAGCGGCCCCGCCGCGCTGAGAATCTGCGGCAGCACGCTCGGCGCGAACGGGGCCACGTGCAGCACCACGAACACCGCCGCCCCGAAATCGGCGGGCAGCGAAGCCACCAGTTGTTTCAGGGCCTGGACGCCCCCCGCCGAAGCGCCGATGACTACGATGTTGCGGTTGGGCATGGGAAATTATTGAGTGATTGAGTGAGGGGATGATTGAGTGAAAGATTACTTTTGACACTCAACCACTTACCCTCTCTGTCATGTCGAAAGAAGAACTAAGCGAGGCATTTCGTAAGCGCACGAAAGCCTACTCCGTTGCGGTGATTCGCTTTTGCAAAGCCATTCCCTACCATTACATTGATAAACTTATTCTGACTCAGTTGGTACGGTCGGCTTCTTCGGTGGCAGCCAATTACCGGGCGGCCTGCCGGGCGCGTTCCAAAGCCGAGTTTCATTCAAAAATATGCATTGTGGTTGAAGAGGCCGATGAATCCGTTTTTTGGCTTGAGGTAATCGAAGAAACCAGCATCGACAATTCAGCCGTTCTAAAATCCCTGATTGATCAGGGAACGCAAATCCTGAAAATTGTCGCCAGCATCCGGAAAGGGATTGAGTGATTGAGTGATTGAGTGATTGAGTGAGGGGGTGATTGAGTGATTGAGTGATTGAGTGAGGGAGTGATTGAAAATGCATTTCTCCTCACTCAATCACTCAATCACTCAATCCCCTGCCGCTCCGGCAGCAGCACGTGAAAGGCGGCCCCTTCGCCCTCCACCGCCTCGGCGAATAGCTCCCCGCCGTGGTTGGTGGCGATGCGGCGGCAGAGGGCCAGGCCGATGCCCGTGCCGAGGTAGGTGGCTTTGTCGTGCAGGCGTTGGAAAATGGAGAAAATCTGTTCCGAAAAACGCGGGTCGAAGCCGATGCCGTTGTCCTGCACGGTGAGTTGCCAGTACCGGGCCGGGTCGGCCTGGGGCAGGCGTTGGGCCAGGTCGGCTTCGGGGGGACGGCGGACGGTGATGTGGATGACCGGCGGCTTGGTTTCGACCGAAAACTTGAGCGCGTTGGAGACCAGGTTGTGAAAAAGCTGGGTCATTTGCAGCGGCATGGCCTCCAGCGTGGGCAGGCTGTCGGCCTCGATGGTCGCGCCTTTGTCGGCGATGTTGAGGTCGAAATCCTGGAGCACGTCCCGCAGGATGGCGTTCAAATCGGTAGGCACGAAGGCGTGGTTCTGGCGGACGGTGCGCGAAAAGTTGAGCAATTCGTCGATGAGTCGGGTCATGCGCTGGGCCGAGCCGGTGATTTTGCCCAAGTATTCCTTCCCCTGGTCACTCAGGGCCTCGGCATCCCGCTTTTCGAGCCGTTTCGAAAACGTCACGATTTTGCGCAGCGGCTCCTGCAAGTCGTGCGAGGCCACGTAGGCGTACTGCCGCAGGCCCTCGTTCGAGCGTTCCAGGTCGGCGTTTACCTCACGCAGGGCCTGGGTGCGCTCTTCCACCCGGCGCTCCAATTCCTCAGCCTGAAGTTTCTGGTCGTGTACCTCGGCGGTGGTGCTCATGTAGCCTTCGTAGGTGCCGTCGTCGCGCACGAGGGGCTTGCCGTCTTCGAGCATCCAGCGGTATTCGCCGTCGTGGCGGCGCAGGCGGTACTCGGTGCGGTAGGGCTGGTGGCTGCTCATGCCTTCGGCGTGGACGCGCTCGTACTCGGCCCGGTCGTCGGGGTGAATGCGCTCGGCCCAGACCTGCCGCAACTGGTCGGCGATGGCGTTGCCCAGGTAATCCTGCCCGGTTTTGTTCAGGAAATTGTAGGTGCCCTCGGCGTTGGCGACCCAAATCAGCACCGGGGCGTTGTTGGTCATGGTGCGCAGCCAGGCTTCGCGCTCCTCCACCAGGCGCTGCGCCCGGCGGTGTTGGGTGATGTCTTCGATGGCGAGCAGCACCATCTCCCGGCGCTGGGCGTGCTGCACGATCATCCGGCCATTGAGCAGCACCACTTTTTCGCCCACATTGGGGAAATCGTGGGTCACCTCGAAGCCCTCGAAGTGCGAATTTTCGGGCACCACGTCTTCCATCAACTCGCGCAGGGCCGGGATATTCCACTGGCCGTTGCCGAGTTCGTAAATCAGGCTGCCTTCGGTGTCGTCGGGCGTGGTCTGGAACATCCGGTAAAACGCCTCGTTGGCGCTCCGCACCCGCAGTTCGGCGTCGAGCATGACGGTGGCCTCGCGGAGGGTACCAAAAATCGCCTCGGCGTACTCGTACGACTCGGCCAACTGGTCGTTGCGCACCTGCAACTCCTGGTTGATGGTGATGAGTTCTTCGTTGCTCGATTCGATTTCTTCCTTGCTCGTTTCGAGTTCTTCGTTGATGCTCTGCAATTCTTCGTTGCTGCTCACGATTTCCTCGTTGGCCGACTGCAACTCTTCGTTGCCCGCTTCCTGCTCTTCCACAATCGAGCGCATGTCTTCGCGGGCGGCGGCCAGTTCGGTTTCCAGTTGTTTGATGCGCCGGTCGCGGGCCAGGGCGGGGGTGGTTTTGCTGAGTTCGGGCGGGGTGGTTTCCTGAAAAACCACCAGAAAAAGAACTTCGTCGGCCCCGTTTTTCAGCGGCAGGGCTTCGAGGGTGACGTGGTGCATCCGGCCTTTGAGTTCGAGTTGCAGCCCGGTTTTACGCACGGCTTTCTCCGCTTTCCGGGCTTTCTGGACGAGGCTCCGCAACTCGAACACCAGCGCGGGCCGCGCCATTTTAAGCAGGTTGAGGCTGGCCCGGCCCGGTGCGGGTTCGAGGAACAAGCCCGTGGAGCCGCGAAATTGCAGGATGTCGAGGTCGGGATTGACCACCACGCTGGCCGGGACGTAACTCGTCAGCAACACGCCATCGACGAGCCGGTTGAGGTCGCCGTCGCCGGGAATTTCTTTGGGCGAGAACGTCCGCAGCGGGGGGGCACCGGGGCGGGCGGTTTTGGGGGCCGCGCTCAACTGAAACGCGGGCGTGCTGGCCGTGTCGTTTTTCCGGGAAAACAGCTTCACGCCTTTATGCACTTGCGAAAAAAGCACCCCGCCCACGCCCACCGTTTCCGACTTGCCCAGTTGGAGGTAGCCATTGGGGTTGAGGGCGTAGTGGAAGGTGGCGAGGGCCTGTTTTTGCAGCGTGGGGTCGAGGTAAATGAGCAGGTTGCAGCAACTCACCAGGTCGAGCCGCGAAAAAGGCGGGTCTTTAAACACATTGTGCGGCGCAAACACGCACACGTCGCGGATGCTTTTCACCACCCGGTAGTGGTCATCTACTTTCGTAAAAAAACGACTCAGGCGCCTGGGCGACACGTCCACCAATTCGGCGCGGGTGTAGTTGCCCGTGCGGGCCACCTGGATGGCCGCGTCGCTGAGGTCGGTGGCGAAAATCTGGATGGGCGTTTGGCTGGCCTCCTGGCCGAGGGTTTCGAGCAGCAGCATCGCCAGCGAGTAGGCTTCTTCGCCCGTCGAGCAGGCCGGTACCCAGAGGCGGAGGGGCGCGTGGGGTGGTTTGCTGCGCAGGAGGCGGGGCAGCACCGTGGTTTGCAGGTACTCGGTGGTTTCGGGGTCGCGGAAAAACCGCGTCACGTTGATGAGCAAATCGCTGTACAGCACCGTGGCCTCGCTGGGGTTCTGGCGCAGAAAACGGGCGTAGTCGGGCAGGGTCTCGAGCCGGTGCAGCACCAGCCGCCGGGTGACGCGCCGCCGGATGGTGCTCATTTTGTAGTGGCCGAAATCCACCCCGACCGTTTGGTGGAGGATTTGGAGAATCTCCTGTAACTCGTCGTCGGTGGCGGCGGCGGTTTCCTCGTTTTCGACCAAATCGATTTGGTCGAACAAGTCGATTTTCTGGCTCAGTCGCGCGATTTCGTGGGCAATTTCGGCGGGCGGCAGCACCCGGTCCACCACGCCCGCGTCGATGGCCGACTGGGGCATACTCGGAAATTTGGCCGAGGCGTCCTGGGCGAAGGTAAATCCCCCCGCCAGTTTGATGGCCTTCAGGCCCACGGTGCCGTCGCTCGCCATGCCCGAGAGCACCACGGCGATGGCCCCGGTTTTCTGGCGCTCGGCCAGGGACACGAAAAACTGGTCGATGGGCAGGTGAATGTACGGCTTGGCGCGGCGGGGCATCAGCGTGAGCACGCCATCGACCACCTCCATGTCTTTGTTGGGTGGAATGATGTACACCTCGTCGGGCCGGAGGTGCATCTCGTGTTCGGCTTCGCGCACAGGCATGGTCGTGACCCGGCCCAGGATATTGGTAAGTTGGCTTTCGTGGCTGGGGTCGAGGTGCTGCACGTACACGTAGGCCAGGCCCAGGGTCGTCGGGAGGTGTTGCAGTAACTCCGAAATGGCCTCCAGCGCCCCGGCCGAGCCGCCGATGGCAACGAGGGGGACGGGTTTGTGGGGGGAAAGGCCCGCCGGTGTAGCGTCAGAAGGAGAGGGTAGGTTTGAAGACATAGAGGTAACTAATTGAAAAACAGTTATTTACCCCCCCCCCGCGATAGTTGGGAAACTGAAAAGCTGTTCGATACTTTTGGTGAAAGGAAGAATACTCCCTAAAGAAAGCATATCTTCGGATCTGCCTTTCAACCAACCACCTGTTAAAAACACCGTGCCGCACGAATCATGAGCAAGATAACCACCATCTTAATCGTGGACGATGACCAGGACGACCAGGAAATGCTCCGCGAAGCCATCGCCGAAGTGGCCGGGCCGGTGCGCTGCCTGAGCGCCGCCAACGGCGAAGAAGCCCTGCGCCTGCTGACCATCCCGGAAGCCCGCCTGCCCGACCTGATTTTCCTGGACATGAATATGCCCCGGATGGGCGGGCTGGCGTTCCTCCAAAAAAGAGCGCAATTCACTCCCCTGGCTGACATCCCGGTCGTGATTTACTCCACTTCCAAACGCCCCGAAGACGAAGCCGAAACCCGCCGCCTCGGTGCCCGCGATTTCATCACCAAACCCGACTCCTTCGAGGGCATCGTGCGGGTGGTGAAGGGGCTGCTGGTGGGGGAGACGAAACAAATGTGAAGGGTGAATGGTGAGTTGTGAATGGAAAGGCAAAACTGTCACTTCCTTCCTGGTGAGCGCCTGCCCTCGCCATGACGTGCTTCCGCCCCAGCGAGGCACCGCCTTATTTCGCCAACATCAGCGCCGTTTTCAGCGATTTTTCAACCACCACCCGTTGCGGCGTGTAGCCAACGCGTTGGCGCTGGCCCTCCATCACCAGCCAACCCACCCGGTAGGTGCCGGGCGAGAGCGACGGTTTCAGCACGGCAAACGAGGCAAATCCCGGTGCGTATAGCCGACCCGTTCGGAGCAGCGAGCGCGGGCCGTTGCGGCGCGGGCGGGTGGCAAACAGGTGGGTTTCGCGCTCGGATTTCAACAGCAAATACGCACCGTCGTCGAGGCCCGGCCCGGCCTGGAAGGTGTCGTTGGATGCGCTCATAAACTCCCCGGTATCCCGGAGCGTGTCGGGTAGCGGGGCAGCGGGCAAGTTGGGCGGAAGCGGCGCGAGGAGTTGGGGTTCGATTGTATCAAAAAACGCGGTGGGAAACCGGTAAAAGCCGCGTTCGATGGCGTTTTCAAACAAACTATCGAGGCTGCGGTGAATTCCCGGCGTGAGGTAAATCGGCGAGGTAGGGATTGTGCGCGAGTTTCGCCAGGCGAAGGTGTCGAGGAGTTTTTCCCGGCGATACTGGGCCACTTCCGGCGTAAACCGCCAGTACGACCAGCCCCACACCCCCAGCGCCACCGCGCCCACCGCCAGCGCCCAGCGTTGCCGCGCCCGCCCGTTGAGCAGCGCCGCCCCGGCCAGGTAGCCCAGGCAGGCCAGCAGCGCGCCGTTGAGTTTGTAGCGGCTCAACAACATCGTTTCCAGCCCCAGCGAAGCCCGCCCCACGACCAGAATCACGGCGGTCAGCCCGATAAACAGCAAGCCTCCCAGCAGGAAAAGCGCGGCGGATCGGTGGTTTTTCAACAACTCCGAAACCCGTCCGCCGCTGGGCGGGCGGTGGTTTTGCAGCCGAAACCAGGTGCCGCGCAGCACCGCCCAAGTCAGCGCGCCCGTCAGCCCGGCCAGGGCCAGCCCCGCCAGCGCGGGCAACGGTGCCCGGCGCAGCAGCGGGGCATCGGGCAGCAGGTCGAACTGTGCGCCGAGAAAAACAAAAAAGCCGCTGACCATCGTGGGCCAGGCCCGGAGGTTGTCGGCGAGTTTGGGGCGGAAGTGAGGCAATTCCCAGCCGGTAAAATACAGCACCGTTACCCCCGCGAAAACAAGCAGCCAGACCGCCAGCCAGCGCCAGCGTCCGCCGTAGGCCAGCATCAACACCCCCGGCCCGAACACCAGCAGGCCGTTGGCGTTGGTGAAGGTGGTGAGCACGGCCAGCCCCAGCGCGGCGGCAAAGGTCCCGGCCCGGTCGCGGCTGAGCAGGTACAGCGTCAGAAAAGCCCAGAACAGCACGGCGAAATACTGGCAGGGAATCCAGCCCCAGAAGGTGCCTTCGTAGAAAATTTGCGTCAGCAGCAAAAAAGGCACCGGCACGAAGTAGGCGGCGGGCAGGCCGAGTTGCCGGGTGGTTTTGAAGAAAAGCACCAGAAAACCCAGCAGCAGCCCATTTCCCACCCAACCGAGCGTACGAAAATCGACTTCGCCCGTCAGGGCGTACTGCGCCCGCACCACCAGCCGCACGAAACTGACGCGGTACTCGTCGTCCTGGGCGAGCAAGGCCCGGAGCCACTCCCCGGCGGTTTTTGCATCGAGCAGGTTGATGAGCGACCCAAGCACGCCGTCGAAATCATCCTGAAACGGAACGTTGACGGCGTAACGCCCGAAGTAGGCGTAAAACACCACCACAGGCAACACGGCCAGACCCACCAACAGCCCCCGGAAGGGGGTAGAACGAAGCAACTTCATAGCGTGATTTTAAGGTGGAGGGTACGTGGGGACTACTGAACTTGCTTAGGCTATTGCAAAAATGGGGGTTGCTCCGGCTACCCGGCCCAAAGAGCGGTTGTTATCCCGGCGTTAGGGTTGTCATCCCGACGCTTTATCATCCCGACGTTAGGAGGGATCTCGTTGAGATACCGACTACCTGGCTATCGTCAAGAGGTCAGACAGGCCAACGAGATCCCTCCTATCGTCGGGATGACAAAGCGTTGGGATGCCAACCGTTCCTCACTCCTCGGCCCATCACTCCACCACCAGCGTCTGCCCGGTGGACCACCAGTCTACCTGACCCCCGCGTACTTCCACCAGCCCCACCTGGTAGCGATCCGGGTGAAAGAAAATGCGTTCTTTTTCCAACACAAAGCCCGGCCCGAAGCGGCGCAACGGGTTTCGCCCGGCAGCGGCCGGCCGGCGGGTGGCCAGCAGGTACAGGTGCCGCGACGAGCGCAGCAGCACGTACATGCCGTCGTTGGGCGTGGCCGTGGAAACGGGGTAGTCGGCGTTTTGAAACCGCAGGGATTCCGAATTTTGGGTGAGGGTCAGCCCGATTCGCTCGCGCTGAATGCGGCTATCGGGCAGGGAACCCCGCCGCCAGGTGGCTTCCAGCGAACTGTAAAAGGCCACCGGAGGCCGGTAAATCCCCCGCTTGCTGAGCGTGTCCATCACCGCTGCCGTAAACCGGGCAAAGTCCGACCCGCGCATGGCGGCCAGCCCCACCTGGTTGTAGCGTTGGTTGAGGCTGTTGCTCAGGAGCATCCGGCGGCGGTCGGCGATGTCGGGCAGGTACTGCCAATACGCCCAGGCCCAGAGCAGGACGCTGCCCGCCAGGAGCAGGGCCAGGCGGCGCGGTTGCTGCCGTAGCCGGGGAACCGCCGTGAGGTACGTCAGCGTCAGCAACACCACCGGGTAGAGTTTGTAGTTGCTCACCAGCAACACAAAATACCCGAAGCGGGGCCGGAGCAGGCCGATCACGCCCGCGTTGAGTAGCGTGAAAAGCAGGCAACCGACCAAAAACAAGTCGATGGAGGAAGCGACGGGCCGACCGCCCCACCACCCGGCCCGGCTGACCAGGCCCCAGGCCCAGCGTCCGTACCAGGCCACCAGCCCCAGCCCCATCGCGGTGGGCAGGATGGCCCGCCGTCCAATCGGCTGCCCCGGCCAGAAATCGAAAGCCCCGCCCAGAAACGTAAAAAAGCCGAGCACGCTCTCGTGCGGATGGGCGATGAAATACTGAAAGCCCAAGTGGTTGGCTTCGTTGGCGGGGAATTGGTAAAAGTAAAGCCCAAAGCCAATCGCCGTGGCCAGCACCCAGCAGGCCAGGCGTCGCCAGCGCCGCGCGAGGAGGAGCATTCCCAGACCGGCCAACCAGAAAAATTGCCCGTTGCTCAGGGTGCATTCGGCCAGCAGGACCATCAAAAAGGCCCCGGCGAAGGCCAGCCGCGAGGGTCGGCTCAGCAGGTACATTCCCGCAAACCCAAACGCCACCACCGGTTGGTACTGCAAGCCTGGCAGGGTCCAGACGCTGCTCAGGTAGTATTGCGGGCTAAGGAGCAAAAACGGCACCGGCAGGTAGTACCGCCAGGGCAGGCCGCGTTGGCGAATGGGCTGCGCAAAAAGCCAGAGCAACACCAGCAGCGTACCGTTGGAAAATAACGTCAGCCCCCGCACGTTGAGCTGGCCCGTGAGCAGGTAACCAACCACGGTCACGGTCTTGGCGTACAGCACCCGGTGTTCGTTGTTGGGTTGCCAGAGCCAGCGCAGCCGACCCGCCCAGCCGGGGGTTCGCAAAAACTCGACGATGGTGCCGGGGATGGTTTCGACGTCGTCGAACCAGGGTACGTTGACCACGTACACCCAGAGGTACGCCGCAAACGCAAACACCGGAATAGCCAGACCAACTAAAATCAGCCAACTGGCCCGGCCAGAACCGGATCGCCGGGAGTCCAAAGCCGGAACCGACGCAGCAGAGGAATCAGGCATAGCACCTGGGTAGGGGTTATTGACGCGAATTGAGGGTTAAGAATCGTGCCGAGGTAATTGGGTAAATGGGTGAGTAAGGAACTAGCTGGTTTTCAACTTGATGCTTTAAAAAACCAATTACCAAATTACCGATTCACAAAGTACCAACTACTTAAAAATTGATTTTCTCATCCACCACGTACTCCGGGCGGCGTTTTACTTCGTCGAACAAACTGCCGATGTACTCGCCCATCACGCCGATGGTGAGCAGTTGCACGCCCCCAAAAAACACGACCGACACCACCGACGAAGCCCAGCCCGGCACCACCCGATCGGGCCGGAAGGCCACCAGCCACAGCACCCAAACGGCCAGCACCAGGCCCACCAGCAGGCTGAGCAATCCCATGCCGAGCGCCACCTGAAGGGGTTTTTTGCTAAAATACAGCAGACTCGTGCGGGCAAATTTGATCATCTTCGAGAGCGGATATTTCGTCTCGCCCGCGAAGCGCTCCTCCCGCACGTAGTAAATCGGCACCTGCTTGAAGCCCAGCCAGCTAATCAAACCCCGGATGTATTTGTTGCGCTCGGTCAGGCGGTTGAACTCGTCGATCACCTTGCGGTCGATGAGGCGAAAATCGCCCGTGTCGAGGGGCAGGGGCACTTCCGAGAGGGAATTGATGGTGCGGTAAAACAGCCGGGCCGTCAGGCGTTTGAAGAGCGACTCGCCCTTGCGGTGCCGCCGCACGGCGTACACCACGTTGGCCCCTTCGCTCAGGTGCAACCCAACCATTTCCGGAAACAACTCCGGCGGATCCTGCAAGTCGCCGTCGATGATGATGGCGATGTCACCCCGGCAGTGCTGAACCCCCGCCGTGACGGCGGGCTGGTGGCCGAAGTTGCGCGAGAACGACAGCACACGGACGGACGAATCGGCGGCGGCAATTTTTTTAAGAATCCGGAGGGTTTCGTCCCGGCTGCCGTCGTTGATGAAGAGCAATTCGTAGCGCCCGAAGTGCCCGCGCATCACGGCGTCTAGGCGCTGGTAGGTGGTTTCGATGACCAGTTCCTCGTTGAAACAGGGCACGATCACGGAAACGAACAGGTCGGTTGGACTCAAGGTCGGGGGCGAGAATTTTCAGTCAAAACTACGGTCTTTTTGCCAAAGTATTCCGCCGCGCAGGTGTTCCAGAGGAAGGTCGGGTCGGTTTTCACGTCTTCTACAAACAGCGATTGCGGCACATTTTGCAGCGGAGCCACCCGCGCCGTATCGCCCCGGCTGGCCCGAATTTGTGCGTAGCGGGCGGTCATTTCCCAATCGAACCGCCGGGCCGTGCCCCGAAATAAATCGCGGTACATCGTGCGGATGGCCGGGCTGAACCCCAGCACGTACCCGGCCAGAATCAGCCCCGAAACGGAGCCAACCAGCCGCAAACGCGGGGAATCCTGACCGGGTTTCGGCTCGTCGCGCTGGGCGATCAGGTACAAAAAGCCGAGCAGGAAGAAAAAGACGGTGAGGTTCAGAATCCGGGGCGGCGGGGCCAGGTGCGTGCCCACGCCGTAAAACTGCGGCAGGTACAGCAACGCCACCGCTCCGAGCCAGACCGGCAGCAGCACCCACCAGGGCACCCGAAACCCCGCCGCCAGCCGAACGCCGGGATTGGCCCGCAGAAACGACCCGAACCAAATTCCCACGACAAGCAGCGAGGCGAAGGCGAGGAAGCTGGAATGGAGCGCAATCGTGGCCCGCGCCGCCGCGCCCAGGGCCGCCGGAAGATTGCCGCCCTGGGGATTACTGCCGAGCCGGGCGGCGTTGCCGGGGGCGGCGAGCATCAGCGCCGCCGAAGCCAGCGCCACGCCAAGCAGCAGGGCCAGCCACCCGTCGAATTTTCTCCGAAAAAGTAAGGCGTACCCCAACCCTGCCCCCAGCACGAGCAGCGTGAAAATCATCATCATTTCGTTGGAACCCACCACGGCAAACACCAGAAATGCCGCCCACAGCGCCACCCAGGGCCGCCGCCGTCGGTAGCGCTCCTGCCGCAGCCGGGCGAGCCAAGTAATCAGGTACAAAAACAAAATGGCGGGCAGCAGGTACACGTACACGGCGGTCGACCAAAAAAATGCCTCGGCCACGCTGCTCACCCGGCACACGTACACGGCCATGAACCCCGCTGCCAGCGCCGCCCGCTGCCGCCCCGTCGCCCCCGGCAACGCTTCGCTGAACAGGCTGAACAGGGCGTGAAACAGCAGCGCCACCAGCACGAAGGGCATCACGTTGAAATACCCCAGCCACCCGGCCCACAGCGGCGTGGCGTGAAACAGAAACGTGGCGAAGTACCGGCCCGTCCAGCCGATGTAGTAGGCGTGCTGCCCGTGCCAGAAGCCGTGGTCGCGGGTCATGAAGGCAAAGCAATAGTCGTCGGCGGGCGAGGGGTGGTTGTACCGCGCCAGCACCAGCAACGGCCCAACGCTGAGGGCGAACGAGAGCCAGAGGAGGAGTTCGGGGAGGGAAATTTTGCGGAGAAACTCGGGCATTGGTGGGATGGGAAGTAGGGAGCAAAGGCAAAAAAATTCCCCCTTTAAAGGGGGTTAGGGAGATGTCTTCGCCCGGCCAAACACCCCCCTAATTCCCTTCAGAGGGGGAATTTTTTGCCGGTTCAACCACGGATACCCCAACACCGCCGCCAGAATCAAGGCCGCGCCGAAGTAAAATCCGGTGGTCATGCGTTCGCTTTCACCGAAAATTAAAAACGCCAGTCCGATGCCGTACACGGGTTCGAGGTTAAACGACAGGTTGAGCGTGAATGCCGAAAATACCCGCAGCAAGCGCACCATCGCCGAGTAGGCGTACACCGTGCAAATCAGGGCCAGCCCCGCCAACCAGAGCCAGTCGAGGCCGCGAGGCCAGAAAGGAGCCACCTGCTCAGGCGCGAAAAAAGTAGGATAAATCAACAGCGCCAGCACCGCCGTGCCATTAGCCCCGATCATCTCCCAGAACGTCAGCGTGCGGGCGTCGTAGTGGGGCGAGAGGCGGGCGTTGAATACCGAGAACAAGGCCGCTAACCCCGCCGCCGTCACGGCCACGGCCAACCCCAGCCCCCGGTCAAATTCAAAGACGAAAATTACGTACAATCCCACCAGCACCACCAGGCCCATCAGAACCTCCAGCCCACGCAGACGGCGGCGGTTGACGAGCGGGTCGATGAACGCCGTCCAGAGCGAGCCGGTCGAGATACCCGCCAGACACACCGAGGCATTGGCCAGCCGCGCCGCGCCGAAAAACAAGAGCCAATGCACCGCCAGCAACGCGCCGAGGGCGAGGAGTGGGCGAATTTTTTTGAATGGAGAATGGAAAATGGAGAATGGAGAATGACTATCATCTGTCTTTTTATTCTCCATTCTCCATTTTCCATTCTCCATTTTCATCAGCATTCCCAACCCCACCGCCGCCAGCGCCGTGCGCCAGAAAATGAGCGAGAGCGGCGAAATATCCCGCAGCAACAAGCCCAGAATGGCCGTGAAACTCAGGATCGCCACGATGAAGTGCAGTTCGAGAAAATGGCGCAGGGTAGGCTTCATGGGAGAGCAGAGAGTAGAGAGCAGAGAGGATAGAGAAAGAAGATAAGCAGTTGCCTTTCTCTATCCTCTCTGCTCTCTACTCTCTACTCTACCTCGGTATCGTTCGGTACAGCACCAACCCGATGAACGTGAAGGTGAGGTTAGGCAGCCAAACGGCCAGCAGGGGGTTGATGTCGCCTTTGGCGGCGATGCCGCTGCTGAGCAGGTAAAACAAAATGTACGCAAAGGCCAGCCCGAAGCCGAGGGCGATTTGCAAGCCCACCCCACCCCGCGCCTTGCGGGCCGACACAATCACACCGATGGCGGTGAGGATGAGTACCGAAAAGGGATTGGCAAATCGGGTGTATTTTTCGATGAGGTAGGTTTCGATGCCATCGGAGCCGCGCAGGCGCAGTTGGGCAATGTAGGCGTTGAGTTCGGGGAGCGTGAAGGTTTCCCAGCGGCGGTACTGACTTTCAAAATCACTGGGGCGGAGGTTGAGCGTGGTGTCGAGTTGGAGGCCTTTCGTCAGGGTTTCGTCCGCGCCGTTGATCGTGCGGATGGTGTAATCGTACACGGTCCACTTGCCCTTTTTGGCGTTCCACTCGATGCGGTTCGAGGAAAGTTTTTCTTTCAGTTCGTTGCCCTCCATTCGTTCGAGCGTGAAGCGGTCGCCGGTGTTGGTGGTGTTGCTGTAGCTTTCGAGGTAGGCGTACACGTTGGGGGCGATTTTCAGGTGTACGTCGCGACCGCTGAAGTAAAACTCGCCCTCCACGTATTTTTTCTCGAAAGCAATCCGGGTTTTGTTGGCCCGTGGAATCACGTAGCTCACCATCCCGAAGGTAAAGCCGCTGATGAGCGCCGCCCCCATAAAGTACGGCAGCATGAAACGCTGAAAACTCACGCCCGTGCTCAGAATGGCGATGATTTCGGTGCGGGCGGCCAGGTTGGCCGTCATGAACACCGCCGAAATAAACACCATCAGCGGGCTGATCGTGTTGGCCCAGTACGGAATCAGGTTGAGGTAATAATCAAAAACAACCTCGCTGGTCGAGGGGTGGCGCTTTACGAAGTTGTCCAGCTTTTCGGTGTAATCCACCACGCAGATGATCAGCGTAATCATCGCAATTACGAAGACCCAGGTGACCAGAAAACGCTTGAGAATGTAGGCGTCGAGGAGTTTCAAAGACAGGAATGAGTGAATGAGTGAATGAGTGAATGAGTGAATGAAAATACCCTAAAACGCCCCTGGCTATTCTTTCATTCACTCATTCTCTCATTCATTCATTGGTTTTGACTAAAAGATTCCGCGCTACGGCTTGGCTGACAAACTGCGGCGGACCGGCGTTGACACAGACCTGTACCGAGCCGTCGAAGGCGTTCACGTCGGTGACGGCCACCTGGCAACCGAGCGTCAGGCCGGTTTTGTCTAAAAATTGTAAAAACGTCGGGGAGTGTTCCGACACGCCCGTGAGCACCACCGCCCCACCCGGTTCTACTTCGTTGAGGCGGCGGTAGTCGGCCTGTGGCATCCGGCCCGTGGGGTCGGGAATGGGGTCGCCGTGGGGGTCGGCGCTGGGGTGGCCCAGGAAGGCGTCAAGTTTTTCGATCAGTTTTTCCGAGTCGATGTGCTCCAATTCTTCGGCCAGTGGGTGGACTTCGTCCCAGCCAAAGCCCAGTTTTTCCACCAGAAACACCTCCCAGAGCCGGTGCTTGCGAATCACCTGCAAAGCCGCCCGCTCGCCCGCCAACGTAAGCCGCACTCCCTGGTATTTTTTGTAATGGATCAGATTTTTATCGGCCAGTTTACGCAGCATATCCGTCACCGAGGCCGCGCGGGTCTGGGTCTGCTCGGCCAGGGCGTTGGTACTCACCTCGTCGTCCTGTTGAGCCGAGAGTTTGTAAATGATTTTGAGGTAGTTCTCTTCGGTAAACGAAGCCATGTAGCAGCGAATTCTAGTTCGTTGCCCGGTGGAAAAGCAACGGAGCCAATTCGGACAAAAGTAAGTTGAGCGAAGTCGAAAGAAAAATTTTAGATTAGGCTAAAATTTTTCTTTGTTGAATCAAAAACCTTCCGTAACCTTGTGAAGTTGAATAAACTGAGAACGAGGAGATCCATGCAAGACGTATCCGAACCGAAATCAAAACCGGTTTTCCAATCCCTTCCCGAAGTTTTTGCCTCGGTGCCCGTGCCCGAAAACGGCAGTTTCTGGCGCAAACTCCGCGCCTTTGCCGGGCCGGGGCTGCTCGTGGCCGTGGGCTACATGGATCCCGGCAACTGGGCCACCGACATCGCCGGGGGTGCCCGCTTTGGGTACGCCTTGCTGGCGGTGGTGTTGCTGTCGAGTTTGTTTGCCATGCTGCTTCAGCATTTATCACTGCGGTTGGGCATTGCCACCGGGCAGGATTTGGCTCAGGCTTGCCGGGCCAATTACTCCCGCCCCGTTTCGTTCGGCCTGTGGGTGCTGGCCGAAATCGCCATCGCCGCCACCGACCTGGCCGAAGTGCTCGGTTCAGCGCTGGCGCTCAACCTGCTTTTCGGGCTTCCGTTGGCCGCCGGGGTCGTGATTACCGTCCTCGACGTGCTATTGATTCTTTACGTCCAAAACCGGGGCTTCCGCCTGCTCGAAAGCATCGTGGCGGGGCTGATTGGCATCATCCTGCTGTGTTTCGGCTACGAACTGATCGTGTCCCAGCCCGACGTGCGGGCGGTGCTGGGCGGTTTTTTGCCCCGGAAAGAAATCATCACCAATCCCACGATGCTTTACCTCGCCATCGGGATTCTGGGGGCAACGGTGATGCCCCACAACCTCTACCTCCACAGCAGCATCGTGCAAACGCGGGCCTTCCGGCGCACGCCGGAGGGTCGGCGGCAAGCGGTGAAATTCGCCACCATCGACTCCACCGTTTCGTTGTTGCTGGCTTTTTTCATCAACGCGGCCATTCTCATCGTGGCGGCGGCGGCCTTTCACACCACCGGCAACCAGCACATCGCCGACATCACCGACGCCCACCACCTGCTCGACCCGGTGTTGGGCGTAAAGCTGGCTGGGTTGGTGTTTGCCGTGGCGCTGCTGGCAGCGGGCCAGAACTCGACCGTGACGGGCACGCTGGCCGGGCAAATCGTGATGGAAGGCTTCCTTAACCTGCGCCTGAAACCCTGGCTGCGGAGGCTCATTACGCGGGGCATCGCCGTGGTGCCCGCGCTGGTGGTAACGCTGCTGTACGGCGAAAATGGCGTGGGCGATTTGCTGGTACTGAGTCAGGTGATTTTGTCGCTCCAACTCAGCTTTGCGGTGGTGCCGCTGGTGAAATTTACCAGCTCAAAACTGAAGATGCGTGCGCTGGTAAACCCAGGTTGGCTGAACGCCCTGAGTTGGGCGGTGGCGGCAGTCATCATCGCCCTGAACGTGTATCTGCTCTGGCAAACGGTGATGGGCTGAGGTGGTGGAATGCGTTTTTTGGTTTGTGGTTGAAATGCATTTTAACCGTAAACCACAAACGCAACAAACCATGAGCAAGACCATCCAGCCCCGCGACGACACGAAACCCGAACGCGGCGAACAGCAGTACGGCGAGGTCGATTTTGCCGACCCAACCAACAAAAAATACCCCATCGACACGCCAGCCCACATCCGGGCAGCCTGGAGCTACATCAACCAGAGCGACAACGCGGCCAAGTACAAACCCGACGAAGTAGAAATCATCAAGGAACACATCCGCCGCGCTGCCGGGAAGCATGGGATTGACATTAGCCGGGATTGATGCGGCGGAAAACAGGAAAAACATCTATCAAAAACAAAAGGCTGTCATCCTGGAAGGACCTTGTCGGACGACCGTTTCCATTCAAGGAAAGCTTACGGTCGTCCGACAAGGTCCTTCCAGGATGACAGCCTTTTTTTCGATTTGAAAATAATTCCTTTCAAACCCATACGCCCATCACCCCCCATTCACCTGATAAATTCCCGCCAGGTTCCGGCCCAGACCGTCGTAATCCAGGCCGTAGCCCACCACAAATTTATCTTCGATTTCAAACCCCACGTACCGCAGCCGGAGCGGCACACGGGTGGCGGTGGGTTTGTGGAGCAGCGTGGCGATTTCGAGGCTGCGGGGGCGTAGGGCGGTAAGCTGGCCGAGGAGTTCGGTCATGGTCAGGCCGGTGTCGACGATGTCTTCCACGATGATGAGGTCACGGTTCTCGATCCCCTCCGTCAGGCCCAGGATGGACCTGACCCGCCCCGTCGATCCCATTTTTTCGTAGGAAGCCATCCGCACGAATGTAATTTCGCAGGGCACGTCGAGGCCCTTCATTAGTTCAGCGGCGAAGAGAAAGGCCCCGTTGAGCACGGCCACGAGCAGGGGTTGCCGCCCGGCGTAATCCCGGCTGATTTGGGCGGCGAGTTCGCGAATGCGGTTTTCAACAACGGCCTGTTCGAGAAAGGGCCGGAAGGATTTGTCTTTGACGGTGACCATGTTTTGGGGGAAGAAGCCTAAAAGTAGGCTCTTTTCACGTTTGTAAAAAAAGTACCCCCAATGGAAACGCCCCAGTCACGACCAGCGTTCTGCCATCGCCGTAGGTTTTCTCAACTATGAAACTGCTCCTCAACGCTTTTTTCCTTTTTTCCTTCCTGCTCAGTCAGCAACCCGCCGCCGCCCAGTGGTGGAAAGAAGCCGCCGACCGCGAAAAAGAACGCTCCGGCGGCCTGTTGCTCAAAAGCATGGAAGTGCAGCACGACGCGACCGTGGCCGTCAACGCCATGTACAACTTCGATTTTGCCGAGGCCGACCGCGAATTCCGTTGGTTGCAGGCCAAGTACCCTAACCATCCCCTTCCCTATTTTCTCTTCGGTTTGGCTGAATGGTGGAAAATCGTTCCGAACTCCGACAACGCCATGTACGACGACAAATGCCTGAACTACATGGATCAGGCCATCGAAAGGGCGGAAAAAATGGTCGATCAGAACGACGACGACGTGGAAGCCGCCTTTTTTCTGGCCGCTTCTTACGCGTTCAAAGGTCGGCTCTACGCCGAGCGGAAGAAATGGACGAAGGCCGCCTTTGCCGGGAAAAGCTCCCTGAAGTACCTCGAAAAATCGAAGAACCACCCGGAGTTTAGCCCCGAATTGCAATTCGGCGATGGCTTATACAACTACTACGTGGAGTGGATTCCGGCCAATTACCCGGCGCTGAAGCCCATCCTCTGGTTTTTCAGTAACGGCAACAAAGCCGAAGGTATCAAGCAGTTGGAAAACGTGTCGAGCAACGCCTTTTACACCCGCACCGAGGCGCAGTATTTCCTGCTTCAGATTTACAGCATGGAAAACCAGCACGAAAAGGCCTACCAACTCGCCAAATACCTCAACCAGAGTTACCCCAACAATCCGTTTTTCGACCGGTATTTCGCCCGCACCGCCTTCGTGACGGGCCGCATCACTGAGGCCGAAGCCGCCGCCGAGCGCATCCTGAAGCGCATCGATGCCAAACAAACCGGCTACGAACCCATCAGCGGACGCTACGCCAGTTTTATTCTGGCCTACTACCACCAGTTTGTCCACCGGAATTTTGCGCTGGCGAAGGAGAATTACCGCAAAGCCATTGCCTTCGCCGAGCAAACGGGCGCGAAAAACTCAGGCTACCACGTGTCGTCGTGGCTCAACCTGGCTAAAATTGCCAGCGCCGAAGGGAATCTGGACGAAGCGAAGGGGTACTACGAAAAAGTGCTGGAATCGGCGGACAAGAAATCCAGTCAGCGGGAAGAAGCCAAAAAAGCCCTTGACGAGCTGCGCAAAAAAGAAAAAGCCCTCCGCAAGGAGCAGCGGAAGGCGAAGTAGAAAGTTTCCAGTTTTCGGTTTAGAGTTTACCGTTCCTGCGGTTTTATCAACTGTAAACTCTAAACCGAAAACTGGAAACTTCTCAAGGTATCGGCAGCACCTTGCTTTCCTTGAAGGTCGAGAGGATGACCATCGTGCGGGTGTTGGCGACCTCGTCGATTTCGTTGATTTTTTCCAACATCAGCTTCTGGTACGAGGAAATGTCGCGGGCGATGATTTTCAGCAGAAAATCGCTGTCGCCTGTTACGTGGTGGCATTCGATCACTTCGGGGATTTGGTTGATATGCTCCACGAAGGCTTCGGTCACTTGTTTTTTGTGGCCCACCAGCGACACCTGTACGAAGGTGGTGACGCCCAGGCCCACTTTTTCGCGGTCGAGCTGGGCGTGGTAGCTTTGGATAATGCCCGACGTTTCGAGTTTTTTGACTCGTTCCAGAGTGGGGGCGGGTGAGAGGCCGATTTCCTTGGAAAGTTGGGCGTTGGTGATCTTGGCGTTGGACTGAAGAATTTCCAGGACTTTGTGGTCGATCTGGTCGAGTTTACTGGCGCTCATGGGCTGCATTGCGGCTGAAAAATAATATTTGGCGTTTGCCGGGAGAGATGAGGGCAAATTTCCAAAAAGTATGGAGAAAGCCCTACTCCGTAAAATAAAATTTTTGTTACGCGCCCAAATACCACAGAAGCGGCGGCAGATTCAATCGTTTGGGAAACAAACGATTACAGACTCTTTCTGGGTAAACTAGTCATTTCAAACTTTTTTACCGACGCTAATTTGGCAAAGGCGGGCGCATCCTGCATATTTGCAGTCCCAAAAACGACCCGGTCTGCATCAGAATACGCTCGGTTCAGATTTGAAACAGACATTGGGACTCTTAGCTCAGTTGGTTCAGAGCATCCCGGTTGAGACTGGGAAAGTCGGGTCGTCGGGTCGGGTTCGTGGCTTAGTTGAAGAATCCTAAATTAGTGGGGCTCTTAGCTCAGTTGGTTCAGAGCACCTGCCTTACAAGCAGGGGGTCGTAGGTTCGAATCCTACAGGGCCCACAGAAAAGTCAAGTAGGGATCATAGCTCAGTTGGTTTAGAGCGCTTGCTTCACACGCAAGAGGTCACAGGTTCGAATCCTGTTGGTCCCACTTAGGTAACATCTTCCGCGTACAAACCCCTCAAAACGGCTCGTTTTGAGGGGTTTTTGATTTTAGACCTACTTAACCCTACCTGTACCATCAAAACCTCTTGTGGGCTTCGCTACAACAAGCGTCGGATGGGGAAGGCTATTTTCAGGTTCATACCTACGGAGAAAACCGAAACGGGAGACAGGAATTTTGTTTGCTACATCTGCCCAAACACGCCAATCAGGCCCGTAATACGGTAAGTAAGTTGACGCGGTTTCAGTCAACTTTTTCTGGACGAGACAAACGTGGATTCCCAGGGTAAATCTTCATCCATTGGTTGGAGGTGAAACCACGGATTCGCCGCTAAACTTGCGTGGCTCCGCTTGAAACGTACCCGACTCTGCTTACATTCACCGAGCAAATTCGATTTACCAGCCTCTTCACCCGTCGTTCCTCTTTTACGCACATGAAAAAAATAAGTTCTCTTCTCGCCGTGGGCTTTACCGGGCTTTTATTCCTGGCGACGACCCCCCGCCCGGTCGCTAATCCGTATGGATTTGTCACCGGAACCCCCAACCTCAAATCCATTCAGGCCTTGACCTTTGGCCCCGAGGGAGTCTTGTTCATCGGCGACGGTCGAAGCGCCGCTATTGTTGCCATCGACACCAAAGATGCCGCCCTGGTCGAAAAGCCAAACCCGGTGGAAATCAAGAACCTTGATCAGCAGATCGCGGCGCTGTTGGGCACGGAGGTGAAGAACATCACCATTCAGGACGTGGCCGTCAATCCAGTATCCAAACGGGTGTACTGTGCCGTCCAGCACAGCGACGGTACGCCGGTTTTACTCCGGATCGAGGGCGATAAAATCGCCGCCGTACCCTTGAAAGACATTCCGTTTTCCACCCTGGCGCTGACCAACGTTCCTTCCGAAGAAGCCAAAGACCGCCGGGGAGAGTCCCAGCGCGTGGCGGCCATTTCCGATATGGGCTACGCCGATGGGAAGGTTCTGGTCAGTGGGTTATCGAATCAGGAATTCGGTTCGACCTTCCGCAGCATTCCCTTTCCCTTCACCGCAATCCAGGATCAGGCCTCGCTCGAAATCTACCATGCGGCCCACGGTAAGTACGAAACGATGGCTCCCATCAAGACCTTTACGACGACCGAAATCAAGGGTAAAAAATACCTGGTGGCTAGCTATACCTGTACTCCCCTGGTCTTGTTTCCCCTCGAAGAGTTAAAGCCCGGAAGCCACGTGAAAGGAAGAACCGTCGCCGAAATGGGAAGTGGAAATTCCCCGCTGGATATCGTCACGATGAAAAAAGGCAATGAATCCTTTTTAATCATGGCCAATTCCAGCCGTCCGGTCTTTAAAGTAAAACACAAAAATTTAGAGAACTACCAAGGATCGCTGACCACTCCGGTCGAAGAAAACTTTGCTACCGCCGGGGTGGAATTTGTTTCCCTGCCTTTGACCAACGTGATTCAGTTGGATAAACTCGACGATACCCGCATGATTTTGCTCCAGCGTCGATCCAACGGCAGCCTCGACCTTTGGACTTCCAGTGAGCGGTTTTTATAAGCCCCTCCGTCCCGGCTTGATCAGGGTACGCACGAGGTATCGCTTCCTTTTTTTCGGCTTCTGGCTTTTCTTGGCCTGCCACTACCCCAACAAGCCCGGCATCGCGATCCGCTGGCAGGGCCAGCGTGCAACCGGGATTTTCATTCCCAACCGGTTCATACCCCCCGGAGCGGCCGATTCACTGAACCAACTTCTATCGGTACGCTTAACCGGCAAAGAGACCGCCTTATTAGGCCACTACCGATTACTTGACGACGCGATCCTCTTCGAACCCCTGATTCCCCTCACCAGGGGGCTGCGCTACACAATCTGGTTGAGCACCAAGCGCCTGGGTGAACTGACCGTTCCTGCCTTGGCTCCGGGTGACCGGCCCACGTTGCGGGCCATTTATCCTTCCCAGGATTCACTGCCGGCTAATTTGCTAAAAATCTACCTGCATTTTTCCCGGCCCATGCAGGAAGGGCATTCTCAACGCTACGTTGCGTTGGTAAAAAATGAGAAAGACACCCTGCCCGGTGTCTTTCTGAATCTACAACCGGAGCTTTGGAATGCGGATCGAACCCTGCTTACGCTGTGGATGGATCCCGGACGAATCAAACGGGATCTGCACCCGAACCGACTTTTAGGGGCTCCCTTACAAACCGGCGTTCGGTATCAGGTGGTCGTTTCTGCCACCTGGCCCGATGAGCAGGGCGCAGCGCTGGCGCAGATCACAAAAAAAGCGTTTCTGACGGTTAATCGCGATAGTCTGTCCCCCAACCCGGCCCGCTGGACGATCCACCCTCCCCCAGCGGGTCGGGCGGATTCGTTGAACGTGGTTTTCGACGAGGCGCTCGATTTTAGTTTATTGACGGAAACCCTGCGGGTACTTGATGAAGCCGGAAACCCGGTCAGGGGAGAATGGCAATTGGGCGATGAAGAAAAACAGGGCTGGTTTAAACCGGATGCAGCCTGGAAGCCCGGTCGATACCGGCTACGGGTCGAAGGGCGACTGGAAGATCTGGCGGGTAATAACCTCAACCGCCCTTTCGATCGGGATGTAACGGGCAAGGCACCGACGGGAACGGCCCAGCCTTACGCCGAACGCTTTTTCAGCGTTCGATAGGCAGAAGCACCACTGCACAGCTACTTAATTCAGCGTCTTATTCACCTCCTCTTTTTTCCGCTGCCACTCGGCGGTGGCGTCGTATTTTTTCAGGTCTTTCGCTTGCTTTCCCAAGCGGCGGCGTTGTTTTTCGAGGTCACGGCGCTGACGACTCAGGTCGCGCTCCTGTTTTTCCAGGTCGTCGATCCGGGTGTTGAGTTCGTTCATTTTGCCATCAATCTGGCTGACGAGTTGCTCGCGTTCGAGGTTGATCGTGCCACCGGGCGTAGCTAAAACCTGGGCACGGGCGGCTGAATCGGCGGGCAGGTACGCCGAGGCCGACGGAGCCGGGTACGCGGTAGCGGCGGCGCTCGATGGGGCGGTGCGTTTCGAGCAGGCGGTTGTTACCAGCACAGCAGCCAGCAACAAACCCGGTAAGGTGTTGAATTTCATGCTTGGAAGTCGTTTAAAGCGTCTGCCTGTAAACGGGCAGGCAGCCCGGCTGGTTTTCGTGGGAAAACCGTACGCTTAACTCCCTTAAATTTTCATTCCCCGCCCTTCAGCACGTTCCACACCAAGTCGGCTTCGTAGCCTTTGCCAATGGCGTAGCGGGCGAGTTTCTGGCGGCGGGCGAAGGGTTCTTCGTCGGCGAGAGAAGCGGCTTTTTTGTCGAGCAACTCCTGCAAAGTCTGGCGGTAATCGTCAGCGTTGATTTCGGAAAGGCCCGCTTTCAGGGTGTGACCGGAGAGGCCGCGCTGGCGGAGTTCCTGCTCGATCTTCACCCGGCCCCAGGATTTCACCCGAAACTTCCCCCCGGCAAAAGCCCGGGCGAAGCGTTCTTCGTTGAGAAATCCATCTTCGATGAGCCGGGCAATGATTTCTTCGGCTTCATCGCCCCACACGCCCCAATCGCGCAGGCGCTGGCGCACTTCCTGCTGGGTGCGTTCCTGGTACGCACAAAATGAAGCGGCTTTTTTGAGGGCAGGCGAATTCATAAAAGTGGAAAGAGGACAGAGAAAAGAGGATAGCGTAAAGTTACACTCCCCAATTTCTCTATCCTCTTTCCACTTTGCTCTCTACTCTTTTCTCTATCCTCTCTACTCTAGTTTCACCATCCCTTCTTGGTGATCACCGTCACGATGGTTTCGAGCAGGATTTGGATTTCGAGCCGGACGCTCCAGTTTTTCACGTAGTACAGGTCGTACATAAGTTTTTGGCGGGCGTCGCGCATCCCCACTCCGTAGGGGTAGCGAATTTGGGCGTATCCGGTAATGCCGGGCTTGACCACGTGCCGACTGGCGTAGTGGGGAATGCACTCGTCGAAGGATTCGGTAAAAACCCGCCGTTCGGGTCGCGGCCCGATGATGGATAACTCGCCGCGCAGGACGTTAATCAACTGGGGGAGTTCGTCCATCCGGGTAGCCCGCATCGTGGCCCCGAAGGGGAACACCCGCTTGTCGTGACGGCTCGAAAAAGCCGCCCCGCCCGCTTCGGCATCGAGGCGCATGGAGCGAAATTTGAGGCAATTAAACTCGGCTTCGTCGCGCCCCAGGCGCGGTTGCTGGTAAAACACCGGCCCCGGCGACTCGACCCGGATGCGCCAGGCGCTGAGCAGCCACAGTGGCGAACTGACCACGAGCATACTCGAAGCCACGGACAGGTCAAGGATTTTTTTGAACCACCGCTGCGCAAGCCCGAAGGAGCGCAGGGCTTCCGGGGCAAGGCCACTTTCTTCGAATGATTCGGGAATATAGATTTTTCGCAAGTGCCGTTCGCAGAAGTCATACACCGTACTGACTTCGATGGATTTACTCAGGCGCACGACCAGTTCGTACACCACGTGGTGCTGCCGGTCGTACTGCGGATTGGTGACGAGGTGGATACGGCGGTACTTGCGCATCAAGGGCCGCACGGCCTCGTTAAGGCGGTAGCTGTCGGAAATGGCACGGGGTATGAGAATAATTTCCCCGAACCGGCGAAGCAGTCGCCGGAGGTCGCCTTTGTTAAGAAAGTAATCGTACCCGGTAATGATGAGCACACTTTTGCTCTGCGCACGCAGATTCCGGATTCGATGCGTCACTCCCTGAAGGGATGTATCGGACGAGGTGGGATTAAAAATGGTACTCATAATGGATGGAGGGAAATACTCACCCTGCCAGGCGCTGGAACGGCTACGGCTTCAACTTCCTCATTTTCAACGGCACTCCGGGTCATTCCAGTCGATGGCTGGGGAAGGACACTACAATAATAGCAATTGTGTAATTGCCGAATGGTAGTTCAAGTCGTAGGATTGACGAAAAATAGAAATATTCTCCTCTAACCGCCAGCGCTCGTCCCTGTAAAATTTTGAAAACAAGGGAATTAGCTCCAAAATCGCCGTAAACTAAATTTTATCGAAAAAGTTGCCGGATACCTACCCGGCGGAGCACTGAGTCGAGGCGTTTCCTCAAAAAAACGGCCCGTGCTCCATTTCCTCCTATCTTTGCCCGGCCAACCCTTAACCTTCTGTTTCCATGCGTGTTCTCGTCACGGGCGGGGCCGGTTTCATCGGGAGTCACCTCTGCGATGCCTTGCTGACCGACGAACGTTTCCGCCTAACGGTACTCGATAACCTCAGCCTGGGGTGCCGCGCCAACCTGACCCAACTTGTCGGCCACGAGCGGTTCCGGTTCGTTCAAGGCGACGTGCTTGACGAAACCCGCCTCGATGAACTTTTCGCGGAAACTGCCTTCGACGTGGTGTTTCACCTGGCCGCCAATTCCGACATCGCCCAGAGCCACAACAATCCTGCCGTAGATTTCGACAATACCTTCCTGACCACCTACCGCGTGCTCGACGCCATGCGCCGCCACGGGGTCAAGCAACTGGTGTTTGCCTCTACCTCGGCCATTTACGGCGCGGCCACCGGGGCGTTGCACGAATCCTACGGACCGCTGTTTCCGGTGTCGCATTACGGGGCGGGGAAGCTGGCTTCGGAAGCGTTTATCTCTTCGTTTGCCGAAAATTACGGCATTCAAACCTGGATCGTCCGTTTCCCCAACGTAGTGGGCGAACGCACCACGCACGGGGTGATTTTTGATTTTCTGCGAAAAATCCGGCAAAATGCCGACGTGCTCGAAGTCCTCGGCGACGGCCAGCAACACAAGCCCTACGTGTACGTGAAGGATTTGGTCGAGGCGATTTTGTTCGTTTGGAAAAAGAGCACCGACCGCCTCAACTGCTTCAACATCGGTGTCGAAAGCCGCACCCGCGTGGCCGACATCGCCCGGATTTTGCTCGAAGAATTGGGCCAAGCGCGCAAAATCCACTACACCGGCGGCAGCCGGGGCTGGGTGGGCGACGTACCCGAATTCCGCTACGACCTGGCCAAAATCCACGCGCTGGGTTGGCACGCCCGGCTCACGTCGGACGAGGCCGTGCGCACGGCCATCCGGCGAATTCTAGAAACCGAAGCGACTCCGGCATGAAGGCAGTGATTCTGGCCGGTGGCAAGGGCACTCGTTTGGGGCTGGCCGATTTGCCCAAACCGATGGTGCCCCTGGCGGGCAAGCCGCTGCTGGAGTGGCAAATCCGGCTGCTCGCCCGGTACAACATTCGCGAAATTTTCCTGCTGACGGGTTTTCTAGCTGAGAAAATCGAAGCCTACTTCGGTGATGGCTCCGCCTGGGGGGTACGCCTGCACCACGTGCGGGAAGCCACTCCGCTGGGCACCGCCGGGGCCTTGCGTCAGTTGGCCGGTCGCCTCACGGAGCGGTTTCTGGTGCTGTACGGCGACGTGGTGATGGATATGGATTTCGAGGCCCTGCTCGATTTCGACGCCCAGGCCGAGTCGCTGGGAACGCTACTGGTGCATCCCAACGACCACCCTTACGACAGCGACCTAGTCGAAACCGGCCCCGGCGACCACGTCACGCGGTTTTTGTCGAAACCCCACCCACCCGGCCTCCGCTACCGCAACCTGGTCAACGCGGCGGTGTACGTGCTGAGTCCGGAGGTGTTCCGGTTCATCAAACCCGATGTTTCGTCGGATTTTGGGAAAGCCGTTTTTCCTCAACTTCTGGCCGAAGGCGGTACGTTGCGAGTTTACGCTTCGCCGGAATACGTCAAGGATTTGGGCACGCCCGATCGCCTCGCCCGCGTGGAGGCAGACTGGCAAAGCGGAAAAATCGCCCGCCTCAACCGGCGCAATTCCCGCCCGGCGGTATTTCTCGACCGCGATGGCGTGCTCAACCGCGAGGTAGACCACCTGCGCCGCGCCGACGACCTCGACTTGCTGCCCGGCGTGGCCGGAGCCGTGAAACGCCTCAACCAGTCGGACTACCTGAGTGTGGTCGTGACCAACCAACCCGGCCTGGCGAAGGGCTTTTTCACCGAAACCGACTTGGAAGAAATCCACCGCGAACTCGAAACTCAACTCGGAGCCGAGCACGCCTACCTCGACGCGATTTACCACTGCCCGCACCATCCCGAAGCGGGTTTTGCGGGCGAAGTGCCCGCGCTAAAAATCACTTGCGACTGCCGGAAACCCGCCACGGGCCTCGTCGAACGGGCCGTCCGCGAGTTGAACATTGACCGGAGCCGCTCATTTTTCGTGGGTGATTCGACCACCGATTTGCTCACCGGGCGCAACGCGGGCCTACGCACCGTGCTGGTGCGGTCGGGCTACGGTGGGCGAGACGGGCGGTTTGAAGTGGGAACTGATTTTGTGGCGGATGATTTGGCGGGGGCGGTAGCGTATGTTTTAAATGGAAAATGGAACGGTCCGCCGCGCGGAATGGAGAATGGAGAATGAAAAGCCGTTGGTGCATATCATTCTCCATTCCGCGCGGCGGACCGTTCCATTCTCCATTCCCCATTCAATAATGATTATCTCCCGTACCCCCTTTCGAGTCAGTTTTGCCGGTGGTGGTTCCGACCTGCGGGCCTATTACCGCCACTACGGTGGGGCCGTGTTGAGCGTGAGCATCGACAAGTACGTGTACCTCTCGATGCACCCGTATTTCAACGGCGATAAGTTTTTGCTGAAATACTCCCAGCACGAACTGGTGGACGAGGTAAGCCAGATTCAGCACCGCATTATCCGGCAGGTGTTCGGTGAATTTGGCATTCGGGGGGTGGATTTCAATTCGAGCGCCGACGTACCGGCGGGCACCGGGCTGGGGTCGTCGTCGGCCTTTGCCGCCGGGCTAATCAACCTCTGCCACGCCTACCTCGGTCGGCACGTGAGTCGCGAAACCCTCGCCGAGCAAACCTGTGAACTGGAAATCGAAAAACTCGGCGAACCCATCGGCAAGCAAGACCAGTACGCCTGCGCCATCGGCGGGTTGAACTTCATCGAATTTCTCGACAACGAGCGCGTCAGGATGGAACGGGTGCATATGCTTCCGGAACAACTGCGGCTGTTGGAACAAAACCTGCTGCTTTTTTACGTCGGCAACACCCGCAGCGCCAGCGCCATTCTGACTGAACAGCAGCAAAACATGAGCGAAAGTCCTCAGAAAATCCAGAGCTTGCACCGAATGGTCGAACTGGCCCGGACGCTCAAAAACGAACTGCAAAACAACCACCCCGACGCGCTGGGCGAGATTTTGCACGCAGGCTGGATGTACAAACGCGAACTGGCCAGTCTCATTTCCAACCCCAGCATCGACGGATTCTACGAAGCCGCCCGCCGGGCCGGGGCCACGGGTGGCAAACTCCTCGGCGCGGGCGGCGGCGGTTTCCTCCTGTTTTACGTCCCCGCCGAACAACAACCCGCCGTCCGCCAGGCGCTGAATGGCCTGTACGAAATGCCCTTCAATTTCGATTTCACCGGCACCTCAATCATTTTTTGAAAACGAATAAGATTACGACAGGAGTTGGCCGGGAATCATACATCGTCCGGTTCAATCAATTCGTAATTGACTTCGTCGAATCTTCGATTTCGTAATTCAAAATGCCCACCCTCTCCGTCCTGATGCCGCTTTATTTTCGGGAAAATCCGGCGTACCTCGACGTGAGCCTGGCGAGCCTGGCCGCCCAAACCCATCGCGCCGACGAGGTAATTCTGGTGCAGGAAGGGCCGCTCACCGCCGAACACCACGCCGTGCTCAACCGCTGGCGGGCCGAACTGGGCGAGGGCGTATTAAAAATTATCGACGCGGGCGAAGCGCAGGGCCTGCCTGCCTGCCTCAACGTGGGCCTGGCCCACTGCAGCGGCGAGTATGTGGCCCGCTTCGACACCGACGACCAATGCCTGCCCGATCGCTTCGAGCAACAATTCGCCTACCTCCAATCGCACCCGGAGGTGGCGCTGTTGGGCGGGCACATGGCCGAATTCGACCCCACGTTCGGGCGCCTGTTGGGGTACAAGCGTGTCCCGACGAACCCGGCGGAAATCCGGCGGTTCGCCCGCTGGCGCAACCCCTTCAACCACCCCACCGTGGTGTACCGCCGCGACGTGGCCCTGGCCCTGGGCGGCTACCCCGACATGGGGGCCAACGAAGACTACGCCTTCTGGGCCAAATTTCTGGTGGCTGGCTACCCGACCGCCAACCTCGACGCGGTGCTGGTCAACGCCCGCGCGGGCGAGGGCCTGTACCGGCGGCGGCGCGGGCGGCGCTACCTGCGCGGCGAACTCGAAACCTTGCGTTTTTTGCGCCAAATTCGCTGGCTCAGCCCCCTCGAATTCAGCCTGAGCTACGGCCTGCGCAGCACCGTCCGGCTACTGCCAGTCGGGTTCATCAAGCGGGTGTATTTGTTTTTGAGGAAAGGATGAACTACCTGGTCATCCTGCTCACAACTCTCTCTCCATCCGGCGGCGCCTCGGTTTGAGCCACGTCGGGGCTACCTGAAGAAAGCGCAGGGGGTGAGCCGCCAGTTTAAGCAGCAGCTCCCAACGGCGGAGTAAAGGAGGGCGGGGGCTGAAAAAACCTCGTTGGGCAAAATCAATAGTGAGGCCATGTTGGGCGAACAGCGCGGGCATGGCCGGGTGCCAGCGACCCTTGATGATGCCCGTGTGAGTGTACTGCACCACGCCGGTGCCAAGGCGTGGGTGCCTCACCATCCGGTTGGTGGTGAGCAGGGTTTCGGCCACCCGGCGGGCGCGGGCCGAACCGAAAATTTCGAACATCCAGGCGTTTTCTTCGGGCCGGAGGTACCGCAGCAAGGTATCCACGTGCCATAGCCCTACCTGCGTGTTGAGGCGATAGCGGGCCTTCGGACCGATTTGCCAGAGGCGTTCGTCATCGGTGGGTGCAAAAGGCCCTTCGCTCCCGAAGTGCGTCAGACCGATGTGCCGAATGCGGGGGTCGGCGAGCATCCGCGCGGCCATTTCATCGATGAAGGCCGCATCGACGGGCGCTTCCAGGAAGTAGTCTTCGTGAAAATACAGCACCAGCGGAGTCTCAATCTGCCTCAGCGCCCGGATGAGGCATTCGCTCCAGGGCAGGCGGGGTTCGTCGGGGTGCTGCACCACCGTGGCCCGCAAGTTCAGGCCGGGACGGGTGTACGGTTTCTGCTCGGTATTTAGTAAAATCGGTACTTCGCAAGCAGGCCAAAACGTTTCGAACAATCGAAAAAAAGGCTCCCAGCAATCTTCGAAAGGGTCGGAGGAATTGACAAGGATGACGTAGGCAGGAGTGGTCATGGCAAAGCAGTTTACTTAGCTACCACGAGCAGCGAAAAGCCCCCCAGAAGCCGGGCGGTTAGGTCGCGGCTGTACCGGGAGAGAATCTGCCGGGAACCGTTAAGTAGTTTTTTACCCACCTGCCGGTATGATTTTTCCATGTGCATGCAAAGCAAGGCTGAATCTTCAATTTGAAAGCCTGCGTGGGTGAGGCTGGCCAGGGCGGTTTCTTTGGTGAAGTAGTGCAGGTGCCCCACCCGTCGCCTTTCTTCGAGTAACGCACCGGGACGAAATACGGTCTGCACCGACAAATCAAGGGGAATATTGAATACGGTACGGGTCGCTTTTTCCCGGCATTTTCGGAGGAAGCCGTAGTAATCTTCAACGTGTTCGAATACGTCGATGGCGAGCAGCAAATCGAAGGGGGTGGTGTCGGGATTTTCAAATAAATCTCCGTGAACAAACGAAATGCCCGGCTTCTGGCGGCTGAGGCTCATCCGGTAAGCCGCTTCCGAGAGTTCGTACCCAACAAAACTCACCTCACTCCCCAGGTGCAGATGAAGCTGATTGAGAATTTCCCCGGCTCCGCAACCAATTTCACACACCGTTTTAGGTTTCAACCCGGTGCGTTCCAGGATGCTCCGGATTTGCGTTGCTTTCCAGGGTGAATCCTCGACGTGCCAGGAGGGATTGTTTTCGAGGTATGCCCCGTTTTGATACATGGCATCGATGGCTTCCATAACAAGTCGATCAGTGAAAAAGTAGAACGGGTTGAAATTCAGGGATTCCAGCAAATTTACCAAAAAGACGGCCAATCGTTCTTTTCGCCGGGTGCCCGCCATCTGGTTTCAAACCTCTTGCACCAGCCTATGCTGGGTTTCGGGCCTGGATACGTTGCGAAACTGGTCGTGTTGAATCATACCGAACGTCACGCCCGAGTACATCCAAAACGGAAATTGGTAGAGTGGATCAATGAAAAAACTGATGAGCAAAATTCCCAGCAGAAAACTTAGGCCGATGCCATACCGCAGACGGTGGGCGGGAAACTGCCGCCTGGCCCAGGCGAGGAGCCGGGCCAGGTACGCGCACATCAGCACGTGCAGGCCGAGGCCCACCAACCCCAGCATGGCTGCCAGTTGGAGTACGTAGTTGTGGGTAGCCATAAAAAAGCCCACGTCTTCGTAAAAACGCCGATTCATTCCCACACCAAAAAGCAGTTTGTAAATTGGCCAGTCGGCGAAAATGCCGAGATACGTACGCCAGATCAGGGGCCGGGCCAAGGTATCCGCGTCCAGATCGCCGGTGGTTTTGTTGATGAGCAGGGTTTCCAACACCGAATCGCCAAACAGCAACGGTACCAATCCGAAGGTCACCAGCCCGAGGGCCACCAGCGTACCCAGCAGCAAGCGCAAGCCCTGCCGGGGGTTGTTGGCAAATACATTGAGCAGCACGGCCACGCACACCATGAGTAAGCCGAGCATCGTGCCCCGCGAAAACGTGAACAAGGCCGACAACACTGAAGGCACGAAAGGGAGGTATCCACGTAGCCAGGCCAGAGAAAAAGGCTGGGTAAGGGCCGGGGTCTGGCTTAATTTGAGTATGGTAACGATGTACAGGCCCGTAAACGAGTACAACCCCCACGCATTGGGATCGTAGTAAAATCCGTTGAACCGCAGCACGGTACCCTCCACCTGGGTGTAGCTTTTCACATCCCAAAAACTACCGGATAGCCGGATATTTTCTTCACGGAGCAACTCAAAATTCTCGGCCAGTTCGGCTGGATCGTAGCGGACGTAGAGGTAGAGGTAAATCAGAATACTCACCGTCATCAGCGCATTGATGCTCAAAATAATTCGGCTCTCCTGGCCTGTTTCGCGGGCGTAAAGCACAAAGGTGTAGCACATCAGGAGCACCATTGCATCCAGACTGAGGTAGACCAGCACCACCAGCGCCTCGCCAAAGTTGGGCGAGGTGGCGGTCCGCAACACAACGTATCCTAAAAATAGCCCCAGCACCCAGAAATGGCGCGTCTTGACGAGGGGCAGCCGCCCGCGTACCACCTGGGCAATGAATAATCCAACGGGTACGATGAAAAACCCGATCTGCACCGTCCCGATGCTAACGGTGGCATTCTGAATAAAGACGCTCACGAAGAAAAACATCATGAGCAGCGTAGTATCGCGGCGGGCCGTCATGCAGGAAGCGGGCTTGGGATGGTTAGCAACTCACGCAGCAGTCGGTCGTACCCGGCAATGGCGGCGGGCCAGTTGTAGGTGGTTTCCACGGCGCGGCGGCCGGCGCGGGCCAAGTCGCGACGGCGGGCATCGTCGGTAAGCAATTCCCGTAGCAGGCGGGTCAATTCAGATTCACTGGCGAAGGTCAACCCGCCGGGGAGGCTGGCAATGCAGCCTACAGGCGGAGCCAGGAAAGCAGTTTCGGTCGCCATCGCGTCGAGCAGCATCAGGGGCTGGGCTTCGGTGTAGGTAGCGGTGGCAAATAAATCGGCTTCAACGTAAGCCTGCCGGATGTCGGGTTGGGGCAGATTTTCTAATAAAAAAACGCGTTGCCCCAGGTCTGCGCCCGCTTCCCGTTGGAGGAGTTTGCTGAAGCCGTTGAAACGGCTCCCCACCAGCACGAGTCGGGCATCGGGCATCGCCGCCGCCCGAAACGCCCGCAGCAGTTCGCGTTGACCTTTGGAGGGCTGGTAGTTCGATACGCACAAAACCATTTTTCCGGCGGGCAGACCGTATTTTTTACGAAACGATTCGGTAACCGCCGGTTCGTTGGACAGGGCCGGGCTGGCTCCGTTCGCAATCACACGGCCGGTAGTCAGACCCGCCTCGTCGAGGTATTTTTTGTCGGTAAACCGCAGGGTGTCAACTTGGTTGGTCAGAAAAACGTAACGGTCGAATTGTCGGATTTTGGGGGCAAAGCTCGCCGCGTAGGGGCGGTAGCTAAGCCAGCGTAGCCAGCCCCGCCAGCCGGGTTCGCGCCAGTTGTACGAGGTACCGTGGCTGACTAGCACCGTGCGGGCCGTCATCGCGCCCAGCACCGGAATTGCCAGTTCGACCGGCCAGGATTGCCAGGCGTGAAGCAGCACGGCATCGCCATTGTATTTTTTCAAAAAATCCTGGTACGCGCTGATTTCACCCCGAAAGGGATTGCCCATCCGCCCGTTGCCCCGGATGGCGAATTCGGTGACGGAAAACCCGTCGTAGCCCGCACCCTGCCGTCGGGCATCGGGACCCGTCGCAATCTCCACCGCGTAGCCCGCCTCCCGCAGGCCACGTGCCTGCTGATAGGCTACGTGGGCCACACCGTTGGCATCGGGTGGGAAGGTGAAACTAGCGATGAGGATTCGGAACATTCTGATTTACGATGTACGATTTACGATTTTCTGCCCCGGTGGCGGACTCACCGGCCACGGCGGACGAACGGCCTGGCGGGTCTGGTTTTCAGGTGCTCAGAGACGGGCCGTCACTTCATTTTTTGGAAAAAAACCTTTCAAATCGAACAGAACTGATTTCGGTGCCCGAAAGGCAGCGAGGTCTAACTCCCGAAAGGCATCGTGCCCCACGGCCAGAAGCAGGCCCTGGTACGTTCCGCCGGGCTGCGAAACGAGGTGAAGCCCATGCCGGGCGACTACTTCGGCAGGGTCGGCCCAGGGATCATACACGTCCACCGTCACGCCGAGCGCCCGGAGTTCCCGCACCACCGGCACCACCCGCGTGTCGCGGATGTCGGGGCAATTTTCCTTGTAGGTAACACCCATCACCAGCACCCGGCTTTCGTTGAGCGGGTGTCCGTGGACCACTAGTAATTTGCTGAGTTTAGCGGCCACAAACAGGGCCATGTCTTCGTTGACGCGTCGCCCGGAGGCAATGACCTGGGGCGAATGTCCCACCTCTTCGGCTTTGTGGAGCAGGTAGTACGGGTCGACGCTGATGCAATGCCCACCCACCAGACCGGGCCGAAAGGGCAAAAAATTCCATTTCGTAGCGGCGGCGGCGAGTACCTCGCCGGTATCCAACCCAAGACGATCGAAGAGTAGGGCCAGTTCGTTGACAAACGAAATGTTGACGTCGCGCTGGGCATTTTCCACCACCTTCGCCGCCTCAGCGACCCGAATCGACGGGGCGCGGTAGGTACCCGCCCTGATGATGGTTCGGTAGAGTTCATCCACAAAATCAGCCGTTTCGGGGGTGGAACCTGCCGTGATTTTCACCACGTCGCTTAGTCGACGGAGCGAGTCACCGGGGCTGATGCGCTCCGGCGAGTAGCCAACGGTGAAGTCTTCGTTGAAGCGCAGCCCACTGGTTTGTTCGAGTACCGGTACACAGTCTTCCTCGGTACAACCGGGGTACACTGTCGATTCGTAAATTACCACGTCGCCCCGCTTGAGGGCTTGCCCCACCGTAGCGCTGGCGCTGAGCAAAAGCCGCAAATCGGGGCGGCGGGCGGCATCCACGGGGGTTGGGACGGTCAGGATGTACACCGTGCAGGCTTGTAACCCGGTGGGGTCAGGGCTGAGAATCAGGTTGCTAAAAACTAACTCTGCCTCCGTCAGTTGACGAGTTCGGTCGTGACCGCGTTGCAACTCCGCCACGCGAACCGGGTTGTGGTCGTACCCTAGCACCGGGTAGTGCCCGGCCAGGGCCGCCGCAAGGGGCAGGCCCACGTAGCCTAAGCCGATGATGCCGATGCGGGGGGGAGAAGTCATGGAAAGAAAACGAAGTTTAATGCGAATCCCCGGAGAGCCGAAAGCCGGGTTTTGTTAAATCATCCGACCAGGGTTGCTCCTGCACCGCTATTCTCCTGCTTTCAACGCTGAAAACTCGCTCACGGAACTACCCAGTACCCGTTCCACCCAAGCCGAAAGGCGATAGGCGCGCAGGTCGGCAGGAACCGCTGGGCGCAGCAGCCAGTCGAAGTCCACGCGCGGGGCCTTGCGGTCAATGATCAGGATACGGTCGGGGTCGAAAAATACTTCCTGCCGCACGTGTGGGTTGGTCGTCACCAGCTTCAATCCCAGGGCCAGCGCCTCGAAGGTACGCTGCGTCAGCCCCGACTGATTGGGGTTGTGGATGTCGAGCAAGGCCCGCGCCCGGCTCATTTCGGAGCGAACCTGCTCCAGACCCAGCGGTTGGGTCATGTAAAACGGCGCGCGCTCGTCGCCCCGCCAACGCCGCAGGCGTGCTTTCCACGTTGAGGTGAGCAGACGAATGCGGAGCGTCCGCCCTTCGAGCCTGGTTTGCCTGGCCAGGTGGCGCAGCACGTCAGCGCGGTCGGAGTGGTCGTTGCCAATGAAGAGCAAATCGGTATCGGGCTTGCGCGAGTCCGTAGGTTGTTCAAACGCGGGCAATAAAAACATGGGCTGGTACCGAAACTGAGGGTACCGGGCGCAGTCGGCGGAATCGAACGAAAAACTTACGTCGAAGCAAGGTTGAATTCGGAGTGAGTGCGGGTTTACGGCTACTGAATCCCAGGTATAGTACACGAAACGCGCCTGCGGCCAGCGCACCCGCAGGCCGTTCAGGAGGTTGGGCGAGGTGGTTTCACCGTGCAGCAAAAATACCAGGTCGAACGGACCACTCAGCCGCGTCAGGCGCTTGGACAGAAAAAAATTGCAGTACTGCCGAAGCCCCGCCGTTGTGGTTCGGCGCAGAAGGCGGTAGGCCAGGCCAGAATGGGGGCGCTCGGTCAGAAACGTGACCAAAGCCCCCGCTTCGGCGAGGGTTTTAAGCAGATGCCGGGTGTAGTCGTAAAATTCCGGACCAATAAACAAAATCGATTTTCCAGCGAGACTTCCCATTACGACGCGGTTTTTTCGGCCACCACCAGGTGCTGTTGATTGCTGCTGGGCAAGCCAAACAATTCAACTCCCACCGCCTCTGCCACCTGCCCGGTCTGCTTCATGGCGATGAGCGTGTCCCCGCCGCCCGCGCCGACTTCGAGCACGCGCAGGCCATTACCCGGCGGCGGCAGGTGCCTCAAATCCTTCCGGACCCTGGTAAAGTACGGGGCTTCGTTTGCGTTGTCGTGATTCATGGGGAGCCTCTGGTTGTAGTTCTTCTTGACTGGGTGGTGAATGGTAGATGAGGGATTTGCTAAATTACCCAATTACCATTGCACGAGTACTCAACCCCGCAACAAACTCGGTTGCCGGTATTTTACTTCCACGGCCCAGATCAACGCGGCCGTCACGAAACTTTCGGCCAGTAGCACCGCCCAGGCCGTACCCACGGCTCCGAAGCGGCTAGCCAGCGAGAAATTAAGGCCCATGCACAAAAAAGCCCCCATGCTTAGGATTCCGCTATAAACGTAGCGGTGTTCACCAATGAGCAGAATCTGATAAAACGGGATGTTAAGGCATACCACCACCAGCACCCAGGCTAGCAGGTGCAGCACCGCAAATGCTTCGGCGGTGGGCTGGGCTGTAAAATACGCCAGCAGCGGGCCATCGGCTAGCAACAGCGCCGCCACGAGCAGGACGTTGATTCCGAGCAGAGGCAGAAAAAACCGGCGGTAAAACTTCGGTAACCCACCCGGTACGGCATCGGCGGCGATTTTGCAGGCGCGGGGGTAGGTGACCTGGAAAAAAACGCCATTGATCTGCCGGAGGGCGGTGATGAGTTTATCGATCACGCTGTAGTAGCCCACCACAGCATTGTCAGTGAATAGCCGCAGAATGATGACGTTGGAGTTGGTGTAAAGCGCCACCGACAACCCCGACACAAACACCGGAAACCCCGCCCGCAACCGTTCTACGAGCCGCGCCCGCGCCGGGCGACTCAGGCGTAGCCGGAATTTTCGCTGAATCAGCACCGACCCCACCAGCGCCGGAATCAGACCACCCAATGCCAGGAGCGGATTGACGAGCACCTCATCGTTGGGAGTTCTGACTAATATCAAAATCAACACGCCCGCCAAAAGTTTAGCGGAGGCGTTGAGCAACGTAGCGGGGCGCATCCATTCGAGACCCTGGAAAAAGTAGGTCGGCACCAGCGACTGCCCCACCATCAACAGCGCCGCACCCATCAACACGCCACCGTGCGCCCGGAAGTCGGGCACGGCCACGGCCACGCCCGCCAGCACCAGCACCGCCACGCCGCAAAGCAGAATTTTAACAAAAAAAACCTCGCTCCAGGCAGTTTGCAGGGCAGCAGGGTCATCGCGGTGGACGGACACCTCCCGCACGGCGGTGAGCGAAAAGCCGTAGTCGGTCAGCATTGAAAGCAGCCCGACGACAGCCTGCGCCAGCGCAATGATTCCCACGCGCTCGGCCCCGAGGGTACGCACCAGAAAAGGCGTCACCACGAGCGGTAACAGGAGGTTGGTAGACTGGATGACGCACAATTCCACAAAATTGCCAATCATCCGGGCCTCGGCACCCCGGTCTTTCTGGTCTGTTTCAGTGGATTCGCGGGTTACCAAGGCGACAAGATTTTAGAGGATTTTTCTCCGGCTAGATAGTCCTGCACCGAGCCTTCGGCGATCCGGTCAAAGCGGGGACTCCCTGCTTAGTTTTTTGCTCGCAAAAACGCCCACCCCGTTCCGGTCACCAGCCCCAGGAAGACGTACACCAGCACCATCACCGTGCGTTTGGGTTCGCTGCGCTGGTTGGGAATCTGGGGCGGGGTAAGTTCTTTGAAAATCGGTGTTTCTTCCTGCACCTTCACTTTGGCCTGTTCCAACTGCCGCGAAAGCTCGTTGTACACCGACTCAGCCAGTTTGAACTCCGATTGGAGCCGGTCGGCATCGAGCCGGGCTACGTTGAGGAACGAATTCCGGTTGCGGTCTTTGTAATCCTGCAAGGCATACCCCGCCGACTGGTAGCGGCGTTTGGCGTCGGCCACGCGCTCGGCCAGAAACCGGGCCTGCTGCCGGGCCTTTTCGGTGCGGTAGCTGGTCACATAGTCGGTCAGGTAGTTGGTGCTGAGTTGGGCCACCGAGGCGGCTACGAAGCGGTCGGGCATTTTTACGCTGATCGAAATCAAACCCGTTTTTTTGTCGAATGCCGACTGCACCCGGAGGAGGAGTTCCTCGGCGATGAGTTCCTCCGCCCGGCTCAGGTGGATGGCCCGCGCCAGGTTTTTATCGTTCGGCAACTGCTCCTCCCCGCCCGAACCGCCGAAAAGCGCCCGAATTCGGCCCAGGATGGTCCCGGCCTTTTTTTGCTCCAGGTACGCCCCGACGCTCACCGGCTTGCCCGTTTCGGGGTCGGTCACGGGTTGCTTCATCAGGTGAATCAGGAAGGGTGTGCTTTGGAGGATGGTGGGATACAAATCGGGCCGCACGGCTTCGGCGTCGCCGCCGGTTACGTTGTCGAGGTTGATGCCCGCCAACCCGGCCAGCGAACTCAACTGGCTGGCCCCGCCCGCCGTCCGGCTTTTCAACTCCGGCATGTAGCGCACATCGGAGGTGAATTCCGAAGGCGTCAGCAACGCGTGAACCACGCCGATGACGGCGAACAGCGCCACCACGCAGGCAATTCGCCCCCCGTTTTTCCGAAAAAAACGGAGTAATTCCGAAGGGTCAAACGTCGGCAGGTCGTCTGGAGGGCGGACGGGAGCGGACGGGGAGCCGGTGGAGGGTAGGGGATGAGTCAACGTGAGTCGGACAGTCTGTGGGACGGGGTTAAATGCTCAATTTTTTAAACGTTTGAAGCTGTTTAGGATTAGTATTGAACCGCGCGACGGACCGCATTGAAAATTCTAAAAATTCAAACCCTACCTCCGGCTCAGCACGGTAGCGATGGCCACGGCCAGCGACCCAAACAGCGAGAAAAGCCCCACCCGTTCGGCGGCCGAGAGGCTGCTTCCCGTGGTGCGGGGCCGCAAGGGCACGATCACGGTGGCCCCGGTTTCCATGCGGGGGTAGGTTTTAAAAAACAGAAAATTCCGCGTCCGATCCACCGAACCGTTGGCGTAAATCACGTACACCCGCTTGGGGACGGCCAGGGAAGTGAAGCCCCCAGCCTCCGAAATGTAGTCGCGAAGGTTGAAACCCGTTTTAAAATTCACCGTCGCCGGGTTGAGTACCCCCCCCTGGATGCGGACCAGTTCGGTTTTTTTCGGAATCAACAGCGTGTCGCCGTCACGCAGCAGCAGGTTATCCTCCCCCAGCGGATTATCGAGAATCCCGCGTAAGTCGGTCGCCACCAGTTCGCCATTGCGGCTGAAACGCGCCGCTCGCAGAAACGCTTCCGGGCGCAGGCCCCCGGCCCGTTCGATGAGGTTGGTGATCCGCTCGGAGCGCTCGCGGATGGCGTATTTGCCGGGGTACTGCACCTCGCCGCTGATCACCACCTGGCGTTGCTCTTCGTAGCGCGGGTCGGTGCGCACGTACACCACGTCGAAGGGGCGTAGCGCGAAGCGGGCATCCTGGGGATTGAGCCGCAGGCGGTCGTCTAAATCAAAGCGGAAAATGCGAATGCTCTGATCGGCGGGCACTCCGGTGGTGTCGCTCTTGATGCGCCGGGCCACTTCGATGCGCGTGGGCGTGGCCGCTTCGCTGAAGCCTCCGGCCATCACCACGAGGTCGGACACGCGCATACTGTCGCTGTAGGGGTACTCGCCCTCAATGTTGACGGCCCCGGTGATGTTGACCAGGTACTCTTCGCGGAGATCTTTCAGGGCCGAAATCACCACCACGTCCTGCCGCCGCAGCGGAATGTCGGGGGCTTCGCCCCGGAGCACTTTACCCAGGTCGAAAGGAATCACCTCGCTTTCGAGGTTGGCCCCTTCGCGGCGGATCACCGCCCGGCTCTGGAAAGCGTCTTCGCGCAGGCCGTCGGCCTGGCGGAGGAGTTCGCGTACGCTGCTACTGCCCGCGCCGAGGGCGTAGGAACCGGGCCGAAACACGGCTCCCAGAATCTGAACGCGGTTTTCGTAGCGGTTCAGAATTTTTCCCACAATAATTTTATCTCCGCTCTGCGGAAAAATCGAGGCCGTTTCGCTGTCGACTACGTTGGCAATGCGGCGTTCGCGTGGGGTATTCCGGCGCAGCGTGAAACTGGCCGTGTAGGCCTGGTCGGTGAAGCCCCCGGCAAAGGCCAGCGCCTCGCGCAGGGTTTCGCCTTTTTTCACTTCGTACAGCATCGGGCGGCGCACTTCCCCGGCCATTTCGACGCGGGTCAGGTAATCGGGCACCCGGATGACGTCGCCGTCGCGGAGCAGGATGTTGTCTTTTTGATCGCCCTTGAGCAGAAAATCGTAGAGGTCGATGGTGCGCACCACCCGGTTAGCCCGCCGCAGTTCGATGCTGCGGAACGAACCATTCTCGTTGGGGCCACCCGCTTGGTAGAGGGCGTTGAACGCCGTGGCCAGCGAGGGCACCGTGTAGCTGCCCGGTTGCTGCACCTCGCCCGTGATCGTCACCCGGATGCTGCGGATGGCTCCCAGGCTCACCTGCGCGGACACCCCGCCGCCGGGCTGGTTGAGGCCCGAATAGGCCTGACGCAGCCGCCCGATGATGCGCGTCTGGGCAGCTTCGATGGTAAGGCCACTGACGAAGATGGGCGCGAGGTTTTCAATTTTTACCGTGCCTTCGAGGCTGACTTTGAGCTTGTAAGTCTGGGAGGCGTTGCCGTAAATGTCCACCACGAGTTCGTCGTCGGGGCCGAGTACGTAGCCCGTCGGGGTGGCAATTCGCAGGTTGGGTTCGAAGCCGCCGTTCTCGTTTTTGAAAAACGACATTCCAAAAATAGCTGGGCGCAGGTCGTCGGTGTTGAGCGAATCGGCAAGTTGATCGGGTTCGAGGTCGGCGCGGTTCCGCTCGCGTTCGGCGGCGAGTCTGCGACGGCTGAGGTCGGCGGGCGACCGGCGCACGGTGCCCGAATCACGCTTAATCAATCCTTTCTGGCCGCCTTTCACCGTGGCGATGCGGTCACGCATCCGGGCTACTTCGCTGGGCGAAAAGCCCTGCATCAGGGCGGCCTGTTCAATCTGAACTTCGGTCAGGCCACTGGCCTGGGCTTTTTGAATGAACTCCTGAATCTGGGCATCGGAAAGCTGGTCCACCGACGGGGTCGTTTGCGCGGAAGCCAGGGAAGCCAGACCAGCCAGCGCGATACCAATCAACCAGGCTCTCAGCGAAGGAAAGCGAAACGGATTCAAAACGATGCGGATGAGTTAACAGGTGGGAGGCGCTTGGTTTTGGGAGTAAAACCGTTCGGCAAACATACGGCGAAGAACTGAAAAACGCGAAGGGCCGGGCGGTGTCCCGTCCGGCCCTTCGTGTCCCGGTGGTTAGGCTTCCACGGCGGCAAACTTGTTTTCCATGCGCTTGCGCTCGTTTTCGTCGAGGTAAATTTTGCGCATCCGAATGGACTTCGGCGTAATTTCCAGGTACTCGTCTTTCTGGATGTACTCCATCGCTTCTTCGAGCGAAAACTGGAGTTTGGGGGCAATTTTCACGTTGTCGTCCGAGCCGCTGGCGCGCATGTTGGTCAGCTTCTTAGCCGTTTGCAGGTTGATCACGATGTCGTTCTGGCGGTTGTGTTCGCCCACTACCTGACCGGTGTAAATCTCGTCGCCGGGGTCGATGAAAAACTCACCCCGATCCTGGAGTTTGTCGATGGAATAGGGGGTGGAGGGGCCGTTGCCCATCGAAATCAGCGAGCCGTTGATGCGCCCGGCAATGGTGCCCCGGTAGGGTTCAAAACTCTTGAAGCGGTGGCTCATGATGGCTTCGCCGAAGGTGGCCGTGAGCACGTTGGAACGCAGCCCAATCAGCCCCCGCGAGGGAATCTCAAACTCCAGGTGCTGCAAATCGCCCTTCGGTTCCATGATCAGCAATTCGCCCTTGCGCTGGGTGGCCAGTTCGATCACTTTCCCGGCGGTTTCTTCGGGCACGTCCACCACGAGGGTTTCGACGGGTTCGAGGCGGTTGTCGTTCTCGTCAAATTTGTAAAGCACCTGGGGCTGGCCCACCTGCAACTCGTAGCCTTCGCGGCGCATGGTTTCGATCAACACCGAAAGGTGCAGAATCCCCCGCCCGAAGACGAGGAATTTGTCTTCGCTGTCGGTCGTCTCCACGCGCAGAGCAAGGTTTTTCTCGGTTTCCTTCAGGAGCCGGTCGCGGAGGTGGCGCGAGGTGACAAATTTTCCTTCTTTCCCAAAAAACGGCGAGTTGTTGATGGTGAACAACATGTTCATCGTCGGCTCGTCGATGGAAATGCGGGGCAGCGCTTCGGGGGTTTCGACGTCGGTGAGGGTGTCACCGATTTCAAAATCCTCGATGCCGGTCACGGCGCAGATTTCGCCCGAACTGACCTCGGTTACTTTCACTTTGCCGAGGCCTTCGAAGACCTGCAATTCCTTGATGCGCACTTTTTTGATGCTGCCGTCGGATTTGCAGAGCGCCATCGGGGCATTTTCTTTCAGCGTACCCCGGTGAACCCGGCCAATGGCGATCCGGCCTACGAACGACGAATAATCGAGCGAGGTAATCTGCATCTGCGGCAGGCCTTCGCGCTGGGTGGCTTCGGGGATGAATTCCAGCACGGCATCGAGCAGCGGGATGATGTCGGTGGTGGGTTTTTGCCAGTCGGTGCTCATCCAGCCCTGCTTCGAGGAGCCGTAGAGCGTGGGGAAATCGAGTTGGTCTTCGGTGGCACCGAGGTTGAACATCAGGTCAAACACCTGCTCGTGAACCTCGTCGGGGCGGCAGTTTTCCTTGTCCACCTTGTTGACGACCACGATGGGTTTCAAACCCAGATCGAGGGCTTTGCCCAGCACGAAGCGCGTCTGGGGCATGGGGCCTTCGAAGGCATCGACGAGCAGCAGCACGCCGTCGGCGAGTTTGAGCACGCGCTCTACTTCGCCGCCGAAGTCGCTGTGGCCCGGCGTGTCGATGATGTTGATTTTCACCCCGTTGTACCGAACGGACACGTTTTTGGAAACGATGGTGATGCCGCGTTCGCGCTCCAGGTCGTTGTTGTCGAGAATCAGGTCGCCGAACTGCTGGTTGTCGCGAAACAGGTGCGAGGCATGAATGATTTTGTCAACGAGCGTCGTCTTGCCGTGGTCGACGTGGGCAATGATGGCGATATTCCGAATGGATTGCATGGGAAGTTAGTCGATAGTCGTCAATCGATAGTCGTTGGTCGATAGTCATCCGTTTTTTTCTAACGACTATCGACCAACGACTATCGACTTTTTTTAGTCTTAATTCAGCCGGCAAAAGTACGGCTTTTCGCCCGGAAAAGTGCTATCGGATTGGGTATTAACGGAAAGATAACGCGGGGTGGGCTTGGGAAGGTGATAAATCAATAATGAAAAACAAGACGGTCCGCAGCGGCGGGCCGTCTTGTTTTTCATTAAAAGCTCCGTCTTGTTTTTACTTATCTCCCACCCGCTCCACGGCCACCCCCACGCTGTACACTTCGGGCAGGGGGTTCTGGCGCATGTACTGCTCGATTTTGATCGTGTAGCGCCCGGCGGCGGGGAAACGGTGGGCTTTCAGGGCCAGAATTTTATGGTCGTACAAATCACCCAAGCCGGTGCCGAGGGGCTTGCCCGTGGTGGCGTCGGCCAGCAAAAGCTGCTCTAATTTCTTTTCGATCAGCGTCCCCCGTCCGTCGTAGAGGTAGCGCGTCAGGTAAAGGTTGTAGTAGGGGTACGACCGACCATTGCGCAGGCTGTAAAAGATGTTGTACCGGGCGGTAGAATCGGGGATGTCGAAGCCGAACGAGGGCACTTGTTTGACGAACCACTTGCCCTCCTCGAAGTCCACGTTGTCGTTGAAGACCACGTTGGGGTCGCAGGCGGCGAGGAGGGTGCTGAGGAAAAGGAAGATGAGGATGCGCATGAAAGCGACGGGAATTTTTTGTGTTTTTGGCCTCCCCTACCCGTCATTGCGAGCGGAGGCGGTTGAAACGAGCGAAGCGAGGATCAACCGCCGGAGCGAAGCAATCCCCTGTCGGAGACCGACATAGCTTTGGGGAAAGAACGGTATTCGACTAAAGCCATGTCGGTCTCCGGCAGGGGATTGCTTCGCTTCAGGTACAAACCCTCGCTTCGCTCATTTTTGTACCTTCCGCTCGCAATGACGGGTTCGAAAAGCGTTTTTTTCACCGCCGCCGCCGTCCCTGCCCTCCCCCACCCGGTCTGCCACCTGTGCGTTCCGGGCCGGTTTGCGCGGGTTTAGGGGCCGCCGGTTTGGGAGTTGGGGCTGTCTGCTTGGGAGCCGCAGCCTGGGCCGGAGGCCCGCCCAGTGCCGCGTTGGCCGGGCCGCTGCCGCCTTTTTTCTTGGCCTTAAATCGCTGCTGGTCGCGGTCGCGCTGGCTACGGTCGCTGTATTTTTTGTCCATCCGGGCCAGGTCGCTGTTGATGGGGCCGGGGGCTTCGACTACCAGTTCGGTCAGTTGCAGGAGCGAGGGCGGCACTACGCCTTGTTTGTTGAGGGCGATGATTTCCTTCACCTGTTCGACGGGGATGGGGTGCCAGGCGTCCTCGCCCTTGAACCCGAACCACATCAGCCGCCGGAAAATATCGGTTTTGTTGAGAAAGGCCAAGCCCTTCTGGGTCTGGAGCGGCGCGTCGAGGCTGGGGATGTCCTTGAGCGCGTCCATGTAGGTCTCGAGTTCGTAATTGAGGCAGCACTTGAGCCGCCCGCACTGCCCGGAAAGCTTGACGGGGTTGAGCGACAGATTCTGGTAGCGGGCCGCCGAAGTGGTCACGTTGCGGAAGTCGGTCAGCCAGGTGGAGCAGCACAACTCGCGCCCGCACACGCCCAAGCCACCGAGCCGCCCGGCTTCCTGCCGGAGGCTGATTTGCTTCATCTCCACGCGCAGTTTGAACTCACCCGCCAGGCGCTTGATGAGTTCGCGAAAATCGACGCGTTCGTCGGAGGAATAGAAAAAAACCGCCTTCACGCCGTCGGCCTGGAATTCCACGTCCGAGAGTTTCATCCCCAGGTTGAGTTCATGCACGATTTCGCGGGCGCGGTACATCGTGGGCAGTTCGCGGGCCACGGCCTGCTGGTGCTTTTCGAGGTCTTTGGCGGTGGCGATTCGGTAAATGTCCGCTACGTCGGCGTTGGCCGGAATCTTCTTTTTGAGCATCTGCAAACGCACCAGTTCGCCCTGCAACGACACGTAGCCGAGGTGGTGGCCGTTTTGCACTTCCACTACGACGGGGTCGCCGGTGTGGAGGCTGATCGCGTTGGGGTTGCGGAAGTATTCCTTGCGCCCGCCCTTGAACTTCACCTCCACGATGTCGAAGCGGTTGACCATCGACGGAGCATCCATGTTGCTCAACCAGTCGAACACGTTCATTTTATTGCAACCGCCGCTGCTACAGCCGCCGTTGCTTTTGCAGCCAGCGGGCGCGCCCGAAGCCTTCACGCTTCCGCAGCCGCCGGTGCCACATGATTTACAAGCCATTGTCTTTTCAATTAGGAATTAGGAATTAGGAATTACGAATTAGAAAATCCGTAATTAGCTGATTTTCAAATTGAAAATACGGCTCAGAAAATCCGTGATTCACGAAACTCAGCTATAAATTCCTAATTCGTAATTCCTAATTCCTAATTGAAATGAGGTCTTTCCCGATGTCTTTTCGGTACTGTTTTCCTTCAAAGGTAATGCCTTCCGCCGCTTGTTGCGAGGCGGCGCGGGCGGTTTCGAGACAATCGCCCAGGGCCGTGACGGCCAGCACCCGGCCCCCGTTGGTCACGACCGCCCCGTCTTTCTGGCTCGTTCCGGCGTGAAACACAGTCACGTTCGCGGGTGTTTCTACGAACGAAATTTCGTAGCCTTTCGCGTAATCACCGGGGTAGCCGCCCGACACGAGGACGGTGGTGACGGCGGTGTTGGAGCTGATTTTTAATTCCTGCTCGTCCAACCGTCCTTCGGCGGCGGCCAGCATCAATTCGACCCAGTCCGACTCGATGCGGGGCAACACAGCTTCGGTTTCGGGATCGCCCATGCGGGCGTTGTACTCAATGACCCAGGGTTCGCCATCGGAATTCATCAGTCCGATAAAAATAAACCCGACGTAGCGGATGCCTTCGGCGACCAGCCCGGCCAGAGTGGGTTTTACGACGCGGCTCTCCACTTTTGCCATGAATTCCGCGTCGGCGAAGGGCACGGGCGAGACGGCCCCCATGCCGCCCGTGTTGGGGCCGGTGTCACCCTCGCCGATGCGCTTGTAATCTTTGGCTTCGGGTAGAATTTTGTAATGCACGCCGTCGGTCAGCACGAACACCGACAGTTCGATGCCGGTCAGGAATTCTTCGATGACTACCTTGCTGCTGGCCGCGCCGAATTTGGCGTTCACGAGCATTTCGCGGAGCGTTTCCTTCGCCTCCTCAAGACTTTCGGCGATAATGACTCCCTTGCCCGCCGCCAGGCCATCGGCCTTCAGCACGATGGGCAGCGACTGGGTTTCGAGGTAGGCCAGGCCTTCGGCGAGGGTGGCGGCGCTGAAGGTTTGCGAGGCCGCCGTGGGTACGCCGTGGCGTTGCATGAAGGCTTTCGAGAAATCCTTGCTGCCTTCGAGTTGCGCCCCGGTGGCGTCCGGCCCGACGATGCGCAGGGTTTTGAATTCCTCTTTTTCTTCGAAGAAATCGCGCACGCCGCGCACCAGTGGCTCTTCCGGCCCGACGATGAGCAGGTCAATCGCGTACTCGCGAACGGCTTCGGCCAATGCTTCAAAATCGGTGGCGGCGATGGGCAGGTTGGTGGCGAGTTGGGCGGTTCCGGCGTTGCCGGGGGCGACGAAGAGGCGGGAGCAGCGGGGGCTTTGGGTCAATTGATGGGCGAAGGCGTGTTCACGCCCGCCGGAGCCGAGGAGGAGGAGGTTCATTCGTACTGGGTCAGGCGGGAAGTTCTTCCCGCACAAATTCGTCAAACAGTTTAATCAGAGGAAACCCTTTTCGCTTTAACCCATCGTGCAAGGGCTTGTCACGGGTTAACAGCTTGAGATTAAGTTCGATGGCCAGCGCCACGTACACCGTGTCCTTTGGGTCAATATCGGCGCAAAGTTCGGATGCTTCGGTGTAGGCTTTTTGCGAAATAAAAAAGCCGGGCAGAATGACCAGACTGTCGAACAGGTCGTGGGTGTAGTTTTTTAATTCCTCAAAATCGCCCTTTGCTTTTTTAAGGATGGTATGGCGATACTTTTCTAATTCCAGTAAGGCAAAATCGGGAACGTGAAAGGTGTGCGTCCGAGCCAATTGCAAGTACAATTCTTTCAACGACAAAACCCTGCTGAAGAGCACGTTGGCGTCGAGTACGTAGCCGCTCATTCGCTTCGTGCCCGCCGCTTTTGTTCGTACTCCTCAAACGCCTCCTGGCGTGCCCGTTCAAATTCAACTTCCCAATCGACGTCCGGGCGGCTATCGAAGAGTTGCTGAACGGCTTCCGCCGAACGGCGAAACCGTTGAAAAGTCACTTCCCGGTGAATCAATTCCTTGATGCGTTCCAAACCGAGCAATTGCAAATCTTCGGCGGGAATGTCCAGTTGAATCGTTGCCATGTTGAGGGAAATTAATTCGCCACCTCACTCAAAAACTTAATCCGCATCAAGCGCAGTTCTTCTTCGGTGTATTCGTCGCCGACGGCTTTCAGGGCCACGGCGATGTTGTCGGTGTCGGCCCCCATGAAGTAGTCGAAGATTTCGTCCTGGCGGTCGCCGTCGAGGATTTGGTTAACGTAGTAATCGAGGTTGAGCTTGGTGCCGGAGTAGCAGATGTGCTCGATTTCTTCGACCAACTCGTGCATCGTCAGCGACTTGGTTAGCGCGATTTCGTCGAGGTCGATTTTCCGGTCGATTTGCTGGATGATGTAAATCTTGACCTTCGACTTGTTGACGGTCGATTTGACCACCACTTCGGTGGCCGTTTCGATGTCGTTTTCCTCGACGTACTTCGTGATCAGGTCCACGAAGGGCTTGCCGAATTTCACCACCTTTCCCATGCCTACGCCGTTGATCTGCGCCATTTCCTCCCGCGTGGTGGGGTAGGTCGTGGCCATTTCTTCGAGCGAAGGGTCCTGGAAAATCACGTAGGGCGGCAGGTTTTTCTCCTTCGCCAGCTTCTTGCGCAGGTTTTTCAGCAGTTCAAACAGCGCCTGGTCGTGGGCTTTGGCCGAACCACCGGGGGTATTTTCCTTTTCGTCGTCGCTGTCGTTTTCGTTGTTGAGCGAGTAGTCGTGGTCTTTAGCGAGCGTGATCGGGTACGGGGCTTCGAGGTAGGCGCGGCCTTTGTCGCCCACCCTCAGCACGCCGTAGTTTTCCACGTCTTTTTCGAGGTAGCCCAGCACGGTCAGTTGCCGGATTACCGAGCACCACCAGTCCGTCGAGTGCGGGGCGGGGCCGGTCACGGTTTTGGCCTTGGCGGGTTTTTGCTTCGCCACGCTTTCCGTTGCGTTTTCCCCGTCCAATTCTTCCGGCTCGTCGTCGTCTTCGTCGGTGCTGCTCATCAGCGTCACGGGGCGGCCTTTGCCGTACACCTCCAATTTGTGGTGGTTGTGGCTGAGGAGGTACGGGTTGTCGGTGGCGGTGAGTACGTCGGCGATGTGCTGCCCGTCGAAGCGCTGATCGGTATGAATTACGGTTTTCAGCACCAGTTCGGCGTCTTCCTCCACCTTGAATTTCTCGGTGGGTTTGAGGCAGTTGTCGCAAAAACCGCAGTCTTTGGCCATGTACTCGCCAAAATAGCCGAGCAACTGGCGGCGGCGACACAAGCCCATGTTGGCGTAGGAAACCATTTCCTGGAGCAGCATCTTGGCGTTGTCGCGCTCGGTGACGGGCTTGTCTTTATTGAATTTGTCGAGCTTGACGATGTCGTCGTAGCTGTAAAACAACACGCAGTTGCCCTCCAGTCCGTCGCGCCCGGCACGGCCCGTTTCCTGGTAGTAGCCTTCGAGCGACTTGGGCGCGTCGTAGTGAATCACGAAGCGCACGTCGGGCTTGTCGATGCCCATGCCGAAGGCGATGGTAGCCACGATTACCTCCACTTCTTCGTTCAGGAAGGCGTCCTGGTTGTTCATGCGCACGGCCCCGTCGAGGCCCGCGTGGTAGGGCAGGGCCTTGATGTCGTTGACGTTGAGCAACTCGGCGATTTCCTCTACCTTTTTCCGGCTCAAACAATAAATAATGCCCGACTTGCCCTTGTTGTTGCGAATAAACCGGATGAGTTGCTTGCGCGTGTCGGTTTTGGGCCGGATTTCGTAGTAAAGATTCTTGCGGTTGAACGAGGTGGAGTAGACGAAGGCGTCCTCCATTTGCAGGTTTTTCTGAATGTCCTGCTGCACTTTGGGCGTGGCCGTGGCCGTGAGCGCCACGATGGGCAGGTTGCCCAGGCTCTCGACGATGCTGCGGATTTTGCGGTATTCCGGACGGAAGTCGTGACCCCATTCCGAGATGCAGTGGGCCTCGTCGATGGCGACGAATGAGATGTTCGCTTTCTGCAAAAACAGCAGATTTTCTTCCTTCGTCAACGATTCGGGGGCCACGTACAGCAGTTTCACCTCGCCGCTGAGTACGTCGCGCTTCACCTTATTCATCTCGGCCTTGTTGAGGGTCGAGTTCAGAAACTGGGCGTTGATGCCGAAGGCGTTCATCTGGTCCACCTGGTTTTTCATCAACGCGATGAGCGGCGAAATCACCACGGCGGTACCCGGACTAAAGATGGCGGGCAGTTGGTAGCAGAGCGATTTGCCCGCGCCGGTGGGCATGATCACGAAGGTGTTGTGCCCTTCGAGTATGCTGCAAATGACGGCTTCCTGGTCGCCACGAAACTGGCTGAACCCGAAGATGTCCTTCAATTTTTCACGGAGTGCAGTTTTTACGGATTGGTCAACGATCATCGTCAAATGGGCCTTTTTAAATGAGCGGGTTACAGAACAGGGTTGGGGCGAGGTGTGGATGGTGGGGTCACAATCCGACTTTGAAATTAGCTAATTTTTCCAAAACTCAGTCGGGAAAAAAGTTGACGGTTCTCAGTTTACAGTTTACAGTTTATAGTTTTCAGTTTACCGATCTCACTCAAAAGGCCCGCCAGGTGCCAGGAAACGCACGCCAGTGGGCCTTTTAACTGAAAACTATAAACCGGAAACTGAAAACTTACTTTCACCGCATCCGGTCCGCCGAGCGCACCAGTTGCTCGTCGCGGCGGATGAAACGGTTGGCCAGCACGTTGCAAATCAGCCCGACTACCACGGCGTAGAACCCCACGCCGTAGACGCCGCGCACTTCGGGCGTAAACAGCGCCGAGGCCCGGAACACCGACAGGTACGTGAGCAGCCCCAGCAGCGAAATCATTACCAGCGAATTGACCAGTCCGAGCAGCATTTGCCGCATCCGGTTGCGATAACTCAGCATCGAGTACAGCGCCAGCCCGGCGGCCAGCACCGCCAGGGCGGCCACGTAGGCCACGGTGTTCGACTCGGTACCGCCGCCGGGCCGGATGTAGTCGAGGGTGAAGGCGTTGAGGCGGGCGGCTTCGCCCGTGGCCGGGTTGACTTTGCTCCAGGCCGGACTAAACAGAAACACGGCCATCGCCACGACGATGAGGGCGAGAAAAAGAGATTGCAAACGTTGAATCATGGGAAGTTGCTCGTAAAAAACCGGCGCAAAAGTAACGCCCGTTTGCAACTCCCCGTGCATCAGCGAATCAGAGCAGCGTAATTTTCAGCGGGGTGTGGGGTTGAATTCGGCTGAAATCGGCGCGGTTGTAGGTGTAGAGTTCGGTGCAGTGCGTTTCGGCGAGGGCGGTGTGGAGGCAGTCGGTTGAATTTTGAAAACCAATTCTTTCGGCCAACTCTACCGCTCTCTGGAACTCCGTAAGCGTGGCTCCAACTGGGTCTGAGGGGTAAAAAAACCGCTATCTTCTTTCTTATTTCTTCGCGGGTCAACTTCAACTTGGAAAGCACGTAGGCCAATTCATTCAACGAAATAATGGAAATCAGAAACAAGCCATTTTGAGTAGCCCGCTCGTAAAGTTGAGTCGCCTACTGGTGCTTGGCTGCGTCCTGATCGACCTGGTAGTTGACCAAAACGTCGGTATCAAAATAAATCATCGTCAGTGATTTTCTTTCCAGTTTATCTCATCAATCAACGCATTGATGTCAATGTCAGCGGGAATTTTTGGAGGGGGAAACTCCCGGTTTAATTCCTGCGATTTTCGGAACATTTCCCGCTGAACCGCAATCCGTTGCCGCTCAGCATCGGGTGTGGTATCAACCACTTCCTCCACCGTCACCCTGATTCGTTTCCCCGCAAATAATTGCCGGAATTGCTGCAAAAAGTCTTCGTTGGCCTCCTCCGGCCTCAACACAAACGTCGCTTCCATGACTTAAATCCGGTTAAGTTTCCCGAAAGATACAAAAATCCGGTTTCCAGGATGTTGGGCGAATGTCCGTCAGCCGACACCCCGCCCGCCCGGCGATGCCGACTTTTGTTTTCTCAAAAAAACCAAACGCCATGACCCGTTTTCTGTTTTCGCTCGCGGTGGTCTTGCTGACTTCGGCCAGCGCATTCGCCCAAAAATCACCCGTCTTCGTCGCCGGGGGCGCGGCCATCCGGGGGTACGATGCCGTGGCTTATTTCAAGCAAGGAAAAGCCCTGAAGGGCGACCCGACGTTTTCGCACCCCTGGAACGGCAGCGTCTGGCCCTTCGCCAACGCCGAAGATTTGGCCCTTTTCAAAGCCAACCCCGAAAAGTACGCCCCGCAGTACGGCGGCTACTGCGCCTACGGCAGCGCCGACGGCGAGGGCCACAAAGCCCCCACCGACCCGCAAGCCTGGGCCATCGTGGACGACAAACTGTACCTCAACTACAACAAAAAAGTGCAGGAAGCCTGGAAAAAAGACACGAAGGGGATGATTGAAAAAGCCGACAAAAACTGCCGACGGTGAAGGAAAAAGAGTAGCCTCACTCAGCCGAGCGCGTTTCGGACTTCGTCGAGAAACCGCGCCACTTTTTCATTCGGGTCGCCTTTGCCCAGTGTTTCGATGGGCAAAAAACCCCGGTAGCCGGAGGCGTTCAGGATGGCGACCAGTTTGCCGAGGTCGATTCTTTCCTCCTTGCCGTTGACCGTGACGAGTTCTTTCACCTGCCAGTTGACGGCGTAGGGCAGGGTTTGCTCGATTTGCCGGTACGGGTCGCCCTGCTGGTAACTGCCCACGTCGAGCACCAACCCCAGCCACGACCGGTCCACCAACTTCATGAGTTTGATCACCTGATCGGCGGTTTTCAGGAAATCGTTGTGGTTTTGCACGGCCACGATCACGCCGTGTTGTTGACTGTACTCCACGCATTCCCGCAGGTCGGGCACCATCCACGCGGCGATTTGCTCCCAGGAATAGCCGGGCGGATTGAGGTGCCCCGCAAAAATCCGCAGCACGGGTGCGCCCAGTTTGGCCGCGCACTGTACCCAGTTTTTAACCAGTTGTACGTCCTCCCGTCGCTTCCTCGCGTCGGGCTGGGTAAAATCGGTGCGGATGCCGGTGCCGCTGAGGCTCAGGCCAAGCCGGTGGGCCTTGCGTTTGAACTGAAACAGGTACTCGTCGGGGGGCACCTGCGGGTAGGTTGGGAAATAATAGCCGGTGATGTCCACCCCGTCGAAGTCGTGTTGGGCGCAGAAGTCGAGCAGGTCGTCGAGGGTCATGGTTCCGGCCCGCAACGGTTCGTTGAAAGAGTAGGCGTTGAGGCTGGTTTTGAAGCGGCGGCCCTCTTTTTGTTCTGAAAAATGGGTTGGAATCAGCGCGGTTGCTGCCGATAGGGTTTTGAGGAAAGTTCGGCGGTGGAGGTGGGTTTCCATGCTGTGTAGAAAAATTTCTTGGTTTTCCCAGTCTGTCATCCAGGGCGCAGCGAAGGACCTCGTTGGACTGCCGGCCACTCGGCTGTCCGCTGTGGGCTATCGACAAACTACCCGGCAGTCCAACGAGGTCCTTCGCTGCGCTCTGGATGACAGGCCCTCCTTCAGGGCTTCGTGTGCCGCAACTCCAGCCCTACCGAAGTTCGCGGTTTGAAACCCGCCCAGGGTCCGTCGTTGCTGCTTTCTTTCAGGTCAAAAAACTTTCCGTAGTCCAGGCCCTTGAGGTGGATGCCCAAAAACGCAGTTACGAAGTGCTGGTTGATGTTGTTGATGCGGCGTTCGTTCCAGGCCGGTTCGGCGTAGCGCAGGTACTCGTCGAGGGGCAGACCGGGTTTCAGGGCTTCCGCCGGGGGCGGGTTGGGGGCCACGTTGTGCCGGGCGTTGAGGTAGGTGAGCAGGTAGCGGTCGGCGTTGACGGCCCCTTCGTAAATTGCCTTGATGCCCTTCTCGTAGCCCGACACGTCGTCCTTGCTGCCGGCCACGAACAGCGTCGGGCGGGTCAGGCCCGCCAGCCCTTCGGCGTCCCAGAGGCCGCGTTCCATGCCCCAGGGCGCGAAGGCCACCACGGCTTTGATGCGGGCATCCTGCGAGGCTTTGAATTCCGGTGCCCCCGTCGTGCGGACTTGCAGCGCGGTGCTCCCGCCGGTCATCTGCCCAAAGGCCTTCAGCGCCCCGGCGCTGTACCCGGCCCCAACGGCGTTGAGCGCCCCGTAACCGCCCATCGAGTAGCCGATTAGCGCGGTGTTGTCGGCGTTGAGCAGGCCGCTCAGGAACGATTTGCCGCCTTTGGCGCTCAGCCGGGCCATTTCGTTCAACACAAACAAATCATCCAGCGCCCGGTTGAGCAGGGTACTGGGAAACGGCCCCGCGTCGCGGAAGGTCGATTCGGCGTGGTCGATGGAGACGACAACGTAACCCTTCGAAGCGAGGTTTTCGGTCAAATACGTGAACAGCAACCGCGAACCGAGGTAGCCGTGCGAGAAAATTACCAGCGGGTACGGCCCGCCCGAAGGGTCGGGTTCGGCCTCGCGCAGCGCCCGGCCCGCAAAGGTGAACGGAATCAGCGGGCGTTTGGGATCGTTGGAACTGCCCATCACCTGCTCGTACTGCACCAGCTCTTTTTTCCCCGCCGGAATCCGCGCCGGGTACCAGATTTCGAGGGTTAGCGGGCGGTCGTAGGTGGGGACTTGTCCGCCTTTGGCGTGGGCCACGTCCAACCGACCCTGGTCGGTCAGCGTGAGGGTACGCACCCCGACGCCCTGCGGCCCGCGCGGGGCCAGTTCGGGAGCATCGGGCAAGGGGTCGCCGAAAACGAACGGCTCGGTGGGGGTTTGGGCCGGGGCGGTGGGGGCCGCAAACTGGAGCAACAGGAGAAAGAGGAAGTGGATTTTGCGGAAAACCATCGGGGTAGTAAAACGATAAAAAGCGGGGGTCACCCTGAGCGGAGTCGAAGGGTGTGCGGTAGGCAGGCGCTGACCAGCCGCACACCCTTCGACTCCGCTCAGGGTGACCTTTAAAAAACAGAAACCCTAAACAGTTCCAACGAGATAAAAAGCCGAAACCGGGGCAAACAGCGGATTTTTTTGGACTTCACCAAACGTCCTCCCTCGCGACCCATCGCCAGCCTCGCGTTTGCGCGTTCCGAACGGCTTCGTTACCTTTCAAAACGCCCTGGCCCGCGTTTGGTAGGCCAGGGCGTTTTGAATGAATCTGAAAAAAGCCTTCTACCGCCTCACCCACTGGGAAACCTGGGATTACCGCGTCAAACTCGTGCCGCTGGCCCCGGTGTGGTTCTGGCACGGCCTGCGGGCGGGGTCGGTGTGGTTTTTCACGCCCGCCAACCCCACGCTCACCTTCGGCGGGTTCGAAGGCGAGGGCAAGCGGGAAATGTACGCGCAGTTACCCCCGGCACTCTGCCCCCGCAGCGTGTACGTCAGCCCCGGTCGGCCCTTCGCTGAAGTCGAGCAACTCGTGCGGGAAAGCGGCTTCGACTACCCCTTCGCCGTGAAGCCCGACGTGGGGATGATGGGCCTGCTTTTCCGGAAAATCACCAACGCCACCGAGTTCTGCCGCTACCACGAGTACATGCCCGTGGACTACATCGTGCAGGAATTCATCGACTACCCCCTCGAAGTCAGCGTGTTTTACTACCGTCTGCCTTCCGAAGCGAAGGGCACGATTACGGGCTTCGTCCGGAAAGAATTTCTGCACGTGATCGGCGACGGCCGTGCCACCCTCGATCAACTGCTGGGGCGCTACCCCCGTGCGCAGTACCGCCTCGGTGAACTCCGCGCCAAACACGCCAGCCACCTCGCCGAGGTGCTACCAGCGGGCGAAATGTACCCGCTTTCGTACGCCCTCAACCAAACCAGGGGCGGGCAACTCGTGAGTTTGGCCCACGAAAAAGACGAGCGACTGCTGGCTGTGTTCGACGCCATCAGCCACCACGCCGGCCATTTTTATTTTGGCCGGTACGACGTGAAATGCGCGTCGGTGGAAGACCTGAAGGCAGGCCGGAATTTCTGCATCCTCGAATACAACGGCAGCGGGGCCGCTCCACACCACGTGTACGGCAACGGCCACACGCTGTGGCAGGCGTACGGAATTATTTTCCACCATTGGAACGCCCTGGCCCGAATTGCCCGGCACAACCACGCCCTGGGCGTTCCGTACTGGGAATTCAGGCGCGGCTGGGCTTTTCTTCAACGAGCCAAACGCCACCTGAAACTGTTGAAGCGGCTGGATGGGGAGATTTCTTGGTGAAGGGTTCAGGAGTCGGGGCCCTTCAGGCGACCAGTTTTTTCGACATCATGCTGCCCACCAGATTGATGACCGTTTTCCGGGGTAACCAGCGCGGCAGCAGCGATTGCAGGTAATTGTCGGCGCCCACGACGTGAAAACTTTTTCCCCGGAGCAGCGCCTGGATTCCTTCGCGGGCTACCCTGGCCGACGTATCACTGCGCATTCCCTTCGTGTCGGCGGCAGCCGTGGCCTGGAATCCGGTGTCGGTGTTGCCGGGGCAGAGCGCCGTGACGGTAACGCCCCGCTGCGCGTATTCCCCGTGCAAGCCTTCCGAAAAACTCAGCACGAAGGCTTTGGTGGCGCAGTACGTGGTGATGTACGGGCAAGGCTGAAAGGAGCCGGTCGAGGCAACGTTGAGGATGCCGCCCTCGCCCCGACGGAGTAAATCCGGCAGAAACAGGTGCGTCAGTTTCAGCACGGAATTGACGTTCAACTCAACCATTTGCTCGTAGGTCTCGCTGGATTGGTCGAGGAAATGGGTCCACTTGCCGAACCCGGCGTTGTTGACGAGTACGTCCACCGTCAGGCCCGCTCGTTTCACCTGTTCGTACAGCGTCTGGGCGGTTTCTTTCCGCGCCAAATCGCCCGGAAAAACGTGAACGACCACGCCGTGCTGCTGCCGGATGGCGACGGCAATCGCCTGGAGTTTGGCGGTGGAACGCGCCGTGAGGATGAGGTTGGCCCCGTGTTGGGCCAGTTCGTACGCGATGGCTTCGCCGATGCCGGAAGAAGCTCCGGTGATGAAGGCGGTTTTTCCCTTGAGTTGCATGGGTTTTGTCTTTGAAAAATTGTCCAGACAAAGGTCCCGCGCTCCGGGGGTGGAACTCCTGAATAAAAGTTAAGAAATGCGCTTGCGGCGAATTCGGCTCAGGGTCTGTGGTTCGATGCCGAGGTACGAGGCAATGTACTGAAGCGGCACGTTTTGGATGAGGCCCGGCTCCTCGCGAAGTAATTTCTGGTAGCGCTGTTCGGCGTTGAGCGTAATCAGGTCGCGGCCGCGTTGGTTGTTGAAAATCAGGTACTGGTCGGCCAGGTGCAGGCCCACCAAGGCCCAGACGTGGCTTTTTTGGTAAAGCCGTTCGAGGTCGTCGCGGGTGATGCGCAGCACCTCGCAGGCGGTGATGGCCTGCACCACTTCGTCGGAAGGGCTACGGGTGGCAAAACTGGTGTAGGCGGTGATGAAACCGTTGGGGCCGATGAGGTGGTTGGTGATTTCAACGCCGTCTTCGAGGTGCTGCACCCGCGCGTAGCCCGCGTTGACGAAGTAAATGAACCGGGCCACCTTGCCCCGTTCGACCAACACCTCCGCCCGCCGGTACTGCGCTGGCTCGAAGAGTTGACGGGCTAGTTCCACGTCGGCTTCCGCCACCGTGCCGAAGGGGTTCAGCAGGCTCAGGAGTTTTGAATGACTCATCGGTAGCGGGTTGGAGGCGTTCTCCGTTTCAGTGGTTTTCCAAAACTACCAATTTCCCGCCGCCCGAAAACCCCTCACCGCGCCAAAACAGGCCACGCGGAGCGGAGGCCCGCCGGATTACGGCAGCGCAAACGCCACGTAGCTATCCCCCGACTTCGTGCCGATTTTTCCGCCCCCGCAGGCAATCACCACGAACTGCTTGCCCCCGGCCTGGTACACGGCGGGCGTGGCGTAACCCCCGGCGGGCAACTGGGTTTCCCAGAGCGTGGCGCCCGTTTTTTTGTCAAAGGCCCGGAAGCGCTCGTCGCGGGTGGCTCCAATGAACACCAGCCCGCCCGCCGTCACGGCGGGGCCGCCGTAATTTTCGGTACCGGTTTTCGGAATGCCCTTCGCGGTCAGTTCGGGAAACTCGCCCAACGGTACTTTCCAGGCGAGTTTTCCAGTGGCCAGGTTGATGGCGTTGAGCGTACCCCAGGGCGGTTTGATGGCCGGGTAACCGTCGTGGGTCAGAAACTTCATGTAGCCGGTCATCACGTAGGGCGCTTTGAGGGGGGCCTCGCCCGCCACTTCTTTTTTATCCCCGTTCCGGCCGGTTTCGACTGGTTTCAAATCGAGCAGGTAGGCCACGAGGGCCGCCCGGTTTTCGTCGTTCAGGTGCCCGAAGGCCGGCATGCCACCTTTGCCGTTTTTAAGCACGTCAGCTACGTAGTCGGCGCTGCGATGGGTTTTAAGGGTGGTCAGGTTGGGAAAGGCTCCGCCGTTGCCCTTGCGGTCGAGGCCGTGGCAGTTGGCGCAGTTGCTGGCGTACACCGACAAGGCTCCGGCGTGCGGCCCCGTGGCCGTCAGCAAGGAATTGGGCACCATTTTGATGGCCCAGGGCATTTCGTTGGCGTTGACGTAGAGCAGGTTCGTTTCAGGGTCGTAGGCCGCGCCGCCCCACTCGCCGCCGCCGTCCATGCCCGGAAACAGGACGATGCCCCGCTGGCTCGGCGGCGCAAAGGGGTGGGGTGGGTCCATTTCACGGAATTTTCCCAGAATCTCGGCGTGGTGTTGGGGCGTGAGGTCGATGATGTCCTTTTCGGTAAACGACATCCGCATAAACGGTTCCGGCAGCGTCGGGATGGGCTGGGTTTTCGCGAGTTCCTCGCCGGGCACGGTGCTCAGGCTGGGCACGGGCGTTTCTTTAATCGGAAAAACGGGCTTGCCCGTTACCCGGTCGAAAAGATAGACCATGCCCTGCTTGCTGATTTGCGCCACGGCGTCGATGGATTTTCCGTCTTTCTGAATCGTGGTGAGCGTGGGGTTAGCCGGGAAATCGCGGTCCCACACGTCGTGGTGGATGGCCTGGAAGTGCCAGAGGCGCTTGCCGGTGGCGGCGTCGAGGGCCAGCAGGCAATTGGCGTACAGGTTATTGCCCTTGCGGTAGCCGCCCCAGAAATCGTAGGTGGCCGAGCCGGTGGGCACGTACACGATGCCGCGCTTTTCGTCGAGGCTCATGCCCGCCCAGTTGTTGGCCCCGCCGATTTTTTTGTACGCCGTTTTGTCTTTCCAGGTCTCAAACCCCGGCTCGCCCGGCTGCGGAATGGTGTGGAAAATCCAGCGGCGTTGGCCCGTTCGCACGTCGAAAGCGCGGATGTGACCCGGCGCGGCATCGAGGCCCTCGGAGAGCCGCATTCCGGTGATGTACAAATCCTTGAAAATAATCCCCGGCGTGTTGGCAACGATGAAAAATTGCTCTTTTGGGTAATCGAGGGCCTTTTGCAAATCAATCCGCCCGCCCTCGCCGAAACTCGTGATGGGCTGCCCGTCGGCGGCGTTGAGGCAAAACAGGAACGTACCCGCCGCCACAAAAATCCGCTTGTCGGCCCCATCCGCCCAATACGTTACGCCCCGGTTGGTGCCCGCCCAGGAGTACTGCCCGCCCCAGTGTTTGGAAAGATTGGTGCGCCAGCGTTCCTGGCCGGTGGCCGCATCGAGGGCGAACACGTTGAGGCGGGAGGTGGTGGCGAAAATCGTCCCGTCCACCACGATGGGCTGGCATTGAATCTGGCTTTTGTTGGTCGTGTCGACCTCACCGGTTCGGTAGGTCCAGGCCACTTTCAGTTGACTCACATTTCCCGTGTTGATTTGGTCGAGCGAGGAATACCGCGTGCCGTCGGCGTGGCCTCCGTGGCTTTCCCAACCCGCGTAGGCAGCGCGGTCGAATTTGGTCGGCGGGTCGGTGATAAGGGAAAAAGTGACGGCTCCGGCGACGAGCAGGACGGCAAGGGAAAGGAACGATTTCATAGCGTCAGGTTCAGAAAAGGCAGGCGAAAAATAATAGAGTTGTTGCGATAAACGGGGGAATCGTAAATTTAGACGTAACTCGTTCCGTAACTCGGTTGAGAACCGACTGGGCAGTGGCGTAGCTGAGTCTGGCCCAGAACTTTTCAGCCGCTCCCCTACTTCCGCGCCCTTGACGGGGAAATCCTCGAAATGGGCTGAAAAAGTAGTCGGGCTGGCAGGAAGGTGGTGCGCTAAAACAGGGATTGACCGTTTTTCTGAAAAACGGAGGCCGTAAAAACCAAAAGCGGCCCGGTTTGCAAACCGGGCCGCTTTTGGTTTTTACGGCTGCGTCGTCGCCAATCCTTTTTCCTCCTCGACCGCCTGGTACACCGCCTCCATCACCCGCCGCCGGGTGCGGTGCGAGTTGATGAGGTTGTTGGCCGCGTCGGGGAAGACGCGGTTGGAAAGGAAGACGATGACCAGGTCTTTCTCCGGGTCGGCCCAGACCATCGTACCCGTGAACCCCGAATGCCCGAAGGCTTTGGCCGAAGCCAGCGGCGAAATGTACACGCTCTCGCCGTCGGCGGGGCGGCGGTCCCAGCCCAGGCCCCGGTCGCTGCGGGTGGTGTAGTTTTTCGTAAACATCGGCACCGTGCCGGGTTGTAGAAATTGCCGCCCGCCGTAGTAGCCCCGTTGCAGGTTCATCTGCATCAGAATCGCCAGTTCGCTCGCGCTGCTGAACAGCCCCGCGTGGCCGCTCACGCCACCCTGCATGGCCGCGTTCTGGTCGTGGACGGTGCCGCGCAGTTGCGCTTCCCGATAAATCAAATCGTTTTCCGTCGGGGCAATTTCCGACACCGGAATGCCGCGCCGGAGTGGGTTGAACCCCGTGCGGCCCATGCCCAGGGGTTCGTAGAAATTCTGCGCCAGAAACACCTCCATCGGCTGCTGGGTAATCGCCTCCACCACGTGCCAGAGCATGATTAAGCCCAAATCCGAGTACACGAACGCGTGGTGTCCACTCTTGTCGCGCTTCTGGCTGAGTTGCGAGCCGATGACCCACTTCCAGACCGAATCTTTCGTGGCGGCGCGGGTGAACAGCTTCGGCGCGACCTGCTGATTGTAGTCGAGCGTGTCGCTGCGGCGGTAGTAAGTTGAGTCGAAGCCGCTGCCATCGCCGTAGCCCGATTGAGACCGGGTGCGATTCCAGAAGGGCACGAAGGCCACCAGCCCGGCCTGGTGCATGAGCAGGTCGCGAACCACGATGTTCTCCTTGTTGGTGCCCTTCAATTCGGGCAGGTAGTGCGAGGCTTTCTGGTTCAAATCGAGCAGGTGTTGTTCGTTGAGCGCCATCACGACTTGCAGCGTGGCGGCTACTTTCGTGACCGAGGCCAGGTCGAAAAGCGTCTGGTCGCGGACGGGTTCGTAGTAATAATCGTAGGTCGGTTTGCCGAAATTTTTCTGGTAAATCACCTTGCCCTTCCGCGCCACCAGCACCTGCGCACCGGGGAAAGCCCGCTCCTCGATGGCGGCTTTCACCACGGCGTCCACTTCTTTCAACTTTTCCGAACTCACGCCTACGCTTTCGGGTAGGCCGTAGCTGAGCCGCCCGATGGCTTCGTACGCCACGCCTTCGCCCGCTTTGAACGTACCGTTGACCGACACCGGCAAACGCCCCCGCGCCGGAAGCGCCCCAAACAGCACCTGCGCCACGACCGACTGGGTGATGGGGTTGTCTTCGTAGCCACACAACAGCGCGGGCAAATCGGGGAAAAACTTCAGGCTGTACGGATTCCCGAATACGCACAAAATCACCCGATTGCCTCGGACTTGCAGTTGCTGAATAAATCCTTTCGTCGCTTCCGAAATGCCGTAGCCCCGGTAGGCCCGCTGGCTCATTTCGTGCAGACTCACCACCACCGTCCGGTTTTTGCTCGAATCCAACTCGGCCAGCACCTCCCGGAACCAGTCAGCCTCCGAGCGGGTGTCGTTCGTAAAATGCCGGAAGGGCGCGTATTTGCTCAGGGTTTGCTGAAAAATGTTACCCGTCGATTCGCCGATGGCGACCGAGGCAAACCGCGCCGTGTCGAGGTGGACGAAGGGCAGCAGCCGCTGGTCGTTGCGCACCACCGTCACGGCTTGTTCGTAGAGTTGCTGGTTGAGTTGGAGGGCCTGCGGCGTTTTCAGGTCCTGGTTGAGGCGGGCCAGGTCCACGGCCTTGCGTTCGTGCAGGCCCAGGCGGTACTTGGCGTGCAGGATTTTCCGTACCCGCCCGTCGATTTCGTCCATCGTAATCAGGCTGTCGCGGTGGATGGCGTCCTTAATTTTCTGGAGGCTGCGCACCACGTCTTCGGCGTAGAGCAGGATGTCGTTGCCCGCCAGCAGGGCCTGGAGGTTGGCATCGGCGGCGTTGTTGGAGCGGGTCACGCCGCGCATGTTCATCGCGTCGGTGATGACCAGGCCCTGAAAACCCATCTGCTGCTTCAACAGCCCCGTCACGATGTTCGAGGAAAGCGTGGCGGGGATGTTCCGGCTTTCGTAAAACGGCACGTTGAGGTGCCCCACGATGATGCTCCCCACGCTGTCGGCGATGAGGCCCCGAAAGGGAAACAGTTCGAGGTTTTGCAGGCGCTCGCCGTTGTGGGCCAACTGGGGCAGGGTGTGGTGGGAGTCGCTGCCGGTGTCGCCGTGGCCGGGAAAGTGCTTGGCGCAGGCCAGCACGCCCGCCCCCTGCATGCCTTTCATGTAGGCCACGCCTTTGGCCGTCACGTTTTCTTTTTGTTCACCAAACGAGCGCATCCCGATGGCCGGGTTGTTGGGATTGCTGTTCACGTCCACCACGGGGGCGAAGTTGAGCGTCACCCCGATGCGGCGGCATTGCCGGGCAATTTCCCGGCCCATGTCGTAAATCAGCCCGTTGTTTTGAATGGCCCCGAGCGTCATTTGTTTCGGGAAAATCATCCCGTAGTCGAGGCGCATGCCGAGGCCATTTTCGGCGTCGAGGCTCACGAGCAGGGGCACTTTGGCGGCGGCCTGGAAGCGGTTGGTGAGTTCGGCCTGGGAGTAGGGGTCGCCCTGAAAAAAAATCAGCCCGCCCACGTGCTGCTCGCGCACGAGCATTTCGATGCGGCGGTGGTAGTAGTCTTCCTTGTTGGAAAAAGCGGCAATCATGAAAAACTGGCCTAATTTTTCATCCTCCGAAAGCGACGCCAGCACGCTGTCCACCCACACCGTTGCGCGGTTGGCTCCGACTTCGGGTCGGAAAAGCAGCACAGCGGGTTTCACCGTGTCAGCGGGCAAAACTGGGGGAATGACGGGCGGGGAAACCGGCGCGGCCATCGACACGGGGGACGCCTCGGCGGGGGTCGGTCGGGGAATAATGGCTTCCGACTGAGGCCGGTTAACCGGCGTCGAAAACTCGGTTTGCAGCGGCATCCGCAGTTCTGACATCGGCTCGACCGACATCGGTCCCGCCGAAAGCGGCGTCAGGGAATCGCCTCGCGACACGCCAACCGCCTCCCAGCCGCCGGGCGGGGAGAGGAATTGTTGCGAAAAAAGGGCGAAGGTGGTCAGGCTGACCCAGAGAACCCACTTCGTCATGGTTAAGGGGAAGGTAGGAAGGTAGAACTATCGACAAAGTTGCCGAAAGCGGGGGGGAAAGGCAAGGGGTTGGGGGAATGGGGTGAAAAAGTTTCGCGCATAGCACGAGTGGAAAATTCGTGCGAATCGACGAAGCCCGTCATTTTACCAGCAAAACAGTTTTGTGTACTTTGCTGCATGAAGCAGAAGCGCCAGACCCACCAATACGCCTCCGGCGCGGCAACAAAATCTTCCGGGAAAACCTCGAAGCCATCGTGCCCACGCTGATGGAAAACGTGCTGGGTATTCGGGCTGTACGGATGGAAGACCTGCCCGACGAGCTGCAGCACACCAAAGAACGCAAACCCGATGTACTCCGCCGGGTAACCAACGCGGGCGGCGAAACCTTCGTTTTACACCTTGAATTTCAACTGGCTGACGACCCGGATATGGTGTACCGCATGGCTGACTACTGCGTGATGTTGGTGCGCAAATACCGGCTGGAGGTTCGGCAATACGTAGTTTTTCTGGGTGAACAGCCTCCCCAGATGCCCACCCGGTTGGTAAGCAGGCGTTTACAGTACGAGTTTGACCTCATTGCGTTTAATCAACTTGATTACGGCCTTTTTCTATCGGCCTCCGACCCGGAGGCCATCATGCTCGGTGTCCTGGCTAATTTCGGTCAACTGCCCCCGGCCCAGGCTGCGTTGACCTTACTGCGCCGGGTAGAGGAAACCTCGACGGATGGGCTTACCCTACAAAAACACTTGGCGCAGTTGCGCATTCTGGCCCACCTCCGTAACTTACAACCCTTAATCGACACACTCATGGACAGCCTGGCTAAACACATTCGGATGGAGAACGACCCCTGGTTTCAGAAGGGGCGGGAGGAAGGCCGTTTGGAGGCGATGGAGGAGGCAGAGCACAATGCCAAAAAGGAATTGGTGATTAACCTGCTGAAAAACACCGACTTCGATGCGCCAAAGATTGCTACCCTCGCCGGGGTATCCGTGGCGTTTGTGGAGGAGGTGAAGAAGGGGATTGGGTAGGCGCGACCTGCGCACGAGTTGCAAATCTCGTGCGAGTGATTGTGGATGCCATCGACTGCCATTTTTTCGATGACGTATCAAACAAGCCCCGAACGGCGCGGTTGGTGTGATGAAATCGCCAACGAATTAACCGGCAACGAGTTGGTCAAGGCGTTGGCAAGACTGGACTACGCGCTTTTGCACCAAACGGGTAGCCACGTCCGCCTAAAGAACAACCGACATCTCCATGAAAACCGACTTCATTACCATCGATCCCGAAACGTCGGGTGGGGTGCCCCTCTTTGCGGGGAGCCGCGTACCCTTAGCCAACCTGTTCGATTACCTCAACACCGGCACCAAAACCTTGCAGGACTTCTGCGACGATTACCCAACCGTTGATCCGCAACAGCTTCGGGAGTTCCTGCAACTGGCCAAAAAGACGTTCTCAAACCCTGAAACGGTTCGGCAGTTAGACGTATGAAAATGCTATTGGACGATTCATCTGAGTCGCAGATAACAGGAGTAGAAAAAAAATGTGACCTTTACCGTATGAATAAGAACCCACAACCTAAAGCCGTATCGCTATTCTCAGGAGCGGGCGGAATGGACGTAGGTATCAATCAAGCTGGTTTTGAGGTTCTTGCATCTGTAGAAATGGACCCTTACGCTTGCGAAACCCTGCGAGCCAATATCAGTCGGACAAGGGGGAAAACAAAAGTTTTCGAGGAAGACATTAGAAAGATTGACCCAACAGAAATGTTGAAGGAATTTGGTTTAGCGGTAGGCGAACTGGATTTATTGTTTGGAGGTCCTCCATGCCAAGCGTTTTCTCAAATTGGGAAGCGGCATAGTCTAAGTGACGACCGGGGCTTACTGCTATTCGAAATGGTAAGGTTTACTGAAGCAATTAAACCTAAAGCTTTAATTATTGAGCAAGTGAAAGGCTTGTTAAATGCTCCTGATGAAAGTGGTAAGTTAGGAGGAGTATTCGAGCAATTGATAGAACAAATCAGCGGATTGGGTTACACGATCAAATGGAAAGTGGTCAATGCAGCAGAATACGGTGTCCCACAACTCAGAGAACGAGTATTTATTATTGCCCTGAGAGAAAACGAAAAGTTTTATTTCCCCTCACCTTCACACGGTAATATTAAAAAACAAGGTCTAATTTTTGCGCTCCCAGCTTATCGTACCGTTGGAGAAGTTATTAATGACTTGGGCAAACCATATTTACTTAACGGGTACATTCCTGAAAATAGTCACTTGGACGTTACACCTGACGGCGATAGGTTCAGAATTAATGGTGTCCCAGAAGGGCAGCATCTGTCAGGCCAATTACATTTACCTACTGAGCAACGGCGTAATTTAACGAAAAAAGATACTACTAAATTTAAGCGCCTTTCTAGAACGGCCCCTTCCAATACTCTACGTTGTGGCGAAATCTTCTTTCATCCACTTGAGAATCGTTACTTGACCCCTCGCGAATGTATGCGAATCCACGGCTACCCAGATGATTATATCCTCAGAGGACCAATAAGAGGTCGTTCAGGTAGGGTTCGTTTTTTAGACCAACACCGGCAAATTGCAAATTCTGTTCCTCCTCCTGTTGCAAAAGCGCTTGCAACAGCAATATTTCCTTTCATTACTCAACCTCAGTATGCCGAAAATCTTTGAGTTGTTTGGCTTTCCGCTTGAAGCAGAAACGCCCGAAGCCCAACAACACCGTCTTTCCGCACGATGTCCATTTATGGGTTATGAATGTGATGGAGGAGGCAACCGTTATTTGTCAAATATCAATCTGAACCAGAAACCTGAACTAAAAGCAATTTGGCCTGAGCGGGAAGATATTGTTTCTGGTGTTTGTTCCATACGCCTCAATGATATTGAACAGCCTTGGATT
>CAXTIG010000025.1:0-94179 GCA_964244295.1 uncultured Cytophagales bacterium
GCAATTAACCAACGTTCTCGGTGGTAGTTTCCAATGGGCTACCTAAACAGTTACGAACAAGAAATAAGGAATGAAGAAGGAGACAAATGGCCGCTCACTTTCTCATTCCTTATTTCTTGTTCTTACTTTTTCCTGAAATCCCTACTTCAGTGGCTGCGTCCGCAACGCATCACGAATTTCGGTGAGGAGCACTTCCTCCTTCGTCGGCCCTACTTCGAGCACTTCGGGAGCCGTGGCTTTTTTGTCCATCAATCGGTTGACGGCTTTCACGATCCAGAAAATGATGAAGGCCAGAATGATAAAATTAATCAGCGCCGTAAAGAAGCTGCCGTAAGCGAACACCGGCCCCTGCGCCCTTGCGGCGGCCAGCGTGAGGCCCTGCTGAACCTTGTCCGAAAGCGGCAGGTAGCGGTTGCTGAAATCGACGTCGCCCGCAATACCCACGATGGGCATGATGAGATCGGCCACAACCGAGTCTACGATTTTGCCGAAGCCCGCGCCGATGATGACCCCCACGGCGAGGTCCATCACGTTGCCCCGCATGATAAAATCCTTGAATTCCTTGAGCATGGTTAGAAGGGTTTAGGTTGTGAAATTGGGTAAGGTAAGCGCTTGAATTAAGGGAAAAAGACCCGGAAAATCAAAATGTGTACAGAAAGCCAAGGCCAGAAACAAAACTCACCTGAGTCGCCGGACTTTTCCCGGCGGGCGTCAGGGCCTGGTCGTAGAGGATGATGGTGTTGACGTTGACATTGAAATACTTCCCAATTTTCGCGGCCAGCACGGCATCGAGGCGGTTGGCAATCGCGGCCAGGTCGGCGTAATCGGCGAAAGCCTGGTAGCGAAGTTTGAGGTTGACATCCTTCACGAGTTCGCGGTCGAAATTGGCCAGCAACTGAAAACCCACCTGATTGCGTACTTTTTTCCCCTCTTGGCCCGGAAACAGGGGCAGCAGGGCGTCGTCGGCCACGATGGTCTGGCGCATGGCCCCGACCCCGAACTGAAGCGAAAAATAGCTGACGGGTTTGTACTCGAACCCCGCCGATTCGGTCAGTTGCGCGGGCGAAAACAGGTTGGACACCTTCGTGCGCACCTCGCCGCCCTGGGCGTTGGTGGCGTAGAGGTACCCCGGCGAAAACTGAGTCAGGAAGTTGATCCCGGCGAAAAAATTCCACTTCGGGCTGCGCAATTGCCGCCCGTACTTCGAGTCGAATAGGATAACGTCGATGTTTTTACGCGTCGATTGCCCCTCCACCCGCCCCAGGCCGTACTGAAGTTGCAGGGCGTTGGTCCACTCGGTTTTCTCGCGTTTGTAATTGGCGTTGGCCTTGAAAGCCAGCAGCAGAGCGTTGGCCCCGAGTGCGCCCGTCCGGTCTTTCCAGGCTCCGTTGAACGACGAGAGGTTGAACGTCGCCCCTAGTTGAACGTCTTTTTTCCAGTAACTGGTGTCTTTGGCAATCAGCAGGCGGGTCGTATCGGGGTCGGGGTTTTGGGCTTGGGCGGTAATGGAGAACAGCAAGGACGTCGCGAACGGAATGAAAGCGTGGATTTTCATGAAAAGAAGTGGGTTGGGGTTGGCCCATAAACCCAGCCTCCACGCCGATTGTTTGGAAAACAGCGGCGGTAAGTCAGCGGTTGGATAGCACGAAATGCCCTCGTTTTCGTTCTATCTAAAAAATACTTCGTCCTGCCGTGCTAAAATTTCTGCTCGTTTTTTTAGGACTGACTCTCTTCACCGAAGTTTGCGGGCAGGGTCGGTCGCCCGTCCATCCGGTTACCGACACTACCCGCCGCCTCATCACCCTCGAAACGACCGCGTGCCGGGGCACTTGTCCCGTTCAGGTACTGTCGGTTTTTGCGGATGGCTGGGCCGTGTACGAAGGCCGTTTCCACACCGACTGGGAAGGCACTTACGAGCGGCGTTTGTCGCAAAAAGAGTTGCGGACACTCGTGAAGCAATTCCGGGCCGTCCGGTTTTTCACCTTTAAAAACAGCTACACCGAAAAAGTCACCGATTTGCCCAGTACCTACCTGACCTTCTGCGACGAGGGCCACTGCAAAACCATCCTCGACTACGCGGGCACGCCGCCCGAAGTCAGGCAGTTGGAGCAAAGCGTACTGGTGCTGCTGAAGAAGCGAGGCTGGAAATTCGTAAAGCCTTTCCACGTCTTATGGACGGATTGAGACAACAAAAAGCCCCCTGGCTGCGCCAGGGGGCTTTTCAAGAAACGAAAACGGGAAAATTATCCGCCAATCGCCACGCGCTTGAACGCCGACACCGTCAGGCCCTTCTGCGTTTGTTCGAGCAGTTGGGCGATGGTCAGGTTGCCGTCTTTCACGAATTGCTGGGCCAGCAGCGTATTTTCTTTGTAGAATTTCTCCAGCTTGCCCTGGGCGATGCGCTCCAGCATGGCTTCGGGTTTGCCTTCGGCGCGGGCCTGCTCCTTGCCGATTTCAATTTCCCGCTCGATGGTCGCCGAATCCACGCCGGTCCGGTCGATGGCGACGGGTTTCATAGCAGCAATCTGCATGGCAAGGTCCTTACCTACTTCGGTTACGTCGGTTCCGTTGGTGTTGTCGAGGGCTACCAGCACCCCCAGTTTGCCCGTCGAGTGAACGTAGGCAATTACTTTATCGGCGCTCAGGTTGACGTAATCGGCCAGTTCGATTTTCTCGCCAATTTTCCCGATCAATTCCACGATGTGCTCCTGTGCGGAGCGGCCATCGCCGAGCGTCGTCGCCAGCAGGGCGTCTTTGTCGGCGGGGTTGGTCGTTACGGCCAGGGCCAGCAGGTCCTGCACGAGTTTCTGGAAATCCTGCACTTTCGAAACCGGCTCGGTTTCGCAGGCTAGCGCCACAAGTTTGCCGTTGCTACTGTCGGGGCTGATGTGCGTTAGCACGCGCCCTTCCGACACGGCGTTGTCGGCGCGCTTGGCGGCCACTTTCTGGCCCGCTTTGCGCAAAATATCCACGGCCTTTTCGAAGTCGCCCTCGGCTTCGGTTAGGGCTTTTTTACAATCCATCATGCCCGCGCCGGTCATTTGGCGCAGCTTGTTTACGTCGCTTGCGGTAATTGCAGCCATTTTCGTTGGTTGGGAAAAACTGGTTGGCCCCCAACCCCGAAGGGGGGCATTTCTGTTTTGATAAGCCCCCTTCGGGGGTTGGGGGGCTTTTTAAACTAAATAGCCCACAGGTTTCGGCTATGGGCTATTCGGTTAGTGAAAAAAACGGGTAGTTTACTGGATTAGGCTTCGGTAGCTGCCTCGTCAACCACCGCAGCGGTGGGAGCCGTCGCTTCAATGGGGGCGGCTACGGTGGCGGTATCTTCGGCCCGTTTGGCGTCTTCTTCTTCTTGCAGGCGGGCATCGTCTTTGTCCTGCTTGCGCTCCATCAGCCCTTCTTCGATCGCTTTGCCAATGGCCAGGGTGATGATGGAAATGGATTTATAGGCGTCGTCGTTGGCCGGGATGGCGTAATCGACCAGGGCGGGGTTCGAGTTGGTGTCGCACATGGCAAACACCGGGATACCCAGGCGCTTGGCTTCGGCCACGGCGATGTGTTCGCGCTTCACGTCGATCACAAACAACGCGGCGGGCAGGCGGGTGAGGTCGGCCACCCCACCGAGAAGTTTTTCGAGTTTGACGCGTTCCCGATCCATCATCAAACGCTCACGCTTGGCCAGGTTGCTCACCGTGGTTTCGTCTTTGAGCATCTTCTCAATGGTCGACATTTTCTTCAGCGACTTCCGGATCGTGGCGAAGTTGGTGAGCATTCCACCCAGCCAGCGTTCGGTCACGAAGGGCATTTTCAGGCGCTTGGCCTCTTCCGCTACGATTTCCTGGGCTTGCTTTTTGGTGGCGACAAACATCACCTTCCGACCCGAACGCACCGTGGCCTTGATGGCGTGGGAGGCTTCGTCGAGGGAGGCCAGCGTTTTGTTGAGGTCGATGATGTGGATACCGTTTTTCTCCATGAAAATGTACGGCGCCATGCGTGGATCCCACTTGCGGGTCAGGTGACCGAAGTGTACCCCGGCATCCAACAGGTCTTTGTATTCTAATTGTGCCATTTTTGGGTCGATAGTCGTCAGTCGATAGTCGTTAGCTACTACGCTGAGATTCGTTGGTTGGTTGGAAAAAATTGAATTGGGCTTGAACCGGCACCGGACACTGTAAGCCGGGTTCAGAGGCAAATCGTCTGAATCAGAATCTACAGAATTGGAGAATTTTCAGAACTCAAAAATAATCATTTCCTTAATTCTGAAAATTCTCCAATTCTGTAGATTCTGATTCAGACAAAAAATTATCGCTTCGAGAACTGGAACTTGCGGCGAGCTTTGCGGCGACCGGGCTTTTTACGTTCCACCATGCGAGGGTCGCGGGTCAGGAAGCCTTCTTTTTTCAGGGCCGGGCGAAATTCGCCGTTCACTTCGCAGAGGGCACGCGAGAGGGCCATCCGAATCGCTTCGGCTTGACCGGCGATGCCACCACCATCCACAGAAACCTTCAAATCATACGTTCCCTGCGCTTTCACGGCGGCGAAAGGCTGGTTGACAATGATTTGCAGAATTTCCGAAGGGAAATATTCCTTAAACTCGCGACCGTTCACGAGGATGTCGCCCTTGCCGGGCGTCAGGTACAAGCGGGCGACCGAGGTTTTGCGCCGACCCAGCGTATTGGTTACGTCTGCCATTGTTTAGTGAAAAGGGTAGAGTGAAAAGTGAAGAGTGAAAAGACAGTTGCGTCAACTTTTCACTTTTACCTTTTCGCTTTTAACTGAATTACAATTCGATTTGATTGGGTTGCTGGGCACCGTGGGGGTGTTCGCTGCCGGCGTACACGTGCAGGTTGGTAAACAACCGACGACCGAGGCGATTCTTGGGCAACATCCCGCGCACGGCCGCTTCCACGACACCACGGGGATTTTTGGCCAGCACCTCGCGAGGAGTGGCAAAGCGCTGTCCGCCGGGATAGCCCGTGTGGCGTACGTACACTTTGTCGGTCATTTTCTTGCCCGTCAGTCGCACCTTCTCGGCGTTGATGACGATCACGTTGTCGCCGCAGTCGGCGTTGGGCGTAAAATTGGTCTTGTGCTTGCCCCGGATCAGGCTGGCGATTTTGCTCGAAAGCCGCCCGAGTACCTCGTTTTCAGCGTCGATCACCACCCACTGTTTTTGTGCGGTGGCTTTGTTGGCCGAAATGGTTTTGTAACTTAACGTATCCACTTTGTATCGCTGTTTTGTGATTCTCAGGCTTGGATTTCAAGGCATTACCCACCCCGCCCTGAAAATGGGAGTGCAAATATAGGTGCTTGCCCCAAAACCTCCAAGAAGGGGTTGAAATTTAGTTGGTTGTGGAAGCCATCCCCACAAAAAGCCCGGTGGTAAATACCACCGGGCGTAAAAATGCAGAATCGGAAACGTCAACGATCAGAGTTGTTCCACCGGCTCCTCGCCCACCGTCGGCGTGCGCCACGAACGTCCGGCGGCTTGCCGCAGGGTGGCGGCTTCTTCGCGTAGCCCCTTGATTTCCTCGTGCTGGCTTTGCACTTGTTTCCGCAAGGTGTTCAGTAATTGATCGTTACGGGTCAGGGCATCCCGCTCCCGGAAGCGCAGCCGTTTGATTTGTCTTCGCGACACTCCGTAAAGCAGGGCCAAAATCAGCGCCAGCACCACGGCTAAGCCCGCAATCAAGGTGAGAGGATTGGTACTCCATTCCGTGGGAAATACGACCGCAGGGCTGGGTTCCGGGACAGTTTCGGTCTTTGCTTCTTCTAATTCTTCCGATGCGGCCTCTGGCGTGGCAACCACCACGGGCTTCAGACTCAGAACGGAGTCCAGCCCCCGCACGAAGCTACTGAGTTGCACCCGTTTCTGCGGGCCTTCCTGTTGCAGGTGGGCCTGAATAGGGGCTAAAGCACGTTGAATTGAATCAGGGCTGGCACTAGCCAAAGCTGCGCTCAGCGTCTTCAATTCGGGATGATATACTTGAATGGCGGGTTCTTGGGAGAGGCGTTTGAGTACGGCATCCAGCGGTTCGTTTTCGGTCAGTAAGGCTCCTTTTTCCCAGCGGGTAATCGGCACTTTCTGCGCGGGAATGGGCTGTTGGGCCAGCAAGGGCGAAACCATTAGCCAGGAAAGGAAAAGTAAGTACACTTGTTTCATGGGTTGACTCAGGTTGGTGTTGCGTTTTTACCAAATTGTCGGAAAGGGTTTCCTCTAAAAGAGCTTGCCATTTCTTACCAACAAAGTAGCCACTTCTGAAAATGTATCCAAAACCGAACGCTAGAAATTTTAGACTAAAAAATAAAAACCCCTCAAATCAAGGCGATTTGAGGGGTTTCGTGGTAAAGGGCGGATTGTACCAAAAACCACTTTAACCGCTGAACCCCAAAATCTTATCTTTTAACCTTCATTCTTAGAGTGTAACAAAAGTCAATGGTTCGTCAAAGGTTAAGCGGCCCTACAGCCGAAACTATACAACTGGCGCACTTTGGGGTCATTTTTAGTCAACTGGGTGCCTTCGGGCAAGATGGAAATAAATTCCTCAAGGAGTAACTGATTGTGATAGCGGGTTTTCACATCGGCCATTGAGAAGGGCTGGCGAGCAGCGCCCTGCCCAACCGGGCGACGCTCGGCTTTGGCGAGGTTAACGGCTGTCAAGGCCGCATTGATGTGGTAGTCGAGTTTATTGGTGGAGCGGGCCTGGCAGTCACTCAAGCCGGTGAATTGCTTGGCATCGCGAATGAGAAACTCCTGCTGGTAGCGCAGGCGGTAGTAGCGCACAATCATCCAGGCGGGCAAGTTCACATCCGTCGAGAAGTACAACTTATAGTGAGTAGGCTGACCAGCCGCGTCGAGATACTGGGAGTAGGCCAGTTTGATAGCGCCCTTGAGAAAAGGGCAGTTGACCACGCCCGAATAGATGCGTAGCTGTTCATCCTGGTGGCTGAGGGTAAAGTACTCCAGGTCGAGGTGGGCCAAATCCACTTTACCCGCATACTGACGGGGGCGGCCTTTGCCAGTGGCTTTAGGCCCCCGGTAGTGGTAGCGCAGGCGGGCATCGTGCCGGAGCAAACTGATGACGTGAAGGGAGGTTTGGGTGCAAATGCGTTCAATGAAGGCGCGCTTGGCAAAGTAAGCGTCAACGGCCAGATAGCCGCTAAGTTGCTCACAGCGAACGGATTGCCAAATCACACCCTGAGCGTAGTGGTCAATCAGGCTAAGGTCTTTGGCGGCTCGTTCAGCCGGGCCGGGCGTTTGAACCGCATCCAGATGCCAAGCCGTGTGCTGCTCGATGTCGACGACCGAGAGCAGGGCCAGTTCCAGGCCCCAGAGGGCTCGCCCGGCGCTACCCGACCAGAATTGGCCCAAGCCGGGGGTGGCTTGGCCACTCTTGGGCAGATAGGTAGCGTCGAGCGCCAGGAGAAAATGGCCCGAGCCATAGGCCTCAATCAAGGGCTGATTCAGGCTGGCAAAGTCAACAAATTGCTCGAAGTGTAAGCGCAGGGAATGTTCGCAGTACTGCCCGCTGTGGCGGGCCAGTTGCAAAAAATTAATCCGATGACGAACACTGAGAAACAACATCAGAATATGCGTGAGAAATTGACGACGGTACTTGGTCAGGTCAGTAGCTTTGGCTACTATTGCCTCGATGAGGGCGTCCCCTTGCATTGGCGTGGGTGGTTTGGGAGGTCAGAGACCCAAAGCTACCACGCCTTTTTTTCTGCCCTCACCTCATCCCAGGATTGACGAACCATTGCAGTGTGCAAACAGCGCTTTTTTTGAGGAGGCGACGGAATTCGGTGGGAAACAGCGTTTCCAGCCTGGAAAGAGCCTTTTTAGGGGGAAAATGGCATTTCCGGGAGCAACGGCGTAAACAGCCCTTGTTTACAGATGCAAACAAATGTTTACACTTGGTATACAGGCACTTACTTGAGAAGTGCTTTCACCAGCCAGAGCGAATCTGGTTAGCAAGCGTCGAAAAAAAGTTGAAAAGAAGACTGGAGGCGACCCCGTCTGTAAACAACGCTGTAAATACTTGCAAACAGGGCGTAAACAGGATGCAAATGGGCGTTTACAGCCATGAAGGTACAGATAGAATGGGCTGTATAGAGTGCTGCGGGGGTGTACCGTTACGTTTCCGCTTCGTAACGTCGCAAGGAAGGCAGGCCCCCGCCATGTTGCTCCTTTTTCACGGCGGGGTACCCGCTGGCCGATGAGAAGTTTGGAAATTAGCATCCGCCGCCGAGCCGAGCCTAATGGGTTGGTCTTCCAGACTTTGCGCGGTACCTTTGTGGTGGCTGATTTGCTTTGCCCTAAGGTCTGGGAGCGCGACTTACCCTTTTTATCCACGGGTTTCGACTCCTGAAAAGGTAAACCGAGCAAAGGGTTATCGGTGGTGCCGGAGGCTGTCTCCCGGTGCCAGAGCAAATCAGGTTTTTTGTTGTCCCGGTTATTCTTGGTGAAAACCGGACTGTGAAATAGCATCTGCCGCCGAGCCGGAGCGGACCCGCCTCCAAAGGACATCCGTAATCCAAAGTCCCAAGCCACAGTCAAGCATCTGAATCGAGGACGGAAACGCCAGCAGCCCACGCCGGGAAGGGCAAACGCAAGGCGAAGATACGGAATGAACTGCGCGACCGATGAAACCGTTGCGGGTTCTGCGTACCGGTGTCTAATGGTTGGGAGGTCGGATGTCCGCTTAATGATTGCCGATGCCGATGGCTAACTCCTTAAAAGACGCCCTGGGAAACGGACTGTCGGGTTGTTCGTCTGCGTAGCGAATGGCCGGTGCGCTTTCCTTGTTTGCAGGGTGTTTACGCCCTGCAAACACGCTTTCAGAACGTTTTCATTGCAAGTGCAAATGATTGCGGGGCTGGGATGTGACGAAAAAGATTCGTCACATCCCAGCCCCGCAATGCCTTATTACTTTTTCTTCATCCGATCACTCGCAACCGAGCGATTAGCGGTTTTTCTAGTCGGCTTCGGAGCAGTAGATGGCTTTACCAACGGTGCTTTCGGAATGGGCACAAAGTGGCCTGGGGTGTCTTCCCTAAACCCGGCTGCTTCCAGAACCGCCGTAACATACTTTTGCCGGGTAGGATCGGAAATTTCAAGAACCAATTTCGCCGACTTCTGGGGTTTAGCGTCCATACGGATAGAGTATTACACCGGGCAAGTAGCGGTAATCTTTCCGGTTTTTGGTGCAGATGGGTAGGCCTTGCCGAACGGACATCGCTGCATTGAGTACGTCGGGCAAGTCGATGTCATGGCTCAGGCAGTAGGTTTTTACCCAATCGAGTGCCTGTCGCTGCTCGTCATCACGGGCGTACAAAACCCCGAATCGGTCGAGAATCCGGGCGATTTTCAAAAACTCCTGCTTGTTGAGGCAGCCTACATACACCTCCATCAACGTGAAAACAGTCAGTGCTACGTTGTCATGCCCGATTTTGGCAAACGTGGCAACCGCCTCAGGCACACCCTTAATGAACTCGATTAACACATCGGTATCTACAACGACCAGGGTTTCCGTTTCCATGCTTTTTCTCGAAGGGATTCTACCGTTACGTCCCGGTCTTTCCAGATTCCTATGAGGGGAGTTACGTCGATGGACGGGTCGCCGGGAACAAAATTCGCCGGACGATGGGACGGTATTTCCCGAATGTTGACGAAATCCCAGACCCCCAGCAGGCGGAACAATTCATCACGTTGTTTAACGGACACGTCTTCAATTTCGATGGTCATAGCAACACCGGTTTTGCCCGAAAGTAACGCAACTTTTAATCAAAAGGGCCGATTTAGCCTAAAAATACACCAGCAAACGGAGAGTGTGAGTTACTCGCGGAACACACCCCACAGTTGCGGCCAAATTTCAAAGCGGGCGGCAGCATTTGGAGGTGCCGTAGATTGCGCCAGGAGGCCGGAAGCGCCCTTTTGTGGCCTGGTGGTAGGCGTTGAAATTTTCACCGTTTGGAAGTCCGTTTGTGGTATTTCTGTTGGCAGAATTCAAGCAACAAGAGTTAATATACCTGTTATAGAGGAAGTTGTAAATAATCTTGTAATCCCTCTCCGCCATGCGACCCAAGCCGGATGCCTTCATTCCTTTCCATCGTAGAGTCGCTTCACCAATGCCTTGCTCACGGTAGGCTGTTCACTGTCCAGGTAGTGTTTCGTGCTTTTGGCTGAACTGTGAAATAGCACGTTCCCGACCTGTTGCCGGTCGTTGTCCGTCACCTGTTGCGTTCGCTTAGCAATGCTGTGCCGGGCTGCGTGGGTCGTGATGTAGAAATCCCAGCCCGTATCCGCCGACATCTTTTTCAAATACTTGTTGATGAGCGACGTGCAGCGCGAAACGACTTTATGTTGCTCCGCAGATATGCCTTTCCGCTTGGCGTGGGCCAGCGAGGTTGGATAGAACGAGAAAATGTAGTCTGTGGGCTTGGTGTATTCGTTGCGAAGGTGCTTGTAGAGGGCCTGGGCCGGTTCGGGTAGGTCGAACTCAATTACTTTATCGTACTCGCTGGTTTTGTGGGGTTCGTACTTGAACTTCACCCCGCGCCGAAACGCCGTGTGGCGCATCGTCAGCAAGTCCGAAACCCGCATCCCAGCAAGTAATACTCCATCAACCAGAACGCCCGGACGCGCCACTGCATCGACGTAATGGGGTAGTCGAGCCGCTTAAATTCTTCAATTTGCTCCTGACTCAGCCGGGTGCGGGGTTTCACTTTCGCCCCGGTCAAATCCATTTTCAGGAAAGGATCCTTGGGCGGATCATACACGTCGGCTTTGACGGCCTCATTCCAGAAAATGCGTAGGATAGAAAGGTTTTTCACGATGGTATTCCGTCCGTTCCGCTTTTTCTTGCCTGGAATGGCAGTTTTCAAGTAGCCCTCGTATTTTTTTAGAAACGCGTAGTCTAGCTCGGAAAAGGCCAGGTCGCCATTTCCCCCCAGAAATCCTTGCAGCTTGTTGAGAATGGTATTGTATTCGTCGCGGGTCGCCCCGTTGTTGTAATTCTCAAGTATGTACCGCCGCGCCCATTTCAGGTAGCTGCCGCCCACCGGCTCGTGGCGTAGCTGGGCCTGCACCTGCCGAGCCGTGACGGGCTGTTTGAGAATGGTCTTCATCGAAACCTCCCCATCAAGTTCCGATTTTTTCAAAGAAATGGCCGCATTGATGGTCTCGGCGTTGGGGTGATTGTCCCGCACCCGCTTCGTTTTTTCATTCCAAAACCGTTTCGCAACCGCAAAATCCAGGGCGACACGCCGGTGTTTGCGGTCCTGGGTGATGCGCAGACGAATCCGAAACGTGCCGTCATCGAGCGGTTTGGAGGCTAATTCGGGCGTTATGGTCAGGCTGCTCATGGCTGGGGTGTAACAGAGTGAAACATTGGGTGTAACATTTTTAACATTCAGGCGCATTCAACCGCAAAGTGCATAAAAAAAGACCGCTGATAATCATATTGATTATCAGCGGTCTTAGGTGTTAACGGGTTGCGTACCGTTGAACTGAAGGTGGTAAAGGGCGGATTCGAACCGCCGACACATGGATTTTCAGTCCATTGCTCTACCAACTGAGCTACTTCACCAACGTTTTGGGAGGGCAAAGATAATACGGCTCCGCCCGCCGGAGCAAGGGTTTTTGCCGAAAAAAATAAAAGCCTTCCCAACAAGCAGGGCGAAACGGCTTTTTCACCCTCGTAATTTCGCCCCCGTTTCAAGGCTCAAAACCCGGTTTAACTCCCTTTCGGTTGGGGTGAAGCAGCCGACGCGCTCGATTTTTAAGTACCTTCGTCGGAGTTTCCGATTGCATGAACATCATCATTCCAATGGCAGGCATGGGCAAGCGCCTGCGACCCCACACCCTGACCGTCCCCAAGCCGCTCATTCCCATTGCCGGTAAACCCATCGTTCAACGCCTGGTCGAAGACATCGCCGCCGTGTGTGCCGTGCCGATTGATGAAATCGCCTTCGTCGTTGGGGAGTTTGGGGCCGAAGTCGAGGCCCGCCTGCTCACCATCGCCGAATCGGTGGGGGCCAGAGGCCGGATTTGTTACCAGCGCGAAGCCCTCGGCACGGCCCACGCCGTGCTCTGCGGGGCCGAAAGCCTGAGTGGCAACGTGGTCGTGGCCTACGCCGATACCCTGTTCCGGGCCGATTTTCGATTGGATACCGAGCGGGAGGCCAGCATTTGGGTGCAGCAGGTGGCCGACCCTAGCGCGTTTGGGGTGGTGAGTCTGAACGAGGCGGGCGAAATCACGGGTTTCGTCGAAAAACCCCAGACTTTCGTTTCCGACCTGGCCATCATCGGCATTTACTATTTCCGCGACGGGGCCAACCTGCGGCGGGAACTAGAGTTTTTGATTGAAAATAACATCCAGGTGAAGGGTGAATACTACCTGACCGACGCCATTGAAAATATGCGTCAGAAGGGAGTCGCCTTCGTACCCAGCCGGGTGGAAGAGTGGCTCGATTGCGGTACCAAACAGGCCACCGTCGAAACCAACCAGCGCTACCTCGAATTCATCCGCGACACGGAGTTGGTGGCGGCTTCGGCGCAACTGGTCAATGCCGTGCTGGTGCCGCCGGTATTCGTCGGGGAAAACGTGTACCTTGAAAATACCGTGATTGGCCCGCACGTTTCAGTGGGGAATGGTACCCGAATTGAAGGTTCGGTGTTGCGCAACTGCCTCGTTCAGGAATCGACGGTGCTGCGCAACGTAAACCTCGCCGATTCGATGGTGGGCAGTTTTGCCCGCGTCGAAGGGCAACCCGCCGACCTGAGTGTGGGCGATTACAACGTCATTCGGATTTAAATCAATTATTAAATTTTGAATTGTTGACGGCTGCCTTCATCGACAATTCAAAATTCAAAATCCAACAATTCTTCAACCCATGAAATCGTCCTTGAAATGGCTGCTGTTGCTGCTCCTGGGCTGGGGGCTGGTTGGCCCGGTGGCCTGGGCGCAGAAGGGCAAACGCAAAGCCGAACCCGTTCCGCCCGAACAAGTGATGGAAGCCGAGCGCGCTTTCACCGAAGGGATGAAATTTTACGTGATGGAAGACTACAGCCACGCCCTCACGCTGCTCGAAAAAGCCCTCGAAACCCAACCCGACAATGCGGGCGTGCATTTCGCACTGGCCCAAGCCCAACAAAAACTCAACAACGCCGACAAGGCGCTGGCCTACGCCGAAAAAGCCTACCTTCTCGACGACTCCAATAAATACTACGCTGAACTGCTGGCCGATTTTTACCAGAAAAAACACCGCTTTGCCGAAGCGGGTAAGCTCTACCAGCTTCTGAGCCTGAAACAACCCGACAACGCCGATTACGCCCTCGAACTGGCGGCGGTGTTCCTCCAGCAGGATAAGTTTGATGACGCCCTGAAAACCTACGACCGGCTGGAAAAAAACCTGGGGGTCAACGAAGAAATCACCCGGCAGAAGCAACTTATTTTCCTGAAACAAAACAAGGTAGACGACGCGGTGCGGGAGGGTCAAAAACTCATCGACTCCGACCCGTCGGAAGTGGATTACCTCGTTGACTTGGCCGAGTTGCTGATGACCCACAACCGCAACGAACAGGCCATTCCCTGGCTGGAAAAAATTCTGGCCGTGCGCCCCGACAACGCCCAGGCCCACATCATGCTGGCCGATTTATACCGCCGCAAGGGCGATTTGGAAAAATGCAACCGCGAACTGGAGTTGGCTTTCAACGACCCCAACCTCGACGGCCTCACCAAAGCCCGCGTGTTGACCAGCTACGTGGCGATGCTTACCGACGACAAAGCCAAGGAAAACGCCCTGCGCTTCGCCGAATCGCTGGTGCGTACCAACCCGGAACAACCCCAGGCCAGTGTGCTCTACGCCGATTTACTCCTGCAAAAAGGCGACAAGCGGGCCGCGCGCGATCTCTACATCCGCGCCGCACGGCTCGACAAGTCGATGAAGGAAGTCTGGGACCGGGTGCTTTTTCTGGACGGGGAACTGGCCCAGATGGATAGCCTGGTGGCGCACGCCGACGAAGCCCTGGAGGTTTTCCCCAACCAGGCCAATTACTGGTATTCGAGCGGCTCGGCGCAGCTCATCAAGCGGCAGTACGCCCGCGCGATCGAGGCGCTCGAAGAAGCCCAGCGCCTGGGCGGTGAGGGCGACTTGTCGGCGGCCATCGAAGCCCAGCTTGGTGATGCGTACAACGGGGCGGGCCAGCACGAAAAAAGCGATGAAGCCTACGAAGCAGCACTGAAACGCGACCCCAACAACGATTACGTGTTGAATAATTACAGCTATTTCCTTTCGCTCCGCAACGCCAACCTGGCCCGCGCCCGCGAACTGGCGGCTAAACTCGTGGAGCGTAACCCGACCAAAGGCACCTACCTCGATACCTACGGCTGGGTGCTGTTTCGGAGCGGGGATTTTGCCAAAGCCCGAACCTTGCTGGAAAAAGCCGTGCAAAACAACGACGGCAAAAGTGCCACCATCGTCGAACACTACGGCGACGTGCTGTTTCAACTGGGGGAAAAAGAAAAGGCGCTCGACCAGTGGCGGAAAGCGAAGGCGATGGGCCAAAGCACGATCCAACTCGACCGAAAAATTTCCACCGGCACCCTATGACCTTCCGTTTATTTGCGCTGGCATTGCTGGCCGTCGTGCTCGCAACGGCGGCTTGTAAACGTCCGCCTTCCCGTACGGCCCCGTCAACGACGGACACCACCAGTGCCGCACGTTCGTCCGATTTCAGCGTTCAGGAACTGGATTTCAAATACCTCACGGCCAAGTCCAAACTGTCGTTTAAATCGAAAGAACAGGACATCAAAAACGCCAGCGTCAGCATTCGGATGAAAAAAGACAGCCTCATCTGGTTTACGGTGGGGCAGTTGGGCCTGACGGGCGCACGGGGTCTGATCAGCCGCGATTCGGTCGTCATCGTCAACGTCCTGCAACGGGAAGTGTATTCCTTCAACTTCGCCGAACTGAGCCGACGGTTTGGCGTTGAACTCAACTACAACCTGCTCCAATCGCTGCTGGTGGGCAATTTGCCCGTCGAGCGCCGCCGCCGCGACCGGGTTTCCAAGCTGCGCGATTACTTTTTACTTAAGCAGGACGATGGAAAAATCATCGTGGATAATTACATCGGCGAGCGCGACCGCAAGCTCAAAAAACTGGAGGTGAAAGAGCAGACCACCAACAACGCCCTAAAACTTGAATTCGAGGACTTCTCGGCCCTCAATAATTTCCTCTTCCCCTACAGCAGCCTCATCACCCTCGATTACCAATCGAAGGAAGACCGTCAGCAATACCAGACGCTGATTCAGATCAAGCACCAGAAAGTAGACCTGACCGAGCAGCCCCTGAGCTTCCCCTTCAGCATTCCGTCGAAGTATGCGCGCAAAAAGTAAGGTTGACGCCCCTGGCAACCGCCTGCTCACTAGCGTAGAGTTTAAACCCTACGCTAGTGAACAGTTGTTGATTTCCAGCGTTGTAGGTTTCGGAATAAAAAAAATTATTTTAGCCCTCTTCTTTTTTGGAGTAAGCCTCCTTCCCATTTTTGCCCAAAACGGCACCCAAAAATCCCGTCAGCAACTAGAAGCGGAAAAAAGGCGAAACCAGGAAAAAATCGCTCAAATCAGCCGCATTCTCGACCGCACCGCCACCCGCAAAGAGGCCACGATCGGGCAACTCAAGGCCCTCAACCAGCAAATCGAATCGAAAAGCAAGCAGATTAACCTGCTTTCCCAGGACCTGAACCTGCTCGACTCCGAAGTCGGCGAGTTGCGGGTGGTCACGTCTACGCTCGCCAACGACCTGCAAAACCTGCGCAAGGAATACGGCGCGATGGTGTACGCCGCCGCCAAATCCAGTAATTCCTACAACAAACTCAGCTTTCTTTTTTCGGCCCCCAATTTCAACGCCCTGGTGATGCGTTACCGCTACCTACGGCAGTACGGCGCGGCCCGTCGGGCGCAGGTGGCGCAAATAGAAACAGTGCGCAGCGAACTCATCACCAAGCAGCGCAACATCGAACAAAAGAAAAACCAGCAGCAGCGGGTGCTCGTGACGCGGGTGAGCGAAACCAAAAACCTGGAAGGCATCAAGCAAAAACAAACGGCGGTAGTGGGCGAACTCAGCCAGCGCGAAACCCAACTCCGGGCCGAACTCGACGAGCGCCAACGGGCCGCCAACCGCCTCGAAGGGGCCATCGCCGCCGTGATTGAGCGTGAAATCCGGGAGGCCCGCCTCCGGGCCGAACGCGAACGGGCCGCCGCCGAAGCCCGCGCCAAAGCCGCCGCCGCCAAAGCCGAGGCCGACGCCCGCGCCGCCCGTGAACGCGAAGCCGCCGTCAAAACCACCACCGACGTGGCGACGAAGGAAAAAGCGGCGAAAGACGTGGAGAAGGCCGAAGAAAAAGTGGTGGAAACTCGCGAGGCCGTAGCCGAAACCAAGATTGCCCCCAAACTCACCGAAGCAGAAACCACGTTAGCCAGTTCGTTTGCCGCTTCCAAAAACCGCCTGCCCTGGCCGGTCAAATCGGGCTTTGTTTCCGACCATTTCGGGGTTCACGGTCACGCCGTGCTCAAGGGCGTGACGGTGCAAAACCACGGCATCGACATCCAGACCGAGGCGGGCGAGGCCGTCCGGGCGGTGTACGACGGCGTGGTGCGCAGCGTATCGAACCTGCCCGAAATGGGCACCATCGTCGCCATCCAGCACGGCGAATTTTTTACCGTGTACGCCAAACTCGGCAGCGTGAGCGTGAAGGAGGGCCAGAAAGTAAGCGCCCGCGAACCCATCGGCACCGTAGCCGCCGACCGCGACGGCACCGCCGAACTTCAGTTTCAAATCTGGCGCAACGCCAGCAAACTCAACCCCGAATCGTGGTTGGCGGATCGGTGAAAAAGTTTTCAGTTTTGAGTTTCCAGTCTTCAGTCCGGAAGCCTGAAAAACTGAAAACCCATGAACCATAAACTGAAAACTGACTATGCTCCACCGCTTCCTCCCCGCGCCCGATCGCGCCGTTGTGCCTACGTTGTTGTTGTTGCACGGCACCGGGGGCGACGAAAACGATCTGATTCCCGTCGGGCAGCAACTCGCGCCCCGGTTCAATTTGCTCAGTGTGCGCGGCAACGTGCTGGAAAATGGGGCACCGCGCTTTTTCCGGCGGCTGCGCGTGGGCGTATTCGATGAAGAAGACCTGCGTTTCCGGGCCGACGAACTGGCCGATTTTCTGCAAAAATTTCTGGAAGACGAGCACTTGGATGTCGGCAAACTCCTGGCGCTGGGCTATTCCAACGGGGCCAACATGGCCGGCGCTTTGCTGCTACTTCACCCGACCCTGTTGGCAGGCATGGTGGGTTGGCGGGCCATGCTGCCCCTGCAAGACCCCGGCCCGGCGGCTCAATCCAACGGCGCGCCGGTTTTGCTGCTTTCGGGAGATTCCGACCCGTACTACCAGCCCGACGGAATGCAGCGCTACGAACAATGGCTCCGGGAAAGCGGTTTTCAACCCGAACACTACGTGCTGAACGCCAGCCACGGCCTCGTCCGGGCCGATTACCAACGCACCGCCGACTGGCTTCAGCGGCATTTTTCACCCGTTAACCCCGCGAGGGTTTAATCCCGTTGTGGAGCAAACCTGCGGGATATTGCCTTCTATCGAGGTTAATCCATGCAGCTTTCACTCATCGCCGCCATGAGCCAGAACCGGGCCATTGGCCTGAAAGGCCGACTTCCCTGGCCGCCCCTGCCCGAAGATGGAGCCAACCTCCGCGCCGTGATGGCGGGCCGGAAAATGATCATGGGCCGGAAAAGCTACGATACGCCCGACCGCGTGTCGTCGCCAGAAGGAAATCTGGTCATTACCCGGCAGCGCGATTACGCCCTGGAGCCAGGTTTCGAGCGCGTTCACAGTCTGGAGAGAGCTTTGGAACGCTACGCCGACGAGGAAGAAGTATTCGTGCTAGGCGGCGCAGAGATTTTCCAAGAAGCCCTGCCTCTGGCCGATACGCTGCACCTGACCGTCATCTGGCACGATTTCCCCGGCGACGCGTTTTTCCCCGAATTTGACGAAACTCGGCTCAAGCATACCAGCCGCCGCGACATCCCCGCCGACGAGCGGCATCCGTTTCCGTTCTCTTTTTTTGTGTACGAAAGCAAACCCTAGCAAACGTCGAAAAAGCGATGGGCAGTTTACACGCAGAGACGCGGAGGCGCAGAGTGGTTCTTAACTCTGCGCCTCCGCGTCTCTGCGTGTAAAGTCTATTTTCAACCCTTGACTTTCGACCGCTTGTACAGCGGCACGGTGCTGCACGGCTCGCCGAACAGTAACGTTTGCACCACGGGCCGCAGCCGCCGGGTGAGTTCGACGTAGGCCGCCGTGGGCACGGGTACTTTGCTGCACCCTTTCACCACCACCCGCGCATCGCGGTACGTTTCGGGGTCTATTTTTTCCAGCGCTTCCAAAAACAGCTTTTCTTCCAAAGCCTGCAAATCGCCGAAAACGAAGGCGTGGGCGTAGGGTTCGAGGTTCACGGCCAGCAGCATGTACGCCCAGGTGGGTACGATGGCGTCTTCGGAGCAGACGATGGCGACGTTCTTTCCCGTGTACTGCGTCCAGTCGTGGGTTTTCAGAAATTCCCGAAAGTCTTTTTCCTTCAGAATCATTCCCATGAACAGGTTGTCCTTCAAATCGTACACGACCCGCTCGCCGGAGTGATACAGTTCCTCCAAATCAAGCGTAACGAGGCCACTGCTGGCGACGCGGTTGATGATTTCGGCTTCCATGATTTTTTTATGTCTGAACCGCAGCGGCGGACCGTCACGATTGGCCCGGATTAAAGGATTTTCAGGCTGGCTGATTCCTGGTTTTATCATCCTGAAAATCCTTTAATCCGGGCCAATCGTGACGGTCCGCCGCTGCGGTTCAGACTTTTTTCGTCCCAACAAATTCCTTCAGGTAAAAAGGTTCAAACGTCACGACGTTTTCAAACAGACCGTCGCGATAGGCTTGCGTGGCGAGGAGGCCCACGGTGCGGGCGCCGGGGAAAACGGGCGTGGCCGGAAACCGGGCATTTTCATGGGAGCCGAGAAACACTTGGCATTTGGCCGCACCGTCGCCGAAAAAGAAAACCGGCTGAGCGCCGAGGTACTCGCTGAACGCCGCCTCGTCTACAATTTTGGCCTGCGTAGGCTCGATTTCCTCTCCGCTCGGGGCGAAAATCGCGCAGTACACTTCCATACGCCGGGCATCGATCATTGGGCAAAGCAGGGCATCTTCGGGTACAAAATCCCGCAGTTGTGCCGCCATTGCTTCGAGCGTGTTGACGGCCAGCAGCGGTTTGTCGAGGGCATAGCAGAGGCCCTTCGCCGTGGAAACGCCGATGCGCAGCCCCGTGTACGAACCCGGCCCCTTTGCCACCGCCACCGCGTCGAGGTCGGCGAGCGTAGCCCCGGCGTGTTCAACCACGTTTTGTACCAGCGTGGTCAGCATCCCGGAGTGCGATTTTTCCGTAAACAATTCGTAGCAAGCCAGCAACTCGCCCTCCTGGTGCAGCGCCACGGAACACACGCGGGTGGAAGTTTCAAGAGACAAAATCAGCATTTGAAACGGCTTTAAAAATCAATAGCGAGGGACTTAAATCCCTCGCTATTGATGCAGTACGGGCTTGACAACCTTACTTGGCGGACTTCAAAATCGCCTGGTACCTCGGCATGTCGCCGAAGAGTTTGAGGGCGGCCTGAATTTCGGGGTCTTTCGAGAAGGAAAGTTCGCGCAGGCCTTTTTGCAAACCGTAGTGAACCACGATTTCCTGCTCCAACTGGTACTTCACCTCGTCTTTGAACAACTGCAAGTCCTGTTCCTTGCTGTGGGAAAGTTTCTTACGCAGCGAGGCCAGTTGTTCCTGCACGGTGTCGTAGTACTTCTCGGTTTTGGCCGAGGCTTCAAGCGTGGCAAAGTCCCGCTCCACCTGGGTCGTGTACTCGTATTCCTTGTCGGCCAGCCACTTCACAAATTCCGCGTACTCGCCATCGCTGAGGCCGAACTCGCGCGCGGGCTTGATGCTGGCGTGGTCGTGGCGGTACTTGTTGGCGTAGTCGAAGAGCAGGCCGTTGGTGGCCAGGGCGGTCAGCAGCGCCGAGGCTTGTTTTTTGTCCACCTCCACGTCGGGGGCAATGCCGCCGCCGTCGTACACGGCGCGACCGGCTTTGGTTTTAAAGGCCGTTTTGAGCGAATCGGGAATCTTGCCCACTGAACCGTCGGGGTTGCGGTGGCTGTAATCGATGGCCTGGATGCAACGCCCGGAAGGGATGTAGTACTTGGCCGTAGTGACTTTCAGCTTCGAGTTGTAAGACAAATCCCGCGTCACTTGCACCAGCCCCTTGCCAAAACTCCGTTGCCCCACCAGCACGCCCCGGTCGTAATCCTGAATCACGCCCGCCACAATTTCGGCGGCGGAGGCGCTGCGGCTGTTGGTGAGCACCACGAGTGGAATTTCGGTGTCGAGGGCGGGGTTGAGGGCCGCGTAGGTTTTGTTCCACTCGGTCACTTTACCCTTCGTGCTGACGATATCGGCGTCTTTGGCAATGAAAATATTCGAGATGTCCACGGCCATGTTGAGCAAGCCGCCGGGATTCTCGCGCAGGTCGAGCACGACTTTTTTCATCCCCTGGGCCTTCAATTCCTGAAAGGCCTGGCGCATTTCCCGCGAGGCCGTGTTGGTGAAATCCTTCAGGTCGATGTAGCCTACCTCGGCGTTGATCATGCCGTAGTAGGGCACATTGGTCATTTTCACCACGTCGCGGGGTACGCTGAGGTCTTCGGTGGCGGTTTGGCCGTAGCGCTTCACGGTGAGTTTCACGGAGGTGCCCGTCTGGCCTTTCAGCAGCTTCCCGAAGTCGAGGTTGGGGCGGCTTTTCAAATCCACACCGTCGATTTTGATGATTTCGTCCCCGATTTTCAGCCCCGACTTTTCGGCGGGCGTGCCCTCGTACACCATCATCACCTGGTGCTTGCCCTGCCGCGTGCCGATGAGCGCCCCGATGCCGTTGTATTTGCCCGTGGTCATGGTCATGTAATCCTCGATGTCGTCTTCGGGGTAATAATTCGTGTACGGATCGAGCGATTTGAGCATCGACTCGATGCTGGCGCGCATTACCTTGTTGGGGTTGATGTCGTCGACGTAGTACGAGTTGAGTTCCTTGAAGAGCGTCGCGAAAATGTCGAGGTTCTTGGCGATTTCGAAGAAGCGCTCGCCGGGGTCGGTAAACGAAGCCAGCGTGAGGCCCAGACCGGCCACGCCGGTCAACAGGAGGAGTTTGAAAGAGCGGCGTTGCATGGAAAGAAAGGTTTTTAAAGAAACCCGGCTGTTCCACCGGGTCTGTCATCCTGAGCTTGCGAAGGACCTTTCGCGGTAGGTAACAAAGCAGGTTGAAGTTAATCGCGAAAGGTCCTTCGCAAGCTCAGGATGACAGACCAGAAGGTCACTTCACCTGCCTAAGAACGAATTTCATCTTTTTTTCTAACTCTTCAAACCCTAAAATTTCTTTGGCGATGTACACGAAGGCGAGGTAAGCGGGGGGGCGGGCGGTTTCGCTGGGGAAAAGCAGGGTTTTGTTGAGCCGGTACGCCTCACGGATGCGGCGTTTAATCAGGTTGCGGTCAACGGCCCGTTTGAAATTTCGTTTGGAAACCGAAATCAAAATGGCCGGTAGACCCGGTTCGGCGGGTACTTCCTCGACGGAACCTTCATCGCGCAGGTACAACACACTAAAAGGGTAGCTGAAAACCGAACCGGTTTCCGGGCTACCCTTTTTGAAAAGGCGCTCGATGACTTTTTTGCTCGAAAGCCGTTCGGCCTTGCTAAACGTGCAACGCAAGTGATTTACGAATTACGGTTTACGAATTACGATTTAAAGGCTTTTCGACAATCGTAATTCGTAAACCGTAATTCGTAAATCAGTTTACTGCTTGTGGCGTTTCTCGTCGCTGACGGTGAGCTTGTGGCGGCCACGGGCGCGGCGGGCGGCCAGAATCCGGCGACCGTTGGGCGTGCTGTTGCGCTCGCGGAAGCCGTGCTTGTTGCGGCGCTTGCGGTTGGAAGGTTGGAACGTGCGTTTCATCGAAAATATGTGTCAAAAAAATCGTTGGCGTTTCAAAACGGGCTGGCAAAGGTAGAAGAAAAATCGCCGTTGGGCAAGACGGAGCCGAGAAAAGCTTTGAAGCAGAGTCGGATACCTCCTCGACTCACGGCTCGCTCCGGTTTTCCGGCGGTTCGCTCCCGTCGCTGGGCCGCTCACTCCCCTTGCCTGACCGGAAACCGGGGCAAACGAGGTTGTTAAGGGCGTAATCAAACACAAACGAAAAGCCCCATGAACACCCCGTTGCTGCGCCGGCATTCGTTGCTGCGCCCACCCATCCTCTTCGCCCTGCTCCTGGGTTTCGGCTTGGTTTCTTCCTGCAAAAAAGACGACACCCCGGCCCCGCCTGCGTCCAGCACCATCGTCGACGTGGCTTCGGGCGATGCCCGGTTTAGCACGCTGGTGAAAGCCGTGCAGAAAGCCGGGCCGGTGCAAACCCTCCGGGAAGCCGGGCTGTACACCGTTTTCGCCCCGACCAACGACGCGTTTACGGCCTCGGGCATCAACGTCGATGCGCTCAACGCCGACCAACTCCGCCCGTGCTTTTGTACCCCGTGCTGGCCGGGCAAAAACTCGCCGCCGATTTCCAGAGCGGAGCCGTGACCGCCGCCGGGGCCGCCCCCAACAACCAGGCTTTTGCTACCGGTACCAACGCACTCAGACCGAAGGTCGTCTCCTCGCTACCCGCACGGAAGATTTTAATCGACTCGCCCTAAGAGCGGGGTTTTCGTTTTGAAAAAAGAAACGAGGAGCGTCCTGCTGAAACGAGTCCGCAATGGAATTGTCAGCAGGACGCTCCTCGTTAGTGCATTTGCTGTAGCGGATGGGACGCAGGCGGAACTTTACCGCACCGCAATCACCCGCTCCGACACCACCACGGGGGCGGGTTCGCGGCTTTCCAATCGAAACTCCAGGGGCTGGGTATTGACTCCGTCGCTGATTTCCAGCGTGTAGGTACCGTCTCTCATGCCGCTCATGTCGAAATTCTGCATACTGGATTTCTGGTTCCGTCTTACCTGGTCGGTAAAGAGCACCAACCCGCGCTCATTGAGCAACCGAATCCGCAGCGCCGCTCGGAGCGGGTTTTCGAGGGCCAGTTTCACTTTCACCGAATTGATGACCGGGTAAATGGCCGCGTTGAACGTAGGGGTTCGCACGACGTTGCCTGGCGTAACGCCGATCCGGTCGGGGTCCTGGATACCGACCGGCTTTTCGTAATACGACGTTTGCGCTGCGAGGCAACTAGGAAACAGGGTCAGCAAAGCCAATCCGATACGACGAAAGGAAGCATTCATAGCAGTCAACCGGTTTTTTAGAAGAAGTACACTGGAGAATTTCCAGGGCTAAAAGTACCGGTCGAGGTAGGGCGGCGGCTCCCGCAGTTGGTGGGATTCGGCGGAAAGCCGATGGGACCGGATGAACGGCGAACGAACGCGATAAACGCGGTGGGAACTCCGCGCGGGTGTTGATTTTGGGGATTTTTGGCGGGGAAATTGCTTTTGTGATGCCTATGCCGTGAAGCGGCTCACCTGCTTTGGGGGAGTGGGCTACAAAAAGGCACCCCATCGAAGTGAAGCACCTTTTTTCCAACCCGACAAAAAACCGCTGCCGCCCCCGTCATTGCGAGCGGTAGAGGTTTTTCCTCCGTTTCAAAAAATCACTCTTCAAATCAACCGCTCCTTCATCGCCTTTTCAATCGCCTCGGCTTTGGAGTGGACTTCGAGTTTCCAGTAGATGTTTTTGATGTGGGTGCGGATGGTTTCTTTGTCGACAAACAACTGGTCGGCGATGGTCGTGTAGCTTTTGCCTTTGGCGAGGAGTTCGAGCACTTCGGTTTCGCGGCCCGTGAGGGGCGAATTGCGGTTTTTCTGAAACGAGGCCACCACCATCCGGGCGATGTTGGTGCTCATCGGCGCGCCGCCTTCCTGAATGTCGCGGATGGCATCGAGGAGCCGGGTGGGCTGCATATTTTTGGTCAAATACCCACCCGCTCCGGCGCAGAGGGCCTTAAACACTAACTCGTCGTTTTCGTACACCGTCACCACGATGATGTTGGTGCGGGGGCGGAGTTTTTTAATCCGGGTGATGCCCTCGATGCCGTTCATGCCAGGCAGGTCGATGTCCATCAGCACCACGTCGGGGCGGTCGGTGTCGAGGTTTTTCAGGGCGTCTTCGCAGCGGTAGTAGGTATTGACGATGGTAAACCCGTGGGTGCTGTCGATGAGCAGCGCGAAACCGTCGCGGATGAGGTTGTCGTCTTCAACGATGCAGATTCGAATCAGGGGCGGCGTACGCACGGGAGGCGATTGGGGATACATGGGCTGGGGAAAGCACAAATGAAATATCGAATAAAAAATAAACAATAAAGAAGGTAAACCCCTGAAATAAAAAGATTTACATTCGATATTTCTTGTTTTTTATTCGTTATTCACACTGCTCGATTGTTTAGTTCGGGAAAAAGGTCGCTGGATTTCGGGCCGCCTCCGCTGGTCTTTTACACCGGTGGAAAATTCCGGTTTCTGAACGGAGGTTCGACCCAAATCCTGGCTTCCCAACCAAAGACTTCCCCTTTTTCCCAACGTTGCACGACGGTTTGAAAGGACGAAAACGCCGTCTCACCCAGTTTGCGGGAGGGGGATGGTCTGCTTCAGCCGGAAGGTAATGGCCGTGCCGCTGCCCGCTGGAGCCAGAATTTCCACCGCCCCCCCAATTTTCCCGGCCCGGCTGCGGATGTTTTGCAGGCCGTTGCCCGGCGTCGTGCTGCTGGCCTCGAAACCCAGGCCGTTGTCGCGCCAGGTCACTTCGAGGCCGGTGGGGCGGGCGGCGAAGTGCAGGCTGGCTTCGGTGGCGCGGGCGTGTTTGAGCGTGTTGCTCATCGCTTCTTTGAAAAGCAGTACCAGGTGGCGGCTCGCGCCCATTGGCAGCGCGGCGGTGCGGAGTTCGTCGCCGATGCCGTAGGCCTGGAAGGTGACGCCGCTGCGGTCGAACACGTCGTCGCCGAAGTCTTTGAGGCGGATGGCAACCTCGAAAAAATTGTCGTGTTCGGGGTTGATGGCCCAGATGAAGTCTTTGGTGCCCTGGTAAAGCCGGTTGCTGTTGTCGCTGATTTTGGTGAGCAAGGGCGAAATTTCTTCGCCGTGCCCGTTGAGCCGGGCCTTGATGAGTTCGGTCAGCATCGAAATCCGCGTGATGGTGTTGCCGAATTCGTCGTGCAAATCCTGGGCGGCCAGCTTGCGCACGCGCTCGTTTTCTTCCAACACCACGCGCTCCAGTTCGAGCAGGTGGGCCACGCCTTTCCGAAGGCGGTACCGATAAAAAGCCCAGGCCGACCCGGCCAGCACCACGAAGGCCAGCGCGTAAAACCAGCCCGTCCGCCAGAACGGGGGCCGAATGCGCAGCGGAATCCGCAGGGGTGCGCCGCTCCACCAGCCGTTGCCGTTGGAGGCCCGCACGTGCAGCACGTACGCACCGGGGGGCAGGTTGGCAAAACTCACGTAGCGCCGGGTTCCGTTGCTAATCCATTGCTCATCAAGCCCTTCGAGCCGGTAGGCGTATTGATTTTTGTGCGGATTGGTAAAATCGAGGGCGGCGAAGCCCAGCGTAAAAAAGTTTTCGGTGTGGTTAAAATCGAGTTGCCCCCGGCGGGCCAGCAGGCTATCGGCGTTGAGGGGCCGGTCGAAGGTGCTGAACGACGACAGCACCACGCGGGGCCGGTGCCGGTTTTCGACCAACGCCGAGGGCTTGAAACTCACCACCATCCCGATGCCACCAAAAAATAGGTCGCCTTCGCGGCTGCGGCAGTAGGCCCCCATGTTGAACTCGTTGTGAGTCAGCCCGTCGTTGACGTCGTAATTTTTAAACGTTTTTTTCAGGGGATCGAAACAGGAAAGCCCCAGGTTGGTACTCAGCCAGAGCCGACCGCGCTCGTCTTCGAGCGTTCCGTAGACCATGCCGTTGGGCAGGCCCTGTCCTCGGCGACCCGTCTTTTCGGTAAAATTCTCAAACCGCTCGCGGCCTTTTTCGTAGAAAAGTCGGCTGAGGCCCTTGTTGGTACAAAACCAAAGCTGCCCGCGCCGGTCGCGGTGGATGTCGAGCACCGAGTTGCCCGGCAGGCTGGCCGGGTCGTTGGGCTTGGTTCTGAAAAAAGTGGCCTTGCCGGTGCGCAGGTCGAGTTTGTTGAGACCGTTGGCCGTACCGACCCAGAGATTCCCCCGCCCGTCTTCCTGAATCGATTCGACCAGAAAAGGCCGCAAGCTGGTCGAATCGGCGGGGTCGTAGTCATAGGACGTGAGGCCTCCCGTGCGGGGGTCGCGGCGTTTGAGGCTGCGGCCCGTGCCAATCCAAAGGGTTTGACGGGAATCTTCGTAGAGGCTGAAAACCCTTTCAACGAAGGTGCCGGTGAGCATCTTTTTTTCGTCGCCCTTCAGCACCTGGTCCATCGGCACAAACCGGAACTGGTCGCGTTCGCGCTCGTAGCGAAACAGCCCGCCGTTGCTGCCCACCCAGAGCGTACCCTGGCTATCTTCGAGCAGGCTGTTGATTTCCTGACTGTACGAGCCGCCCAACCGCGCCGACTCCAGGGCGTAGCGCCGCGAAACTCCGGTCTGGCGGTTTACTCGCAACAGCCCGCCGTGGGTGCCAATCCACAGGTCGCCCTGCCGGTCGGTGCGGAGTGCAAACACCAGGTTAACCGACGACGATTGGTGCCCGTCGGTCAGCAAATCCCACTGCCGGAAACTGTTTTTCGAGCGGCTGTACACCTGCGCTCCGGCGTTGTGGGTGCCAATCCACACGAGGTCTTCCTGTGGGTCAGTGCCTTCGTAGAGCACGTTGATGAAACTGCTTTTCAGCCCTTTTTTGGCCAACAAATCTTCGCCGAAGGCATCCTGAAAATGCGCCGTTTGGCCGTCGGGTAGCCGGAACCGGTAAAGGCCTTGCTGCTCGCTGCCCACCCAAAGCAAGCCCGATTTATCGACCAGCAAGGTTCGAATCCACTTGTCGGCCATCCGTTCCGACACGGCGGGTTGGGGCAGCACCTGCAAACGGATGGGGTCGAGCCGGGCCAGGCCGCGCTCGGTGCCCACCCAGAGCATCCCGAAGCGGTCTTCGGCCAGCGCCCGCACGGCGGAACCCGGCAACCAAAACCTCGGCTGCGTGGCATCGACGGCGGGGCGCACCTGCACCGACTGTCGGTCGGGTGGGGCCGTCGGATTGGCGATGTGTACCCGGTGCAGGTCGCCGGCGGTGCCGACCCACACGGTGCCGCGTCGGTCGGTGAGCAGGCTCAGCACCGAATTCCGTCGGTACTCCGATTCGGCCCCCGGCTGGTAGGCCCGCACCCGGTACCCGCCCGCGCCGTCGCCAATCACCCGCCGCAGGCCCAGTTTGGTGCCCACCCAAAGCGTGCCGTGCCGGTCGGCGGCAAAGGCTTGGATGTTGAAGGGCTGGTGGACGCGTTGAGATGAGGAGTCGGCAAACCGCACGAAGCGCCCCGCCGCCGCGTCGTAGCGGTTGAGGCCGTCCTGGGTGCCCACCCAGAGCGTGCCCTGCGCGTCCTCAAAAAGCGCGGTGATGTAGTCGTTGGAAATCGTGCTGGCGTCGAAGGGGTCGTGCTTGAAGTGCTCGAAGCGGTAGCCGTCGTAGCGGTTGAGGCCGTCCTGGGTGCCAAGCCACACGTAACCCTGCCGGTCTTTGAGGACACTGTACACCTCGCTCTGCGAGAGCCCGTCTTCGACCGAGAGTTGGTCAAAAAAAGCGGGGCTGAACTGCGCCGTAGCGGCCCGGTTCAGGAGAAAAAACAAGAGCAGTAAACGGCTTTTCATGCGGCATGGGTGAGGGAAATCCCCTCGAATCGGGCGAATCGGGATTTTTTCGCCGAAAATATCACCCGGACTGGGGCAACGCCGGGCGGCGCGGCCCTACCTACTTTTGGGGTGTGCAGGAACCGGGTTCCGGCACTGAAGATTTTGGTTAAATAGTGAAAATTACGGAAAGGTAGCTTCGCGGTGTTCGGGGCTACTTTTTTTTTGCCCCTTCTCAAAAGTACGGGCTTCGGCGGGCCGGAAAAATCCCCCGGATTGGGGGATTCGGGAAGGGGTGGTTTTTGGCCTTCGTGCGTGCCTCGGTTAGTCATCGACCGGAACTGGCACAGCGAACGGAGTGGACGGTGAGGACACCGGCCACGGCGGGACAGATGCCGTTAGGCATCAGATGTTTGTAGGAAAACCCCCCCCGTTGCCTGGTGGTCGCGTAGCGACCCAACAAACCGCTCGATGTTGGGTCGCTACGCGACCACCACCAGAAAATAGGGCCGATTCTTTCTACAAACCTTAGGTCGCTACGCGACCGACCAAAAAGAGCTGTTGATACGGCCCGTGTCCTTACTGACCGGAACCGGCTTGGCGAATGGAGTGGCCGGTAAGCACACCGGCCACGGCGGGGAGAAATTTTTACGCCCTTTCCAACCCTTCCGCCCACGCTGGTGTCTTTGCCCCAGAACCAACTCCACAACTGGTTTTCGCCTCTTTGCGATTCAGCCTGGTTAGATTGCCGGGGGTAACTCCAAATCAAAGGCACAGCGGCATTTTCTTTTGAAATCTTCCCTCTTTAAACACCCTTGCCATGAAATCGAAACAAACTGCGCTCACAATTCTGTGGCTATCCTTATTCGCTTTCTCCTGTAAAAAAGAGAGCGTGGTGGCAGAACCGTACCTGGATGAATTTAAACAATACGAAGCCGACGTGCAGAGTAGAATCAGACGAATCGGCAACGTTGAGGCAGACAGCGCGACCATTTACATGGCTTCTCTTACGAAAGCGGTGCTTGAATCGCCAGGGGTTTGCTCATTCTGCGTACCAGAATATTATATCAGAGGTCGTGGCTCAGGTGCCTTCCGCCCGTTGCGCCGGTATGCGGGTAGCCATCCTGAAATCGTTGCCCTTGTGCTGGATAAAAGCCTGCGGGGTGTCGTTGCTGCGTCAGCCGCGTTTTACCAGCTTTTCCTTGAGTTGTATCCAGAAAAATTCAACGCCTTGCTCAAGGAAAGAGGCGTCACGTTAATTCCTGACGACCAACTTACCCCGGCCAATGAGAATGAAAATTACCGAAACAAGTACGGAGTGCTCAGGTATCAGGACTTGATTGTTCCTTACCTGGAGCTAACGCGCTAAGTTCTGTTCAGGCATTATCGATTGGGCCTCCCGCTGTCAGCAGCGGGAGGCTTTTTTGTTGCTGCTGTCACTACCGGACATCTCCGTCATGTTAAATCCTGGGGCTGCGGGTTCGAGTAGGACAATAGCGTCCTCCCCCAAAATGACTAGTATGTAATTCATTGATTTTTAGTGGGCAAAAGTGGATTTCTCGAAAAAACAGCCACTGTCCTTCCTTCCCTTCCCTCCAAATATCCCCCGCCCTGCGGGATTTCCACGCGGCCTTCCTCCCCCTACTTTTAGCCTTCCTCGAATCGGGCCGCGTTCGGGATTTTTTCCTTTTTCCAACCTCATCCCCCCAATTTTATGAGACAGTTTTTACGGACACTCGTGGCCGGTTGTTGCCTCGGTGTGGCGGCGCAGGCCCAGGACCGGGTCGTAACCGGCACCGTCAGCGGGGCCGACGACCGCCAGCCCATTGCGGGGGCGAACGTGACGCTTAAAAACACGGGCGCGGGCGTCGCCCCGCAGGGCACCACCACCGATGCCGCCGGGCAGTACCGCCTCGCCGTACCCGACGGGGCCACGCTGGTGTTTAGTTTCGTCGGCACGCTGACGCAGGAAATCGCGGTGGGTAGCCGCACGGTCATCGACGTGCAACTGAAGGCCGACACCCGGCAACTCGAAGAGGTGGTGGTCACGGCTCTGGGTTTTCAGAAAGCGGCCAAAGGGCTGGGTTTTTCGCAAAACAGCATCAAAAACGAAGAACTCACCGTGGCCCGCACCACCAACCTCGTCAACTCGCTGAGTGGGAAAATTCCGGGCGTGCGCATCGCGGGCACCAACGGGATGGTTGGGTCGGCGTCGAGCATTTTCATCCGGGGTTTTACCACGTTTACCCAAAGCAACCAGCCGCTGTTCGTGGTGGATGGCGTGCCCATCGACAACGGCGGCGGGCAGTCGGGCACGGGCGACGCCTTCAAGTACGCCACCGGGCCGCTGTCGGTCTCGAATTCGCAGACGGGGGTCTCGAATTCCAACCGCGCCCTCGACATCAACCAGGACGACATCGAGACCGTCACGGTGCTGAAAGGCCCGGCGGCGGCGGCGCTCTACGGCTCGCGGGCGGCGAGCGGGGCGATTTTGATTACCACCAAAAAAGGCAAGTACAACGGGGTGAAAAAAAACACCGTCAGTTACACGACGTCGTACACCCTCGTCGAACCGAATCGCTTTCCCGACTACCAGAACGAGTACGGACGCGGCACTTCGCTCAACGGGGCGGGCCAACCCGCCCGGCCCGTGTACCAGCCCAACGCCGACCAGTCGAACTGGGGACCGCTGATTGCGGGGCAAAACGTCGCCAGCGCCTATACCGCGCCCGACCGCGCCCTGTTTGGCCTGCCCGATTCGGTGCGGCTGACGGCCTACCCCAACAACGTCCGCGATATGTTTAGGCAGGGCAGCAACCAGCAGCACAACCTGGCTTTTTCGGGCGCGACGGAGAAAACGAGCTACTACTTTTCGTACGGCCTGGTGCGGGAAAAAGGCTTCATGGAAAGCAACCAACTCGACCGCCACACGCTCGCCGTCAACGCCAGCAGCCAGTTGACCAACCGACTCACCCTCGGCTCGAACGCGCAGGTGATTTACAACACTTCGCAGCGCAGCCCCATCGGCAACCAGTTGTCGAACCCGCTGTTCCGGGGATGGTTTTTACCGCGTGATTATGATTTGAAAAACGAACCCTCCCAGCGCCCCGACGGCTCGCAGGTGTATTTCAACAACAACACCGACAACCCGTACTGGACCCTCCGCAACAACCTCTACAACGACGACCGGGTGCGCTTCATTGGCAACGTCAACGCCACCTTCAAATTCACCGACTGGCTGAGTTACAACGGGCGCATCGGCACCGACGTGTTTACGGAACGGCGGAAAACCGTGGACGCCATCGGCGCGCGCGGCCAGGCCAACCACTCGGTGGCGGGCGTGGGGGCCATCGGCAACCGCTCCGTGTTTCGCCAGGAAACCAGCATTTACAACAACCTGACGCTGAACCGGAATTTGACCGAAAATTTAACGATGAACGTGCTGCTGGGCAGTGAGTTGAACATCCTCCGTTCGCTCGACCAGGGCGTGGTGGGCAACACCACCGTGACGCGGGATTTCCAGAACATCACCAACGCGGCCAACTTCGTGCCCTTCGAGTACCTCGACCGCAAGCGGCTCATCGGCGTGTACGCCAACGTCGATTTGGCCTACAAGCAGTGGGCGTTTCTCCAACTGACGGGCCGCAACGACTGGTCGTCGACGTTTCGGAAAGCCAACCGCAGTTACTTCTACCCCTCGGTTTCGGGCAGCGTGGTGCTGACCGACGCCATCCCGGCGCTCAAGGGCCAGGACGTGCTGAGTTTTGCCAAACTAAAATCGGCCTGGGCGAAAGTGGGCCGCGAAGCCGATACCTACTCAACCGAAGTGTACTACGAACCGGCCAACCCGCAGGACGGCTGGCCCGCCCAAATCACCTACCCCTTCCTGGGGCAACTGGGGCGGCGCTTGCAGGATGCCGTGGGCAATCCCAACCTGGGGCCGGAATTCACCCGGAGTTGGGAAGTGGGCACGGAACTGCGGTTCTGGAAAGGCCGCGTCGGCCTCGACCTGACGTACTTCAACCAACGCAGCACCGACATCATCCTGAGCGTGCCCGTGGCGGCGGCGAGCGGATTCGTCTCGGTAGCCCAAAACGCCGGGGTGCTCGAATCGGGCGGCTGGGAGTGGAGCCTGTCGGTGACGCCCCTCCAGCGCGGCGATTGGCGGCTCAACGTGGCCTTCAACGGCGGGCGCATCCGCAACAACGTCGTCTCGCTCGCGCCGGGGGTGCAAAACATCAGCCTCGGCCCCTTCACCACCGCCCAGGGTCGCATCGAAGCCGGGCAACCCTACGGCGTGATTTACGCCAACACGCTACTGCGCACGCCCGACGGCCAACTGGTGCTCAACCCGGCCTCCGGCCTGCCCAGCCTCGACACGCGCGGCGTGCAGAAGGTGGGCGACCCCAACCCCAACTGGACGGGCGGCGTGACGACCAACCTGAGTTACAAGGGCCTGGCGCTCAATTTCCTCATCGACATCAAACGCGGCGGCACCATCCTCTCACGGGTCATCGGCGATTTGCGCCGCACGGGCACCGTGGCCGAAACCGCCGAGTTTCCGCGCTTCGGAGCCGACGGATTGCCGCCGAAGTCCTACGTGATTGAAGGCGTGGCCGGCACCATCAAAGCCGACGGCACCCTCGAAACCCAGGGTGCGAACACCGTCCCCGTGTCGGCGCAGCAGTACTGGTCGAGTTTGTACAACTTCAACAACCCAGGGATGTTCGTCTTCGACGGCTCCTGGACGCGCCTGCGCGAAGCCAGCCTGACCTACAACCTGCCCGCCGGATTGTTGGCAAAAACGCCTTTCAGCGTCCTGTCCGTGGGTGTTAACGGCCGCAACCTGCTGCTCTGGACGAAGGTGCCCCACATCGACCCGGAGGTGAACGTGGGCAGCAACCAGAACGTGCAGGGCATCGAATTCAACACCCTGCCCCAGGCCCGGACGTTCGGGGTGGTGGTTAGGGCTTCGTTTTAATCTGTCTGAACCGCGATTGGCCTGGATTTACAGATTTTCAGGATGATAAAATCCAAAAATCGAAAATCAGGAATCAGCCATCCTGAAAATCCTAAAATCCAGGCCAATCGCGGTTCAGACAAAAACTTATTCACCCATGAATTTTCTCCGAAAACCAACCAAATCGCTCATCCTCGTCGGGTTGCTACTCGCCACAGCGGGCTGCACCGACTACCTCGAAATCAACCTCAACCCCAACTTGCCCACCTCGGCCACGCCCAACCTGCTGCTGACCAGCATCGAGGGCAACGTGGGCTTTGCGATGGGGGCCGACGTTCACAAGTACACCTTGCTCTGGTCGCAGCAATTCGCCGCGCAAAACGGGCGGCAAACCGAGGCCTACGATGCCTACACCATCGCCCCGACGGAGGTGAACACCGCCTTCCGGGTCAACGCCTACGCCGGGCCGCTGGCCGACATCGACGAATTGCTCAAACGCGACCCCGCCGCCACGCACCCGTTTTATTTCGGCATCGCCAAAACCCTCAAGGGATTTTACGTCGCCACCCTGGCCGATCTCTGGGGCGATATTCCCTTCAAGGAAGCCCTCCAGGGAACCGCCAACCTCCAGCCCAAACTCGACGCCTCCAAAGACGTGTACGAGTCGGCGCTGAAACTGCTCGACGAGGGCATCGCCGAATTCAGCAAAACCTCGGCGCTGGCGGCCCCCGGCCCCGACGATTATTTCTACGGCGGCAACGCCCAGCGCTGGATTCGGCTGGCGAACACCGTGAAGCTGCGCCTGTACCTGCACCAACTCAACGCCCAGGCCGTGACGCCGCAGGTGGTCGGGGATTTTGTGAAAGCCAACGAAACGAAATTCCTGAGCGCGACGGCGGACGATTTTCAGTTGCGGTTTGAAGTCACCGCCGGGAAACAAAACCCCATCCACCAGTTCATCCTGCTCCGCACCGACGACCTCGCCGTGAGCGCCACCATCGTGGAGTTGATGAACGCCAAAGCCGACCCGCGTCGGGCCAGCTACTTCTCGCCCGCGCCCTTCAGCCCAGCGGCAGTCACGACCCCGCCCAGCGGCACGACGGGCTACGTTGGTCTGGCCAACGGCACGGGAGCCAACCAGGTGCGTAACACCCTCTCGCGCCTCAACACCTACGTGCGCGGGGCCATCACCAACGCCGCCCTGCCCCCCGGCCCGACGCTGACCGTCAACGGCGCGGGCACCAGCCTAAACTACGACGGCTCGGCCCCGATTCGGATGCTGCTGTTTTCGGAGTACAATTTCATCCGCGCCGAACTGGCGTTGCGCTACGGCGGCCCCGGCGAGGCGCAGGCATTTTTTGAAGCGGGCGTGCGGGCCTCGTTCGCCAACGCGGGTCAGACGGCGGCCCAGGCCACGGCCTACCTCGCGACCCAGGGCGCGTTGGGCACGGGCGACGCGGCGTTGAAAAAACTCATCGAGGAAAAGTACGTCGCCAGCTACATGGTCGGCGTGGAACCCTGGAACGACTGGCGGCGCACGGGCTACCCGACGCTCTCCAAAATTCCGGCGGCGGCGAATCCCGGCAACGGCGGCCGCGTGCCCCGCGCCCTGCCGTACCCCCAACAGGAAGTGGACGCCAACCCCAACATGACCCAGCGCACGACGTTGAGCGAGCGGCCGGTGTTTTGGGACGTGCGGACGGCGGGGCCGCAGTGAAATAAAGGGGAAACTCAAAATTTTGAAGGCTTCTTTTTTACTGAACCGGGAGGTGTCCTGGTTCAGTAAAAAAGAAGCCTTCACTGCTTTCACCTCGATTTCCTCCAGGTTCAACTTACCACATTCACCGGATTCCCCTCCAAAAACGCCCTCAAATTATCCGCCGCGATGGTAAGCAATCGTTGCCGGGCTTCTACGGCGGCCCAGGCGTTGTGCGGCGTAATTACGCAGTTGGGGGCGGCGAGCAACGGGTTTTCCGCCCTGGGCGGTTCCTGCGAAAGCACGTCCAGCGCGGCTCCGGCCAGCGTGCCACTGTGAAGCGCCGCCGCCAAATCTTCCTCCACAATCAGCGGCCCCCGGCCCGTGTTGATGAGTCGCGCCGACGGCTTCATCAGCCCCAGCGTGCGGGCGTTGACCAGTCCCCGTGTGGCATCGGTGAGGGGGCAGTGAAGCGAGAGAAAATCGCTTTCCCGAAACAAGGTTTCCACATCTACGAAGGTGACCCCCTCCTCCGGTTCCGGGTGGCGGCGGTTGGCGAGGATGCGCATTCCGAAGGCCCGCCCGATGGTGGCCACGGTGCGGGCAATGGCCCCGTAGCCCATCAACCCCAGGGTTTTTCCGGCCAGTTCGGGAATCGGGCTGAGCGTGTAGGCAAAATCGGGACAGCGCACCCAACCGCCCGCCCGAACGCTTTCGGCGTGTTCCTGAATGCGGTTCGTAAAATTCAAGAGCATCGCAAATACCTGCTGCGCCACGGCCTGTGAACTATACCCGCGCACGTTGGTAACTACGATGCCCCGCTCGCGGGCCGCTGTCACATCGACCATGTCGTAGCCGGTGGCGGTGACGCCGATGTAGCGAAGCCGGGGCAGTTGGGCCATCGTGGTCGCCCGGATGGGTTCTTTGTTAGTGATGATGACCTCGGCATCCTGGGCACGTTCCACCACCTGGGCGGCGGGCGTGCGGTCGTAGTAGCGAACGGTGCCGAGGGCTTCGAACGGTGCCCAGGTGAGGTCGCTGGGGTTGAGGGTGTAGCCGTCGAGAAGGATGATGTTCATGGGGCAAAACTACGGTTTGATTGGGTTTAAGGGCTTGACACGGGTTGAAGTTTGAAGATACCCCAACCAACTAAATTCAGGCGGAGCGGTTTTGGAGAAGGGAACGGGGAACACCCGAAAGAATTTTCTTCAAAAACAGCATGAATCAAAAAATCGCCATCGTCACCGGGGCCAATGCGGGCATGGGCCGCGTTACCGCGCTGACACTCGCCCAACAAAATTTTGAAGTGGTGTTGCTGTGCCGCAACCGCCAGAAAGGCGAAGCCGCCCTGCATGATATCCGCCGCAAAGCGGGCCACGAGGCCGTCCACCTGGTGCTGGGCGACCTGTCTTCGCAGGCCGACATCCGCCGGGCGGCGGCGGAAATCAAGACCCGGTTTCCCGTCATCGACGTATTGGTCAACAACGCCGGGGCCGTCAACGGCCACTACACCGAAACCGTGGACGGGCTGGAAACGACCTGGGCGGTGAACCACCTCGCCTATTTTCTGCTGACGAATTTATTGTTGGAAAACCTGAAGGCGGCTCCATCGGCGCGAATCGTCAACCTCGCCTCGCGGGCGGAAGCCTTTGGCAGGATGAACTGGGACGACGTAAACGGGCGGCGCGGGTATTCTGGCACGAAAGCCTATGGGCAGTCAAAACTGGCGAATATTTTATTCACCAACGCCCTGGCCCGGCGGCTCGGCGGCACCCGCGTGACGGTCAACGCCGTACACCCCGGCGCGGTGCGGAGCGAATTTGGACGCACGGGCGGGGGCTGGTTCGGCACCTTGTTCAACACGTTTGGGTTTCTGATGCGCAGTTCCGAAAAAGGGGCTGAAACGGCAATTTGGCTGGCGACTTCGCCCGAAGTGGAGGGCGTAACGGGACGGTATTTTTCCGATAAAAAACCCATTTCGGCCCAGGCCATCGTTCATGACCCTGACGCGATGGAACGGCTCTGGGCGCTGAGTAACCGGCAGACGAATTCGGCGTTTTGAAAAACAGAGGTGGAAACCGAAAGCAAGAAAGAGGGTAGACGATTTGACGCAGGTGAGATTAGTTTTTCACCTCCAGCACCTCGATTTCGTCCTGAATGGTTTTGGTTCCCCAGCCGCACTTAAGCTCCTTCTGGCGGCCGGTGGAACGGTAACGCACCGTGACCGAATCGTAGTGATAGTACGTTTCTTTGCCCACAAATTGCCGGATAACGTCGAGGTTGGCGGGCACGTAGGTTTTTTTGGCGATGTAAAAATTCCAGTCGCAGCCATCCGCCGCCAGGGTGTTGCTCAAAATGGCCTGGTCGGTCAGTTCCGGGCCAGTTTCGTGTTCGATTTTCTTCATGCAGCCCAGCGCCAGGAGCAACACAACCTGCAAAATGGTCTTTTTCATCACGGTTTAAGAAGGATTTACCGCAAGGACTCAAAAAACCGGGCGAGGGTTGGAAGGGCGTGAAGAAAAATTATAGCCCGTCGTAAAACCGCAGTACTTTCCCCACGTCGGCCCAGTCACGCAGGCGAAGTTTTTCGCTCGTCAGGTATGCTTCCACCTGCGGGGCCTTGTCGGAGAGGGCTTCGAGCAGGCTGCGTTTTTCGCGCTTCACCCGCACCGGGGCCACTCCGGGCCGGGCCACGTAATAACTTTGGTTGAAATCGAACCGCTTGTGCTTCGTGGCTGAGTTGTAACTCGTTACGTCGAGCAGCGAGGCTTTCGTGCGTTTGAGCAGGCTGCTTTTACCCGTGTACAACACTTCGTAAAAACTGGCAGGCGTTTGCTCGTCTACGGCGGCAAACCCATTGCGGAAGCGCCGGGCTGCGGGCCGGGTGCTGTCGCCCAGAATAAATTCCCGGACGGGAAACGAAACCCGGTACACGTTTTCACTCAATTGAAACTCAGGCAGGTCGCGTTCGGCGTTGTAGCGCAGGGCGATGGCGCTGTAGATTTTCCCCGTGGTGGTCTGGAGGGTACCCCCGATCCACTCTTCGGGAATGAAGGGTTGATTTTCGTAGTTGGTGTACGCGCCAGTGGCAATCAGGTTGCCGCTCTCGACCTGGTTATTTCCGAGTTGATTGACGTTCACCTGGGCGTGGCTGGTCAGCGTAGCGAGGAGCGGAAGGAGAAAAAGGGCGCGGGTCATGGGCAAATCCGGTTCGGTTTACGGTGAACAAAAAACGCATGGTTTCCCGAAAGACGCACCAGAGCGGGACGATTTATTCAGTTTTTTTAAAACTCAAACTTGACTTTCAGACGAAGCACCTTATCTTTGCACTCACAATAGCGCGGGGTGGAGCAGTTGGTAGCTCGTTGGGCTCATAACCCAAAGGTCATCGGTTCGAGTCCGGTCCCCGCTACGAAGAAAAAAGCTACCCCAACGGGTGGCTTTTTTCGCCTCTGGTCCCGTAGTACAACGGATAGTATATGAGTTTCCGGAACTCAGGATCGTGGTTCGATTCCACGCGGGACCACGAAACACGTCAAAAAGCCTCAAATCAGCCTGATTTGAGGCTTTTTTCATTTCAACTCGTTTCAGAACCTGTCAAGGCGGCCTTGCGTAGGTAGGCAGGTCACGGAAAAACGAGTAATTTGTCGAGGTCACCCGCCCCACCCATCTGAGAGGAAATCCACCGCCAGCTTGATTTAACTCGGAACGTCAGCCAGCCGACACTGGTTTTTTGCCGCATCCGACACCTTTGCTTCGTAAACCAACGGAACGCCTCCATTTCCCAATGAAAAAACTCCTCTTCACCCTGCTGCTTCCGCTGGCGCTGGTCGCTTGCAAGAAAAATCCTGATTTCACGATCGTTGACGAACCGCTGCCCATCAACAACGGCACGAACGGCGCTTCGACGATCCCGGAACCCATCACGCAAACGAAGGGCGTGTTCATGAACGGTGTTCATGCTACCTCCGGCAAGGTCAGCGTTGTGAAAAATGCCGAGGGCAAGGAATTTCTTGCGTTCGAGAATTTCAAAACCGATTCCGGCCCCGACCTGCGCATTTACCTGGCCGAAGACACCGGGGCTAAAAACTTCATCGAAGTGGATCGCCTCACTAAACTGGGGACCTTCAGCATCCCGCTTCCCTCGGATACCAGCACCGCTCAGCGGAAGTACGTACTGATTTGGTGCCGTCCTTTTTCGGTGTTGTTCGGGAGCGCCGAATTGCAATGAGTTTGGTCGGTCCGCCTTGCGGCTCAGAAGTTTAGGGTAAAAATCAACGCTAAACGCTGAACGCAAAACACTACACTCTTTTTTCCATGAAATACCTACTTTTCCTCCTGGCCCTGCCGCTGTCGGCCCTGGCCCAGAAGCACTACACCACCGCTGATTTGGCCCTGGCCGGGGGCGGTGGGGTGTTTTCGCCCGCCGTGTCGGTCAACCGGCAATGGGGTTTTGGCGAACATGGCCACTTCAAAGTCGGCCTCGGACTGCGCCTGACTTCGTACTTCGGTCAGAACATCGACTACCTCACGGCCCCGGCCAAGCTGACCTCCAACCGCAGCAGCTTCGTGGCGCTGTTTACCGAAAACATTCTGACCAATTTCGATACCCTCCGGATGCCCCGCGCCCAGACCAACGCCCTCAACCTGGCCATTCATCTCCAGTACACCTTCGGGAGCCGCTTCGACCTGGGCTTCAACATCGATGCCATTGGCGTGACCTTTGGCGGTCGGAAAAGCGGGGAGTTTGTAGCCCGTTCGCAGGGCCGTCCCCTCAGCATCGAGTCAGCGAAAGTCACGCCTTTCAACCTGCTGCTCGTCAGCGACAGCGATTTGGGCAGCCTAAATTCCGAACTCTACGCCCGGTATTGGATTCGGCCCAAAGTGGGCATCCGCGCCGGACTGAGTTTTCAGTTTTCGGAGTACACCACCGACCGCAAACTGACCTTCGACAACGACCGCTTCCGGGCCAAAACGCTGTTGCCGCTGCTGGCTATTTCGGTGAAATTGTAACCCAGGTTTCCGCAAACACGCATGGCCCAATTTTTTAACCAATTCGGCCTTCGCGCCTGCATCCTGGCGGTGCTCTGGCTCGTAGGTATCGCGGTAGCGGCGCAACCGACCTGGCGGCCCAGTGGCAGTTCAGTCGCGTTCAAGGCGAAACAGTTTGGCGTCGAAGTCGATGGCACCTTCAAGGGCTTCACCGGTACCTTGCGCTTCGACCCGGCCAACCCGGCGAGCGGAAGCCTCGTAGGCAGCGTCGATGCACGTACCGTTGACACCGGTAATAAGTTGAGAAACAAACACCTGCGCGAGCGGGAATCATTTTTCAACGTCGAAAAATTTCCGGTTATTCGCCTGAAATCGTCGCGGCTGGAAAAAATGGGAACCGGCTACGCGGGCACGTTCGAGTTGACCATCAAAGACGTAACGAAATCGCTCCGGGTGCCATTTACGTTTGAAACTACCGGGAAAACGGGCGTTTTTGCCGCTACCTTTCCCCTTGACCGCCGCGAGTACGACCTCGGCGGCAGCACGCTCGGCATGAGCGACAACGTGACCGTGCGGATTACGGTAACCACCCAACAGGAATGACGCTTTTTCAGCAACGCAACCTCGAATTAATCGACCAACTCAGCGACCTGCTCAGTACGCTGCCCGCCGCTGCTTACACCCAGTCGCAGCCCCTGTTGCACGGCAGTTCGGTGGGGCAACACGTGCGGCACATCACGGAGTTTTACCACTGTGTACTCGGACAAACGGCTCAGGGTACCATCAATTACGATGCCCGGCGGCGCAACCTACGCCTCGAAGCCGACCCGCTGGCCGCCCGCCGCGCCCTGCATGAAGCCGCCTTTATGCTGACGGATACCCTGACGGATGCCGTGCTGACGCTCGAAGACGGCGAAGGCATGCGGGTGCAAACGAGCCTATTTCGCGAACTGACCTACCTCATCGAACACAGTGTCCACCACATGGCCATGCTGAAAGTAGCCCTGCACGTGGCCCTCCCCGATTTTTTCCTCCCCGATACCTTCGGCGTGGCGCACTCCACGCAACGGCACCGGAATCAGTTGGCAGCATTTAGTGAGAAGTGAGCGGTGAGAAGGTAAGATGTTTTGGAACTTCTGGTTGTCTTTTGCATCTCACCTTTCACAATTCGCTTCCCACCACTTCAAAAATGTGCGTCCTCACCTACCTACCCACGCCCGACGGTTTTATCCTCACCAACAACCGCGACGAACACGCCAGTCGGCCCCGGGCGCTGGCTCCCCGGCGGTACGTGCTGCACGGGCGGGAAGTTTTTTTTCCGAAAGACCAGCAGGCCGGGGGCACCTGGCTGGCTACTTCGCCCCGGCAAACGGTGTGTTTGCTCAACGGGGCCTTCGCGCCGCACCACCCGCAGCCACCGTACCGGCAGAGCCGGGGGTTGGTGGTGCTCGATTTCTTTGGATTCTGCTGCGCGGCGGGCTTCGCCAAAACCTACGCTTTTGAAGGGCTGGAACCGTTTACGCTGCTGGTCTTCGATTCGAATCATACCTTGAAAATCACGGAAATTCGCTGGGATGGACAACAGATTTTTCAACGGGAAATCGATCCCACCCAGCCCTGCATCTGGTCGTCGGTGACGCTGTACCCGCCCGCCGTGGTGGAAGCCCGCGAGGGCTGGTTTGGCAACTGGCAACGGACGAATCCCGTTTTCGAGGCTGGGGCTATCTGGGATTTCCATCACAGCGGCGGCAACGGCGATCGCCGCAACGACCTCATCATGGCCCGGCCCAACGGCATTCATACCTTCAGCGTGACCCAGGTTCAGAGAGCCGGGGAAACCCTCTGCCTGGCCTATCAGGATTTGCGCTCCGGCGAGGAGTGGCGCTTGCGGGTCTTGTAGCCCCGGCGGGTGGCCTGATTCGGCTCGGTAATTCGGTCTGGTTCAACGGCCTCCACAACCGGAAAGCGGCTTCACCGGTTTCCCCCAAAACCCACCCCCGCCTGGGGCCGGTTTTGTTTGTTAAACTACCCCAACGCTCCCGCCGGCACAATTCACGGTTTCGATTTTTCGCCGGGTTCATCGGTATCCACTGCCGATTTCCGACTTTGCCAAAAAAATCGCTGCCTGTTCCAATGCTACGAACGTTTCTCCTGCCCGTCTTCTTCACGGTGCTCACGCTCACGGGTTGGAGCCAAAACTCCCTTCGCCCCGTCCCGGTTATTTTCGACACCGACATGGGACCGGATTACGACGATGCCGGGGCCATCACGCTCCTCCACGCCCTGGCCGACAGCGGGCAGGCGCGCATTCTGGCCACCGTCGCCAGCACCAACTATCCCCGCGTGGCGGCGGTACTGAGCGTGTTCAACACCTACTTCGGGCGACCCGGTATTCCCGTCGGCGTTCCGAAGGGGGCGGCTGTTGACGAAGCCGACCGTCAGCACTGGTCCGACACGCTTGTGGCCCGCTATCCGCACGCGCTGCGCTCGAACGACACCGCGCCCGACGCCGTGACGGTGTACCGGCAAGTCCTCGCCGCCCAGCCCGACGGCAGCGTGACCATCGTGACGGTGGGTTTTCTAACCAACCTTGCCAACCTGATCGCCTCCGGTCCCGACCGGTTTTCGCCGCTGTCGGGCTTGGCGTTGGTGCGAAAAAAAGTGCGGAATCTGGTGAGCATGGCGGGTGCATTTCCGGCGGGTCGGGAATTCAACGTTCACAAAGATGCACCTGCGGCGAAAATCGTATTCGATACCTGGCCCAGGCCAGTGCTGCTGAGCGGGTTTGAAATTGGCCGAAACATCAAGTGCGGTCTGCCGCTGGTAAGCAACGTGGCCATCCACAACAACCCGACGAAAGACGTATTCCGCATCAGCATCCCGCTCGACCAGCAGGACAAGGCCGGTCGCATGAGCTGGGACCAAACCGCCGTGCTGGTGGCCATCAAGGGCTACGCGCCATTTTACGACCTGAAACCGGGTCGGATGATCACCGCCGCCGACGGCAGCAACACCTGGGACGAACGCGGCATGGGTCACGCGTATTTGGTCGAAAAGATGCCCGTGCCAGAGGTGACGGCGGTCATCGACCGACTGATGATGCACCAGCCGGTGCAGAGAAAAAGGTGATTTTTCAACAAAACCCAAAGGCCGTCATGCCGAACTTGTTTCGGCATCTTCCCCACCGGTAGCCGACCACCTGGCTGTCGTCAAAATTTTTGGCGGGCAAGCGGGAAGATGCCGAAACAAGTTCAGCATGACGTTTTCCACGTCATGCAACGCCGCAATTTTCTCAAAACCATTCCCCTCGTTCTGGCGCTTCCCGGTGGCCGGATGCGCCCGCTCGACGTGCCCGTGCGTGCCCTGACCAGCGGGCCCGGCTTCCACTGGTTCGGCTACTACGACAAGTTGCAATTCGACCCGACCAACCGTTACCTGCTGGGGATAAAAGTGGGCTTCGAGGGCCGCTCGCCCAGCGCCGACGACGTCATCGAAATCGGATTGATTGATTTGCAAAAAAGCGGCAGTTGGAAAAAACTCGGCGAAAGCCGCGCCTGGGGCTGGCAGCAGGGTTGTATGCTCCAGTGGATTCCCGGTTCGAAGTCCGAAATTATTTACAACGACCGGGCCACGGGTGGTCGCGAGGGCGACCACTACGTCAGCCGCGTCGTGGACGTGTTTTCGGGAAAAACACGTACGCTGCCGAAAGCGGTGTACGCCCTCAGCCCCGACGGACGCTGGGCGGTGGGCACGGAGTTCAGCCGGATTCAGGACCTGCGCCCCGGCTACGGCTACGCCGGATTCCGCGACCCGTTTTTTGACGAAAAAGCCCCCGTGCCCATCGGGCTGTACCGTCTGGATTTAGCAACCGGAGAGTCGAAACTGCTGATGTCGCTGGCCGAAGCCGCTGCCATTCCGCACAACGGACAATCCGTGGGCGACAATTTTCACTGGTTCAACCACCTGCTCGTCAACACTGACGGTTCGCGCATCACGTTCCTGCACCGCTGGCGCAAAGTCCGCGAGGAGCGGCAGGTGATGGCCCGGACGAACTTCGTCACGCGGATGTTTACGGTGAATCCCGACGGCTCCGACCGTTTTATCATCGACCCTTCCGGCTTCACCTCGCACTTCGTCTGGCGCGATCCGACGCACATTTGCGCCTACACCCGGCCCACCGGGATGCCGCAAACCTTCTACGTTTTACAAGATAAAACCGGGAAAATCGAACGGATTGACACGGATAAAATGCCCGTCAATGGCCACCAGACCTACGTGCCGGGGCGAGGGAACGCGTGGATTTTGAACGACAACTACGCGGGCAACGATAAAAACCGCAACCAAACGCCCTACCTCTACCACCTGCCCAGCGACCGGCGCATCGACCTGGGCCACTTCCCGGCGGGCGAAAGCTACGTGGGCGAGTGGCGCTGCGACCTGCACCCGCGCACGAGTCCCGATGGGAACTTCGTCTGCATCGACTCCACCCACGGCGGCAACGGGCGGCAACTCTACCTGCTCGATTTGCGGCCCGTCTGGGCGGAATTGGGGCGGTAAGTTTTTGAAAAGACTACCCGAAATCATTGCAGTATTCCCCGAAGTTTTTTTGCTTTGTTCATCCGCTGCGCCCCCAACGCGGCTTCCCATGAAAAACGGCTACGCTTCGGTTACGGATGAAGACCTGCTCGTCGCCCTCCGCGACGACGACGACCGGGCGTTTGCCGAATTGTACCGGCGGTACGCCCGCTTGCTGGTCGCGACGGCTTTCCGCAAAACCGGCGACCAGGCCAGCGCCGAAGACCTCGTCCACGAATTGTTTCTGAGCCTCTGGCTGCGTCGGCAGCAGCTTTTTGTGCAGCAGTCGCTGCGGGGGTACCTGTTTTCGGCCTTAAAAAATCGGGTCATTTCCCACTACCACCGCCAGGCCAGCGCGGCGCTGGTGCCGCTCGACGGGTTTGGGGAAATCCTGTCGGCTCCGCTCCAGCCCGACGGATTGCTAGGGGAATTCTACGAACAATCACTCCAGAAACTACCCGAAAAATGCCGCCAGGTCTTCGTGATGAGCCGCAGTGGCTACACCATGCGCGAAATCGCCCAGACGCTGGGGATTTCGGAAAAAACCGTGGAAGTCCACATCGGCAAGGCGCTGCGTCTGCTGCGGATTGACTTCCGGGATTACGCGGTGGGGGTGCTGGTGCTGTTGGGAATGCAGGGTTGAGAAATGAAAAATAAGAAATCAAGAAGAGAAAGACAGGGCAAACTCATGAAAGTCATGCAATGAGCTTTTTGAGGTAATCGAGGTCGAAAGCGGGGGGAATTTTAGGCATCACCCAGGCGCTGCAAGGCTTGGTCGGTTTCGCCACCACGCTGGTGGATTTGCGGCTGTAGTTCGCGTGGTTCGTGGCGTGTCCGGCGGGCGGGGCTTAGTTAGCTACTCGTTCCGTCGGGCGAGCAACAAGGGAAGCGCATCTTTAGGCGGCTCACGCAGCCAGCCGTTCCGGCGGATGACCCGCGATAGTTGGTCGGCCACTTTCTGGTGTCCTTCGGCGTTGATGTGCCCGTCGAAGACGAAGTAATCACGGCTGGTCAGCAGACTGTCAACACCCGCAACGAAAACTCCGGGCATGGGGTGTTTCGACAACTGGTTGGCGAAGCGGTGGAACACGTCGGGTTTCGTGCCGTACGATTCGAGGTACGTTACCAGTACCGGACCGGCGTACTGGTTTCGCAAGTCGGCCAGCACCCGGAAAAATGCCACTTCGTGCGCTGGCTCGGCGACTGGCCCCGGCGGAGCGGGCACGCCGGGTTTGGTCAAGGCAAACTGCAACCGCACGGCGTGGATGCGCAGGGCCGAATAAATTAGCTTGAACGGAAAATACTCGCCCGAAATGGCATTGGCCCGGACGTAGTTGTCGTAATCCTGGCGATTCAAGGGCCGGTATTGACCGTTGGCTTTTAGAAATTCTTCGTTTTCAGGAAAATCGTTGCCGCAGTACTGCACGACGACCAGGCGGCAGGAGTCGAGGTTCAAACGGCGCAGCAGCCTGACCTCCCGAACGGTGCCAAACGACGAAACACCGGCGTTGAGCGTTTTTCGTCCGGTCGTGCGTTCGAGCCGGGAAACGAACCCCTCGGCCTCCTCAACGCCCCAACCCATCGTAAACGAATCGCCCAGTACGATCACGGCAGGCTTTTCCGCCGAAGCCGAGTCGTCGCGCAAGCCCAGCGGGTTGGTGCGGATGGCCACGTTGAACTCTTGGCCTTGGTGCCGTCCGGCGACGACGTTCGGGCGTAACAGGTAAAACAAACTCGAATCATACCGACTCAGCCGGGGATTGAATTGCAGAAAATCGCGGTTGCAATCTTCGACCACCGAACGAAAAAATGGGAAAGCCGAGGCATCCTGACGGCGGTCCCGTTGCAACCATTGCAGGTATCCCCACAGGCCGGTTTCGACAATTCCGAGCAGCCCTAGGCCCAGCCACCACGGCAACCGGGCCGTCCACGCCAACCAGAGGCCTAAGCCCGAAATCGTCAGGGGTACGAGCAATTTGAAAAGCCAGACGGTAAACCAGTTACTCCAGAACAATTCGATCCGAAACATAACCAGCGAAAGCAACAAAACGAGCGAAAGGACGACAATCAACGAGCGTTGACCGGAAGGAAACATGAGGAAGGCATGATTGGTAGTGGGTTAGGCAAACTTAACCCGCTTGTCTGAACAGGGGATTACCGTAAAATAAATTTTTGGAAATCTTTTAGTGTCCTCGCCCCGCTCCTTATCCGGATTGTTATCCAGAAGATCAAGGTGAACTTCTCGGCGTCAACCAGGCGCTGCAAGGGCTGGCCAGCTTCACCACGACGCTCGTGTTCGGGACGCTCTCGCTGGTCGATTTACGGTTGCCGTTCACGTGGGGTGCGGCGTACTAGGCGGGGGTAACGTTTGGCGGAAAATCAAAAGAAAAGGCCTGCTATGACGTAGGTCATAAACCCTGCGCTGGGTCACCGGGCACCATTGCATCGTAAACCAAGATTACCACGATGATGAAACCCTGGCACTCCCCCAACCTTCCTTCATCCCTCCCGCTGGCTCAGTAGCTCATCCGCTACGAAACCCTTTTGCCCAACTCGAAACCGGCACCCGCGGCTATGCAATCGCCCATGCTGATGGTGCAGGGCAAACATCACTGCGCCCTTGTCGCTCGTGCGTTTTCAGTACTACGAAACGAACTATAGCGGTTATTTTGCGGGTGCCGTCGCCGTATTGTTTCTGGCCGTGCTGATTGCCAACACGCGTGTGCTGCCGTGCGCGTCTGCCTGCGGATTTCGCCCTCAACCTCCTCAGAAAGACAGGCTCCAGCCTTTTATTCTTGTTTTACTTTTCAAAAATTCTCCTCCCAAGTAAGGGATATCCCCTCCTTTCCCGGACTGTGTCTGTGAAGGCGCCACTTACCCGCTTCTTCGCCCCCCGATATGGAGCAACCGGGCTTACCTCCCGATCTACTCAGGCGTTACCTCGCGGACCGGTGCACAGAGGCTGAGCGCCAGCGCGTCGATGCCTGGTACGAAACCCTCGACCACCCCGCCCCGCAGCCCCTGGCTTTCGACGAGCGCCGGAGTTTTGAGCGGCTCCGGGCCAGCCTCAGCGACGATCCGGATTTTGGCAAAACGCCCGTCCGCCCGCTCTGGCAACGCCCCTGGGCCTACCTCACGGCCACCGCCGCTGCCGCCGTGCTAGTCAGCGGCTTGCTGTTCTGGCCCCGGATAGAAGGTGAACCGTCGGAAGCCATCGCGAAAACCACCCCTTCCACCTCGGTTGCGTACCAAAATTCAACGCAAAAAATAACCCGCCGCCGCCTGCCCGACGGCAGTGTGGTGTGGCTGAAACCAGGCGCAAGGTTAGCCTACGCACCTTCGACCAACGGGAGCCAGCGCGAGGTGCAGTTCAGTGGAGAAGCCTTTTTCGATGTGGCCCGCGACCCGGCGCACCCCTTCGTGATTCGTTCCGGGCGCATGACGACGCAGGTACTCGGCACGAGTTTCAACGTAAAGGCGCTGCCCAACGCCGCCCGCTACGAAGTGGCCGTGCTCACGGGCCGGGTTGCCGTACGCAGCCCCGCCGCCGACGGGCGGATGAACACCGTGCTGCTCGCCCCCCGACAGCGGGCGGTGTTCGATGTGCCCTCCCGCCAGTTGTTGAAAGCCGCCGTACCCAACCGGCCCACGGATCAGGAAAGTTGGCAGCCCGTTTCGCTCGCTTTCGATGATGCCACGCTCGACGACGTGGCCCGGCAACTGGAGCAACGTTTCGACGTACGCATCCGCCTGGCCAACCCCGCCCTGCGCCACTGCCGCCTGAAAGTGGATTTAACCCAGCAGTCCCTCCCCGAAATTCTCGACATTGTGACCAAACTCCTCGGCACCGACTACGTCTGGGAAGAGGGAACGGTGACGCTGGTGGGGAATGGCTGCGAAAAGTAATGACCTCTCACGCGGAGCGGTCCGCCACTGCGCGTGACTGTTTTTGTTCGGTAAAAAATTCTCAACCGTTTCACCTCCAATCCGTTCAAAATCGATGAAAAGAACGATGTACCCCAAGCACATTCGCCGTTTGATGCGCCTCACCAGTGTCCTGCTGCTGACGCTCGCCACGGCCCTGAGCCACGCCCTGCCCGTACCAGCCCAGGGCGTACTCGACCGCAATGTGACGCTCAGCCTCCGAGACGTGCCGCTCAAAACCGCCCTGACGCGGCTGGAAAGCAACACCCGCGTGCGTTTCGCCTACAGCCGGAGCGTCATCCAGCTCGATAAATCCGTGAGCATCTCGGCGGAAGGTGAAACCCTCGCCGCCGTGCTCGACCGCCTGCTGCCGCCGCTCGATATCCGCTACGAGGTGGTAGGCGGTCAGATTCTGCTGTCGCGGAACGCACCCAAGCCCGAAGTCCCGAAGAGTCGGGAGGGAAGTTTTGAGCCGGTCGAATCCAGCCCTGAAGCACCCGCCGACGTAACCGTGTCGGGCCGCGTGACCGACGAAGCCGGGGCGGGCCTGCCGGGCGTAAACGTATCGGTGAAGGCCACGACGCGCGGCACCACCACCGACGGCACCGGGGCCTATCGCCTCGTTGTGCCCGATGCAAACGCGGTACTGGTGTTCAGTTCGGTGGGCTACGCCCGGCAGGAAGTCGCAGTTGGGAGCCTGACCACGCTCAACGTCACCCTAAAAGCCGACGTGCAAAGCCTCGGCGAAGTGGTGGTGGTGGGCTACGGGACCCAGGCCCGCCGCGACCTGACCGGGTCGATTGCCTCGCTCAACACGAAGGCCATCCGCGACCAGCCCGTGACCAACATCGTCGAGGGCCTGGCCGGGCGGATGCCGGGGGTATTGGTGCAACAAACTACCGGCGCACCGGGCAACAGTCCTTCGCTAAAAGTGCGCGGGTTGGGTTCCATCAGCGCGGGCAACGGCCCGCTCATCGTCATCGACGGCCAGCCGCTCAACTCCGGCGGTTTGACCAACTCCGGCGGCCTCAACCTGCTCAACCCCAACGACATCGAAAGCGTGGACGTGCTGAAAGACGCCAGCGCCACGGCTATTTACGGCTCGCGCGGGGCCAACGGCGTGGTGATGGTGACGACCAAACGCGGCAAGAGCGGGCAGAGCCGGGTGAATTTCGATTACTACACGGGCGTTCAGGAAGTGAGCAAAAAAATGGACTTGCTCAACTCCCAGCAATTCGCCGAGTTTTCAAAAGAAGCCTTCAACACCGCCTACCTGGAGCGCGTACCGGGGGCCAAAATCACCGACGCCAACAGCGTTCGGGCCGCCGGGCAGCGCTACCGCTACCCCAGGGGCGAGTTTGCGGGCATCAATTTCGACGACCCGGCCAGTTTGCCCACCTACGATTACCAGGATTTGATTTTCCGGCAGGCTCCCATCAGCAGCTACCAGCTTTCTGGCTCGGGCGGGAGCGAGCGGGTGCAGTTTCTGTTGTCGGGCAATTACCTCAAGCAGGACGGCATCATCCGGCGCTCGGACCTCAACCGCTACACCTTCCGCTCGAATGTAGACGCGCAGCTTTCGACGAAACTCAAAATCGGGATGAGTTTTAGTCCCTCGTATTCCCTCGAAAACCGCGTGAACTCCGACGGGCACTGGGCCAACAACGGGGTCATCAACGCGGCCATTTCGCAGGTGCCCTTCGTGCCGATTTACGGCCCCGACGGCGTCACGTACACCTCGCAGGCCGCCTACGCCGCGCCCTACGACTGGCCGGGCATCACCAATCCGGTGGCCAACATCACCGAACTCGACAACCGCGTCGGGACGCTGCGCCTGCTGGGCAGTGCCTACGCCGAGTGGAACCTCTGGAAAACCCTGACCTACCGGGGCACCTTCGGCGGCGACCTCAGCTACCTGCGCCAGAACCAGTTTCAAACCTCGGCCATTCCACTCAACCAACTCCTGCCCCCCAACATCAACACGGGCAGCGCCTACGCCTCGCAAAACATCAACTGGGTCACCAGCCACACGCTCAACTACACCTTCGAACTCGGTACGGCACACCGCTTCGGAGCCTTGATTGGGCTGGAATCGCAGAAAAATAATTTTGAGGAAAATCGGGTGAACGCCAACGCCTTTCCCAACGACGTCGTCCGGACGCTCAACGCCGGGACTATCATCGGCGGCACCTCGTTCCAGGACCAGTGGTCGCTGGCTTCGTACTTCGGGCGGGTCAATTACTCGTTCAAGGACAAGTACCTGTTCAACGCCTCCATCCGGCGCGACGGCTCCTCGCGCTTTGGTCAGAACAACCGCAACGGCGTGTTCCCCTCGGCTTCGATTGGCTGGCGGGTGATGGAAGAGCCGTTCATGAAAAACGTGGACGCGATTTCGGAGTTGAAACTGCGGGTGAGCTACGGACTTTCGGGTAACAACGCCTTTCAAAACAGCAACGGGACGCCCAATAATTACCCCGCCATCGGTACGCTGGGCAAAGACAACTACGTGTTCGGCAACGTTCTCTCCAACGGCCTCGCCACCGGCACCATCGGCAACGACAACCTGACCTGGGAAAAAAGCCGCCAGACCGACGTGGGGCTAGAACTGGGCTTGTTCCAGAGCCGGATTTTCCTGAACGTCGATTACTACTCCCGCATCACCACCGACCTGCTGCTGGCCGTGCAGGTGCCCACGCTGACGGGCTTTTCGACGGCCACGAGCAACATCGGCAAGGTGGAAAACAAGGGGATGGAGTTTGCCCTCAGCACGCGCAACCTGCGCGGGGCCTTCACCTGGAACACCGATTTCAATCTCTCCTTCAACCGCAACAAAGTGTTGGCCCTCGGCCCCACCGGCGACCCCATTCGCAGTGGCACCGGCGTGGGCGAAACCAACATCACCCTCATCGGCCAGCCGCTGGGGAATTTTTACGGCTACCAGCAACTCGGCGTGTTCCGCGACCAGGCCGACCTCGACGGCTACCCGCATTTTGCCGACAGCCGCCCCGGCGACGTAAAATTTGCGGACGTGAATGGCGATGGCAAAATCAATGCCGACGACCGCACGAGTATCGGCAACAACCAGCCCGATTTTATCTACGGCCTCACCAACTCGTTTTCGTTCAAAGGCTTCGATCTGAGCGTGGTGATTCAGGGCATTCAGGGCGGTAAAATCCTGAACCTGTCGCGGCGGTTCTTCGAAAACCTGGAGGGCAACGCCAACTCCGTCACCTCGGTGCTGGGCCGCTGGCGCTCGCCCCAGGAACCCGGTGACGGCATCACACCCCGCGCCAACACCCGCTCGACGGGCAACAACAACCAGGTTTCGACCCGCTGGGTGGAAAGCGCCAGTTACCTCCGGGTGCGCAACATCACGCTGGGCTACAACGTCCCGGCGACGCTCTCGCAACGCATCAAAGTACAGACACTGCGGCTCTACGCAGGGGTGCAAAATGCCTTCACCTCCTCGAAGTACATCGGCTACAACCCCGAAGTGAGCGGCTACGAAAACCCGCTCACCGGTGGCGTCGATTACGGCTCCTACCCGCTACCCCGGACGTACACGGTGGGGCTGAATCTGGGATTTTAATTTAAACCCCATCCCAACCCTTCCCCTATTGGGAAGGGCTTAAAACCCCTCTCAGCAGGAGAGGGGCAGGGGTGAGGTTAAACACAACCAACCATGAAATCAAGATACCTCCTCACCGCCTTGCTCTGCCTCAGCCTGACGGCCTGCAAGGAAAAATTTCTCGACCTGGCGCCCATTTCCCAGGCCAACACGTCCTCGTTTTTCAAAACCCAATCCGACCTGCTCAACGCCCTGAGCGGAGCCTACGGGTCCCTGCAATTTGCCGGGCAGTACGGGCAGTTGTACGTCGTGTCGGAAATCCCTTCCGACGACACCTCGCCGGTGCTCTCCGGCTCCGTGACCGACCAGGACGAGTTCGACAAGTTTTACCTCCGCACCACCAACCCCTTCCTGGCCACCCGCTGGGCCGATGGCTACCGGGGTATTTACCGCTGCAACACGGTCATCGACCGCACGGCGGGCGTGACGATGGACGAAGCGGTGAAGGCCCGCATCGTGGGCGAAGCAAAATTCCTGCGGGCGCTGATGTACTTCAACCTCGTGCGGGTGTTCGGCGACGTGCCGCTGGTGCTGAAGGAAATCAGTGACCCCGCCGAAGGCTACGAATTTGCCCGTGCCCCCGTGGCCGAGGTGTACGCACAAATCGTCAAGGATTTGACCGATGCCGAAGGCGTTTTGCCCGCCAGCTACACCGGCGCCAACGTGGGCCGGGCTACGCGCGGCGCGGCGAAGGGCTTGCTGGGGAAAGTGTATTTGACGCAGAAAAAGTACCCGGAAGCCGTTGCCAAACTGAAGGAAGTTGTGGATGCCGCTACCTACGACCTGCTGCCCACCTACGCCGACCTGTTTAAACCCGCCAACAAAAACAGCAGGGAGTCGCTTTTCGAGGTGCAGTACAAAAAAGGCGCGATTGGCGAAGGCAGCAATTTTGGCAACACCTACGCCCCCGAAAACTCCGGCAACGCCGTTATTCAGTTTGGCGGCGGCGGCAACAATCAACCCACCGTCGACTTAATCAATTCGTACGAAACGGGCGACCTGCGCCGGGACGTATCCCTGGCGACGAGTTACGTCAATGCCGGTGGCACCAAAATCGATTACCGCTACGTCCGCAAGTACCTCGACGCGCCCCTGACCAACGGCGACGCCGAAGACAACTGGTACGTACTCCGCTACGCCGACGTGCTGCTGCTCTACGCCGAAGCCCTCAACGAAACCGGCCAGACTGCTCAGGCCCTGCCCCTGCTCAACCGGGTGCGGCAACGCGCCAAACTAGCCGACAAAACCGGGCTGACCCAGGCGGAGGCCCGCCTCGCCATCGAGCAGGAGCGCCGGGTAGAACTGGCCTTCGAGGGCCACCGCTGGTTCGATCTCGTGCGAACGGGCCGGGCCATTCCGGTGCTCACGGCCAAAGCGGCGGCCATCGGCATCAAAGCCCAGTTGACCGAAAACAACCTCGTTTTCCCCGTACCGCAGAGCCAAGTGGACATCAACGTGAGTAAAATCAAGCAGAACGCCGGATATTGAATGTGCTGGCTCGTTGAGAAAAAAGGGATTGTCATCCCGACGCAGGAGGGATCTCGTTGGCCTTTGGATTTGCCTGCCGATAGTCGAGAGTTAGGTACCCTAACGAGATCCCTCCTGCGTCGGGATGACAGCCGCTGTAGAACAGTCCCCGTTTTTTTAAATCCTAAACAACTTCGACTCACTTTCACCGAAAATGCCCCCAGGTCACTTTCAGGATTTCCGAAAACGGAACGGGCTGGATGCCCCGCGCTTTTTGCCGCTGGCAGATTTCGGCCAGGATGTCCCAGTGCCGGGCCAGGTCGCGGTAGGCTTCGCGGAGGGAATGGCGCGGGTCATAAATGTGGCCGGGTTCGGAGGAGGCCCCGTTAAGTTCCAGAATCCGGATGGTGCGGCCCGCGAGGAGGTCTTCGACGCTGCGCACTTTTAGGTCGAAACGCCCGAAGTGAAAGCCGTCGATGGGTTGGGCGATGCGGTCGAAAACTTGGTCGAGATCTTCCGAAATGAGGTGGTTGTCGTCGATGAATTTGGTGCCCCGGCAGTGGTTGCCGATGGGTTCGAGCAGGCGGGTTTCCCCGGCGGGAATAATTTCTTGAATGCCCGCGCCGAGGCGATCCCGCATCGTGTCGAGTTGAAAGCGGGCGCGGGTTTCCAGTTGCATCAATTCCTCGATGGTCGAGCGCCCGTCGCCGGTCACGCTCAGAAATCCCTTGCGCGTGACGGAGCTGACCTGGCCGTTTTCTTCATCGGGAAACCGCGAGTATAAAATTCCGAACTCCAAGGGTTCCTGCACGAATTCCTGAACGATGAACGCCGCGCCGATGGCCCGAACCTGCGTGGCCAGTTCGGCGGAATTGCTCACTTTTTCCACCTTCGTGCCGCGCTCACCCACGTCGGGTTTCACCACGACGGGGTACGAAAGGCCCGCCTCTCGGAGAGATTTTTCAACCGTTTCAACGGTCTCGGTTCCCGAAAAAAAGAGGGTCGTGGGCAAAAACTCCGCCGGAATTTGACGCAGAATATCCGATTTACTTTCCCCGAAAAACCCACCCCAATCCATACCGGGGTTAGCAGCCGTGAAGTAGGCCATCGAACGGGTTTTCAGAGCCAGATACGCCCAGTAGGGCAGCATGGGCAGGTAAAACGCCCACCAGGTCCAGTATTCGTAGTGGGTGAGTTTGAGGAGGAGAAGCGGCCAGCGGAAGTTTTTCATGCGGGGAAACGGCGCGAAGGGGACGGAACTTCCGGGAAGTTCCGTCCCCTTCGCGCCATTGCGGAATTAGCGAAGGTTGAGCAGCGGCACGTCACGGCGACGCAAAATCAACACCGTGGTGCAGCACACGAAGGTAATCAGGGCGTAGGCAAAAAGTTGCCCGTCGTCGCCCATCACTTCGATGCCCAGCACCGTTAGGTGCGAGAGAATGGCCCCTGCCATTACGCCCAGGGCCAACAGCGCCCCCGCCCAGGCCGTGCGTGGAATCAGCAGCAGCACCCCGGCGATGAGTTCAACAATTCCCGAACCGATGCGGCCGATGGGTTCAGCGCCGATTTTTGTGAAAATATACACGCTTTCTTCAGAGGCCGTGAATTTGAAAAAAAGCGTCTGAAGCAGAATCACGGCGGCCACGAGTTGGGCCACCCAGGCGATTCGGTTTTGGGTTTTGGTCATGGTTGGATGCTGACTATTGGATACCGGAGAAAATTTAAATGGGACTCAGGGTCGGGGCAACCAGCGCCTTACGAAAAACCACCTTATCCTCGCCCGCCTGGTAGAAATCGCGAATTCGCGCTTCCTCGTCGTAACCGCATTTCCGGTAGAACGCCCGCTGGTATTCAAAGTCCGGCAATCCCGACGTTTCCACCAGCAGTAAGCGTTCCCCCCGTGCCCTCAAGTCTTCCTCGACGTAGCGAAGCAATGCCGCCCCGCGCCCCTGTCCCTGCCGGTCAGAATGGATGGCGATCAGGTACAGGTTCCAGGTGCCTTCGGTCAGGCGCTCCGGCGCGTAGTACGCAACGCCCACCGGCCCGTTGTGGTCGTCGGTGAGCCAGTAGTGCTCGCTGCCGGGTTGGTGGTTGAAATAGTCGGCCATCATGTCGTCCAATAGGTCCGAAGGAAACAGGCCGACCGCGTCGATGATGGACTTCAGCGCGGGTACGTCAGCCTGGGTGGCTGGTCGAATCGTGGCCGATTGGAGTGGGTCCTGGGTCAGTTCAGGGTTGTTTGTCAAGCCTGACGGGTGAAGGTTAGAATCGGGTTGCATCGTGCAAGTTGTTCTGTCAAGCTACCCGATGGAGGGTAGCGGAATTTCACCGAAACGTTTTCGCCCAATTCACATCCGCCTGGCGGTGCAGACGGGTTTCGTCTTTGTTCCACTTGGGCAGGGTGTTGGTGAAGAGCTTGTTGTAAAACAGGTACAGTTTGCCCTCGTCGAGTTTGAAGGTTTCGGGGTCTACTTCCACCTTCGAGCCGTCGTCGCCCATGGCGTAGGCGCACCAGCCGCCGTATTGCGGCTCGTAGCGGGCCGGGGATTTCTTGAATGCGTCGAGGTTGGCGGCGTTGGCGAAGCGGTAGGTCACCCCGCCGTAGGTCGTGGTGTAATCGGCCTTGCCCTTGAGCGGCTTGCTGCCGCTGAAGTAACTCACGGCGTCGTACCCTTGCAGGGCGAGGCCGTTTTTGAGGAAAAATTGCTGTTGGCGGAGTGGTGCGTTTTGCGCCAGCACGGGGCCGCCGAGCAAACCAAACAGGAGCAGCGGAAGGAGAATTTTCATCGGAATCGGGTCTTTTTTGATGCAAAATTACCCCTTCCGGTACCCGGCAAGCTGTCGGCGTGCCGACACAATTCCGCTGATTTTCAGAAAACCCACAACCGCAGCCCTTGCCAGAGTGCCATTCCCACGAAACCCAGGCCCATCACCACGTCGAAGCGCTCCGGGTGCAGGTAGCGCTCGATGCGCGTCCGGTGGCGGTGGGTCAGGCGGGCGTAAACGTACAAAATTCCGAATGCGCCCAGGCTGGTGCCCGTTACAAACGCCACCTGCTGCGCCAAGGTGCTGACCCGTAGCATGGGGTAGCCGTGGTAGGAAACCAGAATCACCATCCAAAACGGCAGCAACTGCGGGTTAAGCAGGGAAAGCACCAGGCCCCGGCTAAATGAATCGCGTCCCCCCGTTCCAGTTTCCCGTTCTAGTCTGGATGTCGAAGGGCGACGGGTGCGGCGGAAAATGGTCAGCACCCCCAATCCCAGCAACACGGGGACGATGGCAACTCGCAGGGCATTGAACAGCCCCGGCACCTGCTCGAAGAAATTTACCCCCTGCACAGCCAGCAACCCGTACCCGATTTCGGGTACACAACCGCCCGCCGCCAGCCAAAGTCCCGCTGAAAGCCCACGTCGCAACGTGGCCTGTACGACCGAGAGGTTGACCGGACCGGGGTGTACCGAGCCAGCGAAACTAATCAGAAAAGTGAGGCTGAAAATCATCAGCAGGGAAAGCATGGCGCGGTGGAAAGACCCCGCAAGAGTACGAAATCAAGAAATTGAAGCGTGTCAGCCACCCGACTAAATCAGCGAAACGGCCCGCCACAAGCCTAAGCCGATGAGGCCGCAGCCCATGATAAGGTCAAACCGTTGGGGCTGGAGGTACTGGCTCAATTTTTCGCGGCGGCGGTGGATGAACAGCGCGTACAGATTGAGAATCGTAAACGCCCCCAACGCGGCCCCCATGGCAAACGTGAGTTGTTGAGCCGTGGTCGTGATGCGTAACCAGGGGTAATTGCTGTAGTACACCAGCACGAAAAACCAGAATAAAGGAAGTTGAGGATTCAGAAAAGCCGTGAGCAACCCCCGTAGAAACGAAGAGCGGCCCGCTACCGGCACCCCGGCTACTTCCTTCGGGACCTCCGGTGTCGCCCGGTACGCCCGCCACAGCGCCAGCATTCCCAGTAACAACAACGCCGGAACGGCCACCACCCGTAACGTATGCTGCAAACCCGGCACCTGGTCGAACCACTGCGAGCCGAAGGCCACCAGTCCGCCGTACACCAGTTCGGGAATGCAACCCCCTAGTGCCAGCCATAACCCGGCCCGGCGGCTTTGGTGCAACGTGGCCTGAATGACCGACAGGTTCACCGGCCCCGGCTGCGCCGAAGCGGCGAAGCTGATGCCAAACGTAATGCCGAAAAGGGTTAGCAGGCTAAACACGGTGTCGATGAATGGATTCGTACCGTGGTAATTAAAAAATTCGTGCCGAAGTTCAGTTCCGCACCGCCTGCGCCGTCCGCACCGCTTCGGCAATTCGGGCGGCGATGCCATCCCAGTCGCCCGCTTCAACCATCGCTTTCGGGAAAAGCTGCGACCCGATGCCCACGCCCGATGCCCCCGCCGAAAACCAGGCCCGCATACTCGCCTCGGTGGGTTCGACGCCGCCCGTCACCACGATGTTGGTCCAGGGCATGGGGGCCTTGATGGCCTTCACGAAATCCGGCGTGGTGGCATTGCCGGGGAAGAGTTTGACGAACTCGGCCCCCAATTCTTCGGCTTTTGAAATCTCGCTGAGCGTGAAGGTGCCCGGCATCCAGCCGATTTTGCGGCGGTTGCAGGTGCGGGCCACGTCTTCGTGCAGCACCGGCGCGACGATGAAATCGGCCCCCAGTTGGATGTACAGCGAGGCGCTGCCCACGTCGACGATGGTGCCCGCACCGACGACCAGGTCGGGGAAATTTTTCCGCCCGAATTTTCGCAGTTCGGCGTAGGTTTCGTGGGCGTAATCGCCCCGGTTGGTGAATTCGCAGATGCGGATGCCGCCTTCGTAGCAGGCCGTGAGGATTTTTTTGCAAACCTCCAGGTCGTTGTGGTGGAAAATCGGCATCACCGGGTGGGCGAGCAGGGTGTTGTAAACGTGGATGCGGGAGTGGGAAGACATTGTTCAGTTGAAAGTTGAAAGTTGAGAGTTGAAAGTTGAGTGGTCGCTGAATTTTCAACTTTCAATTTTCAACTTATTACCGGCTCAGTTTACCAGTCGTTTCGCCGCGCATGACCGCTTCGACTTCGGCGGCGCTGACGAGGCTGAAATCGCCTTCGATGGAATGCTTCAGGGCCGAGGCCGCCGTGGCAAAATCGAGGGCTTGCTGGTCGGTTGGGTAGGTTTGGGTGGCGTAAATGAATCCGCCCAGGAAGGCATCGCCGCCGCCGATGCGATCCACCATCGGCACCAGGTCGTAGGTGGTGGTTTCGAGGAGTTGCCCGTTCCAGCAGCGGCCCATCAGCGTGTTGTGGTTGGCCGAAATCGAGCCGCGCTTGGTGGTCAGGATTTTTTTGACGCGGGGAAAACGGGCCTGAATCTGCTTGCACATCGAGGCAAATTTGCCGTCCGGGTCGGTTTTGTCGGCGCGGATGTCGAAGAGTTCTTCGGCGTCGCCGCCGCCGCAGACGATAAGGTCGCAACCCGCCGTCAGTTCGGTCATCACCTCGGCGGCGCTGCGGCCCCACTGCCAGAGGTTTTTGCGGGAATTGACGTCGGCGGAAACGGGAATGCCCAGGCGGTTCGCCATTTCCACGGCTTCGGCGCAGGCGCGGGCGGCGCTTTCCGAAATGCCCGGCGTGATGCCCGTGAAGTGAAACCAGCCCGCATCGGCCAGGATGGTTTCCCAGTCGAATTCCTCCGGTTTCAGCGTGGCGAAGGCCGAACCAGCGCGGTCGTAAATCACTTTCGTGGGGCGCATCATCGCCCCGAATTCGAGGAAATACACGCCCATGCGCTCGTTTTCACCGAACACAATCCGGCTGGTATCCACGCCGTTGCGCCGGTAGGCGGCGGCGGCGGCGTAGCCCCATTCGTTGGCCGGAAACCGCGTGACGTGCCGGGCGGGCAATCCGAGGAAGGCCACGGCGGCGGCCACGTTGGCTTCGCCGCCACCGTAATTGACGTTCAGGCTCGTGCTCTGCACAAATCGCCCAAAGCCCGGCGTACTCAGCCGCAGCATAACTTCTCCGAAGGTGACGAGGGGTTTCATTCTTTACTTTATTACTAAGCGCCAAACCACCTCGTCATTGCGAGGAGCGAACGCAGTGAGCGACGAAGCAATCCCCTCCCGCAGACCGAGGTAGCTAAATCCAGCCAACCTTCCCTGAGCTATCTTGGTCTCCGGTAGGGGATTGCTTCGTCAGTCGCTGCGCTCCTTCCTCGCAATGACGGGGTTTTAGGCTTTTCTAAAACTCAAAATACGCCTTCGCGTTGCCGTAACTGATGTTTTCCACCACTTGCCCCAACCAGGCGCGGTCGTTGGGGAGTTCGCCGTTTTCGACGTCCTGGCCGAGCAAGTTGCACAAAATCCGGCGGAAGTATTCGTGGCGGGGGTAGCTCAGGAAGCTGCGCGAGTCGGTGAGCATTCCCACGAAACGGCTCAACAGGCCCATGTTCGAGAGGGCGTTAAGCTGGCGTTCCATCCCGTCTTTCTGATCCAAAAACCACCAGCCGGAGCCGAATTGCACCTTGCCCGGCGTGCTGCCGTCGTTGAAATTCCCCACCATCGTCGCCATCACCTCGTTGTCGGCGGGGTTGAGGTTGTAGAGGATGGTTTTTGCCAACTTATTTTCCGCGTCGAGCCGGTTCAGGAATTTCGAGAGTGATTGGGCCTGGGGCCAGTCGCCGATGCTGTCCCAGCCCGTGTCGGGGCCGAGTTGGCCGAGCAGGCGGGCGTTGTTGTTGCGCAACGCGCCGAGGTGAAACTGCTGCGTCCAGCCTTTTTCGTGGTCCAGTTTCGCCCACTCGAACAGCACCGCCGAGCGGAATTGCCGGGTTTCGGCCCCGTCCGGCGCTTTGCCGCCCCGTGCCCGGCTAAAAATCGTACTGATTTCTTCCTCGGTGTAGTCGTCGGCGTACAGGTGTTCGAGGCCATGGTCGCTGAGTTTTCCGCCCAATTCCGCGAAAAAATCGTGGCGGCGGCGCAGGGCGGCGAGCAGGTCGTCGTAGCTGACGATGTCCACGTCGGCGGCGGCTTCCAGGCGGTTGAGGTATTCGTTGAAAGGCACCACGTCGTCGATGCCCAGCAACTTGTCGGCCCGGAAGGTAGGCAACACCTGAATCCCCAGGTTGCTGGCGGCGATGGCCCGGTGATGTTCGAGCGAATCGACCGGGTCGTCGGTGGTGCAAATCACCCGCACGTTCGCTTTTTTCAGCAAGCCATGCACGCTGAATTCCGGCGTTTGGAGCAGGCCGGAAGCCTGCTCGTACACCGCTTTCGCCGTGGTCGGGCCGAGGATTTCTTCGATGCCAAAATACCGGCGCAGTTCGAGGTGCGTCCAGTGGTAAAGCGGGTTGCGGAGGGTGTAGGGCACGGTTGCGGCCCATTTTTCAAACTTCTCAAAATCACTGGCCCCGCCCGTGCAGTAGCGCTCGGCAATACCGTTGCTGCGCATGGCCCGCCACTTGTAGTGGTCGCCGTAGAGCCAGATTTGGGTCAGGTTTTCAAACTGGCGGTTGTTGGCAATCTGGTCGGGCGGCAGGTGGCAGTGGTAGTCGATGATGGGCTGCGGGGCGGCGTGCTGGTGGTAGAGGTACCGGGCGGTGTCGGAGTGGAGGAGGAAATCGTCGTCGAGGAAAGGGCGCATGGGCAAAAGGTTCTCCCCGGTTCAAAGCAGACCGATGGCGGCGGGCTACTCATTTTTTAGCGGGAAAAGCCGCGCAAAAGTGAAACTTTGTGCCCTGTTTTCCATGAAAAAATTCCTGTTCAGTCTCAGTTTTCTGGCAATGATGGCGGGGGTACGCGCCCAGCCACCCCGCAAATTCAGTTTTCAGCAACCCAAAATGGGTTCGCTCTTCACGGTTCAACTCTACACCAGCGACTCGCTCGGCGCCGCAAACGCCGCCGCCGGAGCTTTCGCCCTCACCGATTCGCTCAACGTCCGTTTCAGCGATTACGACGAAAATTCGGAACTGGCCCGCCTCAGCCGCTCGGCGGGCAGCGGGCGCTGGGTGCCGGTCTCGCCGGACTTGTTCGCGATTTTGCAGCAATCAAAAACGGCTTGGCTACGCAGCAGCGGCAACTTCGACGTGACCGTGGGCTGCCTCACCCGCCTCTGGCGACAAAGCCGCAAAGCCCGCCGCCTGCCCCCGCCCGACACGCTCCGCCGGGCGCTCGCCACGGTCGGAATGCAGCACCTGCAACTCGATCCCGCTGGGCGGCGGGTGCGGCTTCTGAAAGCAGGCACCCGCCTCGACCTGGGCGGCATTGGCAAAGGCTACGCCGCCCAAGTGATGCTCGCCTTTTTGCAAAAAACTGGTTTCTCTTCGGTCCTCGTCGATGCGGCGGGCAATTTGGCGGTTGGCGGGGGGATCTGGCGCATCGCGGTTCAACTTCCTGCCCCCGGTGAGCACCTCATTGAGCGCCAACTGCTGCTGCAAAACATTAGCGTTTCGACTTCGGGGGACGCCTTTCAATTCGTGGAAATCGGCGACAAACGCTATTCGCACATCGTCAGTCCCCGCACCGGTCTAGGCCTGACCACGCGGCGGCAAGTCACCGTGCTGGCCGCCGATGCTTCCCTCGCCGACTGGCTCTCGACGGCCTGCTGCCTGCTGCCCGTTGAAAAAGCAATGGCGTTGGTGAAGCGGATGAAGGGCGAGGTGCTGATGCTGGAGCCAGTGGGGGGGCGGATCCAGGCTTGGATGTCGCCGGGATTTAGTCGGTTTTTTGCGCCGGACTAACCACATCCCCGCGTCGGGCCGTCCGGCGCGTAGCCCTGCTTGAGCCGATTACGGGAATCGCTTGCTTTACCCCGCATTTTTTGGCCCAACCCCGGTAAGAGTCCTAAGTTTGTTACTTTATGAAAAAACAGCCGTTTTCCGTGAACATCCCGATTGCCACCCTTGCCTTCAGTTTGCTGACGCTTTCCCTATTTGCCCAGGACGCTGGGAAACCCTACGAATTGCTGCCCACGGGCGCGACCGTGCCGATTCAGATGCTGTCCATCCCGGCGGGCGAGTTTTTAATGGGCAGTCCCGCCACCGAAAAAGGCCGCCAGCCCGACGAAGGCCCGCAGGTGAAAGTGACCGTGGAACCCTTCTGGATGAGCGCCACTGAGATCACCCACGATCAGTTCGCGCCTTTTCGCTTCGAAGACAAAGACGCCGCCCCCAAGCCCGACGCCATCACCCGCCCCACCGCCCAGTACATCGACCTCACCTGGGGCATGGGCAAGGAAGGCGGCTTTCCCGCTAATTCGATGCAGCCTTTCACGGCCCTGGCGTACTGCAAATGGCTGTACAAAAAAACCGGCCAGTTTTACCGCCTGCCCACCGAAGCCGAGTGGGAATACGCCTGCCGGGCGGGCAGTACGGGCACCTACCCGGCGGGCGTGACCGCCGCTAACCTGAAAGACTACGCCTGGTTTGCGGGCAATGCCACCGATCGCTACCACAAAGTCGGCGGGAAAAAACCGAACGCCTGGGGCCTGTACGACGTGCTCGGCAACGTGGCCGAGTGGACGATGGACAAGTACGACGCCGCCTACTTTCAAAAACTGACCACGCTGCCGCAGGGCAATTTTTACGTGAAACCCGAAAAACCCCGCGCTTACCACACCGCCCGGGGCGGCGGTTTCAAGAGTCAGCCCGTGGGCCTGCGTTGCGCCGACCGCCTGCCCCAGGTGGAAGCCTGGAACCAGCGTGACCCGCAGATTCCACGCTCGAAATGGTGGATGACCGACGGCGATTACGTGGGCTTCCGCCTCGTGCGGCCCAGCCGCCAGCCGAGCGCCGGGGAGGCCGAGGCGTTTTTTAAGGAAATGCTGGGGCAGTAGCTTAACTTTGGGGAAATCAATGGAAATGCGCCATGACGACGACTTTTGAATTGCACGCCGACGAACTGGACAGCAATTTTGTCAAGGCCCTGAAAACGCTGTTCAAAAACCGCAACCTGAAAATTACGGTGGATGCGGATATGGACACGACGGAGTACCTGCTCAGCAATCCAGCCAATCGGGAACATCTGCTGCGTTCCATCGAGCAGGCCGAGCGTGGGGAAGTTATCCACGTTTCCTGGGAGGAATTAGAACAAATGATTCATGAGAAATCTGACGTTCACCCCTGATGCTTTTGAGCAATTCACAGCCTGGCGTGACGAGGACACCCAAGACCGAATTATTCGATTGCTTCAGGATATCAGGCGTGACCCGTTCAAAGGAATTGGAAAACCAGAACCGTTGAAAGGAAATCTTCAGGGATGCTGGTCGCGGCGAATTACGGACGAACACCGGTTGGTGTACCGAGTAACCGAAGAGACCATTCTCGTTCAATCTTGCAAATACCATTACCGAAATTTGTAACGCTTCGTAAATCCCAAACCTCTTTTCCATGAACCATTCCGACCAATCCCGCCGCGATTTTGTCAAAACCACCTCGCTCCTCACGGGCGGCCTGCTTACCGTGCCGCTGTTCGGGCGCTCGCAGGGCTTTCAATCCGGCGTTGCCGACACGATTAAAGTCGCCCTCATCGGCTGCGGCGGGCGCGGCACCGGGGCCGCCGTGCAGGCCCTGAGCACCAAGCAAAACGTGCAACTCGTGGCGATGGCCGACGCCTTTCAGGACCGCCTCGACGACAGCGTGAAATCCATCGGCGAAGCCCTCGAAGAAAAAGGCCAGACCGACCGCTTCAAGGTGCCCGCCGAGGCCCGCTTCGTGGGCTTCGATGCCTACCAGAAAGCCATCCCCCTGGCCGACGTGGTGATTCTGGCCACGCCGCCCGGTTTCCGGCCCATCCACTTCGAGGAAGCCGTGAAGCAGAACAAGCACATTTTCATGGAAAAGCCCGTGGCCGTCGACCCCGCCGGGGTGCAGAAAGTGCTGGCCGCCGCCGAAATCGCGAAGGCGAAGAAGTTGAACGTCGTCACCGGTTTGCAACGGCACTACCAGAGTTCGTACCGGGCTTTGTACAAAAATAAAGCGCTGCTCGGCGACATTGTGGGCGGCAACGTGTACTGGAATAACGACGGCGTGTGGGTAAAACCCCGCCAGGACGGCCAGACCGAAATGGAATACCAGATGCGCAACTGGTACTACTTCAACTGGCTCTGCGGCGACCACATCAACGAGCAGCACATCCACAACATCGACGTCTTCAACTGGTTCAAGGGCGGCTACCCGGTGCGGGCCAAAGGCACCGGCGGGCGCGAAGTGCGCGACGGGAAAGACTTCGGTGAAATTTTCGACCACCACCACGTGGAATTCGAGTACGCCGACGGCACGATTCTCAACTCCGAATGCCGCCACATCAAAGGCACCTGGGCGAAAGTGGACGAGACCATCCTGGGCACCAAAGGCAAGCTGCTGGCCGGGGCCGCCAAAATCGTGGATTACAAAGGCAAGCCGCTGTACGCGTTCGACAAAAAACTCGAAAATCAGCCCTACCAGGCCGAGCACGACGAACTCTTCGCCGCCATTGCCAAAGGCGAATACAAATTCTGGGATGCCGAGCGCACGGCTAAATCGACGATGACTTCGATTTTGGGTCGCCTGGCGACCTACTCCGGGCAAGTGGTGGAGTGGAGCACGGCCCTCAATTCGGGGATGGACATCATGCCCAAGGAATACAGCTTCCAGGCCACGCCGCCCATTCTGCCCAACAAAGACGGTCTCTACCCCGTGGCCGTGCCGGGGGTGACGAAGTATTTTGTGTGACCTTCTTTTCCTGTCATCCTGAAAGGACCTTGTCGGAAGAGCCGGAGCGTTTCAATGAGCGCTCCGGCTCTTCCGACAAGGTCCTTTCAGGATGACATCTTTTATATCCTTACTTCAAAATCCGCCGAATCTCGTTCGCCTCCTGGAGGTACTCGCCGAGCCGTTCGTAGCCCCCCGCCAACATCAGGCCCTTAAACTTGAGCAGCGTGTTGATGTACTCGTCGAGCACGTCGAGGAGGTTATCCTGGTTTTGACGAAAAATCGGAATCCAGGTTTCGGGGGCACTTTTCGCCAACCGCACCGTGCTGGCAAAGCCCGTACTGGCGAGTTCAAAAATCCGGTCGGCTTCTTTTTCCTTCTCCAGCGTGGTGAGCGCCAGCGCAAACGAGCAGATGTGCGAAATGTGCGAGATGTAAGCCGTATGCACGTCGTGCGACACAGCATCGAACTCGGTGAATTGCATCTGCATCGCTTCGTACATCCGCCGAACCAGCGCCACCGCGTCGTCGTCCGAATCACCGATGTCGCAGAGGACGGTGAATTTTCCTTCAAAAAGCCCCCGCACGGCGGCCTCCGGGCCGGAGTATTCGGTGCCCGCCATCGGGTGCGTGGCCACGAACCGCCCACGCTTCGGGTGGTCCCTCACGGATTCCACAATGGGCCGTTTGGTTGAACCTACGTCGATGACGACTTGGTTTTCCACGCGCTCTAGCACGTAGGGCAGCAGCGTGGTGAGCGCGTCCACGGGCGTGGCCAACACGATGAGGTCGGACTGGGCGATGGCGTCGTCGAGGAGCAGGACTTTGTCCACCAACCGGAGTTCGAGCGCCTTGACGACGTGCTCCATTTTTTTGTCAACGCCCACCACGAGGTCGGCGAAGCCGCTTTCTTTCAAACTCAGGGCCATCGAACCGCCGATGAGGCCGAGACCAACGATGCTTACAGTCATAAAGGTAAGCCCGGACTTTAGTCCGTGGCCCGGATTAAGTTGAACACTAAAACCTGCCACGGACTAAAGTCCGGGCCTACCCACCCGCCGAATGGCTTCGTCAAAAACGGCTACGTCGCTGCACAGCGACACGCGGAGGTAGCCTTCGCCGTTGGAGCCGAAAATGCCGCCAGGCGTGAGGAACACGTGGGCGCGTTCGAGGATTTCGTCGGAGAGGGCGTAGGCGCTGGGATACGCGGCGGGCGTTTTGGTCCAGACGAACATCCCCGTCTGGGCCGGGTCGTAGCGGCAGTCGAGCAGGTCGAGGAGTTCAAAGACTTTTTGCTGGCGGGGGCGGTACACGGCGTTCAAGTCGGCGTACCAGGAGGGCGGGTTTTGCAGCGCCTTCACCGCTGCTTCCTGCACGGGCAGAAACATCCCGGAATCCATGTTTGACTTGAAACGCAGCACGTTGGCGACGATGTCGCGGTTTCCGGCCAGCATTCCCACGCGCCAGCCCGCCATGTTCTGCGATTTGCTGAGCGAGTTCAACTCCAGCGCCACGTCCTTCGCGCCTTCCACGGCGAGCAGGCTCCGATGCCGGTCGTTGAGCACGAAGCTGTAGGGGTTGTCGTTGACGATCAGAATGTTGTTGTTTTTTCCGAAGGCAATGAGTTTCTCGAAAAAATGGGGCGTGGCGTGCGCCCCGGTGGGCATATTTGGGTAGTTGACCCACATCACCCGCACCCGGCTGAGGTCTTGCGCGGCCAGCGCGTCGAGGTCGGGAAGCCAGCCGCTGGCTTCGGTCAGGGCGTATTCGCGCAGGCTGGCCCCGGCCAACAGCGAGGCGGCGCGGTAGGTGGGGTAGCCGGGGTTGGGCACGAGTGCCTCGGTGCCGGGTTCGAGGTAACTCATGGCGATGTGCAGGATGCCCTCCTTCGAGCCAAGCAGGGGCAGAATCTCGTCCGCCGGGTTGAGCGTTACGCCGAAGTAGGTTTGGTACCAGTCGGCAAAGGCCTGCCGCAGCGCTGGAATGCCCACGTAACTTTGGTAAGCGTGATGCTTCGGGTTGCGGGCCGAAGTGGCCAGCGCGTCGATCGTTTCGGGTGAGGGCGGTAAATCGGGGCTACCGATGCCGAGGTTGAGCACGTCCTGCCCCTGGGCGCGCATGGCAGCGATTTGCTTCAGTTTTACCGAGAAATAGTACTCCTGAACCAGGTCGAGGCGGGAGGCGGTGGGGATGGGATTCACGGTAGCAGTGGGCAGTAGCAGTGGGCAGTAAACGAAAAACCCCGGTGGATGGCCGGGGTTGGAAGGTCAAACGTCTGGGAGAGGACGGGAGGCACACCACCGGCTTACGCGGAAACCACGTAATAAAAATAAGGCCGGTACGCGTTGCGAGGGTTCATGACTGGATTTGTAGCCCAAAAGTAAAACCTCATTCGGGCTTCGCCAACGGACGGGCGGTTTTTGTACAAAAAAAGAGGACTACCAGCCGCCACTGGTAGTCCGAAGTGTCGAGGACCTTCCGAAGAAGGTTCTGACCCGACAAAGGTGCGAAACTGCCGGGTATCTATCAATTAACCTAAGTTAGTTTTTTTCGGAACGCATCAAATTTTTTCGGATACGACTCAGGCTTTCCGGGTGAATTCCTAAATACGAGGCAATGTCTTTGATCGGAATCTGTTGGATGAGTTCCCCTCCCCAGTCCAGAAACTTGCGGTAGCGTTCTTCAACGGTATGGCTGAGCAGGGTCATTTCTTTTTCACATTTGGTAACGTACAGGTTTTGCAGCAGGAGGCGACCGAGGCGTTCGTGATTTTTGTAAAGCTCATACCCCCGCTGAATGTCGGCGTACGACAGGTAAAGTACCTGCACCGGCGTAACGGCTTGCAAATGGAGCCGCGAAGGTTTCCGATTGGCAAATGAAATGAAGGAACTGACGAGGTCGTGTTGCATGGCAAAATCCACGCAAATGTCCAGGTCCTGTCGGAGGAAGTGAATTTTCACCAGCCCGCTCGCCACGAAGTAGATGGAATCTTCCACCTGGCCAATTCGGGTCAGAAATTCACCCCGCTCGAACGTGCGTACGCGGAGGCGGTCTTCGAAGTACGCCCATTCTTCGGGTTGCAGTTCAACGAGAGCGAAAATTTTTTTTTTCAGCAATCCATAGCTGGCTGGCTGTTGATCCATTGGGGTGAAGCGTAATTTGATTGAGAGGGGAGGCGACCCACCCACAACAGGGATGGATCTAAGTATGAGATAACTTGTTAAATCAATATACGCATCCCAACAAAAATAATTGTACCAAAGTTTACGCCGCCAAAAGTTGCCCGGCATCTTTTTGACCCGTAGACTTGCACTGCGAAAGTCAATGCTGCCCCCGGTGGGGGTCGTTGACTTATCCAGAAGGGGGGAGAGACTAGGCTCCGTGAACCCCTGGCAACCTGTCCCAAACGTGGGAAAAAGGTGCTAATTCCTACCCGGCGAAGGTCGCCGGGAAAGATAAGCCAACTGATCCATGTTCACGCTTCCACCCCTGCCATTTGGCGAGGGGCCAATCCTCAGCCCGTTCTCTGTTTTTCACCCGTCCCGCCTCCGACCGGGCGAGCGATGTTGGGTCCGCCCTGAATCGTCCCGTTTCCGTTGTACCACCTGACCAGGTTGGCCCCAATTGAATTTTCTCCTCCATCTCACCTCTTACTTTTTAAATCTCATGGCAGATCTTCGTTTTGAAACCCTGCAATTGCACGCCGGTCAGCAAATCGACCCCACGACCAAATCCCGGGCCGTGCCCATTTACCAAACCGTCGCGTACCAGTTCGACGACTCGGCCCAGGGGGCGCGCCTGTTTGCCCTTCAGGAATTCGGCAACATCTACTCGCGCATCATGAACCCGACCAACGACGTGTTCGAGAAGCGGGTAGCAGCGCTCGAAGGCGGCGTGGCGGCGCTGGCTGTGGGTTCGGGTCACGCGGCGCAATTCATAGCCCTCAACAACATCACCACCGTCGGCGACAACTTCGTCACAACGAGTTTTCTCTACGGCGGCTCGTACAACCAGTTTAAAAATTCCTTCAAAAATATCGGCGTCGAAGCCCGCTTCGCCGAGGGCGACAACGTCGAGAGTTTCGAGAAATTAATCGACGAAAAAACAAAGGCGCTTTACGTCGAAACCATCGGTAACCCAGAGTACAACGTGCCCGATTACGAGGCCTTCGCCGCGCTGGCTAAAAAGTACGACCTGCCCCTCATCGTCGACAATACCTTCGGGGCCGCCGGGGCCATTTGCCAGCCCATCAAGTGGGGCGCGCACGTGATCGTGGAATCGGCGACGAAGTGGATTGGCGGCCACGGCACGTCCATCGGCGGGGTCATCGTCGACGCGGGTACCTTCGACTGGGGCAACGGCAAATACCCGCAATTCACCGACCCCTCGCCGAGCTACCACGGGCTAGTGATGAACGACGTGTTCGGCAAAAACGGCCCCTTCGGCAACATCCAGTTTATCATCCGCTGCCGCGTCGAGGGCCTCCGCGACTGGGGCCCGAGCCTGAGTCCGTTCAACGGGTTTCTGTTTTTGCAGGGCCTCGAAACCCTCTCGCTGCGCGTGGAGCGCACCTGCGAAAATGCCCTGGCCCTGGCAACCTGGCTCGAAAGCCACCCCGATGTGGAGTACGTCAATTACCCCGGCCTGCCCGGCAACAAGTACCATGCGCTGGGTAAAAAATACCTGACTCGTGGTTTTGGTGGTGTGTTTTCGTTCAAACTGAAAGCTGGAAAAGAAGCCGCCGACCGTTTCGTGGACGCCCTCAAATTGGTCAGTCACCTCGCCAACGTGGGTGATGCCAAAACGCTCATCATCCACCCGGCCAGCACGACGCACTCCCAACTTTCGGAACTGGAACAGGGCACGGCAGGCGTCGCGCCCGGTTTGCTGCGCATTTCGGCGGGCATCGAACACCTCGACGACATCAAGGCCGATCTGGAGCAAGCCTTTGCCGTGGCACTGGAGGCGGTGGAGGCGTGATTGAAAATGGAGAATGGAGAATGGAGAATGGAGAATGAAAATCCAGCGATGCCCGCGCAGCGTCCGCTTTCATTCTCCATTCTCCATTCTCCATTCTCAATTCTCCATTCGATTTTGCAGTTTTTCCATTCCCCAACCCCCTTCCCCCTCGAATCCGGCGCGATGCTGCCCGAGCTGACGCTGGCCTACCACACCTACGGCCAACTCAGCCCGGCGGGCGACAACGTCGTCTGGATTTGCCACGCCCTGACCGGTAGCAGCGATGCCGCCGACTGGTGGAGCGGGCTAGTGGGCGAAGGGAAATTGTTCGACCCGCGTCGGCATTTCATCGTGTGCGCCAACGTGCCTGGCTCGGCCTACGGCTCCACGGCGGCGCTGTCGGCCAATCCGGCTACGGGGCAACCATTTTTCCACGACTTCCCGCTCGTTACCGTCCGCGACGTGGTGGCGGCGCTGGATTTGCTGCGGGACTATTTGGGAATCGAGAAAATTCAGACCTGCATCGGTGGCTCGCTCGGCGGGCACCAGGCGCTGGAATGGGCCATTGTCCGGCCTGCGGTTATCGAAAACCTGATTCTGGTGGCGACCAACGCGCAGATGTCGCCCTGGGGGGTGGCCTTCAACGAAGCCCAGCGCATGGCCATCACCGCCGATGCGACCTGGGCCGAGCGCCGCCCCGACGCGGGCACGGCGGGCATGAAAGCCGCCCGCGCGGTGGCCCTCCTCAGCTACCGCAACTACAAAACCTACGACACCACCCAGTCGCGGCAGGGCGAGGAGCGCCTCGAAGGCTTCCGGGCCACGACGTACCAGCAGTACCAGGGCGAAAAAATCGCCCGGCGCTTCAACGCGTTTTCGTACTGGTCGCTTACCAAACTAATGGATTCGCACGACGTGGGCCGGGGGCGCGGCGGGCTGGAAGCGGCCCTGGCCCGAGTGCAGGCCCACACGCTGGTGCTGGGCATCCGCTCCGACCTGCTGTTTCCGATGGAGGAGCAGGTGTTTTTGCAAAAACACATCCCCGGCGCGCAGTTCACCGAACTGGATTCACTCTACGGCCACGACGGGTTTTTAATCGAAAACGAAACCATGACCAAACACATCCGCGTCTGGCAATTCGCCCAACAGGCTGAGGAGCCGGTGGGGGCGGCGGGTTTTCTGGAGGGGCTGAAGAAGTTGTTTCGCGAACGGGTGGCGTAAAACAAAAAGGCGTAACCGATGCGGTTACGCCTTTTTGTTTTGCATCAGTTAATAAACTAGTTTCCCCCTAAATTGAAGACCAGCCCGGCTCCCAGGATTAACGTTTTATCCGTTTCATCTCCATCTTCTTTGGGGAAAATAAGGTGGTATCCCGCATTAAGGTCAAGTCCGATTTTATCGGTAAACATGAACTGAATACCGGCTTTCGGGGCTGCCCCAAAAAAAGATTCGCTTGATGAACCATTAAAACCACCAGCACTCACTTTTGCCTTTACAATGTAAACACCCGTCTCCGCACCAACGTAAGGTCTGACTTTTCCTTCGGTAAAAAAGAATTCGGCCTGTCCAGTGATCGGAATTAAGTTGATCGTAAGACCCGATTCGCTACGTGCGAAATAGCGACCATTCAAACCCACAGCAAATTTCGGCACGATGAAGTACCGGCCCGTAACGCCTCCTCCCCAGTAACCATCCGAAAATTTTGCTCCGTTTTCAGTGCCTGAGAAGTGATTCCCGCTCAAGCCAAGTTGAATCTGCGCGTTCGCTTTTGTAGCCAGCAAGCCAGTCAGCACGACCAGGGCCATCATGGTCATGGCCCGTTTCAAGGTGTTTTTCATAAAAAAAGGATTTTATAGTTGAACGCCCAAAAATAGCTTCCAACGCAGGCTATTGCGTTGCCGTTGCCTACAAATCCACCCCAGAATTTAGTTTACGGTTAAATTCCTCCTTCTGCCGCCCGTACTCCGGGTGGTCTTTGGCCCGCTGCCAGGCTTCGTAGAAAATCGCGGCAGACTGGGCTTTTTCGCTCGTCAGCGCGTCTTTTTCAACGGGTAGAACCGCGTTGCCTTTGTTGCGGCTGCCCGACGAATACGGGTACGCCTTGCCTTCGTTGCGGGGGATTTCACCGGCGGCATACTTGCGTCCGCTGTGGTGGTTGGCGTAGCGGCGCGAACGGGTGTAGCCCATTTGCAGGAACTTCCGAGCCATGTCGGCTCCCACGAAGTCCCCATTTTCGAGGTACATCTCGAACAACTGGTAAATTTTCGCGGCAGATTGCCGGGCAATTTCGGGGGTGCGGAAGCGCCAGTGCGGCAGAATTTCCGACTTGTACGGCTCGACCAGCAACACGCCCTGCTCGCCCACGCCCACGCGATACAGTTCCGGCTGGCGGCGGAAATCGACGGTTTTGAAGTCTAACTCGTACGGGAAGGCCCGGCTGGGAGGGCGGATGGAAGTTGCCATGCCGGGTTCTGATAAAAATTGGTGCCAGCGCAGCGGCAGGCTTTTCGTATTTTCGCCAAAAAACCATCCCTCGTTTGGCAACACAACCCGTACAACTCGCCGTGGTGGGCGGCGGCAGTTGGGCCACGGCCCTGGTCAAAATCCTGACCGAGCACGACGTGCGCATTGGCTGGTGGCTGCGCAATGCCCGCGATTTGGACCACATCCGGAAGTTCAACCACAACCCCAGCTACCTCAGCGGCGTACAACTCAACCCCGAACGGGTCAACGCCTACGCCGACCTGCCCCAGGCCGTGGCGGGGGCCGACTACCTGATTCTGGCCGTGCCAGGGGCCTTTCTGACCGACGCGCTGAAGCCCCTGAAAGCGGAAGATTTTGCCGGGAAAACCATCGTTTCGGCCATCAAAGGCATGATTCCCGGCGACAACCTGCTCGTGACCGACTGGCTGGAACGCACCCACGGCGTACCGCAATCCCGCCTCTGCGCCATCGCCGGACCGTGTCACGCCGAGGAAGTCGCCCTGGAAAAACAAAGCTACCTCACCATTGCTTCGCCCGATTTGGAAACCGCCAACCGCTTCGCCCGGCACCTGACCTGCCGCTACGTGAGCGCCCACGGCATCACCGATTTGTACGGGGTGGAATACTGCGCGGTGCTGAAAAACGTCATTGCCCTGGCCTGCGGCATTTGCCACGGGCTGGGTTACGGCGATAATTTTCAGGCCGTGCTGGTGTCCAACGCCATGCTCGAAATCAAGCGATTCCTCGACGCCGTGTACCCCTTTTACCGCGACCTCGACGGCTCGGCTTACCTCGGCGATTTGCTCGTGACGGCCTACTCGCAGTTTAGCCGCAACCGCACCTTTGGCGGGATGATCGGGCGCGGGTACAGCGTGCAATCGGCCCAAACCGAGATGAACATGGTGGCCGAGGGCTACTACGCCGTGAAGTCGATTCAGGAAATAAACCGGCAGTTCGACGTGGATATGCCCATCACCGACGCCGTGTACAACATCCTCTACCAACGCTCCTCGCCGGGGGTGGAGATGGGGATTTTGAAAAATCTGTTGCGTTAAGTACCGAACCGTAAACCCCCGGTAATTTTTAGAGTGTTGTCATCCCGAGGAACGAGGGATCTCGTTGGATTACCGAACCCTTGACAATCGGCAACGGGTCCGGCAGGCTGACGAGATTCCTCGTTCCTCGGGATGACAAGACGCCTAAAAAATTGCCGGTTTGTTATTGACCCCCTACTCAAACCCACCTCTGCCCCCAGGAGGGGATTTCCCGATGACCTTCCCCAACCTCCGCGATCTGCTGGCCGCCCACTTCGGCCCCGAACTGATTCTGGCCGAAGAAACCGCCGGGCTGCAACCCCACCTGCTCGTGCCCACCGAGCGCATCGCCGAGGTGTGCCGGTTTTTACACGAACATGAACAAACCTACTTCGACCTGCTCGAATGCCTGACTTCACTGGATAACGGGCCGGAGTTGGGTACAATGGAAATTGCTTACAACCTGTATTCGATTCCTTACGAGCACCACCTGACGCTGAAAATCCGCTTCCCGCGCCAGGGTGAAACCGGGGACTTACCCACCGTGCCCAGCGTCAGCACGGTGTGGCGCAGCGCCGACTGGCACGAGCGCGAAGCCTACGATTTGATGGGAATTCGCTTCAGCGGCCACCCCGATTTACGCCGCCTTTTCCTGCCTGAAGACTGGCAGGGCCACCCGCTGCGCAAGGATTACACCGAGCAGGAGCGGTATCATGGGGTGGTGGTGAAGTATTAACCGAAGGAAAAGCAAGGGTCACGCTGAACGGAGTCGAAGCGCGTGCGGCTGGTCAGCGGCGGCCCACCGCACGCGCTTCGACTCCGCTCAGCGTGACCCTTGCTTTTTTGGTGCCTACTCTGCCAGCAACTTATCCATCAGCCGGTTGAAATCGTCCACGAATTTGTCGTAGTACGCCCCCGTGCCGGGGCCGTTGAAGCCGGTGTGGATTTCGCGCACGGTGCCTTTTTTGTCCACGAAAATGGTGGTGGGATAGCCCATAATTTTGTTCAACTGCGGCAGCGTGGCCGAGGCGCTCTGGTCGGCGACGCCCGCCACCAGCACCGGATAGGGAATGCTGAATCGCTGTTTCATCCGCTGCACTTTCGGGGCGGCTTCCTCAAATTTCGGGCTGCGCTCGTAGGCCAGACCCACCACTTCCACGCCGCGCCGCTTATTTTTCTGGTACCAGGGCACCATGAAATTCGTCTCGTCCATGCAGTTGGGGCACCAGGAACCCATGATTTGAATCACCGTGACTTTGCCCTTGAAACGCGAATCGTCGAGGCTGAGGGGTTTGCCGGTGGCGGCGTCGGGAAACGCGAACGTGAAGCGCTCCGCGCCGGGTTTCAGGAAGGTCAACGATTTCTCGTCGGGCAGAGCGGCGGTTTCGTCGCGCACGCAGGTGAAAGTGCTGCGGCTGCTCACGCCCGCGAAAAAATCGCCCGCAAAGCCGGTGGCCGTTTTTTTCGCCTTGAACAAATAGACGTGAATGCCGTCGTAAACCGAGAGGAACAGGCTGTCGCCGATGACGTTGCCGTCGAGGTAGCGGTAGTCGCCGGTGCTGGTGAGGAAGGTGCCCGTCACCTTGTTTTTTTCCTGTTCAAACACCCCGACGGCTTTTGATTCTTTGCCGTCGCGGTCGCGGAACGTGGTGGTAAACTTCCCCGCTGCGCTCCAGGTGGGTTCGCTCACGGTGGGCGTAAACCGCCAGACGGCCGCCGCACCGGGCTGCCCTTTTTCGGCCCGGAACGGGGCGCGTACCACGCCGGTGGCGCGTTTGCGCTGGTAGTAGCCGGTGAGGGTGTTGCCGGAAATTTTCCCCACCAGTTCTCCCTCGAACAAACTCATCGGAAGCCGCAGCGTATCGCCCACGAGTTGGGGCGGGTCCAGGCGCAGGCGCTCCTTGCCGTTGATCACGAAGGCCTCGTAACCGCCCGAAACGGGTTGCAGGTCGAGGCCGAAGGGTAGGGTTTGGCCCTGGATGCTCAGCGTGGCGCGGTACGTGCCGGGTTGGGGGCGGGTTTGGGCGAAGGTGAGGAGGGGGGAAGCGAGAAGGAAGAGGAGGATTTTTTTCATTGGGAAGAATTTTCAGAACCAGGAACTTATTCGTGCTGAAAATTTTAAACGCCCGCCTTTGGTTCCGTAACCCAAAAAAACGCCGATTTTTGCGAAAAGCCCCGGCATTCCCTCCATGTTCAGTACCTACCACCAACCCGTCATGCTCGCCGAATGCCTGGATGCGCTCCGGATTCGCCCCGACGGGATTTACGTGGACGTGACCTTCGGCGGCGGCGGCCACAGCCGGGCCATCCTCGACCGTCTCGGCCCGACGGGCCGCCTGCTGGCTTTCGACCAGGACGCCGACGCGAAAAGCAATGCCAAAGCCCTGGACGACAAACGGCTGACGTTCATCGAAGCCAATTTCCGACACCTGAAAAAATACCTGCGGCTGTACGGCATCAAGCAGGTGGATGGCATCCTGGCCGACCTCGGCGTTTCGTCGCACCAGTTGGACGAAGGCGCGCGCGGGTTCTCGACCCGTTTCGACGGCGAACTCGATATGCGGATGAACCAGGATGCGCCATTTTCGGCCAAAAACGTAGTCAATGAGTACGACGCGGCCCGGCTCCACCGGATTTTCGGGATGTACGGCGAGGTCAGAAACGCCCGCACCCTGGCCGACGGCGTGGTGACGGCCCGCTCCAACGCGGCCTTCGACACGGCGGGGCAACTCAAGGCCGCCGTGCAAAAATTCGCCCCGCGCGGCAAGGAATTCAAGTACCTGGCGCAGGTGTTTCAGGCCATTCGCATTGAAGTCAACGACGAACTGAAGGCATTGGAAGAATTCCTGACCCAGGTGCCCGAAGCACTTGCCCCCGGCGGGCGGCTGGTGGTGATGAGCTACCACTCGCTCGAAGACCGGCTGGTGAAGAATTTCATCAACAAAGGAAAATTTGAAGGCGACGTGGAAAAAGACCTGTTCGGCAACGACCAGAAACCCCTCCGTCCCAGCACGCGCGGCCAGCCCCTCGAAGCCAGCGCCGAAGAAATCGCCCAGAACAACCGCGCCCGTAGCGCCAAACTGCGCGTGGCCGAACCGAATGGGTGAATAGTTTTCAGTTTTCAGTTTTTAGTCTTCAGTTTTCAGTTGAGGACGCCAAACTGAAAACTAAAAACTGCAAACTGACTATGGCAAAAAACGTCTCGCGTACCAATGGCAAAAGCCGCGCTCCTTCCGTGCGCGGTCCGTTGCGGTCGCAGCGGCTGGGGGTGTTTAGCTGGTTCGACCGGCGGTTCAACCTCAACCACTGGCTGGGCGGGCACCTGCCCGTGCAGTACCTCGACCGCGCCGCGTGGGTGGCCTTGCTGCTGCTGGTGTACATCGGCCTGACCCACCACGCCGAGCGGCTTATTAAGGACACCGATAAACTGAAGCGCCGCATTGAAGAACTCCGTGCCGATTATACCCTGCGCAAGGCCGATTTTATGAAGGCCGGGAAGCAATCAGAAATTAGCAAACGCGTGGCCCCGCTCGGCCTCGTCGAAGCCCAAACGCCGCCGGATAAGGTGGTCGTCAAAGAAGAGGTTATTCGTTAATTGTTAGTCGTTAACCGGTCTTAATTAATATGTAACTATTTAAATTGTAAAGGATTACCATTAACGCTTAACAAATAACCATTCACGTTTCCCCCATGAACATCAAACGCAGCATCATGCGCCGGGTTCGGCTGGCGTTTCTGGCGGTGGTCGCTTTTGCGCTGGCCATTGCGGGCCGAATCGTGTACCTCCAGCAGGTGGAGGGTGAAAAATGGCAACGCAAGGCGCACACGACCCGCTTGAAAAACCTAACCATCCCGGCCACGCGGGGCAACATCTACGCCGACGACGGTAGCCTGCTGGCCACCTCGCTCCCTACTTACCGCCTCGGTCTCGACCTCATGGTGGGCCGGAAGTCGCTCCAGCGCGATACGCTTTTTCGGAAAAAAGCCGATACCCTCGGCCTGTTGCTCTCGCAGCTTTACCGCGACCACTCCCCCGGATTTTATAAAGCCCTCCTGCTCGACGCGCACCGGAATCCGAAGAAAACCTATCTGACGTTGAACCGACAAACGGTGAGTTTTCAGGAAAAACAACGCATTCAGAAATGGCCGCTTTTCCGGCTGGGCAGCAACAAAGGCGGGCAGGTATTCGAGGTGGTGAAGCAGCGCGTCAATCCCTTCGACAACATGGGCAAACGCACCATCGGCTCCACCCACGACAACGACAGCCTGGGACAACTGGGCATTTCGGGCCTGGAGGCCAGTTTCAACGTCGCGCTGGCCGGCAAACCTGGTAAGGGCGTGTTCGAGCGGCTCTCCGCCGGGAGCTGGCGGCCCCGCTACGACGGCTCCGAAACCCGCCCCACACCCGGCCTCGACGTGTACACCACCCTCAACGTCAACGTTCAGGACGTAGCCGAAGCTGCCCTGCTCCGCGCCCTGCGCACCTACCGCGCCGCCAACGGCTGCGTAGTGGTGATGGACGTGCAAACGGGCGAAATCAAAGCCATGTCGAACCTGGGCCGCCGGGGCGACAGCACCTACGTGGACGAAAAAAACTTCGCCGTGCGCTGGGCCGTCAACCCCGGCTCGACGTTCAAACTGCCCTCGATGGTGGCCCTGCTCGAAGAAGCGCACCTTTCGCCCAGCGACCCCGTCGCGACCGGCAACGCTCCGCTGGTGTACCACGGGCGGCGGCTCGAAGATTCTCACCCCCACGGCACCATTTCGTTGCAACGCGTTTTTGAAACCTCGTCGAACATCGGCGTGGCCAAACTCACGCTGCGGCATTTCGCCGGCCACCCGGAACGGTACTTCGACTACCTGCGCAAATTTCACCTGCTCGACCCGCTGGGCTTGCAGCTTCGGGGCGAGGCCCGGCCGGTGTTTCACGAACCGGGCGACAAATCGCTGTACAGCAAAACCACCCTGCCCTGGACCTCCATCGGCTACGAAAGCCTCGTCACGCCGCTGCAAATTCTGACGTTTTACAACGCCATCGCCAACAACGGCCGCTGGGTGCAGCCTCTGCTGGTGCGCCGCACCCAACGCGCCGACGAGGTGCAGGAGGATTTTATCGGGAAACAACGCCGCCCCGAAACGCCGATTTGCTCGGAGCGCACACTAAAAATTGTCCACAAAATGCTCGAAGGCGTGGTGGAACGCGGCACGGCCACCAACATCCGCAACGCGCACTACAAAATCGCGGGCAAGACCGGCACCAGCCAGAAACTCATCGGCGGTCAGTACCGGCGGGGCATTTACTACACCTCGTTCGTGGGCTATTTCCCGGCCAACGCCCCGCGCTACAGTTGCATCGTGGTCATCGACACGCCCCAGGGCGTGAATACCGAGCGGCTCTACGCCCGCGACGTGTCGGCCCCGGTGTTTAAGGAAATCGCCGATAAAATTTACGCCACCGACGTGCGCCTGCACCGCCAACTGCGCGCTGGCAAATCGTCCCAAGGCGATGTGGCGCAAGCCTTGAAAAGCACCCCGGCCCCCGCCGCCGAGCGCATCGCCGCCGAACTTGGCCTGCCCGAAGCCGAAGGTTGGAGCGAGCACAAAGCCCTGAACGGCCCCCTGCCCGACCTGCGCGGCATGAGCCTGCGGGATGCGCTGTTTTTGATTGAAAACAAGGGATTTCGGGCCAGTTATTCGGGGATGGGCAAGGTGACGAAGCAGGAGTTTTCGGGTCGGACGGTGACGCTGACGTTGAAGTAGCAACCGCTGACAGCGGGCGTAGCCCCTGTCAGCGGTTGCGCCCCGCCGGATAACCAAGTTTGGCTACCGACTAGCCCGCAACCGCTGACAGGGTCTTCGACCGCTGTCCGGGTTGCTCAATCTTCACCCCATGCCCGACCTCTACCTCATCGCCGGTTGCAACGGAGCGGGCAAAACCACCGCTTCGCTCACCGTTTTGCCCGAACTACTCGACTGCCGGGAGTTTGTAAATGCCGATGCCATCGCGGCGGGATTGTCCCCGTTTCAGCCCGAATCCGTCGCGTTTGAGGCAGGACGAATTATGCTCCAGCGCATCCAGACCTTACTCGGCAACCGGGTGACGTTTGCCCTGGAAACCACGCTGGCGACCAAAAGTTACGCCAACCTAGTAACCGATGCCCAACAAAAAGGCTACCAGGTGACGTTGTTATTTTACTGGCTCAACTCGCCCGAATTGGCCAAAGCGCGGGTTCGTCAGCGAGTGCGGGAAGGAGGGCACTCCATTCCCGACGAGGTAATCGAGCGGCGCTACCAGCGGGGAATTGAAAATCTTCTGCGAATCTTTGCGCCCCGCTGCAACCGCTGGTATGTTTACGACAACTCGACCACGCTGCCAATTTTACTGGCGCAGGGCGAATTGGGGAATTTAACCGAATTGAAAAATCTGCCTTTTTATCAGCCATGAAAAACGAAACCAGAGAACTCGGCCAGAAAATACTGGAAGGAACGCGGCTGGCCGTGAAACGGGCGGTGGAACGAAAGCGGCTGCTGAATGAATCGGTCGCGATTTCTGACGAAAAAGGACAAGTAAAGATTGTGAATGCAAGTGACGTAACAATTTGAGCACCGGTCGAAGGTCATGGTTTCTCAACTAACGACTGACAACTAACGACTTTCAACGAATGACCCTCCAGGACCTTCTCTATAAAGTCCCCGGCCTGCGGGCCGTGGCCGGGCCACCCGACGCGCCCGTCTCCGCCCTCGTTATCGACTCCCGCCGGGTTAAGCCCGGCAGTTTGTTTGCTGCCTTGCCCGGCACGCAGGTGGATGGGCACCAGTTCATTCCCAAAGCCCTCGAAAGCGGCGCATCCGTGATTTTGTGCGAAACGCTGCCCGAAAAGTTAGTCGAAGGCGTCAGCTACGTGCAGGTCGAAAACGCGGCGCGGGCGCTGGGTTTTCTGGCTTCCAATTTTTACGGAAACCCCTCGGCGAAGCTCAAGCTCGTCGGCGTGACGGGCACCAACGGCAAGACTTCCACGGCCACGCTGCTGTTCCGGCTGTTCCGGCGGCTGGGTTACCACGCCGGGCTGCTCTCGACGGTGCAAAACCAGATTGACGAAACCATCATTCCCGCCACCCACACCACGCCCGACCCCGTAACGCTCAACGCCCTGCTGGCCGAGATGCGCGCCAAAAGCTGCACGCACGCGTTCATCGAAGTGAGTTCGCACGCCGTGGCCCAGGAGCGCATCGCCGGGCTGAGTTTCGCGGGTGGAATTTTCACCAACATCACCCACGACCACCTCGATTTCCACCAGACCTTCGACAACTACATCCGCGCCAAAAAAGGCTTTTTCGACCAGTTGCCCAAAACCGCTTTCGCGCTCGTCAACGCCGACGACCGGCGCGGGGCCGTGATGGTGCAAAATACGGCGGCCCGGCGCGAAACGTTCTCGCTCGAAACCGGGGCGAGTTTCAAGGGCAAACTCATCGCCGATTCGATGTTTGGGTTGCACATGGAGGTGGACGGGCGCGAGGTGCATTTCGCCCTCATCGGGGCGTTCAACGCTTATAACCTGCTCGGCGTGTACGGCGCGGCAGTGCTGCTGGGCGAAGACCCGGAGGAAGTCCTCACCCAACTTTCCGACCTGCCCACCGCCCCCGGTCGGTTTGAACAGGTAGTTTCTACTCAACATATTCTCGGCATCGTCGATTACGCCCACACGCCCGACGCCCTGCAAAACGTGCTGAAAACCATCACCGACTTGCGCCAGGGCGGCGAGCAGATTATCACCGTCGTGGGCTGCGGCGGCAACCGCGACGCGACCAAACGGCCCGTGATGGCCGAAATCGCCTGCCGGTTCAGCAACCGCGTGATTCTCACTTCCGACAACCCCCGCCACGAAGATCCGCTCGCCATCCTGGCCGATATGCAGCGGGGCGTGCCGCCAATTCATTTCAAGAAAACCGAAACCCTCCCCGACCGCCGCGAGGCCATTTTCCACGCCGTAGCCCTGGCCCGCCCGCACGACGTGATTCTGGTAGCGGGCAAAGGCCACGAAACCTACCAGGAAATCAAGGGCGTAAAGACCCACTTCGACGACCGCGAAGTACTGCGGGAGGCGTTTGAAGGGTGAGGAAAAGAAAATGCGCAATGCGAACCTCCCCGACCCCGTCATTGCGAGCGGAGGCAACCAGAACGAGCGAAGCGAGGACTGGCTGCCAGAGCGAAGCAACCCCCTCACGGAGAACAAGATAGCCAAATCCAAGTAGTTCCTCGATGCTACCGTGCGACGGACCGTTTGGTCTTCGGGAGGTCATATTGATTTGTACTAGGGAGATGAAGCGGGTTTTTCCCTCAATTGTGGCGTTCCTTTGCCTTTAGGGAAGACGCAACGGGTTCGAGTGGGCAATGGGGCCAACAACCTGGCGACCCTGCGCAAACTGGCCCTGCAACCACTCAACCAGGCGCAGGACAAGGAACGCAGTAAAACACGCCGAAAAATGGCCGCTTGGAATGACGACTACCTATCCAGTCTGTTGACCAATCTCCTTTTTTAATTGCGTTCAACCTGCGGTTCAGACCACTTACTAACTTTCCCCGCCCGGTGGTTAATCGGGCGGGCGGGCATCCCAGTTCCTGCCTATTTTTGGCTTCGAAAAGGCGAAATCCGCTGACCGACAAGCCCTTTTCTCCCCGATGACGTTCGACGAATTCAACCTGCTGTTTCTGGGCATGGTGGCCGTCATGCTGCTGTACAACCTGGCCCAGGGATACCTCCGCCCCGAACGCGCCTACCGCGATTACAGCCGGTACATGGTGTGCTGGCTGGTGTACTTCGGGATGCGCTACCGGCTGATTTACGAGCCATTGACCGCTGCGTGGTACAACCTGGGGCGGGTGGCCGTGCCCATGCTGGCCTACTACTTTTACTTCGGTTTCGCCGAGGCCCTGCTCAACCTGAGCCAACGCCTGCCCTGGACGAAGCGCGTGTTTCGGGTCGTTAAAACCGCCTTGCTCGGCTACGCGGGGGCTTTGGTGGTGGTTTGCCTGCTGACGGATTTATGGAAAACGCCCGCCTACGAAATTGTCCACACCGTGGCGCGGGTGGCGCTGGCCGTTACGTCGGTGGTGGTCATTGTGCGGGCGTACCGGCTGCGCGATCCGCTCGTGAATTACTTCCTGACGGGCACGCTGGCCTTGATTGCGTTGGGGCTGGTGGCGATGGGGACGACGTTTTTGATCGACCGCCTGCCACCGGGCGACGAATTTTACAAATCGCCCATCGCCTTCCTGCAAGTGGGGGTGGTGTTCGAGCTGCTCTGTTTTTCGCTGGCGCTGAGTTACAAATCGCGCCAAGCCGAAATTGGCAAGGCCCTGGCCGAGCAGCAACTCCACGCCGAGCGCGAACAGCACCAGCTCGAACGCCTCCGGGCGCGATTCGAGGCCCAGGAAACCAGCAAACTGATGACCGACCTGCGCCTGCGCGCCCTGCGAACGCAGATGAATCCGCACTTTTTGTTCAACGCCCTCAACGCCATTCAGGAGTGCATCATCACCCACCAGAACGACGCGGCGGTGACCTACCTGGCTAAATTCTCGAAACTGGTGCGGCTGATTCTGGAACACTCCGACAAGCCGCTGATTCCGCTGACGAAAGAACTCGAAACCCTGCGGCTGTACCTCGACATCGAAGCGCTGCGGTTTACCGAAAGCTTCGACTACGAACTCCGCGCCGATACCCACCTCGACCCCTCGCTGGTGAGCATCCCGCCCATGCTGGTGCAGCCCTACGCCGAAAACGCCATCTGGCACGGGCTGCTCAACAAAGCGGGCGACCGCCGACTGAAAATTCGCTTTACCTCCGACGATGACTCGCTGTTCGTGACCATCGAAGACAACGGCATCGGGCGCGAAGCCTCGGCCCGGCGGCGGAATCCGGGTACCGAACACACCTCGATGGGCATGAGCCTCACCCGCGAACGCCTCGCCCTGTTCGGCGAACAAGCCGCCGACGAAGCCGCCCGCGCCGACATCGACGACCTGGTGGATCCCCATGGCCAACCCCTCGGTACGCGGGTGAGGCTGCGGTTGCCACTGGTTTAACAATTGAGTGAGGGAGTGATTGAGTGAGAAAAAGGCAAGTGCATTTCCTTCTCACCCCCTCACTCAATCACCCCCTCACTCAATCACCCCCTCACTCAATCACTCAATAAAAATGCTCACTACCCTCCTCATCGACGACGAACTCCGGGGCCGGAACCTGCTGCGCGAACTGCTGGCGCGGTATTGCCCGGAGGTGCGGGTGCTGGCCCTCTGCGAAAATGCCGCCGAGGGCATCGCCGCCATCCGGCAGCACCAGCCCGATTTCGTGTTTCTCGACATCAAAATGCCGACGGTCAACGGCTTCGAGATGCTCGAACAACTGGGCGAGGTGCCTTTTGAAATCGTGTTCGTCACGGCCTACAACGAGTTTGCGGTGAAAGCCTACAAGTACGCCGCCTTCGACTACCTCCTCAAACCCGTGGATCCCGACGAACTCGTCGCCACCGTGGAGCGCCTCGAGCTTAAAAAGCGCCAGGCCAGCCTCCACGACCGCCTGGCGCTGCTGATGAAGACCCTCGATGAACCCAAAAAACTACCCAACAAACTTACCATCCACGGCACCGACGGCATCACGATCCTCACCATCGCCGACATCATCTACCTCGAAGCCGACGGCCCGTACACGGTGTTTTTTCTGCAAACCCGCGACAAACTCGTTTCCTCGCGCAACCTCAAGGAGTACGAGGAACTCCTCGCTGACCACGGCTTTTTCCGCACCCACCACTCGTTTCTGGTCAACCTGGAACACATCAAAAAATACGTCCGCTCGGAGGGCTACGTGATCGTGTCCAACGGCGCGCACGTGGACGTGTCCAAGCGGCGGAAAGACGATTTTCTGCAACGATTGGAGGCTTGTTAAGGCCTTGGAAAACCGCCCGTTAAGCCGGTCGCTCCGTTTGTTAATTGGCCCAAAAAGTCCTTGATTTACGCCTCAATTTTTCAACAAACTTTTCAAGACAATGAAAACCTTCGCTTGCCTTCTTTGCCTGGTAGGTCTCCTGGTCACGCTTCCCGCGTTGGCTCAGGTGAACCCTTCACCCGCCAAAGCCAAATCCGGTAAAACCGCCCCGTCGAAAAAGCAGAAACTGGCCTCGGAAGACGCCTCCGAGCAATCGACCGAGCGGTCTGCCAACCAGGACGCCAAAGTGGAAGCCAACGACCACGCCGACTCCCCCGACGCGGCGGTGACTACGGCCACGAGTCGCCCGACGTCGGCGGCCCCCGAAGGCAACGGCGACCCGTACCTGCGCCTGGCTACCGCCGGGAGTTTCGTCAGCGAGGCCATCCGCTTCGAGCCGGAGGGGGCCACCCTCCGGGACGGCAGCCTCGACGACCTCAACGGCATCGGCGAAGTGCTGCTCGAACGCGACAGCCTGAGCGTGGAAATCGGCGTGTATTCGGAGGCCGACGAGGCCCTTTCCCAACGCCGCGCCGAAACCCTGAAGGCGCACCTCGTCGGGCTGGGCATTGCGGCTGAACGCCTCCGGGCGAAGGGTTACGGAAAAGCAACCCGCCAGCGGGTGGAGTTTGTGAAAAAATAAGCAGAGGTAATTGGCTGGGCTGCCGGGGTTGAGTCTGACCGTTGGCTCAATACCCGAACCGCTCCCTCGATTTGCGCCCGAATTCGTCTGGAAAGTCTTTTATTTTGAGCCGGTAATCTTGTTTAACCCCTTAACCAACCCCCCTTTTTATGAAAACCCTCCGTGTTGCTGCTGGCCTGCTGATGACCGCTGCGTTGTGTACCGCCTGCGATGGCATCCAAAAAGCCAAAGAAGCCGCGACGGCCGTGTCGGCGGCTAAGAATTACGCCGAGAACGTGGAATCCGGGCAGAAAAAATCGGAAGAGCGCCGCGCCAAAGGCGATACACTGGCGATTGCCTACGCCGACTTGCAGAAATACCTGCCCGCCTCCGTGGCCGGGTACGAAAAAGAAGGCGAACCCGAGGGCCAGACGATGAACATGAGCGGAATGTCGTACTCGACCGCCGCCCAGAGCTACAAAAAAGGCGATGAAACCCTGAAAATTACCGTGACCGATTACAACGGGGCCTACGCCCTCTTCGGCATGGCGACGGCCATGATGAGCACGGGCTATTCGATGGAAAACGCCGACGAAAAAGTTGGCCCCATCGACCTCGGCGTGGGCAAGGGCTACGAAACCATTCGCAAAAAAGACAAGAACGCCTCGGTGGTGGTGGCGCTGTCCGACCGCTTTTTCGTGCAGGCCGAAGCCAGCGGGCAAGACAACGCCGACTTCGTGAAAGAAGCCGTGAAAAGCATGGAGTTGAGCAAGTTGGCGGGGCTTTGAGCAACCTCCCCCGTCATCCTGAGCTTGCGAAGGACCTTTCGCGCTGGATAACCAACTCGGTTGTAGTTAACCGCGAAAGGTCCTTCGCAAGCTCAGGATGACAGCCGTGGTAGCACAGTGGGCGATAACAGTGAATTGCGCACGTACTAGCTAACCGCCTGTCTCGCTCCGTAGCGTAGGGTTTAAACCCTACGCTACGGAGCGAGACAGTTTTTTTTGTGCCTATTTTTGTAGGATAAACTTCCCTCGATTTTGTTGAACGAGTCGATTTCCCGCCGCGAGGCGCTTCAACGAATGGCCGCGCTGGGTGCGGCAACGATTGCCTCGCCCGGTGAACTGTTCCCACCCACCGAACACCTGAAATGGGTCATTAAAAACGGCAACGTTTTCGCCAACGGGGCCTTTCGTAAACTCAGCGTCGGCATCGCCTACGACGGCACCCTACGCCTGAGCGCCGCCCCCCTCACCGCCGACCGCAGCCTCGACGCCACGGGGAAAGTGGTCAGCCCCGGTTTTATCGACATCCTCGCCGACGATTCCTTCGACCCGGAACACACCTACCGCACGTTCGAGAAATACAAACTCAGCGACGGCCTCAGCACGGTGCTTCAGATGCACGGCGGGGCCGAAAACCCGACGCTCTTTCACCAGCAATTCGACCCCAAACCCCACCTCACCAACTACGGCGTGGGCATTTTCGTGATGCGCGTCCGCAACGCGATGAACCACGAGTCCACCCGGCTGAAGCACGTCGATCGGATGCTGGCCGAGGGCGCTCTGGCCGTGTCGCACAGCCTCGAATACCAGCCCACGCCCTACCCCGAACTGAAAAAATACGCCCAACTGGCCCGGAAGTACGACCGCCCGCTGTTTCTGCACCTGCGCTATTCCTCCCGCAACCAGGAACTCGACGGCGTGCGCGAGGCCCTGCAACTGGCCCGCGAAACGGGCGTGCGCGTCCACCTCAACCACCTGCACTCCACCGGCGGCACCTACCACATGGCCCAAGCCCTCGACCTGATTGCCAACGCGCGGGCGGGCGGCAGCGAAGTCACCTGCTGCGTGTACCCCTACAGCTACTGGGCCACCTACGTGCATTCCAAACGCTTCGACCCCGGCTGGCGCGAGCGCTACGGCCTCGACTACGACGACCTCACGCTGGTGGGTACCACGCAGCGCCTCGACGCCCGCAGGTTCGGGATTTACCGCAAACACCCCGGCTACCTCGTGGCCGTGCCCGAGGGCACCATGCCCCTGAAAACCACGGTGGATTTGGCCCTGCAAGCCGATTTCTGCCTCCTCGGCTCCGACGGCGGTATCGTGTCCGACAGCGACGCCAACTCGCACCCACGCGGGGCGGGCTGCTTCGCCACGGCCATCCGGCACGCGCTGGAGATTCGTTTTCCGTTGGAAAAATTGCTGCCAAAAATGACCAGCCAACCCGCCCGGTTGCTGCGCCCGGCCCTGAATAATCGGGGCGAACTCAAACACGGCTTCCGCGCCGACGTGACCATTTTCGACCCCAAAGCCGTGCGGGGCATGGCCTCCGTTTCCGACCCCAACCAAACCTCGGCGGGCATCGAAGCGGTGTTCGTCAACGGCGAACTGGCGTATCAAAACGGGCAGTTTTTAGCCGAAAAAGGCCAGCCGGTGCGGGGGAAGGGATGAAAAACTTCACTCCCGTTGTCATCCTTCGCAAGCTCAGGATGACAACGGGATAGCAGCCTCCATCGCCAACAACGCCGCCGGAGCCACCAGGCTTTCGCCCCGGATTTTTTCCTGTAATTTCAAAAAACCCCCAATCAGCGCCTCCGGGCGGGGTGGGCAGCCGGGCACGTACACATCGACGGGAATGATGCGGTCCACGCCCTTCACCACGTGGTAGCCGTGCTCCCAGTACGGCCCGCCGCAGTTGGAGCAACTGCCCATCGAAATCACGTAGCGCGGTTCGGGCATTTGCTCGTAGAGGCGGCGGATGCGGTCGGCCATTTTGAAGGTTACGGTACCGGCCACAATCATCACATCGCTTTGGCGGGGGGAGTTACGGGGGAACACCCCGAAGCGGTCGAGGTCGTAGCCGGAGGCGAAGGTCTGCATCATTTCGATGGCGCAGCAGGCAATGCCGAAGCCCATCGGCCAGAGCGAATTGAGCCGAGCCCAGTTGAGCAAGTCTTCGGCGGTGGTGAGCAACACGCCGCCATCGCCGGTTTTGAATTTGGTGTCGAGGAGGCTGGTCATGGGGTTAGTTTTCGCTGGCGGATTCCTTCGTCTTCAATTACGGTGAAGTAACCTTCCAAAACAACGGTTTGGTTCGTCATCAGGGCCGTCAATCGCCCCGCTACCGCCTGCGGATGGGTGCCTTTGTTACGAAAAAAAACGACCGCTGGAGGCGGTTGAAGACGATACCGGAAGAGCAGTTCGCCGTAATCGCGATCGAATGTGAGGATGACCTGGCGATTCTCAACGGCGTGTTTCAATACCTCTACATCCTTCCAACCCGAATGACTTTCGGCGATGCTTTCCACTTCGTAGCCAGCCGCTCGAATGAGTTGAACGCTGGGGAGAGGAAAATTTTCGTTAGCCAGGAATTTCATCAGGCCGCCGAAAAATAAAGTTCATCCTGCATACACTCCCTCAGGTACAAAAACACGGCCCGTAACCCTTCCGCCGACAGGGTCGGGTAGCTTTCGAGTAGCATTGCTTCCGTCCACCCGTTGCCGAGTAGTTCAAGAAGTAATTCCACCGAAATGCGGGTGCCTCGCAATACGGGTTTTCCCAGCAAAACTTCCGGGTCGGAGTGGATGTAATCGCGCCAGTTCACCATTTTTTGCGGTATTTCTCGTTTATCTTTTCGTAAAAATTTTCCGGCACGCTCCCCTCGAACGTCGGCGCTTTCACCTCCGGCTTCACCCAATCGAGGTGCCCTTTCACCCAGGCGTAGGCCAGACCCAGGGCGAGGATTCCCAAAAAAATCACCATTTCCAGCAACGAAAACCAACCCCAGACCCCGCCCGTTTCGCGGATGAAGCGGGCGTTGCCGAACACCGTCGCCCAGGGAAAGAGGAACACCAGTTCCACGTCGAAGAGCAAGAAAATCAGCGCCACCACGTAGTAGCGCACGTTGAACTGCACGTTGGCGTTGCCTTCCGGGTCTTCGCCGCTTTCGTAGGTGCTCAGTTTTTCCTCGTTGGGGCGGGCGGGGCGGAGCAGTTTTGCCAACCCCAGCGTCAGGCCCAGGAAGGCCAGTGCGGTGAGGAGGAAGAGGAGGATGTAGCCGAAGTCGGAAATCATAAAAAAGGTGGCTCGAAAGGTGGCTCCGACCGGAGGTCGGAGCGGCAATCCGGGCAAATTACCTACTTTTAACCAAGCAATTCAACGACCAATTCCCATGAACCAACGTCGACTCTTTCTCCCCCTCGCCTTCCTGCTGCTCGTTCGCTTCGCTTCGGCCCAGGATGCCCCCGCCTACCAAACCCCGCCCAAGCCCCTCGCCGACCTGGTGAACGTGCCCCTCACCCCCGGCTTCAACGTCGATTCGCGGGGCGACTGGGTCTTGATTTCCGAGCGGGCCACCAATCCTTCCATCGCCGAACTGGCCCAGCCCGAACTTCGCCTCGCCGGGCTGCGCATCAACCCGGCCACCAACGGCCCCAGCCGCCAGCGGTTTATCACCGGCCTGAAACTCCGAAAACTGACGGGTAAAGAAGAAATTTCGGTCAAAAACCTCCCCGCCAACCCGCTGATTTCAAGCATCCAGTGGTCGCCCGACGAGGCGCAAATTGCGTTTCTGAACACGACCGATTCGGCGTTGGAGTTGTACGTCATCGACGTAGCGACCCAAACCGCCCAGCGCCTGGGCAGCGGGGCCGTCAACGCCGCTTACGGGCGGGCGTTCTGGTGGGCACCCGACTCGAAATCGCTCTTGGTGAAAACGATTCCGGCGGGTCGCGGCGCGGCCCCGCAGCCCAGCCGCGTGCCCAGCGGCCCGACGGTGCAGGAAAGTTTGGGCAAAAAAGCCCAGGCCCCGACCTACCAGGATTTGCTGAAAAATCCGACCGACGAGAAAATTTTCGAATTCTACGCCACGTCCCAACTGCTGCGGATTCCCCTCGATGGAGCGGCGGTGCCCATCGGCCAACCGGCCCTGCTGGGCAGCGCCGAGCCTTCGCCCGACGGGCGGTTTATGTTGCTCGAAACCACCCACCGGCCCTACTCGTACCTGGTCACGGCCCGGAGTTTCCCCAACCGCATCGACCTGTTCGATGCCAGCGGAACGTTGGTCAAAACCCTGCACGATTTGCCCCTGCACGAAAACGCGCTCTACAGCCCCGACGCCGTCAACCCCGGCCCGCGCAACCACGACTGGCGCGCCGACGCCCCCGCCACGCTCACCTGGGTGGAAGCCCGCGACGGCGGCAATCCGAAGCTGAAAGTCGGTATCCGCGACGAACTGCTGCAACTCGAAGCGCCCTTTAGCGCCGAACCGAAGGTGCTGTACGCGGCGGCCAACCGCTTTGGGGGCGTGACCTGGGGGACCGCCAACGTCGCCCTGGTGAGCGAGTACTGGTGGCAAACCCGGAAATCCATCACCAAACGGCTCGACCCCGGCAATCCGGCCAACCCCGTCGTGCTTTTCGACCGCTCGTTTGAAGACCGCTATTCCGACCCCGGCAACCCCGTGACCCGCCGCAACGCCGCCGGGCGGGCCGTGCTTGATTTGACCCCGGCGGGCGAGGTGTACCTGATTAATTCGGAAGGCGCTTCCAAAGAAGGCGACCGGCCCTTCGTAGACGTGATGAACCTGAGCACCAAACAAACCCGCCGCCTCTGGCGCAACGAGGGCAATGTGCTCGAACGCCCGCTGGAATTGCTCGACGCTGCGAAGGGATTGCTGCTTACCACGCGGGAGACGCCGGAGGAGAATCCGAATTATTTTGTCCGAACACTTAGTCCTAAGAAAAAACAGAACCCCCTCAACCAGGTCTCTTTTTTCCCGCATCCCTACCCGCAGTTGAAGGGCATCCAGAAGCAACAACTCCGCTACAAGCGCCCCGACGGCGTGGAGCTGACCGCCACGCTGTACCTGCCCGCCGGGTATAAAAAAGAAGACGGCCCGCTGCCCACGTTCCTCTGGGCCTACCCCGCCGAGTTTAAGGACAAAGCCGCCGCCGGGCAGGTGGACGGCTCGCCTTATGCCTTCAACCGGATTAGTTACCAAACGGGGGCGGCTTTTGCCACAATGGGCTACGCTGTGCTCGAAGACGCCTCCATCCCCATCGTGGGCGAGGGCGACAAAGAACCCAACGACACCTACGTGGAGCAACTGGTGTCGAGTGCGAAGGCCGCCATCGACGAAGGCGTGCGGCTTGGTGTCGTGGACTCGGCCCGCGTGGGCGTGGGCGGGCATTCCTACGGGGCCTTCATGACGGCCAACCTCCTGAGCCACAGCAAGCTGTTTAAGGCGGGCATCGCCCGGAGCGGGGCCTACAACCGCACCCTGACACCCTTCGGATTTCAGAACGAACAGCGCACCTACTGGCAAGCCCCAGAGGTGTACAACACGATGTCGCCGTTTATGAACGCCGACAAAGTAAAAACCCCGCTGCTGCTCACCCACGGCGAAGCCGACAACAACACGGGCACGTTCCCCATCCAGTCGGAGCGGTACTACAACGCGCTCAAGGGCATGGGGGCCACCGTGCGGCTGGTGCTGCTGCCCTACGAAAGCCACGGCTACACGGCGAAGGAATCGCTGCTGCATATGCTTTACGAAATGAACGGCTGGATGGACACCTACGTGAAAAACCCCAAACCCGCCGGGGGAAAATCGAAGACGGGCGCGGTGAGCGGGGCGGAAAAGTAACTCATATCACTGTCATCCAGAGCGCAGCGAAGGACCTCGTTGAATTACCGACTAGTTTGAGGTTAACTACCGCTGGGACACCGGCCAATTGTTCGGTCGTCCAGCGAGTTCCTTCGCTGCGCTCTGGATGACACATCATTTCTACTTCCTCCCTCCAATCTTTACTTCTTCCGGTGGTTAGGTTCATCCCGTCCGTCCCCTTTATCGTCTAAACCACCCCATCCCCCGTGTCCACAGCCACGACTTCCCCCACGCTCCAAAAAATTGGCACCTACCGCTGGCGCATCGTCGCGTTGCTGTTTTTTGCCACCACCATCAACTACCTCGACCGGCAGGTCATTGGCCTGTTGAAACCCACCCTGGCGGCTGACCTAAACTGGACGGAGGTCGATTACAGCAACATCGTGATTGCGTTTCAGGTCGCCTACGCGGTGGGGCTGATTGGCTTCGGGGGCATTATCGACCGCATCGGCACCAAACTGGGCTATACCATTTCGGTGGTCATCTGGAGCATCGCTGCCATGCTACACGCGTTGGCGACAACCACCTTTGGCTTCGGCGCGGCGCGGGCCTTGCTAGGTCTGGGCGAAGCGGGTAACTTTCCCGCCGCCATCAAGTCGGTGGCCGAATGGTTTCCTAAAAAAGAGCGGGCGTTTGCGACGGGCTTGTTCAACTCCGGCACCAACATTGGGGCGGTCGTGTCGCCCATCATCGTGCCCTGGTTGCTGGGGGCTTACGGCTGGCAAATGGCGTTTATCCTGACCGGAGCCGTGGGCTTTATCTGGCTGATTTTCTGGATGAAATACTACCAGACGCCCGACCAGAAGACCAACCTCGACCCCGGCGAGTACGCCCACATCCACAGCGATGCCGAACCCGCCGCCCTCGCCGATGACGACACGCGCAAGTACAGTTGGCTCCGCCTCTTCAGCATCCGCCAGACCTGGGCCTTCGTGTTCGGCAAAATGCTCACCGACCCGATTTGGTGGTTTTTCCTGTTCTGGTTGCCCTCGTACTTCTCCGAACGTTTCGCGTTGGATTTGAAAAAACCCAGCCTCGAACTCGTCGTGCTCTACACCGCCACCACCATTGGCAGCATCGGGGGTGGATTCATCACGGGCTTCCTCATCAAGCGGGGCTGGCCCGTGTACCGCGCCCGCAAAATCGCCATGCTCGGCTTCGCCCTGGCGGTGGTGCCCATCGTGACGGCGCAATTTGCCACCAACATCTGGCAGGCCGTGGGCCTCATCAGCCTCGCCGCCGCCGCGCACCAGGCCTGGAGCGCCAACATCTTCACGACGGCCTCCGACATGTTCCCCAAAAAAGCGGTGAGTTCGGTGGTGGGCATCGGCGGCATGGCCGGGTCGGTGGGGGGTATTTTGTTCCCGCTGATGGTGGGGCAGGTGCTTGAGTTTTACAAAGCACAAGGCAACATCGTGGCGGGCTACAACATCATCTTCAGCATCTGCGGCTGTGCTTACCTGCTGGCCTGGGGTATTATGCACCTGTTCGCGCCGAAGATGGCGCAGGTGAAGATTTAAGGGAAATGCTCCTGTAAAAATCAACGCCCGGCTTGTAAAAGCCGGGCGTTGATTTTTACAGGAGCTACGAACCGGCATTTCCTTACCCCTCACCAAAACACCGGCCTAAAAAACGCCACTCCCTGCCGCCCTTCCCGGCGGTACTTCACGTAAAAAGTTTGCCCCAGTTCGTTTTCGTAGCTGAGGTAAATCCGGGGTTCGCGGAGGCCGGGCGGGGTGAGGTTTTCGAGCAGCGCTACTTCCCGCTGCCGGTTACGGGTACGGCGGTACTGCTGGAGCAGGCTCGGCGGGAGGTCGAGCAGGGTTTTGGTCTCGAAGGTCAGCGATTGCCCGGCGGGTACCCGCACGCGCTGCCCGTTGGCGAAGGGTTCGACGTAGAGCAGGTCGGTGAAAATCTGGTGGTTTTTGTCGAAATGAAATTTCAAGTTGAAGGCATCGAACTTTGAGTCGTTTTGCACCGTGAGGTAGTGCAGCCAGCCCGCTTCCCACTCGGCATCCGGGCGCCCGCCCCGGTAGGTCGAGGTATCCACGCGCAGGCTCAGGCGGGGTTGAATTTCAATCCGGGTTTTAAGTTGGCGCTGAAACAGCCACAGCAAGGCCGAGCCAACCAGCCCGCCGATGCTGATGGATTTAAGGTCGATGACCTGGTCGATTTCTTGTACTACGTCCCACATGGTTTTTGGCGGTTTTACAGCATCAATGGTTTTCATTTGTGCTTACCCCCCGGCGCTTCGCCGGAAAGCGAGGAGCGGAAGAGAGCGATGAGAAGGCAATCGGGTTCACGTGAAAGGGAGGATTGGAGCGGCAACCGCCGGGGTTCTTTTGCAAAAGTCGCAAAAATAGAATGTCAATATATTTGACTTGAAATATATTTTTCAAAATTTAACATATAAATAAAATATACAGGTTCAAGGCGAGTCATCGACTGAACCGAAGCCATTTTCCAGATGCGTCATTGCGAGCGTAGTGAAGCAATCCCCTCCCGGAGATCGAAATAGCTATAGATAATCAGAGAAAGGTTTGCAAATTGATCTGAATAGAATCCAAACGACGC
>CAXTIG010000026.1:0-93187 GCA_964244295.1 uncultured Cytophagales bacterium
GCTGGGCTGTGGAACTTCTATAAAGCGTTCTGAAAATCAGGACGCAACAACTCTAGTTAAATCATCATTCCAATTGTTATATTTCTTCTGAATATTATATGGCGGATCTGCAAAACAAAAATCCACACTATTATCAGGAATATCTTTTAATGCGGAAAGGCAATCAGCATTAAATAAATTTGACTCAGCGTTCTCAATAACTGAAGTATTAAGAAATCTTGTTCTATTAATTGGCCATATATTGATTTGCTCAGAAAAAACATTTCCATGATTACGTTTATCATGAATTCGTACTGATGAATAATTTTGTAATCCAAAGACGTCTTTGATACGTGAAATCACATCATAGGGATAAATTTCAAAATCAACGGTAATATCTCTCCACACGTCGGACATTAGTGTACCGAATTCATCATATAGATGTTTCTTTCCACCGTAATCTTTAGTAGTCTTATTACAATTTGGGCAGTATGTATATTTTGTTCTTGTTCGCGTATGTTTCAAGCTTTGTTTATACTTTGCGAAAGCTACTAAAGCACAATGGCTCTGATCAATGTAATTCTTGCTCTTATGAGGATTTTCTAATTTAATAGAAAACCAAATTTTGTAAAAAGAGTTAATTTCCTGACAGGATGATAATTCTGCTGCGACTAAAGGTGATGTCAGGATAAGAATGATTGATTCCTCATTAGTTGCGTCGATAAAATCAACAATCTCTTTATATAATTCTTCTTTATCATTAATTAAGATTGCAGAATAGTAATAGGGAAGTAAAATCAATTCTACTCCTGGTTGTGCAGAAATCTGCTCGCTCAAATTGCCTCCTAAATATTCGGTTGCAAGCTCTTGGACATTTTCGCTTCGGTGGGTCATTTCGAATAGCTGAGTGTAACTTATGCCGACAAAATCTGGCAGTTTGCAACTGCCCTACCGCCCAATCCCTTCCTCTTCCAGCAACCCCGCCAAATTCAGCACGCACCCATCGAGCACGGGTACATCCTCGTCCCAATTCTGCACCACCCACTTCTCAGTGGGTGTGGCCACGAAGAGCTTGCGGGTGTGCGTGGTGGCCCAAATGACTTTTTCCACGCTAAACTGGAGCCGCTTGGTAGATTTCTCGAAGAGGTAATCGGCCTCGCGGGCGGGAAATTCTTCGGGGTCGAGTTCAATCTTGATGTCTACTTCCACCACCACTTTTGGCGGCACGTTGAAGTACTTGCCGCGCAGGGTGGGCAGGGCGCTCCGCTCAAAGATGGCAATGTCGTTGGAGAGGTTGTTACCTTTAGCGATGTGCAAGCCCGGCTCGTTGGTCGTGATGTAATACCGTTTTCGGTCGATGCGGTTGGCGATGTAGAGGTAGAGCGCCCCAACCACAATGGCCTGAATGTCGCTGCTTCCCATGATGGATTCGGGGGTGAGTCGGCCCGCCAATACCTCGCGGTAGCCCCGGTAGTACAGCGGTCGGCCATTTAACTCCTCGAACACCAGGCTGCCGGGCACCTTCGGGCGGGGTTCGGGAGATTCGGTGGCGGAGAGGGCAATCATGCAGGCGGTTGCGGTTGGGCAGGTATGTATCGTTACTATCCGATAAAAATCAAAGAAAGGGTGGTGTTTTCTGTTATCCGGCAATGTGCCTGCCCGTGAGCGTTGGAAGGTTAGTTGCCCAAAATCGATTTAAACTCCTCAAGCGACACTACCCGGATGCGGGGAAAATCGGTGGTCTTCAGTCCGTTGAAATGGTGGTCGTTGGTCACGAGGTAGTCAGCGCCAACCGAGATGGCTAAATCGGTGAACTTGTTATCATCAGCATCGTTCCGGATCAGGTTCCAGCGGAAAAACGGCTCGGCGAAGAGCACATTGGGCGCGTCGTCGAGCGAATTGAGAACGTATTCCGCTACCGAACCCGAAAAAAATTCGCCGATTTTCTCCGCATATTCCATCAGAATCTCCGTGCTAACGGCCCACTCGAAACGGTCCTCTACAAACGCGTCGTAAAGTCACTTTTGCGCACTGTTCGCCGGAATTGCCGGGAGCAGGCAGTTGGTATCCAGCACGATCCTCATCGGCGCGGCCCCTGCCGGTGTAGTACCGCATCGTAGTCGGCCTGGGTGTAGTCTTTTTTCTCGGCTACCAGGGTGGCGGCTTCGCGGGCTTTCCGGGCGTAGTGCTGAGTGAGCAGGCGCTTCACTTCCAGCGTTTCCTCTTCACTCATGCCCCGGTCAAACATTCGCAGCAGGCTTTTCTGCACGTCGTTTAGTTTTGTGGCTTCCATCGATCTTCGGGTGAATTGCGTTTCGTCGGCACTTTATGATTTGATAACAGTGCCATCCGCCGGTGAATAAATGGCTTCGGCCTCGTCGTAGAGAAAGTCAAAAGCCGGATTGTGGGCAATAGAATGCAGCCGTACCTCGTCGGGTAACGCGTCTGAATCGGGCAACAGGATAAGCACCCGCACCAATTGGGCACGCACCGGCAGGGGATGAGTCAGGTTGAGCAGCCCTTCGTGGTCGACGAGTCCCTTCGTTTCGATGGCCTGCATGAGAATTCTGCGTTCGATTTATCAAAGCTATCGAAAGTTTCTTAGTTCCCCGAAGGCGCGCGTTTAGCGAAGTGTTCCACGCCGGGCGTAACGGGTGGCCTCTTTTTCTGACAGTTTGTATCCGTCGGGCGGCGAACCACTGTCTTCCTCAGCACCCAATCCCTTCCTATTCCAATCCCCCAGTCAAATTCAGCACGCAGCTATCGAGTTTCAATTCGTTTTCGGGCGCGGGGCGATTAGGTAAAAACAAGTTGGCGGACCGCTGCATACTACTCGACCTCATCGCGAAATGAGCCCTCTAAACGGTCCGCACGTTGCTGGCCCGCGCCAGGAAATGGTTAAAAACAGGGCCTTCTGGCCCGGAGGTCTCTTCTTTAGTCTGCGTCGAATCTGGAATTTTTTGGGTGGAAATGCGCTTTTTCAAATCAAATGGCCCAACGACAACCTCCCCCGAATTCCTCGACCGAAACCGACCTCTCCTGGAAAGACCGCTTCTCGGCCCTGGGCAACCTGCCCGCCTTTTTCCGGCTCATCTGGCAAACCTCGCCGGGGCTGTTCCTGGGCAACGCCGCCCTGCGGCTGGTGCAGGCCGCCATTCCCACCGCCACGCTGTACCTCGGCAAACTGATTATCGACGAAGTCGTCCGCCTCGTGGGCGCGTCGGGCGGGGATCAGACCTACCTCTGGCAACTCGTCGCCGCCGAATTTGGGCTGGCCGTGCTGAGTACGGCGCTGGGCCGGGCGGTGTCGCTGCTGGATAGTTTGCTGGGCGATTTGTTTGCCAACCGCACCTCCATCCGGCTGATGGAACACGCTGCCCTGCTCGATTTGGAGCAGTTTGAAGACGCCACGTTTTACGACAAACTCGAACGCGCCCGTCGCCAGACTACGGGCCGGACCATGCTGCTTTCGCAGGTATTCGGGCAGGCGCAGGGGGTGCTGTCGATGGGTTTTTTAGCGGCGGGGCTGGTGGTGTACAACCCCTGGCTGCTGCTCCTGCTGCTCGTGGCGGTGACACCTTCGTTCATCGCCGACAATTATTTCAACCAGCGCAGTTACTCACTTTCCCGCAACTGGACGCCCCAACGCCGCGAACTCGACTACCTCCGCTACGTGGGGGCGAGCGACGAAACGGCCAAGGAAGTGAAGATTTTCGGCCTGTCGGGCTTCCTGATTGCCCGCTTCCGCGAACTGTCCGAGCAGTTTTTTCGGCAAAACCGCTCGCTCGCCATCAGCAGGGCGGGCTGGGGAACCGTGCTCAGCGGCCTGGGCACGGCGGGTTACTACGGGGCCTACGTCTGGATTGTGGGCCGGGCCGTGACGGGCAGCATTTCGCTGGGGGATTTGACGTTTCTGGCCGGGGCCTTCCGGCAGTTGCGCGGTTCGCTAGAAGGCTTGTTGCTCCAGTTCAGCAGCCTGACCCAGGAGGCGCTCTACTTGCAAGACCTCTTCGACTTTTTCGCCATCCAACCCAACATCGACTCGCCCGCCAAACCGCTGCCCATTCCCACGCCGATTCGGGAGGGATTTGTGTTTGAAAACGTGGGGTTCAAGTACGCGAATTCGGAAAAATGGGCCTTGCGCAACCTCAGTTTCTCGCTCCGGGTGGGTGAAAAATTGGCGCTGGTCGGCGAAAACGGCGCGGGCAAAACCACACTCGTCAAACTCCTCGCCCGGCTCTACGACCCCGCCGAAGGCCGCATCCTGCTCGATGGTCGCGACCTGCGCGAGTACGACCTCACCGATTTGCGCCGCAACGTGGGCGTGATTTTCCAGGACTTCGTACGCTTCAAAATGTCGGCGGGGGTCAATATCGCCGTCGGCGACATCGACGAACGAACCAACCAGCCCCGCATCGAAGAATCCGCCCGGCGCAGCCTGGCCGATTCAGTCATCTCCGGGCTATCGGGTGGCTACGAGCAGGTGCTGGGCCGGAGTTGGGCAGGCGGCGTAGACCTCTCCGGCGGGCAGTGGCAAAAAGTAGCCCTGGGCCGGGCCTACATGCGCGACGCCCAGGTGTTGATTCTCGACGAACCCACCGCTGCCCTCGACGCCCGCGCCGAGTACGAAGTGTTCCAACGTTTCGCCGAACTGACGCGGGGCAAAAGCGCCGTGCTCATCTCGCACCGCTTCTCCACCGTGCGCATGGCCGACCGGATTCTGGTCTTGGAAAACGGCACCTCGCTCGAAATCGGGAGCCACGAAGAACTGCTCGAATTGGGCGGGCGCTACGCGGAATTGTTTGGCTTGCAGGCGGCGGGGTACCGGTAAACCCAACGAGACCCAACGAGTTGCCAGCCGTGAAAGGCCGGTGTGCAGAGCGGCTGGCAACGGCCTCCCCGGTAGCCAAGCCCGTAAAATCAGCCCGTTTTCCGCCTCAGCGCCTCCCGCACGTACCTCGGCAAATGCGGGAAGTTTGCCATCGCTTCCAACTTTTCTTCATCGGTTTTCAGTCCGTAAAACGCATTCACCACGTCCTGAATCGTCACGGGCACGTCCGACGGTTCTACCAACTCAATCGCATCCCCCGCCTGCACGCTGCCTTCTTCCAGCACCCGAAAATAAATCCCGTGGCGCAAGGCGCTGGCGAAGCGTTTCGTCATTTTCGGGTCGTTGAACCGCAGGCCCAGTTTGGCGCAGGGAAAACGCGGTTGCACAGCCATCAGCACGGCGCTGCCGAGGCGGAACTGGTCGCCGAGGCGCACGGTGTCATCCGTCAGGCCCACGGTCGTAAGGTTTTCGCCGAAATTGCCGTCGGCGAATTCATAGCCAGGCATTTCCGCCTTCCAGAACTCGTAATGTTCGCGGTCATAGGCGTACACAGCCTTGTTCGGCCCGCCGTGAACGCGAAGGTCGGCCTGCTCGTCGCCCTGAAAGTTGTTCCCAACGAGGCGTACCGGCCCTTCGACGGGCGTTTTGAAAATAGCCGTGGTGACAAGCTGGCCCCGCCAGGGCAGGGTTTGCGGACGACCGACGTTGACGGAAACGATGTTCATACGAGGGCTTCGTGTTCGGGGCAGTCTACCCGCAGGTGGGAACCTTCGAGTTGGAGATTGAGCAAGCTGCAAAAATGTTCGTGCGCGCCCTCATCGTAGCGGTAAAAGCGGCAGGTGAAGCACATTCGCTGCATCGAAATCAGCCCGGCCTGGTTGAGTTGGCCCATCAGCGCGATGAGGTTTTCGTACAACGGGCCTTTGGCGTCGGGCTTCAGCCCCGCCACCGCCGTTCGGAACGGACTCGCAAACTCCGCGTTTCGTTCGGCCAGGGCTTTTCCCGCTTCGGTTAGGTGCATGACGTAGCTGCGGGTGTCGTGCGATTCGGTCGTTTTTTGCAGAAACCCTTTTTGTTCCAGGGCCTTCACCGCGTCACTGATGGTGGGTTTGGTCAGGTTAAACTCGCGGGCCAGGTACGACACCTTGCGTCGCTCGTCGCGGTGAAAAAAAAGGAAAACCAGAATCTGAATCTGAATCGGGCTGAGGCCCAGGCCCTTGCTTTCCTGCCAAAGCGCCACCCGAAACGCTTCCGAAAGGCGTTCGAGGGCGACGACGATTTTGCTGTCGAGGTCCTGGGCGGTAGGGTCGAAGGGGGATTTGGGCAAGTGGGTCATCAAAGGTCGCAGTGGCAGGCCAGGCAGGTTTCGTACTCCTCAAGTTCCGGGGCAAACACCCCGCCGACGCTCACGAGTTGGTCCAACGGGAGTAATTCTCCGCTGACGAGTTCGAGGGCCTCTCCTTCCAGCGTCGTCACGAAGCGCTTGGGTATCGAGCGCACCGTGAGTAGTTGGTGGAGGTCGGTAAAGTAACGAATTTCCACGTAAACCCGCCGGGAAACCAGGGATTCGAGGGTGGAGGGGAAGGGGAGAGGTGTAGGAGTATTCATCACTGCTTTTTTTTAAATCAGCAATTGTCACGCTGAGCTTGTCCGGGACGCGTAGTCGAAGCACCGGTTGTAAATGAAAATTTTTTCCAAGCCAACCGCGCTTCGACTACGCGTCCCGGACAAGTTCAGCGTGACAATGTTAACAGCCTCAATTGCAATTCTGCATCTCCAAAATAAAATACCCATTTTCGAGAATGGCGCTTTCCATGGGTTCCGTAGCTTGTTCGACGTGGCAAAACCGGCACTCGCGGGTCGTGAGTGCCTGGCCCGTCTGGCCTTTCCGGTCGAGGTATTCGTGACCGAACCGCAACACGTCGTCCAGGGCCGTGTGCTGGCGGACGATGATGTCGAAGTGCATCACGTCGCCTTCTTTTTTCTCAACGTAGGTGTCAAACACCGATGCTTTCATGGTTCTCAAAATTAGGAATCCTAACCAGTAAATTCAAAAAAATCAAAACTGCCCTTCCTCAACGTAAGGGTGGCACCAGAGGAGTACTGTTAGCGTAACCGCCTTAAACCAGGCCGCAAACATGGCATCCACTTCTTCGGCGGAATGGCCTTTGGCCGCCAAAAACGGCTTGATAGTGGCCGTGATGGGCACGATGAAGGCCACGAGGTAGCGGAAGTGAATCAGCGGCTCGGCGTCCACGCCGTCGGTTTGGTTCTTTTTGGTCAGGTGGCGGAGGCCGATTTCGTGCTGGTAGTTGAGCCAATCCTGGTCGTAGGGCCGTTGGCAAAGGTCTTTAATCCACTGCCCGAAGCGGTGGTACACGGCATCGAGGTAGGCGGGGTTGGGCTGGCCGCCTTTGCCGAAATAGCGCAGCAAATGCGGATGACTACCCACGAAGCCGTACCAAACATCGAGGATGGCCGGAATCTGGTCGGCCAACACGTCGCCCGCCTGGTGCAGGGCGCGCGCGTCGTCGTCGGTGAAGAGTACCGTTTGCTTAAGCAGGTCGAGGTCAGCGAGGCTGACGGGCGAGGTAGCCACGTGTCCGAACGTGTAACCGGCGATTGGATTGGACATGAGTTTTTGCAACGTTTAAAAGTTCGGAACAAAATTAGTTAGGATTTCTAACTAATAACAAATACGTGACGGTCTTTTTATTTTTGAAACCTCTGGCACGGCTTTGATGCCCCCCGTAGAAAAGCCTTTTTGAACGATGAAAAAAGTCCTTTTCGCCCTCGGCGGATTTCTCCTAAACGTGCTGACTTTCGCCCAATCCCAACCTCGCAAGCTGGAAGAAGCCGTCTCGACCGACCGTTACCAGCCCGTTGGCCTGGCTATTTCGCGCAGCGGACGGATGTTCGTGAGTTTTCCGAAATGGTCGGATGTGTACCAGTACGGCGTGGTGGAGGTGGGAAAAGACGGCACCCGCCGCCCCTTCCCCGATGAAGAGTGGAATCGGCAAGACCCCAGCGCCCCGCACGATCATTTCATCAGCGCCCAGGCGCTGTTCATCGACGGGGAAGATTTTCTCTGGATTCTTGACCCGGCCAATCCGGCCCTGGGCAAAACCATCCCAGCGGGCGTGAAACTGCTGAAGGTGGATTTGAAGACCAACCAAGTAGCGCAAACCTACCGCTTCGAGGAGTTGCCCCTCGACAAAACCGCCCTCAACGACGTGCAGGTGGATGCCCGGCGGCAGGTGGCCTACCTATCCGACCCCGGACGGGCGGCCATTGTCGTACTGGATTTGAAAACCGGGAAAAGCCGGACGTTGCTCGAAAAACATTCCTCCACCCGCGCCGATTCGAGTTTCGTGCTGACCATCGACGGCAAGGCTGTCCGCGATGGGTCGGGCAAGCCCTTCAACAGTCACGTCAACGGCATCGCCCTCACCGACGACGGAGCCTACCTCTACTTCCGACCCATCACTCAGCCGCGTCTGTTCCGCATTCCGACGGAAGCGTTGCGCAACGCGAACTTCTCGCCCGCCCAGGTGGGCGGGCAGGTGGAAACGCTCGGTCTGGTAGGTGTCTCGCACGGTATGCTAGCCGACGCGGCGGGCAACGTGTACCTGGGCGATTCGCAGGACAAAGCGATCCGTCGCTACACGCCCTCCGGCAAGCTGGAAACCCTCGTAACCGACGCCCGCCTGCTCTGGCCGGATAGTTTTGCCGTAGGCCGCGACGGATTTCTGTACATCACGGCGGCGCAGTACCACCGGCTACCGAAATGGAACGGGGGCGAAAACAAGGTAACGCTGCCGTTTTGGATTTTTAAGGTGAGGCTGTGAAATGGAAAATTCTGACCTGTCTTTCATTCTCCATTTTCCATTCTCTCCCCTACCTTTGCCCGCGATTGTGGGTGCCTCGAAACCGCCTCGGTGCGGTTTTGGTTGGCTTAAAAGGGAAGTCCGGTTCCATTCCGGCGCTGTCCCCGCAACTGTACGTTTCAACGACAACTGCGTTTTTTCTTTACCAGCCACTGGGAAACCGGGAAGGCCAAGCGCGGTGAAACGAGCCAGGAGACCTGCCCGCAAGTCATACACGCCACCCGCTCACGGAGGATGGGCAACGGGCGTAGCACGTTTCATTTTTCCTACCCATGCGGAAGGTATTCCGGATTGCGGCGAGCGTCTGGCTCGCGGCAAACACCGTTTCTGCGGCTTTTGCCCAGAACGAAAATACGCCCGTCGGCACCCCGTCGAACGGCACCCCACTGGACGAAGTCATCATTACGGCCAGTAAATTTCCCCAAAAACAAGCGCAAAGCGGCAAAACGCTCACCGTGTTGGGCGACTCGCTGCTACGGGCCAACAGCGGCAAAGCCCTCGGCGAGTTGCTCAATCAGCAAGTCGGCTTGCAGGTTGTCGGGAGCCAGCAACCGCTGGGCAGCGTGCAGAGCGCGTTTTTGCGCGGGGCAGGCACCGGCTACACGCTCATCCTGCTCGACGGTGTGCCCGTGTACGACCCCTCCAGTATCGAAGGAGCCTTCGACTTAAATTTCATTCCCCTCGACGGCCTGGCCCGAATCGAAATTCTGAAGGGCGGGCAATCGACGCTCTACGGCTCCGACGCGGTGGCGGGGGTCATCAACCTCATCAGCAAACCCACTTCGCCCAAACGACTCGCCCTGAGTGGGTTACTGTCGGGTGGGAGTTACGGCACCTTTCGCGGGAACGTCGGGCTGAACGGGTCGTTGGGGAAAACGAGCTACCAACTCCAGTACTCGAAAACCACGTCGCGGGGTTTTTCTTCCGCCTTCGACCCGACGGAAAAGGCAGATTTCGAGAACGATGGCTTCCGGCAGGATGTATTCAGGCTGGGCTTGAGCCGTTCGCTAGGCGAGAAACTGACGCTACGCCTTTCGGGCCTGCATTCGCGGTACCGCACCGACCTCGACGCCGGGGCTTTCCGCGATGACCGCGATTACACCGCCCGCAACACCAGCCGGCAGGCCAGCGCCGGGCTGGAGTACGCCCTGAAACGGGGCAAGATTTTCCTGAACTACCACGTCAACGACAGCGAACGCCGCTACCTCGACGACTCCAGCAGCGTACCCATCGGGGCGTTCGCCAAGTTTTCGGAGGCCCGGTACGCCGCGCTTTCGCACGTGGCCGAAGCCTACACCAACCTGACCCTCAGCGAGCGCGTGACGCTCGTGGCCGGGCTGGATTTCCGGGCGCAGAACACCGACCAACGCTACCGCTCCGTCTCGGATTTTGGGCCGTTCGAGACCCCGCCGCTGAGCCGGGAGTTGGCCCAGGTGCGCCAGTTCAGCGCCTACGCTTCGGCCCTGGGACAAACGCCCGGCGGCTTCGGACTAGAACTGGGCGGGCGGCTCAACCGGCATTCGGTGTACGGCGGCAACGCCACCTACACGCTCAACCCGTTTTACCGGCTCAGCGAGCGGCTGAAGGTGTTCGGCACGGTGTCGTCCAGTTTCAAGGCACCCTCGCTCTACTATCTCTACTCGCCCTACGGCAACCTGGAGTTGAAGCCCGAAACGGCCACCAACCTCGAAGCCGGAATTCAGGTTTTCGGAAAAAATACCCGGCAATTCATCCGGGCGGTGTACTTCAACCGCCGACTCCGCGACGTGGTGTTTTTCCAGTCGCTACCCGTGGCTCCCTTCGGAAAATACGTGAACCTGAATCGCCAGGATGACCAGGGCCTCGAACTCGACGGTGCTTACGCCGTCGGCAAATGGCAGGTGACGGCCAACTACACCTTCCTCACCGGGCAGGTGACGGCCCGGCAGGGCAACGGGCGCGATACCAGTTACAACAACCTGCTGCGCCGCCCACGCCACGCGGTTAACGCCACAGTGAGTTTTGCCGCTTCGCGAAAACTAACGCTCAGTGTGTCGGTACGGGCCATTTCGAGCCGGAAGGATGCGTTTTTCAACGATGAAACATTTAAAACCGAGCAAGTCGAACTGGCTTCCTACACAACGTTCGACTTCTACGCCGACTACCGCTTCAGCCGCCACCTGCGCGTTTTCGCCGACCTGCGCAACCTGGCCAACGAACGCTACTTCGATGTGTACGGCTTCGCCAACCGTCGTTTCAATGGCACGGGGGGTCTGTTGCTGAGTTGGTAGGAATAATAACTTCCCGGAATCGGAACGCCGACCGGTTTTAAACCCGGCGTGGAACGCTTCCGGGAAGTTGAAAAAAAAAAAACACCCCGGAAGTTTTAAAACTTCCGGGGTGTTGTCGGGATGGCGGGATTCGAACCCACGACCTCGTCGTCCCGAACGACGCGCGCTACCGAGCTGCGCTACATCCCGTGATTGGGGGGCAAAAGTAGCCCAATTCGGGGGAATGGCAACCGCCAGTTCCGTTTTTTCTGAAAACTACTTCACCGTAAACTGCCAGGAGTTCGATTCCCGACCGTCGGCGGCGCGCACCCGCACTTCCGTCACACCCGGCGGCAGGCTGGGCACCACCACGCGCAGTTGTCGGGCGGCCACTTCCGTCGGTACCCCCGTAACGGCGCTGGATTTTTTCCCGAAAAGCACCTGCGTTACATCGCTCAGGCGCTCACCGGTCAGGAGAATCGAAGTTCCGGCGGGTGCTTGCTGGGGGGCAATTCCACTGACGCCGGGCGGGATGGCATCCCGACGACACCCCGGCAACAGCAGGGAAAACAGAAAGCAGCAAGTAAAAAACCGGGTCATGGTGGGGCGAAGGCAAAGGTTTGACGTGGGTGAAAATAGCCGTTGCACTGGGGGCAGTCCAACCGTTGCCTAATTTTCGGCATGGTTTCCAGGAAAACCTCCGAACGAGTACCTTGCAACCAGGCACACCGTAACTCTAAACCCATGAAATCAACCCTGTTTTTGCTCGTCGCCTTCGCCGCGTTGGGGGGCACTGCCCTGGCCCAGCAGATTTCCAAAGAAGAACTCGTTTTTTTAACCCCCGAATGGAAAGGCGAACGCTTTCCCGACGGTCGGCCAAAGGTGCCCGACGCGTTGTTGAAGCGGATGAAACTCGTCACCCACGAAGAAGCCTGGGCGGTGTTGAAGGGCGAAAATTTCCGCCACCAGTACGCCGAAGGCTGGCAATGCATCAACCCCGACAGTGTACTGGTGGGCCGGGCGCTCACCGCTACGTTCATGCCGGGTCGCCCCGACGTGCATCGGGTTTTGGACAAAAAAGGCCACGAAAAAGACGGGCGCATCAAATCACAGAATGCCTGGCCAATCGATCTGCTCGTAAAAGGCGATGTGTACGTGGTCGATCAGTTCGGGGCGCACCAGGACGGTCCGACCATCGGCGACAACCTGGGCAATTCGATTTTTGCCAAATCCGGCAACGGCATCGTGTACGAAGGGGCCGTGCGCGACATCGCCGGGTTGAAGGAAATTGGGGGGTTTACCTCGTTTTTTCGCAGCTACCACCCCTCGCACCACCTCAACAATCCCGATGGCGAGTTGAATACTACGCTGGTTGCCATCAACCACCCCACGCGCATCGGCGGGGCGATGGTGCTGCCCGGCGACGTGGTGCTGGGCCGCGACGGGGCCGTGGTGTTTATCCCGCCGCACCTGGCCGAAAAAGTGGTGACGACTTCGGAAATCGTGCGCCTGCGCGATATGTTCGGCCACCTGCGCCTGCGGGAGCAAAAGTACACCCCCGGTCAAATCGACAACCGCTGGACCGCCGACATCGAAAAGGATTTTTCGGGCTGGCTCAACGCCCACCTCAACGAACTGCCCGTGCCGAAGGAACAGATTCAGGAGTATTTGAAAAAGCGGACGTATTGAGGTTTAGTCGATGGTCATCAGTCAATAGTCGTTAGCAAAAGACAAGTGACTCACGACTATTGATTGACGACTATCAACTGATGACTAATTTTTCAATCCCCAAAATCAGCGTGTGGATGATTTTGATGTGGATTTCCTGAATCCGGTCGGCGTAGCCGAAATGCGGTACGCGGAGTTCTACGTCGGCGAGGCCCGCCAGTTTCCCGCCGTCTTTCCCACTCAGCAGTACTACGTTCATGCTGCGTTCGCGGGCGGCTTCCACGGCCCGGAGCACGTTGGCCGAGTTGCCGGAGGTGCTGATGCCCAGCAGCACGTCGCCCGGCTGGCCGAGGGCTTCGACGTAGCGCGAAAACACGAATTCAAACCCGTAATCGTTGCCCACGCAACTCAGGTGACTGGGGTCGGACACGGCTAGGGCGGGCAAGGCGCGGCGGTTTTCGCGGTAGCGGCCCGAAAGTTCTTCGGCGAAGTGCATGGCGTCGCAGTGCGAGCCACCGTTGCCGCAGGAAATAATTTTATGGCCGCCCTGAATGGCCTCCGCCATCAGCCGGGCGGCGGCTTCGATGCGGACAAAGTTTTCGGAATCGGCAACGAAGGCCTGAAGCACCGATTGGGCTTCGGTAAATTCCTGCTGGAGAAGGGCGTGGAGATGCATAACTGAGTGGTGAGCTGTGAAATGTGAGTTGGTGATAAAATTCACATTTCACAACTCATATTTCACCAATTCTTAAAACGCCAGCCCTCGCTGGGCGATGTTGAGGCGCAGAGCTACGGAAGTAAATGCGGTGTTGCGATCGAAGCGGTCGCCGGTGGCATCCTGGAGGCGGCGCAGGTGTCTTAAGTCCACGAAAACGTTGTGCTTCACCTGGTACGAAACCACCGCGTCGAGCAGGGTCAGGTTGGTTTTCTGGCCTTGAAGAATGCGGTTTTCGTAGTCGAGGATGCGGGCGGTGTAGGGTTCCAGAGGGTTGTTTCCCCAGTTTTGCCCGTTGCGATTAGCCCCGTACTGTGCCACCACGTAAGTGGCCGCTACGTTAAGGCGGGGCAGCGGCTGGTAACGGGCTACGCCCGCAAATTCACCGAAATTGGCCCCCAGCGGGTGCGCCAGCGGCTGGTTGTAGGCTACGTAGTTGGTGCGATCGCTGAGGTGCTGGTAGGTGTAGGGCCGGGCCAGGTTAAATTCGCCCTGGAGGTCGAGGTTGCGAATGCCGAGCACGTCGATGTACTTCAGTCCCAATTGGGCGGCCACTTTGTTGCCCCACCAGCCCTTGCCGGTGAAGGCCTCGTCGAACTTAAATTCGTCGAGCATCAACTGGCCGTAGAGCGAAAAACGGCGCAGGATGTTTGCCCGGAAATCCAGCCCCAGCAGCACGTTGTCGGGGCTATTTTTTTCGCCTTCGATGGCCCGGTAAAAAATCACCGGGTTGAGGTAGCGCAGGTCGAAATAGCCCTGGTCTTTGCCCCGACTGTGGACGACGGCCTCGAACACCCCCAGGTTAACGTGCTTGCCGATGTTGACGCTTAGGTGGTGAAAGGCCAGAAATTTTTTGGGCGCCAACTCGCCGTAAGGCAGTCCGGTAATTTGATTGTTGATGATTTCGGCGAACAAATTCTGGTACTGCACCGGCCCAAGTTGGGTGGTGACTTTCAGAAACAAAAAGGGGGCGCTGAAGTCGGAGAGAATTACCGAGCGCAGGCCGGTCCCGATAAAAACCTTGTCGTGGCCGAACTGCACGTTGAGTTGCCGAAGCGGGTCGAAAGTGACGTAGCCCCGCACACTGTAAAAATCGTAAGTGCTCGAATCGCCCCGGTAGGTCTTGTAAAACCCTTCGTTGGGCAGGGCGTTGGTGGCCTTCACCCGGTCGGTGAAGTAGCCGGGCATCCGCAGTTGGTTGTCGGCGAGGTAGGAGTAAAAGCCGAGTTTTTTTCCAATCGAACCCCGCACTTCGATCCCGCGCGTGTTGACGTAACCGCCGTTGGGAACGTCGTCGCCCAGGCCGGTAGAACCGTAAAAGACCGGGTTGAGGTGAATCTCGAAGTCGCTGTTGCGGGCGCTGAAAAAATCGGCTTTTTTCCGGTAAAACGTCTTCAGTAGCGGGCGGCGGCTGGCGGCGGACAGCGTGTCGATGGCCCACTCCCAACTGTCGTTCTGGAGGTACTGCAAATTAAAGCGGTCGGCCTCGGAGCGTGGGAGGGCGGGGTCGATTTCCACGCGTTCGGCCAGTTGCACCACGTCGCGGCGGCGGTAGGGCTTCACCTGCCCGTGAAAACCCGGCGCAAACTGTCCTGAGCGAATTTCGTACCGTTCGATGAGGTGGTAGTAGTCGGCGTTGAGCGGAATAAACACCCCCCTCGACTGGCCCTGAACCGCTACGCTAAACAACGTGCCCAACAGGCTGAGCGTAAGAACTTTCAACATAAAACGCGTGTGGGTACGCCAGCGCAAGCCGCCGTGGGCGGCAGTAAAAGCCGGACTTTTTCGTAATTTGGCGGAGTCGTTTGGCGCGACAGTGAGAACGTACTGATTTCCCATCGACCCTGCAAGTTACGGATTCGGGCGTAAATCTTTGACCTCATCCGGCGCGCCGCCCCGCCGTTTTTCGGCCATTCCAGCCCATGTTTATTCTCTCCCAACAGCCTTCGGTGGCGCTCCATTTCCTGGCCGAACTCCGCGACGTGACCACGCAGCGCGACCCGCTGCGCTTCCGGCGAAACCTGGAACGCCTCGGCGAAGTGCTGGCCTACGAGGTGTCGAAGTCGCTGATTTATCGAAAAACCGACGTGCAAACCTCGCTCGGCGTGGCCCGCACCCTGCGCCTCGACGAGCCGCCCGTGCTGGCGACGGTGCTGCGGGCGGGGTTGCCTTTTCACCAGGGATTTCTCAACGTGTTCGACCGCTCAGAGTGTGCTTTCGTGGGGGCCTACCGGGGGCCGCACCTCGAAGGCCACGATTTCGAGGTGCAACTCAATTACCTTTCTAGCCCCAGCCTGACCGGCAAAACGCTCGTGCTTATCGACCCGATGCTGGCGACGGGTAAGTCGCTCGAAACCTCGTACCGGGCCTTGCTGCGGTTTGGAATTCCGGCCCGCACCCACGTGGTGGCGGCGCTGGCCGCGCCCGAAGGCATCGCCCGCCTCAAGGCCCGGATGCCCGAATGCCGCCTCTGGGTGGGCGACGTGGACGAGCGCCTCGACCACAATTTTTACATTGTCCCCGGCCTCGGCGACGCGGGTGATTTGGCATTTGGGGAGAAGATTTAAGTCTGTGGAATAGCAAACACCAGGTCTGTCATGGCTCCGGCCACCCGGCCCGACGCAGGAGGGATCTTGTTAGCCTGCCTACTCATTTGGGTAGCCAAGGGTTCAGAATCCCAACGAGATCCCTCCTGCGTCGGGCCGGGTGGCCGGAGCCATGACAGATCTGACGCTTTTAGAAAAAACGGAAAGCCTAAACGGCTTCTTTATTTTTGAAAATGACCTTTCTAAAAAATCCCCGCACGCTGCTGGCCCTGGGCCTGTTGCCGCTGCTCGGAAGCAGTTATTACCTGAGTCGTTACGCCGTGACCGGCCTGCCGCTCATGGACGATTTCACGTACACCACCGCCTTTATTTTTCCCTTCGAGGCCGCGCAGGGATTCTGGGCCAAATGGAAAATTCTGTTCGTGCAGCACTTCGTGACCGAGCACCGTATTCCGGTGGGCAAACTGTTCATTTACCTGCTCTACCGCCTCGGCGGGGGAGAACTGAATTGGAAACTGCTGGCCTGGTCGGGCAATGTGTGCATTCCGGGGGTGGTGTTCGTGCTGGGTTGGGTTTGGCACAAAACGGGCCGCTCGCTGGCCTATTTGCTGCCGCTGGCCTTTGGGGTGTTTCAGGGGGAGCACTACGAGCTTTTTTTCTGGGCCAATTGCTCGCTGCTTTACGTACCGGTCGTCTTTTTCGCGCTGTGCGCCACGTATTTTCTGGTGTATCACCGCGAGTACCGGCCCAGTCGCTTCGCCCTGGCGCTGGGTTTTACGCTGCTGTGTATGTACAGTTTTGGCAACGGCATGTTCGTGTTTGCCACCAATGCGCTGCTGCTCACCTACCAGCAACGCTGGAAAGCACTGACCATCCTGCTGGCGTTGGGGACTCTTTGCGTGGTCACGTATTTTATTGGCTATTATTCTGAATTCCCTACCCGGATCGACGCGTTGGCGCTGTTAAACTTCTGGGCGTTGATGGGGGCCTGGCTTGAACCCCTGACCGGGCCGAGCCAGACCGGGCGGTATGCCGCCGTGGCGCTGGGGGTGTTGGCTACGGGCGTGATGGGCTGGTTTGCCGGGCGGCTGGTCTTGCGCAAAGCGGCGGATGGGCGCTGGCTGCGCCCCGAAACCGCGCCCGAACTTTCGCAGGAAGAACTATTCTACACCGTCAGCCTGGTGTTTCTGGCCTTGACCGGGGCCGCTGTGGCGATAAAACGCTGGAGTCCGGAGTTAGGCGAAATGTTCAATAGCCGCTACCGCTACATTGGGGTGTTCGTGCTCTGCATCGGTTATTTGCTGACGGTGAATGCGCTAAAAATGCGGCGGGCAAGGCGCACGCTGGGCGGGCTGGCGCTGGGATTGAGCGTAGTCATTCACGCGGTGTCGTACCTTTACTACCTGCCCAAATTGGTGAATGACCGGGAGAAACTCGTTGCGGGGGCGTTCAATTACCGGCATCATCAAACGTGGTGCCTGTTTCCAGCGGGTGGATTCTGGGCCAACTACGTTGATTCCAACACGGCGGTTGCGGTGAAAACGGGGCTGTATCGGTTTCCCGCCCAGTACTACACCGAGGCTGAATCAGACCTGCTCCGGGCCGATACCACCCACCGCCTGACGCTGCCCCTGACGCTGCGCCGCGAGGCGGGACAAACGGTGTTGCTCAATGACACGTTTCAACCCAGCGCCGACAGCCGACTCCGAAGCGAAGGCACCTGCCTGTTGCTGCAATCACCCCGGCAGGGGGTTTATCTGGTACCCATCCAGCGACTGGCCAACGCCGGGCGCTGGAATCTGCTGCGGAAAGGGCAGGTGTTTGGGAAAGGATTCGTGGCGTACCTGCCCCTGAACGCCTACCCGCCGGGACGGTACCAAGTCGGACTTTTTCACCGGGAAAACGGCAAAACTGAGATTGGATACACCGGCCAGATGGTAGACTTGTGAGGCATCCAGGGGTCTCTGCACAGGTGGTTAACCTAAACCGGGCCTTATTTTGCGTCAACAAAGACTGAACCCATGCTTTACATCGAATACGTATCCGTCGCCCTGGCGGCGGCCCTCAAATTTGTGGCCGGCCCCCTGGCTGGGCTGGCACTGGGCTTGTCGTGGGTCGAAACGGCGGCCTGCTCGGTGGCCGGGCTGATGGGCAGCGTGGTGGTGTTTACCTACCTCGGCGAAGGATTACGGCGGCTGGTCGGGCGATTTCAGAAAAAGAAGCCCCGTCTCTTCACGCCCCGAACCCGCCGGGCTGTGCGCGTCTGGAAGCGCTTCGGTTTGCCTGGCATTGCCTGCCTGACTCCCCTGCTTTTTACCCCCATCGGCGGAACCCTCCTGGCGGTGTCGTTCCGGGCGCGACCCTTGCCCCTGTTTGGGTGGATGCTGGTGTTCGGTACGGTCTGGGGAACCGTATTTTCCTTTTTGCTGTACCAGGTGCCGGGTTTGGCCGGATGGTTTGGACACTAAAAAAAAAGTGGCAGTGGGCAGGAGCAGCAGGCAGTTTTCATTTATTGCCTGCTGCTCCTGCCCACTGCCACTTTTTGACTTTACTGCCTACTGCCAGTGCTACTTGACTTTCTGCTTTTTCAAGTAATCGCCCCGTGAGAGCCACTTTTCGATCATACAGTAGAGCAGGATGAAAAAATACCGGCTACCCATCTCCTTGATTTTCAGCTTACTCTCTCCAAATTTTCGATTCGTCCAACTGTTGGGCACGATAGCAAAGGTGTAGCCCCGCACGTAGGCTTTCAGGGGCAGTTCGACGGTGAGGTTAAAGTGCGGCGACAGGAAGGGCTTGATGCCTTCGATGGTCTCGCGCTTGTAGAGCTTGAAAGCATTGGTGGTGTCGTTGTACTTGATGCCCGTCATCATCCGCACGATGAGGTTGGCTACCCGGTTGATGTACAGCTTCAGCCGGGGGTAATCGACCACCTTGCCCCCTTTGTCGAAGCGGGAACCAAAGACGGCATCCACGCCGGTTTCCTGCATTTTTCGGTAAAAACGAACCAGGTCTTCGGGATCGTCGGAGAGGTCGGCCATCATCACGGCCACGCAGTCGCCACTAAAACGCTCCAGCCCGTACCGCACGGCGTAGCCAAAGCCGTTGGGACCGGGGTTGGTGTAATACACTAGCGTAGGAATTTCGCGCTGTAACCGCCGAAGTACCCGCTCGGTTTGGTCTTTGGAATTGTCGTTGGTCACTACAATCTCGTGTTCGACCCCGTGGCGCAGCAGCGTGGCGTGGAGCGAATGGAGCGTTTCGGGCAGGGATTCTTGCTCGTTGTAAGCGGGAATAACGACGCTTAATTTCATGGGATTGGGTTAATTGGTTAGTGGTTGATTGATTAGTGGGGAAAAGCCACTAATCAATCAACCACTAACCAGGACCTCCGCTACCAGGGGCTTTCCAAATCCTTCGCTTCGTAGGCGTGGTTGCGTTCTTCGTAAAGGCTGGGCGTTTTGCGGGCATCGTTCAGGCGGAGCAGGTCACCTTTGCTGAGGATTTTTCGTAGAAACGCAATGGGCGTGACGAAAAGAAAAAACACGATCGACAGCAGCACGGCGGCGTTGATGCGGCCCAGCACTTCGGCGATTTTCATCCAGCCGAGCGTGATTTTTTCGCTCAACCAGTCAGAAAAAATGCCTACTAACCCCAACACGACGGAAGCCGTGAGCAACCAGGGTTTTTTGAAAATCAGGTACATCACCAGCAGGCCCACCGTGATGACCAGCATGGTTTCGAGGGTACGTTCGCGTTTCATTGGGAGGGGTAAGGGGCAAGGAGCAAGGAGCAAGTGCAAGCCACTTATTCCTTCTCAACTTACCCCTGGTTTAAAACAGCGTGTAAATAAACGGAGCGAGGGCCGAACCGCCGCCAATGACGATCAAAATGCCCAGCAGGAGCAGCACCAGGATAACGGGCATGAGCCACCACTTCCGGCGCTCTTTCAGAAATTTCCACAAGTCGGTTAAGAAGTCCATACGTCAGTTTGTTTTTTTGTTTGTAACAGAATTAAAATCGAGCGGGGTTGAATTCGGTAGCCGGGGCAGGTCTTTGACGAGTTGCGCTACCAGAACCCGGTTGGCCAGCGGCGTGGGATGCTCATCGTCAGGAATGGAATAGCCTTTTCGCAAGGGGTCAAATAACCGGGAATAATCAAGAATTTTCACGTTTCTTGCCCTGAGCCGCGCGACCAGATCGGGCAACGGCGGGGTGCCGGGGTAGAGGACGACGTAAAACCGATCGTTGCCAAACTGGTTCTCGTAGGCCCGGGCCGATGCCGCCAGTACCTCGGCGGTAAGTTGGTAGTCTGCCGGACCGAGTCGAAACGGGTAGCCGATTTTAAACAACTTGAGCACGTTGCTCCGGCTGAGTAGTTCGTACACGGCGTTACGGGTTTTGCGCCCCTCCCGAAACAAGCCTCCGTACCGCAGCGAATCCGAGCCGTCGAGGTAGAAGTACGGCGCGTTGCCCCGGTTGTAGCCGTAGTTGGTCAGGCTTTGAATGACCCGGTTGACGTGGTCGGGAATGAACACGTAGTAGGCCGCGCCCGTGGACTGGGTCACGAACCGGCGCAGGGAATCGTGTTGGAGCCGGGCGAGCATCTGGTGCGGCCCGTAGCCGCTGAAGGCCAAGTTGTAGGGCCGAAAAATCGGCTCGGCCTGTCCGAAGTAGTACGGAATAGTCTGGTTGCTTTCGACGCCTTCGCCAAAGGTCATCGAACACCCGAAAAACAGCGCGTACCGGCTGGCAGCGGCGGGGTTGATACCCGGTGTAACCCGCAGGTGGTTCGAGTCGGTCTGGAATCGGATGCTGTACAGCGGAACGCCGTTTTTGGTGCGTATTCCCGTGAGGATAGTATCGGAATGGGGTTTGTAGCCCAGCACTGGGTCGGTTTGCATCGAATGCACCGGGCCTTCGAGTTTGGGCAGGCGGGTGGCCTGCCGCCGGAGCAACCAACCGCAGACACCCTCCAGCGCGGCTACGGTCAGCACGGTCATCAGTACGTAAATGGTCGCGTTTTGCAGCCACTTTCGCCGCGAACGTAGCGCCAGCACGACCCCCAGAGCGAGGGTGAGCCAAGCCAGCGGGGCTTGCCAACGGGCCAGGTATAGCCCGGCCACGATGCCGTTGCCGTCACCGCGCCGACTGTCGAGCCAGAGCAGAGACGTGACGGTCAACAGGACCAACAGAACCCCCAGAAACGAAAACCGGAAAATACGAAGCATGGGAAATAGGTTACTGGTTAGTGGTGGTTAACCACCACTAACCAGTAACCGATAACTGATAGCTGCTAATCAATTTCCTAAAAATCAGTCCAGTACAAACTCCTCCCGCCAATTCTGGGCTTCCTGCCAAGTGGGTTGACGTTTTTTATCAAACAGAAAATTGCCCACCACCAGGTAATCCATTTCCGTACGCATGAGGCACTTGTAGGCATCTTCGGGCGTGCAGACGATGGGTTCGCCGCGCACGTTGAAACTCGTGTTGACGATCACCCCGTAGCCCGTCAGTCGTTTGAAAGCGGTGATGAGTTCGTGGTAACGGGGATTGGTTTCGGCGTGGACGGTCTGGATGCGCGCCGAAAAGTCGATGTGCGTAATCGAAGGCAGATCCGAGCGGAGGAAGTACAGCTTTTCCATCAGTGGAAGGTCCTCGTAGTTGGCCGGGAGGGCGTTGCGCCGTTCCTTCCGGACCGGCTGCACGAGCAGCATGTACGGCGAGGGGCCGTCGAGTTCAAAGTACTGATCGGCCTCTTCGGCCAGCACCGAGGGGGCAAAAGGCCGGAATCCTTCGCGGTACTTGATTTTCAGGTTCAGCTTTTTCTGCATCTCCGAGTTGCGGGCATCGCCCAGGATGCTCCGGCCCCCCAGCGCGCGCGGACCGAATTCCATTCGCCCCTGGAACCAGCCCACCACGTTGCCATCGGCGAGGAGTTCGGCGGTTTTTTCGGCCAGTTCGCTGAAATCGCCGATTTCTTCGTACACCGCCCCGTACTTGCGGGCGGCTTGCTTCACATCCAAATCCGAGTATTCCGGGCCGAGGTACGACCCCTGCATGGCATCGAGCGTGGTGGGGTCTACCGTCCGGGGCTGTTTGAAGTAGAGGTATTGCGCCGCCAGGGCCGCGCCCAAGGCACCTCCGGCGTCACCGGCAGCGGGTTGGATGAATATCTCCCGGAAAAGCCCCGTGTTCTGGAGTTTGCCGTTGGCCACGCAGTTGAGGGCCACCCCCCCGGCCAGGCAGAGGTACTCCGAGCCGGTGAGGCGCTTGGCTTCCGCCGCCATTTTCACGACCACGTCTTCGGTCACGTTCTGAATCGCCAGGGCGAAGTCGCAGTGGTGTTGTTCGAGCAAACTCTCTCCGTCGCGGCGTGGAAAGCCGAAAAGCTTTTCCCACTTATCGTCGTGGACCATCCGCAGGCCGGTGGCGTAGTTGAAGTACGTTTGGTTGAGCCAGATCGAGCCGTCGTCTTTGATCGAAACCAGGTGTTCGCGAATCAACTCCTCGTACCGCTTCACCTCCGGCGAGCCGTGAATGCCGTAGGGGGCCAGGCCCATTAGCTTGTACTCGCCCGAATTGACCCGAAACCCGCAGTAGTACGTCACGGCGGAATACAGCAGCCCGAGCGAGTGCGGAAATTTCAGCTCCTTCAAAATTTTGAACTCGCTGCCCTGCCCGTGGCAGATGGAAGCCGTGGCCCATTCGCCCACGCCGTCGATGGTCAGCACGGCGGCTTCCCGAAAGGGCGAGGGGTAAAACGCACTGGCGGCGTGGCTGAGGTGGTGTTCAGGAAAAAGCAGTTTTACCTTTTTCTTGTCGAATTTCCCAATGGCAAAAAGCTCCTGGTAGAGCATCCGCTTGAGAAACATTTTTTCCTTGAGCCACACCGGAATGGCCGTCAGAAACGAGCGCAGACCCTGGGGTGAGAAGGCGTAGTAGGTTTCGAGCAGGCGCTCGAATTTCAGGAGGGGTTTATCGTAAAAAACCACGGCGTCGAGTTGATCGAGCGTCAGCCCGGCGTGGTCGAGGCAGTAACGCACGGCGTGGGCCGGAAAGCCGGGGTCGTGTTTTTTTCGGGTAAAACGCTCTTCCTGCGCGGCGGCTACGATCGTTCCGTTTTGCAACAGGGCCGCTGCGGAGTCGTGGTAAAATGCCGAAATGCCTAAAATGTTCATGGCAACAAAATAAAGCCGCGAGTGGATTGGCTCAACGGCGTAAGGTGTTCAAAACGGTTTCCGCAATGCGACGGTGCGTTTCGGGGTTGGGGTGCAGGTCAAAAATGACCGAATCCTTCCCGGCTTTATCCCAAAGCACGTACTGCGAGTAGTCGGCGGGGCGGCGGAGGGTAGACCGCAGCGCCGAATCCGCATCGACAAAGGTGATCGGACGGTAGTCGTCGGGACTGAGCGTCTGCCGGAACCGCGCCCGGTCGTAATGATTTTTGAATCGGGCCTCGCCGCTTTCGTAACTGAACCCGCCGATGTTGACCACCACCAACCGGGCACCGTACTGCCGGCAAAGTTCGGCAATTCGGTGGTAAACAAAACGCTCGATTTGGGCATTGTCCTGCACCGCGCCGGGAATCAGGCCCAACTTGAGCCGCCAGAGCGCCCAGGTTTGTTTCCACCCATCCAGGATAATCATCGGAAATCCGATTTTTCGGATAAACGCCAGTTTGTCCCCCGGCGAGGCCGGAGAGGTTTTGAAATAGTCCGATTCGGGTTGGTACGAACCGGAGAGAAACAGCGGCGCGTGCAGGGCCGTCCCCGCCGGGCTTTCGTACACGTAGGGGAAGGGCATCACCCCGTACGCCGTCGGGTAAAAAATGAACCGGGCGCGATCGGCCAGCCAGGGTGAAAACTGCGTAAATACCACCTGGGGACGCTCTTTCGGGATTAAGTCTTCGGCCAGTTGCAGCATCTGCGCCAGGCCGTAAGCGCTGGTGCCGGCGTTGAGGTAGCGGACCCCCAAGCCCTGCGCCACGCGGGCGGCGTAGGTTTTCTCGGCGGCAGCGTAGTCACCCCAGGTAAACGAGCAGCCCAAAAACAGAGCCAGCGAGTCGGCTTGGTGCGTTGGATACGGAGTCGAAGTTGTGCGGAATCCGAGCGAGTCGAGTTGAATGGGAATGTGCTTGTGCGTAAGGCCTTCGGGCGTGTACACGTGCGCACCGCTGGCGTTGGGAATACCCCGGTGCCCCAGGCGGGCATCGGCGGCAAACAATCGCCCCTCTAGCCCCACGCCCGATTTATAAAACCGGTACAACACGTCGATCTGGCGGGCAACCCCGTAGCCCCAACTCGCCGAATACACCACCAGCACCCACCAGCCCGCCCAAAGCAGGCCTTTCGGCAGGCTTTTAAACACGCGTGCCGACCAGAGCCAGGGGTAAGTCAGGCCCATTAGCCCCAGAAGCAGAACCAAAATACCCAGGGCATCGCAGATGCGCCGTACCACTTCGATGTCAGGCCGGAGGAACCGTACCCGCTGGTGCGAAAAAAACCAGTCGATGCCTTCAGGAAGCCAGTACAAGCCCAGCAACAGGGCCAGCAAAACCAACACGAATGAAACCTGTTTCATGAATGGAGGGCAACGCCTTCGATGCCGGTGCTAACAAACGAACTGGTAGGTTTCCAGTTAAGGAAATTCAAGGATGGAAAACGCGTCGATGGCCAATTTCAGACTTAGAATGACTACGCCAAGCCAGAAAAAAAGGCAATGCGGGGAGTCGTTTTTTTCTAAGTAAACCGCTTGAATGGGCCGGTAAAGCAGTCTTTTCAGACTTCAAAAATGGCCAAAAGTGATCGCACTGCCAACGGCAAAGGTAACATTTATGTCGGGGCTATGGTGAACCGCGTCGGACTTCGTACGCAGCCGTTCCCTTCTTTTAAGCGGCCATCGTGCCAAAATGAGGCATTCAGGGCCGCGTGATAGCGCAGTTGGATGAAGTAAAAATACCCGTTGAAGCGGTCTAGGCGCAGCCGTGGACACCCAAGCGAGCGACTGCCGAGGCTCGGGCCGTTGCCACATCCGATTCTTCACAATTCCGCCGTTGCGTTGTTGCGCACGTACAGTCGGCAGTCGCTCGTTTTCCCCATGAGCGTGTAGTGATCCCGCACGTAAGCCCCCAGCGCCGGGAAACTTTCGTGGCCTTGGGTGGGGTAATCTCGAACCAGCAACGACTCTTTTCCAACGGCGTCGACAAATACCACCGGTCGGGTACGTGCCAGGTCGCTCAAAAAACGCTGGCGGTACGTTTCGCGGAATAGCGAAGGCAGGATACAGCGCTCGGTGTGATTCTCGGCGGTTCCGGCGGGTAGCTGGGTTTCTACGTAGTACGTGCACTGCCAACCCCAGACGACCAGCGCCGTGCCGCGTTGCGCGGTGGCACCGGGTGGCAGCATGGCCTCAATGGCCCGCGATACTGCCGATTGAGGCAGGGCGCGGTTGACGCTGGCGCTGGAAAGGTAGGCGTTGTAAGCGCGACCCGGCTGTAACTTGAGTAGCAGCGGAATCAGCACCACCAGCACGACAACGACCGTGAGGCCAACCAATCGGGCGAATGGGGGTGGGGGGGGAGATAAAAAAAAAGTCAGCTTCCACCCCACGAGCAATGTGAGCGGGGCTACCATCCAGTGCAGGTAATGCGTAAACGGAAAACCCGAACGCAGGATGGCGTAGCCCGTGGCCAGCAACGAAAGCACGATAAACGCCCCAATCAGCCGTCCGGATTTTAGCGTCCAGCCTTTTTTTTGAAGTTGAAAAACGTGTAGACCGGTCAGCAACACGATGGGGGCGAGCAGCCAGCGGAAATACGTGGATTGCCCCCAGATGTTGATAACGCCCAACAGGCTGTCGAACAAAGACTGGTCGATGCCGTACTGCAAGTTACCAACGATGTAAAACGTCCAGAAATCGTCGAGTACGCCGAAGGCAGCGCATAACCCCAGCGCCAGCAGGGGAAAGGCCAGACCGCTCGCCAGCAAAAATGCGATTTGGCGCAGTTGGTGGCGTTGCCAGAATAGCACCAGCGCAAACACCGCCACTACCCCCGCCGGAGGTACGCCCTGCAATTTCCCGAAGGGCACCATGCCTAGTAAAAAGCCGATCCCAAACGCGCGACCCAACGGCGTGGTTTTTTCGGAAACACTGCGGGCAAAAAGCCAAATCGCCCCATCCAGCAACACCAGCGGGACGTGTTCGCTGCTGTAATGCACGAAATCGGGCAGTTGCGTAAAACTCAGAAACAGCAGGGCGGGTAGCCAGGCCACCCGCGCCACCGAAGCCCCGAAAAAGGCCCGGAGCGAGCCGAACAGAAAGGCGAGCGATCCCGCGATGCAACCCAGCCCGAGCACCCGTGCGGCGGTGTAATCGAAGTCCATACCCAGCAGCCGGGGTAGCAGCAGGGCGTACAGATCGAGCGGGCCGATGGTGGTGCCGTCCACCGACTGCCAGTACACCGGCCAGCGGGCCAGGGTGATGGCATGGCTGATCATCTGGCTTTCGTCGGGGTTGAGTTCCTGATTGAAAAGCAGCACCGGCAACCGCGCCCAAGCCAGCAGCCCCAGGCCCGACAGCACAAAAAGCCATTCTGGGAGCGGAAAGGAGACTTTCCCCGAAGAATTCCAGGCACCGATCCCCAGCACCAGTGCCAGCATGCACAGGCTCACCAGCAACCAGCCAAAGGGACGTTCGTCGAAAACAAGCATACTGATTTACGAATTACGATTTTAGTAAACCTCCGAATCACCTTCTTAAAAATCGTAATTCATACCGTAGCGGCGGACCGATATTCGTAAATCAACTGACGTGGTCGATGAAATCGCGGTAGTCGAGGGCGGGGATGAAGTGTTTCTGGGTGCGGTAATTCAACACCATAAACAGCATCAGCAGCGAAATCAAAAAGGCCTGCATGATGATGATGAAAAAGGCCGTCACCAACGTAGTGGCCCAGTTAGGAAAAGCCCATTCGGAGATAAATAACCGGATGAACGACACCGTGAAAATACCCACCGTCGAAAACACGATCAGCAGCCCCGACGCGATCATTAGCCGTGCCGCCGTGGTGTCGAGGTGAACCGAAATGGCACTCAATCCGTGCAGAATCAGGGAAACGAAGTTCATCTTCGACTGCCCCGCCAGCCGGGTGCCCCGCTCGATGCCCACCGAATCATAAGGCAGGCGCGAGCGGATGATGCCACCGGGGAAGTGGTTCCAGATTTCGGACACAAACGCCAACTTGCGGGCCAGCCGGAAGGGCACGATGCAGAAATTTCCGAAGGTGATGACCTTGCCCGTCAGCAGCCCGAACACGGTTTTGTACAGCGAGTAAAACAGACGGAAGGCGGTACTTTCGTGGCGTTTGGTGCGGTGGGCAAAAATAATTTTCCCCGGTTTCTGCTGACTGGCCGCGTACAGCGTGGGGATGTCTTCGGGGCGGTCTTCGCCATCGGAATCCATTACGACGACGGCCTCGAACTCCCGCTCCCGCGTGAGGTACGCCAACCCGATGGCGATGGCCTTTTGGTGACCCACGTTGCGGTTGAGGTGAATCAACTCCACCGGCCAGTTGCCGAACTGCCCCGGCAGCGGGTCGGTTGTGGAGCCATCGTCCACCACCGCAAAACGCATCCGCTGCCGCAGGGCGGGGTCCACCGTTTCATCAAAACGCCGCAGCAACAGCCCCAGGGCTTCCCAGTCGTTGTAAAGCGGGGTGAGGATGTAGAGCAATGAATTGAGTGATTAAGTGATTGAGTGATTGAGTGAAGACATAAACCGGTGGGCCTTCCTCACTCAATCACTCAATCACTCCATAGGTTATGCCTGCACGCTCAGCCGGGCGGCCATGCTGTCGTGAATTTGCACGAGGGTTTCTTTCAAATCGTAGGTCCAGTTCCAGGTGGGGTAGTGGGCCTTGAACTTCGACAAGTCCGAGATGTACCAGATGTGGTCGCCGATGCGGTTTTGGTCGGAATAACTCACGTTCATTTTATTGCCCGTGATTTCTTCGCAAACCGCCATCGCCTCCAGCATCGAACAGTTGGCGTAGCGACCGCCCCCGGCGTTGTACACCTCGCCGGCGCGGGGGGTTTGATAGAAGTGCCAGAACATATTCACCAAATCGTAGGCGTGGATGTTGTCGCGCACTTGCTTGCCTTTGTAGCCGAAAATCGTGTAGCCCGCGCCCGTGATGGCGCACTTCATCAAATAGCTCAGGAAGCCGTGCAACTGCGCCCCCGAATGGTTGGGGCCGGTCAGGCAGCCGCCCCGGAACACGCCCGTTTTCATCCCGAAATACCGTCCGTACTCCTGCACCAGCACGTCGGCGGCCACTTTACTGGCTCCAAACAGGGAGTGCTTGGTGTGATCGATGCTCAGGTGTTCGTCGATGCCGTGTTCAAAATACGGATGGTCGGCAGCAATCTCCCACCGGGTTTCGGTTTCGATCAGGGGCAGGAAATTGGGATTGTCGCCGTACACTTTGTTGGTCGAGGTGAAAATAAACACCGCCTCCGGACAGTGCTGGCGGGTCATTTCCAGCACATTGAGCGTGCCGGTGGCGTTGACCGAAAAATCGGTGAACGGCTCACGGGCAGCCCAATCGTGGCTGGGCTGGGCGGCCGTGTGTAGCACCAGACTGATGTCGCTGCCGTACTGACGGAAAATCGCGTCGAGTTCTTCGACCGAGCGGATGTCGGCCGGGTGATGACGGTAGTTGTCGAATTGTTCCTGAAGGCGGTGCCGGTTCCAGTCGGTGGACGCTTCGGCTCCGAAGAAATACTGGCGCAGGTTATTGTCGATGCCCACGATGAGGTCGAACTTATCGGCGAAGAAGGCCACCGCCTCGCTTCCAATCAATCCCGCCGATCCGGTTACGAGTGCAATATTCATAGGCTGTTGGTGATTTTGCTTTTTTAGATGACGGGAGCGATCGGTAAAAAGCCATTCCAGTTGAACACCGAAAACCGCTTTAACAGAGGAAGTAGTTGGACTAAAACCGGAATTTTGGCGGGAAAACCGGAGCCAGGTAGTTTGGGCAATAAATCAAAAAAAGCGAGACTCCGGGGAGCCTCGCCTGTGGCGGAAAAGCGGGAACGTCAATTGCCAGTTGCGCTGGTCTGACCAAACAATTTCTGACGGATTTTCTCGGCCCTGGCTTCGTTGATGGGCTTCTCCACGTATTTATTTTTCAGTTGCCGGGCGGCGCTGTCAGGGTGTACGCCGTACACGTACTCGTCGCCGACGCGGTAGTCTTTCTGCTTAATGGTGTTGCTTTTCTGATAATCGCAGGCGGTCAGCACCAGAGCGGAAGCACAAACAAGGGCGAGGGTAACGCTATTTTTACGGGTCATTGCGCGGTAGTTCACTAAAAATTCCGGGCAAAAGTACGGGGCGATGAGGAGTTAACCAAGTTTACGGTTTACGGTTGAAATGCATTTTAACCAAAAACCGTAAACCACCCTACCTCCGGTTAAACTCCCGCAGTTTAATCTCGGTGAGTTTGCGTTTGGTATCGAGGGGAAAATCGCCCTTCATCATCCAATCGTAGTACGACGGTTCGGCCTTGAGTACCTCCACGACGGGCTTGCCGGTGTGTTTGCCGAAGTTGAACAACTCGCGGCCGTCGGGGTCGAATTTCATGCGCTGGGCAAAATCGACGAGGCGGGCGGCGGTGATTTCGTGCAGGGCATCCATGTCGTTGCGCACGGGCTGAACGGTCTCGCCCTTGTCGTTGAGGACGGTCACGCCTTCGTAGTGCCGCACCTGGGCGTCGAGAATTTCGAGGGTGGCGAGCGTGTCGGCTTCGGCGGAGTGCGCGTTTTCGAGGGTTTTCCCGCAGTAAAATTTGTAGGCTGCCGAGAGATTGCGGGGTTCCATGAGGTGGTAAATCCGCTGGGCGTCGATGAGGCGGCGGTTTTTCAAGTCAAACTCCACCTCGGCCCGCAGGAATTCTTCCACGAGCATCGGCACGTCGAAGCGGTTGGAGTTGAACCCGGCCAGGTCGCAGCCGTCGAGAAACTGCGCCATCGAGCGGGCCACGGCTTTGAAACTGGGCGCGTCGGCCACATCGGCGTCGTAAATGCCGTGAACCAGGCTGGCTTCCAGCGGAATCGGCACGCCGGGATTGATGCGCTTGGTTTTCACCGTCACCTCGCCGTCGGGCATTGCTCTGGCGATGCTGATTTCCACGATGCGGTCGCGGGCGACGTTGACGCCGGTGGTTTCGAGGTCAAAAAAAGCGAGGGGTTTGCGAAGGTTGAGGGCGTGGCGCATGGAAAATGAACCTCATCCCCCGGCCCCTTCTCCTGCTGAGAAGGGGGGATTTTCGCCGAAGAGCCCCGCTCGGCAGCCACAATGGAATTGGAGAGGGGTTGGGGTGAGGTTCGCCAAAATTAGCCAATTTTGCCGCAACTCCCCCCGTTTCGAATGACCCCAGCCCTGTTTCTGCAAGCCCTTGACCGCGAAATTGCCCTCCAACGCTACGGCGACCAACCCACCGACCTCTACGAACCCATCCGCTACCTGATGGCCCTCGGCGGCAAACGCCTGCGGCCCGTGCTGACGCTCCTCGGTGCCAGCCTCTACACCGACGACTGGCAAACCGCCCTGCGCCCGGCCATTGCCGTAGAGGTGTTCCACAACTTCACGCTCATGCACGACGACATCATGGACCGTGCGCCCATCCGGCGTGGACAGCCGACCGTCCACGAAAAATGGAACGCCAACACGGCCATCCTCTCCGGCGACGTGATGCTGGTGCAAGCCTACGAACTGCTGCTCGACGTGCCCGGCGACCTGATCCGGCCCATCCTGGCGCGCTTCAACCGCACCGCCGCCGAGGTCTGCGAAGGCCAGCAGTGGGACATGGAATTTGAAACGCGCCCGGCCGTAAGCGAGGCGGAGTACCTGGAAATGATTCGACTGAAAACGGCGGTGCTGCTCGGTTTCGCCCTCGAACTCGGGGCCACGCTGGGTCGCGCTTCCGCTGAGGACGCCGCCCGGCTCCGGCAAATCGGCGAACACATCGGGCTGGGCTTTCAGCTAAAAGACGATTTCCTCGACGTGTACGGCGAACCGGGCAAATTTGGGAAACGGGTGGGCGGCGATATTTTAGCCAATAAAAAAACCTTCCTCCTCATCGATGCCCTCGAAAAAGCGGAAGGCGCAACCCGCGCTGAACTCGACCGTTGGCTGGCGGCGAAGGACTGCAACCCGGTCGAAAAAGTGGAGGCAGTCACGGCGATTTACGACCGCCTGGGCGTGGGCAAAACCACCGAAGCGCTGATGAATCAGTATTTTGCCAACGCCTTCCGTCTGCTCGATGAATTGCCCGCCGAGCCGGAGCGGAAGGCTACGCTGCGAAAATTTGCGGAGGAGTTGATTGGGCGGGAGCGGTGAAACTTTTCCGTCATGCCGAACTTGTTTCGGCATCTTCCCCTTTCAGTCCGGCCCGTTTTCTTGTAATCAAGTAGTCGGAAGGTCGAGAGGAAGATGCCGAAACAAGTTCGGCATGACGACTCGAAACCCTATGCCTTCCTCACCGCCAATTTCCTCACCTCCGTCGCAATCCCGCCCATCGAGCGGAAATTGAGCGGGAGTTCCATGAAGACGTGCATGACGCTCATCAGGTAGAGCGCAATCAGCCCCCAGAAGTAGTTGTAGGCGTACAGCCCCACCGAGGCGACCCAAATGGCGAACACCAGCGCGAGTTGCCGCCGGGGTACGTGGTGCCACTTGATGACCTGGATTTTCGAGAACCAGTTGAGGTAGTGGTACGTGTAGGCAAAGGCGATAAACCGCATCAGACTCAGCCCGATGCCTGACTCGAACACGGTCTGCCGGTCGAAAGGACCCAGGTTGAAGCGTTCGAGCAATGCCCCGTTGAGGTTGACAAAGGTGCTGTCGATGAGCGCCTTCTGGGCGTATTCGGAGGCACGGTACGCAAAGCCGGGTTGGTAGAGGAAAAAACTCAGCGCACAGCCCACGAACACCAGCAGCGACACCACGCCCAGCACGCTCCGGCTGCGCAAGGCCCCGTGGAGAATAAACAGCCCGGTGAACAGAAAAACGTGGATAAGCGTAGGAATCAGCAGCCCGAAAATAAACACGAGCATGGGCGTTTCCTGGAACAAATACCCGACGGCGATGGCCGTTGCCAGCAGCAGCAGGCGGTGGAAGTAATCGTTGAGCAGCACGATGCCCAGCCCGTAAAAAAACGAGGCGAAAAATAAGACGTTGATGAACGGGCCGTAGCCTTTGACGAAAAACGTGAACAAAAACAACAGCAGCGCCAGCCCCGCCATAATCCAGTAATCGAGCGTACTGGTGGCAAAAACCTTGCGGTTGTGCAACCAGTTGATTTCGGTGAGGTAGTGCAGTGGCCCGATGACGGCGTAAGAGAACAGGAACAACTCGAAGGGAATCACAAACGCCAAAGCGCAGGAAAAAAGCAGCAGGACGATGTTGACGCCGTCGATGGTTTTCGCAGTAGTCATGGATCGGGTGGGTAGCGCCGGTCAGGCGTTCAAACCTAGCGGTTCCGCCATTAAAAATCAACCGGCGGGTCGGGCGGTTTTTCGCTCAGGCCCGCTTCGCGATTTTTCCAATCGCGTCCACCAGCCGGTCGAGGTCGCTGAGGGTAGTGTACAGGTGAGGGGTGACGCGTACGCCCTTGATGTCTTCCCAAACGGTGGGCGAGGTGTGAATTTTGAACCGACTCAGCAAAGCGCCCTCGACCGCCCCCGGCTCCATGCCTTCGATGCCGAAGAGGCAAATGGCCCCCGAAAAGTCTTTTTTCAGCGAGGTGAACAGCTTCACGCCGGGCAATTGCGTGGCTTTTTCCGACCAGTAATTTTTCAGGTAAAAAAGCCGCTCGCGCTTGCGGGCGGTGCCGATGGCGTTGTGAAAACGCAGCGCCTGCGCCACGCCCTGCTCGATGGGAAACGAGCGGGTGCCCAGGTTTTCAAACTTGCGGATGTTGTCCGACTGCGGCTTATCGTTGGCGATGAGCGGGTACACCGAGGCAATTTTTTCCTTTCGAATCCAGAGCATCCCGGAGCCGATGGGCGCGCAAAGCCACTTGTGCAGGCTGGTGCCGAAGTAGTCGCAGTCCAATTCCGGGATTTTGTAATCGAGGTGGGCAAAACTATGCGCCCCGTCCACGACCACCTCGATGCCCCGCCGCCGGGCTTCGCGGGCAATGCGGGCCACGGGCAGAATCTGCCCCGTCCAGTTGACGAGGTGCGTGAGGTGAACCACTTTCGTTTTGGCCGTAAACTGCCCGACGTAGGCCTCGACGAGGGCGGTTTCGTTTTCGGAAGGAAATTTTACCTCTACGTAGCGGAGTTTGAGGCCCTCACGGAGTTCGCGCTGCCGCCAGGCGTGGAGCATATTGGGGTAATCGTATTTCGAGAGGACGATTTCGTCGCCCGCTTTCAGCGTCAGGCCAAAAATGATGGTGTCGAGGGCTTCAGTGGCGTTGCGGTTGATGGCCACTTCCTCGGCGCTGACGCCCGCCAGCGCGGCCAGTTGCTCGCGCAGCGGCTCGCGGCCCTGGTCCATGATGCGCCACATGAAGTAGCTGGGGGCTTCGTTGGCGTAGTGGTTGTAACGCTCCACGGCGTCCTGCACGCCCTTCGGCGCGGGACTGACGCCGCCGTTGTTGAGGTTGAGAATCGTGGGCGAAGTGGTGAAGGCCTGCTGGATGGGCACCCAGTATTCCTCGTTGCGGGCCACCTGTTCGGGGGTTTGCTCGGTGTGAAACGCGCCGTTCCAGCCTTCGGTGAAGGGCTTGAGTTGGGGCGTGAACGCGAAGGCGGCGGCCTGGTGGAGGAAGGTGCGACGGGTGGGCATTTTGGTGGGGGAAAGACGTTTGAGCGGAAGGTACTAAAAATCTTCGCTCGACCTCCCGGCACAACTTCCCGAAATTATTCCATAACGGGTTTTAACTTTCGGGAAGTTTAACACCCCAACTATGTCGCTGACCCTGATTCTGATTTTAATAACCGCCGCCGCGTCGATTTACGCCTGGCAAAACGAGGCTATTCTTTCCCGCTGGCTGCTCAACCCCTACCAGATTTCCCGCCGCAACGAGTACTGGCGCTTCGTAACCTCCGGCTTCATCCACGCCGACTGGGGGCACCTGATTTTCAACATGATCAGCCTTTATTTTTTCGGAAACATCGTTGAGCGAACCATAGCATCCCTGGCCGGACCGGAACTCAGCGTCATCCTGTTTCTGGCATTATACCTGTTGGGCATCGTGGTTTCGGATTTAGCGACCTATTTTAAGCATCGCAACGACCCCGGCTATAACTCGCTTGGCGCTTCGGGGGGCGTGTCGGCCATCGTGTTTGCGGGAATTATGTTTTATCCACTCGAACCAATTTACATTTTCTTCATTCCCATCGGTATCCCGGGGTTTCTATTCGGGGCGCTGTACATTTTGTATTCCAGCTACGAAGCCCGGCGCGGAGGCGGATACGTTAATCACTCGGCGCATATGTGGGGGGCCTTATTCGGTGTGGCCTTCATTCTCATTTTGTTTGGCAGTGACGTGCTGTTTGGCAATGAAGAAAAAGGGCTGCGCGGCTTTTTTGAACAAATTGGTTCGTACCGGCCTTTCAGTTGAGCATGGTCAATGCCTTGATTTCCTGGCTCGGCCAACCCATTCCCGCCCCCGAACCTTCTCGCCGAACCCTCGTGACGAGTCTGGTGGCAGGCTTGTTCATCGGCGGGTTTCTGGTCATTTTTCAACCCTTCGGGGCCTATGGCTGGAACAGCCCCCTCAAAGTGCCCGTGCTGGCGGGCTACGGGGTGGTGACGTTCGTGCTGCTGTCGTTCAACGGCTACGTGCTGCCGCGCCTGCTGCCGACCTGGTTTCGGGAAGAGCGCTGGACGGTGGCCCGCGAACTCCTCTTCACCGGCTGGAACATCCTCAGCATTGGCATCGCCAACTACGCCTACAACGGCGTGATTTTTGGCGGCTTCGAGCGGGCCGAGGTGCAAGTGACGCATTTATTTTTCATGGTCTTGATCACGGGGTTGGTGGGATTTTTCCCGGCAGTAGGCATCACCACCTACAAATACCTGCGCTACCTCAACCGCTACGCCCAACCGCCCCAGCCCGTCCCCCTAACCCGCGCCGAACAAGTGGCCGACCAAACCGAACGGCTGGATTTGGTGGCCGAAAACGGCAAAGATCGCCTGTCGTTGCCCGTCGATGAATTGCTCTACCTCGAATCGGCGGATAACTACTCGGAGGTGGTTTTTCTGAAAAACGGGATGGTGAAAAAAGAACTGATTCGTGGGAGCCTGAGCCGCTTCGAGACCCAGGTGCCCGCCGCCGTCGTGGTGCGCTGTCACCGTTCGTACCTCGTCAATCTGCACCGGGTTGAGCGGGTTTCGGGCAATGCCCAGGGGTATAAACTGCACCTGCGGGGGCTGGAGACGCCGGTGCCCGTGGCGCGGGCGTATTCGGAGGTGGTGAAGAAATTGCGCACATAGGATTCCAGCCGTGAAGGACTGCGTGCGTAGGCGCGGCTGGAATCCGGAGTCGGCGGAACTTGACGCTACTCATCGACCACCTCCGGATTCCAGCCGCGCCTACGCACGCAGTCCTTCACGGCTGGAATCCTCGTGGGGTTCCCAACCACCCCAGCGGCCTTGTCATTCGCCCCCGCGTTTGCCAACCGCCCCCAAACCGCGCCAGAAGCCCCTTTTTTAAGCGCCGTACCAGCAGCGGATTGTACGTTTGAGTCGTTCAAAAAACGCACAACCAACCATGGAAACGGCTTATAAATACGTCCTCGCCCTCCACGTCGCCTGCGGCTTCGTGGCCCTGCTGACCGGCCTCGTCGCCATTTTTGCCAAAAAAGGAAAGCCGCTGCACAACCGGGTCGGCGTGATTTATTTCTGGGGAATGTTCGGCGTCTTCGTCACCACCCTCGTTTTATTCAGCCTCAAACCAACCAGGCCCGTTCTGCAATTTTTCCTGATGGTAGCCGTCGCCAGTTTTTACCAAACCTTCACGGGTCGCCGGACGCTGGGCCGCAAAAAAGCGGGCAGCCAACCCACCTGGCCCGACTGGCTAGCGCTGGGGATTGTCATAGCCTTTGGCCTCGGCACGCTAGGCTTTAGCGGGTACACGGCGCTGCAAGGCAACTGGTTCATGGGCACGCTCTACACCGGCTTCACCTGGATTTGCCTCAGCAGCGGCTGGCAGGACTGGCGACTGTACACGGGCCGCACCAAACCCGAAAAGGGCGGTTGGTTGATTCTGCACATCATGCGAATGATGAGTTCCTACGCCGCCACGGTTACGGCCTTCATGGTCAACATGAGCGGGCGCTTGCCCGAGACCACGCCGAAGTGGGTGTACCTGACCGCTTGGATTCTGCCGGGCCTGCTCATCGGCGGTATCGGCATCCGGCGGTACGTGCGGATTTGGCGGGCGAAATTGAATCCGGTTCCAAAAACGGTGGTCGTTGCGTAGCCGTGAAAAATTGGTTACTGAACCAATGAAGCAGGTTAGGATTTCAGAAAGCCGGTAAAAACGTGCGGGAGGTCACCCTTCGCCCGTGCGACGGACCGCTCCGCTCAGGGTGACCTCACGCCATTAAAAAACAAAAACGATAAACCGCTTTGAACAAAAAAGCCCCGACTCCTCCAAAGTGAGTCGGGGCTTTTCACGAAAAAAAGAACCTCAGTTTTGTTTAAAAACCCCCAGTGGATCTTCCTTTCGGGCCATCAACTGCGTCAGAAAATTAATGTCCAGGTTTTTCACGTCGAAGCGACGGGCCTGGTGAAAATAAGTCCAGGCCTGGTCGTACTGCTGTTCGTAAAAGGCCGCCAGCGAGAGTTTCAAAAATGCGTTCGCGTTGCTCGTGTCAATCGTTACGGCGCGGTTGAGCAGGCCCGTGGCCCGCGTCAGGTCGGTGGTGGTGCTGTCGGTTTTGTAGCGGTTGAGGTGCAGCGTGGCCAGGTCGGTCATGAGCGTGGCGTTGCTCGAATCGACCGTCAGGCCGCGACCCAGTAGGTCGATGGCCGCTTCGGGGTTGCCTTTGTTGAACTGAATCACGCCCAGGCCCCAGTACGGATCGGCGCTTTGGGGGTTGAGCAGGTGGGCGAGGTTGAAGCGGTAGGTGGCCGTGTCCAGCGAGCCTTCGGTGACGTACTCCCAACCGCGTTCGGCAAAAAACTGACTGGCGGCGGCGCGGCTTTCAAAGTTCTGGTCGCAGGAAGCCAGGAACTGTTCTTCGCGGGCCTGTTGCTTCGGCGTTTTGGGAAGCTCACCAAACAGCGGCACCACGTTATAATTCACCACCGGCGCTTCGGCCACGCTCACCGGCCGGGCGGGGGCGGAAGCCGTTTTTTTGGCTAAAACCGGCGCTTTTTTGGCGTTTGGTACGCGGCTCTGCCCCAGCGAAGCCAGGGAAACCAACATCAAAAGGGCCAGTGGCCCGCAGACAAGTTGAGCGTTCACGGAATCAGAAAATGGATAGGCTTTTGATTAACGCGTTGTTCTTCAAAAAATTGACTTTACCGCCCTCTCTTTTTTGAAGCCGCCGACCGGGCGGAACGCCCGCGCGGCCAGGAGGGGTTGGCACTCGCTATTTTTTTCTTACCCGGTTTGAAATCGGCTTTGGCGGAGGCAACCCCCGCCTTACCCGCCGCTGCCCGTGGCCTCGGTTTGGGTTTATTTTTTTTCTCGTGAAAAGCACCCTGAAACGTTGGGTCGGCGCGTTTGCGCTGCTCGTCGATTTCGCGGAGCATGGCCTGGCTTTCGTCAAACGGCGTTTCCTCCCGCGCCACGTCGGCGGGAATCGGCTCGCGGGGTATGGGTTGCCGGATGAGCGCCTCGATGCGACCGACGTGAAATTCTTCCTCCATCGTCACGAACGTGATGGCTTCGCCCGTGTGGCTGGCCCGGCCCGTGCGCCCGATGCGGTGGACATAGTCTTCGTAAATCAGCGGCACGTCGAAGTTGATCACGTGGCTCACTTCCTGGATGTCGATGCCCCGCGCCGCCACGTCGGTCGCCACGAGTACCCGGATGTGGCCTTCGCGAAAGGCGTCCATCGCGTTGATGCGCGTGTTCTGGCCTTTGTTGGCGTGAATCACCCGCACCTGCTCCTGGGGCACTACCCGCCGGGCGATGAATTTGAAAACGGCGTCGGCGGTTTCCTTCGAGCGCACGAACACCATCACCCGGCTTAGGGACTCGTTCCGCAAGAAATGCGCCAATAAATTGAGCTTGGTTTTTTCGTTGGGCAACTGAAACAGCCGCTGGCTAACGCCCTCGGCGGTCATCGTTTCGGGCGTCACTTCCACCCGCGTGGGGTATTCCAGAAATTCGTGCGAGAGCTTTTCGACGCGGGGCGAAAACGTGGCCGAAAACAAGAGGTTTTGCCGCTTGCGCGGAATCACTTCGAGGATGCGCCGGATTTGGGGCATAAAGCCCATGTCCATGATCTTGTCGGCCTCATCGAGCACCAGCGTTTTCAACTGCTTCACCCCGATTTCGCCCCGCAGGTACAAATCCAGGAAGCGTCCCGGCGTGGCCACCAGAATGTCCAGCCCCTTCTGAATAGCCTCGATTTGGCTTTTCGGCCCCAATCCGCCGTAGATTGCCACGTGGCGCAGATCGGTGTGTTTGGCGAGTTGGCCCACGGCCTCGTCGATTTGCATGACCAACTCGCGGGTGGGGGCCAGGATGAGCGCCCGCAGGTCTTGCCCCTGGGCGTACTTTACTTTCATCAGCAGCGGCAGCAGGTAGGCCGCCGTTTTGCCGGTGCCGGTTTGGGCGATGCCCAGCACGTCGTGCCCGGCCGCGATGAGCGGAATGGCCTGCTGCTGAATCGGCGTCGGCTCGGTGTAGCCCGCTTCGGCCACGGCGTTGAGCAACTGCCGGTTCAGGTCAAAATCCTCGAAATTCATGGGGCAAAGGTAGTTACAAAATACCCCGCGAGGATTTTAAACGAAAATCCCGGATTTCGTCATGCCGAAACAAGTCCGCAATGGAATTGGCGGCATGACGGTCAAGTTGTTCAAGGTATTACACCTCGAACCCGCCCTGAATTGAGTAGCTTTGTTGAAACACAACACCCATGACAGCCCTGAAACTTCGGGAAACCGTTCGGAACGGTGGCATCTTTATCCCACTTTCCAAAGACCTTGACAATCAGGAAGTCGAAGTGGAACTTACGGTTCGCCCCCTCCACCCGGTTCCCCATTCGACACCCGCTACCGTTGCGGAAGCGTTCTTTTCAAAAATTACGGTTCGCTCCACGGAAGAGTTCGACGCCCATGACCAGTAACCGAATTCTGCTCGACAGTTCGATTCTGGTCGAAAAAGCGAAGCGAACGCGGCCCCAGGTATTCGATGCCCTGCTGCAACGCGATGACTACGAGAAGTGCATTTGTTCGGCGGTTTTGAGCGAGTTTGCGTTTCATCTGCTGGCCATCGAAGGCGGCAAGGCACCCCGAACGCTAAAAGAAAATGCGGTCATTCCGGCCCTGATTTCGGCTAATTCGCCGGAAGCGCTGTTGCGCTTGTTTACCTTTTTACCCGATAGTTCACAAACCATTTCGACGTACCTCACTTTGATGGTCCGGTACAACCTGCTGCCGAACGACGCGCTGATTCTGTCGGCCTGCGTACTACATGAAATTCCCCTGCTGGCGAGTTATGACCAACCTGATTTCGAGCGCGCCTGCCTGGGCGAAGGAATTACGTTGATAGCCGACGTGGCGGCATTGGGCTGAATGCGGCGGCAAATAATTTGAGTCTGCAACTCGTGTTCGGACAAATTTGCTGACTTTGAGCGGTATGAAAATTGAAGCAAATTACCCGCCTGAACTGACACGAGTTGCAAGCTCGCGCCATTCAAAGTCACAGACTCGCACCAGTTGGGGGCAACACCTGGAATAACTCCGCCTGGGGTTATTTAATTCTGTAAACCACTTTCAGTAGGGTGATGGGCTTTGCCATCTTTTGTAACAATGACTGGCCTGAAATCGTATATGAGTGAATTTGGTAATACTATCTCCCACTTTTTAGTACCAGATGCTGCGTCTAATGCGTAAATCCGCTCACTTGCACTTGTTGATAAAGATTTACTCTCCCCCAATGTATAAACAACTCCATTAACTATCACCGGATGGATACTTTTTTTGTAATTTTGCTGATATTTTAACGACCATTTCACAATGCCATCTGTTGCATTTAATGCAAAAGTCCCTTCATCCGATGTGAAATAAAGTGTATTAGAATAATAGTACGGAGTGTTCTTATCAAGAAACGTGGTTGAGAAACCCCAGCCTCCTGAGCCTATTGGTAAAAAATTCGCCCCTACACTATATCGGTCATTGGAAGTGCCTGTAATTTTTACACACCTGAAAATCGTATTATTAAGAACAATAGGACTATTACGTTCAGCGACTACTAAACCGTTAGGAATTACACTATTAGGAATTGGCTCCCCAGTTTCACAATTTAATATAAATAAGTCTCCAACAAACAAATTTTTCCCAACGACTACTGGATTATTATTGAATTTATTTCCTTTAAAATATTTACTCCATTTAGGGACACCTGTAGTTGCATCCAAAGCGGATAATACGCCCCCTTCATTTCCTGCAAAAATAGTATTGTCTGCGATAACAGGCCCTCCACTGATTTTATACCTACCGGAGGAATTTAATTCGTTTTTAAACTTCCATTTTAGTGTTCTAGTTGCAGCATCAACTGCGTAAATATAGTTTTCATCACTACCCAAAAATATAACTCCATTTGCGATTGTTGGAGTAGATTGTACATCAGAGTTGTCTGTTGTAAGTTGAAGTTTCCATTTTTCCTTTCCAGTTTTAGCATCAACCGCAAGAAGCCGACCGAGTTCATCACCAAAATAAATTACACTATTTTCAATTGCAAGACCAGATGTTATTTCACTAAAACGAGAACTCCACAAGTTACTGCCAGTGCTTGCATCGAGTGCATATAAAATGTCATTTGCGGCAAGGTAGAGTACATCTGAATTAGTTATTGATGTTGTCACTTTAGTTATATTAACCTCGTACACCTGCGCACTCCCATCCTCCGCCGTCACCGTGTAATTCACCGCGTTGCTAAAGTTCTGCACCAGGCCGGAGGCGGGGGCTACCGTGGCTTTGGCCGAGAGCGTCAGCGTGGGCACCAGTTTGGTCAGGTCGGCATCGGCGGGGACGGTGGCGGTAATCTTGCGGGTGCTCTGGTCGATGGCGGCGGTCACGGCGGGGTTGAGGGCCGCGAAGCTGAAGGTGGTAATCTGCTTGTCGCTGGATTTTGGGGCGGCCTGCACGACCACCGTCACGGTAATTTTCAGGGGCGTACCGCCCCCGGCGGGGGTCACGATAAAAATAACGGGGTTGGTGTAATCGCGGGCGGTGCCGGGGTTGGGGTCAATGCTGGCCCCGGTGGCGAGGGGGATGCTCAGGGTGAGGGATTTTACGTTCGTGCCGGCGGGCACGGTCACGGTGAAACTCGTCCCGGCCGCATCGGGCACCACGGTGGCCCCGTTGATGCCCGGCACGGTGGGCGTGGATTGGATGGGGTTGACGGTCGGCTGGGGCGCGGGGGTATCGGCTTCTTTTTTCCCGCAGGACAGCACGAGGGCGGTGAACACCAAGAGCAGCAGGAGGGTGGATTTGAGGAGGGAGTTCATGGGTGTCAAGTTGAGGGGGGTGCCGGGGCTGAAATGCCAAAAGCCTTCCTGCTACGCGCTCCCGCGTAGCAGGAAGGCTTTTGGCAAAGCTATTCAGCAATCAGAAACCGGGCAAGGGTTTTCAGGGAGTTTTTGAAAAAATTACTTGGTTTTCGCCAATTGTTTCAAAATGAACTGGTTAATCCGGGTCTTCATGCTGCCCGTTCCACGGCCAACTGGTAAATTCTCATTCAAGCCTGCTAAAAACGTCCTTCATCCGCGTCGCGGATATCCGATTTTAGTACTGCTCTTGAGCAAGACAGGTTCAGATTTACTGCGATTTAGCGTTGTAGGATTTAACCCCAAAGCAGGCAAAAAGCGGGTCGTCGTAACCGAGACCCAGATTAACCAAGCGTTCGGCGACGCGTAGCCCCTGGTTAGCACTGTTCACGAAATAGACGAGTGCCGTCTTCCGCTCAACGGATCCAATGACGTAGCCGCTGGCCACCGGACTCTTGGCCCACTGGCAAAAGAAATCTCCAGTTGCCGCGTGTTGAATCGCCAGCCCCAAGCCCCAGGAAACCTGCCCAGGTTGACAAATGTCGGTTTTAGTTTGCGGACTCGTCAGGATTGGAGAAGTGCTACCTTCTTCAGCCATCATCGTTGTTAAAAAGCTGGCGTAATCACTGGCGGTCGTGCGTAAAGTGTGAGCCACATTGGCTTTCTCGGAACTAATCGTTACAACTTTTCCTGTCGCGTCGTGGTCACTGACATACCGAACCGAATCCGCCGAATTGAAAGTAAAACTGGTGTGGTGCATTCCCATTGGCTTGAAAACGGTGCGTTGCATGAATGCCTCGATCGGTTCCTGAGTCAGGTGTTCAACCACGTGTTGCAAGAAAAAATAGCCTTCTCCTGAGTAGCTATAGCGGCTGCCCGGTACAAACAGCGTGTTTAAGGGCTGTCCCTCCGCGCGCCAATTGGGCAGACCGCTGGTGTGACTCAACACCATTCGGGCGGTAATTTGACGAATCCGGTCATCGGTCAATTTGCCCTTCAAATACTGATTTTCCAGGTCCGGTTGAGGGATATAAGTCATCAACGACTTGTCCAGATCTAATTTGCCCTGCGCCGCTAATTTCAGCACCGCATAGGCAAATACCGGTTTGCCCAGTGAAGCACCGCGAAAAATGGTCGTAGCGGTAACTGGTTCTGCTGTACTTCGGTTTTTTACTCCCTTCCCGTCAGCCCACGTGACAACACCGTTTTCAATCAGTGCAATGGATATGCCTGGAATACGACTGCTGTCGATAAGAGAAGGCAATGCCTTCGGGAGTTGATGTAAACGAGCCTGGGCCGGTGAGACGAGCGAAATGAACAACAACGCACTGGTCCAGAAAATACAGACCCTGATTTTACGGAAAGGGAAGTTCGACATGGCTGATGAATTTAGGAGTTGTGAAGCCGAAAAGTGGATGGAATACCTTCTCAGACTGGCTCTTCGGTTGGATTTACCAAGTTGGTTTTGCCCGCACCTTCAAAATCCAGAATATCACCCGGCTTACATTGAAGCACTTCACAGATGGCCTCAAGCGTGCTGAATCGAATGGCTTTGGCCTTGCCGGTTTTCAGGATAGACAAATTGGCCATCGTCAAATCCACTTTTTCGGCCAGTTCGGTGAGCGACATCTTCCGCCGGGCCATCATGACGTCGAGGTTTACGATGATGGGCATGGCTCAGACGGTTAATTCGTTTTCGGCCTGCAACTCGATGCCCCGGCGGTACACCTGGGCCAGGGCCAGCAGAACCAGGCCCAGAAACCAGGCTCCTTCAATATTCAACTGGATGTCGAATGTGTTGAAGTCCAGGCCTTTGAAATCTCCGACCAAGCTCAGGGCAGTAAGTTGGGCAACGTAAGGCTTAACCAATGGCCTGATTACGAACGAAGTAGTGAATTCGAGTAAATCCTGAGCGATTAGGATGAGACCCATCGCGCTGATTCGGCGGACGTTGGATGGGCTGAAGGGAGAAGCGATGTTCAGGGTCGTGAAAATCTTCCTCAACAAGTAAAGCAGCGCAATGGCCGATGCCAGCCCCAATGCCTGCGAGCCTAAGTAAACCCCTCCCGCTGCCGACCAGATGGGGATGTGCAGGATGCCTTTTTCTTTTTCCTGAACCAAACTGACCCGCGTCAGCGCTGGCGCTTTGGTTTCTACTTTCCGTTCGCTGGTCTTCCATTCCACTGGCACACCCGCCGAGGTAAGCGACTGGTCGGAGGAGTCGTTGACGAACCGGGACGTGGCTACTTTGAAGATTCCAAAACCAAGAGCGAGGATGCAGAAAAATGACACGAAGTAATAGGCGATGCTGACGAGGATTTTTACCGTTGGGAAAACCCACGGCGTCTTTTGCTTTTCCATGTGAATCAGTGAAATGTTGACCGCACAAAGGAAAAAATAATTTATTGAAAAACAATATATATTTTCTACTTAAAGGAAATTATTTTCCGAATTGGACAACTAAATACGAATCCAACCCTGCCTGATACGCCGGAAAATTCGCCAAATTTTTATGCCCCCCGCCGGGAATCGTCGTCAAAATTTCCGCCGGATTCCGCCCCAATTTTGTCGCCAGCCGTAGGCTGTGTTCGTAAGGAACCAGGCCATCGGCAGTGCCGTGGAAAAGGTGAATCGGGCAGCGCACCCGCGTAATCCACGCGTCGCTGCGGAAGGTAAATCGGCTCAGCCAGGCGTAGGGCAAGAGTGGAAACTTGCTGGCCGCGACGGCGGGCAGGTTGAAGTAGGGCGTTTCGAGGAGCAGTAAACGCGGGCGCGTCTCCGAAGCCAGCCGGGTGGCGATGCCGCTGCCCAGTGAGCGGCCGTACAGCACGAGGCTGTCTTCGGGAATTTTCTTTCTAAGTTGTTCGTACACAAACCGGGCGTCGGCGTGGAGGTCAGCTTCGGCGGTAATTTTTCCCGTACTCTTGCCATATTCCCGATAGTCGGGCATCAGCACGTCGTAGCCGCGCCGGGTGAAATTGGACGCGTAGTGGCCCCAGCGGGCGAGGTTGTCGCGATTGCCGTGGAAGTACAGCATCAAGCCCCGGCGGGGCAGCAAATCGCTGCGGAAGTAGAGGGCGTGGATTTTTACGCCGGGGGTGGGTTCGTACCAACGTTCCTGCCAGTTTCCGGGAAATTGAAACTGATAGTCAGGCGGGAGGGGCTTTCCCTGAAAAATCAGCGGCTTCTCGAAAATCACGGCGGCCAGGAGCAGCCCCGCGTAGACGAGGGCAGCGATTTTCAGGATTTTGAAAAGAAGGTTTCGCATGGATGTAAGCAACCCTGACAACGGCCAACCGCCCTGTCAGCGGTTGCGGGCTGGTCGGTAGCCAATGTTTGGTTGTTTGGTTATCCGGGAAGTAGCAACCGCTGACAGGGGCTGGCCCACCGAGGAACGGCGCTGTCAGGGTTGCGGATTTTCGTACTTGTCGAACACCAAATCAAACGTCCCCTTCAGGATTTCGGCCAGTTTTTGGTGGTACTCCGGGAAGGAGGGCAGGTTGTTGTGACCCCCGCCGTAAATCGGAATCAGCCGGGCCGTGAGCGGCACCAGTTTCGCCAGTCGCACGCTCGACCGGTACGGGATGAGCCAATCCTTCGTGCCGTGGATGATGTAAATCGGGCAGCGCACGTAGCGAATCCAGAGGTCGGTGCGGAGCTTGAAACGCAGGATGAACCCCAGCGGCAAAAACGGCAAAAACCGGTTGGTGACGTACGAAAAACTGTAGTACGGCGCGTCGAGAATCAGCATCCGGGGTTTGTTGGACGAGGCCAGTTTGCAGGCAAATCCCGAACCGAGCGAGCGCCCGTAAATCACGATGTTGGCTTCTTTGTACCCGTAGCGGGCGCGCATTTGGTTGTACACGTGCTGGGCGTCCTGCTTGAGGGCCTCTTCGCTGCGCTTGCCGGTGCTTTTGCCAAAACCCCGGTAGTCCACCATCAGCACGTCGTAGCCGTGTTGGGTAAAATCGCGGGCGTACTTTGACCAGCCTTTGATGCTGCGCGTGTTGCCGTGAAAATAAATGACCAGCCCCTGGCTGCCTTCTTCAAAAAACCGCAGTCCGTTGATGGTCACGCCCGGTTCCGGCTCGAAGAACAATTCCTCGAAGGGGTCCTCGTATTGGTAGGCAAAATCGGGGGCGAGTTTTTCGGGTTTGAAAATAAAATACTCCTGCACCTTGTACGCCACCACGCACAACAGCAGGTACGCCGCCACGCCTAGTCCGATGAGTGTCCAGGTAGTCATAGTTTTAAAAAAAAGCCCCCCGCCCCCGAAGGGGGAGCTACGTTGCTGCCACGTTTGGCAGATGGAAGTAACTCGGAAATAGTAGACTGGAACCGCAACGTAGCTCCCCCTTCGGGGGCGGGGGGGCTGTTTTAGTATCGCTTCAAAATCCGTTCGACCGCCGTGAGGTAGCCGCCGCCGAACAGGTTGACGTGGACGAGCAGCGGGTAGAGGTTGTAGAGCGGAATCCGTTCAGTGAAACCGTTTTCGACCGGGAAACTTTCGTAGTACGTGGCGTAAAACGAGGCATCGAAGCCGCCGAACATCGTCGTGAAGGCCAGTTCAGCCTCGCGCAGTCCGTAGTAACTGGCCGGGTCCACGAGTACCACGCGGCCATCGGAGCCGGTCATCACGTTGCCGCTCCAGAGGTCGCCGTGGAGCAGGGCGGGGGCTTCGTTGGGCAGCAGGGAGGGCAGTTTTTCGTAGAACTTCTGAAATTTTTCGTACAAATCCGGTTTGATTTTCCCTTCGTACAGCGCCCGCCCGGCTTGAACCTGGAGGCGATTTTTCACGAAAAATTCCACGCCGTTTTTCATTGGCTCATTTTTCTGCGGCAAAGCCCCGATGTAATTGTCGAAATCCAGCCCGTGGTTGGGGTGGCTGCGCCGGTGCAGATTCGCCAGTCGTTGACCGAAATCTTCCCAGTAGTCGGCCCGTTGCGGCCCCGGTGCCACGAATTCCATCACGAGATACGCACCTTCCGGCTTTTGTCCGAAACCCAGCACCTTCGGGATGTGGAGCGCCCCGGCCTCGCGCAGCAGGGCCAGGCTGCGGGCTTCGCTCTCGAACATCCCCTCGTGGTCACCCTGGTTCCATTTTACGAAAAACGCCCCGTCGGGCGTCTGCACCCGCACGGCGAGGTTGAAATTGCCGCCGTACAAAAACTGAAAATCCAGCATCTCGACCTCGTACCCAAAGGTGCTGAACAAGGCGCTTTCGATGAATTGCAGTTGGGCCGCGTTCTGGAAAAAAGGTTCCGGCATTGGGAAAGGGCTGACGTTCGGAGGGCAAGTTAGGCAAAAGCCTAAACAAGTTCGGAGGTCTTGAAAACCGGTTTGGTTAGGCAGGGTGTCACGCTGAGCGAAGTCGAAGCGCGTGCGGCTGGTCAGCGTCGGCCCACCGCACGCGCTTCGACTTCGCTCAGCGTGACACCCTGCCTAACCATTTTCTTAGAACAGTCTATAATTCCGGTATTCAAACGGCATCCAGCCCGTTTTTCGGAGAATCCACTGAAGAATCCGGTTTTTGAGCGAGAGCCTTTTTTGCTGCAAGTCAAAGTCGAATTGCCAGTCGAGCCGGGCCACGCGGGGCTGCATCACGGCGGGGTGGGTGCCTTTGAAAAGCGCCAGCGAGTCGATTTGCGAATAATCGAACTCCAACAGATTCGTGCGCTTTTTTTCCAAGCGAGTTTCGTCGTTCCAGAACCGGGCGCTGTCCACGATTTTCTGCCGCTGCACCTCTGGCGGGCGCACCCAGCCGTAGTGGTACACGGTGGCCTCGATGCGTTTGACGCGCAGTTTCTGATTGTCAGTTGTCCGAAACCCCTGCGCATCGCGATACGCGCGCACCCGACCCGTGTGCCGCACCACCCGGATTTCGCGCCGGTACCAGGCCCGCGAATCGCCCACGTAGCGGTAGGATCCGTAAAAATGCCGGTAGTTGAAAAGCAATCCCTCCACTTCCGGCTGACCGAGGTATCGCTCCATCGCCTCCCGCACGGCGGGCAGGTATTTTTCGTGAAGCACCTCGTCGCCCTGGATGTAAAACGCCCAGTCGGTGTCAGGTGCCACGGCGGCGAGGGCCTTGTCGGTTTCCACGGCCAGCACCCGGCCCCCCTCGCGCAGGGAATCATCCCAGATGGTTTCCAGAATCCGGATTTTGGGGGAATCGATGCCCTGAATCAAGGCCAGCGTTGCATCTTCCGATTTCCCGACCGCCACCACGAATTCATCGCAAATCGACAGGATGGACGTGATCGCCTCGACGATGGGGTAATCGTATTTGACCACGTTGCGGGCAATGGTGAAGCCGGTGACTTTCATGGGAAAGGAAAAATGAGGCGGTGAAGTTATACCCCCCACCCCCTGAAGGGGGCTTTTTCAATGCTGTAATTTTTCAGGCAGGAAAAGCCCCCTTCAGGGGGTGGGGGGTGGCGCGTCAAATCAACCCCCGCGCCTTCAACTCCAAATATTTATTCAGCGCGTTGACGGTCAGTTTCTGCGGGGGCGTGAGCAGCGCCTGAATGCCGTACTGGGCCAATTCGCGCACCATTTGCTGCTTTTCGTAGAAATACTTCTCGGCGATGGTTTTCAGGTAAATCTCCTGAGTGCGGGTGGCCGGACCGTTGAGGCGGGCGCGGAGTTCGGTGTTTTCAAAGAAAATCACGATGAGCAGGTGGTCTTTGGCCAGCCGCCGGAAGTAGGGCAACTGCCGCCGCAGCCCCGTCAGCGTTTCAAAATTGGTAAACAGCAGCAGCAGGCTGCGCTGGCGAAGCTGGGTTTTCAGGTGCAGCGTCAGCGCTTCGTAGTCGGTTTCGGGGTAGCGGGTTTTCTGGCGGTAGAGCAGCTCCAAAATCCGTTGCAACTGCCCCGCCCGGCGGTCGGCGGGAACCCACTGGCCGAGGCTTTCGGCGAAGGTGACGACGCCCGCTTTGTCCTGCTTCAGCAGGGCCACGTTAGCCAGCACGAGCGTGGCGTTGATGGCGTAGTCGAGCAGGCTGAGGCCCTCGAAGGGCATTTTCATCAACCGGCCTTTGTCAATCAAGCAGTAAATGGGTTGGGAGCGTTCGTCCTGAAACGCGTTGACCATCAGCGCCGGACCACTGGCATCGCTGCGGCGGGCGGTGGCGCGCCAGTTAATGCTGCGCACGTCGTCGCCCTGGGCGTAGGGCCGGATTTGCTCGAACTCCCGGCTGGTGCCTACGCGCCGGATGCGCTTCACGCCGAGTTCGTTAAGGCGGTTGGCCTGGGCCATGAGTTCGTACTGGCGCATTTGCAAAAACGAGGGGTACACCGCCACCGTGCGCTCCGGCCCGAAGCGGTAGCGCCGCCACACCAGCCCCAGCGGACTTTCGGCAAAGACGTTGACCAGCCCAAAATTGTACTCTCCGCGCCGGGTGGGGCGCAGTTCGTAGCGCAGCACCTGCCGTTCGCCCGCTGCGAGACGGGCTTTGAATTCGGCATCGCGTTTTTGAAACTGCACCGGCAATTCATCCAGAATCGTCAGGCGAACGGGAAAGGAGTAGCGGTTTTCGAGAAAAATGGAAACCGGATTTGGGTCGCCGTTGGAAAGCCGGTCGGGTACTTCGCGGCGGGCAAACAGCGCCTCCCGCGCCGCGTAGAGTAGCACCCCGTCGAGCAGGAGCAAGGCCAGCAGCCCGAAAAACAGCACCCGCGCCAGCGGAAATGCCCAGGGGAGCAGGAAGCCCAGCAGGAACAGGAAAATCACCGCCGAAAGGGCGTAGAACAGGCGGGGAGTGAGGTAGAGGGAGCGGAGGAGAGGCAAGTTTGATTGATAAAATTTGAGAAAGTCATACAAACGTATTACGATTTGTAATACGTTTTTGTATTACTTTTGCACCGGGTCGGTTGGGGAGAAATCCTCGACCCTCTTCGTGACCCACGGTTGGGGAGAAATCCTCGACCCAGGCTTGAGGTACTGCGGTTCGCCGTGGTACCTCATTCTATTTTATCCCGGAACCCTTTTTCCAAAATCTCTTTCCGGCTGAATTTGTAAAGCTTGCCCTGCCAGACAAGCCATACCGTTCGTATTTTTCTACCCCGACTCAACCGACTCGTCAACGCGTTGATGAGGTCACTTTTCCGAAGTTTGCTGAGAATATGGAGAACAACATGGTCGGCTTGAGTTCGGCATCGCGAAGTTCATTATCGACGGCTGAACGAGTCGCTTTTTGGTTGTGCTTGAATTCAACGTAAATCTGCTCATCGAGCAAAAAAGCATCCGGGTTTTTCCGGTTGGGAATATCGCTGACTGAAAGTAGCCGAACCTTGTAGCCTTGCTTGGCGAGCAAAATGGCCGTCCGCAAATTCAAGGCAAGTTCGTGCTCGTTATGAAACCGATGGACTTCTACGTAGCCGCCACTTTTTTCGGATTCACCTTTACGGAAATCTGGGTAGGCGATCAGATATAAACTCATTGATTGAAAGAGGGTTAGTGTTTACGGAAAAGGCGAAAAGTAGCAATTTCTCACGCAATTTACAACCCCTCACCTCGGCACCTCCACCTTCTGCATCAACTGGGTAATCACCTCATCCGCCGTAGTGCCTTCCATCTCGCGTTCGGGGGTCAGGATGAGGCGGTGGCGGAGTACGGGCGGGGCCAGTTCCTGCACGTCATCGGGCGTGACGAAGTCGCGGCCCCGCAGCGCGGCCAGCGCTTTCGAGGCGTTCAACAACGCCACCGAGGCCCTCGGCGAAGCGCCCAGGTAGAGCGATTTACTCTGCCGGGTTTCCTGCACGAGCCGGGCCATGTATTCGAGCACTTTGTCGTCGCAAATCACCAGCCGGGCCTGGGCGCGGAGGGCGGCGACCTGGTCGGCGTTTAACACGGACCGCACGGCGGCAACCGGGTCGGTCGTGTTGCGGCGGGCGTGGTGGCCCTGGAGAATCTGAATTTCTTCGTCCAGCGAGGGGTAGCCCACGTTAAGTTTAAACAGAAAACGGTCCAACTGCGCTTCGGGCAGGCGGTAGGTACCTTCCTGCTCGATGGGGTTTTGCGTCGCCAGCACCACGAAGGGCGCGGCCATTGGGTGGGTGATGCCCGCGTTGGTCACCTGCCGCTCTTCCATCACCTCGAACAGCGCCGACTGGGTTTTGGCCGGGGCGCGGTTGATTTCGTCGATGAGCACGAGGTTGGCGAAAATGGGGCCGGGTTTAAATTCAAAATCCGTCAGGCGGGGGTTGAACACCGAGGTGCCTAGTACGTCGGCGGGCATGAGGTCGGGGGTGAACTGAATTCGGCTGAAGTCGATGGAAAGCGTCCGGGCCAGCAGCTTGGCGGTCAGCGTTTTGGCGACGCCGGGGACGCCTTCGAGCAGCACGTGGCCGTCGGCAAGCAGGGCGGTCAGCAGTAAATCCACGAGGGCGTGTTGGCCCACCAGCACCTTGCCCACTTCGGCGCGGACGCGGGCGGCGGCTTCGTGCAAGTCGGACAAATCGAGGCGGGAGGCAAAGGCGGGTTGGTCGTCGGGAAACATCGGGGGAAAGACGAAACGGGTGTGGGACTGAGATTGGGCTTGAAAAATAGGGCAAAAAGGCGGGTTTCGGGCAAAATGGGGGTAAATGGTGGTTAAACTGTCCTTAGAAAAATCCTTCTAAAACCGGCTTGGCCCGTACTATGTAATTTTCTCCGCCGCAACGTACCTTTGTTTGGCTCGCCAGGCGTTTCACTGTCAGCGTTTTTGCCCCGAACTTCATGAATCTCTTTTCTACCTCTACGCTCTGGCGCACCGCAACGCTGGCAACCGCCACCGCCCTGAGTATCGCGGCGTGTCAATCGAGCAAAACCGAGGAGCCGCTCCCGACGGGAAAAGCCAGTTTCGCGCTTCTCCAGGAGCGCATTTTCGACGTGAGTTGCGCCACTTCCGGCTGCCACGCCTCGGCCAGCGACAACACGTACTACCAGCATAAATTGCTGCTCGAAAAATCGGTGTCCTACGAATACCTCGTCGGCGCGAAACCCACCCAGGCCAACGCCCTCGCCGACGGTTTGCTGCGGGTGAAAGCCTTCAGCGCCGACCAGAGCCTGCTTTTCCACAAACTCAATTTCAACGGCTCGCACCACAGTGGCAAGAGTTATGGTAGTCCGATGCCGTTGGGTGGCAAGGCGCTTTCGGTGGGCCAGATCGAATTCGTGCGGCGCTGGATCGAAGCCGGTGCCCCCAAAACCGGTAGCGTCGTCGATGCCAAACTACTGGACGACACCACACCCAGCGCCATCGATACTTTCGAGCCGTTGGCCGCGCCGCTGCCCGCCGAGGGTTTGCAGTTGAAGGTAGATCGCTTCGAGGTGGCCCCCAATTTTGAACGGGAATTGTTCGTGCGGCGGATGCTCAAAAACAGCGAGGAAATTTACATCAATCGCATCCAGACGCGCAGCCGTACCAACAGCCACCACCTGGTTCTGTACGATTTCAAGGATAAAGCCAACCTGCCCGCCCCCGACCAGACTCGCGATTTGCGCAACCCCGACGGCGGCGTGAACATACTAACCCTCCTAAGCATGGAGAACCACGTATTCCTGGGTGGGGGCACTGAGGCCACCAGCGATTATAAATTTCCGGCGGGTGCGGCACTCCGCCTGCCCGCCAATTCTTCACTCGACCTCAACCCGCACTATTACAACCGCACAAGCGGCGTGATTTACGGGGAAAATTACGTAAACCTCTACACCACGCCTAAAGTCAGCGTGCAGAAAGTGGTGGAGATGCTTGACCTCAACAACACGAGTTTCAGCCTCCCGGCGGGGCAGCGCACCACGGTGACGAAGGATTTCACATTTACTACGGCGAGGAAAATCATCATGCTCACCTCGCACAACCATGAGTTGGGCGAGAAATTCATCGTCAAAATCAAGGGCGGTAGCCGCGACGGCGAGGTGGTGTACGAAAGCAGCGACTGGGCGCACCCCGTGGTGAAAGATTTTCCGACGCCCATCAGCCTGAAAAAAGGCGAGGGCCTGACTTCCGTCGTGACGTACAACAACAAGACGACCAAGACGGTAAAATTCGGCCTGCTCAGCACCGACGAAATGAACATCATTTTCGGGTATTACTACGAAGAGTGAAAGCCGGGAACCCCATCCCAACCTTACCGCCGGAGGGCTTTGTCCAGCAGTTTTTCAAACCCAGCATCCACGAGGCGGTCACGCTGTACCCCGGTGCCGCCGCCGATGCCCCGCAGGCGATGCGCTGGGGCATTCACCGCGTGGAAGAAGTCGTTCGGCACATTCGCTTTCCGATTCCGCCGCTGCGCAACCTGCACTACGAATTCCTGTTTTTGAGAAGCGGTTCCGGGAGCCGCACCGACGGCCTGAATCGCTACGAAATCGGGCCGGGCCGGGTGTACCTGACGGCTCCGGGGCAGATTGTTTCTTCCGAAGGGTGCAGTCCCGATGCCACCGGGTTTTACTGTTTTTTCTACGGCGATGTCGTGCTGACGGCGCTACAAAACGGGCGGTTTCTGGATGAACTGCCGTTCTTTCAGGCCGGAAACAGCCCCGTGTTGAACCTGACGACGGACATTTTGCCCATTCTGGAAAACCTTCTCAACCAACTGGAGGCCGAATTCTTGAATCCCGGCCCCGACCATGCCGCCCTTACGTCCGCGCTGTTTCAGGCCGTGTTGGTGTACCTGCGTCGATGCCACGCCAGCGAAGGCAGCTCTGCCCCGTCCAACGCCGCCGCCTTGCTGACGGCCCGGTTTAAAGACGCCGTTGCCCACCAAGTACTGGCTCTGCGCTCCGTCAGCGACTACGCCGACCAACTCGCCGTGACGCCCAACCACCTCAACCGTTGCGTGCGCGACACCACGGGCCGCACGGCCTCCGACCTGATTACCGAAATGCTGCTGCTCGAAGCCAAAGTGCGCTTGCGACAAACCACCCTGAGCGTGTCGGAAATTGCCGCCCAGCTCGGTTTTGAGGATGGGTCGTACTTCAGCCGGGTGTTTCGCAAACGCGTCGGCATTCCGCCGCTCGATTACCGGCAATCGGGCTGATTTGTCCCCACTTTCGCCGCATTCGTCCTAATCCCTGTCTGCCCGATGCCGGTACTTTTGCCGTTGGAAATCAACGCTTTTGTACCATGTCGCTTTCAACCCGCGCGGTTTCGCGCCTGCTCCGCTTCGCCCTGTTTGGGCTGGCCCTCTGGTTTTTCGGGAATTTGTACGAAGAAGTCGTGCTAATGCCCAACTGGGTGGTGGCCTCGTTCGACACCCTGAGGGTGTACACCGGCTATTTCAGGGTCGTGATTCAGTACCACTACTACGTCCCGCTGACGCAACTCGCCGTGGTCACGCTGCTGGTGCTAGCGTATCGTGCCGAACCTCACCTGCTTCCGCTGCGCCCCGCGCTTCGGCGGGCGGGGGGGTGGGGCCTGGCGGGGGTTGCCCTGACGGTGCCCATCGTGGTTTTTCTGAATACCCAACTCTTCATCGGAAAACTCTCGCTCACCGAAGCCGAAGCCCACCGATTGGGGTGGTACTGGCTGGCTGGCAACCTGCTTCGGCTGGGTTGCGTGGGGGCGGCGTTGAGGTACGCGCTGCGGGCGTACGTGCAGCATCAAACGACGCAACCCGTGTCTGGCCTTACCGACTAACGCGTATTTTTGCTTACCCAATGCCTCCATGAATCGCCTCGCCGACATTCCCACCGTCACGCCCGATGGCTTCCTCAACCGGTTTTTTACCAACCCGTTCAGCGTTGCCGAGGTGCAGACGGCCATGCCGTTGCTACTCAGTCGGGTGTTTGAGGGGAGCCGCTTTGGCGTGTTTCGCATTGAGCAGTGGGTACCACACGCCCGCTTTCCGATTCCACCGGTTCGCGTATCCTACCACAGTCTGGTGTTTCTGAAAACAGGGTTATTGCGTCGCACCGATGGGCTGACCACCTACGACATCGGTCCGCAAACCGTACACCTGACCGCCCCCGGACAAATCGAATCGTCGGAATTTTGCAGCCCCGATGCCTCCGGATTTTATTGTTTTTTTAACGAAAGCTATTTTCTGGAAGGGGCCGGAAATGCCCGGATTCTGGCCGAGATGCCGTTTTTCAACGCTGGTCAGCGTCCGATTGTATCCCTCGACGCCGAACGAGTTGAGTGGCTGAGCGGGCTGTTTGCCCGGCTCGAAGAAGAATACCTCCGTGCGCTTCAGCCGCAAACCACCGACCAGCAACCGATGGCAGCGGCGCTGCTCACGCTGGTGCTGCTTGAACTCCGCCGGGCTTACCTCCCAACGCCCCCGGCGGGGCCGGTCAACGCGGCCATGCTGCTCACGGCCCGGTTTAAAGAAGCCGTGGCCCGGCATATTTTCTCGAAACGCAGTGTGAGCGAATACGCCGACCAACTGGCCGTGACGCCCAACCACCTCAACCGTTGCGTGAAGGAGACCACGGGCCGCCCCGCCTCCGATTTCATTACCGACATGCTCTTGCTCGAAGCCCGGATGCTGCTTCGGCAAACCGACCTCAGTATTGCCGAAATCGCTTTCCGGCTCAGTTTCGGTGATGCGTCGTATTTCGGCAAACTGTTTCGCAGGCACACCGGGCAAACGCCACTCGACTACCGGCAATCTGCATAAATGGTACCAGGTTTAACCGGTTTTCTCCTACCTGGTGGAAGGGAAGAGGCGGTACTTTTGCGGCTTAAGTTCTCGATTTTCATGTATTTCTACGCTTTACTCCTGCACTCCTACACGCGCTGGGTCGTGTTGCTCAGCCTGCTTTTCGCCCTGTACCGGGGCTTTTCGGGTTGGCGTTCCGGGCGTAACTTTTCAAAAACCGATGACCAGACGCGGGTACTGGCGGTTACGTTCAGCCATTTGCAACTCCTCATCGGCTTCGTGTTGTACTTTATCAGCCCGGTCGCCAATGCGTTTTGGTCGGGTCCTGCGGCCCGGAACGCTTCATTCGAGATTTCGTTTTTTGGAATCATCCACCTGGGCCTGATGACTACGGCCATCGTCGTACTCTCCGTCGGCTCGTCGCTGGCGAAACGTGCGCTGACCGACCGGAAGAAATTTGCTACGGTGGCGATTTATTTTTCAATCGCTCTGTTGCTCATTCTAATCGCCGTACCCTGGCCGTTTTCGCCCCTGGTGGCGCGCCCCTGGTTTCGGGGCTGAGTCAAGGCAGGATCGTTTTCTTTTTTCTTTCCAACCCATGTCAAACTTCACCCTGCGCAGCACCATCGGCCGGCTGCGAATCATCGGCTTTCTCGAAGGGCTTTCTTACCTGGTCTTACTCGGCATTGCCATGCCGCTGAAGTATTTCGCCGGGTTACCGCAGGCAGTGCGGGTGGTGGGCATGGTGCACGGCTTGCTGTTTGTGCTGTACGTATTGTACACGGTACTGGCCTGGGTGGAATACCGCTGGTCGCTCCGGCAACTGGGGCTGGCGCTGCTGGCTTCGGTGGTTCCTTTCGGCACGTTTTACGCCGATTCGGCCTTGTTCCGGCCGACGCAGGATTCAGACCCGGTGACCTGACGGGCATTGAAGACGGTTTACAATCCATCGGGAAAATCCTAAATACGATTTATCCGAGAATAAATTGAACCGACTCTTTTTCGTATCGAAGGCCTTCGATTCCGCCTTTCCGCTCGCCCACCCATTTCGCCACTCCTCTAAAAAATGATAAAAACTTTCAGCCTTCTGAAAGTTTCCGTAGTTTTGTGACCACCATTGACGAGCAACTGAGCAACACGAACGTGGACGTAAAAGACCGGATTCTCCAGAAGGCCGAGGAGCTATTTTTTCACATCGGGGTGAAGTCCGTGACGATGGACGACATCGCCCGGGATCTGGGAATTTCTAAAAAAACCATCTACCTGCATTTCCCCGATAAAGACGACCTGGTGTTCCAGGTGGTCGAGCAGGAGATGGTCAAGGATAAATGTGAGTACGAAGAACTGGAACTAAGTGGGGCCAACAGCATCGAGAAGCTGCTTCAGGCCAGCGAGATGATGCGGCAAACCCTGGTGTGTATGAACCCCCGGCTGCTGTACGAAATTCAGAAATACTACCCCCGCGCCTGGCAGAATTTTCAGGACCATATGCAGGATTTTGCCCTGCACGGCATTAGCAAAGACCTCCGGCAGGGCATCGATGAGGGATTTTTCCGGGCCGACCTCGATGTGGAGGTGATTGCCCGGATGCGGTTGAAACAAATTGAAACCGGGTTCGACAACCAGCTTTTCCCGCCTGAGCGCTTTGGCCTGGTGCGGGTGCAGATTGAAATGCTCGACCATTTCGTGCGCGGAATCGTCACCAAACGGGGCTGTGAGATTTACGAACAACTCCGCGAAGCCCTCCAACATCCATCCAAATTGAACGCCAGATGAAGTACCCAACTACCAGCAAAGCATTCCTGCTTGGAGTGATACTGCTGAGTCCATTTTCATTGCGGGCGCAGAACCAGCAGTCGTTTTCGCTGAAAGAAGCGGTGGACTACGCCGTAAAAAATAACCTGAACGTAACCAACTCGCAGGTAGACATTGCCTCGGCCCGCGACCGCGTTCAGGAGCTCAAGGCCACCGGCCTCCCGCAGGTCAACGTGGCGGCCAACCTTTCGCACACCATCAAGGTGCAGCCGTTTTTTAGCCCGCCAGGGTTTACGTTTGGCCCACCCGACCCGAACACGCCCGTGAGCGGCGAGGAAACGGTTTTTGCGCTGGGTGGGGTAAAATACACGGCCAATGCCATCGGTTCGGTGAGTCAATTGATTTTCAGCAGTACGTACCTGATCGGGTTGAAAGCGGCGAAGGCTTACACCGAACTAGCCTCTAAAAACTTGAAGGCCAGCAAAGTGACGGTAGCCGAGAATGTCACCAAAGCGTATTACAACGTGTTGGTGAATGAGGAACGTCTCAACTTGCTCGGCGTCAACGTGAGTCGCCTCGATTCGCTGCTGCGCGAAACCCGGGCGATGAACGAACAGGGGATGGTGGAGAAACTGGACGTGCAACGGCTGGAGGTGCAGGCCAACAACCTCCGCACCGAACAGCAAAACGTGGCGCGGTTGCAGGAACTGGCCCTGGTGCTGCTCAAGTTCCAGATGGGCTACCCGCTCGACCAGCCGGTTGCGCTCAGCGAGAAACTGGCCAAGCTCAATTTCCTGGAATCCTATATCACCGAGGTGACGCGGCCTTTTGCCTACACCAACCGCATCGAATACTCCACGCTCGAAACCCAACGGGAACTCCAGGTGCTCGACGTGCGCAACGTGCGGCAAAGCTACCTGCCCCAGGTGTCGTTTTCGGGTAACTGGGGATACTTCAACGGGCGTCAGACCATCGACCGGTTTATCACCAGGGCTTGGTTTCCGGCTAGTTCGATTGGGCTTAACGTCAACGTTCCCATTTTCGACGGCTTCGCCCGGCGGTACAAACTGGCCCAGTCGCGCAACACGCTGCTGAAGGTGGACAACAGCCTGAAACTCCTCGCCCAGAGCATTGACCTCCAACTTTCGCAGTCGCAGATTCAGGTGAAAAATTTCTGGTTTACGCTCCAGGAACAGCAGAAAAACCTGGATTTAGCCAACGAAATTCTACGGGTGACGCGCATCAAGTACAAGGAAGGCGTTGGCTCGAACATCGAAATCATCAACGCCGAGACCTCCTTCCGCGAAGCGCAAACCAACTACTACTCAGCCCTGTACGACGCGTTGGTGGCCAAAGTCGATTTGGACAAAGCCGCCGGACGGTTGTACAATGAGTGAATGAAGGAATGATTGAATGAGAGAATTACACCCTGCCTCTCGCTTAATCAGCAAAACCTTATTCGCTCATTCTTTCACTCACTCATTCAAAACTGATCAATGAAACCAACATACCTCCTCCTACTCGTCATTGCCTTACTGGCCTGCTCCGAACCTAAAAAAGAAGGCTTGGCCGGTAAAAAAGAAGAACTGGCCGCGCTGAAAAAACAGCAGGCCGAAATCGACGCTAAAACCAAAACGCTTCAGGCGGAAATTGCCAAACTCGACCCCAAGTCGCAGGAAGAAGCGAAGACCAAAACCATTACCATCAGCCCCGTGGCTTCGACTACCTTCCGGCATTTCGTGGAAGTGCAGGGCAGCGTCGATGCCCAAAACAACGTGCAGGTGGCCCCCAAAGCCAGCGGCGCCATCACGGCGGTGTACGTGAAAGAAGGCGATGCCGTGCGGGCGGGTCAGACCCTGGCCAAAGTAGACGACCAGGTGATGCGGGAATCCGTCGAGGAGATTCGCAGTCAGCTTTCGCTCGCCAACACGGTTTTTGAAAAACAGAAAAACCTGTGGAGTCAGCAGATTGGCACGGAATTGCAGTACCTCCAGGCCAAAAACAACAAGGAAGGATTGGAACGCCGCCTGTCGACCCTCAACGTTCAGCTTGCGCAGAACAACATCACCTCGCCGATTTCGGGCGTGGTGGACCAAGTGAACGTAAAGGCCGGTGAAATGGCGATGCCCGGCGTGGGTGTCGTGCGGGTGGTGAATCTTTCGCAGTTGAAAGTGGTGGCGAAGGTGGCCGACACCTACGTGTCGAGCGTGAAGAAGGGCGATTTGGTGACGGTAAAATTCCCCGATTTGAACCGGGAAATCAACGCCCGCGTCACGTTCGTCAGCGCGACCGTCGACCCGTTGAGCCGGACATTCAACATCGAAGCTACGTTGCCGTCGAGCCGGGATTTGAAGCCCAACCAACTCGCGGTGGTGAACATCAACGACGTGAACAAACCCAACGCCATCGTCATCAACCAGAATTTGGTGCAGAACACCGAGCAAGGCCAGGTGGTGTACGTGGCCGTCGGCGAAGGCGCTAAAAAAACGGCCAAAGCCAAAGTGGTGAAAACCGGTCAGAGTTACAATGGCCAGGTGGAAATCACCGAGGGCCTGAAAGCGGGTGAGCAACTCGTCACCACGGGCTACCAGGAATTGGTGGACGGACAGCCGGTTAGTTTTTAATTGAAAATGGAGAATGGAGAATTGAGAATATAAAAGCCAGGATTGACCACACGTCGCCCGATTTCTATTCGCCATTCTCCATTCTCAATTCTCCATTTCATTTTATGAAACCCGAACACATCAAAACCCTCGGCTTCACCAACTGGTGCGTGGAGAACCGGACGACGATTTACATTTTCACCTTCCTCATCACGCTGGTGGGGTGGATGGTGTACAACAACCTGCCCAAAGAGCAGTTTCCCGACATCAAGGTTCCGCAGGTGTACATCAATACGGTGTACTTTGGCACAGCCCCGGCGGACATTGAGAACCTGATTAATAAACCCGTCGAGAAGCAATTGAAATCGCTCTCCGGGGTAAAATCGGTGAAGTCGAACGCACTCAACGACGTGTCGGTAATTCTGGTCGAATTCCTGCCCGACGTGACTTCAGAGGTGGCCCTCCAGCGCGTCCGCGACGCCATCGACAAGGCCAAGCAGGATTTGCCCACCAAGCTCGACGCCGGTCCGACGGCCCAGAACGTGGAATTCTCGGAATTTCCGATTATGAACGTCAACCTGGCCGGGAACTATCCGCTTCAGAAACTGAAGGATTACGCCGAAGACCTCCAGGATGCCTTCGAGGGCCTGCCCGAAATCAGCCGGGTGGACATCGTCGGGGCGCTGGAACGCGAAATCCAGATTAACCTCGACCTGGCCCGGATGCAGTCGTCGGGGCTGAGTTTTTATGACGTGCAAACGGCGGTTCAGGGCGAAAACATCAACATTTCGGGCGGCGAACTAAACGTGGACGACGTGCGGCGGACGCTCCGCGTGAAGGGTGAATTTTCGGGCGTGGATCAAATCCGGGCGCTGCAAATCCGCACCTCGACGGGAGCTACCGTGCGCCTCGGCGACGTAGCCGACGTGCAGGACAGCTACGAAGAGCGCCAGGATTTCGCCCGGCTCGACAACAAGTCGGTCGTGACGCTCAATGTCATCAAGCGGGCGGGGAGCAACCTGATTTCGGCTTCCGAAGCCATCGAGAAAATCATTGCCGAGTACAAGCAAACTCGCTTCCCGCAGGAATTGCAGGTGAAAATCACCGCCGACCAGTCGGAGCGGACGAAGGCCGACATCCACGACCTCATCAACACGGTGATTCTTGGGTTTATCTTCGTGGTGCTCGTGCTGATGTTTTTCATGGGCGTACGCGATGCCATTTTCGTCGGGCTTTCGGTGCCGCTCTCGGCGCTGGTCGCCTTCGTATTTTTCCCGCTGGTGGGGCCGGTCATCGGCTCCTTGTTTACGCTCAACACCCTCGTGCTGTTCGCCTTTTTGCTCGGTTTGGGGATTGTGGTCGACGACGCCATCGTGGTGATTGAAAACACGCACCGGCTCTACAACGAGCACAAAGACTGGGACATCAAACAGGCCGTGAAAGCGGCTGCCGGGGAAGTGTTCGTGCCCGTATTTTCGGGAACGCTGACGACGATTGCGCCGTTTTTCCCGCTCTTGTTCTGGCCGGGCATCGTGGGGCAGTTCATGAAGTTTTTGCCCATCACGCTCATCATTTTGCTGTTCGCCTCACTGCTGGTGGCTTACGTGATGAACCCGGTGTTTGCCGTGACGTTCATGAAACGCCACGATGAGGAACTCGAAGAAAGCCAGACCAAAAGCCACTGGCAGCAGTTGAAGCGGCCCGTTATCGCGCTCATCGCGCTGGCCATCATCGGGTACCTGGCCGGAGCGGGGGTGGGTAATTTCTTCGTCTTCATCCTGTTGTTGTACGTTTTCAACCATTTTATTCTGACGCCGAAAATTCTGGTGCCTTTCCAGGACAAGGCCTTGCCAAAGTTGCGTAACGGCTACCGCCGCCTCATTCGCTGGGTGATTGTGGGCTACCGCCCCGTGTACGCGGTGCTGGCCACGGTCGTGCTGCTGATTGGTACGATTGTGCTGACGGCGGTGAGCAACCCGAAGGCCGTGTTTTTCCCCAGCGGCGAACCGGACTACGTCTACGTTTACAACGTGATGCCCGTCGGAACCGACGCCCGCGTGACCGATTCGACGACGAAGGAAATTGAACGCCGCGTATTTAAGGTGTTGAAAGATAATGGAGCCGAGGACATCGTCAACTCGGTGATTTCCAACGTCGGTAAAAACGCCGGTGACCCCTTCAACCCCGACCGTTCGGATACGCCGCACAAGTCGAAGGTGACGATTGCCTTCGTGAAAGGCACCGAGCGCCACGGCATTTTGAGTAGTGAATTACTGGAAAAAGTCCGCGTGAGTTTGCAAGGCATTGCCGGGACAGAAATCTCGGTAGAACGCGAAAATAATGGCCCCTCGACCGGCAAACCCATCTCGGTGGAAATTGCGGGCGACGAGTTCGATACGCTGCAAACCCTGGAAAAAACCTTCCGGCAACGGGTGAAAGCGGCGGGCATCGAAGGCATCGACCAGTTGAAGTCGGATTTGGTGACCAACAAGCCCGAAATCATCGTGCAGATTGACCGCGACAAGGCGCAGCGCGAAGGCATTTCCTCGCAGCAAATTGCCGGGGCGGTGCGCACGGCCCTGTTCGGTCTGGAAATCAGCAAGTTCCGCGACGCCGAAGACGAGTACCCCATCATGCTGCGCCTCCGCGCCGACGACCGCAGCCAAATCGAGCGCCTGCTGAATCAGAACATCGTGTACCGCGACATGAACACGGGCGGGCAACTGCGCCAGGTGCCGCTCTCGTCGGTGGCCAGCATCAGTTACTCGACCACGTTTAGCCAGATTAACCGTAAAAACCAGGAGCGGGTCATCACGCTGAGTTCGGATATCGTGCCGGGAGCCAACGCCAACGAAATCAACCAGCAAATCACGCAGGTTATCGAGCAAATGGATGTGCCCAACGGCTACGCCATCCGCCTCGGCGGCGAGCAGGAAAGCCAGCAGGAAACCATCGACTTCCTGGGCGTGGCCTTCCTCGGGGCCATCCTCCTGATTTACCTGATTCTGGCCACGCAGTTTAACTCGGCGGTGAAGCCGCTCATTATTTTCAGCACGATTCTGCTCTCCCTGATTGGCGTGTTGCTGGGCTTTACGGTGTTCGATCAGACGTTTTCGTTTATCATGTCGGGCGTGGGGATTTTCGCCCTCGCCGGGATTGTGATTAAAAACGGGATTCTGCTCATCGAATTCACCGAAGAACTCCGCGAGCGCGGCTACGAATTGAAAGAAGCCATCATCGAAGCGGGCGGGATTCGGATGACGCCCGTGCTGCTGACGGCCTCCGCCGTGGTGCTGGGCCTGATTCCGTTGGCCCTCGGCCTGACGGTCGATTTCGCGAGCCTGTTCTCCAACCTCGACCCCAACATCACCGTCGGCGGCGACAGCGCCGTGTTCTGGAATATCCTCGCCTGGACGATTATTTACGGCGTGATTTTCTCGACCGTACTCACGCTCGTTATCGTACCCTGCATGTACTACATCAGCGAGCGCGTGAAAGCCCGGCTTTTCCGGAAAAAAACAACCGCCAAACTGGAGCCGCGTCCGGTTGCCGAACCTGTTTAGGGTTTAGTACGGAATCCCCCGGCGGCTTCGCCGGGGGATTTTTTTTTGTTAATTGTTGAGGACTTTTGCCAATTCAAAAAATACCAGTTGTCATCCTGGAAGGATCTTGTCAGCCTACCGTGGGCTTTCCTGAAAAGGTAACGGTAGACTGACAAGGTCCTTTCAGGATGACAACTGGATGAATTAAAACGCAAAAAATTCATAAGCACGACTGTGAACAAACTCCTCCTCATCCCCCTCGCCGCGCTGCTGTTTCTGCTCGTGGACTGGTACGTGTTTCAGGCGCTGAAAACGGCCACGCAACACGCTTCGCCCGCCGTGCAGCGCGGGCTGTCCTACGCCCACTGGAGCATCACGGCGGTGTCGCTGTTCGCCTTTTTTCTCTACCACTTCGCCCCACCCGATTTACTCGGTCCCCGCGCCCGGTTGGTCATCATGGTCGGATTGTTCATCAATTATTTGTCGAAAGTGCTGGTCGTCGTGTTTCTGCTCGTCGACGACCTCATCCGGTTGGGACGCTGGGGCCTTCAGAAATTCAGTGGCCCGGAATCCAATCCGCAATTTCCAGTCTCCAATCCGCAATCCCCCACCATTCCCCGGTCGGAGTTTTTAGCCAAAACCGCGATGGTGGCCGGGGCGATTCCGGTGGTGAGTCTGACCTGGGGCATCCTATCCGGGGCGCACGACTACCGCATCCGGCGGGTAAAGTTGGTCTTGAAAAACCTGCCCCGCTCGTTCGACGGACTCAAAATCGCCCAGCTTTCCGATATTCACTCCGGTAGTTTTTTCAACAAAACCGCTGTGAAAGGCGGTGTAGAAATGCTCCTCGCCGAGAAGCCCGACGTGGTGTTTTTCACCGGCGATTTGGTCAACAACCAGGCTAGCGAAGTGCAGGACTACCTTTCAATTTTTGACAAAGTCAAAGCGCCCCTCGGCGTGTTTTCCACCCTGGGCAACCACGACTACGGCGACTACGTGGCCTGGGAAAGTGAAGCCGCCAAGCGCCAAAATCTGAAAAATCTGATGGAAGCCCACCGCCTGATGGGCTGGAATCTGATGATGGATACCCACACGACGCTGAAACAAGACGGCGATGAAATCGCTATCCTCGGCATCCAAAACTGGGGTTCGGGCCGCTGGCCGAAGTACGGCAACCTCGCCAAAGCCTACGCCGGAACGGACGATTTTCCGGTGAAACTTCTCCTCTCGCACGACCCCAGCCACTGGGATGCGCAGGTGCGCCCGCAGTTCCCCGGCATCGACGTGCAGTTTGCCGGGCATACGCACGGGTTTCAGTTTGGGGTGGAAATTCCCGGTTTCCGATGGAGTCCGGCGCAGTACGTGTATCCGCAGTGGGCGGGGTTGTACCGGGAAGGTGAACAGCAGTTGTACGTGAATCGGGGCTTTGGCTACTTGGGCTATCCGGGGCGAGTGGGAATTTTGCCGGAGATTACGATTTTTGAGTTGAAGACGGCGTGAAATTCGGGTTGCGCCGTCGGCCCAGCGCCGTGTAGAGCAAGGGCAGCAGCGTCCAGGAAACCAGCAGCCCCACGCTCATCCCACCGATAACGGCCAGCGCCAGCGGGCGCTGTAGCTCGGCCCCCAGACCGCCGCTGAACAGTACGGGCAAAAGCCCCAGCGCGGTCGTCAGGAACGTCATCACCTGCGACTTGAGCCGACGCAGGCCCGCTTGCCGGAGGGATTCTTCTATTCCCAACGTGGCCAGGCTGCGGTTGATGGTATCGATTTTCAGAATTGAGTCGTTGTCGAGCAAGCCCACCAGCACCACCAGCCCGATAGCCGAAAGTACGTTGAGGCTGTTGTTGGCGAAAAATAAGGCCCAAACTGCCCCAGCAATTCCCAGCAGCAGAATCAGCAACACGATCAAGGGCTGTTGCAGGGACTCGAACTGGGCGGTCAGAATGCAAAACAGCAGGGCAATCGAAAGCAGCAAAATCAGCCCCAGGCGGCGGAGTTCGGCCCGGTCGGTTTCGGCGCGGCCATCCCAGCCCAGGAGGATTCCGGGCTGAGTGCCCAGTTCCTGAGTCACCTGCCGACGCAACGTGGCCGCATCGCGGGCGGCATTCGGAACTAACTCAAAGGGTACAAATGCCCCCTCACGGTCGGCGTAAAGTACGCTGTACTCCTGGCGGGGAAGGGCCTCGACGAGCGCCCGCACCGGAACGGCCTCGCCGTTGCGGTTGAGCACGGCGGCGGTTTGCCAACCCGCCGCCGTCGAATCATCGACCGATTCGCTCAACACCACGGGCAGGAAGCGTTGCTGGCCTTGCAACTCCGTGACCGGTGCCTGACGGAAGGCCGCTTTCAGGGTCTGAACGAGGGCTTCGCCGTCCACGTCGTACGCGAGCAGCCGGTCTTGCCGCACCTGCAAGCCAACGGATTCCTGCCGCCCCGGTCGGCTCACGGGGTAGCCGGTTTGGCGTAGTTTTCGGGCGGTTTCGTCGGCGGTTTCCAGAGCGAGCACTTCCGGCCCGCCGGGGTTGTAGAGTTTGAGCCGCAGGGCCGGTTGACCCGTATTGAAAAGTTGCTCAAACACGTTCTGACCCGGACGCACTTCGACCGCCGCCGTCGGGAATCGCGTTTTCATCCCCTCGACCACTTGCCCCCGTACCGCTTCGTAGTCGGCTTCCGACCCGACCCGGATGCTCAGCCGGACTTCGTTCTCGGCCAGTTGCAAAGTGCGGTTGAGCAAAAATTGTTGTTGGCCCAGGTACCCGCTCACGTACACCGTTTTGGTCGAAAGGCCGTCGAGCAGCGCCGCGATGTGTTGCTGGCTCCGGGCCAGGCCGAAGGGTTCGTTCCAGTTGATGGCCACCTCAAGTTCGGAGCGGCTGATGGTAGGCAGGGCGTTTTTGGGCAGCCGGGTTGTCACGAAAAGGGCAGCCAGCAGCAAGGCGGCGAAACCACTCAGCACGAGCCATTTTTTCCGAAAAGCCAACCCAAACGCAGCGAGGTACGCGCGTTCTACCGCCCGCCCGACCCACGTGGGCACCGGTGGGCGGTACGGCCCGCGTACCCGGCGAAACAGGTGAAAATACAACACCGGCACGAGGGCGTACGAGGTCAGCAGCGAAAGCCCCAGCGCCAGCGTGACCGATACAGCTTGGTCGAAAAACAAGGCCCCGGCCAGCCCGCTCAACAGCAGCAGGGGCAGAAACACCGCCGAATTGGTCAGCACCGAGGTGGTGAGCGGGCGGATGACCTCGCCCGTTCCCGCCACGCAGGCCTCTTCGAGCGACAGACCCGCTTCGCGTTTTTCTTCAATGGCTTCCAGCAAAATAATGGCGCTGTCGATGACCTCGCCCACGCCCAGCACCAGCCCGGCCAGCGAAACGATGTTGATGGAAAGCCCCAGCAGGTAGAAACCCAGAAACGTCAGGGCCAGCGAAATGGGCATCACCAGCCCGACGAGCAGGGGCAAGCGCCAGTTTCTCAAAAACAAAAACACCATCGCCACCGCCAGCAAGGCCCCCGTGAGCAGGCTGCTGACGAGGTTCTGGATGGACACGTCGAGCAGTTCGGTCTGATCCTGGCTTAGCTCGAAGCGAAGTTGGGGGTAATCGTGCCGAAATTGCGTGAGCAGGGCACCCACTTCGCGCCGCAGGCGGGGCAGTTGCGCATCGCCCTGCCGAACGATGGCCAGACCCACGGCCCGCTCACCGTTGAAGGTGTACACCCCACGGGGCGTCCGCTCAAGCAAGCGAACCTGCGCCACCTCGCGCAACGGCACGAGTCGTCTCGCTTCGCCGAGGCGGAGGTACACGGCCTCAATGTCCTGCGTGGTGCGCAGCACCGCTGAAAAGCGCACGTTGTACTGGTACTGCCCTTCGCGCAGGGAGAGGTTGCCGGGGCTGATGTTTTGCTCGCGGAGCAATTCGCCCAGCCGCTGGCTGGTCAGGCCCAGGGCCCGCAGGCGTTCGGGCCGAGCCTCGATGACCACCTCCGGGCGGGCCAGACCGGTGGCATCGACCAGGGCCACTTCGGGGAGTTGTTCGAGGCGGCGACGGAGTACGTTTTCGCAAAAATCGCTGAGGGCCAGAAAATCCGCGCCGGGTGCGGGCAACACGTTGAGGGTAAACACGGGCAGGTCGCCGGCACCGGCGCGGATGACCCGAGGACGCTCCAAATCGCGGGGCAGGCGGCTCAGGATGCCGTCGATTTTCTCGTTGGTTTCGAGGTACGCCAGCCGGATGTCGGTGCCGTAGCTAAAGCGGAGGGTAATCGCCGTCAGGCCGTCCTGAGTGACCGACTCAAGGTGTTGCAGGTGGCGCACCTGAAGCAACTGGTTGCGCAGGGGCTGTTCGATGCTCCGCTGGAGTTCGTGCGCCAGGGCGTTGGGGTAGCTGGCCTGCACGGTGATTTCGGGCACCGGCACGTCGGGCAGTAGCGCTACGGGGAGGGCGCGCAGGGCCAGCAACCCCAGCGCTACGAGCGCCAGCGTGGTGATGCCCAGGCCCACGGGGCGGTGGAGCAGGTAGCGAATCATGGCTGTTGTGCCCCGGTTTCCAACCGCACCGGCGCATCGTGACCCAGGTTGAGGTTGCCGCGCACGATGGCCTGCTCGCCTGCCTTCAACTCCCCGGCCAGGGTGACTTCGGTTTCGTTTTCAAGCAACACGGTTACGTAGTGCCACTTGGCCAGGCCGTTTTCGTGGGTAAACACCACCTTGCGGCCCGAGCGCTCCACCACGGCGACTTTGGGCACCACGAGTTGGCCGGGAATGCGCCGCTCCACCCGCACCCGGGCGTTCATGCCCTCGAACAGGCGCGCGTCGGGCCGGTCGAGGCGGGCCTTCACCAGCACCAGTCCCTGCTTGTCGACGACCGGGTTTAGCTCCACCACCCGCCCGACGTACGCCAATCCGGGTAGGGAAATCGGCTCCACCCGCACGGGTGCCCCCATTCGCAGGGCGGGTAATTCGGTTTCGAGTACCGAAAATTCCACCAGCAGACCGCTGCGGTCGAGCAGGGTGCAGAATGGCTCCGTGGCTGCGATGAGGTTGTAGGGTTTGGCGCTCAGGTTGGCGACGGTGCCCGCAAACGGGGCCTGCAACGCGGTGTAGGCTAGTTCGAGCCGGGCTTTTTCGAGGGCGGTCAGCGCTTTGTTGTACCCACTTTTGTATTTCAGAAACGCCAATACCTGGGGGGTGAGCCGACTGGTGTCGGAATCCTGACCGGTGTAGTTGAGGGTTAGGTCGCCGAGAGCGGCGCGGGCATCGTCCATGCCGTCGCGGGCCTGGCGCAGGGCCAGTTGCTGGTCGCGGTTGTCGAGCGTGGCGAGGGTTTGGCCGGCCCGTACCGCCGTGCCGTTTTGTACGAAAATACCGCTCAGGATGCCCCCGGTTTTGAAAGAAAGGCGGCTTTGGGAGGGAGCGCGGAGCAGGCCGTTGGAAAGCAGCACCAGCGAAAACGCCCGCCGCTCGACGCGCTGAACTCGTACGGCTTCCAGGTTCGAGGCGGTGTGTGGTGCCACCGACGTGACCGAGGAGCCATTGCTTTCTCCACCGCAGCCGAAAACAGTCAGCAGCAGGGCAGTTAACCCGATGCGTGATAAAACCGGGTACTCAGGGGCGAGCCACCAGCCTTTCCAGCTTACGCAGTTCTTCGGCGGCGTTGGCAGCATTGATTTCATGAAATTCCGGCGGTTGATTTCCCGATTGCACCGCGTAAAACGGGTAACCGGTGGCGGGCAATTGGTAGGAAAGATAACGATAGCCCACGTCAAATACCAAGTGTTGGCGGTGGCGGTCGAGTCGCTGCCGAACCGGCAGGAGTTCGGCCCGGTTCAACCCGGCCAGCACGATCACGTTGTCTTTTCCCAGGGAATGACTATCGAGCCAGGCAAAAACGGACTTGAGGCACGACGAGCAGGAGTTTTGGGGCAAAAACAGATTCAGCCGCAACGGTTGATCCGTTTCAATCCGATGGACTTCGTTCAGGTAGTCGGACAACCGGGCGGTTTTGTCCGGCTTAGGTTGACAGGCCAGCGCCAGCCCGCAGAGTAAGGCGCAGAGTCGGCGATTCATGGCGCAGCGGATGAAAACAGGGAGGCAGACCCTGCAAAGCAACTGGCCAGACGCGGGCGCAGGGCTTCCGGCACGTCGGCCAGTAGTTCAGTCGGGTCGATGGTTCGGATGCGAGCCTGGATAGTTTCGATGCCATCCAACTCGGAAAGCGACTCCTCGCGCTTACCGAAAGGCAGACGTCCGGTGGCGAGTTCGTACAGCGTACAACCCAACGACCACCCGTCGTAATCGGGGTGGATGGGTTGCCGGGCGGCGGCTAGCGGGGCCATGTATTCGGGGGTACCAACGATGAAGTCCGGCAGGAAACCGACTTGCCCGGCCAATTCCAAATCGCACAGCGTAACGTGCCAATCATCCCCCGATTCGTCAATCAACAGGTTGTGGGGTTTCACGTCGCGATGGACCCAACCCTGGGCGTGGAGGTAATCGAGGGCGTGCTTAGTCTGGTCGAAAACGTGGGCGGCTTGCTCGGTAGTCAGCGGTAAGTAGAAGGTACTCAACGGCGCGCCGGGTACGTAGTTCATCACCAGCACCGGTAACGAGTTCGTGGGATCGGCATCCGGCGGAGGCAACAGCCGAAAAGCGTCGTGCAGTTCGACCAGATTTGGGTGGCGGAGCGCCAGTAACGGAACCCGTGGGGTTTCTTCGCAATCGCCGATCGTGGCTTCATCGCACAAGGGGTCGAGGATTTTTACGAACACATCGACCTCCCGACGCACTTCGTAGCCCCTGAAGAGCGCCCCATTTCGACCCCGCTTCAATTCCGGTGCTTCCTCCACCAGGAAATACCGGCTTTCAAAGACCTCGCTATTGAGGCAGGGGAGGCATGAAAAATTCATGGCGCAGGCACCAGTTCGTAGCAGGTAAACGTAAGGCGGTCTTCGCGGTTGTTGAGATTGTCGGGGTGACTGTCGGAAATGTACAGTCCCTTTTTGCCGACAAAAAAAGATTGGATGTCGTGGCGGTTTTCAGGCAGCTTGGTTTCCCCGATTTTCTTGAACTGTTCATTCAAAATAATGACGTAGGCCGGTTTGTAGATGGCCCCGGATGCCACGCGTTTCTCCGGAAGTTCTGTCCGGCCTTTGGTAGCAAAGCGGTAGTATACGTTCCGGTATGAGTCGTACAGGATGTCTTCGTAGGAATCGGTCTGAATGTTGTACGCTTCGTTGTCGCCATTGTCTTTAATCGGTGTCGGCGTTTTTGTGAATTCATCGCAGGCCGCTTCGTGTTCTCCCAGCGAAGCGCCGTTTAACGATTTCACGTACACCTTTGCATCCATCGGAAAGCTTAAAATTGCTTGGCCCTTCTCGTCAATGGCTTGACGATAAATGGCCTGATAAGTTCCCCATACGTTGCCTTTTTGATAAACTTCTGGATAAGTAAAAAGATTAGGTTTGGTTTGTTCAGTCTGGTAATCGAATACGGCACCCACAGGTATGGAATAAAAATCGTTGGGCTGTCTTTGGTCACCGAGTGGAAAGGTATGAATCAGGCATTTTGTTTTGTAGCGGTCAAAGAAAAAAATAGGTTCGCTTTTCCACGGAGTTCCGGGCGGCAGAGTTTTAGTGAAATCGTAACGTTTCATCACCTCACCCTTTCGGTTGACGAGGTACATCCGTTTAGTGTAAGCAGGCATAATCAGCATGGAATCGGCCGAAATTCTATTATAATCAACGGGGTGATGTACTGTGTTTGGTCCTTGCTCGGTCAATTTTGTCTGCTGCGAAATCACCTTTCTTTCCAGATCAAAATATAGAATAGTATGTGAAGGGCGGTTGTAAAAATAGATGTACTCACGGCCATTTTCCAGAAAAAATCCTAATCCACTTGTGATGTTAGAGGTAAGGCTGTCGATTGGAAGAGTTACCTTCTCTTTTTCTAATAACTGAATCGAATAGTTGCCTCTTTCTGGATTTGAGCAATTGTAGTTGATTGTCGTTAAAATTAATATCCAATAAATAAATGTACGACTCATGATATTTATATGATTGTGAAGACGCTCCAAGTTACTAATTTGGTAAGCTTTCCCACAAGGATTAAGATGTACTCTTGCGGGAAAGCAAACAGGACCTTTAACAGCATTTGACGGTCACGGTGGGACAGCAATTTCCTCCACTACCACCGCACGATAAGGTTCCTTGAATATTGTGGAAATGTCGAGTGCAAGTTCCCCCCTGTGCTTTTGCCGGTGCGGGATTCAAGCTAAGTTGAGCGGTAAGGGCAGCAGCCGTGAAAAGGGCAGCGGCTGAGATTCGGATGAGTTTCTTGTTTTCCATTGCGTTAAATTGGTTTAAATGAACGGATTGAAACAGTTGGTCCGTTCCGCAAAATCCAAACCTGAATTCAGATGTCGGGCGCAACGAACTTGCACAAAAGTGAGTGAAAAAGATTTCCTGTCTCTCCCCAGGATTACGGGTATTTCTCCCCAATCCTACGGATTTTTTTACGTATCGCTTACTTCCGGGGCATTTTTTCGGGCGGGAGGAAGACCGTCAGCACCTCGCGGTTGCTTAGGGCCAGGGCCAGCAGCGCCGAATACTCCGTACCTTTCAGGCTGAGTTTTTCGCGCAGGCTATCCCGGTGGCTGCAAATGGTACTTTGGCTAACCCCGCAGCGGGTAGCGATTTCTCTCGTACTTAGTGCCAGCGAGAGCAGGGCCAACACCCGGCGCTCGCTGGGGGTCAGGTAGTGGAGGAGCCAGGCGGGGGTAAGGGTTGAAAAAGTCATGATGAAGTGAGGTTACGCCTGCGGACAGAATAGGAAGGGGCGGCTCCATTATCCGTACTCCGTTTTTGACGTACCAGTTTAGTTTCAGGGGTATATCAAACCAAAACGACCGAATGTAACCCGTAGGATAGGAAAATTTTTAGTTTTTTTTGAAAGGGTGGGGGGGGGGGTAACTACTTGACTTTCAAAAATTTAATATTCAACTATTTTTTAAGTTCAACTCCCGTCCTACTGGAAGCAAAGCCCTCGCGGATAAAATCACTCCGGGCGGGAACGCTAAACTTGGTTCCGACGGAAAAAGAGGGAATTTAGCGGAAATCAACCGGTTCGCTCATGCTCCGCAATTCGTACCAGTGGCTCGTGGTGTTCGCCGTACTGAGTTTGCTCGGCGCGGCCCTGCTGCCGGGTTTGCCGCTGCAACTGGCTCCCTCGGCGGGTGGGCAAACCATCACGGTGAGCTATCGCTGGGCGGGGGCTTCGCCGGAGGCGCTGGAGCGGCAACTCACGGCCCCCATCGAAGGAGCGCTGAGTACCCTGACCGGCCTGCGGCGGCTGCGCTCGCGGTCGGGCTACCAGTCGGGCCACGTGGTGCTCGAACTCGACCCCGGCGCCGATGCCGATGCGCTGCGTTTCGAGGTGGCTTCGCTGCTCCGGCAGGTTCATTCCCGGCTGCCCCCGGAGGCGGGCTATCCACTGGTACGCCTCAACACGCCCGACGAACTGGAACGCCAGCAGCCCCTGCTCATCCTGCGGTTTACCGGCTCGGAACCCGCCGCCGCCCGGCAACGCTACGCCGAAGAAACCCTCAAACCCCGCCTGGCGCAGGTGGAGGGCCTGAGCGACGTGCAGGTGTACGGCGCTACCCGCCCGGAATGGGTACTGAGCTACGAACCCGAAACCCTGAGTGCGTTGGGGCTAAGCGAAACCGACCTCAATCAGGCACTGCACGGGTATTTTCGCCGGGAGTCGCTGGGGCTGTGGCAGTCGGCGGACGAAGCCCGCACCCGGCGCGTGAGTGTGCTTCCTCCTGAGCCAGAGAACGCAACAGAGGCCGTTTTCAGGGAAATTTTCGTAAAAAACCGGGCGGGGCGTTTGCTGCGCCTCAGCGATTTGGTGCGGATTGGCCGCGAGGAGCCGCCCGCCGAGTCGCTGTACCGGGTCAATGGCCAGACGGCCATCACCCTCGTGCTGACCGCCGCCACTGGAACCAACCAACTCCGGGTGGCCGAGCGCCTGCGCCAACACCTCGCGGGCTGGACGTTGCCGCCGGGGAGTGTCCTGGAGGTTGATTTCGACTCCACTGAATTCATTCGGGATGCCCTCCGCAAAATCGGCATTCAGACGGGCGTGGCCGTGCTGGTGCTGCTGCTGTTCGTGGCCGCCACGACCCGGAGTTGGCGGTACGTGCTGGCGCTGGGCCTCGCTACGGCGGTCACGTTGCTGCTGTCGGTGCTGGGGTTTGCCGCCCTGGGCGTGGAACTGCACCTGTACTCGCTGGCCGCCCTGACTACCTCGCTGGGGATTTTGATCGACAACGCCATCGTGATGCTCGACCACTACCGCCGCCACCGCACGCTACGGGTGTGGCTGGCGCTGCTGGGGGCCACGCTCACCACGAGCGCCGGGTTGGTAGTGCTGTGGTTTCTGCCCGAAACCACCCGCCGCCCCCTTACCGATTTCGCCGTGGTGATGGCCGTTACGCTGGGAGCCTCGCTGGCGGTAGCGGTGGGTTTTGTGCCCGCGCTGGTGGAGCGTTGGGGCTGGTGGGCGGTCGCTTTGACCCCCACCCGGCGGCGGACGGCGGCGCTATCCGCCCTGCGCTGGAACCGCCGCTACGCCCGCCTGCTCACCGGGCTGTTTCGGTACCGGCGCGTTGCCCTGACGGGCGCGGTGCTGGCCTTTGGGGTACCCGTATTTTGGTTGCCTCAACGGTTGGTGGAAACCCATCCGCTGGCGGGCGTGTACAATTCGACCCTGGGCAGCGAGTGGTACGCCGAGCACCTGCGTCCGGTGGCGAATCGCTGGCTGGGGGGAACGCTGCGGCTGTTTACGCAGTACGTGTACGAGGGGTCTTCGTTCCAGAATACCCCCGAACGCACCAAATTATACGTCGTAGCGGAGTTGCCTACCCAAAGCACCGCCGAACAACTCGGCGAACTGATGCGGAAGGTGGAAACCGAATTGAGCCGATACCCGGAGGTAGACCGGTTTGTGACGCAGGTTCCCGACGGGCAGCAGGCCATCACGACGGTTTTTTTTCGTGAACCACACGACCAGGGCAGTTTTCCTTACCAACTCAAAAGCCGGATGGTGCAGCTTTCGACCGAAACGAGCGGTGTCGATTGGGATATTTACGGCGTGGGAACGGGCTTCAGTCAGCACCCCGATGCCAGCCGCAGGCCCACGTTCAGCGTGGCGATGTTGGGCTACAACTACGCCGAACTGGAGCGGCAGGCGCTCGCCCTCAAGCGCCAGATTGAACGCCACCCGCGCGTCCAGGAAGTGGACGTAAACCGCAGCCCGGACGTTTTCCAACGAAAAAACCTCGACGAGTTCGTCTGGCAAACCGACCCGGCCACCCTCGCCCGGCAGGGGCTGACCAGCGCCCGCGTGTACCAGCGGCTGGCCGAATACAGCGCCCGGCCGCAGCCCGATCAGTACCAGTTTTTGCGGGCCAACTACGAAGGCATCCGCCTCGAACCCAGGTCCGAACGTCGTGCCGATGCCTGGCAACTCCGCCACCGCCCGCAGCGGTTCGACAGCCTGACGGTGTTGCTGGGAACACTCGGTTCGGTGGTGCGGCAGCGGGTCACGCCCGAAATCTGGAAGGAGGACCAGCAGTACCGCCGAATGCTCAGTTTCGAGTATTTCGGCAGTCCCGTCTTTGGCGGGGCCTTTCTCGATACCACCCTCACCCGATTTCGGGGGCAGCTTCCGTTGGGCTACACCGCCAAACGCCCCGACGACTACTGGACGGGCGAGCAGGCCAGCACCCCCTACGAATTGCTGGGCCTGGTATTGCTGCTGATTTACGCCGTGAGCGCGGTGTTGTTTGAAAACCTCCGGCAACCACTGGCCCTGCTGGGGCTGGTGCCCTTGTCGTACACGGGGCTGTTTCTGGCTTTTTATGCCTTGGATGCCCCCTTCGACCAGGGTGGCTACGCGGCCATGGTGCTGCTGGCGGGTAATGCCGTGTGCGCGGGTATCTTTGTGATGAATGAATTTAATTACTTACAAAAACAGTTTCCGCACAAATCACGGGTGGGTTTATACGTGAAAGCGGTTCAGCGAAAAATCAGACCCGTTTTACTGACGGTACTTTCAACGGTGGTTGGGATGCTGCCGTTTTTGATGTACGAACGCGAACCATTTTGGTATGCGCTGGGGGTGGGCACGGTGGGCGGGTTGCTCGCTTCGTTGGTGGCCGTGCTGCTTTTTCTGCCGCTATTTCTCGGTAAATCAGTGGGAACGGAACGATTGAAACGGGCCTGAGGCAATGGTGGAGCAGGTTGCCAAACCGCGTTTCCGTTCTGATTGCGCAACCATCCGGCCTTCTCAAGAGTTTATACATCCGTACCAAGCATCTGACCATGACAAAGCTCATTCTACTCTTCGTTCTCTTCGCCGCGTCGTTCTACCCGACGCGCCCCACCCAGCCAGAGTTAAAGCCCGTTGCCCTCTGCCACGGCCCCGCTGCCTCTGACGACATGGCGTTTTTAGCCAGCACCGCCGCCTTCCAGACTCTGCACGCCGAGCCGCTGCCTTTTCACTTCAGCAGCAAAGCGGGCGGAGAATCCATCAAATTCAAAGCCGCCGACGGCACGGAAGCGGGTGGTTTTTTCCTGAAATCCAAAAGCCCTTCCGACAAGTACCTGTTCGTGTACCAGGAATGGTGGGGCCTCAACGACTACGTGAAGCAGGAAGCCGAAAACTACTACAACGCCCTCGACGGCAAGGTCAACGTACTCGCCCCCGACCTCTACGACGGCAAAGTAACCGCCGACCGCGAAGAAGCCGGGAAACTGATTGGCGCGGCAATGGGCAATGCCGGACACGTGGAGGCCATCGTGAAGGGAGCGATTGGCTACGCCGGATCGAAAGCGAAAATTGCTTCGGTGGGCTGGTGTTTCGGCGGGATGTGGTCGCTGCGTTCGGCGCTGCTCGAAGGCAAGCAGGCCGTGGGCTGCGTGATGTACTACGGCACGCCGGTCAAAGACGTGGAACAACTAAAAACCCTGAACACCGACGTGCTGGGCATTTTCGGCAGCCAGGACCAGGGCATTTCTCCGGCGGTAGTCGAAGAGTTTGAAAAGAACATGAAGGCAGCGGGCGAGAAAGTAACCATCAAAATGTACGATGCCGTCCACGCCTTCGCCAACCCCAGCAATCCGAAATACGACAAAGCCGCCGCCGCCGAAGCCTTCGCGCTTTCGTCGGGGTATTTGAAGAAGAAGTTGTTGTAGTTGGTCGATAGTCGTCAGTTGATAGTCGTTAGCCAAAGTCACCCTATCGACTATTGACTGACGACTATCGACTAAAAAAAATACCGGCAGGCAACGTGGCCCGCCGGTATTTGCGTTATTGCTTAACCAATACTTCACAGAATTCACCATGAAAAAAGCACTGCTGCTGGGTTTTATACTCAGCGTCGTTCTTCCCGAAGTGGAAGCCAGCCCGGCGAAAGCGGCCCCCGTCACGAAGCAGAGCGCTTTTTCGCCCGCCGGAGAAAAACTATTCAAGAAACGCCGCCGCAACCGGGCCAACCGACGGGGAGGATTCCTGGGCATCTTCGGCAAGAAAAAAGGCGGCTGCGGGTGTCCGAATAATTAGTCTGAACCGCGATTGGCCCGGATTTATGGATTTTCAGGGTGGATGAATTTACCGTTTCATCATCTTGAAAATCCATAAATCCGGGCCAATCGCGGTTTAGACCAAAGGATTCAACGCCGACTCCACCAATTCACCCGCTTCAAACCCACCCAGCCAGGCCATCCGGTCGGCTTCCTGGTGGCGGTTCTTTGGTTCGGTCACTCTCGCCCCGTCGGCCACGTAAATCACCGTCATCACTTCGCGGGTTTGCGTTGAACTGTTGCCGGGGGCGTTGTGGAGCGTCCAGCCGGCGTGGAAGGTGGCGTCGCCCGCCTGCATGACTTCGGCCCGCGTGATGGGGTAGCCCCGTTCCCGCACGATGTCGCCGAGCACGTCTTCCGATTTATCCGAAATTTCAAGGTTCCCCAAAAAACCCAGTTCCTGCGAACCGGAGGCGAAGGTGAGCATCCCCATTTCGATGGAAATGTCCACCAGTGGCATCCACATCGTCACGGTGTTGGTGGTATCCAGCGGCCAGTAGTACTGATCCTGGTGCCAGGGCGTGGGGCCGCCGCCCGCTTCTTTGAACAGCGCCTGGTCGTGGTAAATCCGAACCTGCTCTACGCCCATTAGGTCGGCGGCGATTTGAGCGAAGCGCTTCGCCAGCGTGAACTGCCGTACGCCTTCGTCTTTCCGCCACAAATTCATGATTTGTAGAAAAGCCTTGCCGTAGGTGTCGCGCTCCTCCAGTTTCCGGGTTTCGGTGTTGTAGCGGTCGGCGGCCTGCACGACGACGTCGCGGTAGGCGGCCACTTCTTCGCGGGAGAGGATGTTGCGCAGCAGCAAGTGACCGTTTTTCTGAAACTCCTGCGCCTGTTCGGGGCGAATGGGGTAAAGGCTGGTCAGGTCGGGCAGAGCAAGGGTAGGCGATTCCATGAGCGATGGTTGGTTTGAAAATAGAAAACAAAGCAAGGGCTTTCCGTCTTAACCCACTACGAGGGTTTTAACGGATTCTACGGTTATTTTAACTCAACCTTTCGCATATTATCTTTTTTGCGTGAATTTAGCCGTATGAAACCGGCCTTTGAGCAAGTCGACTCCCCGCTTCACCATTCCTTTTTACTGCGCGAATACGCCTTGCCCGCCTTCGACGCGCCCTACCACGTTCATCCGGAAATCGAACTGACGCTGATTTTAAGCAGCCGGGGCCGGCGCTTCGTGGGCACCCACATCGCCGACTTCAGCCCCGGCGACCTGGTGCTGCTGGGCAGCAACCTGCCGCACTGCTGGCGCAACGATGCGCGCAACCGCGACCCGGCGCGTTCCATCGTCGTACAATTCCGATCGGATTTTCTGGGCGAAACTTTCTGGCAAGCGCCCGAACTCAACCCGGTGGCGCGGCTCCTCGAACGCGCACGGGTGGGTTTGCAATTCACCGGGAAAACTGCCGCTCGGGTAGCTGACCAAATGCAGGCCCTCGTCGGGGGCGAACCCCTGGCCCGGCTGACGGGTCTGATCACCGTTTTGCACGGGCTGGCTACGTCAAATGAGGTTAAGGTGCTGGACGCCGAATACCACGCCACTGCCATGACCGCCGCCGACTGCGAGCGCATCAACCGCGTGTACGTGTATGTAGCCGAACATTTCCAAACCGTCATCCGCCTTGACGAGGTAGCCCGGCTTGTGAGCATGACCCCGCAGGCGTTTTGCCGTTATTTCAAGAAAACGACCCGCAAAACATTCATCGAACTCGTCAACGACTACCGCATCCGCTACGCCAGTCAGGTGCTGACGGCCCACCGCGACAAGAGCGTGGCGGAAGTATGTTTTGAAAGCGGCTTTGGCAACGTTTCCCACTTCAACAACCGCTTCCGGCTGGCGATGGGGCAAAGTCCCTTGCAGTACCGGCGGGCGTTTGAGGGTGTCTGAATCAGAATTTACAGAATTTGAGAATTTTCAGAATTCAATTCCAGCCACGTGGTTACTCAATTCTGAGACGGGGTGTTTTCAATTCTGAAAATTCTCAAATTCTGTAAATTCTGATTCGGACGACTACTTTTGCAACCCATTCCCCTGACTCACCACCCCTGAACATGACCGGACCGGAACGCGACCAGTGGATTCGTCGCAACCGTTACTATTACCGTTGTCTCGTAAATTTTCTCCGATTCAGCATTCCTGAAAACAGCCGCATCCTCGAAATCGGCTGCGGCACGGGTTATCTCCTCGACCAACTCAGGCCCGTGCAGGGCGTGGGTATCGACGTTTCGGAAGCGATGATTTCCCATGCCCGGCAGCAATACCCGCACCTTGACTTTTACGCGCAGGATGCCGAGCAGCTTTTCCTCGACAAGGCCTTCGATTTTATTCTCATCAGTGACACGGTCGGCGAGTTCCGCGACGTGCAGCGGGTGTTCGAGCAGGTGCAGCGGGTGTGTACGCCCAACACCCGAATCATCGTCACGTACATCAATTTCTTTTGGTTGCCGATGCTCGTTTTAGTCGAGAAACTGGGCTTGAAAATGCCCCAGCGCCGTCAGAACTGGCTCGACCTCAGCGACCTCGCCAACCTGCTTGACGTGGCGGGGTTCGACGTGGTGCGAACGGGCAAGAAACTGCTGCTGCCGCGCTACGTGCCGCTGCTTTCCTGGTTTCTCAACCGCATCGTCGCCAACCTGCCGCTGTTCAACTACTTCGGTTTCATCACGTACCTCGTGGCCCGCAGCACGCGGGGCGGCAAACCCGCCGGGGCGCACACCGTGAGCGTGGTCGTGCCCGCCCGTAACGAGCAGGGCAACATCGAGGCCATCATCCGGCGCACGCCGGAGATGGGCGCGGGCACCGAACTGATTTTCGTGGAAGGCAATTCGACCGACGACACCTGGGGGGAAATTCAGCGGATGGCGGCAACATACGCGGCATCCCGGCCCATTCGGTGCATCCAGCAGGACGGCAAGGGCAAGGGCGACGCCGTGCGCAAAGGCTACGGCATCGCGACGGGCGATATTTTGATGATTCTGGATGCCGACATGACCGTGCCGCCCGAAGACCTGCCCAAATTTTTCGACGCCATCGCCAGCGGCAAGGGCGAATACATCAACGGTACCCGGCTGGTATACCCGATGGAAGACCAGGCCATGCGCACACTCAACTTGCTGGGCAACAAGTTTTTCAGCATGGCGTTTTCGTGGCTCCTCAGTCAGCGGCTCAAGGATACGCTCTGCGGCACGAAGGTGCTGACCCGCGAAAACTACCTGAAACTCGCCGCCAACCGCGCCTACTTCGGCGACTTCGACCCTTTCGGCGATTTCGACCTGATTTTCGGCGCGGCGAAACTAAACCTGAAATTCATCGAAATTCCCATCCGCTACCGCGCCCGCACCTACGGCGAAACCAACATTTCCCGCTTCAAACACGGCTGGCTATTGCTGAAAATGACGGTTTTTGCGATGGGGAAGATTAAGTTTATCTGAGACTAGATACAGGAAACAAGATACAGGATACAAGATGCTGAAACGGAACAACTCCGATTTCTCAACAATTCAGCATCTTGTATCCTGTATCTTGTTTCCTGCATCCCGCATCCATGACCGACATCCTCCAACGCCACCGCCAAACCTGGAACGAGAAGAAAATCATTCGGGTCATTTACACCGAGTGGTACCGAATGATGCTCGCCGACCTGAGCCAGCAACCCGGCCTGACCGTGGAACTCGGCGGCGGCGGCGGTAATTTCAAGGCCTTCAAACCCGACGTCATCACGACCGACATCGACCCGCAGCCCTGGCTCGACTTGGTGTTCGATGCCCACCAAATGCCCTTCGCCGATGGCGAAGTGGCGAACCTGGTGATGGTGGACGTGCTGCACCATCTGGCGAATCCGGTGCTTTTTCTGGAAGAAAGTCTGCGGGTGTTGCAACCCGGCGGGCGCTTGCTGATGCTCGAACCTTACGCGTCGCCGTTTTCGTTGCCCGTGTACCGGCGCTTCCACCCGGAGCCGTTTATTTTCGACGTGGATTATTTTGCCAAAAACAGCGAAGTCGTTCAGAAAGACCCCTGGGATTCCAACCAGGCCATTCCGCAGCTTTTATTTTTTAAGCAGTTCGACCAGTTTAAAAAACGCTTCGGCGACCAGTTTTCAGTTAAAAAACGCGAACGCCTCAGCACGATTCTTTACCCGGCCTCGGGCGGTTTCGAGAATAAATCGATGATTCCCGACGCGCTGATTCCCGTTTTTCAGGGACTGGAAACGTTGCTTACTCCACTCCGGCCCTTGCTGGCGTTCCGTTGTTACGTAGTTTTGGAGAAAAAATAACGCGGTTTGAAGGTTTGAGAGTTGGAAGGTTTGAGAAACCTCTGCCCCTCAAACCTTCCAACTCTCAAACCTTCAAACCATTCATGGCCGAAAACACCGAACCCGAAAACCAACTCAACATCGAACTCAGCGAAGACATGGCCGAAGGCGTGTACGCCAACCTGGCTATGATTGCCCACTCGCAGAGCGAGTTCGTGCTGGATTTTATCCGCATCATGCCCGGCGTACCAAAGGCGAAAGTGAAGGCGCGGGTCATCCTCACCCCCGACCACGCCCAGCGCCTGCTCGCCGCCCTCCGCGACAACATCAGCAAGTACGAAACCAGCTTCGGCAACCTCCGCGAACTGCCCGACGACGACCTGGGCTTTCCGATGAATTACCAGGGGCCGATTGGAGAGGCTTAAATTCCGTAGTGCCGTCACCCTAAGCCCCTTCTGGCTTCCACACTAGCTGTCATCCTGAGCGAAGCGAAAGGACCTCCCGCCGGTCAGTCGGCTGTCAGCTACTGCTGGGTCACCAGCTAACTATCCGGGAGTCTAACGAGATCCTTTCGCTTCGCTCAGGATGACAGCTAGTGTGGAACACCGCTGTGGAACAGCAAGAAGTCGAGTCGATCTATAGAAAACTTGGCCGCGCAGTTGTCAAATCGGGCCGAACTCCTTACTTTTGCACTCCCTTTTTTTGAAGGATTGCGCAAAAACCATTCATACCCAATCGTTTATCATGCCTACGATATCCCAGTTGGTACGGAAGGGCCGCGAGAAACTGACGTTTAAGTCGAAATCGCCGGCGCTCGATTCGTGCCCCCAACGCCGTGGCGTGTGTACCCGCGTGTACACCACCACGCCGAAAAAACCCAACTCGGCCCTCCGCAAGGTGGCCCGTGTGCGATTGAGCAACAACAAGGAAGTCAACGCCTACATTCCGGGCGAAGGCCACAACCTCCAGGAACACTCCATCGTGCTGATTCGCGGTGGCCGGGTGAAAGACCTGCCGGGTGTGCGCTACCACATCATTCGCGGTGCGCTGGATACCGCTGGCGTCAGTGGCCGTCTGCAAAGCCGCTCGAAGTACGGTGCCAAGCGTCCGAAACCGGGTCAGGCCCCTGCCAAAGGCGGCAAAGGAGCACCTCCGGCAAAAGGGAAGAAGAAGTAATGGCTAATGTGCTAATTTCTAATGTGCGAATGGAAAGGCCATTACTCACATTACCAAAATTAGAAATTCGCACATTCGCACATTTGAAATTAGCACACCCAGGTCATTGAGTAAGTCGGGTTGTTCCGGCTGAAGCGATTTGGAAAACACTCCAACACAATGCGTAAAGCAAAACCCAAGAAGCGCTACGTGCTTCCCGACCCGAAGTTCAAGGATACTTTGGTGACGAAATTCGTAAACAACCTCATGTACGACGGCAAGAAAAGCACCGCGTACAGCATTTTCTACGATGCCCTTGAACTCGTTGAGCAAAAAACGAAAGACAATGGCCTCGAAATCTGGAAGAAAGCCCTCAACAACGTGATGCCCACCGTCGAGGTGAAGAGCCGTCGCGTGGGCGGAGCCACCTTCCAGGTGCCAACCGAAGTGCGTCCTGATCGCCGGGTTTCCGTAGGCATGAAATGGATGATCAGTTACGCCCGTCGTCGCGGCGAAAAAACGATGATGGAACGCCTTGCCAACGAAATCGTGGCCGCCGCACGGGGCGAAGGGGCTTCCGTCAAGAAAAAAGACGATACCCACCGGATGGCCGAAGCCAACAAGGCCTTCTCGCACTTCCGGTTCTGAGTCGATTGGCTTTTTTTCGAAAAACCTCCGGGCGGTTCGCCGTTCGGAGGTTTTTGTTTTGAGTAGCCAGCCGAAAATAACCAGTAATTTCCTCGGGATTGTCATCCCGAGGAACGAGGGATCTCGTTAGGATACCACACCCTCGACTATCGGCAAACTACTTGAATGGTCAACGAGATCCCTCGTTCCTCGGGATGACAATCCCTCGGAAGCTACCAGTTTATTCCGGCTGAGGTTCACCCGGTTGACCCCGGCAAAATCTTAGGCCGACGCTGGCAATTCTGGGGCGGAAGGTTTACCTTTGCACCCCGATTGGGTAGCCTTCGTTTTTGTGAAAAACGGATTGGCTATAGTACTCATTCCCACTTCATTCCGAAAAATTCAAGCACAACATACCCTAAAAATGGCACGAGACTTAAGATTCACCCGAAACATCGGAATCGCCGCCCACATCGACGCCGGGAAGACCACCACCACCGAGCGGATTCTCTACTACTCGGGCGTAAGTCATAAAATTGGAGAAGTTCACGACGGTGCCGCCACCATGGACTGGATGGAGCAGGAGCAGGAACGCGGCATCACGATTACCTCGGCGGCCACGACCGTCGGCTGGAAATACCGCGATCAGAGTTACCACGTCAACATCATCGACACCCCCGGCCACGTGGATTTCACGGTGGAAGTGAACCGCTCGTTGCGCGTACTCGACGGCCTGGTGTTTCTCTTCAGCGCCGTGGACGGTGTGGAGCCGCAGTCGGAAACCAACTGGCGTTTGGCGAATAACTACAACGTGGCCCGGATTGGCTTCGTCAATAAAATGGACCGGTCGGGGGCCGATTTCCTCAACGTCTGCAATCAAGTAAAGGAAATGCTCGGCAGCTACGCCGTGCCGTTGCAACTGCCCATCGGGGCCGAAGACAACTTCACCGGCGTGGTGGACCTGGTCAATTTCCGGGGCATCGAGTGGAACGAAGCCGACAAAGGCATGACCTTCACCGAAGTGCCGATTCCCGACGACATGCTCGAAGAAGCCACCGAATGGCGCGAGAAACTCCTCGAAGCCGTGGCCGATTTCGACGAAAACCTGTTGGTGAAGTACTTCGACGATCCGGCTTCGATTACCGAAGACGAAATCCTCGCCGCCCTGCGGGCTGCCACCGTCAGCATGAAAATTGTGCCGATGGTGTGCGGGTCGTCGTTTAAAAACAAAGGCGTGCAAACCATGCTCGACTACGTGATGGCGCTGCTGCCCTCGCCGCTCGACAAGGAAAGCATCACCGGCACCAACCCCAACACCGACGCGGAAGTGATTCGCCACCCCGGCGAAAAAGACCCCTTCACGGCGCTGGCGTTTAAAATTGCCACCGACCCTTACGTGGGGCGCTTGTGTTTCGTGCGCTCGTATTCGGGCGTACTCGAAGCCGGTTCGTACGTGCTCAACACCCGGTCGGGCAACAAGGAGCGCATCTCGCGGATTTTCCAGATGCACGCCAACAAGCAAAACTCCATCGAGCGCCTCGAAGCGGGCGACATCGGGGCCGTGGTGGGTTTCAAGGACATCAAAACGGGCGACACGCTCTGCGATGAAAAGAACCCCATCGTGCTGGAGTCGATGAATTTCCCGGAACCGGTGATTGGCTACGCCATCGAACCGAAGAAATCGGCGGATCAGGACAACTTCAGCAAGGCCATCGGCAAGCTGATCGAAGAAGACCCGACCCTCCAGGTGAACACCGACGAGGAAACCGGCCAGACGATTCTGCGCGGCATGGGCGAGTTGCACCTCGAAATCATCATCGACCGGATGCGTCGGGAATTCAAGGTGGAAATCAACCAGGGCGCGCCGCAGGTGGCGTACAAAGAAGCCATCACCAAAACCATCGAGCACCGCGAGGTTTACAAAAAACAAACGGGTGGTCGCGGGAAATTTGCCGACGTGTCGTTTGAACTCGGACCGGTCACGGAAGAAGGCAAAACGGGACTCGACTTCGTCAACGGCATCGTGGGCGGGGTGATTCCGAAAGAATTCATTCCGGCCATTCAGAAAGGCTTCGCCGAGTCGATGAAAAACGGCCCGCTTGCCGGGTACCCGATGGATTCGATGCGGGTGCGGATTTTCCACGGTTCCTTCCACGACGTCGACTCCGATTCACTGTCGTTCGAAATGGCCGCGCGCTTGGGTTACAAAGAAGCCGCTCGTCAGGCGGGTGCCAAGCTGATGGAACCCATCATGGCCGTGGAAGTGCTAACGCCGGAAGAATACACCGGCCCCATCACAGGCGATTTGAACCGCCGCCGGGGAATCATGAAGGGTATGGATTCGCGGGCCGGTTCGCAGGTGATTAAAGCAGATGTGCCGCTGAGCGAACTCTTCGGCTACGTGACCGACCTCCGCACCATGTCGTCGGGTCGGGCTACGGCCAACCTGACGTTTGCGCACTACGAATTCGTCCCCCAGAACATCGCCGACGAGGTGATTAAAAAGGCGAAGGGATATTAATCAACAACTTCCCGGAAGTTTAAAACTTCCGGGAAGTTAATGCTTTTGGGAAGTCGGAGTAAATGGTTCTTTCGACACTTCCCTTTTTCTAACCTGAACCAGTATACGTACCCATGAATCAGAAGATTCGAATCAAACTCAAGTCGTTCGACCACATGCTGGTTGACAAGTCATCGGAGAAAATTGTGAAGGCTGTCAAAGCCACCGGTGCCCTCGTGAGCGGCCCCATCCCGTTGCCGACCGACAAGGAAAAGTACACGGTGCTGCGCTCGCCCCACGTCAACAAAAAGGCCCGCGAGCAATTCCAACTCTGCACCTACAAGCGCCTGATCGACATTTACTCGACCTCGGCCAAAACCGTGGACGCGCTGATGAAACTGGAATTGCCCAGCGGCGTGGACGTGGAGATTAAGGTGTGAGGGTTTGACGGTTTAAATGGTTTGAAAAAGCCCGGTTCCGCGTTGTGGAGCCGGGCTTTTTTGTTGAAAGGGGAAATGCTGGTTGTAACGCGTTTGTCAGGCAGTTGTCACGCTGAGCGGAGTCGAAGCGCGGCGGCGTGGTGACGTTGCGCTTCGACTCCGCTCAGCGTGACCTTTGCCGAATCCAAATAAATTTATTTTAAGACATTGTTAATCAGCGATTTACCCCCCCCCCCCAACTTTTTCAATTCGGCTTCCTGCCGTTGGTTGCGGTCCTTCAGGTGGACGATGAGTTCGTCTTTAGCCGAAAGGGTTGCTTTCAACGTCGCAATGACTTCCGCGTAGTAATTTGCATCCGGCGACTCCGACTTGGCCGTCCCGTTTTTCGACAGCGCCTCTTGCTCGATGGCGACCGCGATTTCGGCGGGCAACAAGTCTAGCACCGAAACCTTGAACGCGGTGGCAAATTTGGGGTATTGCTCAAACTTGGGTTTGTTGTGGCCGGACTCCCAGTCGCTGTACGTGGATTGATGGACACCGATGCGTTCGGCGGCCTGGGTGATGCTGAGGTTGGCGGCGGTGCGCAGTTGACGAAGTTTGTCTTTCAATTCCACGGGCGGGAGCGGTTGGTGACTGAAAAATGCAAGTTTAGAGAACTGTTCCGAAAATGCACCTTTTCCGACCTAAAAAGTTAGTGAACGGTATTTCCCTCCGTTTTCGCGGGTTTTCCCGCGAAAATATATGGTTTTTCCCGGCAAAAATTTAGGGATTTCCGATTGGAGGTTTTGAAAAAGACCTTGCACCTTTGTCGCACTTCTCCACCGCTCCCGTCTTTACCGCCCATTTTTTCAGTAAACTACTTTCAGTTCGCCACCCGTTTGCCCGCATTCCGCTATGCGTTCGCCCGCTGTTCTGTTTATTCCCGCTTCTATTCGCAGCCATGTGTTGCCCGCGCTTTACGTGGCGGATCTGCTGGCATCCGATTACGACGTACACTTCGCAGTAACCAGCGACGTGCTGGAAGAATTGGTTCGGGAAAACGGCTTCAACGTGGTGCGTAATTCTCCCTACCGGGCATTGGTTGGAATGGAAGCAAAATTCGTAGAGTACGAAAAAAAGCGAAAGGTAGGCTTTTGGAGTATAGCCAAAGCGCACTGGAATGGGGAAGTCGCTACCTACCGGCGGCGGGAATTGGATACGCTCATTGCTCAACTGAACCCGGTTGCCATCATCCTCGATATTTTTAGCAGCACGGATTATCTCTTGCTGGCCGGGCGGCACCCAACGATAAAACTGCTATTTTTCAATCCCATGCTTTCCACGTACCGCGTGAATGGCTACCCGATTGTGTCGGAAGCAACGTGGATGAAAGCAGCCGGGCAACCTGCCCACCCGCCGCAAAGTAAGTCGGAATGGATGCGTGCGTTGAAACACCCAGCCGCCACATTCATAAAAAAGCTATACGTCCGCAGTCGTCAAAAGGTATTGAGCGATAGCCAAGTTCCGCCCCAGAATATGGATTTGGAAAATCCGTTTACGCCCATGTTTCGGCAGGTGCCCGAATTGGTACTGGCTCCGCTCGAATTCGAGTTCTCGCCAGCGGTGCGGCAGGAATGGCAGCATTATCTGGGCCTTTGCACCCGTCCCCAGCGCCACGACACCGAACTTGACCCGCAGTTCGAGGCACTTTGGCCGACCATACTCGACCGCAAACGGGCGGGTAGCCAACTGATTTATTGCAGCTTCGGCACCTTTTACGAAGGCCCCGACAAAACGTTGTTGACATTCATCGGAAACCTGTTGGCGGCGTTGAAAACCTTTCCCACCGTCCAACTGGTTTGCTCGGTCAATCGCTTCGTCGTCGAGACCGTGCAAGCCCGGTACCGGGAAATGGATCAACTTCATTTTTTCAGCCGGGTGCCTCAACTGCGGGTGTTGGAACACGCCGATGTGTTCATCACGCACGGTGGAATGGGTTCGGTGAAAGAAGCCATCGAGTACGGCGTACCCATGCTGGCCTACCCATTGGATTTGAAATACGACCAACCGGGCAACGGCCTCAAGATTGAGCACCACGGATTGGGGCTGCGCGGGAATTTTCAATTCGAGCGCGTGGACGATTTGCGAACCAAGCTTGGTCGTCTCCTGCACGAGGATGTTTTTCGGCAAAACATGACCACGTTTCAGTCCCGCATCGCCGCGACGTATTCAAGGCGGGAGAACAAAGCGATGTTGAAGAAACTCCTTAACGTGACCACGGAAAAAAACGTGGAACTGGTGGGAGTTTAGATAGACCCACAGCCAAGCGGAGAAATTACGACACGACCATGCGACTAAACCCGAACGAGCAAAACGCCTTTCAAACCACGCGGCAATTGTTGCGGCTGGCGGGTGTGCGCGTGACGGATCGGTCGTTGAAAACGGCGCTGTATCACCATCCCGATTTCCCAAGTCTGTTGGCCATTGGCGACGTGTTGAACGAATACAAGGTCGATACCCTGGCCACCCGCCTCTCGTCGGAGCGACTCATCGAAGCCCCGGTACCTGCGCTTGCCCACCTGCACACCAACGGGGGGCGTTTGTGACCCTTCGCAAAATAACCAACGGCGGGGTAGAATGGTACCACGAAAGTAGCGGCTGGCAAAGCGACACCGTTCCCGATTTCGCTGATAGATGGAATGGCGTGTTGCTGCTGATCGAACCCACCGCGAGCGCGGGGGAAACCGATTATCCCCGGCAACGTCGCCTCGAATCGCTCGAAAATCTCCGCCTACCGTTTGTGGCGCTCGGTCTGCTGCTTTGCCTGGGTGCTTGGATCGGATTGAATCAGGTGCCACTGCTTGCGAATTCCACCTACTGCGCGCTGTTGGTACTGAAACTGGCGGGTACAGCCGTGAGCGGTTTGTTGGTATGGTATAGCCTGGATGCTGACAATCCTTTCCTACGCAGCATCTGCCAACTTAACGACCGCAGCAACTGCGGCTCCGTTCTCAATACCCCCGCCGCTAAACTCTTGGGCTGGCTAAGTTGGGCCGAAATCGGGCTGTTCTATTTCGCGGGCGGATTGCTGTCGCTGCTGGCTGGTGCCTCGATAACCCCGGCTATTCTGTGGCTCAACCTGTTCGCACTTCCGTACACCATTTGGTCGGTGTATTACCAGGGGCGCATTGTTCGGCAATGGTGCGTGTTGTGTCTGGCCGTGCAGGGATTACTTTGGGCCGAATTTGTAGCCGGACAGCGGGCCGGGTGGCAGTTTGAAACCTTGACCAACGGGCGAGTACTCGCCGTAATCACGTTGTGTTTCCTCGCCACGCCCGTAGTCTGGGCCTTTATCAAGCCATTTATTGAACGCGGCCTACGGATGGATTTATTGATTCGCACCATTCAGCGGTTAAAATTCGACCCAACCTACGTACAGGCGTTAGCCTCTAACCAGCGAATCTTGCCGCCGGTGTTTACCGAGATGAAAACCATCGTACTGGGTAACCCGGATGCTGAGCACACGCTCATCATGGCGACAACTCCCACTTGCGCCGCTTGCCGCCGTAATCACCAGGATTTAGAACGGATGGCTCAGGGCCTTGACAATGTGAAGTGCTACCTCATCTTGGCAACAAGTCTCAACGATACCGACGAAAGTAGCCAAGTAGCCCGTGCGATACTGAGTTTGCCTCAACCTCAAATGGTCGAGGCTTTGCACAATTGGTTTGCTATTGAAAACAATACGTTTAAGGCATGGCACCAAACTTACCCCGCCGACTGGCAAAGTGCTGAAGCCAACCAACAACTCAGCCTACACCTCCGCTGGTGCGAACTGGCGAACGTAACCAATACCCCCACCGTATTTTTGAATAACGTAGAAGTTGGACGCGAGTACAGCATCAGTGAAGTACCTAAGTTGCTTACTCATTTTTCTTCACTCGGAATTGGCCGATTCACATAAGTACATTTTTCACTTTTTAAACTTTTTCAAACATGAAGACACTTGCAAATTTTGCTGAGGCTTCTCTGTCTCGTGCAGAGATGAAAAGCCTTGTGGGCGGGAACTGTTACTACAACACCAGTTCAGGGGTCCAGGCAACCAACAGCTTAAGTAGCGCTAAGGCGTTTGCTAGCTGGAATACAGGACAGTACTGTTGTGCTAGCTGTAGCACTGCTTCTTGGTGCCACGGTTGTTAAATTAATCTTTCAGAAGGCTTGCGCTAATTTAAACCGAATAAATAATTTCATTTACTCAGCCAATTAGAGTAGGCCTTCTGCTTGAATTAACCAGTAACTCAACAAAAGCATGAGATCCATATTGACCACTGTTTTAATTGTTGGAACGGTTCTTTTAAATTCTGCCTATATATGTGGGCAGAATTTAAAAAATATCCGCGCTAATAAACTGGTAATTTCCTTTAAAAACATTCCTGTTATTGACAATAAGTTTGAGTTTTCAAAGAATGTGTATGTGACTTCAGAATCTGAAGAAATGTCCTTTTTTGGAATCAATTTCAATGAAAAATATAAATTCCCTAAAACCAAGATACCAGATCCTATTAATTTATCATTTAATGATGAGTATATTGTTCTTAGACATAAAATTGATTTTATGGATTATAATGATTATTTATTAAAAAACGGTGACTCAGTTGAAATTAAATACTTGAATAAAATTCCATTCATTTCGGTTATAAATAGAGAAACAAAAAAACTTGATTACACTTTTGAATATATGTTAAGAAAGCAATTAAATAATAAAAAATACTCAATATTATCAAAATACTTTAATGCTTCACAAATAAATCTTGAAAGAGTTTTTAGCAACAAAATTAAGTTTAATCAACAAATTAAACTCCCTTTGAAATCCAAACAAGACTTACAAGTTAAACAAATAAATCTAATAAGAAAAGAATTAAAAAACGAATCAAAAGAGTATATTGATTTTGGCAATCATTTATTAGATTCGCTGAATAAAATCAATTTGATTTCTATTGAAGCATACAGTTTTTATAAAAATAAACTTAGAAATCTAAATCTTATTATTGATATAGAAACCGAAAATATATCGTTTACTGAAATTAGTAAGATGCTTGAAAGTCACCGTTTAAATATTTACGGCTATCCAGAAATTTTTCGCCATCAACTTATTGAGGCAATTTCAGATAAATATTTTACAGACAAAGCAAGGACTTTGGACTTAAAAGATGCTGTGAATAGAGATTACAAACAAATCTATACACAAATCGACAGTAGTAATTTATTTCCGGAAAAAGACAGAAATTATCTTCTTATAAGAGAGTTAAATAGAATCGCTCAAACTTTTTCTAGAGCCGATTTTATGAATTATATGAAAAAGTTTGAGCAACGTATTAATGACACGCTCTTGGTTAATCAGATGAAATTAAAGTATGCATTAGACTTTGATGGAGAAAGAAATACGACCAAATCATTAGTTTTAAGGAGTACTGATGGCAAATCATTCACATTAGATGAAGTCAATAAACGATATGCCGGGAAAGTAATATACGCGGATTTTTGGGCAAGTTGGTGTGCCCCTTGTCGAGCATCATTTCCTAATTCAATAAAACTTCGAGAAAAATTAAGAAATAAGAATGTTGTATTCTTTTACTTATCAATAGATCAAACACTTAAGCCGTGGGAAAATGTAAGTGCGAAGGAAAATTTAGCAACACATAAAGAAAACTTTTTGATTGTTAACTCTCGAACTTCGGATTTTATGAAACAATATAAACTGAATTCTATTCCTCGTTATATGATTTTTGATAAAGAAGGAAAACTTGCTTATGACAATGCACCCAACCCAGAATCTAAAGAGTTAGAGCAAATACTTCTTGATCTATCACGGAAATAAATTACCTATTTTAATAGGAACTCGAAATACATTTTCAATAGCATCAGCATGAGTGATTTGACACACAGACAAACTATTCCAGAAAAAATTCATCAAATCTGGATAGGAAATGATGAGGTTCCTAATAGTGTGAAATGCTACACTCACACTTGGCGAGAACAGCATCCTCATTGGGAGTATAGGCTTTGGGACGAAATGTCTTGTAAACAGTTGATAGTTAAGGATTTTCCTTTTATTGAAAAATTGTATCAATCTTTGTCATATAATATTCAAAGAGTAGATTTACTAAAGTATCTAATTTTGTATTCGGAGGGAGGCCTCTACGTTGATCTTGATTACGAATGTTTGAAATCAATTAAAGAACTTATAGTAAATGAAGTATGTATTGGACTCGAACCAAAATCTTATGCATTGTTTCATAATTGCCAATTTTTTTTGGGTAATGCGTTCATGGCTAGCAATGCACAACATGAGTTTTTTAAAAAATTGATTTCTAACTTAATGTTAAATCTTGCTTCTGAGAATATATTAGGTGTAAGCAACGCAAATAAATATAGCCAAGTAATGAAATCAACTGGGCCTGTAATGTTTAATGAATATTTTAGGAACAATAATTCTCAATACATTAGCTTAATTGCCCCTGAATTAATTGCTCCACTCACAAAACAAGAGGCGACTATTTTTAGGGAATTTAGAGAGAGCGCAATGCAAAATAGTAAATTAAAGAACGCGTATGCCGTTCACCATTTTATGGGTTCTTGGCTTTAAATCAGGATAGAATTGTAGCTCATGCCCGCCTTCCCCCACTACCCCCAACTCGACCACATGGACTGCGGCCCCACCTGCCTGCGCATGGTGGCAAAGCACTACGGGCGGAGCTACACGGCGCAATCGTTGCGGGAAAAGGCGCAAATTAGCAAGGAAGGCGTATCGTTGCTGGGCATTGCCGAAGCCGCCGAGGCCATTGGTTTTCGCACGTTGGGGGTAAAGATCCCCTTTGAAAAACTGGTTGCCGAGGCCCCGCTACCCTGCATCATTCATTGGCGGCAAAATCACTTCGTGGTTGTACACCGGGTAAGTGGAAAATTGAAAGTTGAAAATGGAAAGTTAGGGGAATGGATGCGGCGGGTTTGGGGTGGCAAGAAGGCACCCAACCCTGATTTGTTCACCCATCCGCCCGCCTCGTTTGAGGTTCTCAAAAACGAAGAAATCCTCTTCCAAACCCCACCCACCCCTCAACTTTCAACCGCGCGGCGGACCGCTTTCAATTCTCAACTTTCCACTCAAAAAGGGACGGTTCAAGTCGCCGACCCCGCCAAAGGGCTGATTGCCTACACCGCCGAGGAGTTTTGCGAAGGCTGGCTGGCTACCCAGCAGGGCGGGCGCGGCGAGGGCATCGTGCTGCTACTCGAACCCACGCCCACCTTTTTTGACCAGGAAGACGAAAAACCAGCGGGTTACGGTTTTGGGCGGGTGCTGGGCTACCTGAGTCAGTACCGGGCGCTGCTGTTGCAATTGCTGTTGAGTTTGCTGGTGGGCAGCGGGCTGAATTTGCTGTTTCCGTTTTTGACCCAGTCGGTGGTGGACGTGGGCGTGAATACCCAGAA
>CAXTIG010000027.1:0-91286 GCA_964244295.1 uncultured Cytophagales bacterium
GCGCCAGTTGTATCGTTTCGGCTGTAGAGCCGCTTAATCCTTGACGAACCATTGATTTTTAATGAATGAGAGAATGAATGAATGAGTGAGAGAATGAGAGAATGAATGAGTGAATGAAAAGCGGTGATGCCTTTTTATTCATTCCTTCATTCATTCTCTCATTCATTCATTGGTAACGTATCCTTCCCACTTGGCAATCACAGCGCGGATGTCGGCGGGCAGGGGAACTTCAAATTGCATCCATTGGCCGGTACGCGGGTGTTGAAAGCCCAGCGAACGGGCGTGGAGGGCCTGCCGGGGGCAAAGTTCAAAACAGTTTTCGACAAACTGCCGGTACTTGCTGAACACCGTGCCCTTCACCACCCGGTCGCCGCCGTAAGTCGCATCGTTGAACAGCGGGTGGCCCCGGTATTTCATGTGAACCCGAATTTGGTGGGTGCGGCCCGTTTCGAGCTGGCACAGCACCAGGCTCACGTAGCGGAGCGGTTGCAGGGTTTTGTAATGGGTCACGGCTTCTTTGCCCTGGTCACCGTGCGGAAACACGTCCATCACCCGGCGGTCGCGGCTGCTGCGGCCTACGTTGCCGGTGATGGTGCCTTCGGGGGGAGTCGGTTCGCCCCAGACCAGCGCCACGTAGGTGCGTTCGATCGTGTGTTCAAAAAACTGCCGGGCCAGGTGCGCCATCGCTAACTCGGTTTTAGCCACCACGAGCAGCCCGGAGGTGTCTTTGTCGATGCGGTGAACCAGGCCGGGCCGGATGGCTCCATTGCGCGAGGTAGGCAGGTTTTGCAGGTGAAAAACCAACCCGTTCACCAGCGTCCCCGACCAGTTGCCCTGCCCCGGATGCACCACCAGTCCCGCCGGTTTATTGACCAGCAACAGGTCGTCGTCTTCAAAAATAATGTCGAGTGGAATGTTTTCAGGCAGTACTTCGGTGGCCTCGCGGGGTGGGTGGGGCAGCGAAACGGTGATCAGGTCCTGGGGCTTGACCCGGTAACTCGGCTTGACCACCTGCCCGTTTACCCGCACTGATTCGCTCTCGATGGCCGACTGAATTTTGCTACGGGTGGCGTTTTCGATTCGGACCATCAGGTATTTGTCCACCCGCAACAAGCCCTGCCCCTTGTCCACCTCGATGCGGTGGTGTTCGTAGAGTTCGTCGTCGTCGGTGGGATCGAGCGCGGTTTCGGTCATCGGGCAGCTTTCGTTTTTTTGAGTACTTGGTTTTTGGGTAAAACCCGTCGCCCAAACTCGCTGCAAAACTACCTCTTTTACCCAAAACGCCGCTGGTTGCTTCTCAGGTAAGGCCTGACCTTCGCCCGATTCAGCCGTAAAACCGCAAAGACCCCACCCCACCAGCCGTAACTGGTGGGGTGAGGTCTTTGCGGTTTTGTTCAATCGTTCGTCGCGGTTTTTCCTAACAAGGTATCGGCGAATCGCCCATCGGCAATGAGTTGCTTCAATAGCTCGGTATCGTTTCCCTGAAGAAACTCTCCCAGAGTTAGTTGGTATAACCCGGCCACAAATTCGAGTTTGTCGATAGAGGGGTGCGTTTTGCCACTTTCCCACTTGCAGTAAGCAGGCTGTGACATTCCGAGGTTGAAGGCGACGTATTCCTGGGAATACCCGAATACCTGCCGCAGTCGGCGGAGTTTGGCTGAGATGATTAGCATGGAATTGACGGTTTAACTTCCAGAATTTCTCAGTAAAAGCTGCTGATTACATAAGCTCAGGGTTTTTAGTCGAACACCGCCAAGAACCGGACGGCTATACCATTACCTACGGATTAGGATGGTTCTTGGATTGAGTAGGCAAAAAAAAAGTATCAAATCCTGAAAAAACAGTACTAAACCCCGGTGATACGAGGCGGAATCGAGTGAGCATAAAATTATAACCGAGGGTTATGAAGCTATACCGGGTGGTTATCGGAATGAGGCGTTCTGTCCCACACCTTTGTCTCAGTCAAACGGCGTAACGCATTACAAGGCGGGAAACAGTAATTTAAAAGCCCCGGACGAGCAACGCACCGAGTGACCAGCGGAAGCCGAAAAGCTTAACGAGTAGGCACTTTCATCACAAACTAAATTACGGTCATGAAAACGCTCAATCTTGCTCAACTCGCAGTCGAGGAGCTTACCAACCAGGAGTTGGTCCAAATTCAAGGAGGTACATCGGGTTACGGTGGCGGTAGCGGCAACGGCTCGCTGATTTCCGTCGGCGGCATCTACGTCAACGATGTGGTCGATCTGAACACCCACGTATCCGGCAACAGTATTCTGAATGGCAACAGCCTGTTCAATTCCCACCAATCGAACAGCGGCTACGGGTGTGGCTGTCATTAAAGGAAACACCCCCGGTAAACTAGCCAGGGAAATTACTTTTTTCAAGAGAACCAGTTCTTCACAAAATTTCAAGCATCATGAAAACGCTCAATCTTGCCCAACTCCAGGTGGAGGAGCTTACCAACCAAGAGTTGGTTACTACTCAAGGCGGTTTTTTAGGCGGTAATGGCGGCAATGGTTCGCTCTTATCGGTTGGCGGTATTTTTGTCAACGATCTGGTGGATCTGAACACGCACGTGTCGGGTAACAGCATCGGGAACGGCAACAGTCTGTTCAACTCGTCGAAGTCGTCCAACTCGTGTGGCTGTCACTGAAGTCAGCCCGAATAAGCTGACTTCCAGGCAAAAGGCAGAGGTTGAATCCTGTAAATCGAGCGGTCTATGCTCTTTTTTCAAAGGATTGAATCTCTGCCTTTTCACTACCTCCGGCAACCATGTGGTGTGGCACTTTTTTTTAGGCCCCGGAATCGTTTTTCAACCGCTCCCCCTCTTGCCATGAACGATGCCAAGCTACCGCCCGTCTCCGACGGAATGCTGTCGTATCTGCCCCACGTCACCGTGCGGAGTCAACTGATTTACCTGACCGTGCTACTGGCCCTGACGGGCACCCTGCTGGCCCTGCCGCTGATTTACGTGGATGTGTCCGTGCAGGCGGGCGGCTTGGTTCGCCCGGTGGCCGAGCGCAGCGAAGTGCGGGCTACCGCCGGGGCCGTGATCGAAGAAGTCATGGTGAGGGATTGGCAGTCGGTTCGGCAAGGTCAGCCTTTGTTTCGGTTGCAATCCGAGGCGCTCAACACCCGGCAGCGCCTCCTCGACGAACAACAAGCGGAGAAAAAAGCCTTCACCCGCGATTTGACCCTGCTCACCGAAAAACCCTGGCAGGAAGTCGGGGTGCTTGAAGCGCCGCTGTACCGCCAGCAGTACGCGCAGTTTCGCTCGGTGGTGGAAGAAAGCTGGCATTTGCAGGAAAAACGCAAGCGCGAACTCCAGACCAGCCACCTGCTCTACCGGCAGGCGGCCATTGCGCGCCTGGAATACGAAAATTCGCTGTACGCCCACAAAGTGGCCCTGGCCCGCTACAACACGCTCGTCGAACAGCAGCGCAGCTACTGGCAGTCGGATCTGACCCAGCACCAGCGCGACCTCAACGCCCTCGAAGCCGATGCCCAGCAACTGCGCGACCAGCAGGCGCTCTACGTGCTGAAAGCCCCGGTGGGCGGGACGGCCACCCAACTGGCCGGACGCTACGTGGGCAGTTACGTGCAACCCGGCGACGTGCTGGCGGTGATTTCACCCGATTCGACGTTGATCGTGGAGTGCTACGTGTCGCCGAAAGACATTGGCCTCGTGCGGACCGGGCAAGCGTTGCGGATGCAGGTGGATGCCTTCGACTACAACCAATGGGGCTTGCTTACCGGCAAGGTCATCGACATCGCCAATGATTTCACGGTGATCCACGACCAGCCCGTTTTTAAAGTCCGCTGTCAGTTAGACCGCTCGTATTTAGCCCTTTCCAACGGCTACAAGGGTTTTTTGAAAAAAGGCATGACCGTCAACACCCGCTTTCTGGTGGCGCGGCGCTCGCTGTTTCAATTACTCTACGACCGCGCCGACGACTGGCTCAACCCCACTAGCCCCCCCGACCGCGCTCCGGCTGCCTCCACCCTACTCACCCGTCGGCCATGAGCAATTTTCTCCACTCCCTCCGGGGCCGGGTGTCGTCGCTGGCTACCGCCTCCCGCACCAAAATCAAGCAACGCGACATCACCGACTGCGGGGCGGCCTGCCTGGCCTCGGTGGCGGCGCATTACCGCCTGCTGATGCCCGTGGCCCGCATTCGCCAACTGGCCGCCACCGACCAGAAGGGCACCAATGTGCTGGGCATGGTCGAAGCCGCCCAGAAACTGGGTTTTCAGGCCAAAGGCGTGAAGGCAACCTTCGACAGCTTAGCTAAAATTCCGTTGCCTGCCATCGCGCACGTCAGCCTCCGCGAGGGGGCGCTGCATCACTACGTCGTGCTGTACGAAGCCACGCCCCGCTCCATCACGGTCATGGACCCCGCCGACGGGCAGTTTCATCAAAAAACGCCCGCCGAATTCGGGGCCGAGTGGACCGGTCTGCTGGTGCTGCTCGTGCCCGACGAAACCTTTAAAGTTGGCAACGAAAAAACCTCCGTTCCCCAACGTTTCTGGCAACTGCTCCAGCCCCACCGGGCCGTGTTGGGCCAGGCCCTGTTCGGGGCGTTGGTGTACACGATTCTGGGGTTGTCGTCGGCGATTTACATTCAGAAATTGGTGGACAACGTGCTGGTCGATGGCAATCGCAACCTGCTCAATTTGCTGAGTGTGGTCATGATTGGGCTGCTGCTTTTGCAATTGTTCATCAACACGACGAAGAATTTTTTCAACCTGAAAACCGGGCAGCGCATCGATGCCTCGCTCATTTTGGGCTACTACAAACACCTGATGACGCTGCCCGCCACGTTTTTCGACACGATGCGCGTCGGCGAAATTATTTCGCGGGTCAACGACGCCGTGAAAATCCGGGCCTTCATCAACGACACCGCCCTGGGCATCGTCGTCAACGTGCTCATCGTGCTGTTTTCATTCGGGATGATGTTTACGTTTTACTGGAAACTGGCGGCGATTTTGCTGCTCGTCATTCCGCTCTACGCGGGGGTGTACTGGGCTTTCAACCGCTTCAACCAGCGCTACCAGCGCCAGTTGATGGAAAATTCCGCTGACCTGGAAGCCCAGTTGGTCGAGTCGCTCAACGCCATGCCGACCATCAAACGCTTCGGGTTGGAGGGCTTCGCCAGCCAGAAAACCGAAACGCGGTTCGTGAAACTGCTCCAGACGGTGTACCAGACGGCCAGCGCCGGGATTTACGCCGGTACCGCCTCCGAATTCGTGACCCGGCTGTTCACCATCATTTTGCTTTGGGCCGGGGCCGGGTTCGTGCTGCAAAACGAACTCACCCCGGGGCAGTTGCTGTCGTTTTACGCGCTCATCGGCTACTTTACCGGCCCGGCATCCAGTTTGATCGGGGCCAACCGGAGCATTCAGGAAGCCGTGATCGCCGCCGACCGTTTGTTTGAAATTATGGATTTGGAGCGCGAAAGTGACGAAAACAAAGTGCCCCTCCGCCCCGGCATGGTCGGCGACATCCGCTTCCAGAACGTCACCTTCCGCTACGGCACCCGCGCCACCGTGTTCGAGGATTTGACGCTGGTTTTACCGAAAGGAAAAATCACCGCCGTGGTCGGTGAGAGTGGGTCGGGAAAATCGACGCTGCTTTCGCTCGTGCAGGGCCTGTACCCGCTCCTCAGCGGCAGCATCCACATCGGCGACTACGACATCAAGCACCTGCACTCGGAAAGTCTTCGGCGGGTGGTGAGCGTGGTGCCGCAGAAGATCGATTTGTTTGCGGGCAACGTGGTGGAAAACATCGCCGTGGGCGAAGAAACCCCGAACATGGAGCGGGTACTCGCCATTTGCCATCACCTGGGCATCACTGAGTTTATCGAAGGTCTGCCCAACGGCTTCAAAACGTACCTGGGCGAAAACGGCGCGACGCTCTCCGGCGGGCAGCGCCAACGCCTGGCGATTGCCCGCGCCTTGTACCGTGAACCCGAAATTCTGGTGCTGGACGAAGCCACCTCGGCGCTCGATTCCAACTCCGAGCAGTTCGTGCAACGCACGGTGCAGCAACTCCGCGAGGAAGGCAAAACCATCGTCATCATCGCCCACCGGCTCAGCACGGTGCGTAAGGCCGATAAAATTGTGGTACTCGACCAGGGCCAGGTGGTGGAAGAAGGCACCCACCGCGACCTGCTCCGCAACGGCAAAGCGTACTCGAATTTCTGGCAACAGCAGACAGAGGCGGTTTAGAGATAAGAGTAGAGAGGATAGAGAAATGCCTTTTGCTATTCTCTCTACTCTATCCTCTCTACTCTCATCTCTATCCTCTAAATTTCTGCCATCGCCACCATCAATTTCTCCAATTCCTTCGTGGCCGCCCCGGCGTCGGGGTCGTACTGATTGAGCATAAAACAGAAGGCGCGGAACTCGCCGTTGCGGGCGGTGTAGTAGCCCGCGTAGCAGCGCACCCCGCCAATGCTGCCGCTTTTGGCCCGCACGTTGCCCGCCGCGCGGGTTTTTCGGCCTAAATTCCGCACCGTCCCCGAAACACCCAGCACCGGGATGCTGGCGTAAAACGCCGGGAACCAGGGTTCCCGCGCCGCCGCCGTGAGGATCCCGACCATGTTCTGGGCCGTGAGGCCGTTCTGGGGCGAAAGGCCCGACCCGTCGAGCGGACGGAAGCCGCTCAGGTCCACGGCTTTGTTTCGCCACACCTGCTTCAGCGCGTTGACGGCCTGGGGCGTGGTGGTGCCGTAGCCCATCGTCAGCCCGACTTTCTTCAAAAACGCCTCGGCGTAGAGGTTGATGCTTTGAAAATTACACTCGCGGGCCAGGTCGCGCAGCGGCGGCGAGAGCGTCACCAGCAAATCGAGCGCCGGGGGTGGCAGGGTCAGGCCCGGTTGCTGACGGCGCAACTGGCTCAGGCTGGCCGCTTCCTGCCCGACTTTCAAACCCGCCTGGATCAAGGCATTTTGCAGTGAAATTGCGGCGAAATACCCTGGGTCGGGCAGGGAACCTTTCACCGAAAACTCCGGCGTACCCTGCGGCACGTAGCCTTCGAGCAGCGGCTGTCGGTCGCCGATTCCCCCGAAAATGTTAACCTGGTCGCCGGTGCCGGGCGAATCGGTGCGGACCCGGTTGCGGAAAGTCAGGTACGGAATTGGCGGCTCCGTACGGAGGACCGGGGCGGGGCCGCCGAGGCTATCCGCTGGCTGAAATACGAGGCGGTAGCTGTTTTCGGCCACCATCAGGCCCGTGGCCCCGGCCCCGTAGTAATTGCCGAGGTCGTCGTAGGGCCAGCCGCCGGGCGTGGCGTTTTCGTCGAACACCGTGTCGTCGGTCAGCACCCGGCCCAGCACGACGCGGATTCCCGCTCGTTTCACCGCTTCTACCCACTGAGCCAGTTGTCCCGGCCAGTCGGGGTAATTGGCAAATCGCCCCGACCCCAGCGAAGGGTCCCCCGTGCCGACGAGGCGCAGGTTGCCGAAGAGCGTGTCGCCGCGCAGGAGGCCGTCGTGGAGCAGGGTGGTTTGGTAGGTGTACGTTTCCCCCAGCACGGCAAAGGCTGTGGCCGTCGTAATCAACTTCATCACCGAAGCGGGCGGTAAACTGCGGCGGGCATTGTAGGCCAGCAACGGAGCCGCGCCCTGCGTGGCCTGAATGCAGGCCGCTACGCTGCCGTGCTGGAGGATCGCGGAGGTTTGCAGCGAATCGAGTTGCCGCCCAAACTGGAGCCAATGCAGGGAATCGGGCGATTGGGCGAAGGCCGGGAGCGTGAAAACCAGAACGTTTAGCAGGTAAAAAAGTCGAATCATGGGCGAAAGCGGGTTAGGTCGGCAACCTACGAAAAAGGGCCGTTCGGGGCGGAGAATGGCAAAAAAATTGCCATTTTTAGGTAGCTTTGCGCAAGACGACTTTTACTTTTTTTCGTTAAAAATTGCCGCTGTGCGGTTGGAACCAACCACCCGGCGGAGGAGCGCCTCCCGATGATTCGTCCGCTGCCCTCCCCCGCCCCGTTCCCCCAACGGCTATTTTTGCAGACCGCTTTACATGAAATTAACGTTTTGGGGTGCCGCCCGTCAGGTGACCGGCAGCATGTACCTGCTCGAACTGGAGGATGAGTACACGGTGCTGATCGACTGCGGCACCGACATGGAGCGCCAGCCGGAAGGCGAGGAACCCGCGCCGCAGTTTTTTCCCTTCGATGCCTCCAACGTGGACGTGGTGCTCCTCACCCACGCCCACATCGACCACTCCGGCAATATCCCCAACCTGTACCGCGATGGCTACGAAGGCCAGATTCTCTGCACCTCGGCCACGCAGGAGTTGACCAACCTGCTCCTCATCGACTCCGCCCACCTCCACGCCAAGCGCCTGAGCAAAGCCCAGGGCGACAGCAACAAAAAGCGTAAGCGCATGGACCGCATCACCCGCAAGGGCGACGTGTACCTCGAAAAGCAGGTGGAGGAGGCGATGGACAACTTCGTGACGGTGCCCTTCAACAAAAAATTTGCGGTAAAACCCGGCCTCGACGTGACCTTCATCCCCGCCGGGCACCTGCTCGGCGCGGCGCACATCGTGGTGGAAGTACAGGAAGACGGCCAAACGAAAAGCATCTGTTTCTCCGGCGATCTGGGCCGGAAAGAATACCCGTTGCTGGTGGACCCCGAACCCATCCCACAGGTGGATTACCTCCTTTGCGAAAGCACCTACGGCAACCGGATTCACGACCTCATCGGCACGCCCGAAGCCGCCCTCGCCGACGTGGTGCGCCGCACCTGCATCGACATTCCGGGGCGGCTCATCATCCCGGCCTTTTCGGTGGGCCGCACCCAGGCCCTGCTTTACACGCTCAACCGGCTCTACACCCAGCAGGGTTTTGAACCCATCAAAGTGTTCAGCGACAGTCCGTTGGCCCGCGCCTCGACGCGGGTGTACGAAAAAAACGTCCGCCTGCTCAACGGCGAAGCCCGGCAATTCAAAAAAGAAAACGACTCGCTGTTCGATTTTGAAAACCTGACCTACATCGAAAGCGAGAAAGCGAGCCGGGCCGTGAGCAACCACGCCGAACCCTGCATCATCATTTCTTCGTCGGGCATGATCGCGGGCGGGCGGGTAGAGCAGCACGTGGCGGCCAACATCAACAACCCCTACTGTACGATTCTGATGATTGGCTACGCCGCCGAAGGCACCCTGGGCTGGCGCCTGCTCCACGGACAGGAAACGCTGAAAATTAAGGACAAGGAATTTCCGGTGCTGGCAAAAATCGAGAAAATCGACGTGTTCAGCGGCCACGGCGACCTCAACGACCTGGTGCATTTCGTGAAAAGCCAGTCGCCGGAGCGGTTGAAAAAAATCTTCCTGGTTCACGGCGAACCGTCGGGCATGGAAAACTTCAGCAACGCCCTCCACGAAGCCGGGTACGCCCACGTCGAAATGCCGGAAAAAGGACAAACGTTTGAGTTGTGATTTACGAATTACGAGGTACGATTTACGATTGCAAAGAGGGAGAGCAGGGTATTCAATCGTAATTCGTAAATCGTACTTCGTAAATCACCCTACCTTTGCCCCGCCTAACCAGCCCTTTCCATGCGTACCCTTCTGGATTTTGAGAAACCCATCGCCGAGCTCGAGAACAAGCTCGAAGACCTGAAAAAACTCGCCGAGACCAGCAACGTCGACGTGACGGCGGCCGTGCAGACCCTCGAAGAAAACATCGATCAACTCCGCCGCGAGACTTTTCAGAACCTCACCCGCTGGCAGCGGGTCCAACTCAGCCGCCACCCCGACCGCCCCTACACCCTCGACTACATCCACCGCCTGTTCACCGAATTCATCGAACTCCACGGCGACCGCACCGTGGCCGACGACCAGGCCATCGTCGGCGGTTTCGGCGACCTGGACGGGCAGACGGTGATGCTCATCGGCCAGCAAAAAGGCCGGAATACCAAGCAGCGCCAACAGCGCAATTTCGGGATGCCCAACCCCGAAGGCTACCGCAAAGCCCTGCGGTTGATGAAAATGGCCGAGAAATTCAACAAGCCGATCGTCACGCTCATCGACACGCCGGGGGCTTTTCCGGGCATGGCCGCCGAGGAGCGCGGACAAGGCGAGGCCATTGCCCGCAACCTGCGTGAGATGTTCATGCTCCGGGTGCCGGTCATTTGCATCATCATCGGCGAAGGCGCTTCGGGTGGGGCGCTCGGCATCGCCATCGGCGACCGCGTGCTGATGCTCGAAAACACCTGGTACTCCGTGATTTCGCCCGAAAACTGCTCGACCATCCTCTGGCGTAGTTGGGATTTTAAAGAACAAGCCGCCGATGCCCTGCGCCTGACGGCTACCGATATGCTCGGCAACGGCCTCGTCGATGGCATCGTGCCCGAACCCCTCGGCGGTGCCCACGTCGATTGGGAAACCATGTCGGCTACCCTCAAACAAACCATTCTGACCGAACTCGCCATTCTCAACGCCCTCAGCCCCGAAGAGCGCATCAACCAGCGCATCGAGAAGTTTGAAGGGATGGGGGTGGTGAAGGAATAGAGGTGAGAAACAGGAGACAAGAAATAAGAAAATCCTGTCTTTTCCCGTCTCTTGTCTCCTGTTTCTTACCTCCTGTTTCTACTTTCCATGATCAAAAACCTCCTCTTCGACATGGGGAATGTCATCATCGATATCGACATTCCTCTCACCCACCGGGCCTTCGGGAAATTGGCTGGCGTGGATGACGTGACGGCGAACGAATTGTTTCGGACGAAAGCCTTTTTCCGGCATTTTGAAGGAGGCGAATTGGCCGAAGCCGATTTTCGGGCGGCGTTGAAGCAGGAATTTGGGGGGAACGACTGGCCGGAGGAGGCCATCGACGAAGCCTGGTGTACGCTGCTGTTGGACATGCCCAAAGAGCGCCTCGACCTCATCGCCGAACTCGGCAAAACCTACCGGGTGTTTTTACTCAGCAACACCAACCCGATTCACGTCCGGGAAATCACTCGGCGGGCGGCGGCGATGGGCGTGGATTTCCCCGGTCTTTTCGAGAAACTATACATTTCCTCCGAACTGGGCCTGATGAAACCCGACCCGGCGATTTACGAACACGTTCTGACCGACGCGGGCCTGGTGCCCGAAGAAACGCTCTTCATCGACGACAACCCCGACAACCTACTCGCTGCCAACGCCCTGGGCGTCCAGACCCTCCGCCTCGATCCCATCGGATCGTTGGTGGAGAAGATGAAACCGTATTTGGTTTGAGGTTTGATGGGTTTGAGGTTTGAACGATAAACCTTTTCAAACCCTTCAAACCTCAAACCTTTCAAACGTTGAAATGCCTCGTCGTACGCTCCTCATCCAACTTGGCCTGTTCCTGCTTACCATCGTCACTACGACCCTGGCGGGGGCGGAGTGGATCTTTGGCAGTTCGTTTCTCGAACCCCACCGACCGATGGGCTGGGCGCAGTTCTGGCAGGGACTGGCGTTCTCGCTGCCATTCTTGGGCATTCTGACCGTCCACGAATTCGGGCATTATTTCACGGCGCTGCGCAACCGGGTGCGCGTGACTTTGCCCTACTACCTGCCGCTCTGGATGGGGCCGCTCACGAGCATCGGCACGATGGGGGCTTTCATCCGAATTCAGGGGAGAATCCGCAGCAACAAACAGTATTTCGACATCGGCATTGCCGGGCCATTGGCCGGGTTTGTGGTAGCGCTGGGGGTGCTTTGGTACGGGTTTACGCACCTGCCCCCGCCAGAGTACATTTTCAAGATTCACCCCGATTTCAGCCAATTCGGGGCCGACTACGCCCGCCACATCAGCCGCGAAGGAAGCGTGGCGCTGGGCGATAATTTGCTGTTTTGGTTCTTCAAAACCTACGTCGCTACCAACCCTGCCTGGGTGCCCAACGTGTACGACATGGTGCATTACCCCTGGCTGCTGGCGGGCTACCTGGCCTTGTTTTTCACCGCCCTCAACCTGATTCCGGTCGGGCAACTCGACGGCGGCCACATCCTCTACGGCCTCATCGGGCGGGAGGCACACCGGGTGGCCTCTCCGGCGTTGTTCGTGGGGTTCGTGTTTTACGCCGGGTTGGGCTTGCTTCGCTTCAACGGTTTTTCCATCGAATCCTGGGAGGAAGTGGCCTGGCTACTCGGCTACACGTATTTTCTGTACGCCAGTTTTTCCAGAATTTCGGAGAATCGCCTCGCGGTGCTGGGTCTGGCGCTGGGCGTTTTAACCGGACAGTTGGCGCTGAGCTACTTTTTTCCCCAACTCCAGGGCTACCAGGGATTTTTGCCCTTCCTGTTTATTTTGGGCCGTTTTCTGGGCATTTACCACCCGCCCGCCCCCATCGAACAACCCCTGAGTCCGGGCCGGAAGGCGCTCGGTTGGCTGGCGTTGCTGGTATTTGTGCTCTGTTTTAGCCCGAAGCCGTTTTTGATCGGATAAAAATTGAAAGTTGAAAATTGAGAGTTGAGAATTGAAAATTGAGAATTGAGAATTGAAAATTTTCAACTCTCAACTTTCAACTCTCAACTTCACCCATGCTTTCCTCGATTGCCAAAACCCTTTTCACCTTGCAGGCTGGCGACTGGCCGGAATCATTCCGCGTGCGTTGCCTAAAGCCGTTTGGATTGTAGCGCCCCACGCCACGGGCTGGGGTTTCGTGGTGGGCCTCGGTGCCCGCGCTGCGACGGGGATGCGAATTGGTTTTCTGGGAAAACGGGAATTGTTCGACTCCCGGACGGGCTGGTTTTTCCGGGAGACGGGCGGCTTCCCGGTGGATCGCCGACAAAATCAGAATCTGGTGGAGGCCGAAGCGGCGTTCATCCGGGAACGCGACCGGAGCCACATCGCCATCGCCCCCGAAGGCACCCGCGCCGACGTGGCCGAACTCCGAACGGGTTTTTACCACATCGCCCGATTAGCCGGAGTGCCGCTCATCCTGACGGGCTGGGATTACCCCCGCAAAACCAGTTGAATCGCCGAGCCTTTCTACCCCAGCGGCGACTGGCTCCGCGACCGGGTCGAAATAGCCCGCTTTTACGCTTCAGTTCAGGGGGTGCAGAAAGCGTGGGTGGGAAAGTACCTGGATAGAGTAGAGAGGATAGAGCAGAGAGATGAGAGAAGTGCATCTCTATCCTCTCCTCAAGTACTTCACCATCAATTCCCCCGCCCGCTCCGAGGCGCCGACTTCGCCCAGCTTTACGCGGATTTCGGCGTAGGCGTCGAGTTGATGTTGGCGGGTGCTGGCTTCGAGGGTGATTTTCTTCAATTCCGTCACGAGGTTGTTTTCGTTAAGGTCTCCCTGAATCAACTCCCGCACCACTTCCCGTTCGGCCACCAGGTTGACCAGCGAAAGAAAGGGCACCTTGATAAACATCCGACCGAGGGCGTTGGTCAGGGCACTCGTGTGGTAGCACACCACCTGGGGAACTCCGAACAGCGCCGTTTCGAGCGTGGCCGTGCCGGACGTGATTAGAGCCGCTTCGGCATTGGAAAGCAGGTCGTAAGCCGCATCCGTTACCACGGGCAAGGACTGGTCGGTCAACAGTTCCTCGTACAGCGACTGGGGCAGATTGGAAACCCCGGCCACGACGAATTGGTACTGCGGAAAATGCCGCACGGCCAGGAGCATCCGGGGCAAAATGCCCGTGACTTCCTGCCGACGGCTGCCGGGCAGCAGGGCAATGAGGGGGCGATTGCCAAGTTGGTAGCGGGAACGGAAGGCGGGATCGGGCCGGAAGGCGGCGATGGCATCGAAGAGCGGGTTGCCGACGTAATCGACGTCGTAGTCGTATTTTTTGAAAAAGCCGACCTCGAAGGGGAAAATCACGAAGAGCCGGTCCACGTCGCGCTTGATGCGCCAGGCCCGGCCCTGATTCCAGGCCCAGACTTTGGGCGAGATGTAAAAAAACGTGCGAATGCCCCCAGATTTAGCCCATTTTGCTACCCGTAGGTTGAAACCGCCGTAGTCGATGAAAATGACCACGTCGGGCTGAAAGTCCAGGATTTGCTGCTGACATTCGGCCATCAGGCCCCGGATCGTGCGCCAGTTTTTGGCCACTTCCCAGATGCCCATGAAGGCTAGATCGCGGTAATGCCGCAGGAGTTGCGCCCCGGCGGCGGCCATGTCGTCGCCGCCCCAGGCCCGGCACTGGGCTTTGGGGTCATGATGCCGGATGGCGCGGAGGAGGTTGGCCCCGTGCAAGTCGCCGGAGCGTTCACCGGCGAGGAGGAAGTACTTCAATTAGGAATTAGGAATTAGGAATTAGGAATTGAAAGGCATCAATCCTGATTCGGTTTATTGTCGCTTCGCGCCACAAAATTCCTAATTCCTAATTCCTAATTCCTAATTCTTTTTACTCCCCGTAGTATTCCACGAAATTCTTCGCTGTTTCAAAAAGCTGGATTTTGTGGAGGCGGGCGGGAGAAAGACGTTCGATTTCGGGGGCCAGGATGTTCCAGATTTCGGTGACGAGGATTTCGCAACTGGCCATTTTTCCCTGCATAAAGTCCACGTCGAGGTTCAGGTTCCGGTGGTCGACTTTCTCGATAATTTCCTGCTTGATTAAGTCCCCCAGTACTTTCAGGTCGATGACGAAGCCCGTTTCAGGGTCGGGGCGACCTTTCACCGTCACGATCAGTTCAAAGTTGTGCCCGTGCCAGTTGACATTGGCACAGGGGCCGAAAACCTCCCGGTTTTTCTCCTCCGACCAGGCCGGGTTGTACAACCGGTGGGCGGCATTAAAATGTTCTTTCCGACTTACGTATACCATGTTCGCTTGAGTGGAAACCGTGCGTTTCCCACCTGCAAAAGTAGCCGGTTGGCCGGGCATAAAAAAACCAAGCCGCACACATGAACGGTCTGTCCATAATACCATTCATTCTATTCAAGGGGAAATAGATTTGGTTTGACAGTCAATAATTTATATTCCTGATTCCGCGCAGCTTAATCAAATCAACCCGGAATTTTACAAACTATTCTACGATGGGTGTATAGGTTTTGGTAAGCCGGGCCTTTACTTTTACGGTCTAAATTTCTGTTGCCACCTGAACACATTTACTCACGCCGTCTTCTCATGATTATTGTCACCGGAGCCGCCGGGTTTATCGGGAGTTGCCTCATTGCCCGCCTCAACGAGGAAAACTTCAACTCCATCATCGCCGTGGATGAATTCTCCGATGCGGAGAAAGAGAAAAATCTGGAGGGGAAACGGATTCAGGAACGCGTAGACCGCGAAGTATTTTTTGATTGGCTCGATGCCAACTACCAGGAAGTAGAATTTATTTTCCACATCGGTGCCCGTACCGACACGACGGAGGCCAACTACGAAATTTTCGAGCACCTCAACGTCGCCTATTCCAAGCAAATCTGGCAGCGGTGCGTGGCCTACCAGATTCCGCTCGTGTACGCGTCTTCGGCGGCCACGTATGGCCTGGGCGAACTGGGTTACGACGACAACGAAGCCCTGATTCCCCAACTCCAGCCGCTGAATGCCTACGGCGTTTCCAAAAACGAATTCGACATCTGGGCACTTCAGCAGGAAGAAAAACCTTTTTTCTGGGCCGGACTGAAGTTTTTCAACGTGTACGGTCCCAACGAATACCACAAGGACCGGATGGCTTCGGTAATTTTTCACGCCTTCCGGCAAATTCAGGCTTCGGGCCGGATGAAACTGTTCCGCTCGCACCACCCCGACTTCCGCGACGGCGAGCAAATGCGCGATTTTGTGTACGTCAAGGATTTGGTGGAGGTGTGCCTGTTTTTAATGCACAGTCGGCGGCATTCGGGCATTTACAACCTCGGCAGCGGCCGCGCCCGCACCTTCCACGACCTGGCTACCAACGTGTTCCGGGCTTTAAACCTGGAACCCCAAATCGACTTCGTGGACACCCCCGCCGACATCCGCGACAAGTACCAGTACTTCACGCAGGCGGCGATGAGCAAGTTGCGGGGCATTGGCTACCAGCACCCCTTCCATTCCCTCGAAGATGGCATCGAAGACTACGTGAAGGAATACCTCGCGCCGGGGAGATACCAATGAAAGTGGCAGTAAGCAGTTGGCAAAAAGTGCAACTGAATTTTACTGCCAACTGCCTATCGCCAATTGCCAACTGCTACTCTTTTCCCCCCAACCGTCCGCTGACCACCTCGGCAGCCTGGCGGAGTTCCTGCACGATTTCCTTTTTCCGGCCTGCCGAGCAGCGCACTTCGGGCAGGAAAATACTCAGCGCCGCCACCACCCGGCCACTGCGCCGGATGGGCACCGCCAGGCCGATGATGTGGCTTTTGGAATGCGTCGCGGCCAGTTCTTCGTCCCGGAGTTTCCGGAGCGTCGCGGCCAAGCCTTCCGCCGTGCTGGCTTCGGGCCAGGTCGCTTCGGGGGGCAGGCCGTTCACCGTCAGAAAGGCATCCTGTTCTTTTTCGGATAAAAAGGCCAGCAGTAGCCGCCCCGTGGCGGTTTCGTACACATTGCGCTCGGTGCGGCTGCGCACCTGCAAATCCTGGTCGGAGTTGACGAGGTGGACGATGTACCTTTTCTGGTTGCGGAGAATCCCCAGCAGCGAGCTTTCGTTGAGGCGGGCGGTGAGCGATTCCATCACGTCTTTGGCCGCTTCCACCAGGTTTTGGCCGTAGGCGTGGTTACCCGTCAGACTATACGCCATTGGACCGAGGCGGTAGCCTTTTTTTCGGCCCACGTGTTCGAGGTAGTTTTTCTCGACCAGCGTCCGCAGAATATTGGCGCAAGTGGCTTGGTTTAACTTCAGCGCCTCGGCGATTTCCGTCAGCGAAAACGCCCGCGACTGGTCGCGGGCCACAAATTCCAGAATGTCGAGGGCTTTGACGATGACGAGAACCATGTTTTTTTGAGGAGTGAGAAGCGAGGAGTGAGGAGAAAAGTCAGAAAGCATTTTGCATTTCCTCCTCGCTCCTGACTCCTCACTCCTTAAAATTACCGCCCCATCCACCCCCCGTCCACCGTCAGAATCGTCCCGTGGACGTAGTCGGCGGCGGCAGAGGCCAGGAAAACGGTCGGGCCGGCGAAGTCTTCCGGCTGTCCCCAGCGGCCCGCCGGGATGCGGGCGAGGATGGACTGGCTGCGCTCGGCGTCGGCTTGCAGGGCGGCGGTGTTGTCGGTGGCGATGTAGCCGGGGGCGATGGCGTTCACGTTCACACCCTTTCCTGCCCATTCGTTGGCGAGGGCTTTCACCAAACTCCCAATGGCCCCCTTGCTGGCGGCGTAACCCGGCACGTTGATGCCGCCCTGGAAGGTGAGTAGCGAGGCGGTGAAGATGATTTTCCCGCTCCCCCGCGCCACCATTTCCTTCCCGATTTCCCGGCTCAGTACAAACTGCGCGTTGAGGTTGGTTTCAATCACCGCGTCCCAAAACTCGTCGGGGTGTTCGGCGGCGGGTTTGCGCATGATCGTCCCGGCGTTGTTGACGAGGATGTCGATTTTCGGGAAATCCTCTTTCACCTGGCCGATGAACTGGTGCAGGGCGGCGCGGTTGGCAAAATCGCAGGCGTAGCCCCTGAATTGCCGCCCCAACGCGGTCACTTCTTTTTCTATCGCGCTGCCGCTCGTTTCGAGCGTGGCCGAAACGCCGATGAGGTCGGCCCCGGCTTCGGCCAGGGCCAGGGCCATGGCTTTGCCGATGCCGCGCTTGCAGCCCGTCACGAGGGCCATCTTTCCACTGAGGTCAAATTGGGATTGAAAACTCATACTTGATTATTGTGAATGTAAAAGTAAAAGAAAAGTACCGGCGCGACCTACCCGAACTGACTGGAAAAATTCTGATTCCTGTTCGGGCCAATTCTATTTTTTCCGGGGAAAACCGCACGTAATGGCCTCCTGGCAAATTTACCCTGGTAAAATTCCAAGCTGCCAACTGCCCCGGATTATCGCACAAAAAATATTTTCAGTCCAATTTTTGGCAAAAGTAAAATTTAGAAATACTATTGCAATGTGAAATAATAAATTCACATTGATAAAGTATTTCTAAACTTATCGAACCTACATGAAAAAAGCACTTACCTTTTTGAGCCAGGCGCTGCGGGTAACGCTGCTCGTCCTGGGGGGCGTCGGCTCCGTGCTGGCGCAATCGGGAACGACCGTGAGCGTCACGGCGGTGAGCGGCCGCGTTTCCGACGAAAACGGCAAACCCCTACCGGGTGTCAACGTGAAAGCAAAAGCCACGACCGTCGGGGCCACGACCAACGGCGAAGGCACCTACCGCTTCACCCTGCCCGCCGGGGCGACCACGCTGGTTTTCTCGTTCGTGGGCTACCAGACCCAGGAGGCGTCGATTGGCAACCGCGCCACGGTGGACGTATCGCTCACGCCCGAGGCCAGTTCGCTCGGCGAAGTGGTGGTGGTGGGCTACGGCACCCAGCAGAAGAAGGATTTAACGGGAGCCATTGCCTCGGTGAGCGCCAAAGACATCACGAAACTACCCGTCTCCGGCGTCGATCAGGCGCTTCAGGGGCAGGTGGCGGGCTTGCAGATTTCGCAGAGCAACGGCGCACCGGGCGGCAACACCAGCATTTTGATTCGGGGCATTGGCTCGATTTCCGGGGGAAACGAGCCGCTGTTCGTCATTGACGGCTACCCGGTGACCAACGCGGGCATCGGCAACCCGCTCAACACCATCAACCCCAACGACATCGAAACCATCGACGTGCTGAAAGACGCGTCTTCGACGGCGATTTACGGCTCGCGGGGTTCGAACGGGGTCATCATCATCACGACCAAACGCGGGAAAGCCGGTAAAACCCGCATCGAAGTGGATGCCTACACGGGTTTTCAGCAGGTCGCTAAACGGCTAAACCTGCTCGATACGAAGGATTTTGCGCAGTTTGTCACCGAAGGCCGCAACAACGGCTACCTCGACAACGTCGCCACCGGGAAAATCACGGACGCCAATTCGGTTCGTCCCAACTCGTACCAAATCCCCTCCGTGCTGCAAGGCGATGTGTCCCAACTGCCCAACACCGACTGGCAGGACCTGATTTTCCGCACCGCGCCCATCCGCAACCTCCAGGTTTCGGCCTCGGGCGGTACCGAAAACCTCCGCTACGCCATTTCCGGGGGGTATTTCAGCCAGAAAGGCATCATCATCAGTTCGGGCCTGGAGCGGTACAGTTTTCGGATGAACCTGGACGGCAAGCTGTCGAAAAAGTTGTCGGTCGGTATCACGATGCTGCCCAGTTTCAACAAACTCGACGACGTGAGCGCCATCGGCCACTCGGGCGGGGCCGTGGTGCAGGCCGCCCTCTCGCTGCCGCCCTACATCGCGCCCTACGACGCCAACGGCAACTACACGATTTTGTACCAACCCACCGAAGGCGACGTGTCGTACCCGCACCCGGTGCAACTGGCGAACGAACTCCAGATTAACGGAACGCAGTTCCGGTTTTTTGGCAATGCCTACGCCGAATACGCCATCACCAACGATCTGAAGTTCAGAAGCACGTTCGGAACGGACCTGAACTACTCCAAAAACCGCCGCTTCGACCCCAACACCTACAACCCCGTGTCGGTGTTGACCAACGCCACGGCCACCAACGCCGAAGCCACCAACTGGCTGACCGAGAACACGCTGAGTTACAAAAAGCGGTTCGGTACCCACAGCCTCGACGCCATCGCGGGGTTTACCGCCCAGAAAGCGTACTTCAGTTCGGTCAACGCGCAGGCCGCCAAATTTCCGGATAACCTCGTCGAAAACATCAACGGCGGCACGGTCAACGCCGGGGGCGAAGCCATCACCGTCCACACGCTGCTGTCGTACCTGGCGCGGGTCAACTACGGGTTCAAGGACAAATACCTGGTCACGGCCACCCTGCGCCGCGATGGTTCTTCGCGCTTTGGCTCCGACAACCGCTGGGGTGTATTCCCCTCGGCATCGGTGGGTTGGCGCGTTTCGGAAGAAGGCTTCATGAAAGGCATCCGGGTTATTTCCGACCTGAAACTCCGGGCCAGCTACGGCCTGACCGGCAACAACGCCATCGGCGATTACCGGGCCATCGGGCAGTTGCGCGACGCCAACTACGTCATCGGCAACGGCCTCGCGCCCGGCCTGGGCCGGTCGTCGTTTACCAACAGCCTGCTGGGCTGGGAATCGATGAAGCAACTGGATTTGGGGCTGGATTTCAACGTGTTCAACAACCGGCTTGCCATCACCGCCGACTATTACGACAAGCGCAACACCGACATGCTGTTCTCGATTCAAACGCCTTCGGCCACTGGCCTGACGAGCGCGCTGGTCAATTTGGGCGAGGTGCAAAATCGGGGCATCGAGTTGGCGTTTACCAGCCGGAACACCGTCGGGGCCTTCAAGTGGACGACCAATTTCAACATCACCTTCAACAAAAACAAGGTACTGGCGATGAGCGCCGAGACGGAGAAAATCCTCGCCACCGCCCAGGGCCGCACCGTGTACGGCATCACCCAGGTGGGCGACCCGATTGGCAGTTTTTACGGTCGGCGACTAATCGGCGTTTTCCAAACCAACGAAGAAGCCACGACTTACGGCAAGCAACCCTTCGCCCGGGCGGGGGATTTCAAGTGGGAAGACGTGAACAACGACGGGAAAATCGACGACAACGACCGCGCCGTGATTGGCAGTCCGCACCCCGATTTCTACTTCGGGTTCAACAACAACTTTTCCTACAAAGGCTTTTCGCTCGACATCCTGACCAATGGCATGGTCGGACAAAAAATTTACAACGCCACGTTCTCGGTCAACAATTCCGGCGTTCAGAACCAGATTCAGGAGTCGTTCGACAACCGTTTCGTGTCGGCCACCCAACCCGGCAACGGGCAGTACGGGCGGGCCATCCGGGGAAGCCGCAACAACAACACGGTGTTCAGCAGTGCCTACCTCTTCGACGGCTCGTTCTGGCGGATTCGCAACGTGTCGCTGGGCTACAACCTGCCCGGCCCGCTGCTCGACCGGCTCCACGTGGGTTCCGTGCGTTTATACGCCACCGCCACCAACCTGTTCACCCTCACGAAGTACAACGGCTTCGACCCGGAAGTGAGCGGTTCGGGCGACGACCAACGGGCCGCCGGGTTGGACTTCGGCACCTACCCGCAAGCCCGGACCCTCACGTTTGGAGTGAATTTAGGTTTCTGAACCCCGGCCTCTAACTGATTAAAACCATGAAATTCAAAGCCTTTCTTTTCGCCACCCTGCTCCTGTTCGCCGCCGGGTGTAAGGAGTCGTTCCTGGAGCAGGTGCCCCTGAGCGAACGCAGCGAAGCCAATTTTTACCAGACCACGGCCGATTTCAACAACGCCGTGATTGGGGTGTATTCGACCCTGAAAAATGGGGGCCTGTACGGCAACGGCAGCGGGTCGCTCTTCGCGATGTCCGAAATCATCAGCGATAATACCGACCTCGGCGTGACGCGCCAGCCGGTGAATGGTTCCCTGTTTGAAATCGACGATTACCTGACCACGATTTCCAACGCCACCGTCGGGGCGGCCTGGACGGGGCATTACCTCGGCGTGGCCCGGGCCAACGCCATTCTCGACCGTCTGCCCGCTACCACCATCCCTCAGGCGAGCAAAGACCGCTTCGAGGGCGAGGCCAAATTCATGCGGGCGATGTTCTACTTCAACCTCGTGCGGCTCTTCGGCAACGTGCAGTTGGTAACCGCCGAAATCACCTCGCCCTACGGGGCCAATGACTTGACCCGCAGCCCGTCCAGTCAGGTGTACGAACTGATTGTGAACGACTTGAAAGCGGCGGAAGAAAAACTACCCGCCACCATTCCGGCAGCGGAAGCGGGCCGGGCCTCGCGCTGGGCGGCCAAATCGCTGCTGGGCAAAGTGCATTTGACGCTGAAACAATACGACCTGGCGGCGGCCAAACTCAAGGAAGTCATCGACTCCAAAGCGCACGACTTGCTGCCCGTGTACGCCAACGTGTTTTCCCCCACCACCTCGTTCGTCGCCAACAAAGAAGTGATTTTTGCCGTGCAGTTTGTGTCGGGCCAGATTGGTCAAGGCTCGGACATGTGGTCCAACTGGGCACCGTTCAACGCGGGTACGGCCTTGCTCGGCACCGGCGGCGGGGGCGGCGGCGGCTTCAACCGCCCCACTGCCGACCTGGCGAAAGCCTACGAACCGGGGGATTTGCGCAAGGATGCTTCCCTGCTCACGACCTACAAAAACGCCCAGGGCAAGGACGTAGCCGATGCCTACGTGGTGAAGTTTCGCCAGCAAGGCGCGCTGAACGCCGATTCCGACGTGGATTTTCCCATCCTCCGCTACGCCGACGTGCTGCTGATGTACGCCGAGGCGCTCAACGAAGGAGGCAAAGCCCCGGAGGCCTTGCCCTTCCTGAACCAGATTCGGAAACGGGCGGGCCTCGCCGACAAAGCCGCCCTGAGTCAGGCGGATATGCGCGTGGCGTTGGAACAGGAACGCCGGGTCGAACTGGCCTTTGAAAACCACCGCTGGTTCGATTTGCTCCGCACCGACCGGTACCTGCCGGTGCTGACGGGCAAGGGCCTCAAAGTGCTGGACTACCAAAAAGTCTATCCGATTCCGCAGCGGGAAATTGACTTGAACAAGAAACTGACGCAGAATCAGGGGTATTGAACCCGTTTTTTTGTCACGCTGAGCTTGTCGAAGCGCAAACCGTTGCCAGCCGTACAAGCCTGTGCGTGGATACGGCTGGCAACGGTTTGCGCTTCGACCGTGCGACGGACCGCCGCTCAGCGTGACCACCTTACTTTCGTTTTGATTTCCAGCGCATGAATTTCCTGAGTCGAGTTTTCTTTACGGGTATCGTGCTGACCAGTTTCTCCGGGTCGGCCCAACCGGATCGCCGGATCGCCGTCAAGCGCCTCTACCTCGCTAACGACGACCACACCGATTACATGTGGACCGGCAACGAGGCGCAGTACGACACGGCCTTCGTGAAAATGCTCGACTACTACCTCGACCAAATCGACGCGACGCAGACCAACCCCGACGACTTTCAGGCCCGCTTCAACCTCGACGGCAGCTACTGGATTCGGGTGTACCAGAAATACCGCAGTCCGGCGCAATACAACCGGCTCATCGCCCGGCTGCGGTCGGGGCATTTGAGCAGCCCGCTCAACTCGCTGGTGAACACCTACGGCGGGCAACCCACCGAGGCCGTGCTGCGCGGAATGTACGACGCCGGGGCGCTCGAACGGCGGCATAAACTCCGTTTTCGGCTGGCCGTGTGCATGGAAAACCAGACGTTGCCGCTCGGCCTGGCCTCGCTCTGGGCGGGGTCGGGCGCGAAGTGGAGCTGGCGGGGCGTGTGCGGCTGCGCCAGCCGGATTACGAATCAAAGTCTCGCTCACCGGCGGAATCAACTCTACCGCTACATGGGCACCGACGCGCAGGGCGTGATTATGAAGTGGTACAACCGCCCGATTTTCAACGGGCGCACCCTCGGCGGTTACGCCGAAGCCCGCCGCGAAAAAGCCCCCACCGACATCGCCGGCGACATGGGCAAAGTCGTCACTGACCTGACGGCGATGTGCGACACGACGACGATCCGCTCGGCCTACCCCTTCAACGTAGCCGGGGCCTTTGGCTACGGCTGGGATGATTTAGACAGCTACGTTTCGCCCCAATTCATCAGCGCCGCCCAGCGCTATTCCACGCCGACGCGCCGGGTGCGGGTTTCCAACGAAGAAGATTTTTTCCGGGACGTCGAAAAGAATTATCCGAAAATCACCTCGGAATCCGTCAGTTACGGCAACGAGTGGGATGTGTACCCGGTTTCGATGAACGAAACCCTGGCGCAAATTCGCCGGGCGACCGAGAACCTGCGGGCCACCGAGGCACTAGCTGCGCTGGTTTCGTTGAAAGACAGTACGTTTGGAAAAGACCTGATCGATGCCCGCAACGCCGCCTGGGAAGCCTACGGCCTCTACTGGGAACACGACTGGACCGCCGACGGTCCGGTCAGCAAAAAAGCCCGCGCCGACTGGCAGGTTCGGCTGCGCAACCAAATCGTCGGGTACGTGGACACGCTCCGCCAACGGGCGGTCGTGGCGATGGGACAGCAGTTGAAGGCAGGGGCCAACAGCGCGGCTGCGGCCCGGTTTTACGTGTTCAATCCCCTGAGTTGGGCGCGGAACGACTACGCCGATTTTGCCTATGAAAGCCCAAACCCCGTGCGGGTCGTGGAGGTGGGCACCAACCGGGAAGCGGTCAGTCAAGTGATTTTCAAAGGGGGCAAACGCCACCTGCGGATTTGGGCGGAAGGCATGCCTTCGGTCGGCTATAAAGTCTACGAAATCCGGCCCGGCAGCCCCACGCGTCAACCCGACGCGGCGACCGTATCGGGTGAAGTCATCGAAAACGCCTACCACCGGATTCGCCTCCGCAAGTCGGGCCTCATCGCCGAGTGGACCGACCGCAAAGCGGCCAACCGCCAACTCGTGCAGACCTTAGACGGACGCGGCTTTAACGACCTCGGCACGCAGAACCCCGACGCGGGCGAGGCGCTGGTGGTGGAAAACCGGGGGCCGGTGTCGGTCACGCTCAAGGCCACCTCCAACGACCCCATCGCCCACACCGTAAAAGTAACGTTCTACCGCAACAGCCGGAACGCCGGACCGCCCCGCATCGACGTGGAAGACAGCATCCGGGCCAATTTTGGCGACGTGAAACACTGGTCGTTTTCGTTCAATCTAAAAAACCAGACGACCCGCCACGAAGAACTGGGCGCAATTTTGACCGTAAAAAAAGAAACCCGTGGCGGCCACTACGCCAGCCAGAATGCCCGCTACGACTACCAGACCTTCAACCACTTCGCCGACCTGAGCGAACCCGGCGGCTACGGAGTGACCCTCTCCAACCAGGATTGCAGCTTTTTCAGACTGGGCCAAAGCACCGCCGATTCGCTCTGGGAAACGTCGCCCCAACTCAACGCGCTGGCGGGCGGGCAGGTGGACACCTACGGGTCGGGCGTGAAAGACACGCTGCGGCTGGGGATTTACCACCAAAACGGCGAAACCCAATTCCGCTACGCCTTCGCCCTGACCACCCACCAGACGGCCTTCGACCCCGTGGCGGCGATGAAGTTTTCGTTGGAACACCAAAACCCGCTCGTGACCGGTGCGGTGAGCGGCACCGAAGAAAAGTATCCCGAAACTACGCAGTCGTTTCTGACCGTGAGCGACCCCGCCGTGCTGCTCTGGAGCCTGAAACCGAGCGAAGACGGCATCGGCAACGGCCTGATTGGGCGGTTCTGGAACCTGAAAAATGCCCCCGCCACCCCGACGCTCCGCCTAGCCCGGCCCATTCGCCACGCCTGGCAAACGACCCACCTGGAAACGGACGAAGCCGCCCTGCACCCGGTGAACGGGGCCGTGCCGCTGAAGTTCGCCGCCAACCAACTCAACACGTACCGCCTGAGCCTCCGGCCCTAAACCTGATTCGTATGAAATCCGTCCTCCTGTTTTTTGTGTTCCTCGGCAGCCGGTTGGTTTTCGCCCAAACTGCCCCCGACTGGCCCGTCGTCGGCCAGTTAAAACCCCGCGATGCGAAAGAAATCAAAGCCAGCACCTGGAGCATCGGCGGCGAAACCCTCGACCGCGACTACACTGATTACCAGTCGTACAAAACCTACCTCGGCCCGCTGGGGGCGAAGCGCATCCGGCTCCAGGGCGGCTGGTCGAAGTGCGAAAAAGTGAAAGGGGTGTACGATTTCGCCTGGCTCGACGCCGTCATTCCCGACGCGGCCTCGCGGGGCGTCGCACCCTGGGTGGAGCTTTCGTACGGCAATCCGATTTACGAAGGCGGCGGTGAGGCTAAACTGATGGGCCGGATTCCGACCTCGGCAGAGGGCCTGGCCGCCTGGGACAACTGGGTGCGGGCGATGGTGACCCGCTACAAAAACCAGGTGCCGGAATGGGAAATCTGGAACGAACCCGATGGCAACCCGCTCAACACGGGCACCGAACTCGGCGTGTTTTACATCCGAACGGCCCGGCTCGTGAAAAGCATCCAACCCAACGCCCGTTTGATTGCTCTCGGCATGGCGAGCGTGACCAAACTCGACTGGATGCGGGATTTTTTCGAGGTATTGAAAAAAGAGAACGCCCTCGGGTTGGTCAACATCCTCACCTACCACGGCTACGCCCACAACCCCGATTCGTCGTACCCAAAAATTGAAGAACTGCGAAAACTGGTTTGGAGCTACAACCCGCAGATTGTGTTCATGCAGGGCGAAAACGGCGCGCCCTCCACGCCGAAAGCCGTGACCATTGGTGCCCTGCGCGACCAGGATTGGAGCGAACTGACCCAGGCCAAGTGGGACCTCCGCCGGATGCTCGGCGACCACGGGCGCGGCATCGCCACCAACCTCTTCACCATCTCCGACATCCACTACGCAGCGGGCGACCACATGGTCGGGGTGAACACGAAGGGACTTTTGAAAACGAACCCCGACAAAACCATCGAACGGCCTAAAATCGCCTACCGGGCCGCCCAACACGTTTTTTCGATCTTCGACGAGCAGCTTGAATTGCTCGAAAAAACGACCCCGACGGTGAGCCAGGAAACGGTGACGGCGTTTGCTTACCGCCACAAAAAAAACGGCGGCAGCCTTGTCACCCTCTGGAGCGGCGAAGCCCGCCCCGCCGAAACCTACGCGCCAAAAGCCACGGACGTGACGATAGCAGGCCGTTTCACCCAGCCCGTTTTCGTGGATTTGATTTCAGGGAAAGTGTACGAAGTTCCGAAAACAGCCTGGAAAAAATCGGGTACGATGCACACCTTCACGGGAATTCCCGTGCCCGATTACCCCGTGTTGATTGCCGACCGGGCCGCGCTGGCGGCGGTGTTGTAAATTCCGCCCAACCCTGCATTTTCTACCGAATAACCCGCATGAACCGTTTCAAACGTCTTCCCGTCCTGAGTCGCCAAACCCGTTCGATGGGGCTGGCGCTGGGCCTATTGCTCACCAGCCCGACGCTCGTTTTTGCCCAACAAATCGATACCTCGCCCGACCGCGTTAAAACCGATTTCACGACCTCGCTCCCGTACCTAGGCACCGTGAAACCCCGCAGCACCGCCGAAATCGAATCCTCCAACTGGTTGATTGGCTGCGAAACCCTCGACCGCGATTTTGCCGACTACGAGCAGTACAAAACCTACCTCGTGCCCCTGGGCATCAAGCGGTTGCGGATGCAGGGCGGCTGGGCCAAAACCGAAAAGGTGAAAGGCGTATACGACTTCGCCTGGCTCGACCGCATCGTCGACGACGCCACGGGCCGGGGTTTGCAACCCTGGCTCCAAACTTCCTACGGCAACAAGTTGTACCCCGGCGGCGGCGGCGACAACCTCGGGGCCGGGATGCCCACTTCGAAGGAAGCCCTCGACGCGCACTACCGCTGGGTGGCGGCGCTGGTGACCCGCTACAAAAGCAAGGTGTTCGACTGGGAAGTCTGGAACGAACCCAATTTCGGCGACAACACCCTCAACACCCCCGAAATGACCGCCGAACTCAACATCCGGACGGCGGAAATCATCCAGAAGATCCAGCCCACCGCCCGGATTTCGGGCCTGGCCCTGGGGCACATTGGCTTGGCGTTCAGCGAGCGGTTTTTCAAGTACCTCGCCGAAAAAAAGAAGTTTTCGCTCTTCGACAACATGACCTACCACGACTACTACTACAACCCCGACGCCAACTACCCCCGCGTGGCCCAACTCCGGGCGGCGCTTGACCGGTACGCCCCGGCGATGAAGCTGCGGCAGGGTGAAAACGGCGCGCCCTCGGCGGGCGGGCCGGGTCGGGGGGCGCTGGGAGACTACGACTGGAGCGAACTCACGCAGGCCAAGTGGGATACCCGCCGGATGCTCGGCAACCTGGGCCACGACATCGAATGCAGCATTTTCGGGCTGGTCGAAATGGCGTACACGTCGGGACCCATCCACCGGCTCAACTTCAAAGGCATCCTCAAATCCGACTCGACGAAGCGCGTCATTCGCCCCAAACTGGCCTACTACGCCCTGCAACACGTCACGGCCCTTTTCGACAACTCGCTCGAACGCCTGCGCGACCTGGAGGATTTGCACAACCTGGCCGCTGCGAAACCCGGCGAGTACCGCTACAACAAAGGCACCGACCGCAGCCTGGCCGTGTATGGCTACCGCCACAAAACCAGCGGAAAGCACGTGTACACGATTTGGATGGATGAGTTCATCCCGACCGAATCGAACAAAACGAAAGCCCTGAATTTCAGCTTCACCAATGCCAACTTCGACCAACCCGTGTTCGTCGACATCCTCACGGGCAAGGTGTACGACATTCCGGCCAGTCAGTGGAAAAAAACGGGCGCGGTGGTTTCCTTCACCAACATCCCCGTGTACGACGCGCCGATTCTGCTTGCCGATAAAAGTTTGGTGAAACTCCAGTAGGTTTTTCCTTCCCGAAACACGTGAACCGTTTTCTGCCCTTTTCGCTGATTCTGACCCTCGGCCTGCTGGCTTTCAGCGGGCGGGAAGCGCGTGGGCAGCAGGCGGCTCCGTTTACCCTCGCTGGCCCGAATCGGCAGGCCACGGTGGTGCTGACCGCCAACGAACCCGAATGCGTCCGGCTGGCCGTGGACGATTTGGTCGGCGACGTCGAGAAAATCACCGGTCGTCGCCTGCGCGTTGTGACGGGAAAGCCCGGCCAATCCTACCAAAATTCGGTGCTGGTCGGGACGGTGGGAAAAGCCCTGCTGCCCGATGCAGGCCGGTTGACCGGGGCCTGGGAAGCCTACCGGGTGCAATCGCTGGGCGGAAATCTGGTGCTGGCGGGCAGCGACGAGCGCGGGACGATGTTCGCCGTGTACGATTTCATCGAACACTACCTCGGCGTGGATCCGCTCTACTTTTGGGCCGACCGCGAACCGGCGAAACGGGCCGAATTGAGCTGGCCGAATGTCAACATCCGGCAGGAGCCGCCCACGTTCCGCTACCGGGGTTGGTTTATCAACGACGAAGACTTGCTCACCGAGTGGCAGGCGGCTGGCGACCCGGAATCGGGCGGAAAACGCCAAATCGACTACCCGTTTTACGGGCAAGTGGTTTCTCCGAAAACCGCGCGGCACGTGGTGGAGGCGCTCGTGCGCTTGCGGCAAAACCTGATTATCCCCGCCAGTTTCATCGACATCCGCAATCCCGCCGAGGCGGCGTTGGTGCGGGAAGCCGCCCGGCGCGGGGTGTTCGTGTCGATGCACCACGTCGAGCCGATGGGCGTGAGCGCGTTTACGTTTTTCAACTACTGGCGACAAAAAGCCGGGTTGCCCCTCACCGGCCGGGGCGGCGACGGGCTGCCGCTGTTTTCCTACTTCAGCAGCCGGGAGAAACTACAAGAAGTCTGGCGGGTGTACGCGAAGGAATGGGCGAAGTACCCCAACGTGATTTGGCAAATCGGCCTGCGCGGCATCGCCGACCGCCCGATGTGGCTGGCCGACCCCGGCATTCCGCAAACCGACGCCGACCGGGGGCGCCTGATTTCGGAGGCGATGGCCTTTCAACGAAACCTGATTCGCGAAATCGACCCCCGCCCGGTCCCACCCATCACGACCACACTCTGGGCCGAAGGCTCGGTGCTGAACCAGGCCGGTTTTCTGAAAATCCCGGCGGGCATCACGGTTGTTTTTGCCGACAACAGCCCCGGTTGGCGAATGCAGGCCGATTTTCGGGAAACGCCCCGGCTGCCGGCGAACACCTACGGCGTATACTACCACCACCAGCTCTGGGGGTCGGGGCCGCACCTGGTGCAAATCGTGCCCCCCGCGCGGACGCGAAAAGTGCTCGGCGAAGTGGTCGCGAAGGGCGACACGACCTACGGCATTCTGAACGTGTCGAACCTGCGGGAATTCGTGCTCGGGGCCGGGGCCTCGGCCCGGATGCTGGGCAATTTCCGGGGGTTCAACCTCAAGGAATTTCAAAAAACGTGGTTCGCCGAACGCTACGGTTCCGCCGCAACGGACGTGCAGGCGGCGTACCAAACCTACTTCGACGGCTTCGCGCTCAACAGCCAGACCGGCACGCCGATTCTGATGGACGGGCAAATCCGGGGCAGCGCCCAACGCCTGCTCAACGACTTGTGGCTCCAACTCAGCGATTCGACCCGGTACGCCGCCTCTCGGCAGCGGAAAGACCCGGAAACCGAGGAAAGCCGCTGGATTAAAACGGCCCTCACCGACATGAACGGGGAGGCGCTCCCGCCGGAAGAGTTTCTCAGGCGGCTGTTGCGGCAAAAAGCCACGCACCAACGCGCCGACTCGCTGGCGCAGCGCGTACTACCCCGGCTGGATTCGGCGCAACGGCGGTTTCTGGCAACCAACCTGCTTTCGCCCCTCGATTTGATGATTGGCCTGGAAACCTGGCTCGAAGCCACGCTGGAAGCGAAACAAGCCGCCGACGCCGGGAAAAGATCACAAACCGCCGCCGCGCTGACCCGCGCCACCGCCGCTTTCTCCCGGATGAAAACCGGCCTCGACCGCAACCGCGCCTCCGACAAATGGCGGGACTGGTACCGGGGCGAAAAGAAAATGAACCTGACCGAAGCCGAGCGCCTGACCCGCGCCGTGGCTAAACTGGCCCGCGCCACCCCACCCAAAACCAACTAAACCGATGCAAACCCTCCAAACCTTAGACTACTGGGCCATTAGCATTTACATGGCGCTCATGGCGGGCATCGGCCTATTTTTGGGGAAATTCGTCAAAAACATCGGCGACTATTTCAAGGGTGGCAACGCGATTCCCTGGGTGTCGGGGGCGATTTCCAACTTCATGACCAAGTTCAGCACGTTCATGTTTGTGGCCTACGCGGGCATTGCCTACCAGCACGGCTTCGTCGCGCTGACGCTGATTTGGAGCACGGTGCTACCGGCGTTGCTCGGCGTCGCCATTTTTGCCAAACGCTGGCGGCGGGCGGGGATTCTGACGCCGATGGAGTTTCTGGAAACCCGCTTCAACGCCCCCGTCCGGCAGGTGTTCGCCTGGGCGGGCGTGTTGTTCAAAATCCTCGACAACATGGTGCGGCTCTACGCGCTGGGGCTGTTCGTCAACGCCGCTACCGGCCTCAGCCTGGAAGCGTCGATTCTGGTGTGCGGCGTGGTGGTGGCGCTGTACACCATCGCGGGCGGGCTGTGGGCGGTGGTCGTGACCGACGTGGTGCAGTTCATTATCCTGATGGTGGCGACCCTGATTCTGGTGCCGCTCACGCTGAAAGCGGCGGGCGGACTCGACGGGATGCGGGCCGCCATTCCCGCCCACTTCGACCCTTTCAACGGCCCGAAGGGTGCGCCGCTCTACCTGAGCGTGTACTACCTGATGATTCTGGTGAAATACAGCGGCAACTGGACGTTTATCCAGCGATTCTACTCCGTCCGCGACGAGCGGGCCAGTCAGAAGCAGGGGCTGCTCACGGCGGTGTTTTTCTTCGCGTTCCCCCTCATTTTCCTGTTCCCCTCCATCGCCGCCCGCGCCATCATTCCCGGTTTGGCAAACCCCGAAATGGCCTACGTGAGCGTCTGCCTGAAACTCTTGCCCGAAGGCATCATGGGCTTGATGGTCGCCGCGATGTTTGCCGCCACGATGTCGGTACTCAGTGGGGAATACAACGTCACGGCGGGCGTGCTCACGCGGGACATTTACCAACGGCTCTTCAAACAAAATTCCACCGACAAAGAAACCCTCTGGGTGGGCCGGATGATGACGCTGCTGTTGGGCGGGCTGATTACCGTCGGGGCCTTGTTCGTGGGCGGGTTTGGCGGGGCTTTCGAGGCCAATAAGTTGTTCACCGGCCTCTTCGCCATTCCGATGACGCTGCCGCTCGTGTTGGGCATCGTGCTCAAACGCCCCAAGCCCTGGGGTGCGCTGGCGACGGTGCTCGTGGGGATGGGCATTGGCTTGGTGCTGAACGCCATGCCCCAGGTTTCCTGGGAATTGGCGACGCTCATCGAAATCTTGACCTGCGTGGCCGTGTTCGTGCTGTCTGGTTTTATCGGAGAAGGGTCGGCGGCGTACCGGGAGCGGGTGGCCGCGTTTTTCCGAAAACTCGCCACACCCCTGACGGAGGCCGAAAAACCGGCGGAAAACCCCGTGTTCATGCGCTCGATGAACCGACTCTACGCCGTGGCCCTGGCCGTGACGGGCGGGCTGTTCACGGTGATGAGTCTGCCCTCGGCGGGCGAAACCAGCGGGCGCTTCGCGCTGGGTGCCGGGGTGATTTGCTTCGGGCTGGCGGGCGTGCTCTGGTACTGGACGCGGGAAACCGTCGAACCAGTGGCCGAACCGCAGCGAGAGGCGCCGACGGTTCCGCATGAGTAAAAATGGTTTTGAAGGCGGTCACGCTGAGCGGAGTCGAAGCGCTACGCCTGCCACGCCGCCGCGCTTCGACTCCGTTCAGCGTGACCGCCGCCCCACCCAACTAAAATTTTTATTTTCCGACCAAAACCCAATCCATGAATTCCCTCGAAAACAACCGGAACGCAGGCCGAGTCATCTTCCTCACCGGTGCCTCCAGCGGCATGGGTAAAGCCACAGCGAAACTGTTGCTGGACCACGGCGCGAAGGTCTTCGACTTCAGCCGGAGCCGCCGCCTCGCCGACGAGGTTCCGCACGAAAACCTCCACTCCCACAACGGCGACGTGGGCAGCGAAACCGACGTGAAAGCCGCCTTCGCCGCCTGCCTGGAGCGCTTCGGCACCGTCGACGTACTCGTCAACAACGCCGGCATCGGCCTGCCCTCGCCCGATTTGGCCAATGCTGACGTCGAGTTGTTCGACCAGCAATTCGCCATCAACGTCCGGGGCGTGTTTCTCTGCACCCGCGAGGCGCTCGCCGTGATGAAACCCAAGAAATCCGGGCACATTCTGACCGTCATTTCGATGGCCGGGCAACGCACCAATCCCACCTCGCCGGTGTACGTGGCCTCGAAATTCGCGGCGCGGGGCCTGAGCGGTGCCCTGGCCGACCAGGTGTTGAAACTCGGCATCAAAGTGACCGACATCAACCCCGGCCCGACCGACTCCGATTACTGGGGCGACCGCCCCGTGGCCCGTGAGAAATTCCTTAAACCCGACGACGTGGCCCGCGTCATTCACTTCGTACTCAGCCAACCCGACTACGTGTTGATTCGGGAAATCAATTTTGACAGCTTAAACTTTTTAGCCGGATGAAAACTACCCCGCACCTCAACGGCAATGGCCCCACCGCCCATTCCCTGCCCGATTACCCGATTTCCATCGCCGCCCTGCGCGAGCGTTACCTGCGGCTCTACACCGGGGCGGTCAACGACGTGCTGCGGTTCAACTACAACCTCCACGCCACCAGCCTCCCCGCCGAGTTCGCGCCCCTGCGCGAAGAAATGAAGATGGCGGGCCTGGCCTTCACCGTGAAGGGCGGCCCCGACATCACCACCGACGGCGAGATGGAGATGCGCGCCGAAATGCTCGAAGCCTTGCACGAACACGCCGTGGTGGTGTGGGACTGCACCGGCGATACCGTTACCTCGCAGTGGGGCGAAGTGATGACGATGGCCGCCCGGCACATCGGGGCCTGCGGGGCGGTGGTCAACGGCATTCGCGACACGCAGGCCATTCTCGACCAGGGCTATCCGGTCTTTCACAAGTACAAAGCCAACACCGGAATGCTGGGCCGGTTTCGGATGTATTATTACCAGAAACCCGTGCTGATGGGCGAGGTGGTCGTGAAGCCCGGCGACTGGATTTTCGGCGACATCGACGGCGTGATTGCCATCCCGCAAGCCATCGCCTACGACGTGCTGCTGGCCGCCGAGGGGATTCTGACGAAGGAAGCCGACATCAAGGACATGGTGGAAAGCGGGATGAAGCCGACGGATGTGGTGAAAAATGGAGGGTATTTTTAAAAGCAACCCCACGAAGCAATCCGGACAGCGGCTGAAAGCCCTGTCAGCGGTTGCGCCTCCCCGGATAACCAAACTTGGCTACCGACCAGCCCGCAACCGCTGACAGGGTCTATCGACCGCTGTCCGGGTTGCTCCTTCCCATGCCCACTTTCCTCACCGACTCCGAACGCCAAATCATCCTCGTCAGCCACGACCCCCTGCTCGCCAAATTCGGCGATGCCCTGCGCCAGCGCGTCGCCGAGCGGGTCGTTTGGGGCGGCTTGCTCGGCCCCGACAGCACTACGGCCTGGTACTACCCCGCCGCCGAGTACCTCTCGGACGCGGCGATGCACCAGGCCCTCTGGCCCGACGAAGCCGTGGCGAACTGGATAAAAATCGTCACGCTGGAAATTTGCCGGAAACCAGTTTACGACTGGGTCGGCCCGGCCTTCCGCGACCATTCGGAACCCTTCACCGGCCACCTTGAAACGGCTCACCTCTGCTGGGGCGTGGCGGCGGCGCTGGATTTGGCGGGTGCTGTTTTTTCGGAAAAAGAACAAACCGAAATCCGGCAGGCCTTGACCGAAAAAGGCATCGTACTCTGCCAGCGTTGGGTGAAAAAAAACAACCACCTAGCCAACTGGCGGGGAATTTTGGTTTCGGGAATCGTCGTCGTGGCGGCGGTGCTGGGTGATGAAAAAACCCTCGATGCCACCCTGCCCGACCTGCGGCTTTGCCACGAAGCCTTCCAGCCCGACGGCTCCTACGGCGAGTCGGTGCAGTACGGCAACTACCTGGCGCTGGCGCTGACGTTCGCCCACGAGGCGCTGATTCGGCGTTTTCCCGAAAAAGCGAAAATTCTCGACGTTTCGGCCTACGGGCGCGGCCTGGCCTGGGTGGCAAGCAGCCAGTTTTACGCCAAACCGATGGGCGGCATCTGGACTATCCATTCTGGGAATATCCATTCCGGGGGCGACGAACCCCGCGCCCGCGCCGCCAATTTCAACGACAGCGCCGCCATTTTCCGGCCTTCGGGCGACGTGCTCCTGCACCTAGCCGCCCGGAGTGGTTCGGAAACCGAGCGGGGCTTGGCCCGCTGGCTGTTCCAAACGTACTACGAACCCGTTCCCACGCAAGGCCCGCACGATTTGGCGACCTTCGGCATGGTCAACGACTGGGGTTTCCTGACCCTCCCGCTGCTCACGCACGAGTTGCCGCCTGCGCTTTCGCCCGCAGCGGCGGGTTTGCCCCTAACCCATTCGTTCAGCAACGGCCACGCCTTCCTCCGCGACGCCTGGGAGGGAAAAACCATCCTCGCCCTCAACGGCGGCGGCGATCCGCTGTACGGCCCCGGCCACCTGCACGGCGATTTAGGCAGTTTTATTCTCGTTCACAACCAGGAACGCCTGCTCACCGACCCCGGCCACAGTTGCTACCGCAACCTGATTCACGGCCTGGAAAGCAGCAGCCAGACCCACAACGTCTGCTCGTTTCTGGTCGAGAAAGAAAGCCTCGGTTTGCAGGAAGATTTAGCCAAAGCCACGCTTTTGGAGCAAAAAAGCGTGTTGCCCCGGCGGTTGATTCAGGATGGAAAACCGGGTGCTCCCATCAATCGGAGAAACCGGAAATTAATTGCCGAACGTGACGATGTCGTCTCCGTCGTCGGGGTGGAACTGGCGGCGGCTTACGGCAATCCGGTTCGCCATTTTTCCCGACTCTGGCTGTTGGCGGGTAGCCACGCCTTATTCGTAGTGGATACCATCGAGGCCGGTCAACCCGTCACGACGGTCTGGAACTGGCTCGTCAACCAGCGCGACGGGCAAACGGAGGCCGACAGCCGGAACGGCCTGCTCACCGTCCGGCGGCATGGCGTGGGGTTGAAACTCTGGGCGGGTGGGGGCGTGAGCGGCAGTTTCCCCGTGTACGGCTACGTTCACGACGCCTATCACGTCGAACCGGCGGAATTGGGCGAAGGACGACCGGGCAGCGGGCTGGTGTTTCGGTTTACCGAAAAAACCGCGCAGGAAACCCGCACCGTCGTTCACGCCATCGCGCTCGACACCGCCTATGCACTCGACACCTGGGTTTTACAAACCGAAAACGGCGATTTTACCCTGACGAACGGAGCGAAAAAATGGAGTCTTCGCTTGCCCAATCCGGAAACCGAAGCGTTCACGCTAACTTCGGGGCACGGGCGGCAATGGGCCGTTCGGCCCCTCGGAAACGCGTACCAACTCGCTCGGTTATGAAACCCATTTTATCCCTGTTGAGTCTGTGTTTCGCAACCGGTTCAATTCTCGCCTTCGCGCAGACGAAACCCGTTCCGCCCAAAAATCTGCACCTTTACCTCCTCGCGGGGCAGTCGAACATGGCCGGGCGCGGGGTGGTCGACGCGCAGGACCGGAAGCCGCATCCCCGCGTTTGGGTGCTCAACCAACAGAGCGAATGGGTGCCCGCCACCGAGCCGCTGCACTTCGACAAGCCCGCCGTGGCGGGCGTAGGGCCGGGGTTTAGTTTTGGAAAAACGATGGCGGAACTGGATACGGCAGTCGCGATTGGCCTGATTCCGACGGCCGTGGGTGGCTCGGCGATTGCGGCCTGGCAACCGGGCGGTTTTCACGAACAAACCAACGCGCACCCCTACGACGACGCCCTGCGTCGGTTGAAAACAGCCCTGCCCGCCGGAACGCTCCGGGGTATCCTGTGGCACCAGGGCGAGAGCGACAGCAAGCCGGAACTTTCGGCGGTTTACGAACAAAAACTAACGGACCTGATTCAGCGATTCCGCCGGGAAGTGGGCGGTGAAATCCCCGTCGTGGTCGGGACGCTGGGTGATTTTTACGTCGCGAAAAACCCTGCCGCCGCGCGCATCAATCAAATTTTAAAAAACGTACCCAACCGCATTCCGGCCACGGCCTGCGTCGAATCGGCGGGCCTGACCGACGGCGGCGACCAAACCCACTTCGACGCGGCCTCGGCCCGCGAACTGGGACGGCGCTACGCCGAAGCCATGCGCAACCTTCAAAAAAAATGAGTCAACCCCCCCTGAAAATCACCGGCATCGACCACCCCGGCGTGGCCGCCGAAGACGTTGAGCAACTGGCCGATTGGTACTGCGAAGTATTCGGCTACGAAAAATGGTTCAAACACCCCAAGCCCGTCTGGATGCTCAAAGCCCCCGACGGCACGTTGCTCGAAGTCATGCCCCGCGACGAGACCCTCCGCCCGGAGCGCACCACCTGGACGCCCGGCTGGTCGCACGTGGCGCTGCGGGTGGAAAATATCGAGGAGGCAGTTCGTTTTCTCGATGAAAAAGGGGTCGTCTGGGGCGGGGAAACCGTCGAGGCCATCGGCGGTGGAAAGGTGCGGAACCTCTTCGACCCGGATGGGAACATGCTGCAAATCCTACAACGTACTCGCTAACGTAACCCGCTCCGACCAGAGGTCGGAGCCACCTCATGAACGCACTTTTTTTCACCGGAAATCAACAGTTTGACCTCCAGGAAACTGCCCCGCAAGCGCCGAAACCCGGCGAAGTCCGCCTGAAGGTGGCCTACTGCGGCGTCTGCGGCACCGACGTTCACATTTACCACGGCGCGATGGCCCAGCGGCTCAAGTTGCCGCAGGTCATCGGTCACGAAGTTTCCGCCGAAATCGCCGAAATCGGTGAGGGCGTGACCGGCTGGCAGGTCGGCGACCGCGTCACGGTGCGTCCGCTCCAGCCCGGTGCCGACGACCCTTCGGACAACGGGCAGCGGCACATCGGCAAAAACCTGAAATTCATCGGCATCGACTCGCCCGGCGGGATGCAAACCCACTGGAACGTACCGGCCCACACGCTCCACCGCCTGCCCGAGAATTTATCCCTCCAACTCGGCGCGCTCATCGAGCCGCTGGCCGTGGCCTGCCACGACGTGCGGCTGGGCGAACTGCGGGCGGGCGAAAGCGCCGTGGTCATCGGCGGCGGGCCGATTGGGATGCTCATCGCGCTGGTCGCCAAAGAAAAAGGCGCGAAGGTGCTGATTTCGGAGGTGAATCCGGCGAGGCTAACGCTGGCTGAGTCGATGGGGCTGACCACGGTTAACCCAAAAGAAAATGACCTGGTGGCGGTGGTCGAATCGTTTACCGAAGGTGCGATGGCCGACGTGGTGTTCGAGGTATCGGGCGTGCAGGCGGGCGTGGCGGCGATGACCCAGGTGGCACGGGCGCGGGGCCGGATCGTGATGGTGGCCATTCACGCCGAGCCAAAAAGTGTCGATTTATTCCGCTTTTTCTGGCGCGAACTCCGGCTGATCGGTGCGCGGGTGTACGAACCGCAGGATTTTGAGGAAGCCATTGGGTTGGCGGCCTCAGGAAGGTTGCCGCTTCAACGGCTGATTACTCAGGTTTCGCCGCTGGGCGAGGCGCAGGCCGTTTTTGAAACTATTGACCACAACCCGGCGGGGATGAAGTATTTGCTGCACTGCGAAGGGTAATTGGCTAAAACGTAGAGATGAAGCTGTTTAGGAATCTAAAAAAAGGACAGTTCCACTAGAGTTGTCATTCCGACGTCAGGAGGGATCCGCGCGGCGTCCGCTCGATGGCCTACCGGGTACTTTATCGGTAGCCCAACCGTGGCTCACCGCCAACTATTCGGCGAGTCGACGAGATCCCTCCTACCGTCGGGATGACAGTTCCTTTCTTACTTTTCAGGGCCTTCGTTAAAAAACACCCAAAGCCCGTCCTTCCCAGCCACGGCCAAATCAGGGCGACCGTCGGCATTCAAATCACTCACGTTCAGAAAAATGCCCGTGCCTTTGCCGGTACCTTTCGGGCCGAAGACAATCGTGTTTTTGATGAATTCGCGGCCATTCCAGCGGAAGTAGTACAGGCCGTAGTCGTCGTCGGTGCCGGGGTCGCCTTCGGTGTGGGCGTGGTAGCGTTTCCCGGTGATCAGTTCCGATTTCCCATCCCCGTCCAGGTCGGCCCAGGCCATTTCGTGGTACTGCGAATGGTCGGGGTCGATGGCGTGTTTGACCCAACCCTCGGTAGCGGTTTGCTCGACCCAGCGCAGGCCGTAGCCGTGGGCGTGCCCGACGATGAGATCATTCCGCCCGTCGCCGTTGACATCCTGCACCAGAATCGGAATACTGGCCGAACCCAGTTTAAAATCCGGGTGCCAGGGCCAGGGATCGCTCAGTCCATTTTTCGGCGCTTCGAGCCAGCCGTCCGACAGCACAAAATCCCCACGTCCGTCGCCGTTTACGTCGCCGAAACCCAGGCCGTGGCCCTGGTTGCTGGCGAGGCGGTGTTCGGTAAACGTACCGAGACCTTTGCCCTGGGCATCGCGCTGAAGGCGGTAAAATTTGAAGGGATGCACCGGGTTGTTGGGCACCAGTTCGGGCGTCCCGTCGCCGTCCACGTCCCAGGCGCGGGTCGTTTCCACGTTACCCGTTTGGGCAATGACGTGTTCGGGCCACTCTTTGCCGGGAACACCCGGATTTTCTCGCCATCGCAGCGTACTGCCAAACCAGCCGCCGGTGACGTAGTCCAGTCGCCCATCGCCGTTGATGTCGAGCGGAATGTTCGAGAAATCGTCGTAGTAATCGCCGTCGGCGCGGACGGTACCGATTTTATGTTTGACCGTGAACCCCGGCCCTTCGTACCACCAGGCCCCCGAAACCAGATCCGGGCGGCCGTCGCCGTTCACGTCGAAGGCCCCGACCGATTCGTAGCGCTCGTTGGAAACGATTTGTTTTTTGAACCGCAGCGGGGGTTGGGCCGAGAGGGCACCGGCCAACCCAAAGACCAGCAGGATAGAACGGAGCATGGGCCGAGGGGTGATTTTGACCAAAAAGGGAAGTGGCGTTGTCATCCCGACGTCAGGAGGGATCTCGTTGGGGCACTGGTTACTCGGCTATCGGCAAGCGTTTCGGCAGGCCGACGAGATCCCTCCTAACGTCGGGATGACAACCTCGTTTTTTCCTAAAAACGTACCTAGTTCCGGGGAATGGGACGATTTAGCCGCTTGCTCAAAGTTCCCGAATCCGCAGGTTGCGGTACCAGGCCACGTCGCCGTGGCCTTGCAGGGCGATGCGGCCCTTTGCGTGGGGTTCGGCGTATTTCCAGGTGGCAAATTTGCTTTTGGCCACCATGTCTTTCCAGGCGGAGGAACCATAGTCGTATGCCACCACTTTTTTTCCGTTCAGGAAATGCTCGACGTGGTTGGCTTTCACCACGATCCGGCCTTTGTTCCACTCCCCGGCGGGTTTTACCACGCTCAGGTCGTTGGGCGGCAACACGTCGTAGCTGGCGCCGGTGAGTTGCTTGTCGCTGAGTTTCTGCACCTTCCCGTCCACTTTCCATTCGTAACCCTTGTCGTCGATGACCTGAAACTCCGGGCCGGATTTGTAGGGCTGATCGAATTCGGGTGATTCGATGACTTTGTAAATCACGCCGCTGTTGCCTTTGGGCTGAACCTTGAAGTCGAATTCGAGTTCAAAATCGCCGTATTCCTGGTCGGTTACCAGATCGCCGCCCTTGCCTTCGGTCGTGAGGGTGCCGTTTTCGACGCGCCAGCCGGAGGCGTCTTTCTTGAGGTACGAGTGCCAGCCGTTGGTTGTTTTCCCGTCAAAAAGCGGTTTCCAGGCACTGGGGGCAGTCAGGGCGAGGGTAAGGAACGCTGCTCCCAGCAGGCTGAGGGGCAGGATTTTCTTGGTAGTCGGTGCGTTAAATTTCATGGTTTAGAACTTGGTTGTACAGGCGCAAAAGTCATCAACAATTCAACAGGATTCAAAATTTTTCAGGAAAGCCGGTCTTTGTAGCTGTCGTAGCCGAATTGCTTCACCAATCGAAACGTTCCGTTCTCCTGCCAAATGCCGATGCCGGGCAGGTTGACGCCGTTGAAGGTGGTGGTTTTCACCATCGTGTAGTGCATCATGTCGTCGAACACCACCAGGTCGCCCACCGCCAGGGGCTTTTCAAAACTGTAATCGCCCAGGTAATCGCCCGCCAGGCAGGTCATGCCGCCGAGGCGGTAGGTGGGTTTGCCGGGCACCGGCTCCGAATCGGCCCCGATGATGCGGGGTTTGTAGGGCATTTCGAGGGTGTCGGGCATGTGGTTGCTGAACGAGGTGTCGAGCAGGGCCACTTCGATGCCCTGGGCGTCGATGAGGTCGAGCACGGTCGAAACCAGGACACCGGTTTGCCAGCCCACCGCCGAGCCGGGTTCGAGGATGACGTGCAGGTGCGGAAATTTTGCCTTGAAGGTTTTCAAGACCGAAATCAGGTGCTCCGGGTCGTAATCGGCGCGGGTGATGAGGTGCCCGCCGCCCATGTTGAGCCATTTTACCTGAGTCAATAAATCGCCGAATCGTTGCTCCACGGCGTGCAGGGTGCGTTCGAGCGTGTGCGAGTCGTTTTCGCAAAGCGTGTGAAAATGCAGCCCTTCGATTTCGGGCGGCAACTGATCGGGCAACTGGCTCCGCACCACGCCCAGCCGTGAGCCGGGAATGCAGGGATTGTAGAGGTCGGTGGCGACTTCGGAATACTGCGGGTTGATGCGGATGCCGAGGGAAAGGGGGTTTTGGTTTGTGGTGGGCGGCGATCCGCTTTGTGGTTTATGGTTAAAGGCAACTACCCGGTCTTTGAACGTCTCGAACTGCCGCCAGGAATTGAAGGTAATGTGCTGGCTGAGGGCCATGATTTCGTCGAACTCGCCGGGCAGGTAGGCCGGGGCGTAAGTGTGGGCGGGGCTGCCCCATTCGAGGTAAATCAGTTTGGCTTCGTTGAGGCTGCTGGCGGTGGCCCCGGCCAGGTACTGCTTCAGCAACGGAAAGGTGCTGAACATCGAAAAGCCCTTGAGGGCGCAGATGATTTCAACCTCCGCTTCGTCCTGAACGCGTTTGAGCAGTTCCAGATTCCGGCGAAGTTTGGCTTCTTCGAGGACAAAACAGGGGGAAGGAATTTCGGCGTAGTTCATGAAATGGGGAGAAAACCGGCGGACAAAGGTACGGCTTCGGGTGGAATGAGCGAGGGAAGGATGGCGTGAGCAATCGTCATAAAAGTCGTTCGCGCTCAAACTGCGTGAAGCCGGTACCATCCGTATTCCAACGATATGGATTTGATGGGGCATCTACGCGACAACGCCGTCGAGGAATTCCACTAATCGAACAGCCACGCCGCCGCACCGAACGAATGGAATACGATTCTTTGTCATTATTCCAACAAGCGATTGCAGGTTGCCTATTTTTGCGCGAACGCCCCCGTTTTTCCGGCAACCGATCTTGACGCCCCACTTCCCCGCTGACCCCGACGACGAAACCCTCTGGCGTGCCTTTCGGGGGGGCAACGAGCGGGCCTTTGCCCAACTTTACCGGCGCTACGTGGGCGTACTCTACAACTACGGGTACCATTTCGCCCCCAACCCCGACCTGGTGCGCGATGCCATCCAGGAATTGTTCGTGGATTTGTGGCGCTGGCGCAACACCCTTTCCGAAACGTCGTCGGTGAAATATTACCTCTTCCGGGCCTTGCGGCGGCGCATCCGCGAAGCGACCGACGCCGACCGACGCACCGACGCACTGGCCGAATCGGACGAAGCCGACCCCGCCCTGGCGAGTCCATCGCCCGAAGCCGAGCACCTGGCGCGGGAGCAGGAAACCCTCGACCTGGCCCGCCTGCACCGGCATTTGCTCGACCTGCCCCCCCGCCAGCAGGAAGCCATCCGGCTGCGGTTTTTCGATGAGTTTTCCTGGGGCGAAATCGCGGGCATCATGCAGATGAACGAGCAGTCCGTGCGCAACCTCGTGCAGCGGGGCGTGCAGAAATTGCAACGGCTCTTTGGCTTGCTCTCGCTGCTGTGGTGGGTGGTGAAATCGTGAGGGGCGACGAATCGTCGGGGACACTCAATGGTTTTTAAAATTTTCCAAAAAATTTCCCGGTCTGGTGAGTTAAAAACCATCGACCTCCCTTTGGCACTTCCAAAGGCCCAATTCCCGCCCTTCGCATGGACTACACCACCCACGACGTTTCGGACTTGCTGCTCGACGACGCTTTCGTCGCCTGGGCCAAAACCGGCACGGACGACCCGTTCTGGCAAACGTTTCTCGAAAAACACCCTGACCGTCGCCCAACCGTCGAACAAGCCCTGACGCTGGTACGGGCGGCCGCCAGCCTCCCGGCCACGTATCCCGATGCCGCCGAGGTGGACGAACTTTGGGGGGCCATTCAACGCGCCACGACCGACGAGCCATCCACTCCCGTCGTGCCCCTGCGCCGTTGGCCCGTTTGGAGCTACTGGGCGGCGGCTTCGGTGGCGGTGTTGCTGCTGGCGGGCCTGGCTCTGTTTCGCCAACCGCAAAACGTGCCCCTGACCTACCGGGAGTTGGTGGCAAAAACCGCGCAGCCCCTCCGCGAAATCCACAATGAAGGGCCTAAAACCCGGCTCGTCCCGCTCGCCGACGGCAGCACCGTACTGCTCCAGCCCGGCAGCCGGTTGAGCTACCCGACGGTTTTTGCCGGACAGGCCCGGCGCGAGGTGTACCTGTCGGGTGAGGCGTTTTTTGAAGTGACCAAAACCCCCCGGCAGCCCTTCGTGGTGTACGCCAACGAACTGGTAACGAAGGTGCTGGGCACTAGTTTCACGGTGCGGGCCTTCGAGGGCGAGTCGAAAATTACGGTCGTCGTGAAAACGGGTCGGGTGTCGGTATTTGCCCAAAACGACGCCGAAAAATCGCGCAAACTCGGCCAGCGTGAACTCGACGGCCTGGTGCTGACGCCCAACCAGCGGATTGCCTACGAACGGGCCGAAGCCCGGCTGACCCGCTCGCTCGTGGAACAACCCCAACTCCTCCCCCACCCCGTGCAGCGCCTTTCGTTCGACTTCGACGACACGCCGGTACCAGCGGTGTTCGCCACCCTCGAACAAGCCTACGGCGTAGACATCGTGTACGACGAGGAAGTATTGAAAGACTGTAAACTCACGGCCTCGCTCGGCGATGAGCCACTGTTCGAGAAAATCCGGCTCCTTTGCGTGAGCCTCGAAGCTACCTACGAGCGCATGGACGGGCAAATCGTCATCCACGCCAAAGGCTGTTCCAACCTCTAACCTCAATCCTATGCCGAATCTGAACTTTCAAACCTGAGTGGAGAATCTTCAATTCTCAATTCTTTACATGTCAATTCCTTGAGAATTGAGCATTGAAAATCCTCCTGCTTTTCCCAAAAAAGAAGCCGACCTCGCTGTAACGTGGTCGGCTCCAAAATCTCCCTCTGCGATTTGGCCGTCGTGATCATCCCGGTGTGAAACCGGGATGCGGGGAGCGTTTTTGCCGAATCTGAACCCAACAAAAACCAACGTAAACGTATGAAAAATTCGCTACGATGCTACGACGTCGTGGTTACGGCCATGCGAATCACCCTCAGTCAACTCCTGCTGGCCGCGCTCGCCTTGAGCGCCTCCTTCGCCCGCGACGGCAAGGCCCAGGACGTGCTTCAACAGAAAATCACCGTGCAGGTGCAGGGACAAACCGTCCGCGCCGTGCTGGGGCTGGTGGCCCAGCGCGCCGACGTGAAGTTCCTCTACAGTTCGACGCTCATCCGGGCCAACCGGCCCGTGAGCCTCAACGCCATCGACGCGCCCCTGGAGGCGGTGCTCGCCGACCTGCTCACCCCGCTGGGCCTGACCTACGAAGTGGCGGGCCGACAAATTGCCCTCCGTCGCCTGGCTCCGCCCAAAACCAGTGCGCTGCCCCCCGCTGAAGTCGAGCCGGTGGACGTGTCGGTGTCGGGCACCGTGGTGGACGAAAATGGCGGGGCTTTGCCCGGCGTGAGCGTCCTTGTGAAAGGCAGCTCGCGCGGCACGACCACCAACACCGAAGGAGTTTTCCGCCTCGACGTGCCCGGCCCGGAGGCCGTGCTCGTGTTTTCGTACGTCGGGTACGTGAAGCAGGAACTGGCCATAGGCAATCAGAGTACGCTCGCCGTGACGCTGTTGCCCGAAGACAAAACTCTCAACGAAGTCGTGGTGGTCGGTTACGGTACCCAGCGCCGCCGCGAGGTGAGCAGCGCGGTGGCGTCGGTGGCGGCGAAAGACATTCAGAACCAGGTCACCAACAACCCGCTCAACGCCCTGGCCGCCCAAATGCCCGGCGTGCAGATTACCCAGACCACCGGGCGGTTGGGGGCCAACCCCGTCGTGCGGATTCGGGGGACGGGGTCCATCAGCGCCGGGAACAGCCCGCTCTACGTGGTGGACGGCATTCCGCTCAACGACGCCTCGGATTTTAACCTGCTCAACCCCAGCGACATCGAGACCATCGACGTACTCAAAGACGCCGCCTCCGCCGCCATTTACGGCTCGCGGGGGGGCAACGGGGTGATTTTGATTACGACCAAAAAAGGCAAAGCCGGCAAAGCCCGCGTCGATTTCAGCTACTACACCGGCGTGCAGCAGGTGAGCAAGAAAATCGACGTGCTCGGTCGCGACGAGCACATCGACCTGGTGAAGGAAACCGTCAACGAAAACTGGCGGCTTGCCGGGGGCGCGGCCTCGGTACCCAACGGGCAGCGGCGCATCAACAACTCGCCCGTGGCCTTCAACTACCCGGCCTCCTACGACGACCCGGCCAACCTGCCCGACACCGACTGGCAGGATTTGATTTACCAGAAAGCGCCCATCAGCAACTACCAGGTTTCGGCTTCGGGCGGCTCCGAATCGGTGCGCTACTACCTGTCGGGCAATTACTTCACCCAGGACGGCATCATCCGCAGCACCGATTACAAACGCTACTCGCTCCGGGCCAACGTGGACGCGACGATTAGCCCGAAAATCCGGGCGGGCGTGGGCTTTTCGCCCTCGTACTCCGCCGAAAACCAGCAGGATACCGACGGGCACTGGTCGGCGGGGGGCATCGTGCTCTCGGCCCTGGGAATGCCGCCCACGTACCTGCCCCGCACCGCCGACGGCCTCTACGGGCAAACGCTGGGCAACCCGGAGTTCACGAATACCTCCTACGTGTCGCTGCTGTACTCGCCGCTGGCGTACCTCGAAGATCCAAATTTTAAAAACCGCCGGGAGGTGCTCCGAATGCTGGGCACCAGCTACGTGGAGTGGGAGCCGCTGAAGAACCTGACTCTGCGCAGCAGCCTCAACCTCGACGCCCGCGCCGGCTGGCTGAATTTTTACCGCCCTTCGACGGTCTCCATCCCCAATTCACCCGCGCTCACGCCGGGGTCGCCCAACCCCAACTTAGCCAACATTGCCTCCACGCACGACGAATCGCGGAACCTCAACTACGCCTGGGACAACACGGCCACGTACAGCCGCAGCTTCGGCGAGGCCCACAGCCTGACGGCCCTGGTGGGGTATTCCGTTCAGCGCAACACGAACGAGTCGAACTCCACCAGCGGGCAAACCGGCACCTTCGACAACGATTTGGTGACCTACCCCTCGGCGGCCAACATCCGCACCGGCAACGCCAGCAAGTCGTACTGGTCGCTGCTGAGTTACCTGGCGCGGGTCAATTATTCCTTCAAAGACCGGTACTTCCTGACCGCCGCCCTGCGCCGCGACGGGTCGAGCCGCTTCGCGCCCAACAACAAATGGGCGCTTTTCCCCTCGGTGTCGGCGGCCTGGCGGGTGTCGGACGAGGCGTTTTTGAAAAATTCAGCCGTCGTCAACGAGGCCAAACTCCGGGCCAGCTACGGTGTCACGGGGAATTTCAACATCGGGAATTTTGCCTACCAGGCCCTGCTGGGCAAGGACAATTACAGTTTCGGGGCGGGTGTCGGCACGCTCGTGGGTGGGGTGGCGGCGAGCAATTTGCCCAACCCTGATTTGTCCTGGGAAACCAACCGCCAGCTCGATTTTGGCCTCGACCTCAGCCTCTGGCAAAACCGCCTGACGCTCAACGCCGATTACTACGACCGCGTCACCGACGGGCTGCTGTACAGCACGCCCGTGCCGAGCGTGTCGGGCTTTTCGAGCGTACTGACCAACATTGGCTCGGTGCGCAACCGGGGCGTGGAACTGGGGCTGACCGGGGTGATTTTCGCCCCTAAAAACGGCTTCCACTGGGCCATTTCGCAGGTGTTTTCGCTCAACCGCAACACGTTGCTCAAACTCGGCACCAACGACGAACCCATCCGGGTGACGACCGAAAACACCGTCACCCAGATTTCGCAGGTGGGCGGCTCGTTCGGGGAATTTTACGGCTACCGGGTGCTGGGCATTTTCCAGAACCAGGCCGACGTGGACGCCAACCCACAGGGCAAATTCAACGCCGGTTCGCGGCCCGGCGACCCGAAGTTTTTCGACGCCAACGGCGACGGCACCCTCACCCCCGACGACCGCGTGGTGCTGGGCAACCCCAACCCCGATTTCAGCTACGGGCAGACGCACCGGTTTTCGTACAAAAACCTGGATTTGGAGGTGCAGTTTCAGGGCGTGCAGGGCGGGAAAATCATGTACCTGGCCTCCCGGTTTTTTGGCATCAACAACCCCTCGTATTCCAACCTCGACCTGGCCCGCGACCGCTGGCGTTCGCCCGAACAGCCGGGCAGCGGGCAAACCCGGCAGTACACCAGCACGGCCCTCCCGGCGGGCCTGACCGAGTCGCTCACCGACCGCTTTCTGTACGACGGCTCGTACCTCCGCCTGCGGAACGTCACGCTGGGCTTCACGCTGCCCGCCGCCTGGTTGAGCCGCCTGCCCCTGCGCTCGGTGCGGGTGTACGCTACCGGGCAGAACCTGCTGACGTTCAGCCAGTACCTCGGCTACAACCCCGAAGTGAGCCAGGACGCCGAGGGCGTCCGCACCCCCGGCCTCGACTACGGCGTCTATCCGCTGGCGCGCACCCTCACGTTTGGCATCAACCTGGGCCTCTAACCTTTTTTGACCATGAAAAGAACTTACTTTTTCGGAATCCTGCTGACCGCCCTCGGCACGCTGCTGGGGTGCAGCGACGCGTTCATCAACCTCGACCCGGTCACGGCGGCCACGCCCACCAATTTTTACCGCACGGCCAACGATTTCACCAACGCCCTCAACGCCACCTACGCCCGCTTGCAGGGCGAAGGGCTGTTTGCCAACGACTACGTGTTCGGCGACATTGCCACCGACAATTCGGCGGCGGAACTAACCGCCTGCATTTCCGGGCACTGCGATTTTGACAATTTTCAGGTACTGCCCGGTAACTCGACGGCGGCTTCGCTGCTCAACAGCCGCTGGCAGGACGCCTACCAGGGCATTTCCCGCGCCAACGCCCTGCTCGACCGCCTCCCGGCGGCGAGTTTCGACGAGGCCCTGAAAAAGCGGCTCGGCGGCGAAGCCCAGTTTCTGCGGGCTTTGTTTTACTTCAAACTCGCCACTACCTTCGGCGACGTGCCCCTGACGCTCAAAGAAATTACCTCGCCCGCCGAGAGCTACGCCCTGGGCCGCGAACCCGTGGCGAAGGTGTTCGACCAAATCGAAACCGACCTGAAAGCGGCGGCCACCGCCCTGCCCGAACGCTACACGGGCAGCGACGTGGGCCGGGCCACCAGCGGCAGCGCCAAAGCCTTGCTGGGGCGCACGTACCTCACGCGGAAAAAATGGGGCGAAGCGGTGGCGGTGTTGAAGGAAGTGGAAGCGGGCAAGGTGTACAGCCTGTTGCCCGCCTTCGCCGACGTATTCCGGGCCGACAACGGCAACAACGCCGAAATCGTGTTTGCCGTGCAGTACACGCGGGGCGGGGTGGGCGAGGGCAGCGGTTTTGGCACCAACTTCGCGCCGCGCGGGTCGGGAACGCTCGTGACGAAGGCCGGTTCGCCCAACGGCAGCAACACGCCCACGGTGGACATCCTCCGGGCCTACGAACCCGGCGACCTGCGCTTCGCCACCACGCTCGATTCGGCTTACACCGACGCGACGGGCAAAAAAGTGTTCGTTCGTTACGTGAAAAAATACCTCGACGCGGGCATCACGGCGGCGGGCGACGGGGCCAACGACTGGCCGGTGATTCGCTATTCCGACGTGCTGCTGATGCTGGCCGAAGCCCTCAACGAAACCGGCCAGCCCGACGTGGCGCTCCCGTACCTCAACGCCGTGCGGAAACGGGCCGGGCTGAAGGACAAAACCGCCCTGACCCAGGCCGCCCTGCGGCTCGCCATCGAAGGGGAGCGCCGGGTGGAATTTGCCTTCGAGGGGCTGCGGTACTACGATTTGCTGCGCACCGACCGCCTGCTGCCGGTGATGAATGCGTATTTTCGCCAGTACGCCATCCGCTTCAATGGGGCCACCATCGAGGTGAAACCCCACCAGACGCTGTTGCCCGTGCCGCAAGTACAGATGGATGTCAATCCGGGGAAAATCACGCAGAATCCGGGGTATTGATGAATTTTTTTGAGAATGAAACGGGTCACGCTGAGCGGAGTCGAAGCGCGGTGCGGTGGGCCAACGCTGACCAGCCGCACGCGCTTCGACTCCGCTCAGCGTGACCCGTTCGGAACCTAAAACTTTCCCCTCTTTTCACCGTCCATGAACCTCCTCCCCCTGCTTCGCTGGCTCTTCATTTTCCCGGTTACGAGTCTGGCCCTGGCCCAAACGCCCGGCCAAACATTAAACCAAAAAGCCAGTGGCTACCAGGGCATCTGGTACTTCAACGAACCGCTCAAAAACGAGTACGTGTACAAGTACAGCGGCGGGCTGGGCACCTACCCGGCCAACCACCACCCCTTCGCCGTGTACGCCCCGGCAGTGGGGAAAACGTTTTTTTGCTACGGCGGCGTGACCGATTCCCTCTCGCGGGAACTGGGCCACTTCGTCGGCTGGTTCGACCACCGAACCAAGACCGTCTGCCGCCCGACGCTGCTGCTCAACAAGGGCACCGACGACGCCCACGATAACCCGGTGCTGCAACTCGACGTGCGGGGCTACGTCTGGGTTTTTTCTACTTCGCACGGCACCGAGCGGCCCTCGTTCATTCACCGCAGCCGGAAGCCTTACAATATTTCCGCCTTCGAGCGCATCGACGCCACCCGGCTCGACTCGGCGGGGCGGCGGGTGCCCTTCGATAACTTTTCGTACTTCCAGGTGCATTACCAGCCGGGGCACCGAACGCGGCCCGGGGGTTTCCTGGCCCTGATGACCCACTACGACCGGGGCGTTTTGCCGTTTGACGCGAAAAAAAACCGCCGCACCACCAGTTTTATCCGCAGTCCCGACGGCATCACCTGGTCGGCCTGGCGGGACGTGGGCACCATCGAAGAAGGCCACTACCAAACCAGCGCCCAGCGCGGGCAGCGGGTGGGCAGCGCCTTCAATTACCACCCCAACCGCAAGGTGGGCAACGGGCTGAATTACCGCACGAACCTGTACTACGTCGAAACGCCGGATTTTGGCAAAACCTGGCAAACCGCCGACGGTCGGTCCCTCGCGCTGCCGCTCCGGGCGATTGAAAACGCCGCCCTGGTGAAAGACTACCGCGCCGAGGGCCTCAACGTGTACATCAACGACGTGAACTTCGACGCCGCCGGGCACCCCGTGATTTTCTATCTGACCAGCAAGGGCCACGAATCCGGCCCCGAAAACGCGCCGCACGCGTGGCACGTGGCGCACTGGACTGGTCAGCGCTGGGCCATTCACGACGTGGCCCAATCCGACCACAACTACGACATGGGTTCGCTGTACGTGGAGGGAAAAACCTGGCGCATCATCGGGCCGCTAGGGTCAGGCCCACAACCCTACGGCACGGGCGGAGAACTGACGTTGCTCGAAAGCCGCGACGAGGGCAAAACCTGGCAATCGGTTCGTGACCTGACGGCCTGGAGTGCCCGCAACCACTCCTATCCCCGCCGCCCGCTGGGGGTACACCCCGATTTTTACGCCTTCTGGGCCGATGGAAATGCCCGTCGGCCTTCGGCGTCGGTACTGTATTTCTGCAACCAGCGGGGGGACGTTTTTCAAATGCCCACCGTCATGACGAAAGACGTTGACAAGCCGAAGCCCGTCTTTCCCGGCTCCCGTACCCGATAACTTTACAACGGATAAACCGACTCCCGCCTGGGAGTCGGTTTTCTTTTTCTTTTCATTCACTTCACCACGATGACGCGCTGCGTTTTAATTCGTTCGCCTTTCTGAAGTTGAACCACGTAAGTGCCGCCGGGTAGGCCATCGGTTTCCAGTTCTCCCTCAGTACCATCGAGGGTGATTTCTTTCACCACGCTCCCGTTTTGGGTGTAAAGTCGCACGAGAGCGTCAGAAAAGACGCCCCCAACGTGCAGTCGGATGACGGCTCCCACGGGGTTGGGATACACGCGCCAATCGCCTTCCCCGGTCAATTCGGGGGTTTGCCGGTTGGTGCCCGTGGTTTTGAACAAGGCCGAGGCCGGAATGCTTCGCTTGCTCAGTGCTGGCCCTTCGTATTTCACGTCGAGGGCCTGTTGCCACCCGGTTTTCTCGAAATAAATCACCCGAATAGCGTGTTGTCCGGCCTTCAGCCCAATTCGTCCTGAGCGCTCAGTGGCCGAATGAAGGCCGTCGTTTTCAACCACCACCGTTTGGCCAATGAACAAGCGGCTGCCGTCGTCGGAGGTGGTGAAGAACGTGTACTGCCCGTCGGTCGGAACGCTGACAAAACCCTCGAAGACAAACCCAAACCGGTCGCTGAGTCTACGGGGGCTAAGCGAAAACGTACTCACGGTGCCGGTAGAGACCGGACTAAGGGCATCGAAATTGGGCAGGTTGTTCCACTCACCTTCGTAGTAGCGGTAGTTCAACCCGGCGGTGGTGCTGGTCGGGTTTTCCGGCTCGCGCAGGGGGGCGTTGAAATTGGCGGTGTACGTGGTGTTGTTCACCGGCGTGGCGAAGGTCTGCGTCGTTGCGCCGCCCTGTTGCCAGGAGGCAAACGTGTACACCAACCCATCGGCGGCACGGGTCTGCGGCGAAACCGTTCCGAGCGTCATTAAAACTCCCTCGACGCGGTCGAAGGTGTAGGGCGTTAGCACAGGAGTGCCGTCGAGGGTCAACTGCAAGCCCGCTGGGGCGGAGGCCAGGCTAATTTGGGAGGTGCGCGGAACCACATCCCGGTAGGCCGTGCCCGTGCTGCCATTGGCATCGCGAACGGTCAGGGAAAGCCGGTAAAACACGTTGGTCGCCGTTTCGCCCTGGGTCGGAATTACGAAGGAGCCACTGCGTCCGTTGGTCGATACACTCACCGAGGGACCGGGGTGCGTGTGGGTATCATGGTGAAAGACCACACTCCACGTGTACGCACTGGCGGGCAGGTTGCCCTGTTCGGGATCGGTGCCCTGGCCCGAAAAGCTGATCGTGTTTCCCCCGGCGTAGGTGGCCCCCACGGCGGGCGAGTTGATCGTGGCGCTGGGCGGTTGGTTGGCCGCCGTCACGGTGAGCGTGGCGTTGCTGCTGGTCGTGCTGCCGGCGGTATTGCTCACCACCACCTTGTACGTACCCGCGTCGGCGCTGACGGCGGAGGCAATCGTGTAGCTGGCGTTGGTGGCCCCCGATAGCACCCCGTTGTTTTTGTACCACTGGTAACTGAGCGGAGCCGTGCCGGTGGCCGTCACGGTGAACGAAGCAGACTGCCCCACCGCCACGCTCAGGGTGGCAGGTTGAGTCGTGATGACCGGGGCCGAAGTTGGGTTGCTGAACTGAATCCGGTAGAGCGCGTTGGCTTCCCGCGAGAGAAAGTACAGGTTCCCATCCGGTCCGGTGGCAATGCACACGGCACTACCGGGCAGACTGGTGGCGAACGTTTGCCGGGAGGCCGTACCTCCCGACAGCACGAGCCGATTGATCCACTTGTTGCAGTAGTCGAGGTAAAAATAATTGCCCGCGTAAGCAGCCGGGTAATTGGTCGAACCGGGGTTGAAAAAGGCCCCGCCCGTGATGGCACACCCCTGGTTATCACCGGAACCACGACCATAGTAGTACACCGGACTGACAAACCCGGCCACCGTCGTTCCTTCCTGGTTAGGCCAGCCGAAGTTCTGCCCCGCCGCCGTGGCATCGTCGATTTCCTCGTAGGTGTTTTGGCCCACGTCGTTCACGAATAGTCGTCCGGTGCCCGGTTGCACGTCGAAACTGAAGGGGTTGCGCAATCCCAGCGCCCACACCCGCTTGCTTTGTTCGGTGGTGCTGCTGCCGTTGGGCGTGGCGTTATAAAACGGGTTGTCGGTGGGGGCCGAACCGTCGGAATTCAGCCGCAGCAGTTTCCCGTGGTAGGTATGGTAATTCTGGGCGTTGGCGGGCGTGGCGTTTTCGCCGATGGCCACGTAGAGCTTGCCGTCGGGGCCAAATTTCAGAAAACCCCCGTTGTGGTTGGTGGCTCCGCTGAGCGGGTCGAAATTGAGCAACACCGATTCGCTGCCCGCCGCCATCACGTCGCCGTTGGCCGTCAGGCGCGAGAGGCGGTTGCGCCGGGGCGAACCCGTGTTGGGCGTGTAATAAATGTACAGGTACTGGTTGCTGCTAAAATTGGGATCGAAGGCCAGCCCAAGCAGGCCCCGTTCGCCGCTGGCATCGACGCCGAAACTCGCAAAATTGGTTCCGAGCAAGACTCCGTTTTTGAAAATACGGATCGCTCCGCTTTGCAGGCAGATAAACAGCCGCCCGTCGGGGGCGAAGGCCATTGCCGTGGGGTTACTGACTCCGGTGGCCACCTGCACCTGACTGAAATTAGGTGGGTAGCTCTGCGTAAGCCCCTGCTCAGGGGCCAGAATCAAGGCAGCAAAAAAAAGGAAGTAGGCGGCTTTTTTCATACGAATTTCAATTGGTTTAGTGAACGTTAGCAGAGAAATCACGTCGGTAAACGGGGCGGGATGGCCTCGTTTCGCAGCGTGCATGAAAGGTAACAAATGCCCCCCGTTGTGCAAATTTTCACGCCGGAATGTTCAATTTTCAACTCGCAGTTGCCTTGCTGCGCGTTGTTTATCGTCTCTAAAACTTGACTCAAAACTGTCGATTGCCCATCTTTGAACCAGCGTGCGGCGCCAATCCGACCCGCTGGTGCCGGTCGGTTCGCCCGTTGACGCAAACCTCCGCCCAACCACCCCGCCAAGTTCTGATGAATTCATTCAATATTCTCATCGTCGAAGACAACCCGATGTTTGCCCTGATGCTGTCGGGCCTGCTTCAGCGGGAGGGGTATCAGGTCGTCGGGACGGTCGACAACGGCCCGGCGGCGCTGGCGCTTTTTCGCAGCCAACCCGTCGATCTCGTGCTGATGGACGTCAACATCCGGGGCGACCTCGACGGCATCCAGACCGCCGCCCAACTCCTCGACATCCGCCCCGTGCCCCTGATTTACCTCACCGCCCATACCGATCGCGACACGCTGGAACGGGCAAAAACCACGTACCCAGCCGCTTACATCACCAAACCATTCACCAACGAAAGCGTGCGCACAGCCATCGAGTTGGCCCTTCAAAACTTCGTGCGCCTTCAAAAACCGCCCCTGCCCGCCCGCCCGGCGGGCACCGATGCAGAGGGGGCCACCGGAAACCGGGAAACCATCCTTCAGATTGACAACAACCTGTTCATCCGACAGAACCACCAGTTTCTGAAAGTGCGCCTGGCCGACATTCTGTTTTTGGAGGCCGACAACAACTACATCGTTCTGCAAACCATTTCCCAAAAATTTGCCCTGCGAATGCCCCTTTCCAGCGCCCTGGAGCGGATCGATTACGATAAGCTGGTGCGGGTTCACCGGTCGTTTGCCGTAAACGTGGGCAACATGGACTCCTTTTCGGATGCCGAAATCAGCATCGGCAAACGCGCCATACCAATCGGGAAAAATTACAAAGGGGAGTTTTTGCGGTATTTTGAACATTTGTAATTCCGCTTCCACCCCCTTTTTGGGAGCGTTCGCCCCGTCGCGCCGGTCATTGGCCTTGTCACCCTTGCGCCGTTGCCTGGTTTCCCCCTTTCTTTGTGGTAACGGACATCGGCGCTTTGCCCTGTCCATTCACGAGCCGGTTTCCCCTGGCCGAGGCCAGGGAACTCAACCAGTTTTTGTGTAGCACCGAAGGACGTGGCGGCGTTCTTCGGTTTTTTTCAGAGCGGCACATGGCGGTGTGCCGCTCTTTTTTTGTCCCTCTCCATCGCCTGCACCGAGGGGTTGGGTTAACAAAAAAAACCGTCCGGCAAGTAACTCTGAGTCGGTGGGTTAGCGTCTTTTCCCCAAAAAACCGTTTTTCGGGTTAGCCCAAAGCCAATGGTTTTGTCTACCTTTGATTCCCGTACACAAAAGCACGAAAGCGTCATGGTTCCCAAACCGACCAAGTATATTTTTGTGACGGGCGGAGTGACGTCGTCACTCGGCAAAGGCATCATCGCCTCGTCGCTAGCCAAACTCCTCCAGGCTCGCGGCCTCTCCGTCACCATCCAGAAGTTCGATCCCTACATCAACGTCGACCCCGGCACCTTGAACCCCTACGAGCACGGCGAGTGCTACGTGACCGACGACGGGGCCGAAACCGACCTCGACCTGGGCCACTACGAGCGCTTTCTCAACGTGCCCACCTCGCAGGCCAACAACCTCACCACGGGCCGGATCTACTACAACGTGATCACCGCCGAACGGCGCGGTGATTACCTCGGCAAAACCGTGCAGGTGATCCCGCACATCACCGACGAAATCAAGCGCAGCATCCTGGCGCTGGGCGAAACCGGTAAGTTCGACGTGGTACTCACCGAAATCGGCGGCTGCGTGGGCGACATCGAGTCGCTGCCCTTCATCGAAGCGGCCCGCCAACTAAAGTACGAACTGGGGGAATTCAACACGCTCTTCATCCACCTCACGCTGATCCCCTACCTGAGTTCGGCGGGGGAACTGAAAACCAAACCCACCCAGCACAGCGTCCGCACCTTGAGCGAGTCGGGCATTCAGGCCGACATCCTCGTGTGCCGCACCGAGCACCCGCTGCCGACGGACATGCGCAAGAAAATCGCGTTGTTCTGCAACGTACAGCCCAACGACGTGATCGAGGCGATGGACGCCGAAACGATTTACGACGTGCCGCTGCTGATGCGAAACGAAAAGCTCGACCTGCGCACGCTCTACAAACTCGACCTTTACAACGACCAGGAACCCGACCTGGAGCAGTGGAAACACTTTCTGGGCCGCCTGAAAAACCCCTCGGAGCAAATCAATATCGGTCTGATTGGCAAGTACGTGGAGTTGAAAGACGCCTACAAGTCCATCGCCGAGGCGTTTATCCACGCCGGGGCCGAGAACGAGTGCAAGGTGAAAGTGGAGTGGATTCAGTCGGAAACCCTCGCCACCGACCATTACGACGAACGCCTGGCCCACCTCGACGGCATCCTCGTCGCGCCGGGTTTCGGCGAGCGGGGCATGGAGGGGAAAATCAACGCCGTGCGCTTTGCGCGGGAATCGGGCATTCCGTTTTTCGGGATTTGCCTCGGAATGCAGATGTCGGTGGTGGAATTTTCCCGGAACGTGGCCGGTATCCCCGACGCTTCGACCACCGAGTTGCACAAAGATACCCCCGACCCGGTGATCGACATGATGGAAGAGCAGAAAACCATCACCGAAAAAGGCGGCACCATGCGTCTGGGAGCCTACGCCTGTGATCTAAAAAAAGGCTCGCTCGTGCACCAGATTTACGGCAGCCTGCACATTTCGGAGCGCCACCGTCATCGCTACGAATTCAACAACAAGTACCTCGCGTCGCTCCAGCAAGCCGGGCTGGTGGCCTCCGGCACCAATCCTGATACCAAGTTGGTGGAAATCATCGAATTGCCCAGCCACCCGTTTTTCATCGGCGTGCAGTTTCACCCCGAATTGAAAAGCACCGTGATGAACCCGCACCCGCTGTTCGTGCATTTCGTGAAAGCGGCGCTGAAGTTTTCGGCGGAGAAGAAGGTGGCGGTGGAGGCGTGAGGGATGGACTAATAAAAAAGGAGTAAGGAAGACCCGTGATGGGGTGTCTTACTCCTTTTTTATTCGCGTTGGCGACGAAAAAATTGGTATTTTTTTCCGTCCCAGCGCCAAACCGGATGTTCAAAACCAGGACCGCCGATCAGTAAATCCGGAAAGCCCAAGTTCTTGGTTTTAAGTTCAGAATACCCGGCGGCAGGGAAGTCCAGATTTTTTTGATAAACCCCCGCTTTATTTTTGATGAACACGGCTGTACTACTGCCTGTATTTCCTGACGTACAGAGATTGCCCCAAATAATCTGTACTTCATCAGTGCCGTCCCGGTTCAAGTCATCGATGAAAACCTGAGCGCTGTAAGGTCTATCATCACAGGATTCGTCCGCAAAACCCTGCTTATCCGGAGCGAGTCGAAAACCCATTTTTTGGAAGATAGCCACTTTTTCGGCATCCGTCAGTTTTGATTTGATGCTTTTGAAGAGCAGGGCTGGACCAGGAGGTAGCGAACCAACGGCTGTGGGCTTTGTGGTTCCGATAATTTCCTGTTGAAGCAATTGCCAGAACTCGGTCTTGAAGTTTTTCTGAATGCTCGCGTATGGAATGGAAAGCGTCCAGATACCAGCGGCGAACGATTTGCCTTCGTAAGGGTTGTAAACGAAGGTGATCGCCTGTCGGTCGAGACGAAACTCTTTCGCCAATGCAAACTGGCATTTGTCGAACAAAAAGTTTTGGCAAAGCGAAGCCTGGGGGCTGATTTTCTCATTTCGGCGGAAAATCGCTTCGCCCTTCGAGTACAAATCGGCCAGGCCGGGGTAGGTGAATAAATCCGACAAGTTCAGAAACTGTTTGGTCTGCTTGTCGTACACCCAATAATGTTCGGAGTAGTTGCTATGGGCGGCTCCAGCGCCATACCAGGAATTATCATCTTTGAGCATCACAAATCGGGAAGTCTGACGGAGTACTTTCACTTGATCAGTTCGGTGAGTACCTCCCATCGTGCCTTGTAACTCTTCGTCTTTAAGATTTGCGATTTCCTCTTTATAATCGTCAACCCACTTCAGGGCCTCAGATTCATAGCTACTCGCCCCAACCAACTTCTGCCGGATAAGCTGATTAAGCCGAATCTCCGTAAATTCCGGGAACGTGAACTCGGCATCAGCCACCCCGACGGTATCGCCCCGTGCATTGCGGCGGGCGTAATGGCGTTCCACTTTGCGCATTTGGTATGAAAGCGAGTTGCCCGTTTCGGTTGGTTTAACATCCGAGACAGGCACGGCTCCCTTACGTTCTTCCGATCCCCCACCCGTCGGCTGGATTTTGTTTACTACAAACTCGTTGATCACAAACGATAAATGCAGGGTGCCGCCGAAGTCATGATTACTGGTAAAAATTGTGTAGAGGGTGGTGGCCGCTCCGGGTTGCACTTCTTTCTTCAACGAGGCAACGAGCGGCTCCTGAACGGGCATCCAGACCCGCCCGGATTTGGTTTCAAACAAGGTTTCCTGCTGAAACAAATCGCCGGGCTTCAACTGAATCCCAATGAAACTCAGCGGCATCTGGTGCGCCGAGGCCCAGCGGTCGGTCGTCAGGGGGCGGTACTGACCCAGGTAGGTGGCCTGAATCCGAACTTTTTCGGCGCGGCCGTAGGTATTTCCCACTTTGCCGCGTTGCCGCTCTTGCTCGGCGGTATACTGCCGTTCGGCATTAAATAAATCGGCTACGTTGCTGGTCGGATAATTTTTGTCCCAATCGCCGCCCAAAGAAGACGGCATGGACGCAGTGGGCGGTTCCGCCCGTGGCTTCGTGGTCTGCGCAGCGGCGGGAGCAACGGTCGTCGTCACGTAAATTGTAAGGGTATGCGGGGCGGTGTCGGTAAAAAGTTGAGGTTGTTTCCAGTTGAGGTGCCATACTTCATTGCCCTCCTGACAAGTGTAACCTTGATCCTCAGGACCAACCAAAGCGAAGCCACTTTGCCTGATGTCGGTTTTTAGGTTCGAGATCCAGTCTTTGTTGTCCGAAGTCAGTACCACCCGGCGGGCATCATCGTCAAGTATCCAATAACTCGCCGTTACTTCCGCAAAAAGCGGATTCGGATACGACCGCACGTACCGGTGCTGGGTGCCTTCTACTTTATTCAGTTTACTCTTTTTTGTCCCCTTAAACGTAAGCCCCCAGGCACTAATGGTGTTTCCGAAACAAGTCTGGTCAGGGCATTGAGCCAGTTTTTTAAGTTCAGAAATGGTGATTAAATGTTGACGTTGCGCACAAAGTGCATGGGTCAACAAATAAAAAAATGGTAAAAAAATGAGCAATTTCATGATAGGACAATAGAAGATAGTGATTTTTTGAACGAACATCCCTTGCTCTACTTCCCGATTTTCAATCAGACGGTGGGCGGCATATGAGACGCTATTCGAGTTGCGCCTCGATGGCAAATCGGGGCGAGGGAGTATGAAGCCAGGACAACCTTCAATAAGGCATTCTAAAACGCCCGTTCCTCACCATTAGCTTGTTATTGCCTTCACCTTCATCACTGTAAACATCAAAATAAAAAGTACCTTCGACAACGAAGTCATCAATTTTTGTGATTGTACACATTCCGTTGTCTGGTTGGTGTAAAATAGTAGCATATTTTTCGTATCGACTCTTATTGTACGTTCCAAAATCTATTTTCACACTTTCTGGTTTTCCTGTCAAACGCGTTACAGTCCCGAAGCTAAGTGAGGTAAATTCTTTAGGAGAAACAAACAAAAAGAAAGAAGAATAACCCGCCTGTGAGCCAGAATTTTGAACCAGATGGTCATCTACAGACGAATCATAAAAAAATGATTCTCCGTTAATTTCAGCATTAACAAAGTACTTAGGCTGAACATCAGAACCTTTTTTCCCGCAAGCCAAAGAGAAAATCCCAATAAGTAGCACTATTCCTTTCTTTAACGTCACGGTAACGTTGGCGTGCGATTCTTTGACGTACTGCGCAAACTGCTGGGCTTTGTTGTACTGGAAAACCAGGTAAGTGCCAACGCCCAAAATGAGTAGAATCATCCAGAACATGAGGATTTGGAGTTGAAGATGATGAGTAATGGTTTCAAGAGGATATGACTCAACCCGGCGAAATGTCGCCTCCCGCATCACTATTTTTTTTCGCTAACCCGATCCATGCACCATCAGACCGAGGTGGGAAGAAAATTGCACCGCCACCGTCATTCCCGCAGCGGCCCCTTTAAATCGGCTGCCCATAATCGCCCCCAGTACGAGGCCATCACCCAACCCCGCTGCGTGAGAATGCACTGATACACGGTGAGCGAATACCGTAAACCTTTGTAAGAGAACAGAATGAAAAGCCTACGGCGGGGATGGGTTTTATTGCGATTTTTATCCTGAGTGACCGTAATGAATTCCGTTTCCGACCAATTGAGGATTCCAGCGATTTTGCCTTCTTCCCGCAGGTGGTCGAACAACGTCAGCAAGCGATCCTGACTGGATTGCCATTGCTCGCGCAGTTCAATCTTCTGTTTTTCACGCTCGGCCAGCGAATCAGTCGAGCGATTGGCGAAATCATCCAGATCGTCCGGGGTGGAAATGTAGGCGTCGAAGGTCTTTTTTTCACCGTGCTTGAGCGTTTCAAATAGGAGTTGGCCCAGTTCATCGGGGGAACTGTTTTTTTCAGGAAAAGTCGAACAGCCGTTGAGCAGCAGAACGCTCACCAGCATGGCGAAAAGAGGCGCGGTTTTCATGAAATCAAGGAAAATAAGTGGATTCAGAGGGATATGCGTTGCAGGGGCTGAATGTCGTCCTTAAACACTATTTTTTTCAGGGTACCGATCACCGGTTTCCTCCGACCCCTTCTTTCGCTCAATATTCTTTTCGCGAAACAATTCCCCAACCCCTCCCCCACCATCCCCCAAACCTTCTCCACCAAGCCCCGATTTTCCTCCACCAACCCGATCCCTGGTTTTCTTGCCAAACTCCCGGATGGCGAGTAGATTTGTCTCTCACCACCCTTTCCCGCCATGAAACACCGTTTACGAATTGGGCTGTTGCTGTTGCTGGGGTGGCTGGGCCTTCAACCGGGGGCTCTGGCCCAACTACGAACCGCAGGCGAGCGGGGTCCCACGCTGGCTGACCTTCCCGCTACTGGCCCGACCAAAGAACTTCGAGCGGTGCGCGACCTGCTTCGGCTCGCCCAAACCCGCCCCGACCCCCGCCCGATGGGCGATGTCTGCTACCGGCTTGGCAAACTCTACCGGGGGTTGGGTAACTACCACACGGCCCAGTACTGGTTTCTTCAGGCCCAGCGGCGCTGGGAACCGCTCGGCCCGTCGGCGGATTTGGTCCGGCTCCATGTGCAATTTGGTTCGGTGTTTGGTCCGCTTCGTCGCCCCCGCGACGTGTTCGAACACGCCCATCGCGCCCTCAGCATCGCCCGGCAACTGCATTCGGTGGATTCGACGCATTGCCTGATGAGTGCCTGCATGGTGCTGGCGGGCATTCACCGCTGGGATGCCGCGACTGCCGGAAATTTCGCCCCCCAACTCTCCCCGGATAGTGCGTACCGGTATCTTTGTCTGGGTTTGAATTATGCCCGTCTGTTGGATAAACCGGACGAACTGGCCGGCATTCATCGCAGCATCGCGGAGTACTGGACGGCGCGCCAGGACTACCGCCGGGCGCTGCCTTACCTGCGTTCGTCACTCGCCGGCTACGTCCGGTTGGGGAAACACCACAATACCGCCGCTGTCGCCACGGATTTTGCCCACGTGCTGCTGGCGATGGGGAAGATTTCACTCGCCAGGATGTATCTGGACTCCGCCCGGCGGGAATACAAACGGCATGGCACCGACGCTCCGGCATTGACCGCTGATTTGGACAAAGTTACCGCCCAACTGTACCGACAGACCGGGCAGTACCGCCTCGCCGATGGGTACCAGCGCCGTGCCCACGAAGCCCGGTTGAAGGCCGTCGAAGCCGACCGCGATGCGGCCGTGGCCCGCCTGAGCGTGGAATTTGAAACCGAAAAACGCGAGGCCAAAATCAAAAGCCAGCAGCAGGACCTGGCCCTTCGTGCATCGGCAATGAAGGCAGAAAGGCAGAAAACCTACGCGGTAGCGGGCTTGCTGGTGCTGGCCCTCGGCGCGAGCCTCGTGTTTTTTCGGCTCAATCAGAAAAACCGGCGCATCAGCCAGCAAAACGCGGAATTGGTGCTGGAACAGAGCCACCGCGTGAAGAATCACCTCCAGTCGGTTCAAAATGTACTGAGTTTGCAGTCCATCCGCCTGAGCGACGAAGCCGCCCGACAAGCCGTGGCCGAAAGCCAGTTGCGGGTGCAGGCCATCGGCCTGTTGCACCAGCAACTCTACGGCCAACCGAAAACGGGCACGACCGTGGCCCTGGAAACCTACATTCCGGAGGTGGTCGGCGGGGTGTTGCGTGCTTACGGTCTCGACTCCCTCCGGCCTGATTACTGCCTCACGCCCGTTGGTTTACCCGCCGACATTGCCCTTCCGCTGGGGCTGATCCTGACGGAATTGATCACCAACGCCTGCAAATACGCCTTCCCGGACGATCCTAACCCCCGATTAATGGTGAAAACCGAGGTGGTCCATCAACTTTTTCGCCTGGTGGTACACGACAAGGGGCCGGGTTTTCCCATATCAACCGGGAAGGCTCCTTCGTACGGAATGCGGTTGATCGAATTGCAGGTGGCTCAGTTGCACGGCCACGCCGCGTTTGCCAACGAAGCGGGCACCCGGTTTAGCCTCACGTTTCCGCTGAAAACCCATGAGCACCCGGAACATTCTGCTGGTTGAAGACGACCACCTGACCGCCGAAACGATGACCGCCACGCTGGAAGCAGCCGGTTACCCCATCGTCGGCGTGGCCCGCACCCTCGACGAAGCCCTGGCCCTAGTACGCCGCGAGCGGGTGGATTTGGCCGTGATCGACGTGGAACTTCAGGGTTCACGAAGCGATGGCGTGTCGGTGGCGCTCGAACTGCTCCAACACCAAGAAGTGCTCCTGATTTTTGTAACGGGCCACACCGACTCCGATACCCTTCGGCGCATAAAATCTACCCAACCGGCGGCTTTTTTGAGCAAACCCTTCCAACCCGTCGACCTAACGATGCAGGTCGCTTTGGCTTTGCAGTCGTCCGAATCCCGTAGCGACCGGGCTACCGCGTTGCTACCCGATTTTCTGCTTTTACCCGACAACGGGCAGTGGGTCAATGTCGGTCAGGCCGAGGTGGTGTTTGCTGAAGCAAACCGGAGCCTGACGTCGGTGTACGTTTTCAACCGACGTAACCCGTTCGTAGTGAGCAACAACCTCGGTAACATCGTCGGTCAACTCACCCTGCCCACGTTTTACAAACTGTCCCGTTCCTGCGTGGTAAACCTGCATTTTCTGGCCGGTCTGAAAGACAATCAGGTGCTGCTACGCCTGTCCGACGAGCCGAAGAGTCCGCCAAAGGCATTTCTGATTCCCGCCGAAAAACGCGCGGAACTGCTGCGACGCCTGCCGCTGGTGAAGGCACGGTGAGCGGAGAGAACGGAAGAAGGGGTCAACCGCAGCGGCGGACCGTTCCGCTCAGGGTGACCGCCGAACGCATTTCAGGCTATTTTTAAAATTCTAAACAGCTTTTGGAAAAGAAATTCCGCTTGCTTCTTTATTCCTCCGTTTTCCTATCGGCTTTCGTCCCTTTCGGCCCCGACGAACGTGTTGCGTACACCCGCACCCGCTGGCTGTTGATGCCGACCAGCAACTGATTATTGATTAGTTGAAGGGACCGAACATCACCCCGCAGCAGCAGACCGGATTGAGTCTGGGGCAGGTAGGTAAAGTTTCCTTTGCGGTCGTTGAGCAAAATCTGACCGTAATTAGCATCGATCGTGCCGGTCCGAACCCGGCCGTGCGTCTGATTTCCCGCCAGAATCAAATCCAGGTAGCCGTCGCCGTTCAGGTCGGCGGTGGCCTGGGCGTACACGGGGGCAAACTGCGCCTCGATGGGTAAGGCACGGGGCTTGAACTGGCCGTTTTCGTTGACCAGGTACTGCGTTGCGAGGGTCGTAATGCTGGCTTTGGCGGGTTTTTTATCCTTGAATTCCTTCAGCACGTCGTCGGTGGTGGCTTCGGAATACAGGGCGTACGACACGTATTTTTTTCGCAGGGGTCCCAACTGATCCAGCAGTTCATCCCGGCTGTAGGCCGGGTACGTTTTCCCCTGAATCGCGTACGAAAGGATGGGGTCGATGGTGCCGTTGCCGTCGAAATCGGCGGTGTGCAGGGTGAGCGGCCATTCCGGGGAGGCCTTGAAGGGAGAATTTAGGCCGTAATTTCCAACCATCAAATCAACGTCGCCATCCCGGTCGAAATCGCCGCTGGTGATGCTTTGCCAAAAGCCCGTGGTCTGGTCCAGATCGTCCTGAAGCCGTTTGAAAACCCCGCGATCGTTCTGCAACCGGATCACCGACGTCCACTCCCCCACCGCCACCAAATCGTCGAAGCCGTCGCGGTTGAAATCCACCACGCAGGCATCGGTAATCAGGCCCAGGGAATCGAAGGCGGGGTTTTTTACCGGAATAAATTTACCGCTCTCGTTGCGGTACAGCCGACTGGGCCGAAAACGCGGGTACTGCCCCGGCACGACCGACCCACCCACGAATAAATCCGGGTCGCCGTCTTTGTCGAAATCGAGCACGTCCACTGTGCTGCTAGCGTAGTCGTCGGGGTCCAACCGGGTGGCATCTTTGCTGAACGTCCCGGTCCCGTCGTTGAGGTACAGGCGGCTTTGGAGCAGCAGGTCGGTGGGCAGGTATTCGTACCCGCCACTGGTGACGTACAAATCCAAATCGCCGTCGCCATCGGCATCTAGAAACACGGCGTCGGTATCGGTACAAAGTTTGTCCTGTTCGAAGGCGGGCTGATCTTTTTTCAGAAAACGACCGCCTTTTTGCTGAAGAAACAAGCCCCCTGCCTGGCTTTTTCCCCCGCCGATGTACACGTCGTCGAGGCCGTTTTTGTCGATGTCGCCCTTCGCCATCCTCGGCCCCTGGTAGGAGTACATCTGGGGCAACAGCACCTGACGGCTAAAATCGTTGAGGGGCTGTTGCTGGTGTTCGAAATCCAGTGCGTCGGTCGGCGAAAATAGGGGCTCCGGCTCCCCGGCACGAGGGTCGGCTCCCGACCGGGTGAGCGCATAGTCTATTTTCAACCGCTGATTGGCGGCAACGGCCTGGAATTTTTGCCGGTTTCCGTTGCGCCAAACCACGACCAGACTATCGATGACGGGGTGCGCGCCCAACCCAAAATGCACCGGAATCATCATGCTGCTCTGGTACCCGTGCGTGGGCGTGTGTTCCCGGTATTGCTGTAACTCACCGCTGTATACGTACAATTTCGTGCCGGTTGCGGAAAGTCCCTTCGGTGGAGTCAGCATGATGTCAATGAAGTGCTGCTTGCCGTTTTCAGCACTCCGGTTCTGGTACACGAAGGCTTCCTCGTTGATGTTGTTGGTGATGAGTTCCAGATCCCCGTCGTTGTCCAGATCGGCGTAGGCCGCGCCGTTGGAAATCACCGGCGTGTCGAAGCCCCAGGCTTTTTGTTGATTGGAAAACGTCAGGTTGTGTTTGTTCCGAAACAGGTAATTGGGAGTTCGGGTCGAAGGCATGTGGTTGATCAAATCCAGCACACTCTCTTTTTTTTGCCCGCCTTCGGCGGCTTTGTATTTGATGAAATCATTGTCAGTATAATCGCGGACGTACCCGTTGGTGACAAACAGATCCTTGAACCCGTCATTGTCGTAATCAGCCAGCAAGGCCGACCAACTCCAGTCGGTGTTCGAGATACCGGCCAATTGTCCGATTTCGGAAAACGTCGGTTGGCCGTTGCGGTCGACGCCGTTGTGGAGGTGCAGCATATTCCGCATGATTTCGGGATGAAACCCATTGCGAAGCATCGAGCGGTAGGCTTCGTATTTATCGGGACCGAAGAGCAGTTTCTGCCGTTTGTTGTCTTCGGGGAGCATATCCATCGTGACAATATCGGGCCGCAAGTCGTTGTTCACATCGCCGATGTCGTTGCCCATCGAAAAATAGCTGACGTGCCCGGTGGCCTGTTTTACCACGTCCGAAAACCCGAGGTGTCGGCCAGTGCCGTTTTTTTGGTTCAGGTACAGGTAATCCTCTTCGATGTAATCGTTGGACACGTAAATATCCATCCAGCCGTCGTCGTTCAAATCGGCGGTGTGAATGCCCAACCCAAACCCGATGGGGTTACCCTTGATGCCCGCCTGCGCACTCACGTCCACAAACCGAGGCCCAGCGGGGCCGCTGTCGTTGCGCAGAAGGCGGTGCCCCGCCAGTGAATCGCGCATGGCCCGTACCGCCTCGACGTCGAAGCGGTTAAAATCCTTGACGTTGTGGTTGAGTAGGTACACATCCAGATCGCCGTCGTTGTCAAAATCGAAAAAAGCCGCCTGCGTGCTGAAACCCCCAAAATCCAGCCCGTACTCCGCCGCCCGGTCGGTGAAGGTTACCCCCCTTAGTCCCCCCTCAGGGGGGGAAGCCGAACCGTTGTTGATGTAGAGTTTGTTGCGGCGCAGGGCGGGACGGGTGATATTTCCCGAAACCGACACGTAGATATCCTGCCAGCCGTCCCCGTTGATGTCGACGACGGTTACGCCGGTTTTCCACTCGCCTTGCCAGGTGATTCCGGCCGGTTGGGTGATGTCTTTAAACCGGAGGTTGCCTTCGTTGAGGTACAGTTTATCCTCGCCCTGATTGGCCGTGAAGTACAAATCGATCCGATCGTCGTTGTTGAAATCCGCCGCCGCCACGCCCCCGCCGTTGTAGAAATACTCGTAGCTGAGGACGTTGTCGGTTTTGGTTTCTTCGAGCCTGTTGATGAAGTCAATCCCCGTCTGGCTGGACTTCAAGCGTTTGAAAACGGTATCAGGCGAGGAAGAACAAGCGGCCAGGAACGGAACCCAAACCAGCAAACGAAGCTGTTTCATGGAAAAACGGTGGGCGTTGGAACAACGAAAGTACGAAACCGGAGGCGTACGTTGGGCGGTGGTCCATCACCGAAAAGGTAGTCACTGGCTTGAAACCCTGATTTTGTCATCCCGACGGAGTTGTCAGCCCGACGTCAGGAGGGATCTCGTTGGCCTGCCGAGCCGCTTTCCGATAGCCAAATGCTCGTTACCCCAACGAGATCCCTCCTGACGTCGGGCTGACAGTATTCCGTCGGGATGACAAAAGTCTGAAAATCAGTTTTTTTAAAAATAGTGAGGGAGCGACCGGGTGAATTTTTTCACTCAATCACTCCCTCACTCAATCACTCCGTTTTTACTTGTCCCACCACATCCGGGTCGTGAACAGATCAGGGCCCTGACGGGAAACCGCCACGTCGATGCCGGGATTCACGCCGTATTCCCCCTGCGAGTAGCGAAGGCGGCGCGGAATCTGGCCGTTGGTTTCGTTGCCGGGGTAGTTGACGGGCGTGAGTTTCGGAAAACCCGTGCGCCGCCAATTGCTCCAGGCTTCGATGTGGTTGAGCAGCGAGCCGGTTACCATCCAGTATTCGGTGTGAATCGCCTCCAGTTTGGCATCGAGCGTGCCGCCGGGGTACGGGTTGCTTTGGAGGTACGCGGCAGCATCCGCGTCGGTCAGCGTACCGCCGTACGAATTAATTTGTTTGATCCCCGCCGCCAGGGCATTGTCGTAGGCTTGTTTGGCAGTACCCGTAGCCCAGGTCCGCTCGATGGCCTCGGCCCTCAGCAACTCCGACTCGGCGTAGGTCATCACAAATTGCGGGTTTTCGAGCGCGTACATATTCGGCGCGGGGCGGGAATATTTGGTGCGGTCGTTGACGGGCAAGGTGATCAGCATCGTGGCATCGACCCCGCTGGGCAGACCGATCTGACTGGCGGCGGTGCGGTCGCCGGTTTTCAGGGCCGAGACCACCGTCAGGCGGGGGTCTTTGCGGGTTTTCATCGCATCGATGAAGGTTTTCCCCCACTGAATGTTGTCGGCCGTGACGATGCCCCGCCCGGTGCTGATCATGTTCCAGGAGTTGGGGTTGGCGTTGTTCCCCGCGCCGGTGTTGGCAAATTTCACCGAAAAACTATCGTCGTTGCTCGTCATCAATCCCCGGTCGGTGGCTTTCTTGGCCCAGGCCTGAGCCGCTGCCGGATCGACTTTCTGCATCCGCATCGCAAAGCGGAGCATGAGCGAATTGGCGGCTCGTTTCCACTTGTTCATGTCGCCGGCAAAGACAAAGTCCGATGCTTTGGGAATGTACGCCGTCGCGCTCAGGGCGGTTCCGGCTTCTTCGAGTTCCTTGAGCATATCCGCGTAGATGTCTTTTTGCGCGTCGTATTTCGGCGAAAAGGTCCCCGTCAGCGCGCCGTAGCCCGCTTCCGAATAAGGCACATCCCCGTAAATGTCCGTGAGCACCCCCATTTCGATCACGCGTAGAATCCGTGCCATCGAGAGGATGTTGACGTTTTTGGGGTCTGCTTTGGCCAGTTCGATCAGGTTGACCAGGTTTTTGATGGAGTTGGGATAGGCCCGCTCAAACCAGGCCGCACTCAAATCACCCTGGAACGTGTAGACGGTTCCCCGGTAAAAACCTACTTCGACCGACGACATGTGCTGCATCATCATGGCGGCGTAGATGATGTTCGTCCGCCAGGAGCGGTAGCCGGGGTCGCCCCCTTCGCCCGTAATCAACAGGGTGGATTGGGCCAGCAGGTAATCCAGCGGCACCGCCGAGGGCGCGTTTGGATTGACGTTGATGGTTTCAAAATCCTTGGTACACGCCCCCAGTGTCCACAGAAGGGCGATCAACACGATTAATTTATGGCGCATGAGTCAACTATTTTAATGGTGGAAAAATGGAGTTGGTAACTGGCCTACCCCATCAGAATTTCAAATTCAGGTTAACGCCCAGCGTTCGGGTAGCGGGTACCCCGGCCAGTTCCAGTCCCTGCGCGTTGGAGTTGTTGTAGGTCGATTCCGGATCGATGTTGGGAATGTTCTTCATCAAAATCGCCAGGTTCCGACCCACGATGGCCACCGAAGCCCCCTTGAAGGGAGTACGGTTCAGGAATCGGGCAGGGAGGGTGTAGTCGATGATGATCTGCCGCAGTTTCAGGAAATCGGCGTTGTACACAAACGGCGTGGCGATGTTGCTGGTGATGCGGCTCGCGTACTGCTGAGCGCCCACCTTGACGGTGTTCGGCTCTCCTTTGTCGTTAACGCCCTTACCCACCAGACCACCCTCCCGACCCTCTAAGGTCGCCTCGGCCAATCCGCGACTGTAGGCAAACGCGTTGGTGGCCGAGAACAGATACCCGCCGAATTTGCCGTCGATCAGGAAACTTACCCCAAAGGCTTTGTAGCGGAAGGAATTGTTGAAACCGAGGGTCAGCGGCGCGACGCCCGTACCGAAGTTTTTGAGTGCCCCCTGAACCGGATACCCCTGCGCGTCGTGTACGATCGCCCCGTTGGCGTCGCGTTTGTAATCAAACCCCTGAACCTGGCTGTACGGCAAGCCCACGACGTGGTTGATGAACCCGGTTCGGGTCCGGTTTTCGTCGACGCGCAGCGTCGTCAGATCGCCGTACAGGCTCACCACCTTGTTGTTGTTGTAGCCCATGTTGAACGAGGCATCCCAACTGAAGTCTTTCTTGCTCAGCACTTTGTAATTGACCAGCAATTCGATGCCTTTGTTCTGGATTTCACCCACGTTGAACAGGGCGTTGTTGTAGCCCGACGTACCCGAAATCGTTGCGCCCACGATGTCGTTGGTGGTGGTACGGGTGTAGAACGCAAAATCGATTGCCATTCGATTGTCGAACAACCGCGCATCGAAGCCCGCCTCGAAGGTGGTCGAGGTGAGGGGTTGCAGGGCCGCGTTGGGTACCTGACCTCCGTTGATCTGCGCCAGGGGCGCACCCAGGTGCGCGCCCGAAAGGCCGTAGTACAGCGACAGGTTGTAGGGATTGGTATCCCCACCCGCCTGCGCCCACGACGACCGCAGTTTGAAATAGCTGATGACCGAGGGCAACCGGAGTGCTTCCGACACCACGAAACTGGCCCCCACCGAGGGATACAGAATGCTGTTTTTCCCCGGTGCCAGCGTCGAGAACCAGTCGTTGCGGGCGGTGGCGGTGACGTACAAGTAATTGTTGTACGAGAACTCCGCCGATCCGTAGACCGAGTTGATCCGCTTCCGAATCAGGGCCTCGCCTACCCCACGGGCGGCGGGGTCAATGTTGGAAATGTCGTAGAAATACGGAATGTTCAGGTTGTTGCCGCCGTAGTTCGAGTTCTGGTAGGTTTGCCGCATCTGGTTACCGCCCAGCAACACGTTGATGCCGATCCGGTCGGTGATTTTCTTGTCGGCTCCCAGCATCAGGTCAGCGTTGGTTTCGGTGAAGTTCACGTTCGACACGTTGAACGACCCCCGCGTTTTGAACGGCGTGCCGTACGGTTCCCGCTCGTCGTACCGGTAGTTGAAGTTATCGAAGCCCAGCCGCCCTTTTACGTACAGCCAATCCGTGAGGTTGTATCGCGGCTCGAACGTGCCAATGATCCGGTTTTTCTTGTCTTCCCGCTTCCACTCGGTGGTGGCGTAGTACGGGTTTTGAATGTAGATGTTGTCCGACCAAGTCAGTTCGGAGCCATCGGGGGTAAATTGGCTTTCTTTCAGAGCCGCCACGCTCAGCGAGGTGGGCATGGCGTTGATGGCGTAGGTCGCGCTGCCCGGCGAGTCGGACAAACGGGGGCGATTCAACGTCTTCTCGAGGATGTACTTCACGTTGGTAACCATCGTGAGGTTTTTACCCAGCGTGGCGTTGACGTTCAGAGCGAAGTTGTTCCGTTTGAGGGTGCTGTTTGGAATGATGCCTTTGTTGTTGAGGTCGTTCATCGAGAAGCGATACGTGACGTTGTCGCTGGCACCGGTGAGCGCCACCGAGTTGGTAAAGGTGCTGCCCGTGTTGTAAAAATTAGTCAGGTTGTCCCGCACGGCCGAGTAGGGTCGGGATTTTCCATCAAATTGGATGACGCTCGTGCCGTCGAGTTTCCCGCCCCAACTGTTGGAGGTCAGCGCTTCCTGCACCGTCGTGGGCTTGATGCCATTGTTGCCGGCCCCGTACTCGTACTGGTAGCCCTCGAATTTTCGGATCAGAAGGTCTTCGGCCACGTAGTTGCTGTTGATTTCCACACCCAGTCCCTGGCCCGCCTTACCGCCTTTGGTGGTCACGAGAATGGCCCCGTTGGACGCCCGCGAGCCGTAAAGGGCCGCCGCCGTGGCTCCTTTCAACACGTTGATGTTTTCGATTTCATCGGGATTGAGGCTTGAAATTCCGTCGCCCCGGTCGCCGCCGCCCCACATGCCCGCCGAACCCAGGTTGTCGTTGTTGACCGGAATCCCGTCGACCACGATCAGCGGTTGGTTATTTCCGGAAATGGACCCGTTGCCGCGAATCACAATCCGGGTCGAACCCGCCGGGCCGGACGCCGGTGCCGAGATGTTCAGCCCCGCGACCTTCCCCTGCAACGAGTTGGCCAGGTTGACCGTCCGGGCTTGGGTGAGATCCTCCCCTTTTACCTCGGTGGTTGAATAGCCCAGCGATTTACGCTCTTTCTTGATCCCCAGGGCCGTCACGACTACTTCGTTCAACACCGATAATTCCGGGGTGAGGGTGACGTCGATCGTGGTGTTATTGCCAACGGCGACGTCTTTCGACACAAACCCGACGGAGCTGAAGCTGAGGGTTCCGCCCCGGGGAACCTGAAGTCGGTATTCGCCGGACTCATTGGTGACGGTACCCTGCCGGGTGCCTTTCACCAACACGTTGGCTCCGGCAACGGCGTTGTTGCTTTCACCGGTGACCCGCCCCTTTACTTCCACGCTTTGCGCAAGGCTCAACGTGGAGAGCAGGGACAAGGCGAGAATTTTCAGATAGGTTAATTTTCTTTTCATGGTGATGGAATTGAGTATGGAACACTACCTCCAAATGTACCACTTGCAGGGCTGGAGTGTATAGTACCGTATTATCCAAAAACGATAATAATTTTAACTGAAACGGGAAGTTGAAAATCCTGCCCTGCCCGAGGCAGTTGAGTGGCTATGCAATCTCCACCGACTCCCGCCGCCGAAGCGTGTTTCGTTGGCGTAGCTTCGGTCATAAGGATCTGCACCGGCTCGGCGCAACCAATCGACCTCGCTTCAGTCCTAAACGGGGCAGAAAACCGGAGCCAGTCCCGACCTGACCAGTCGCCCTTCATTTCCGCCCGCTCCCCAAAGTCTTCTCTCCTTCCATTGCAACCCCGCCAATTCCTCCCGAACTTTGCGGCTCAATTCTCACCCAACTGAATGGATCGTAACACCATCATCGGCTTGCTGTTGATTCTGCTGATGCTCGTCGCTTACCAGTTTTTGGTACCCGACCAGCCAGAACCCGCGAAGCCTGCCGACGCCAAGGGCAAAGGTGCCCAGCAACTCACTTCCCGCCCCCAACGCGAAAACCAAGCTCCCGCCCCCGCTTCGCTCGATTCTACCGCCGCCCGCGCCGCCCTCGGCACCTTCGCTCCCGCCGACAACGGCCCGACCACCTTTCTGGTCGAAAATGCCGACGTGAAAGTGACCTTCAGCCGACTCGGCGGTCGCATCGAGCGCGTGGAACTGAAGAAGTACAAGACCTTCGCCGGTCAACCCGTCGTGCTGGCCGATGCCCGGCACTCCGAAAACTTGCTCGAACTCAGTACCGCCACCGGCAAAGTGGACGTGGCCAAACTTCCTTTCAGCACCCAAGCCACCAACCGCACAGTAGCCGGGGGCCAATCGGCCACAGTGTCCTTTTCGCTGGCCCTCGATGGGGGCCGCACGGTGCAGCAAACCTACACCGTACCGGCAACCGGCTACCAGATCGGGTACGGCTTGAAAACCACCGGCCTGGCGCTCACCCAGCCCGTGCGGTTTTTCTGGAGCGACCTGGTGCTGCGCACCGAAAACGACGCCACCGACAACCGCAACAAGTCGAACGTCAATTACTACCTGTCCACGTCGGAGAGTTTCGATGGCCTGAGCGAAACCAGCAACGAGGCCGATGCTGCCCTCCCCGAACCAGCCCGCTGGGTAGCCTTCAAGCAGAAGTACTTCGTTTCCGGTTTCGTAGCCCGCAATTCGCCCCTGCAAAACGTGAAGGTGAAGCAGTCGGTGGCTAACCCCGACGACACCGAAAACCTAAAGACGCTGGAAGTGGAAGCCCAGATTCCCGCCGCCGACGTGCAGTCGGGCAAGGCGCAATTCACCTGGTTTTACGGTCCCAACGATTTTCAGGCCGTCAACACGGTGGCCGATGGCTTTCAGCGGAACGTGTACCTGGGCTACGCTTTTGTGCAGCCCGTAAACCGGTACGTGTTCGTGCCGCTGTTCAACGCACTCGGCAAGGTGTTTACCAATTACGGCGTGCTCATCATCGTGCTGGTGCTCATCATCAAACTCGCCCTGACACCCCTGACGTACAAATCGTACGTGTCGATGGCCAAAATGCGGGTGCTTCAGCCCGAAATCGCCCTCATCCGCGAAAAAGTGGGCGACAGCGACCCGGCCAAATTGCAGCAGGAACAAATGAAACTTTACCAGCAAGTGGGCGTAAGTCCGCTCAGTGGCTGCGTGCCGCAGTTGCTCACGCTGCCCATCCTGATGTCGGTATTTTTTCTGTTCCCTAACCTGATCGAACTGCGCCAGCAGCCGTTTTTGTGGTCGAGTGACCTTTCGACGTACGACTCGATCATCCGGTTTGGCAGTGTGACCATTCCCTTTTTGGGCAATCACATCAGTTTGTTCACGGCCATGATGACGGCTTCGAGCATTGCCTTTGCCTACTACAACAACCAGATGACCCCCGACCAGCCCGGCAGTCCCATCAACATGAAAGCCCTGGGGTATATCATGCCGCTGGTGTTTTTCTTCGTGATGAATTCCTTCCCGGCGGGGCTGAGTTGGTACTATTTTGTTTCCAACGCCGTCACCATCGGCCAGCAGGTACTCATCCGCCGGTTTATCGACGAAAGCAAAATCAAGGCCGTCCTCGACGAAAACCGCCAGAAATTTGCCCGGGGCGAGGTGAAAAAGTCGAAATTTTCGGATTACCTCCAGAAGTCGTTGCAGGCCGCCGAAGAAGCAAAAAAACAGCAGGAAACCCAGCGGCCCAAAGCTCAACCGAAGAAGAAATAGTTTTGAGTTTATAGTTTACGGTTTGTGGTTTTCAGTGCAGGCAAAACCGTAAACCATAAACCACTAACCTCCACCCATGCGCCACCCCGGACTTTGGTTTTTTCTGGTCTTCGTCAGTTCGTCGCTCCAGGCCCAGAAAACGGTTGCCGAGTACGAGGCCAGTTACCGAAATGCCCTGGCGCTCGTCAACGCAAAGGAATTCGAGAAAGCCCGCTTGGTGCTGGGGCCACTTACCCAGGCGCGGTACACCAATGCCCGTGCGCCCTACGCGAATTACTTCTACGCGCTTGCGTTGCTGAAAACGACCCGCCCAACGGAGGCCAAAAATGTGTTGCGCCAATTGCTGGAGCGGTTTCCGACCTGGGAGAAAGTGGACGAAGCCAATTACCTGATGGCGAACGCTTGTTTTGACGACGAAGACTACCAGTCGGCCATCGAAGCGTTGCGTAAAATTGACGACCCCGCCCTGCGGCCCGACGTCAACGCGCTCGAAGATTATTACCTGCGCCGCAACCAGAGCCTGCCCGTGCTGAAAGGGTTGTACGTAACCTTCCCCGACGACCGGCTCGTGGCCCTGAGCCTGATCGACCTCATCCAGCGCACCTCAACCGAAAAAGCCGACCTCGAACTCTCCGACCGCCTCACCAACCGGTACGGCATCCGGCCCTCCCCTTCCACCACGCCAGCGGCGACTGCCCCGACGTCGAGTACGTCGACGGCCCCACCACCCACCCCGAAATCAACCGGGCCGAAGGGCGTGTACAACGTGGGGGTGCTGTTCCCTTTTCGGGTAGCCGAACTCGACGAGCGGAATAGTCCGATCCGGAGCACCCAGTTTGCGCTCGATTTGTACAACGGCATTCGCTTGGCCACCAAGCGCTTGCAAGGCGAGGGCACCCTCGTCAACCTGTTTGCGTACGACGTCGAAAATGACAGCGGACAGATGCACGCGTTGGTAAAAAACCGGCCTTTTCAGCAACTCGATCTCCTCATCGGCCCGTTGTACGTGGAGCCTTACAAAGTAGCCGCCGCCTGGTCGGCGGAAAACGGGGTTCCGCTCGTCAATCCCATTTCGACCAACCGCCGCCTGATCGAAGGCGCTCCGAATCAGTTTTTGGTGCAACCTTCGCCGGAGCAACAGGCCGTCGGCGCAGCCCAGTTTGCCCGCACCCGTTTTGGAACTGCCCCCTCCGCCGTTTTTTACGGCCCCGACCGGGTCGATTCGCTGATGGCGGCGGCCTACGTGGCTCAATTGAAAGTGCTGAAAATAGAAGTGTTGCTGCTGAAACGCAATGCCCTCGGCAGCGCCGAAACCGTGGCCGCCACGGCGGGGGCACTCGAAGGCAAACGCTTGGGGCATATTTTCGTGGCCAGTTCACAAAAAGGATCGGGTACGGCGTTTCTGAGTGCGCTGGGTAAAAATCGCCTCGGCTCCGTGCCGACGATGCTGCTGGCGGAAGCCTTCGCCCTCGACAACGTGTCGGCCAGTACCTTCAGCGGGCGGGAGGTTTTTCTGATCGACCCCACCTTTGCCGATCCCGAAAAACCGGAGGTTCAGACGTTTCTGAAAACCTATTTCAACGCCTACAACACGCCGCCCTCCACCTATGCCCACTGGGGGTACGACACCATGCTTTTTTACGGGCGACTACTCGGAAAATACGGCGTGGCGGGCCTACGCACGGGTCTCGACCACCAGCCTTACCGCGAGGGGTATACGCTGGCTGGCTTCGATTACGTCACCGCCAACGAGAACCGAGCCGTCACCATCCTGACCTACGACAACTACCGGTTTGTACCGGTAAAATAAATTCGGTTTTCGGTTTACGGTTTTTAATTAATCAAAAACCGTAAACCGAAAACCCAAAACGATGCTAAACCAAATTCTCTTCGACCGCGCCAAACACGTCATTCCCGGCGGGGTCAATTCGCCCGTGCGGGCGTTCCGGGCGGTGGGCGGTTCGCCCCTGTTCATTAAAAGCGCTAGTGGCCCCTACCTGTTTGACGAGGATGGACGACGGTACATCGAACTCATCAATTCCTGGGGGCCGATGATTCTGGGCCACGCCCACGAACTCATCCAGAAAGCGATTGCCGACGCCCTCCCCCATTCGTTTTCCTACGGTGCTCCTACCCGCCGCGAGGTTGAAATGGCCGAGTTGATTACCAGCATGGTGCCCAGCATCGAAAAAGTGCGGATGGTCAATTCGGGCACCGAGGCGACCATGTCGGCGGTGCGGGTAGCGCGGGGCGTGACGGGTCGCGAAAAACTGATCAAATTCGAGGGCTGCTACCACGGCCACGCCGACAGTTTTTTGATCGCGGCGGGCAGCGGGGCCATCACCAACGGCGTGCCCGACAGCCCCGGCGTAACGCGGGGCGTCGCCAACGACACGCTCACGGCTCCCTTCAACGACCTGGCCGCCGTGCAACTGCTGGTGGACGCGAACCCCGGTCAGATTGCCGCGCTGATTCTCGAACCCGTCGTGGGCAACATGGGCCTGGTGCTGCCCAAACCCGGTTTTTTGGAAGGTTTGCGAAAAATCTGCAACGAAACGGGCATCCTCCTCATTTTTGACGAAGTGATGACGGGCTTTCGCCTCTCCAAAAGCGGCTACCAGGGCCTGACCGACGTAGTTCCCGACCTGACTACGCTCGGAAAAATCATCGGTGGGGGCCTGCCCGTCGGGGCCTACGGGGGTCGGGCCGAGTTGATGGACTACGTCTCGCCCGCCGGGCCGGTGTACCAGGCCGGGACGCTTTCGGGCAACCCACTCGCGATGGCTGCCGGGCTGGCGATGCTCACTTTTTTGAATGAAAACCCCGGCGTGTACGAGCAGCTCGAACGCACGGGTGCCCGCCTCGAAGCCGGTTTCCGCGCAGCCAACCAAAAAGCCGGGCGGGAGTTTACCCTCAACCGCATCGGCTCAATGTACACGCTGTTTTTCACCGAAAACCCGGTGACGGATTTCGCTTCGGCAAAAACCAGTGACCTGCCGCTGTACGGGCGCTACTTCCACGCCATGCTCCAGCGGGGCGTGTACCTGGCCCCTTCGCAGTTCGAGAGTTTGTTTCTTTCCACGGCGCTGACGGATGATTTGGTGGATGAGGTGGTGGCGGCGCACGGGGAGAGTTTGAAAGAAGTGCTGTCGTAGTTAACTTTCTACAAAATCTAAACCGCCAGACGATGAAACCAGGGACAAATCGGGGGGTTGATTGGAACTGGTTTCCCCTCGCGTTCCTTCAGTTAGGGATTTACGGAGCTACGATCGGGGCCATCGTCGGTGCCGCCAGCGGGGGTTTATTCCTGTTAACCTCTTTTTTTTCCGGATTCGGCGGATCGATGTCTTACGGATTACTCCTATCGGTTATGGTTGCCGCCATGGTGGGGGCCGTCATGGCATTACCAGGGGGAATTCTGCTCGGCTGGGCTTCCGGGTTTATTCAAAATCGGTTTGCGTTGGTTCCGATTGGAATGATCTGCGGTCTACTCGTTTTTCTACCTTTTCTGGAAGGCCCCGGTTGGTACAACGTCGTTGACGATCAACTTCCGTTGCACGCAACGGCGATGGCATCGGCCGGCTTTGCCGGGTTTTTGATGCCAACCATGCGCTCGAAAAAATTCCGGGGGCTATATATTTCAGGAATTCGGTATCTCGGCATTGCATTTCCGCGTCCCCAGCGCTATGCGGGTCAGTTTATCCTGATTTTCAGCCTGCTGATTCTGTTTGCTCGTTGGATTGGGTTTCACCGGAATAACGGACGGGAGGCTTATCCGTTGAAAAATTCCCAAGAAATCCTCCAAGAAGTCCTGCGCCTTTACGACGAAACTCCCTGGTACCTGCCCCGCCCGGATGCCATCACCCTGGTCGATAACATCAACCGGTACCCAGAGAAAATCACCACCCTCGTCCACTACCGGGTCAGCGACCAGGTTTTACTCCAAGCGGACGATCCCCACAGCGGTTGGTCGAAGGGCTGGGATAGTTTGTCGATTCAGGCCTTGCGGGAAATCGTTTCGGAGCGAGGTACCTTCGGAACGTTGGCTCAAAAAAAACACCCCTCTCCGTTCAATAATCAGCAGCGCCGCCTGCCTAGTTCAAGTCAAATTTATTGAACGCTCGATGCGCCGCTTCTCCTTCCTCATCCCCGTCTTCAACCGCCCCGACGAACTGGCCGAGTTGCTAATTTGTCTGACGCACCAGACGTATCGGAATTTTGAAGTAGTGGTGGTTGAAGACGGCTCCACGACCCGTTCGGAGGCCGTGGCAAAAGCGTTTTCCGAAAAACTAAGCCTGATTTATTTCGAGAAAGCAAACGCCGGTCAGGGCTTCGCCCGCAACGACGGCATGGCCCGCGCCCACGGCGACTGGTTCATCATCCTCGACTCCGACGCGCTCATCGAGCCGAATTATTTGGACATCGTAAACCGCGAAATCGACCGGCAGCACCTCGATTTTTACGGCGGCCCCGACCGCGACCACCCCAGTTTTACGCCCATTCAGAAAGCCATCAGTTATTCGATGACTTCACTCTTCACCACGGGCGGTATCCGGGGGCGGAGCACCAACGCGGGCGGCACATTTCATCCGCGCAGTTTCAACCTGGGGCTGTCGCGGGCGGTCTGGGAAAAAACGGGTGGGTTCCAGATCACCCGGATGGGCGAAGACCTAATTTTCAGCATCACCGCCCAGCGGCTGGGTTTCAAAAGTGCGCTGCTTTCGGAGGCGTTTATTTACCACAAGCGCCGGACGAACTTCGCGGCGTTTTTTCGTCAGCTTCGTTTTTTTGGCCGCGCCCGCATCAACATCAGCCGGTTTTACCCGGACGAACTAAAGCTCGTCCATGCCTTTCCGGCGCTGTTTACGCTCTGGCTTTTCTCCTTCCCGCTTCAGTTTTTGGTTTGGAAACCGTTCTTCTGGGTTTCCGGTGGGGTGCTGCTGACGTACTGCCTCCTGCTTTTCGCTGATGCTTGGCGGCAAAGCCGCAGCGGACGCGTGGCAGGGCTGGCCCTGATGGCAGCTTTCGTGCAACTAACCGGCTACGGCATCGGCTTTTTGAGCGAAGGCTGGAAAAAATGGCGCGAACCGAAGGGGTTCCGGCAAACGGGTCAGGCGGTGGAGTACCCGTCGCACTGAGGAAAAGATGCCTGGTTTTTAAACCTATGCCCCCTTCATGCGTTTACGAAGTGTTCCATTTCTTTTGCCTGACAAAACCCACCCCTTCATGCCTTTCTTGAGCGTCAACGGCGTCCGTCTGCACTACACCGACGAAGGCAGCGGGCGCGAAACCCTCGTTTTCTCGCACGGAGTACTCTGGAGCGGCGCGATGTTCGAGGCCCAGGCTCGCGCTTTCGGCAACCGCTACCGCATCATCCGCTACGACCACCGGGGACAGGGCCAGAGCGAGGCTCCCCGTCAGGGCTACGACATGGATACGCTCACGGACGATGCCGCCGCGATCATTCAGCAACTCGTCGGTAAACCCGTTCATTTCGTCGGGCTGTCGACGGGAGGCTTCGTAGGGATGCGCCTTGCCGCCCGCCGGCCCGAACTGGTGCGCTCGCTTACCCTCCTCGAAACCACCTGCGACCCCGAACTCCCCGAAACCCGTGCACGCTACCGCCTGCTGAATACCCTGTTTTTCCTGTTCGGCCCTAAGCCCCTCACGAAGCCTGTAATGCGGCTGCTATTCGGGCAAAAATTTCTGAATGACCCCAACCGGGCGGAAGAACGGTGTTTTTGGGAAGCCCAGCTTCAAGCCAACACCCGCACCGTCACCCGTGCCGTGCGGGGCGTCATCGAGCGCAGCGGCATCGCCGACGAACTGCCGCACATCATTTGCCCGACCCTTGTGCTGGTGGGTACGCAGGATGTGGCGACGGTGCCCGCTAAAGCCGAGCGCATTGCCAAGTTCATCGGCGAGGCTTCGCTTCAGTACCTCGACGGGGCTGGGCACAGCTCGAGCGTGGAAGAACCCGCGCAGGTGAATGCGGCGCTGGAGGCGTTTCTGAGCCGGGTGCAGAAGCCGGTGAACGGCTAACCAAACCAGCGGTTCAAACGAATTGAGCCGACTTCCAGAGGACTCAATTTTTTTTTGAGGCGAAGCGAGGAGGTCAGAATGCCAGTTTTGGGGCTGTCAATCACCCAAAACACCGTTGCCATGCTTCGTTCCCAACGTTCTTTCGCCCTTCGATTCCTCTCGGGATTTCGGCTCTTTTTTCGGCTGGTGAAAAAAACTCCGTTCGTCGGTCTGCTGGTCCTTTTTTCGGTGTTGCCTGCGCTTGCCCAGCCCAGCCCGCAGCGGATTCCATTTACGTTGAAAAACAACCTCGGCCACCACCGAATGTTCCGGGTCGAAGGGCCAGGAATCGCCTACGGGTTTACGATGAACCGCAACGAACGCACCGAAAAATCCTGGCCGGTGGGCGCAAAGCTGTACGTTTCGACCGACGGCGAACGCACCGAGGGCTTGCTCTTCACCGTCGACGCGGGCATGGCCGGGCGCGTCGTGCCGGTGTCACATTCTGGAAACGGAACCCTGGCCGGGCGGGCCGTGCGGCTCCGGTTTCGCAACAACAGCCTGTGGTTTAAAAAGGTAGCGCTCATCACGTACAGGCCCGACGAACAAGGCAACGGAACGAACATCGTTACCCTGGCTCCCTACGCCAGCCTCGTCCGGCATTTGCCCATCGGTACGCGGGTTTATTTCGCTTCCGACCCGCAGGTGGCGGTGGTGATGAGCGGGAAGCCGCTCCGGGATGAACCCTTTCTGGTGGTTTCCGCCCAAGACGACGGCACAACCTTCCCCATTTTCAAGTAAGCTCGCCGGGTTGATTTCCATCCAACCACTTTTTGCACCGTGTCTTTTCACTTTAGCATCTATTCTTCCCCGCTCCTGTTCGGTTTCGTGCAGGGCTGGCTTTACGCCATCCTGCTCTGGAATCGCGCCCGGCGGGAAGAACGCCTTTCCGATTCCCTGCTCGGTTGGGTGCTGGTGGCGTGTTGCTTTGAAATCTGGGAGTACCTGCTGGGCTTCGGCGGGCTGGATTTTCTCTGGCGTGAACTCGATTTTTTTCCGCGAACCCTCGGATTTCTCCTGCCCGCGCTCTGCTTTTTTTATTTGAAAAGTCAGTTTAACGCCGACTTCCGATTCCGTCCCGCTGACCTCTTGCACGCCGCTCCTTTCCTGCTTTTCAGCGGATACCACCTCTTGGTTTTTGCGCAGGGAGCCGCGTTTGTCCGCGACTGGCAGCAGCAAGTCCACTACCCGATGGGCATTCCGCACCTCGAGTTTTTGGTGGGCGTTGGCCTGACAGTCACTTATTTTGTAAAATCGCTAAGGCTGTACCGCGAGTACCGAACCTGGACGACCACCCAATTTTCCGACCCCGAAGCGATTAGTTTCCACTGGTTCCGGAATTTCCTGATTGCCTTTTTCCTGAAAGACCTGGTCGGACTGGCCGTCACCATCAGCGATTTTTTCCTCAATCTGGATTACCAGCAGGACTGGTGGGATGAGTTGTTCGGCGCGGGACTGATTTACTACCTCAGCATCAACGGCTACGGCCAACCGCAACCCACCCGGCGACTGCATTTCATCGCTGAACCGCTCCACCTGGAGCCGGTAGAAGAAGTAAGGCCGACGGAATTTCCGCCCGAATTGCGGGCTTTACGGGAAGCCCTGCCGCGATGGATGGAAAGTCAAAAACCTTATCTCGACGCAGAGTTGACGCTGGCCGATTTGGCCTGGCAACTTCAAATTGCCCCACCGGTGCTTTCGCAGGTCATCAACGCAGGGTTTGGAAAGAATTTCAATGATTTTGTGAACGAGTACCGGGTGGAGGAATTCAAACGGGCGGTGCAACGGCCCGCCAATGCCCACCTCAGTCTATTGGGTGTCGCGCTCGATTGCGGCTTCAATTCCAAAGCCACCTTCAACCGGGCTTTCAAGAAACGGACGGGCATCTCGCCGAAGGAATTTGCCGCCGAACACCCGCCAAACAACCCGAAGAAAGCGCCAAAACCAAAAAACGCCCCGGCCTGAAGACCGGGGCGTTTTTTGTTTCGCTTGCGAACGATGACATTTAAACGGCGCAGGGCGGGCGATTGTTTTGCCGATGAAAAATAGTCTCGTTATTTTTCAGAATAATTCGGCTTTTTTATGCGTCAGCAAGTCATCTACGAATTGGCCGTGCATTCCGGCCTGCAACTCAACACCGTCGCCCGGCCGGAGCCGTCGGTGGTATTTCTTTCCAACCTAAAAAAAACAGTGGAAACGATCACGACGGCGCTGGCCTTGCAGGGCTGGGAGCCGGGCATCAACTACACCGCCGTGTACCGCCGCCTCCGCGACCGCGACCGGGTTACGGCGGAATTTACCGCGCAGGGCATACTGTTTTTCCGGGTCATCATTACCAAACGGTGGTTGAATCCGGTACTGCCGGTGTTGCAAATTGATGCGTACCCGCGTGCGCCGAGAAAAGGGTGAGTCCGCCGTGCATTCCCCGATAAACCGAGTAGTCTGTGGGGGATTGGTTTTGGGTTAGAAAAAAACCAGGGGTCACCCTGAGCGGAGTCGAAGGGTGTGCGGTGGGCCAACGCTGACCTGCCGCACGCCCTTCGACTCCGCTCAGGGTGACCCCCGCGAACGGTATAAAATCAACGTAAATTAATCCGGGTACTCGTGCGGCAGTGGCACACCCACGCGCTCGTTCCAGGGTAGGCCGTGCTGGTTGAGCAGGGCCATGTAGGGGTCGGGGTCGAGGTTTTCGCAGTTGAATACGCCCGGCTGGAGCCAGGTGCCGTCGCACATCAGCTTGGCCCCAATCATGGCCGGAACGCCCGTGGTGTAGCTCACGCCCTGGGCCTGTACGTCGCGCCAGGCGTCCTGGTGCTGGCAGTTGTTCCAAACGTAGTAACTCTGCTCCTCGCCGTCTTTGCCAATGCCCTTGATTTGGCAGCCGATGCTGGTTTCGCCGGTGTAATTCTCGCCCAGGTCGCCGGGTTCGGGCAGCATGGCTTTCAGAAATTCGAGCGGAATGATGGCCCGTCCTTGAAATTTAACCGGCTGGATGCTCGTCATGCCCACGTTTTGCAGCACTTGCAGGTGGGTGATGTACGCCTGACCGAAGGTCATCCAGAAGCGGGCGCGTTTGAGCGTCGGGAAGTTTTTGACCAGCGACTCCAGCTCTTCGTGGTAGAGCACGTAGCTTTCCTTCGGCCCGATGCCGGGGTATTCGATGGGTTTGTGAATGCTCATCGCCGGGATTTCGACCCATTCACCCCCTTCCCAGTACCGCCCCGGCTGGGTGATTTCGCGGATGTTGATTTCGGGGTTGAAGTTGGTGGCGAAGGCCTTGCCGTGGTCGCCCGCGTTGCAGTCGATGATGTCGAGGTAGTGCAACTCGCGGAAATGGTGCTTGGCGGCGTAGGCCGTGTACACCTGCGTCACGCCGGGGTCGAAACCACTGCCGAGCAGCGCCATCAGCCCCGCCTGCCGGTAGCGATCCTGGTAGGCCCACTGCCAGGAATACTCAAATTTAGCCACGTCTTTCGGCTCGTAGTTGGCCGTGTCGAGGTAATGCACGCCGGTTTCGAGGCAGGCGTCCATGATGGGCAAGTCCTGGTAGGGCAGCGCCACGTTGATGACCAGGAAGGGTTGGTAGTCCCGAATCAACGCCGATAGCTCGGTCACGTTGTCGGCATCCACGGCGGCGGTTTTGATTTCCGTCGGCAGGCCGTTGGCTTTGGCGTCGGCGGCGATTTTATCGGCTTTGGATTTGGTGCGCGTAGCGAGCAAAATGTCGGAGAAGGTGTCGGGATTCATCGCGCATTTTTTCGCCACGACGTTGCCCACGCCCCCCGCCCCGATGATGAGGACTTTCTTTGCCATGTGAGGTTTTTAGTTGATTGGAAACTTCGGGGGCAAAAGTAGGCAATGAGTAGCAGGAAGCAGGCAGTTCTTTGAGCCGGTTTGCGATTCAGGCACGCCACGTGTATTTTTACCAAAGCAAAAAAAATCATACGTGCTGCTATGAAATCGAAACTGACGTTGACGGTTGAAAAATCACTGATTGAGGAAGCGAAACAGTACGCTCAGGAGCGGAGCGTGTCGCTTTCCGAATTAATCGAATCTCAACTGAAAAAGTTGATGCACACGGCTGCCTCGCCCTCTCTAGCTACCCGCCTGCGCGGAAGTGCCGCCGGGCCTTTGAGCAACCGAACTGACAAAGAGATTTGGGAGGAGATGATGGAAGACCGGTTGAAACGATGAGAATTTTTCTGGATACGAACGTACTCCTTGACCATGCCCTCGACCGTCAGGATACGTTTGCCGATGAAGCCAACCTTATTCTCGATTACTGCGAAGGTGGAGTGCTCAAAGGCTTGATTTCCACCGGTTCCTGGTATTCCCTGACGTATGTTCTTCGTAAGCGATGGGGTAATACCCCAAAACTGACCGAAAAACTGCTGGAGTTCCTGTCACTCCTGGAAGTCGTTTCAACTGATTCGTTCGTGCTTCGCCAAGCCCTTGCTGTACACCGCCGCGATTTAGAAGACGCCTACCAATACTTCACGGCGCTTCATCACCAAGCCGATTATTTTATCACCGCTAACCTGAAGGACTTTCGGCCCATCGAAGTCTCGACTCTCCCGGTCGTTTCTCCGTCTGATTTCCTGAAAATCTGGACGTTGAGTCAATAGCATCGCAACCTGTCACTGGGTACAGGCAATCCAAAACGAACGTGCCGAGTGGAATCAGGTTGCGTCTGGCTCAACACGCCCCCGTCAACTCCTCCACCAACGCCGGCGAGCCGATGTACAGCGGCACCCGCTGGTGCAGACTTTCGGGCGTGATTTCCAGGATGCGCCGGGTGCCGTCGCAGGCCAATCCCCCCGCCTGTTCGACCAGGAAGGCCAGCGGGTAGCATTCGTAGAGCAGGCGCAACTTGCCGAGCGGCGCTTTGCGGGTGGGCGGGTAGAGGTACACGCCGCCCTTGAGCAAGTTGCGGTGGAAATCGCCGACGAGCGAACCGATGTACCGGGCGGCAAACCCCTGGCTACGGTACGCTTCGATTTGTTGCTGAATGGGCGGGGGAAATTCGGCCAGGTTGCCTTCGTTGCAGGAGTAAATTTTACCCGTCGTGGGCGTGGTGATGCTGGGGTGGGAAAGGAAAAATTCACCCAGCGAGGCTTCGTAGGTAAAGCCGCTCACGCCCTGCCCGGTGGTGTACACGAAAATCGTGGAGGAGCCGTACAACACGTAGCCCGCCGCCACCTGCGCCTCGCCACCCTGGAGAAAATCGTCGAGCGTGACGGGTGTGCCCACGGGCGTGACGCGGCGGTAAATCGAAAAAATGGTCCCGATGGACACGTTCACGTCGATGTTGGAAGAACCGTCGAGCGGGTCCATCGCCACGACGTACTTGCCGCCCTCGTTGCCGGTTTCGATGATGTCCTCCACTTCTTCCGACACGATGCCTGCCACTTCGCCGCCGTTTTTGAGCGCCCGCACGAAGCGGATGTGCGCCACCACATCGAGTTTTTGCTGGCTTTCGCCCTGTACGTTTTCGGTGCCGAAGCCCCCCGTGATGTCGCCCAATCCGGCGCGGTTGATTTCGCGGTTAATGATTTTCGCCGCCAGCGCGATGTCGCGCAGCAACTGCGAGAGTTCGCCGGAGGCGATGGGGCTTTGTTCCTGACCGCGCTTGATGAAGCGGTCCAGCGTGACCCCGACGGGCAGGGCAATTTTTTCTTCGACACTCATGGTTGCGGCTGTTTCAAATCCCCACGAGCGTTTTTTTTAACGCTCGTGGGGTTATGTTTTGGCGGAATTGATTCCTGGGTTTGTAAAATAAAGCGAAGCGAATCAGGGATTTACCTATCACCCCGATTCTTTGCCAATCATTCCTCGCTGGGTGCAATTAGTCCTGCAAGAGCGGCTCCGGCGCGTGGCGCAGCACCGCCGGGCCGACGGCTTGGGCGTAGGGCTGAAAATTTTTCCGAAAGGCCCAGGCCAGGCGATTCGCCTGCCGGTCGTAGGCAGTTTTGTCGGCCCAGGTGGCGCGGGGATTGAGCAATTCGCTGGGTACGCCGGGGCAATGGGTAGGCATCATCAACCCAAACACGGCGTGCGGGCGGAAGGCCACGCTTTGCAGGGCACCTTCCAGCGCCGCCCGGATGAGCGTCCGGGTGTAGGCCAGACTCATCCGCGAGCCGGTGCCGTACGGCCCGCCCGTCCAGCCGGTATTGACCAGCCACACGCAGGCACCCGATTCACGGAGCTTCTCGCCCAGCATCTCGGCGTAGTGGACCGGGTGCAGCGGCAGAAAGGCCGCCCCGAAACAAGCCGAAAACGTGGCCTGCGGCTCGCAAACGCCCATTTCGGTACCCGCCAGTTTGGCCGTGTAGCCCGACAAAAAGTAGTACATCGCCTGCTCCGGGGTCAGCCGGGCCAGCGGCGGCAACACGCCGAAGGCATCCGCCGTGAGGAAAAAAATGTGGCGCGGGACGCTCCCCACCGAGGGGGAAATGGCGTTGGGAATGGCATCGAGCGGGTAAGCGCCCCGCGTGTTTTCGGTCCGGCTTTGGTCTGTAAAATCGACGGTGCGGGTGCCGGGCACGAAGCGGGTATTTTCGAGAATAGCCCCGTCGCGGAGCGCAGCGAAAATTTCCGGCTCGTTTTCCGCGCTCAGGTCGACGACTTTGGCGTAACAGCCGCCTTCAAAATTAAAGACGGAGTCGTCGGCCCAGCCGTGTTCGTCGTCGCCGATGAGGCGGCGGGCCGGGTCGGCGGAGAGGGTGGTTTTGCCCGTTCCCGACAGGCCGAAAAACAAGGCGGTGTCGCCATCCGCTCCCACGTTGGCGGCGCAGTGCATCGGCAACACGCCGTGTTGTACCGGCAGCAGAAAATTGAGCACGGTGAACACCGCTTTTTTCATTTCCCCCGCATAGCCCGTGCCGCCGATGAGGATGATTTTTCGGGAAAAATCGACGAGGGTGAAATTGGCCTGCCGGGTGCCGTCGGTGGCGGGGTCGGCCTCGAATTCGGGGATGCAGAGCAGCGTCCACTCCGGGACAAACGCGGTGAGTTCTGCTTCGTTTGGACGCAAAAACAAGTGGTTCGCAAACAGATTTTGCCAGGCTTGGGTATTCAGCACCAGCAGGTTGAGACGGTATTCCGACGCGGCTCCGGCCTGGGCGTAGCGGGCGTACACGGTTTTAGTTTTCAAAAACCGGCGCATTTTCTGGTGAAGTTGCTCGAACCGTTCCGGGTCGAAGGGCTGGTTGATGTCGCCCCAATGCACCGTCTTGGCCGTTTTAGGGTCACGCACGATAAATTTGTCTTTCGGCGAACGGCCCGTGAAACGCCCCGTTTCGCAGGCCAGTGCGCCGGTGTCGGTGAGGGTACCTTCGCCGTTTTGGAGGGTGTGGTGGAGGAGTTCCTCGGGCGAAAGCTGGAAATGCAGTTCACCGCAGGGCGGGATTCCGAGGCTGGCCTCGGCAACGGGGAGTTCAAACGGGAGGGGTTCGGCGAGCATGAGCGGAGGGGTTTGAAAATGAAGTGTAGCCTTTCGGCTACGAACGATACGACAAAGGTAATCTGCGTAAAACCAATTTTTAGCGAAATTTCGCTAAAAGTTAAGTTTTTGCTGAAGTGGGTTGGATGATTACCTTTGAATTCCATTTTTAGAGTGCGGGCGGTCACCCTGAGCGGAGTCGAAGGGTGTGCGGCAGGTCAGCGCTGGCCCACCGCACACCCTTCGACTCCGCTCAGGGTGACTGCCCGCACTCAATTCACCAGTTCCCCATGACCCTCAACTCCGAAAAAGTCCGCTTAATTTTTGGCCTGAAATTGAAGCACCTGCGGCAGGAGAAAGGCGTTTCGCTGAGCGAACTGGCCGCGCAGTCGGGATTGTCGGTGTCGTACCTGAATGAAATCGAGAAGGGGAAAAAGTACCCGAAGGCCGAGAAAATCGTGGCGTTGGCGGCGGCGCTCGGCGTGGACTACGACGCGCTGGTGTCGATGAAACTGAGCAAAAAACTCGAACCCATCGCCGAGTTGCTCCGCTCGAACATCCTCAGCGAATTGCCCCTCGAAATGCTCGGCCTCGACGCGGCCAGTTTGCTCAGCCTGCTCTCGGACGCCCCGGCGCAAATCGCGGCCTTCATCAGCACGCTCATCGAAATCAGCCGGAATTACGGACTGCGGGTCGAGTCGTTTTATTTTTCGGTGCTGCGCTCCTTTCAGGAAATGCACGACAACCACTTCCCCGACCTCGAAGCCGAGGCCGAGCGGTTCCTTGCCACCCAATCTGGCGGGCGACTCGACGGTGTTTTTCTTGAAAACCAGTTGAAAACGGCCTACGGCTACCGGTTCGAGGCGTTTAGCGACGCTTCCCACCCCGACCTGGCGGGTCTGCGCTCCGTGCTTTTTCCCGGTGCCGCCCCGACCTTGCTGCTCAACGAGCAACTCGGCCCTGAACAACGCACGTTTACGCTGGCCCGTGAGGTCGGGTACGAATGGCTGGGGCTTAAAATTCGCTCACTCGAATCGTCGGTGGTGGAGGCCGAATCGTTCGCGCAGGTGCTCAACAACTTCCGGGCATCGTACTTCGCCCGCGCGATTCTAATGCCGAGAAAAGTGGTTACGGCGCGATTGAAGGCATTTTTTGCGCTGAAACGCTGGGATGAAACCATGCTTCCGGGCTTGCTGACCGAGTTTCAGGTCACGCCCGAACTGCTGTTGCTGCGGGTGAGCAGTTTGCTGAGCAGCGAGTTTGGGTTGAACCAGCAATTTTTCCTGCGCTTCGACCACGTGGCGGGGCAATCGCGGTTTGAGTTGGCGAAAGAAATGCACCTGGCCCGGCTCCACAACCCGCACGGCACCAGCAACGAGCACTACTGCCGCCGCTGGGTCTCGCTGACCATGCTCCAGGAACTCGCTGATTTACAAGCCAAAAATCAGTGGAACGGCCAGCCGCTCTGCCGGGGGCAGGTATCGGAATACCACGGAACCAACGACCGCTACCTGGCGCTGGCCCTGGCGAAACCCTCGCCGCCCAAGCCGGGCCTGAACAGCAGCGTCACGCTGGGTCTGGCCGTGGACGACACGCTCCGCAAAACCATCAAATTCCTCGACGACCCGGCCCTCGGCCTGCGCATCGTCAACGAAACCTGCGAGCGCTGCCCCCTCCCCGACTGCCAGGAGCGCGTGGCTCCGCCGACGGAATTTTTGAAGCTGGAGCGAAAAGCGCGGTTGAAGGGGGCGATGCGGACTGTCTGAACCGCGATTGGCCTGGATTTTAGGATTTTCAGGATGATAAAATCCAGAAATCAAAAATCAGGAACAACTATCCTGAAAATCCTAAAATCCAGGCCAATCGCGGTTCAGACAGTCCTCACCCGAATCGTAAACGCCTCCGCCGGATTGGTCACGGTCAGTTGTCGCCATTCAGCGGCGGTGAAACCACGCTTTTTTAGTTCAGGAAGAAATTTCTGGAAAAGCGTTGTGAAGGGCCGGAACGCCCCGCCGTTTGGTTCGCCCGGACGGTACCAGCCCGCGTCGTGGGAGAGCAACGTGCGGTGGAGCAAGCCTTCCGTTTTCAGCAAGTCCACCACTTCGGCGTAAGTGTTCAGGTTGTCGTCGGCGAGGCCGTCGAGGCTGACCCAGCAGCCCCGCCGGGCAAGTTCGAGGTAGGGATTCAGGTTTTTGGCGCTCAGCGCCTGGGCCTGGGCGTGTACCCAGATGAAGGCTTCGGGCCGCACGCCTTCCCGTTCGAGCACGTCGAGTTGCTCGCGGGCCGGGGCCGCGAGGCCGGTGTGGGAGGCGATGGTCAGGCCCGTTACGCGGTGCGCCAGCGCCGCCGCCCGCACGATTTTCCGGTCGATTTCCTCCAACGTGCCCTTCGGGGCATTCACGCTGATTTTCATGAAACCAGGCCGGATTCCCGTGCCGTCGATGCCCTCGCGGGCCTCCCGAATCCATCGGGCGGCGAGTTGTTCGGCGCTTTCGCTGAAGGCGTGGGCGGGCAGAAATTTGTTGCCCGCCGCCGCGTAGTAGCCGGTGTTGGTGAGCAGGTGCAGGCCGCTTTTTTCGGCTAATTTTCGCAGCAACACCGGGTCACGACCGAGGTAGGCCGGAGTGCATTCCACCAGCGATTGACAGCCCAGCGCCTTGATTTCCAGCAAAAACGGCAGCACCCGTGCGATGACTTCGTCGTGCTGCCAGCGCTCGGGGCTGATTTTGTCGGCTCCGATGAAATCGACGAGGATGTGTTCGTGGGTGAGGGCGGTGCCGAATTGGGTGGGATGGATGGGGCCACGCACGGTTTGGATTACGCTTGGTGCCGCCCTGTTAGCTATTAGATGAAGTATCCCACTTCCGGCCAGCAAGCCTGAGGCGGTGCGGAGGAAGGTGCGGCGATGCATGGGAAAGGTTTTGGTGAATCCACAAAATATATTTAAAGCAGTAGAGGTTATCAGAAAAGTTTGCTACGCTCTTTCGCGCACGTGTGTCTACAAATTCTCGACTGATAACCTCTAGTTAAGCCAAAGGTGAAAATTTATTTTTTTCCGTATTTTCTAAATGCAGCAATAAATTGATAGATAAAAAATCCTGAAAATATTTTACTTACGTAGTCTATCATCAATGACCAAGCACTGAACTCCTCCTTCGTTACTAAAAAATCATTTCGATGTGTAATATCAATGAACGGGAAGTAATAGCCAAATAATTTGAAATCAATTTCGTTTGAATTTAATAGTCTACCTAAGCTAAATAAGTATAAAAGATAAAACACAACTGAAAAGGCAAGGAAAAAGCAAAGTGGTCTCATAATTGAGAGACCATGATTATTTGACACACTACTTACCCACAAAATAAACTTATCCGATTTTAAAACCTGCTTTACTTTTCTCAAAGCATCATTTGAAATGGCCTGAAGTTTTTGTGCCTCATAAAAATTTCCCGTTGATTCCAAAATTAATTTTAATTGCAAAAAAGTCTCATACTGGTCTTTATAATAGTTGTCAGATATTGTACCAGAATAATGAACATTTTCTAGAGATTTAAATATTTCAAAACTTGCGGTATCTGATGGAAAATTACATGATGTAAAAGTGGCTTTGCTGAATTTAGTCCTGTAAAATGAAACAATGTTATATCTACTAAAGTCAACATTATCAAATGACGTTTTTTCTAAATTTGATTTATGAATTTCAAGTTTATTTTCAGTGTGCTGTAAATTTAGGGGGCTAATATTAGACTTGTCTTTTAACTGTAAATCAACATTTTACAACCTCTGATTTTGC
>CAXTIG010000028.1:0-64156 GCA_964244295.1 uncultured Cytophagales bacterium
TCGTCCCATGAGACGAAAATACAATAACCTAAACTAATTTACAGCAACTACTTAGTAACAATTAAATCGGCTCCGCCTGCAATGGCAGCATCCACAAACTTGTCGTCGTCAGGGTCGGCAGGAATCAACTTCCATCGGAAGTAAATCTCCTGCTTTTCAACGTTCGATTTGCTCACGAGCAACTCAAGTACGTTAGTCGCCACCACCGCGTTCGCGCGTTGTTCGATAATTTCAGCGTATTCGGAAAGAATTTCGGTACTGACAATCAACGTAAACCGACGGTTTAGAAACGCGTCGAAAATGGGTCGGTACCGCGATTTTTTGGAAATGGAAACCAGCAGCCCGTTCGTGTCCAGCACCACCCTCACGACGGGTAGGGAGTACGCAAGTGCGTAACAGCCCATTCCTGCATCGTCTCGTTCGACCAGCCTTTTTCATCCCAAAGCCGGTCCATCTCCTCGGTGGCTTTGTCCGCGAAATAAGTTGCCAGCAGGTCTTTTACCTCCAGCAGTTGTTCCTCCGAAAGCGGGTGGCTGAAGACCTTCAACAGTTCGAGTTGCAGGTTGGTCAGTTTTTGCGGCGTGCTCATGGCCTTGAAGTTTTTTCAAAGATAAAAAACGGCGTGCGAATCTAAACTCGCACGCCGTTTTCAGATCGGTGAAGGGCTACCCCCTCAATTCCGCAACGGCTTCCCGCCCGTGAGCAAACTCTGAATCCGTTCCAGCGTTTTCCGTTCCCCCGACAGCGAGAGAAACGCCTCCCGCTCCAAATCGAGCAGGTATTGCTCCGACACGTTCTGCGGGTAGCTCAAATCCCCGCCGTTGATGACGTAGGCCAGCTTATCGGCGATTTTGGCGTCGTACTCGCTGATGTATTTCCCCATCAGCATCCCCGTGATACCCGCCTTAAACAGCGCGATGCCTGCCTTGCCCTGCACCCGGATGTCGGTTCGTTGCTTGGGCTGGGTGTAGCCTTCGTCGGCGAGTTCGATGACCGCCTTTTTGGCTTCGGCCAGCAGACGACTGCGGTTCAGCACGATTTCGTCGCCGCGCCGGAGGTAATTCATGTCCAGGGCTTCCTGGGCCGAGGTCGAGACTTTCGCCGTGGCGATGTTCATAAAAGCGGCCTGCAAAATATTCAGTTCGGGGTCGCCTTTTTGGTAGAGGTCCGAGCAGCGGGCGGCCATTTCCTTCGTGCCCCCTCCGGCGGGAATCAGGCCCACGCCCACTTCCACCAGGCCGATGTAGGTTTCGGCGGCGGCCACCACGCGGTCGGCGTGGAGGCAGATTTCGCAGCCGCCCCCCAGCGCCAGCGTGTGCGGGGCCGTCACGACCGGAATGGACGAGTACCGCGCCCGCATCATTGTTTGTTGAAACTGCGCAATCATCAGGTTCACCTCGTCGAATTCCTGCTCGACGGCAAACATGAACAGCATCCCCAGGTTGGCCCCGGCGCTGAACGCTTCGCTCGAATCGTTGCCGATGACCAGCCCGCGAAAATCCCTCTCGGCCAGGCTAATCGCCTTGTGAACGCCCTCCACCACCGGCGCGCCAAACGTGTTCAGCTTCGAACGAAACTCCAGCCCCAGCACCCCATCGCCGAGGTCGTACACGGTGGATTCGGCGTTTTTCCAAACCACGTTTTCCGAGCGGTTTTCAAGAATGATGAAATTCTCCTGACCGGGAATGGGCCGGTAGCTTTTCGAAGGAATGTCGTAGTACAGTTTCCGACCTTTTTCGACTTTGTAAAATGAGGTGGCTCCGGCTCCGGCCATTTCGTACACCCAGGGAGCCGGTTTTTGTCCCTCCGCTTCGATGAGTTCGATGCCGCGTTGCAAACCAATCGCGTCCCAGGTTTCAAATAAGCCCAGTTGCCAACCAAACCCGGCTTTGATGGCTTCGTCGATGCGGAAGAGTTCGTCCGAAATTTCAGGGATGCGGTGGGTGACGTAGCGGAACTGGTCGGCGAAGGTTTTTTGGTAAAACTGCCCGGCTTTGCCTTTGTCGGCCAGCAGCACGGCGAAGCGGTCAGCGAGCTTGTCAATTTTCTTGGCTTTGTCGAACACCTCGAATTTGGGTTTCTGCGAAGCGCGGTATTCGTAGGTCTTCAGGTCGAGGGCCAGGATTTCGGATTTGCCGCCTGCCGCTTTCACTTTTTTGTAAAAACCCTGCCCGGTTTTGTCGCCGAGCCATTTCTCGGCCATCAGTTTTTCCACCATCGCGGGCAACTCGAAGGTAGCGCGGCTTTCGTCGTGTTCAAGGGTTTTCAAATTACTGGCGACGTGAACCGTCGTGTCCAGCCCCACCACGTCCGAGAGGCGGAAGGTGCCGGACTTGGGCCGTCCGACGATGTCGCTCGTCAATCGGTCCACTTCTTCGACGGTCAGGCCCAGTTCTTCGGTCACTTTCATCGTCTGCATCAGCGCGTAAATCCCGACGCGGTTGGCGATGAAGGCGGGCGTGTCTTTGGCGAGTACGGTGGTTTTGCCCAAAAACCGCGAACCGTAGTCCATCAGAAAATCGACCACCGCCGGGTCGGTTTCGGGCGTGGGGATGACCTCCAAAAGCCGCAAATAGCGCGGCGGGTTGAAGAAGTGCGTACCGCAGAAATGCTTCCGAAAATCATCCGAGCGGCCCTCGGCCATGAGGTGAATCGGGATGCCGGAGGTGTTGGAGGTAATCAGCGTACCCGGCTTGCGGTGCTGTTCCACCCGCTCGAACAGCGATTTTTTGATGTCGAGGCGTTCTACCACCACTTCAATCGTCCAGTCGCAGGCGTTGATTTTCGGCAAATCGTCGTCGAAATTTCCCAGCGCGATGCGGTCGGCGAAAGCCGGACTGTAGAGCGCCGCCGGGCTGGCTTTCAGCGTGTTCTGGAAAGCTTCGTTGACGAGCCGGTTGCGAAAGGCTTTGCTGTCGGTGGTCAGTCCTTTGGCCGTTTCGGCGGGCGAGAGTTCGCGGGGCACGATGTCGAGCAGCAGCACTTCGCAACCGAGGTTGGCGAAGTGGCAGGCAATGCGCGAACCCATGATGCCGGAGCCGAGTACGGCGACCTTGCGGATGGTGCGGTTCATTTAGAAAATAGGTTTTCGGTTTGTTGCAAGAGAAAGCGGTCATCCTGAGCGCAGCGAAGGATCTTTCGCGGCAGCCTCCAAATTAATCTGGAGGTTTGGGGCGAAAGGTCCTTCGCTGCGCTCAGGATGACAGTGGGGGTGGCAATGTAGGCGGATGAACTTTTTCAGAAATCCGCTTTTTTCTTCGCCGAAAAATCACATCCCGCAGCCGCCGCACCGTTGATTGTTCGCCCAGGATGTGCTCCATGTCGGAAAGCTCGATTTTGAGCGCTTCGATGGAGAGCGAAATTTCGTAGACCGAAATGCCCAGCGCCGCCGCCTGCAAAAACAGCGCACTGCCAAACATCCAGCCCGCCAGGGCCTGCCACTCGGCGTAAATGGAAATCATGCACAAAATGGAGACGAACAGACTCATCACGCCCAGGAACTGCATATTCCGAATGAGCCGCACGCGGTATTGCAGCGTCCGGATTTGCTCGACCAGCAGGATTTGGTTGACGGTCGTTTCGCGGTACATCGTGTGCAAATCGCGGATGACTTTCGCCGTGGCCGTGAAGCGGTTGGTGAAGCCCAGCATAAAAATGGCCGCCGTCGAAAACAAAATGGCCGGGGTGGCAAGGGTGAGTTCCATCGCGAAAAGCGTCAGGTGAGGGGTTCGAGCACCAGGTCGGGGCTAAGGGAGCGGTCGCTGACGGTCAGGCTGGTGGCGGTGATTTGCTCCACGACCCCGCTGATGGTGCGCATGGCGTCGAAAAAGGCAGCTTGCTGTTCGGACGAAAGTTTCTCCAACACCAGCGTGTTGAACTCGATGACCCCCTGCCGGGCGCGGGCGCGTTTGCGTTTGCCTTCCTCGGTCAGAAACACGTTGACCACGCGCTTATCGGTCTCATCGGCCACGCGGCGGATCCAGCCTTTTTCTTCGAGCGACTTCAGCATCCGCGTCAGGCTGCGGGGTTCCAGCCCCAGGGCCGGGGCGATTTTGGTGGCGGGGGTGCCGTTTTTGTCCACGTTGAGCAGCACATAACCGATCGCCATGGTCATGTCGTACTGCGCGGCGTAGGTGTTGTACATCCGGCTGATGGCGTGCCAACCCGTTTTGATGTGGTAATCGATGGTTTCTTCGGCTTTCATAGAATCGCAACGCACCGGCTTCGGTGTTCAGCGTAAAAATACGGAAAACGGGCAGGTATTCGGCTCACCCCCTTTTTTGGGTTCCCGAATTGGACTTAAAACGCCGTTTATAAAGTCATTCCAACCGTTGGCTAAGTCAGCGGGCAAAAAAAAGGGTAGGCTTTTGTTTTGTGGACTGGTTTCGCCCTAACTTTCCAGCCGAAAATTAATTTTTTGTTCAAATCCCTAAAAACCTGAAAATCGTCATGAAAAAAGCACTCACCCTGGCCGCCCTGACGGCTCTCCTCGCCTTTGTCGGCACGAACAAGACGTTTGCGCAAGCCTATCAGAACGGGAGCAACCACCTCAATGTCGGTCTTGGCGTTGGTACCTATGGTGGGGGACTTGGACTTATAGCTTCCTTCGAGCACGGTTTCACGGATGCCATCAGCGGCGGGGTCATCTTAGGTTATTCAAGCGCTAACGAGGGTTACATCACCTACAGTTACGGCTACCGCATTTTCACGATCGGTGCGCGCGCCTCTTACCACTTTACGGAGCTGCTCAACATCAACAACGACAAGCTCGATCTGTATGCCGGTGCTGGTTTGGCTTACCGCAACTACAGCTACAAAGACAATAACTATTTTGCCGGTTACAATCCTCGCGCCAGTACGGTTACTCCCATTGTTCACGTGGGCGTCCGGTATTTCTTTAAAGAAAACATCGGTGTCTGGGCCGAAGGAGGGTATAGTGTTGCCGCTCTACAGGGGGGTATCGTGTTTAAATTCTGATTGGAACTCAAAGTTCCCCACAAAAAAGCGGCTCCTGAGCATTCAGGAGCCGCTTTTTCGTGGGAGACGCGAAATCGTAAATCCCAAATCTTACTTCGTAAATCCCCTCACACCTCCGCCGCCAGCTTAAATTCCGAAGTCAGGTGAAACTGGATTTCCGGGTTGTTTTGCTGGTTCATCCGCAGCATCCAATCGCTTTCGGCCAGAAAAACGGGGTGCTTGTCTTTGTCGTAGGCAATCTGAATGCCTTTCAGCCGGATGAACTCGGCGAGTTTGGCCGGGTCGTCGCTCGTGATCCAGCAGGCGCGGGCAATGGGCATGGCATCGAAGCGGCACCGCGCCCCGTACTCGTGTTCGAGGCGGTACTGAATCACCTCGAATTGCAGTTCGCCCACCGTGCCCACAATTTTCCGGTTGCCGGGCTGGAGGCTGAACAACTGCGCCACGCCTTCGTCGGTAAGCTGCTGGATGCCTTTTTCGAGTTGCTTGGCCTTCATCGGGTCGAGGTTGACGAGTTCGCGGAACAGTTCGGGTGAAAAACTGGGGATTCCCTGGAAGAAAAAATCCTCGCCTTCGGTGAGCGTATCGCCGATTTTAAAATTGCCCGTGTCGTACAGACCGAGCACGTCGCCGGGGAAGCCTTCTTCCACCACGTCCTTGCTCTGGGCCATGAACGTGTAGGGGTTGGCGAAGCGCACGTTTTTGTGCAGCCGCACGTGGTGGTAAAACGTGTTCCGCTCGAACGTGCCCGAACACACGCGCAGGAAGGCGATGCGGTCGCGGTGTTTGGGGTCGAGGTTGGCGTGGATTTTAAAAATAAAACCGCTGAATTTCTTCTCCTCCGGCTCCACCACGCGCACGTCGGTAGGTCGCTCACGGGTGGAGGGGGCGATTTGGCAAAACGTATCGAGCAATTCCTGCACCCCGAAATTGTTGACCGCCGAACCGAAAAACACGGGGGCTACCTGCGCCGCCAGGTACGCCTCGCGGTCAAATTCATCGTAAACCCCTTCGATAAGTTCGGCGTCTTCGCGGAGTTGGGCGGCATCGCGCGGGCCGACCTGCCGGTCGAGTTCGGGCGAGCGGAGGTCGGCAATGGCGAGGATGTCTTTTTCGAGTTTGGTCTTGTTCGCGTTGAACAGGTTCAGGCTTTTTTCGTACAGATTGTACACGCCCTTGAAGTTCATGCCCATGTTGATGGGCCAGGTGAGCGGGCGGACTTTGATCTGGAGTTTCTGCTCCAGTTCGTCGAGCAAATCGAAGGGATTCTGGCCTTCGCGGTCGAGTTTGTTGACGAAAATAATCACCGGCGTGGCCCGCATCCGGCACACTTCCATGAGCCGCTCGGTTTGTTCCTCCACGCCTTTCACGCAGTCGATCACCAGAATCACCGAATCGACGGCGGTGAGGGTGCGGTAGGTATCTTCGGCAAAATCCTTGTGACCCGGCGTGTCGAGAATGTTGATTTTCAGGTTTTTGTACTCGAAGGTCATCACCGAAGTCGCCACCGAAATACCCCGCTGCCGTTCGATTTCCATGAAATCGGACGTGGCCCCCTTCTTGATTTTATTCGATTTTACGGCCCCGGCGGTCTGGATGGCTCCGCCGAATAGCAGCAGCTTTTCGGTAAGCGTCGTTTTCCCGGCATCGGGGTGGGAGATAATGCCAAACGTGCGGCGTTTGGCGATTTCGGTTTGTAAGTTGGTCATGCGTGTTGGACTATCTGTCCGTGAAGACCCCCAACCCCCTAAAGGGGGCTTTTCCGCTGCTGGCACTCAAAAATTTCCAGGCGGGTAAGCCCCCTTTAGGGGGTTGGGGGTTTTCACGGGCAAATTTCTGATCAGGCTGAAGTTGGAGCAAAATTACGGAGAAAACCGCCCCAAACCAGCCGCCGTTCCAAGCGGGGATTTTTGCTTTTTGCTTACCTTGCGGCATTCCAGTCTTCCGATTGTCAACCTTAACCAGTTCATGAAAATTTTGTACCTCGTTCGCCACGCCGAAGCCGAAAAACCCTCCGGCGGCCCCTACGATTTCAAGCGAACCCTCAGCCCCCAGGGCATGATCGATGCCGCCCGAATGGGCAACCTCCTGGCGAAAAAGGGCATCCGCCCCGACGCCCTGGTGAGCAGTCCCTCCGAGCGCACCCGCCTGACATCCGAGGTAATGGCCGAACAGACGGGTTTTGATCAGGCTGAAATCGAGTACGTCGAAAACCTTTACGAAGGTGCCCCCCGCACCTACCTCGCCGCCCTCAACGCGCTGCCGCCGTCGGTCGATTCGGTGATGCTCGTGGGTCACAACCCCAGCGTGACGTACTTCGCCGAGTACCTTACCCACGAACAAATCGGCGATATGCCCACCGGCGCCGTGGCCGCCATCGAATTTCCCGGCACCTGGGCCGAAGTATCGGGTCGGACGGGCAAACTGCGGTTTTTCGATTCGCCGGAGAAATTGGCGGGATACGATTTGGCCTAAATGAGGTTCTGTCATCCAGAGCGTAGCGAAGGATCTCGTTGGACGACCGAATAATTGGCCGGTGACCCAGCCGTAGCTGACAGCCGACTGATCGGAAGGCCAACGAGATCCTTCGCTTCGCTCTGGATGACAGCAGGGTAGTTTTTCAAAACTCCCTCCCCACCGTAAAGTAAAACCCGCGCTGGCCTTCGCGGTTGAAGGAGTAGTTGAGGCGGGCTACGACGTTGTACCAGGTCACGAAGTCGAGGCCGAAGCCGCCACCGATGAGCAGCCGGTTGGCTAACCGGCTGTTGTTCAATTCGGTGTAGGCGTTGGCGGCGTAGCCCAGGTCGGCGTACACGTTGGGGTAAATCGCCAGCGGGAGGGTGTTAAATTGTCGGTAGCGCCGGAGAAAACCCAGAAAAAACGTACGGTCGAGGGCCTGAAACTTGAGCGTACTCCGGCCCAGCGCGTACGACTGCCCATCCACCACGAAACGTTCGTAGCCCCGCACCAGGTCGGTGCCGTAGCCCAGGCCGCGCGTGTTGGTGAAGGGCTGGCGCTGGGGCAGCGAGGTTTTGCCCCGCAGCGACCAACTCGCAAACCACTTTTTCCCCAGGGGCACGAAGCGCGAATAGGCCACGCTCAGGTCGGTTTGGTGGAGGTCGTCGTTGGGCAACAGGCCAAATTGACTGAGCGTCGCCCCGAATACGTGCCCGCGCAGGGGATACTGGGCTTTGTCCCGAAAATCGTACACGTAGGAATAACTGAGCAGCCAGTACTGCTGCCGCTGCCGCTTTTCCAGAAAATAATTAGGGTTGAGCCGGGCGATGGTATCGGCCACGGTTTGGGTGGTGTAGCGCAATTCGAGGTACTGAAAATCGTAAAATTGGTTGCGGCGGCGCAGCACGGCGTTGGCAAACACCCGGTCGCGCAGGGTTTCGTCGCCCCCGCGCAGGAAAACGAGTTTGTCGAGGTTGGTGCGGTAGGCCAGGTTTTTGGTGGTCTGGTACGACACGCCCACGGTGAGGCCGAGTTTCTGCTTGCGGTCGAGGTACGGAATCCGGTACGAGAGGTCAAGGTAGGAGGCAAACCCCGTTTCGGCGTTGATGCGCAGTTCTTCGGCCCGGCCGCGCACGTTGCGGTGGCGGAGGTTGATGCCGTAAATCGTCCGGCTCAGATCGCGGCCCCGGTCGTACCACCACTCGTTGAAGTTGCGGTCGGCGAGTTGAAACACCGGGTAACCCAGGATGTACCACTGCTCGCGCAGGTCCAAATCCACGTCCACTTCCCGGTCGTTGAGGTAGGTCACCTTCGCCCCTACGGTGACGAACAGGTTGGTGTTGAAGACCTTGCGGCGGTTTTTTTCGAGCCGGTCGGAAAGGTCGGCGCGGCGGAGGGTATCGCCCGGCCGGAAGTCGAGTTCGCGTTGGATGATGGCCTCCTTCGTGCGGCGGTTGCCGTTGAAGCGGATTTCGTGAATCACCACCGCGTTGGCGGAATCAGCGGGGAGGGGGGTCGGCGTTTGAAAAAACAGGCAGACGGAAAGCAGGGAGGCGAGCATTAGCAAAAGGCTTGGGTAAAGATAGCCCTTTTCGCGAAAGCAACCCGGATAGCGGGCGTAGCCCCTGTCAGCGGTTGCGGGCTTCCCGGATAACCAGCGTTGGGCTACCGACCAACCCGCAACCGCTGACAGGGGCTACGCCCGCTGTCCGGGTTGCGAGTATTTTCTAAAAAAATCTAACAAAATCTTTCCATTTAACTATTTTTTGATTTAGGTTTGTCCAACGTTTAGCGCATCTCCGTCATCACCGGGGAGCGCAACGTTCCGGGAAGCGCCGCTTCCCCCCTGCTTTGCAACAATGGGAAGAAAGACCATAGAGTCGAATTAGCCCGCTTCCCTGAGGCGGGCTAATTTTTTTTGTGGAAACGCAAGTGCTGACTCTCCGTAAAAAACAAAGACACGACGTTGGAGGACGTCGTGTCTTTGTTTTTTGAGGAACCAATCCCACGCCGTTCCCTCAATTTCCGCCCGGTTCGATGGGAAAGGCCACTTGCTCGGTCCGCCGGTTTTCTTTCACCAGAAAACACGATCCGGCGGCCAGAAACAGGCACACCCCGCAGAGGGCGAGTGCGTTGCGGGGGTCGTTGCCCAGCACCGTTTTGTAGTAAAGCGGTACGGTCAGCATTCCGATGAATTGGGGCACACAAATGAAACCGTTGAAAATGCCCATGTAAACCCCCATTTTCTGGGACGGCACGGCACTCGCCAGAATCAAATACGGCATCGACATAATCGACCCCCACGCCAGACCCATGATCGACATGGCGGCGAGGTAGATGAATTTATCGTTGGAGGTAAACGTCAGAAAGAAGCCGCAAGCCCCGATGCACAGAAACACGGCGTGCGTGGCGCGGGCGCTGCCAATGATCTTCGCAATGCGCGGCAGAAAGATGGAGATCACGGCGCAGGAAACGCTGAACATGGCGAAGCACAACCCGCCCCATTTGGTGCCCTCTTCGAAACCAGGCCGGTTGCTGACCGCATCGGGGGCGTTGAACGCGTACTTGGCTACGGCCAGCGAAAGGTATTGCCACATCAGCGGCAGACCGTACCAGGTGAAAAACTTCACCCACCACAGTTGCTTCATGGTTGTCGGCATGGACGAGAGCGAGGCCAGAATTTCTTTAAACACGGGGAGCATCAGCACCAAATACCCCCCCGCCAGCACGCCCATGCCCCATTTGAGGCCGGTGTAAAACCCGCCAACGCGCCACGCAAAACCAAAAGCCAGCACCGCCGCCGAGCCAGCCAGGATAAGGTGCCAAAACGAAATGGATTTCTTTTCTTCGTCGCTGAACGTGTGCCGCTGTTTGTAGCTGTCGTCCTGCGGCGGGTATTCTTTCGTGGTGCGGATTGTCCAGAGCACCGACGCCAGAATGGCCGCCGCACCGATGTAGAACGGGTAACGCACCGAGTTGGGAATCCCGTTGGCCAGTTGGTCTGCCGACATGACCATCGAAATGCCCAGAATGGGCAGGATGTACGGCATGAGGTTCGCCAGCGTTTGCCCGAAACCAACCATGAACGACTGCACGGCAAAGCCCGTTGGCCGCTGTTTGTCGTTGAGCATGTCGCCCACGAACGCCCGGAACGGCTCCATCGCCGAGTTCAGGCCCGCGTCGAGCATCCACATCAGGCCCGCCGCCATCCAGATAAAAGACGAATTGGGCATCAGCACCATAGCGATGCTGCCCAGCAAGGCCCCCGCCAGAATATACGGTTTTCGCCGCCCCCACGTGGGTGACCAACTCCGGTCCGAGACGGCTCCGATGATGGGTTGAAGCAACAAGCCCGTCAGCGGACCCGCCAGCCAAAGGCCGGGAATGGCCGCCTCATCGGCCCCCAGGTACCGGTAGATGGGACTCATGTTGGCCTGCTGGAGGCCAAACCCGTACTGAATTCCTAGAAACCCAAAACTCATGTTCCAGATTTGCCAGAAACTCAGGTGGGGCTTGACGGAGGTAGACTTGGAGGTAGGTGTGGAAGGTATAGAGGCCATGCGGGTGAAATTTTTCCAGGAAAGAATTTTACAAAAAACGGAAAGTAGACACTGGAAAGCAAACCGCCAACGGGCCGAATTGTTGGCAAAGAATCGCCTCCGAACGCAAGAACGCGCACCTGAATGCCTGGATTTTCGGTGAATTTCCGGGAGTCTGACCGCGTTACTTGCGCGTATCGGTGGTCATTCAACGTGAAGCCCGCTGTGGAACAGGCATCAACCAGAAAATACCAGTACCAGAATCTGAATTGAGCCTCAGTCAAAACAAAAAGAGCGCCACCGAGGGCGCTCTTTTCGCAGGAAATTTTGCCTTTCTCCTCACTACTGGTTCACGTACACGCTCCCGCTGCTGGCGGAAATATCGACCGGAATGCCGCCGCCGTTGAGGCGACCCTGTACCCGGTCTTTGTCCATCGTGCCGTTGAAGTTGTTGAGGGGCATCGACACGCGGTTGCCGCGCACGTCGAGGTCAAGGCCCTTGTCGAGGGGCATTTTTACGCGTACGCTGCCCGCGCTGGTGCTGAGTTTGAGGTACTTGCCGAGGCGGCTAAGGTCGGCCTCGATGCCGCCGCCGCTGGTGGAGGCCTGTAAACTCCCGGCGATGTTGTGCAGCCGTACCGAGCCGCCGGAGGTGCGGGCTTCGAGGTCGCCGTCCACGTTTTCGGCGTTGATGCTGCCGCCGCTGGTGCTGGCTTTCACCAAACCCTTGAGGTCGCTGAGGCGCAGGCTACCGCCGCTGGTGCGGAGGTTGAGGGTACCGCTGGAGTTTTTGGCTTCGATGCTGCCGCCGCTAGTGGTCAGGTTAATGTCTTTCCGGCAATTATCGACGTGGATGCTGCCGCCGGAGGTGCGGCCGTTGATGCTGCCTTCGAGGTCGGTCAGGTGCAGGCTACCGCCGCTGGTGCTGAATTCCTGCTGACCCGTGAGTTTGCTCAGATTGATACTTCCGCCGCTGGTTTTGAGGTTGGTAGCAAAATTCCGGGGAGCGTAGATTTTAAACGAGATACTCAGGCTGCGCTTCCAGTCACCCCAGTTGCCGTTTTGGTTGCGCCGCCGGGCGAGGGCCAGCACGGTGCCACCCTGGGTGCCGCTGGTGAGGTCGTATTCTTTGAGGCGCTCTTCGATTTCTTCCTTGCTGAGTTTGTTTTGGGGCCAGTTGTTACCCCGCACGTACATTTCCACTTTCACGCCGCTGCTCTGGGAGCCTTCGACGGTGATGCTGCCGCCGGAGGTTTCCACGCGCACGTTGCTGAGATTACCGGCGTAGGTTTTGGTTTGGTAAGGCGTTTCGTTGTCGTCCTGAGCGTAAAGACTCAGGGCCAGGAGCAGGGGGCAAAGGGTAAAAATCAGGGTTTTCATGGGTCAAATCAGTTGAGTTTGTGGGCGAAAGATGCAAGGGGACGGGGGGAGGTTGCATGGGGGTGGGGTTTAATTTTGGAAAGAAGTCAAGGGATTGATTTAAAGGTTTTCGTGCGCAAGCCGAAGGGGAGTTATTTGGGGTTTCATCGAGTTGGTTGCTCATCCGCCCGTTGCCCGTCTGGTGGTCCGTCAGCTAAAGCAAACGGCAAATGGTAAAAGACTCAATACCGGCGGACCGCTTCCGGACGAAACACAAAGCGTAACAAAACAACCCTCCTGTACTGTACTATCCTGAAATCCCCCCCGAAGTCCGCCCAACCGCCTACTTTTACCATCCCGACCGCTGAACCTATGAAAATACTTTTTCTTTTCACGTTTCTACTACCCACCCTGGCGTTGGCGCAAAGCAACGCCCCAAAAAACCTCCGCTGCGAGCACGAGACCCAGCCCCTGGGACTCGACGAGCGCCAGCCCCGCCTGAGTTGGCAAAGTTCGGCTACCAATCGGGGGGCGCGGCAAACGGCCTACCAGGTGCTGGTCGCTTCCGACGAAAAGGCGCTGGCGCAACATCGGGGCGATGTCTGGGATTCGGGAAAAATCACTTCCGACCAATCCGTCTTCGTCGACTACGCCGGGAAAGCCCTCGAACCCCGCAAGCCCTATTTCTGGAAAGTAAAAACCTGGGATGAAACCGGCAAAGCCTCCGCCTGGTCGGCCCCGGACAGCTGGGAAATGGCCCTGCTCGACAAGGCCCAGTGGAAAGCCGACTGGATTGGCATGGCGGGCGCGGTGGGCAAACCGCCCCGTTCGGTGCAGGCGCGGAAGGCGTTTACGTTGACCCAAAAACCCGTCCGTGCCCGCGCCTACGTGACCGGCCTCGGTTCGTACGTGCTGAAGCTGAACGGAAAAAAAGTCGGCAACGACTACCTCACACCCGGCTGGACGGACTACCTCAAGAAAGTTTTCTACCAAACCTACGACCTCAGCGACGAGGTAACCGTGGGTGAAAACACCCTCGACGCCTGGCTCGGCAACGCCTGGTGGAGCAGCGGTCTGGGCTGGAGCGGCGGCTTCGCGTACTCCGACGGCCCCCTGCGGGTGCTCTGCCAGGTGGTGCTCGATTTCGCCGATGGCAGCAGCCAACTCATCGTCTCCGACGGCAGTTGGAAAATCCGGTTTTCGCCCGTCACCTACGACCACCTCTACCACGGCGAACACTACGACGCCCGGCTGGAGGCCAAACCCGGTTTCGACGCGACCGACGGCTGGATAGCCGCGACGGTGTTGAACAACGCCAGCAACGCCACGACGCTGTTCGGCGAGGTTGATTCGGTCAACGTAAAGCAGGAAGCCGCCCGGTTCAGCACGGCCGATTTACAGGTCGTGGCCCAGCGGGGGCCGGCCATTCGCCAGACCGAAATCCGGCGGCTCGCCAGCGTGAGCGAGCCGAAACCGGGCCACTTCGTGTTTGATTTTGGGCAAAATTTCGCGGGAATCACCCGACTGAAATTGAGCAAAACCCGCTACGGGCAAAAAATCACGCTGCGCTACGCCGAAATTCTCCACCCCGACGGCACCGTGGCCCAGGAAAACCTCCGTTCCGCCGAGGTCACCGACCACTACGTGTGTAAAGGCAGCGGCAAGGAAGAATGGGAACCCCAATTTCTCTACCACGGCTTCCGGTACGTGGAAGTAACCGGGCTGACGGAACAACCGACCACCCAAACCCTGACCGGCCTGGTGCTGCACACCGACACGCCCGCGACGGGCCAGTTCGCCTGTTCCAACGAGCTACTCAACCGCATTTACCAAAACTGCCGCTGGACGCTCCGCAGCAATTCGATGTCGGTGCCCACCGACTGCCCCCAGCGCGACGAACGCCTGGGCTGGATGGGCGACGCGCAGATTTTCGCCCCCACTGGCGCGTATTTGATGAACATCGACGGGTTTTTCGGGAAATGGGTGGACGACATCGCCGACTCGCAGCATTCGAGCGGGTACGTGTACGACGTAAACCCGAAAATGGTGGTGCCCGGCGTTTCCAAACCCGCCTGGGGCGACGCCGTCACGGTGGTGCCCTGGACCCTCTACCAATTTTACGGCGACAAGCGCGTTTTGGAGCGCAACTACGAACCCATGCGGCGCTGGGTCGAGTACATGAATGGGGACTCCACCACCCGCGCCAACGGCCTCTACCACTTCAGCGACGGCAAGGGCTGGTACGGCTACGGCGACTGGGTGCCCGTGAACGCCTCGCCCAGCAAACCCATCGGCGGGGCGTATCAGGTGCATTCCAACCAGATTTTGGCCAAAACCGCCGCCCTGCTCGGCAAAGCCGACGACGCCAACAAGTACGCCGCCGCCGCGAAAGGCTACGCCGAACGCTACAACGCGCTCTATTTCGACGAAAAAGAGTTGAACTACGAAGGCAAAACCCAAGCGGCTAACCTGATGCCCCTTTCGCTCGGCGTCGTGCCCGATGCGATGAAAGCGCAAGTGGCTAAAAATGTAGCCGACGACGTAAAAACCCTCGATGGCCACCTCAGCACGGGTTTCATCGCCTCGCAAATGCTGCTGCCCCGCCTGAGCGACTACGGCCACCACGACCTCGCCTACCAGGTAGCCACCCAGAAAACCTACCCTGGCTGGGGCTACATGGCCGAAAACGGAGCCACCACGATGTGGGAACTCTGGAACTCCGACAAGGAAAAACCCGAAGGCATGAACTCCCGCAACCATTTTTCCTACGGCTCGGTGGTGGAGTGGTATTTCGGCTACCTCGCCGGAATTCGCCCCGACCCGGCGGGGCCGGGTTTCAAGAAATTCATCCTTGCCCCGCAACCGGTGGGCGATTTGAGTTTCGTAAAATCCAGCTACCAAACGCCCTACGGCGAAGTGGTGTCGGGTTGGGACAAATCCGGTTTCGGGCTGGTGCTGAACGTGACGATTCCGCCCAACTCAGAAGCCCGCGTGGTGCTGCCGATGGCGGCGGGGCAAGCGGCGAAACTGGATGGGAAGGCGGTGAAGGGCAAGGAAATGACGCTGGGCGCGGGGAGTTACCGGTTTGAAATTCGCTGAGTCAGACCAGCGGATTGACCACCGGATGGCCGAGCGCTTGGGCGATGTCGACCAACTGGTGGTCGGTCGAGACGAAGGTCCAGGTTGGGTCACCGAACACGCGAAACGTAGCCAGGTGCAGGCTGTCGAGGGTGCGGAGGGGCAGGTGACGGCCCTCGTTGCGAAGCAATCGTTCGGTTTCGAGCAGGACATTGGTGGAAAGTGGGCAGAATTGATACTGGTCCAAAGAGGAATCAAATTCTGCTAACGTTTCGTCAAGTTCGGTTACGTTGATTTCAAGATTACGATACCGCCGATGGAGCGCACTAAAAAACTCGCTTCGAATGAGTTCGGACACGTAGTGAGTGTTAGCCGGGTCGTTGATGAGCGCGATGATGCGTTCCGAGCCAAGCTCGGGATAGTAATATTTCATTAACGCTGAGGTGTCGAAAAAGTAGGTCATAGGCGGCAGTCAAGGTGTTGATGAAAACTCTACTGCAAAGGTACGATACCTGCCTACCCCTCGTCAATGCCGACTTTAGAAGCGGTCTTCGCGCTCCCGGATAATGTCATCCGACAAACTTCCCGGAAGTTTGCTGAGAATTTCCCGGACACGCGCCGCCGCCGCCATCGCTTCCTCGAAACGCGCCGGGTCCGCCGGTCGGACGGATTGATGTTTTACCTGAGGCAAAAGCCGGGAGAGCCGCTGGAGTTCCTCGTCCGAAAGCGCCTCGATTTGCTGAAGAATTTGTACACGTTCCATACGAACCCAAGTTTTAAGATTTCAAATTTAGCAAAATGACCCAGACCTTCCAACACGTCTCGTACCTCTGGGACGAGGCCGAAGCCGCCCGGTTGGCGGGCGATGAAGTCGCCCTGCTCATCTACCGCTCCAACCTGCTCGGGGCCGACCTGCGCCTGACCAACTACGGCGGCGGCAACACCTCCTACAAAGGCCCCGCCCCCGACCCGCTGACCGGCGAAACCGTGCCTGTGATGTGGGTGAAAGGCTCCGGCGGTGATTTGGGTACGCTCAAAAAATCCGGCCTCGCCGCCCTGTACATGGATCGCCTCCAGGCGCTCAAAAGCCGGTATCGCGGTCTGGAATTCGAGGACGAAATGGTGGAGTTGTTCAACCACTGCATCTACGACCTTTCCTCAAAAGCCCCCTCCATCGACACGCCGCTGCACGCCTTTTTGCCCTTCGCCCACGTGGACCACCTCCACCCCGACGCGGCCATTGCCATCGCCGCCGCCAAAGACGGCGAGCGCATTACCCGCGAGTTGTTCGACGGGAAAATCGGCTGGGTACCCTGGCGGCGTCCCGGCTTTGAGTTGGGCCTGGAACTGGAGCGTTGCCTGGCCGAAAATCCCGGCATCCGGGGCATCATGCTCGGTAGCCACGGGCTGTTTACCTGGGGCGACACGGCTTACGAAAGCTACGTCAACACGCTCGAAGTCATCGAGCGCTGCGCGGAGTTTTTGGAAGAAAACCACGAAAAGAAAGGCCCGGTGTTCGGCGGCCAAAAGGTGGCGCCGACCGCAGACGCGCAGTCCTCCGGTCGGCGTGCTCAAGCGGCCAAACTCGCCCCCGTCCTGCGCGGTTTCTGCTCCTCCGAAACCCGCATGGTCGGCCATTTTTCCGACGACGAGCGCGTGCTGCAATTTATCAATTCCGCCGACCTGTCCCGCCTCGCCCCGCTGGGCACCAGTTGCCCCGACCATTTTCTCCGCACCAAAATTCAGCCACTCGTGCTCGACCTCGCCCCCGATGCCGACCTCAGCGACGTAGCGGCCTTGAAAGAAAAATTGAACCCCGCTTTTGAAGCGTACCGGGCGATGTACACGGCATACTACGAAAGTTGCAAACACGCCAATAGCCCCGCCCTCCGCGACCCCAACCCGGTCGTGATGCTCTGGCCGGGGGTGGGGATGTTCACCTTCGCCAAAGACAAACAAACCGCCCGCGTCGCCGCCGAATTTTACACCAACGCCATCAACGTGATGCGCGGGGCCGAGGCCATTTCGGAATACACGGCCCTGCCCCGGCAAGAAGCCTTCAACATCGAATACTGGCTGCTGGAAGAAGCCAAACTCCAGCGGATGCCCAAACCCAAGCCGCTTTCGGGCAAAATCGCGCTCGTGACCGGCAGCGCGGGCGGCATCGGCAAAGCCATCGCCCGGCGCTTTGCCCAGGAGGGGGCCGTCGTGTTTCTCAACGACAACGACGCCGAACGGCTCGATGGCGCTTCAGCCGATTTCCTGAAAACCCACGGACGCGACACCTCTGCCAGCGACCTGCTCGACGTGACCAGCGCCGCCAGTATCGCCGGCGCTTTCGAGGCCTGCTGCCTGGCTTTCGGCGGAGTGGACATCGTGGTCAACAACGCGGGCATCAGCATTTCCAAACCCCTCGGTGAGCACACCGAGGGCGATTGGGATAAGCTCTACGACATTTTGGTGAAAGGCCAGTTTCTCGTTTCGCAGGCGGGCGCGGCGGTGATGCGCCAGCAGGGGCTGGGCGGCGACATCGTCAACATCGTCTCTAAAAACGCGGTCGTCAGTGGCCCGAACAACCTCGGCTACGGCTCGGCCAAAGCCGCCCAGGCCCACGGCACCCGCCTGCTCGCCGCCGAACTCGGCCCCGAGAAAATCCGGGTGAACATGGTCAACCCCGACGCCGTCATCGCCGACTCGAAAATCTGGGCCGGAGCCTGGGCTGAAGGCCGCGCCAAAGCCTACGGCGTGACGGTTGAAGAACTGCCCGCGTTTTACGCCAAACGCACCCTGCTCGGCGAAGTCATCCTGCCCGACGACATCGCCAACGCCTGTTTCGCCTTCGTGGGCGGCCTTCTGAACAAATCGACCGGCAACGCGCTGAACGTGGACGGGGGCGTGGCGATGGGTTTTTTGCGCTGAGAAAATCGGTAGTTTTGGGAAACGAAACCGCTGGAAAGTATGGAAACGACCACAAAACCCCTCACTGAAGAAGAACGCCGCGAGCGGGCTATTCGCCTTTCACAACGGTTGCTGGAAAGCAAGCGGCAGGGACAAGAGGAAATTCGCCGGGAAGCCGCCGACCCGGATTCGGCCTTGAGCCAACGCATTCGGGAACTGAAAAAGAAAAACGATGCAAAAGGGCACCCCTTCGACGTATGAGTACATTTTCGAAGAGGGTGAACGAAAAAGTTACTCGTTTCAAACCAGCCACGGCCTTACCTACGCGGCCCGTTTCAAGGCGTCAGGATACGTTTTTGAATCGGCTCCGGTTTGGGCGGATTCAGCGTACGAATTTTTTATGGAAGTAGCCGACAACCCAACGCGGCAGTCACCTCCGCCCGACTCGCTCATTCCGGCTACGGTCGTGCGGATTTTCCAGGACTTTTTCCACCGGCACGGTGAAATTGTGCTCTACACCTGCGAAACCGCCGACGGGCGCGGCGCCGCCCGCGCCCGCAAATTCGACGGCTGGTTCCGACAGTTTAACGACGAATCTTTCATCAAAGCCGACCGTACCCTGTTCGACCCGCGTCAAAACCTGACCTACCAAAACTCCCTCCTCCTGCGGGCCGGTAATCCGTACCGGGACGAAATCCTGGCCGCGTTCGAGGCGCTGTTTGGTGGTTTGGAAGCCGAAAAATAACCGTCGATTATGCCTCGCCTTGCCTTCAAAATGCAGCTTTTCCCCGGCCAGCAAGCCGAGTACCGCCGCCGCCACGACCAACTCTGGCCCGAACTGCGGGAGTTGTTGAAAACAACCGGAATCAGCGACTATTCCATTTTTCTGGACCAGGAAACCCACGCCCTGTTCGGGGTGCTGACCGTTGAAGACCCGGCGGCACTCGACGCCCTGCCTGCGCACCCGGTGATGCGAAAGTGGTGGGCGTACATGGCCGATTTGATGCAGACCAACGCTGACCAGTCGCCCGTGCAAAGCCCACTAACCGAAGTTTTTTACCTGAAATGACTCGTCCGGATTTAGCTTCGCTGAACTCACGTTTGTAAACCGGTCGGCAGAGTAGCGGATTTAACTTCGCTGAAACTTCGTTTTGTAATCCGCGTTTAAAAAAACCTCTTAACCCATGCCGCTCGAACTCTACCAACTCGCCGCCCACAACCAGCAGGGCAACGCCACGCACCGCCGCCGCTACGAACACCTGCTCCAGGAAATCGGCGAAGCCGCCGCCGAAACCATCGTGGAGAAACTCGTCGCGTTTCAAATCGCCATTCCCAGTTGGGCGCTGGGCACGGGCGGCACCCGCTTCGGGCGGTTTCCGGGCGGGGGCGAGCCGCGCAATCTGGAAGAAAAAATCAGCGACGTGGGCCTGCTCCACGCCCTTAACCGCAGCAGCGGGGCCATTTCCCTCCACATTCCCTGGGACATTCCGCAAGACGGGAAGGCGATTCAACAACTGGCGGCGAGTTTCAATTTGAAATTCGACGCGGTCAATTCCAACACCTTTCAAGACCAACCCCAGCAGGAACTGACGTACAAATTCGGCTCGCTCCAGCACACCGACGCGGCCGTGCGGCGGCAAGCCGTGGAGCACAACATCGACGTAATCCGCCACGGCGAGGCCCTCGGCTCGAAGTCGCTGACGGTCTGGTTGTCGGATGGCTCGTGTTTTCCGGGTCAACTCAGTTTTCGGAAAGCCTTCGAGCGAACGCTGGACGGCCTGCGGGAAATTTACGCCGCCCTGCCGCCCGACTGGAAACTGTTTGTGGAGTACAAAGCCTTCGAGCCGAATTTTTACTCGACCACCGTCGGCGATTGGGGGCAATCATACCTCTACGCCAGCAAATTGGGGCCGCAAGCCTACACGCTCGTAGATCTGGGCCACCACCTGCCCAACGCCAACATCGAACAAATCGTGGCGCTGCTGCTCATGGAGGGCAAACTCGGCGGCTTTCACTTCAACGATTCCAAATACGGCGACGACGACCTCACGGCGGGCAGCATCAAACCTTACCAGTTGTTCCTGATTTTCAACGAACTCGTGGACGGCATGGATGCCAACGGAATGAACCACGCCAGCGATTTGGGTTGGATGATCGACGCCAGCCACAACGTGAAGGACCCGCTCGAAGACCTGCTGCAAAGTGTGGAAGCCATCAAACTGGCCTACGCCCAGGCCCTGCTGGTGGACCGTCCCGCGCTGGAAGCCGCCCGCGAAACCAACGACGCCGCCCAGGCCCAGGAGCTTTTGCAGGACGTATTCCGCACCGATTTGCGCCCGCTGCTGGCCGAAGCCCGGCTGCGGGCGGGAGCGGCGCTGGCCCCGATTGCCTTGTTTCGCGAAGCAAAAATTCGTCAGAAACTCATCGAAACGCGTGGCTTGAAAGCCGTCGCGACGGGACTGTAAACGAATTGAAAATGGAAAATGGATAATGGATAATGAAAGGCCCCACGGACTTTTCATTATCCATTCCGCGCGGCGGACCGTTCCATTGTCAATTATCCATTAAAATGGAGGTTGTCGCCATTTTTGACGTTGGCAAAACCAACAAAAAATTGCTGCTGTTCGACGTGGCCTACCAGGTCGTGTTCGAGGAGCAAACCCCGTTCGAAGAGATTCTGGACGACGACGGCTTCCACGGCGACGACCTCGACCGGCTGACGGCCTGGCTCAAAGCCAGCCTCGACGCCGTGCTGCGCGACGGGCGTTTCGTGGTGCGGGCCGTCAACTGCACGGCTTACGGGGCCAGCCTGGTGTACCTCGATGCCGCCGGAAAGCCCGTCGCGCCGCTGTACAACTACCTCAAACCCTTTCCGGAAGAACTACGTCGGCAGTTTTTCCAACACTACGGCCCGGTCGAGGAGTTTTGTGCCCAAACCGCCTCGCCCGACCTGGGAATGCTCAATTCGGGTCTGCAACTCTACTGGCTCAAGCACATCAAACCCGACCTGTACCGGCAAGTCGAACACGCCCTGCATTTGCCGCAGTATTGCTCCTCCGTGTTTACGGGAAAACCAGTGGCCGAAATCACCAGCATTGGTTGCCACACGGCCCTCTGGGATTTTGACCAGCAGAAATACCACCGTTGGGTGTTCGACGAGGCCCTGCACGCGTTTGGGCAAATGGTGCTGCCCTCGTTTGTGACCAGTCTCCGTGCGGGCTTCGAGGTGGGCATCGGCATCCACGACAGTTCCGCCGCGTTGGTGCCCTACCTGCTGGCCTTCGGCGAAGCGCCGTTTCTCCTACTTTCCACCGGCACCTGGTGCATCACGCTCAACCCCTTCAGCATCGCCACGCTCAGCACCGAAGACCTCCGCCAGGATTGCCTCAACTACCTCACGTTTCGGGGCGATCGGGTGCGGGCCTCGCGCTTGTTTGCGGGCAACGAACACGAGCGGCGCGTAAACGTGCTGGCTGAGTATTTCTCGGCACCCACCGACTTTTACAAGAACGTGACCTACGACCCGGCCTGCGTGCGTACCTTGCGCCACCGCTTCCGGCAGGCCCTGCCGGAGGAAGCCGACCTCGGTTCGCTGCGCGATTCGGCCTTTGCCGAGCGGGCCTTGAACGAGTTCGGCAGTTACGCGGAAGCCTACCATCAGTTGATGCTCGACCTGATGGCCCAGCAAATCGCCTCGATTCGGTTGGCGCGGGGCGGCACTGCGGTGACGAACCTGTTCGTGGATGGCGGCTTTTCGCGCAGTTCGATTTACATGAACCTGCTCGCCGAGTCCTTCCCCGATTTGGAGGTGTACGCCTCCGAACTGGCCCAGGCCACGGCGCTGGGGGCGGCGCTGGTGATCGCCCCGAGTTGGAACCCGCAGCCGTTTGGGCGGGCGTTGTTTAGGTTGAAAAAATTCACCTCCGCGTTGTCATCCTGAGCTTGCGAAAGGATGACAGTGCGGGGGTGCTGAAAAATCCATGAAACTCGCCCTTTTTCTCCCCTGCTACGTCGATCAGTTTTATCCGCAAGTCGGCATTGCCACGGTGCAGTTGCTCGAAAAACTCGGCTGCGAGGTACATTTTCCAATGAACCAAACCTGTTGCGGACAGCCGATGGCGAACGCCGGTTTTGAACACTTAGCTGGGGGCTGCGACGAAAATTTCGTGCGGGCCTTCGGGGGCTACGACTACGTGGTGTCGCCTTCGGGCAGTTGTACGCTCCACGTGAAGGAACATTTGCATTCCCAAAAAGACGAGGCCGAGGCCACCCGCCTGCGGGGGCGTATTTATGAACTGAGTGAATTTCTGACCGACGTGTTGAAGGTGGATAGCCTCCCCGCCCGCTTTCCGCACCGGGTGGGTCTGCACCAGAGTTGCCACGGGCAGCGCGGGCTGAAAACCTCGCAGATGAGCGAGTTGAACGCGCCCGGTTTTTCCAAACCCCGCCACCTGCTCAACTTGGTGGAGGGCCTGGAGTTCGTCGAACTCGACCGGGTGGACGAATGCTGCGGCTTTGGGGGCACCTTTGCCGTGGGCGAAGAAACGGTTTCGGTAAAAATGGGCCGCGACCGCGTGGCCGACCACCTCCGCCATGGGGCGGAATTTATCGTGGGCGGCGACGTGAGTTGTCTGATGCACCTCGAGGGCATCCTCCGGCGGCAAGGCTCGCCGGTAGGGGTGCGGCATTTAGCGGAGATTTTAAATGCAGACTAAAAGTTTTGCCAAGTCTGCTTGTTTATTTGTAAAGTTTGTTTGACTTTTGGACAAACAAACTTTTTATAGATCATGAAAACAGGCTTTTTGTTTCCGCATCGCTACCGGCTGGTAGGCTGGCTGGTGTTCGTCCCTTCGCTGGCGCTGGGACTGGCGTACATGTACGCCGAGTTTGGGTTTGAATTTTTGACGATCTACGAGCCAAAAAAAAGCGAAGTGCATGGATGGCGAATCAGTGACTGGCCCATCAACCTGACCGACGAACTGGCAGCGCTGGGCATCATCGCCGGGTTGCTGATGGTCGGTTTTTCAAAGGAAAAAACGGAGGACGAAATGGTGAGCCGCCTGCGGTTGGATGCCTTGCAGTGGAGCGTGTACGTCAATTACGGAATTCTGGCCCTGGCTATTTTGCTGGTACACGGCTCGGAGTTTTTGCAGGTGATGACCTACAATCTTTTCACGGTGTTGCTGGTTTTCGTCGTGCGGTTCCGCTGGTTGGTGTTCCGAAATGCCCGGGCGTCGTTGCCTGCGCTGGCTTTATGAAAACCCGCCTCAAAGTAGCCCGTGCCGAGCAAAACCGCTCGCAGGCGGAGGTGGCCGAAGCCATCGGCGTGAGTCGGCAGACGATCAATTCCATCGAAACGGGCCGGTACGTGCCCTCGACGGTGCTGGCGCTGAAACTGGCCCGGTTATTTGAAATTCCCGTGGAAGCGCTTTTTCAGTTGGAAGAAACGGATTAACGGTTTGTAGTTTGTGGTTTACGGTTTGTGGTTGAATTGCCTTTTTAACCAAAAACCGTAAACTACAACCTACAAACCACAAACCGAAAACCGAAACGAAGTTGAAACCCCTCGACCACCCCACCGCCGCCACGGCCTTTAATCAGGACGAACCCTACGTCGACTGGCACGACGAAACGCTCTGGTTTGTCCGCCAGAAGCGCGACCGCGCCGCCATGGCCCTGCCCGAATGGGAAGACCTGCGCGAGGCGGCTTCCCAAATCAAAAACCACGTCCTCTCCAACCTGGACGTGCTCCTGGAACAATTCGAGGCCCAGGCCCAGGCCAACGGCATCACCATCCACTGGGCCGCCGATGCCCAGGAGCACAACCAAACCGTGCTCGACATTATGCGAAGCGTAGGCGCGAAACAATTGGTGAAATCGAAGTCGATGCTGACGGAGGAATGCCACCTCAATCCCTTCCTCGAAAAGCACGGCATCGACGTCATCGACTCCGACCTCGGTGAGCGCATCGTGCAACTCCGCGAGGAACCGCCCAGCCACATCGTGCTGCCCGCCATTCACCTTAAAAAGGCGGACATCGGCAAATTGTTTCACGAAAAACTCGGCACCGAAAAAGGCGCGACCGACCCGCAGTACCTCACCGAAGCCGCCCGGCAACACCTCCGCGAAACCTTCCTGACCCGCCGCGTGGCGCTCACGGGCGTCAACTTCGCCATCGCCGAAACGGGCGGGTTCGTGGTTTGTACCAATGAAGGCAACGCCGACATGGGCGCGCACCTGGCCGACGTGCACATTGCTTCGATGGGTTTCGAGAAAATCATCCCCCGCGCCGAGCACCTCGGCGTGTTCCTCCGGCTGCTGGCCCGCAGCGCGACCGGCCAGCCCAGCACCACGTTTTCCAGCCATTTTCACCGGCCCCGAAGCGGCCAGCAGATGCACCTCATCCTCGTGGACAACGGGCGCAGCACGCAGTTGGGCCGCCCGGAGTTTCGCAACTCGCTCAAGTGCATCCGCTGCGGGGCCTGCATGAATACCTGCCCCGTATACCGCCGTAGCGGGGGCCACAGCTACCACAACGCCGTGGCCGGACCCATCGGGGCCATTCTCGCGCCCAACCTCGATATGCGCGAGAACGCCGACCTGCCCTTCGCCTCGACGCTCTGCGGCTCCTGCTCGAACGTGTGTCCGGTGAAAATCGACATCGACAAGCAGCTTTACCTCTGGCGTCAGGTGCTGGCGAAAGAGGGTTATGTGGGCGGCGTGAAAAAAGCGGGCTTGCAGGTGGCAGCCAAGGTGCTGGCCTCGCCGACGCTCTTCAACTGGAGCTTCCGGGTGGGCCGGGGCGTGATGCGCACGGTGCCTTTTGTGGTGGAAAACCGCCTCAATCCCTGGTTTCACGACCGCGAACTGCCCGCCGCGCCGAAACAGAGTTTTCGGGAGTGGTGGGAGAAGCGAGAGAAACAGGAAGTAAGAGACAAGAAACAAGAGGCGGAAGATGAGAAACGAGAGAAAACGTCCCTTGTTCAACCATGAGCAGCCGCGAAAAAATGCTTGCCGCCATCCGGCAGGGCAAACCGGAATGGCAGCCTTTGCCCGATCGCATTGCCTTTGGCGAAGTCCCGGACGACCTGGTACTTCCATTCAAAACCGTGCTCCAGGCCATCGGGGCGACGCTCGTGGAAGTCAGCACGTTTGAGGAAATACGGGTACACGTGCGCGGGGCCTTTACGGGTTTCAGCAACGTAGCCGTGACCGTGCCTGAACTCGCCGACCTGGCCGATTTCAGCCTCGCCGTGACCGACCCGCACGAACTGGAACACCTCAACCTGGCGATTTTGCCGGGGGCCTGGGGCGTGGCCGAAAACGGAGCCATCTGGGTAAGCGAAACCCAAACCGGCCCGCACCGGGTACTGCCCTTCATCACCCAGCACCTGGCCCTGGTGCTGCCGGTTTCGCGCCTGCTGACTACGCTGCACCGGGCCTACGAACACATCCGGGTGGACGAAACCGGCTTCGGGGTTTTCATCGCCGGGCCTTCCAAAACCGCCGACATCGAGCAGAGCCTCGTGATCGGGGCGCACGGGGCGCGGAGTTTGGTGGTGTATCTGATGGGCGAAGCGCCCGAATTATAAGCTTTCCGTTCAAGATTTCATTCTGCCTACCTTAAAGGCTCGTTTCCAAATACGTGGAAACGAGCCTTTCTGCTGCTTGCGTATAGGACCATCGTACCAGTAAGAATTTGGCAGAACATCCTTTCTGCTTAACCGAGTATTCCGCTTAATTATCACTGGTACGCCGAGAAAAAAGGAAGAACTGAACTCTCACGGTATTCATCCTTGCGGCATTATCTGGAAAGGGGGGGTGATTTCCTCGTAGAATAGTCCTGTTTGGTCGAAAAATGAGACTAGGGGATGTTTTTCTAAATTTTTAATAATCTGCTACTATTTCTGACAAAACGTTGGAATTTACCTAATAGATTAAGTACTAATACTTACTGATTTGTAAAATTGAAAAAAAGAATCACCGCTCAGGTAAAAATGCTTTTTTTATTTGCAGGCTGTTTTTCGTAAGTTTGAACATAGTTTCTCGAAACTAATTTTCACTATTTAACCAAAACAGATGCGTAAAATTCTACTCGTGAGCATTTTGCTCATGGCCACGCTTGCCAGGCAGGCGTGGGCGCAGGATCGGCAGATTACCGGCAAGGTAACCGCCGGAGAAGATAGCTCCCCGATTCCGGGCGTCAACGTAGCCGTAAAAGGCACTAACCTCGGTACTACTACGGATGCCACCGGCGACTATCGCCTCAGTGTCAGCAACAGCGCTACACTGGTGTTTTCGGCAGTGGGCTATCGTCGGCAGGAAGTAGCCGTGGAAAGCCAAACGACGGTGAATGTTTCACTGACTACCGAAACTTCGCAATTAGAAGAAGTGGTCGTTACGGCTCTGAACATCAGCCGCGACCGGAAGGCCGTCAACTCGGCGGTACAGACGATTTCACCGGAGAAGTTGGCCGCTGCCCGCAACAACAACGTGGCGGATGCGTTGGCAGGGAAAATTGCTGGCGTTCAAGTGTTTAGCCAGTCTGCTGCCAAATTTGGCACCCCCAACATCCGCATTCGGGGGGTTAACTCACTGACCGGCGGTGACCCACTCTACGTCGTCGATGGAACCGTGACGGATGTGAACTACGTCAATATGGATGACGTAGAGTCGCTGAACGTCTTGAAAGGACCCGCTGCTTCCGCTCTTTACGGCAACCGCGCTTCGGCGGGGGTGATCGTCATCTCGACAAAAAAAGGCAGGAAGCAGGACGGGGCGGGCATCGAGTTCAACCACAGCACAACTTTCGACCGGGTTAGCCTGCTGCCAAAATATCAGAACGAATACGGCGGGGGCTATTCCCAGGAAGTTCAGAAATTTGAGTTCAACCCGGCCATTCACCCTGCCGCCTGGCAGGCGTTCAATGGCCAGACTATCCTCGACTACTCGGCCGATGAAAGTTGGGGACCGCGCATGGATGGCACCCCGTACCGCCCCTGGTACTCCTGGATTCAATCCGATCCTGAATTTGGTAAACTGGTTCCTTATTCGCCCAATCCGGACAACATTCGGAACTTCTTCCAGACGGGTGCGACAGTCAACACGAACGTAGCGTTCAGCAAAGCGACGGACGTCTTCAACGCCCGGATTTCCTACACGAATCTCAACGTCAAAGGAACGATTCCGAACAGTAGCCAGCAACGGGATTACATTTCCGGGAAGATTGGTCTGAACTTGACGAAGCGACTTTCGGCTAATCTGAACCTGAATTACTCGACGGAAAATACCCGTAACCGTCCAGCCGATGGGTATAGCGGTAACAACCAGACCATTGGGTCGTTTAACCAGTGGTTCCAGCGTCAAAATGACATTGAGCACCTTCGGAACTACAAGAACCCCGATGGGACGTTCCGGAGTTGGAACATCACCGGACCGGAAAACTCCAATCCGCTTTACTGGGACAGTCCCTACACTCAGGTGTTTGAAAACCTGAACCGGGAGAAAAATGAGCGCATCTTCGGAGATTTCGGCCTGACGTATCGGATTACTGACAACCTGACGATCTCCGCGATTGCCCGCCGGGATTTCCTCAACGGCTACTTCGATCGCCGCGTGGCCTCGTTTACGAAACAAACAGCCTACTTCGGTACTCAGAACGACAGCCAACGCGAGGATAACTACGAAGGCCTGCTGAGTTTTAACAAAAAGTTCGGGCAGTTTACGATCAGTGCCAACGCCGGGGGGAACATTCGCCGCAATACGCGCACCTTCTTAACGGAAAATACGAACGGTGGACTCACCATTCCAAACTTTTACAACATTTCCAACTCGGCAACGGCGGCTACGATAACGAACTTCAACTCGCAGCGCGAAGTGCGCAGCTTGTACGGATACGTCAGCATCGATTATAAAGAATTGCTTTTCCTAGAAGCAACGGCCCGGAACGATTGGTCCTCCACGCTGCCCGCCAACAACAACTCGTTCTTCTATCCCTCGGTGACGGCCGGGTTGATTTTCTCGGAGTTCCTCAACGACAAGCGGGTGTTGTCCTACGGTAAAATTCGCGGCTCGGTTGCCCAGGTGGGTACCGACATCGGGCCGTACCAGATTTCTACGGTGTACAACATCGTAGCCCAGAAGTACGGCACCACGACCCTCCAGACCATCCCGACGCAACTGCCCAATGCAAACCTGCTGCCGGGCTTGTCGACGGGCTACGAAGGGGGAATCGACCTGAAGTTTTTCAGAAACCGCCTGAGTTTGGAAGCCACGGTGTACCAGCAAAACAACACGAACCAGATCCTGCCGCTGGCCGTACCGGGTTCGAGTGGGTACACAACGGCCCTGGTCAACGCTGGGAACATCCGCTCGGAAGGGGTGGAAATTCACCTGAACGTCGTTCCCATCAGCAAAAGGGACTTCACCTGGGATTTCGATATCAACTTCGACCGGAGCCGCTCGAAAGTCGTGGAACTGGCCGCCGGGTTAAAAACATACGACCTGCTTCAGAACGCCCAGTTTAATGGAGTTCCCCGCTTCGGAGGTACCAGCCTCGGCTTTATTGCACGGGAAGGCGCTGATTGGGGCGTGATCGTGGGCCGTGCTTACCAACGCTACCAGGCCAAGGATGCCGCTGGTAATAACGTTGATAATGCCAGCAACGGGAAGATTGTTGTGAATTCAGCCGGTTTGCCCCTTTACGTGGCGGGACAGGACCTGGCTTCGGTTTTACCGATCGCTAAAGGAGGCTTCCTCAATACCATTAAGTACAAAGGCGTTACGCTGCGTTTCACGGCGGACTGGCTCATCGGGGGTAAATTCTACTCGACGACCCGTATGTTCCTGGCCGGGTCGGGCCTGAGCGAAGAAACAGCGGGACTGAACGACAAAGGAAAGCCCAAGCGGGATGATCCGGCTAGTGGTGGTGGGGTCCTTTTTCCGAACTCGGTTCTGGCCGACGGCACGGCCAATTCGGTGTATGCCGATGCCCAAGCACTGTACGAAGGGCAGCTATTTGACCTGAACGAACGCTGGATTTTTGACAAGACCTACATCAAAATGCGGGAAATTAACCTGGGCTACGACTTCCCGCGTGGGCTGTTGAGAAACACCCCTTTCCGCTCTGCTTACCTGGCCTTGCTCGTTCGCAACCCTTTCCTGATTTACAGCAAAGTGGGCGGTGGCATTGACCCCTCCGAAACCCAGACTTATTGGGGCGAAGGGGGTCAGCAAATCCCGGTACGTTCGATTGGTTTCAACGTCAAATTCGGCCTTTAATTTTAGAGTACGAAAACTCACTTCGGGAACGTTTTGCAGCGAAGTGAGTTTTCGTAATCACACACTTCTTATTAGTTAAAACAAATGAAAAAGACACTCTCGTTGCGGAAAACCTTCCTGAGCCTGGCGGCGCTGATGGTGTTGGTTTCCGCTTGTAAACTCGACGATTTTGGCGACATGAACGTCGACCCCAACCGGGCTTCAACGGCCAGCACGGCGGCGCTGCTGTCAGGTGCCCTCAATAGTTTTGGCGCGGCCGTAACCGATGGGGCCGCTTACCCGATTCTGTACGCCCAGCACTGGTCGGAAATCACCTACACCCAAAATTCGAGGTACACGGCCACTACGTTCAATTACAACGGCTTCTACGCCGGTCCGCTGCTGAGTTTGCAGTTCATCATCGATGCCAACTCCGGAACCACCCCGGCGGCCTCGGCCACCGGCAATGGCTCACCGGCCAACCAACGGGCCGTGGCCCGGATTGCCAAGGCGTATTATTACTCGGTGCTGACGGACCGCTTCGGCGACATCCCGTATTTCGATGCCTTGAAAGGTGGTGCCGATGGTACGTTCCGGCCTAAATTCGATGCTCAGAAAGACATCTACACCGACCTGTTCAAGGAATTGAAAGAGGCGGCGGCGCAATTCGACGCGGGTCCGGCCGTGAAAGGGGATATCATTCTCGGCGGCAGTGCGACGCGCTGGAAGAAGTTTGCGGCTTCGTTGCGTATGGTGCTGGCCTTGCGCCTCTCGAAGGTAGACCCCACGACTGGCAAGGCCGAATTTGCTTCGGCGCTGGCGGCAGGTCCCCTGGTCTCGAATGCGGACAACGTAGTCTACAAGTACGATGCCAACTTTCCGAATCCCTGGTATGCCAGTTTCGTCACCTCCGGTCGCCTCGATTTCGCGGTCAGCACGACGCTCGTCGACTACCTTAAGCCCCTGAGTGATCCGCGCCTGCCTGCTTTCGCGGACAAATCGACGAGCAAGCAAGATTACGTAGGAATGCCCTATGGCTTGACGAACCCCGGTGCGAAAGCCGCCGACGTTTCGCTTCCGGCGGCCCCGCTTCGCACGGTTATCAACGCCCCGGCTAACAACCTGACCTACGCCCAGATTCTATTTAGCCAGTCGGAAGCCGCCAAACTGGGCTGGATCATGGGCGATGCCAAAGCGTTGTACGAAGCGGCCATTAAGGCTTCTTTCCAGCAGTGGAACGTGTTCACGGATGCTTCCTACGCCGCCTACATCGCACAGCCGACGGTGGCCTTTACGGATGCGAAAGCCCTGGAATTGATTGGTACCCAGAAATGGGTGGCCCTCTATATGCAAGGCTACGAAGCCTGGTCAGAGTGGCGCCGGACGGGCTTCCCCAAACTGACTCCCGCGCCCGGCGCCGGTAACCCCAGCAAGCAAATCCCACGTCGCCAGCAGTATCCGACCACTGAACGCGATTTGAACAGCGAAAACTACGCTGCGGTTAACACCCGCCAGGGTGCGGATGCCGACAACACCCGCGTGTGGTGGGATAAGCCGTAAACGGGACCGTTTTCTGATTAAAAAAGCCGTCCTCTCACTAGAGGACGGCTTTTTTATTAAAACATAGTTTAAAAAAATTCCACTCAACTGGTAGTACAACATTCGGGAAGCTTCCACATACGTTCGGAAATCCTAAAAAGAGCGGCCTCGCCAAGCCGCTCTTTTTAGGTCAATTCATGAAAAAATTCGTCCTATCACCCATACTAAGCCACTCCCCATCAGCCCCGCCATTCCAAAAAACGCTAGGGTAATGAGCAATGCCGACAGGCGGGCGCGGCCTTGCAGAGAGCGAGCAAAAGCTTCGACCAAACACCGAAAACCGAAAACCAGGCAAAATAAACTGCCACCCGTCAAGACTAAAGCGAGCAGACCGAGGGCACCCAGTCGGAGGTAGGTCATGCGGGAAGTGAGTAAAGCCCGGAGGGCCAGTGGGTCCGGCAGAAGGCAAGTATAGCGATTTGTTTTTAAAATCGGGCCGGCCGTCAGGAACGTAGCGGCCCACTGGCAAGTCAAGTCGCCAAACTTTACCGGACTGGATATGCCATTTTTGCGCGACCCTCGCGACCTTTGCGGCTCAGACCCTTCCCATTCGAAGTGCCGCTCGTTGAAAACTCCGATTATCGTCCCCCGCGCTGGCTGCCCAACGCCCACGCCCAGACCATCTACCCGGCGCTGTTCCGCAAGGTGGCCGGTGTGCGCTACACCCGCGAGCGCCTTACGTTGGTAGACGGGGATTTTCTGGATTTGGACTGGGCGCGAGGGGCAGGGGGTGAGGGCGGTCCGACGGGTCGGCAGGGGGTAACGGTATTTTTACCCCCTGCCGACCCGTCGGACCGCCCTCACCCCCTGCCCCTCGCCATCCTTTCCCACGGACTAGAAGGCGATTCCACCCGGCAGTACATCCTGGGTATGGTGCGGCTGCTCAACCACCAGGGGTTCGACTGCCTGGCCTGGAACTACCGCAGTTGCTCCGGCGAACCCAACGCCAGCCTGCGCTTCTACCACAGCGGCGCCACCGATGATTTGGCGACCGTCGTGGCCCATGCCCGCACCAAAGGCTACGCCCGGATTTGCCTCGTGGGCTTCAGCCTGGGCGGAAACCTGACCCTAAAATACCTCGGCGAACGGGGCGAGTCGGTACACCCGTTCATCGAAAAAGCCGTCGTTTTTTCGGTGCCGCTGCACCTATCGAGCAGCAGTACGTACCTCGAACGCGGCTTTAGCCGGGTGTACAGTCGGCGGTTCAACCGGAGTTTGGGAAAGAAAATTAAGGAAAAAGCCGCCCGGATGCCGGGACACCTCAGCGCGGAGCCCTTGAAAAAAATCCGAACGTTACGAGATTTTGACGACTTTTACACCGCTAAACTCCACGGCTTCCACGACGCCGAAGACTACTACGAGCAAAACAGTTCGCTTCGCTTCGTCGGCGGAATTGCCGTTCCCACGCTGATCATCAACGCGCAAAACGACCCCTTTCTCTCGCCCGAATGCTACCCCTTCGAGGCGATGAAAGCGCTGTCGAACGTGTGGTTCGAGGCCCCCACCGAGGGCGGTCACTGCGGTTTTTACCCCGCCCATTACGACGGTACGCTCTGGTCGGAGCGGCGGGCAGTGCAGTTTTTGAATGGGATTTAACTCATGGCCAACCGATCCACTGTTTACCTCGATACCTCGGTGATTAATTTTTTGTTCGCCAGTGATTCACCCGAAAAAAAGGCCATCACGGTTGATTTTTTTGAGAATTTCGTTCGTCCGGGCGTCTATGATACCTGGGTATCGGACTACGTTTTGCAGGAAATCAACCAAACTGTAGATGACCAACACCGGCAACGACTGCTGGACGTTCTTGACGAATACCCAGTCGAACTTCTGGAAATCAGGCGGCAGGAGGAAATTGATGTCCTCGCCGACACCTATCTAATCGCCGGGGTTATCCCGCAAAAAAAACTGCTCGATGCCTTACACGTGGCCGTTTGTACGATTTCTGCGATCGATTGATTACCTGGTAAGCTGGAATTATAAACACCTGGCTAATGTGAACCGGGAACAGAAGATTCTCGCCCTCAATTATTAGCAGAACTATCGCCATCCGCTTCGCATTCTTAGTCCAACTGATCTGATTGATTATGGCAACTGACGAATCAAAAGCCCAACTTGAAGTTTGGGAATGGAAAGAAAAAGCCTACGAGCAAGTGAAAAACTTGGCTCCCGGAGAACGGACGAGGTTTATTCAGGATCAAACGAAGCATCTGGCCGATCAACTTAGGAAAAAAAAAGCTGCCAAACGGCTTGCGGTCTAATATACCGATTAGGTTGAATACGACCGTTCCAAGCGCGGCGAACACGCCGAACGTATCGAGGCCCCGACCTAGGTTACAACAGAACGCTCTGGTCGGAGCGGCGGGCGATGCAGTTTTTGAGTTCGTCCTCGTCCCCCTTGCCATCCTGAGCGCAGTGAAAGACCTCGTTGGACGACCGATTAGTCGGATGTTAGCTACTGTTGGGTTATCAATTACTTATCCGGTCGTCCAACGAGGTCCTTCACTGCGCTCAGGATGACAGAAATTTTTACTTGGTGGGAGTAGTACTGCCCCGGATTTTTTCAAGACTCATGGTCAAAACCCTCGAACAAACCTTCTTCGTCATCGACTTCGACAGCACCTTCACCAAAGTAGAAGGACTGGACGAACTCGCCTACATCAGCCTGGCCGGGCATAAAGACCGCGAGCGGATCGTGGCCGAAATCCGGCGGATTACCGAACTGGGCATGAACGGCGAAATCACCTTCGCCGAAGCCCTGCCCCGCCGGATTGAATTGCTCCACGCCCACCGCGACCACCTCGAAATGCTGGTCGAGCACCTTTCGACCAAAATCAGCGACTCGTTTCAGCGCAACAAGCAGTTTTTGAGTGAATTTGCCGACCAGATTTTCATCGTGTCGAGCGGCTTCCGCGAATTCATCGTGCCCATCGTCACGGCGATGGGCGTGCGCGAAGACCACGTGTTTGCCAACACCTTCACCTACGACGAGGAGGGCACCATCACCGGCTACGATTCCGCAAACGTGCTTTCGCAGAATGGCGGCAAAGTGTCTCTGCTCCGCGAACTGGCCCTTCCCGGCGACGTGTACGTGATCGGCGACGGCTACACCGACTACGAACTCCGCGAGGCGGGCCTGGCCAATAAATTTTTTGCCTTCACCGAAAACATCGACCGCGAAAAAGTGACCGCCCGCGCCGATTTTATCGTGCCCTCGCTCGACGAATTTCTGTTTCTCAACCAGATGAGCCGCAGCCAGTCGTACCCCAAAAGCCGCATCAAAGTCCTCTTGCTTGAAAACGTCCACCCGAAGGCCGTGGATGCGTTCAGCCGCGAGGGCTTCCAGGTGGAATTGCTGAAAGGCGCGTTGGACGAGGACGAGTTGATCGAGAAAATCCGCGACGTGAGTATCCTCGGCATCCGCTCGAAAACGATGGTGACGAAGCGGGTTTTGGAGAACGCCAACCGGCTCATGGGCATCGGCGCGTTTTGCATCGGCACCAACCAAATCGACTTGAAAACCGCCGAACAACGCGGCATTGCCGTCTTCAACGCCCCGTACAGCAACACCCGTTCGGTGGTCGAACTCGCCATCGGCGAGATGATTCTGCTCAACCGCAACATCCCCGACAAGTCGAACAAAATGCACGCGGGCGAGTGGGATAAGTCGGCTACGAACAGCTTCGAGATTCGGGGCAAAAAACTCGGGCTGGTCGGCTACGGCAACATCGGTACTCAGCTTTCGGTGGTGGCCGAGGCGCTGGGAATGGAAGTTTATTTTTACGACGTGGTCGAAAAACTGGCCCTGGGCAACGCCAAACGTTGCCGCACGCTCGAGGAACTCCTTGCCGTGGCCGACGTGCTCAGCCTGCACCCCGACGGGCGTAAAGAAAACAAAAACCTGATCGGTGCCCGCGAATTTAGTCTGATGAAAGACGGCGTGATTTTCCTCAACCTCAGCCGGGGCCACCTCGTCGACGTTCCAGCGCTGGTCGAAGCCCTCAAATCGGGCAAGGTGCGCGGGGCGGCGGTGGATGTGTTTCCCCACGAACCGAAAACGAACCACGAGGAATTTTTGAGCGAACTGCGGGGCCTGCCCAACGTGCTGCTCACGCCCCACATCGGCGGTAGCACCGAAGAGGCCCAGGCCAACATCGGCGAGTTTGTACCGGGTAAATTGCTGGGCTTCGTCAACCAGGGCAATACCTACGGGTCGGTCAATTTTCCCGAAATCCAACTGCCGCCGCTGGCCGGGGCGCACCGCCTGCTGCACATCCACGCCAACGTGCCCGGCGTACTGGCGCAGATCAATAATATTTTTGCCCGGAACGGCGTCAACGTGGTGGGCCAGTACCTCAAAACCAGCGAACACATCGGCTATGTGATCACCGACATCGCCAAAACCTACACCGACGAGATGGTGACGGAATTGCGCAACATTGCGCAGACGATTAAATTTAGGATGTTGTACTGAAAAAATAGCCCGGAAGCCCCCCCGCCCCCGAAGGGAGAGCTACGCTGCTGCCACGTTCGGCAGTTGAGAACAACTCGGAAGTATTGGGACTGGAACCGCAACGTAGCCCCCCCTTCGGGGGCGGGGGGGCTGCTGGGGGCTTTTTCGCCTATGACTACCCTATTCAAAAAATGCCGGTCCGCTGGCCTGCGCCCGGCGCACGTGGCCGAAGTAGGCGTTCACCTGCCGGAAATGTCGAACGTACTCGATTTCATCCGCGAGGGCATTCGCACGACGCTCGTCGAACCCGACCCGGCCATGGGGCAGCGCATCCGGGCGTATTTTGCCGACCAGCCTCAGGTCACGCTTCACGAGGTGGCCGCCAGCGATGAAGTCGGCACGATTGAACTCGTGCAGCGGGGGCCATCCACGTTTATGCGTCAACTCGCCCTGAGTCCCGCCTTGGCCAACGACCAGTACACAATCCGCCCGGAAGATTGTTTTACGGTGGCTACCGTGCCGTTTAGTCAACTCGACGACGGCACCATCGACCTCCTGAGCGTGGACATCGAAGGCGGGGAGTGGTTTGTAGTGAAGCACTTGCGGAGCCGCCCGACGGTGATTTCATTGGAAACCCACAGTAAATTTTACGACAACCCGTTCCTGCCCCAGATTCTCGACTGGATGGCCCAGCAAGGCTACCGGGTTTGGTACAAAGACGACTCCGACACCGTGTTTGTGCGGAAGGATGCCTGGCCCGCTACGGTTTCCGAAACGCTCCGCCTCCGGCTAACCGAAGGCCGATTAGCCACGTACCGGGCTTGGAAACGGGCGCTGCGTCGATTGCGAGGACGCTGAGTAGTTGTCAGTCGATAGTCGTCAGTCATTGGTCGTTTGCTTTTTGCTAACGACTACCGACTGCTGACTAACCACTATTTTTTATGAAACACACGTTTTTTACCCCCGGCCCCGCCGAATTGTATCCGACCGTCGAGCAGCACATCAAAAGTGCGCTGGATTCACAGATCGGGTCCATTTCGCACCGCTCGGCGCAGTTTCGGAAACTTTACCAGCACGTCGACGAACAGTTGCGGGGGCTGTTGAAAATCCCGAAAACCCACGCCATCCTGTTCACCGGCTCGGCCACGGAAGTGTGGGAACGGGTATTGATGAACTGCGTGGAGCATGAGAGTTTTCACCTCGTCAACGGGGCTTTTTCCCGAAAATTCTACGATTTCTCGGTCGAACTGGGCAAGTATGCGCACGTGATGGAGAAAATCCCCGGCGAAGGCTTCGACTACGCCGGGGTGATGGACTTCGGCATCCCCGACTACGCTGAACTGGTGTGCCTAACGGCCAACGAAACCGCCACTGGCGCGCAAATGCGAACCGTGGATATGCATAAACTCAAGCGCAGCCACCGCACCAAGCTGTTTTGCGTCGACATGGTTTCGTCGGCTCCGTACCCCGACCTCGACTTCGACCTGATCGATTCGGCGTTTTTTTCGGTGCAGAAAGCCTTCGGTCTCCCCGCCGGGTTGGGCGTGTGGATTGTCAACGAAAAATGCCTCGACAAGGCCGAGCGGCTCCAGGCTCAGCAACCCGTGGGCACCTACCACAGCCTGCCGAGCCTCTGGAAAAACTACAAGAATTTTGAAACCCCCGAAACGCCCAACGTCTGGAACATCTACTTGCTGGGGAAATTAGCCGAAGATTTCAACCGCATCGGCATCGACACCATCCGTAAGGAAACCGATGCAAAGGCCCGACTGCTGTACGGGTTTCTGGAGAAAGACCCGCGTTTTGAAGCAGCCGTGAAAAATCCTGCCCACCAATCGGCTACAGTGGTGGTGGGTAGAGTGAAACGGGGCAGTGCCACCGACGTACTCGACACCGCCAAACGGGCGGGCTTCGTCGTCGGCAGTGGGTACGGAACTGCTAAAACCACCCAATTCCGCATCGCCAACTTCCCGGCGGTTTCAATAGAACAAGTTGAAAATCTGATCGATACGCTGACGGTGGACTAGCTTGTCATTCAGAGCGCAGCGAAGGATCTTTCGCCTCTAACCTCCAGATTAGATGCAACCGCGTGCTGTCATCCTTCGCTGCGCTCTGGATGACAGCACGCGGTGTTTACCCCCTCCCCGCCGTCAGTTCCTCCTGCAACTTCCGAAGTTCGCCCCAGGCTCCGTCGGCGGCGAGTTGAGCCTGTCGGGGCCAGGAGCCAGGGTCCTGAATCTGAAAGCGTGGTCCGGCGGCGCGCAGAATCTGACTCAGGCGTTCGGGGCTGGTGGTGGCCAGTTGGTCGAACGTCAGGATGCCTTCGTTGTTCAACAACTCTTCGATTTTCGGCCCGATGCCCTCCACAATTTTCAAATCGTCGGGCGTGTTCGGAGTAGCCCGCCTCGTTGACTCGACCAGTTCGGTCACTTCAAACACGGGCGATTCGATCGACGTGTTGATGCCGGGCACCGGCGAAATCGGCTCAATGTGGAAGGGCGTTTCCAACACCGTTTGTTTGATCAGACCACCAGCGGCACGGCGGCATTCGTCGAGTTGGGCCTGCCGGTCGCCGATGCGGTCGTTGAGCAGGTTGACGCGACCGGCGTACACCAGTCGGGCCAGCAGCCAACCCAGCACCGTCGCCAGCGACAAAATCAGCAGGATTTCCAGCATGGCCTCAATCTGGGGGCTGAGGATGGAAGGGGTTTGGAGAAGCATGATGGTTTGAAGGTTTGATTGAGTTTGAAGGTTTGCTTGGGTTTGAGAAAAATTTTAAACTATCAAACCCCGTCAAACCCTCAAATCAATTAGTGCCGTCCGGCGGCCAAGTCATTCTGTAGTTGCTTGAGGCCATTCCAGTCTTCAGCAGCGGCGAGTTGAGCCTGTCGGGGCCAGGTACCGGGGTCCTGAATCTGAAAGCGTGGCCCGGCGGCGCGCAGAATCTGACTCAGGCGTTCGGGGCTGGTGGTGGCCAGTTGGTCGAACGTCAGGATGCCTTCGTTGTTCAACAATTCTTCGATTTTCGGCCCAATGCCCTCCACAATTTTCAAATCATTGGCGGCGGGTGTCGGTACGGGCAGCACCATCGGTGGCGGCGTAATAAACCCTACGCCGGGCATCGGTTCGGGTTCGGGTAGCACAACGGGAGCCGGAGGCACCGGGACTGGGGCAACGCGTACCGGAGCGGAAGCCAAGGAGGCGACAGGTTTACGGCTCAGGCATTCGTCTACCTCGACTTCGAGGCGGGCAAGTTCGGGTTCGAGGGCATCGGCTTGGCGCTTCCGGGATAAGTACCCGATCACGAAACCGATCAGACCCGCCACAGCCGCCAGCAGCCAATGCTGCCAGGTGGCGTTCGGATTGTTGAGTGGATTGAGGTCGAACATGGCGTTTGGTTGAAAAGATAACTGGGTACTTGGGGTACCTGGGGTACCTGGGTGATTTTCCTAAATTACCCAGGTATCCCAAGTACCTACTGCACTACAATCGAAACCCGCCGGTTGGCGCGGCGACCAGCGGCAGTAGCGTTGTCGGCTTTGGGTTGGGCTTCGCCCTGGCCGTCGGTACTAAGTTGACGACTCGGAATTCCCAACCGCCCGAACTGCACTTTCACCGCGTTAGCTCGTTTTTTTGAAAGCGCGAGGTTCTGTCTATCGTCCCCTTCGCTGTCGGTGTGGCCGGTGAGAGCGAGGGTTTTGTCGCGGTGTTCGCGGAGGTACTTTTTGGCTTCTTGCAAAAATCGTTCGTTGGCGGGTGTCCCGATGTACGTGGTCTTGCCGGAAGGAAAGTACAATTCCATCGTAGTGAACACGTCCTTAAACGGTTCGGCTTTCGCCAATCCTTCTTCCGTTTCAGCCACCGGCTTGGCTAGTTCGGTGGTGTTCAAGGTCGTACCGGTAAATCCAAAACCCAGTCCGCCCCGTAGCGAGTCGTTCAGGAAGGTGAGGTCGTCCACCGTTTTGGCCTCGGTTGTGATGGATGCCTCCGACGCACCCGCCTGCACGAGGTAGCCCTTGAGGGCGGCGGCGCGGGCCAGACCGAGGTTTTAGAAGGTCGTTTTGTTTTCTTCCGACGACGCATACAGACCCGTTACGGTGAGTTTACGGTCAGGGTAGGCCTTCAGGTACGCAGCCAGCGAATCGGCTTGAGCGCGCACGGCATTGAGGTTGAGGTCGGCCCCGGAGCGGGCGAAACTGAAGTTGCCCGGCGCGTAGAGACGGAGCCGTTCGCCATCGGCGAGGTCGAGGCCAGGAGCCAGGGCCGTGGCGGGTTGGTCGGGAGCCGTAACGCTGACGCGGGCTACGGTGTCACACAATTCTTTAATCCGGCAAGTGTGCCACCAGGCACCCAGCCCCATGTTGACAAACAGGGCCACCCACCAGAACGCTTTGTTGCTGAACATGGCAAAAGCGGGGTTTAGGGTTCAGGAAAAGTAAGGTGTATCGAGGGCGGTGGGAAGCAAGCCACCCCGAATGTGCCAGGGGGCGAGGCAAAGGTAACTTTTTGAGTACCCGACGCAAGCGGCCAGGAATCTTACAGTCAGCATCTGGTTAAAACCAGAAAGTGAAGTGGATTGTTTTAGGCCTAACTATCCACCGGGGAAAATCGTTTTTTGTAACCGTATCGTCAACGTAAGACGGTTTACCGGCGAATAAGAATCCAGGTATGCTAATAAAGAAATTTCTATTCAATTTTATCCTCCTGCGTTTATTATTTTTTTCCTTACATTTTATTCATATCGAGTAAATTAATCGGCTGTATGTAAAGGATAGATCTCGTATTTTTTAGTAAGCAATTCGTAGGTTAATTTCATCCAAATAAAAATACAAAACGCCGCTTTTAGCACGTAGGGGTATACCAGAGATTCCCGTAAAAACGATGGAAATACATCGGTCGGCGAAAGGCTGGTAAAGACAAAAGCAAGCAGTATCAAACACCGATCGAGTAGGTTAGAATGCTGCGAGAAATACCAAATTCCTACCCCGCCCATCGCAATTACAAAGGTTGGAGATTCAGCTTTATGATTAAACACGACCACCCAAATCAAGACAGTCGCCATCAAATCTAACCTAAACTTAGCAAATTTATATTGTCCGAAACGTAGGAGTGGTAAGAGCAGCAACAAAATACCAACGAAAGTCACTCCACCTTTAGGCGGGTACCAAGTAAACCACTTATTTAAAACACCCATCACAGAAAGCCCCGCCGACCCCGTATGATCTGCTTTTAAAAGTACTCCCCAATTTTGATACTGAGCAACTAAGTCAGAAAAGGAAATGACTCCTAAAGGTAAAAATAACAAGAGCAGAGTCCAGCCAATACCTACGACTAAAGTAAAAGACTTACGAGGATGAAAAGCGAACAATACAAAAAATGCCAGGGCAAAAGGTTTAATGAATGCTGCCAGTAGAATACACAACACTGCCCAATGGGATTTGCGCTGCTCCACGAATATAAATGCCCAAAGTACTAATCCTAAAATCAAAGCATTACTCTGTGCATTCTGAAGGGATGTAATCAATTCTAAAAGAATAAACCACTGAATCGTAACCTTCTTCGAGTGATTTAGATAGGGAACGTTGTTGATTGCGAAAAATAAGACCAACGAATTCAGCAGATTCCATACTAATAAACCTACCCAATCTGGCAAGTAGATAAACAAACCCATGAACAAAGCAAACGTAGGAGAGTATTTAAATAAATCCCACTGTTCGTTAAGATACCAAGTGTATAAATTCTGATTTGACACCAAATGAACTGCTGAATTTTTGAAAATTACGTAATTATTATAATTTGTGTACGCTGCGGGACTTCCCTCGAAGGACTTTAAACCAAGCAAATAATTCTGAAAACTTACCAGTATCGTAATCAATAGAACCAGAACAAGGACTACTTTCTCCTTCATGAAAAAAGATAGCGTGCGTTGCAAGTCGTTGTTTTTCATGGAGTCAATTCAAAATATTATTTTTTTCTATACTAGGAGCGAAAAAAGCTGTCGCTTTCAATACCAGCACGTTGGTAGGGCCAAGAGTGGCGCTCAGTTCACCCGATGGGTATGCATCGCGTCGAACGCGTGTTTTTGTTAACGTACCATTTTTTGTATCCAAAGTGAGGGAAATACGAAGTGCATTTTCAGCCAAAATCCCCACTCCGAGCGCTCGGAGTGGGGATTTTGGTCGATAAAGAAGCCAAAACCTACCGATTCATCGTAATCAAAAACTCCTCATTGTTCCGAGTGCCTTTCATTTTGTCGAGCAGGAATTCCATGCTTTCCACCGAGTTCATGTCCGACATATATTTGCGCAGAATCCATACCCGCTGGAGGGTTTCTTTATCCAAAAGCAGATCTTCGCGGCGGGTGCCCGAAGCGGGTACGTCAATGGCCGGGAACACGCGGCGGTTGGAGAGCTTACGGTCCAACTGGAGTTCCATGTTGCCGGTGCCTTTGAATTCTTCAAAAATCACCTCGTCCATCCGGCTACCCGTTTCGATGAGCGCCGTGGCGATGATGGTCAGTGAGCCGCCATTTTCGATGTTACGCGCCGCGCCGAAAAAGCGCTTGGGTTTGTGGAGGGCGTTGGCATCCACCCCGCCCGAAAGTATTTTCCCCGAACTCGGCACCACCGTGTTGTAGGCCCGGGCCAGGCGGGTAATCGAGTCGAGCAAAATCACCACGTCGTGACCGCATTCGACCATGCGCTTGGCTTTTTCCAGCACCAATCCCGACACTTTCACGTGGCGCTCGGCCTGTTCGTCAAACGTTGAACTGATTACTTCGGCCTTCACGCTGCGCTGCATATCGGTCACTTCCTCGGGGCGCTCGTCGATGAGCAACACGATGAGGTACACCTCCGGGTGGTTGCGGGCGATGGCGTTGGCGATTTCCTTGAGCAGCACCGTTTTCCCCGTTTTGGGCTGGGCCACGATCATTCCGCGCTGGCCCTTGCCGATGGGCGCGAAGAGGTCGAGTATCCGGGTCGAATACTGATCGGGGCGGTTGCTGAGGTTGAGTTTTTCTTCGGGAAACAACGGCGTGAGGTACTCGAAAGGAATCCGGTCGCGGATTTCCTCGGTGGTTTTGCCGTTTACGTTTTCCACCTTCAGCAGGGCGAAATACTTCTCGCCTTCCTTCGGGGGCCGGATCGAGCCTTTCACCGAATCGCCAGTTTTCAACCCAAACAACTTGATCTGCGAAGGCGACACGTAAATGTCGTCGGGCGAGGCGAGGTAATTGAAATCCGCCGAGCGGAGGAAGCCGTAGCCGCCATCCTGCATGATTTCGAGAACGCCCTCATTTTCAATCATCCCATCGAACTCGCGGATCATCTGGTTGTAATTCCGCTTGATCTGCTGGGTATACTGCGTGACGGGCTGGGGTTGTTGCTGGGGGCGGTTTTGGGCCGTTTCGTCGGGACGGTTGTCGTTGCGGACATCCGGGCGATCGCCCCGTTCGGCTTCCTGGGGGCGGGTCTGCGGGCGGGTCTCCGAATTGCCAGTGGATTCGGTCAACGGACTATCCGCTACCTCGGCGGTGGCATTGTAAGCGTCGTCGAGCGAGAAATCGTTGTTGGTACCCAAGCTAAAATCCAGGTCGGTCTCCTCGGATTCAAACGGCATTTCGGTCAGTGCCGTGGCGGTCGGCGCTCCGACGACCGGCGATCCGGCGACCGGCAATTCTGAAGCCGGTAGGTTCGCACCCGATGCCGTCTCCTCCGGCGTCACTTCTCCTGCTTCCAGCCGGGGAGCGGGATCGGCGGCTCCGGCGTCGCGCCGGGCCCTATACGTAGCCGAAGGAGTTTCGGGGGTCGGCGCGGCGGGGAGTTCTTCGTTGCGCCGCCCTCCGCGTACCCGGCTCGAACCCACCGGACGCGGGGCTGCGCTGCCGTTGACTTTGGGGGCGGGGGCATTTTCGGGAGCGTCCTCTTTCTTGATGCGCTGGCGCTTCGGACGGTCGCCGTCGGGTGTCCCGATTGAAGGTTGTTCTTTTTTGACCCGACGGGTCTCACGGTTCTCTTCACTCATAGACGTAGGGCGCTCATCGGCGCTGAAAAATTCGATGTCAGAGAAGTTGACGGTGGGTTTGGGCGGGGCCTGCCGCGCCATAATTTGTTGAATAAGGTCGCTTTTACCGTATTGGTAAACGTGGGTAATCTGTAACGTTTCAGCGAGTGCTCTCAACGCGGAGAGCGGTTTGGCCTGGAGGTCTTCAGCACGAAACATAAGTGAGCGCGGCCCGCCGGTCGGCAGTACCGTGGAAAAGGCAATCGGTTAGTAGCGCAGACAATCGCAAACGAGAAAAAATAACTCCGACTAAAACTGCGGTGGAATGAGAAGAATTCAGCGACGAACGGCGAACGGAAAGAGATTCTACAATTAACGTGCCGTGGAGAAGTTGATCAGCGTCACAAAAATAGGCTCGACATTCACGTAAGTCAAGAAGACGGTTAAAAGTTTCGCCGAAAAAGGATTTTTATGCGACCTACGGAACAAGTGGCTGAGTACGAACGGCTTGGTTTTGCTCCCGCAGGTACGTGGCCGTGGTCGGATAGGCCAGCGTGGCTTCGTGCTGGGCCACGAGTTCGAGAATCCGGTAATTAATTTCTTCTTTCACGAGGTTAAACTCCCGCCACTCGGCGGTGCGGACAAAGTAAATCACGAGTACGTCGAGCGAACTTTCCCCGAACCCGTCGAACCATACGAACGCATCCCGGTCGCGGGTACGCTCGTGCGTAGACAAAAGCTGTTGAATCCCTTCCACAACCTGCCGCAGCCGGTCGGCAGGGGTATCGAACGTGAGCCGAATCAGGTACCGCGCGCGTCGATAGTCGCGTTGCGAAAGGTTTTCGAGCGCCTGGGTAATCATCAAGCGGTTGGGTACGGTGATGAGGCTACCGTCGGGCGTGCGGATGCGGGTGCTGCGAAAACCTACTTTTTCTACCTCGCCTTCAGTCGTGCCGATTTTTACTGTGTCGCCCACCACGAAGGGGTGATCGAGAAAAATGGCGAAGGAGGCGAAGAGGTTCTCGAGCGTTTCGCGGGCCGCCAGCGCAATGGCCAGGCCCCCAATGCCCAGACCCGCTACCAACGCGGCCACATCGATCCGGAACACCTGTCCCAACACCACCAGCGTAGTGGTGACGACGACGAACACAATGCCGAGGTCTTTGAAAAACGGCACCAACTGGTCGTCCAGTTTCGACTCGGTGCGCTCGGCGCGTTTGGCAAAAATTAAGGCCGAAAACCGCACCAGTCGCACCAGAATCCAGGCCACGGTGAGGATGGTCACGACTTCGTAGAGTCGCCCCATCACCAGCCGGAATCCGAAGCGTTCCGATCCGCGCACATTCCAGTGGGTGGGCATCGAAAGCTGGTCGCAGGCCAGGTAGAGCAACACCAGCACGAACAACACCTCCACCGGGCGGCGCAGCAGTGCCACAAACTGCGTGACGGGAACGTGCTCGGCCCGCTCGCGAATGAGCCGGAACAGCCCCCGGCTCAACACAATGGAAAACACCCGCCGTAGCAGCAACCCCGCCAGCAAAATACCGACAAACCACAGCACATCGGCTACGGCATTGCCGGGCAGGTAGCGGTCGAGAAAGGCTTGGAAGGTCGTCACGGTGGGAAGCAGCAGTTAGCAGTAGGCAGTGGCAGTACGCAGTAAGACAAGCAATTCGACTGCCAACTGCTACTGCGTACTGCCACTGTTCGGTGTATTCACGTTTCGAAATTCAGTAAAATCAAGCGGATCGAGCAACTCGGTTTCGGTTTCCAGCAATACCCTTCGTGGCCCGTTGCCACGCTCGAAGGCGGTTTGCAGAACGGACAGCGCCGCTGGTTCCCAAATCGTCACGAGTGGTTCCGGCCAGCCGTCGGCTCCCCGGAAGGCCGTGGCAACCCGCGCTGGATTTCGGGCCTCAACCAACAACCGAATGGTGTTTTCGGTTAAAAAAGGCAGGTCGCAGGGTACCGTTAGCCAAGCGTGGTCGGGGTAGTGGCGAAACGCCGTCAACAACCCACTCAGCGGCCCGGCATCGGGAATTTCGTCCACAATAAACGGAAAATTTGGATTGGCGATAGCGGCTTGTTCGGCATTCAGCGACAAAAACACGCGGGCACAAAACGGCTGAAGCCGTTGAAAAACAGCCTCCCGTTCCGGCATTCCGTGGTAGGCAATTAGCCCCTTGTCGCGACCCATTCGGGTGCTCCGGCCCCCGGCCAGCACGAGGCCGTGGAGCGGGGGGCTGGGCGCTTGGAGCATGGGGAGTTGAGAGTGATTGAGCCGGACAAGGTACGGTTCCGGGCGGTTCGTTTCGCAATCAGCAGCCCGCAATCTCACTTTTGAAGTCGCGTTTCCCGCCCGTTTTTTCCAGCAGCCGCGTTTCCCGGATCACGATGTCGGGCGAAAGGGCTTTGCACATATCGTACACGGTCAGGGCGGCCACGCTGGCCCCGGTCAGGGCCTCCATTTCCACCCCGGTGCGGGCCGTCAGGGCGCAGGTGCATTCGATGATGACCTCGTTCTCAACCGTCTCCACGGTAAACGTGCAGCTGTCCAGGCCGAGTGGGTGGCAGAGCGGAATCAGGTCGGCGGTACGCTTCGCGCCCATCGTGCCGGCCAAGATGGCGGTCTGGAAAACGGGGCCTTTTTTCGTGTGCATGTCGCCGTTCTGGAGCTGCGCCATCACCTCGGCGGGTAGCGTCACTACGCTGCGGGCGCGGGCCACGCGTCGGGTCAGGACTTTTTCCGACACGTCTACCATCGCCGGGTTGCCTCTGGCATCGAGGTGGCTGAAGCGTTTTTCTTCGTTCATCGCCCAAAAATAGCGGCTGGTAAGGGCAAACCGACCAACTTTGGGCTTGGTTTTTTAGAAAGACCAGAGGGTAAGGCGGTTGTCACGTTGAGCGGAGTCGAAGCGCGTGGCGTAGCGCTTCGACTCCGCTCAGCGTGACAACCGCCTTACCCCTACCGAATTCCAAGCGTCATTTCTACTCATGATTTCTACCGAAGAAGCCCTCCGCCGGGTACTCGCCCAACGCCCGGTACGTGGCGACGAATCCGTGCCGCTCGGCCAGGCAGTGGGCCGAACCCTGGCCGAACCCGTTGTGGCCGACCGCGATTTTCCGCCCTTCGACCGGGTTACGATGGATGGCCTCGCGCTGCGTTTCACCGCCGGGCTACCCATGCCCGTGGCGGGCAACGTGGTGTTGGTCGAAGCGACGCAGTACGCGGGCGAATCCCCCCGCTCCTTTGGCCTGCCCACTCACGGCATCGAAGTCATGACCGGGGCCGTGTTGCCGACCGGGGCCAACACGGTGGTCCGCTACGAAGACCTCGGCCTGCGCGAGGTGGAAGGGCGGCGCTGGGCCACGCTCAACCTGGCCCCGCAGCCCGGTCAGAACATCCACCGCCGGGGCGAAGACCGGCGTGCCGGGGATCTGCTCCTGCCCATTGGGACGCGCCTCAGCCCGGCGGAAATTGCCGTGGCCGCTTCGGTGGGTTGCGCCACGCTGCGGGTACACGCCTTGCCGAAAGTCGCTGTCATTTCCACGGGCGACGAACTCGTGGACGTGACAGCGACTCCCCTACCCCATCAGATTCGGCGTTCCAACGGCACCATGCTCGCGGCGGCACTAGCGCAGCGGGGACTGACCGCGCAGGAATTTCACCTCGCCGACGACCGCCTCATCCTCACGGCCCGGCTGCGCGAATTGCTCGATCAATTCGACGTGCTGCTGCTGAGCGGTGGCGTTTCGGCGGGGAAAAAAGATTTTGTACCCGAGGTGCTAACGGAATTGGGCGTCCAAAATCACCTGCACCAGGTGGCTCAGCGGCCCGGCAAGCCGTTTTGGTTCGGCACCTGTCCCGACGGCACGGCCGTCTTTGCACTGCCCGGCAACCCGGTTTCCACGTTTTTGTGTTACCTGAAGTACGTCGTGCCGTTTTTGAAAAATGCTGAATTCAGAATACTGAATGCTGAATTGGCAAGTCTTACCGAAACGGTGACCTTCAAGCCCGACCTGACGTACTTCGTGCCTGTCAAGACGCAGTTCGACGAAAGAGGCCAGCGGCTGGCGCGTCCGCTCAAAGGCTCCGGCTCCGGCGATTTCGCCAACCTGCTCGACTGCGACGGTTTCCTCGAACTCCCCGCCGGACGCGACGAATTTAAGGCGGGCGAGGCGTTTGGGTATTTGGGGTTTAGAAATTGAGAATTGAACGTTGAGAATTGAAAATTGTAGGTCACTTTCAACTTTCAATTCTCAACGTTCAATTCCTATGCCTCTATCCCTCCCCGCTTACACCCAGGAAGCCCGCCAGGAATTACGCCGGATTCTGACCTACTGGCAGATTTACGCCCCCGATCCGAAGGGCGGTTTTTACGGACGCGTAGACGCTCAAAACAAGCCTGACCCCAGCGCCAGCAAAGCCATTGTCCTCAACGCCCGGATTCTCTGGACCTTTTCGATGGCCCACCGCACCTTCCGCGAACCGGTCTACAAAAAACTGGCGCAACGCGCCTACGTCTACCTGCGTGACCATTTTTTCGATCAAAAAAACGGCGGCGTGTACTGGTCGGTCAATGCCGACGGCACGCCCGGCGAAGCCAAAAAGCAGTTGTACGGCCACGCCTTCGCGCTCTACGGCCTGAGCGAGTACGTGCGGATGAGCGGGTCGGGCGAGGCCCTCAACCTGGCCCGGCGGCTGTACCAGACCATCGAACAACGCGCCTTCGACCCCAAACACGGCGGCTACGTCGAGGCCTTCGCGCCCGACTGGGGGCCGACCAACGAGTACATTCTGAGCAAGGGTGATGCGCGGAAGTCGATGAACACCAGCCTGCATTTGCTCGAAGCCTTCACCAGCCTGCTCCGGGTCTGGCCCGATGCCACGTTGCGCAACCAAACCCGCCGGATGCTCGAAGAAACCTTCCTGACGCACATCCTCGACCCCGACCAACGGCGGATGCGGCTGTTTTTCAAAGACGATTGGACGGTGTTGTCGAAAGAAATTTCCTACGGCCACGACGTGGAAGCCTCCTGGCTGCTTTACGAAACCGCCGAGGTGATTGACGACAAAGCGTTGATAGGGAAATTAAAGCAAGTGAGCCTGCAAATGGCCAACGCCACCCTCGACGGTCTCAATCCCGACGGTGCCCTCACCTACGAATTTAACCCGGAAATTGGCCACAAAAACGAGGAACGAAGCTGGTGGGTGCTCGCCGAGCAAATGGTGGGCTACCTCAACGCCTACCAACTCAGCGGCAAGCAGCATTTCCTCGAAAAATCGCTGGCCAGTTGGGAATTCGTCAAAAAATACCTGCTCGATCAGCGCGGCGGCGAATGGTACGTCGGTGTCGGCCCCGACCACCAACCACCCCCGAAAGCCGACAAAATCACCGGTTGGAAATGCCCCTACCACAACGGGCGGGCCTGCGAGGAGGTCCTACGGCGGCTGGGGAGGGGGTGAGGCCAGCGTACCGTCCTGCGCATTGGCTGTCATCCCGACGAAGGAGGGACCTCGTTGGGCTACCGAATCCTCGACAATCGGCAAAGGGTCTGACAGGCCGACGAGATCCTTCCTTCGTCGGGATGACAGCCGAGGGGAAGGGCGATTTTTTAGAAAATTTCCGAAAAAAATCGCCCCTCCCCAAGTCATTTACTTTCAAAAGCTTACCCCAAACCGGCGACTCACACCCGCCGGTTTTTTTCATTTTATTCCTACCCCACTTTCAACCCTCCGGCCCCAACCGGGGTCATGGCTACGAACGCGTTTCGCTGACCGACGGGTCGGCGGCTGAATTCAGTGTTTTGTTTTTAGGCTTTTTTCAACCAAATCAACAACGTTATGAAGTTTTTGAAAATGGGAACCGCCGCCCTGATTGCGATGGTGACACTGGCCGGTTGCAATCCTGATCAGGATACCGAGCCGACGAATTACTACGGCGTGGATTTCAACACCGGCCTTGATGGCTGGACGGGCGGCTACACCGATTACACCACCGGACTCGACAGCACCACGTTCGAGTTTCAACTGGCGCAGGCGGCCCTGCCCGCCCCACTCGATTCGACGAAGAAGGGCTACCGGATTTCCGGGCAAAACCGCAGTGACGATTTGTTCATGTACATCAAGCGCAAGGTGAGTGGTCTCAACCCCAACACCAGCTACGACGCGCTGTTTAGTGTCGATTTTGCCTCGATGTACGCCGACAGCAGCGTGGGCGCGGGTGGCTCTCCGGCCACCTCGGTGTACCTCAAAGCGGGGGCCTCGGCCACCGAACCGGTGAAGGTGAAAGACGGCGACACCTACGAATTCAGCCTCGACAAGGGCAACCAGTCGCAGGGTGGAAAGGACGCGGTGCTCCTGGGAAACCTGGCCAACGGGTCGAGTCAGATGAAGTACAAAACCGTGAACCGTACCTCGACCCTGCCCCTGCGCGTGAAAACCGACGCCAGCGGCAACCTGTGGCTTTTCGTCGGCACCGACTCGGGTTTTGAAGGGCTGAACGCGCTCTACTACCAGCGGGTGCAGGTGCAGTTGACGCCGGTGGCGGTGAATTGAGTGAGGGAGGGAGGGAGCGATTGAGTGAAAAGGGAATACCCTGCCTTTTTACCACTCAATCGCTCCCTCCCTCACTCAATTAGTTTGTACGCGTGGGCCACCAACTCATCCAAACTAACCACCCGCAGGGCGGCTTCGTGGGTGGCTTCGAGTACCACGAGCGGGGCCAGGCCCGCCCGGTGGGCTTCGCGCCAGCGGGTCACGCAGAGGCACCAGCGGTCGCCGGGGCGCAGGCCGGAGAAGCGAAATTCGGGGCGGGGGGTGCTCAGGTCGTTGCCGCGTGAACGCGAAAACTTCAGAAATTCGGCGGTCATTACGGCGCAGACAGTGTGCGAGCCGGTATCGTCGGGGCCGGTATCACAACAGCCGTCCCGGTAAAATCCGGTAAGTGGGGCGGTCGAGCACGGCAGGAGCGGCTCGCCGAAAACGTTGCGGGAGGGTTCGCGGTCGGGCATAAAAAAAGCATTTTGTAAAAATAGGACCGTTATTTCTGCCCTTCACAAACCCAAGCTTGGAGGGGGGAAATTAGCGGCTGGTCACCAAACCGATCGGCCAGCGCATACTGCACGGACTCCCGGATTTTGGGAATCAGCGCGGGATCCCGTTCGCGCAGGGTCATGGCGATCGGGTTGCCTTCCACGAAACCGATGGCCGCGCTCAGGGCCGACTCGCTACGCCCCTCTTTTTTGACGGAACTGGCAGTTGGGTTTTTAAAACCCGCGTCCTGAAGCAAGCCGCGAAGCATTCCTTCGTCGTGCATCGAAAAAGGAATCGAAAAAAATGGGGGTGGCGCGGGAAAATAGGTAGTGATGAGGTCGTTGCTGAGTTGGGCGGCGGGGTTATGTTCAACGCGGTCCCAGGTGTTAAACAAAAATCGCCCACCTGGTCGAAGTACCCGAAAGGCTTCCCGGCAGGCTTGGGCTTTGTTGGGTACGAACATGAGTCCGAACTGACAAACGACGAGGTCGAACGAAGCATCGGGAAATGGCAACGCCTGGGCGTCGGCCACTTGCCAGTCGATGGCTTCCCCGGCCAGCGTGCGTTGCCCCACAGCCATCATGCCGGGGTTGATGTCGGTGGCCACCAAACGCGCCGCAGCGGGCAAGACCCGGCGCAGGTGCCGGGTCACGCGGCCCGTGCCGCAGGCTACTTCCAACGCTGATTCGATGGCTCGCGATTGCACCCGCGCTGCCAGGTCGAGGGCGTAAGGCTCGAACATTAGCGGCCCGAAGTGGCGCTCGTATTGGTCTGGCACCGAACCGGAAAACGAGGGAAGGACCGGGGGCATGGATAGGGGGGTTTTGAAACGCTGAAACGGATCACCAGCGTTCGTTTCACAAAAATAACCCGTTTTCAACCGAAGATTCCTGGATTTTGGGCAAAACTTACCCGCTCCGGCGAGTAAGCGCATGGCTCGAAGACGGGACTTTCCTCAGCTTTTCGCATTTTTGGAGAACCAATCGTTTTCCCCTTCCCGTGCAACTCCTCCTCCACTCCTTCGACCTTCCCCTCCGCCACACCTTCACCATCACCCACGAATCGCGCGACGTGCAGCCCACGCTCATCGTCGAACTTCGCGACGGCGACTTGAGCGGTTACGGCGAAGCCACCGAAACGCCGTACTACGGCGTGACGATGGCCAAAATGACCCAGCAACTGGAGGTAGTCCGTTCCTGGATCGAATCCTACGACCTCGACGCGCCGGGGGCCTCGCCCGAGGAATTTTACGCCTTCATCGAACCGCAGTTACGCGACGAGCACCCCTTCGCCCTCTGCGCCCTCGACGTGGCCGCCAACGATCTTTTCGGAAAAAAACAGGGCAAGCCACTCTACGAACTCTGGGGCCTCGATCCGGCCAAAAACCCCATCACCGACTACACCATCGGCATCGACACGGTGGAGAAAATGGTAGAGAAAATGCAGGAGGTGCCCTTTCCACTCTACAAAATCAAGCTGGGCACGAAAGACGACATCGCCATTGTAAAAGAACTGCGCAACCACACCGAGGCCGTTTTTCGGGTGGACGCCAACACCGCCTGGGGCGTGGACGAGACAATTTACAACGCCGTCGAACTCCAGAAACTGGGCGTGGAATTCATCGAACAACCCATGCTCGCTACCGATTGGGAGGGGATGAAGCGGGTTTTCACCGAAAGCGTATTGCCCATCATCGCCGACGAAAGCTGTATCGTGGAGGCCGACGTGGCCCGCTGCCACGGCTTTTTCCACGGCATCAACATCAAACTGATGAAATGCGGGGGCCTCACGCCCGCCCGGCGCATGATTGCCCAGGCCCGCACGCTGGGCCTGAAGGTGATGGTGGGCTGCATGACCGAATCGAACGTGGGCTGCTCGGCCATTGCCCACCTCCTCCCGATGCTCGACTACGTGGACATGGACGGCATCCTGCTCGTGGACGACCAGATTTCGACCGGCGTGACGATTGAGTTGGGGAAGGTGATTTACGCGGAGGAAAATGGCACGGGTGCCCGGCTGATTGCCGCATGAGTGGCCCCGTGACGACCGAAAGCCTACCCGGCCGCACCGTCTCCGTCCAAAACCAGGAACTCCTCTGGTTTTCCGGCACGGCCTATCTCGGCATGGGCCACGTCCCGGCCTTCCGCGAGCGGATGCGCGAGGGGCTGGAACGCTACGGCACCGGCTGGGGCAGTTCGCGGCACAACACGCTGCGGCTGGCCGTGTACGAGGAGGCTGAGGCAGCACTGGCCCACTTCGTCGGTGCCCCCGCCGCCCTGACGGTTTCGTCGGGAATGCTCGCTGGCCGTGTGGTAGCGGCGGGCTTTAGCCCGCAGACGCACACCATCTTCCACGCCCCCGGCGTCCACCCCGCGCTCTGGGGTTCGGGCTACCAACCCGCCACCGAATCGCTCGCCGACTGGTTCAGCCACCTCCCCAAACGCGTCGTGGCCTGCGAAAGCGATCACGTCGTCATTGCCACCGACTCGGTCGGCTCGCCGCACACGGGCGCGGTGCCCTTCGACTGGATTCAGAAACTGCCCGCTTCCAAGCGGGTGACGGTGGTGGTGGACGATTCGCACGGGCTGGGCGTGTTTGGCGAAAGCGGCGAGGGCATTTACGCAAAAATTGCCCCCCTCTTAGGGGGGGTGTGCGGGCAAGTGCAGCCGGTGGGGGGTACGAGCCAGGCGGGGGGTACGAGCCAGGCGGGTGAGGCGAAGCTCCTCGTCATCAGTTCGCTCAACAAAGCCCTCGGCGTGCCCGCCGGGGCCATTTTCAGCGATGCCGAGACCATCGCCGCGCTGAAAACTTCTCCCTGGTTCGGCGGCAGTTCGCCCGCTGCCCCGGCGGGGTTGTGGGCGCTGCAACACGCCTTCGGGCTGTACCGCGAGCAACACCGGAAGCTGTTGGAAAACACCCGATTTTTCGTCGAATGCCTGGGTGAAACTGCCCAACACTTCGCCTGGATGCCCGATTATCCGGCCTTCACCACAACCGCTGAAGGCTTCCACGATTTTTTGTTGCAAAACGGAATTCTAACCGCTTCCTTTTCTTACCCAACCCCCGCCGACGCGCCGATTACCCGGTTGGTGGTGAGCGCCTTGCACACGCGAGCGGATTTGGAACGAGTGGCGGCTGTTTGTCGGAGTTATTTTTGAATCATCCAACGGCTGGTGGGTAAGCCCGGACTGCCAGCCGCTCCACACGCGGGCCTTTCACGGCTGGCAGTCCTCTTTTCCATGAATCCAATCCTCCTCGCCCTGGCCCTGACCCACCCCGATTCCACTCTCCTCGAAACCCTCATGCGCACCCGCCCGGCGCAGTTCGAGGCGATTTTACGGCAGCCTGAAATCCACGAAGTCCAGATTCTCTACACCCAAATTGACCGCGACCGGCGCAACCGGCCCCACTTCCGCACCTTTTCCTACGGGGTGGACAAAACCCGCTACTTCTACCCGGCCAGCACGGTGAAACTACCCACGGCGGTACTGGCCCTCGAAAAACTGAACAAACTGAATGTTAAGGGCCTGACGAAAGAGTCGCCGATGCTGACGGGTACCGCCTACGAGCGGCAAACGGCGGTGGAGCGGGACAGCACCTCGGAAACCGGCCTGCCCAGCGTGGCCCACTACGCGAAGAAAATCCTGCTCGTGAGCGACAACGACGCCCACAACCGGCTCTACGAATTCCTGGGTCAGCAGTACCTCAACGAAACCCTGCACGCGAAGGGCTTTCCCGAAACCCGCCTCGTTCACCGCCTTCAAGTGGGCATGACCCGCGAGCAAAACCGCCGAACGAACCCGATGAAGTTTCTGGGGACGGACGGAAAGGTGGTGTACAGCCAGCCCTTGGTGACTTCAGAAAAAGAGTTTGTTCCGAAAATTCCCATCAAAAAAGGTCAGGGATTTCTGCGCGGCGAAACGCTCGTCAACGAGCCGTTCGATTTTACGTACAACAACTTTTTCCCGCTCGACGAACAGCACAATGTGCTGAAGGCCATTCTGTTCCCGGAAGCCGTCGACCCAAAAATGCGGTTTGATTTGACCGAAAGTGACTACCGGTTTTTGTACCGATACATGAGCGAATTGCCCACCGAAAGCAAGTTTCCGGCCTACCCAAAACCCGACTACTGGCCCACCTACTGCAAATTCCTGTTTTTCGGCAGTGAGAAAGAGGCCGTGGTGCCGAAAAACATCCGCATTTTCAACAAAGTCGGCGATGCCTACGGATTTTTGCTCGACAATGCCTACGTCGTGGATTTTGAGCGGGGCATCGAATTCATGGTCAGCGTGGTGATTCACTGCAACGCCGACGGCATTTTCAATGACGACAAATACGACTACGACACGGTGGGTTTTCCGTTTATGAAAAACCTCGGCCAGTTGCTCTACGACCACGAGGCGCAGCGGCCCAAAAAGCGTAGGCCGGATTTGAGTAGATTTGTGATGGAGTACGACAAGTAATTTTCCAATCTGTCATCCCGAACGCAGTCCGCAACGGAGTTGGAGGGACCTTGTTGGACTGCCGAGAATTCGGCCACTGGCTACCGCTGGGTCATCGTCCAGCTTACCGGTAGTCCAACGAGTCCCCTCCAACTCCGTTGCGGACTGCGTTCGGGATGACAGAAAATGCAAAAAATGAAACATCTTCTCGCTGCTTTCTTCCTCCTCGCCGCTCCCGCGCTCCGCGCTCAGCAACCCGCCGCGCTCATCGAAGGGATACGCAGGCAATTCGCCCCCGACAAGCGCACGGCCATTTTTGAGGTGGCCCTGAGCGAAACCGGCGTACTCAGCGGCAAAACCAACTTACCCGACGCCCGCCAGGCGCTACTGGAAAAGCTGAACGCCGCCAAAATTCCGTTCACCGACAGCCTCCAAACCCTGCCTGCGGCTACCCTCGGAGCCGACACCCTCGGCGTGGTGCGGCTCAGTGTCGTCAACGTGCGCAGTACGCCGGAGCAATCGGGCGAACTGGCCACGCAGGCCCTGCTCGGAATGCCGCTGCGCGTGCTCGACCGGCAGGGCGGCTGGTACCGGGTGCAAACCCCCGACCAGTACATCGCCTGGCTAGAAGGCGGCTCGTTCCGCCGCCTCGACCGCGCCGGATTCGACCGCTGGGGCCGCGCCCGCAAGCTCATCGTGACCAGCAACCAAACCACCAGCCGCGCCGAAGCCAGTCCCATCACCCTACCCGTGAGCGATTTGGTGGCGGGTGATTTGCTGGAAAATCTGGGGGAAACCGGCACCTATTTCCAGGCCGGGTACCCCGACGGGCGGCGGGCGTTCATCCTCAAAACCGAGGCGCAACCCTACGACGCCTGGCTGGATAAGTTGAAAATCAGCGAGAATTCGTTGGTGCAAACCGGGCAGCGCTTCCTCGGCTTGCCCTACCTCTGGGGTGGCACCTCGGCGAAGGGGGTGGATTGCAGCGGGTTTACCAAAACCGTGTATTTTCTGAACGGCTACGTCCTCCCCCGCGATGCTTCCCAGCAAGCCCTGACTGGCGAAGCCATCGACACCAAAACCGGTTTTGAAACCCTTCGCCCCGGCGACCTCCTGTTTTTTGGCAAAAAACGCGACGACGGTACCGATAGGGAACATCCATTCCGGGTCGTTCACGTGGCGATGTGGATTGGCAACGGGCGATTTATGCACGCCTCCGACATGGTGCAAATCAATAGCTTCGACCCCGCCGCCCCCGATTACGATGCCTACAACCACCAACGGTTTTTGTTCGCCAAACGCCTGCTGGGCACGGCGATGAAGGGCGTGGTGGCGTTGAAGGGGGAAGCATCAAACTGACATCCCAAAATTGTCATCCTGGAAGGACCTCGTTGGACGACCGTTCCCTTCTCAGGAATGCTCACGGTCGTCCAACGAGGTCCTTCCAGGATGACAAGGATTTCTAACAAAAAAGCTCACTGCGTACTACGCAGTGAGCTTTTTTGTTAGAAATCTACCCTTCAAATCGCCGGGTCCGTCGGCGTATTCGCTGAGTTGTTATCCCGCTCGGTGGCGGGGTAGGGGTAAAAATTGCGGTTGCGCTCCGACCCCGCCGCCGCGCTCGCCGCCGGGCGACCGAAGCGGCGGCTGTCTTCCAGCGATAACCCGCTCATGAACAACTCGATGCGGCGGTTGCGGTAAATTTCCGTCAGCACGTCGGCCCCGGTTTTTGCTCCGGTGTAGGCGGGCAGCCCGGCTCCGAGGCCCCAGGCATCGGTGGTTTTGGTCAACACGCCGTTGAGTTCCTTGATGGCGTTGTCCAAATCGTTCTTGCGGGCGTAGGCTTCGGCTTTGATGAGCGTGATTTCGCCCGGCAGGTAAATCGGAATCTCCGCGTTGCTGGCCGCAAAAAAGCCCTTGCCCCGGTACACGCCGTTGGTGGGTGTGCGGCTGGTAAAGTAAAAATCGAGGCGCTTGTCGGCCGGGTCGGGTTTGAGTGCGAGGGGCAGGCCCAGGTTCAGGTCGGTGGGCTGGTACACGTTGGCGTTGCTCAGGGCCGTCTCGAAAATCGGGTTGCGGGTGTTGTCGTCGAATTTGAAGAGCGATTTTTTGGTCAAATCCACCTTGCCCGCCGCCGCCAGTGCCTTGTCAGTATCGCCTAAAAACAAGGCGTAGCGGGCAATGAGCGCGTTGAGCGTGTTGGGGTAGTCGATGCCCGCCACGATTTTAGCCGAAAACGCGGGCGAAATCGTGCCCGCGCCGAGGGCCGTCTGGGCGCTTTCGAGCAGGGCGATGGCCGCTTTCAGCGCGTCGGCTCGCGGACTAAACGTGGCGGCGGCCCCGGTGGTGATGGTTACAGACTCCCAAAACTGCGCCATCGTGCCCAGCGCCAGCGCCTTAAAAATCGAGGCGTGGGCCTGAAGGTTGGCCTTCAGCGTGGGGTCGGTCACGATGCCGAGGTTATTCAAAATCAGGTCGGCGTTGGCTTTGGTCAGGTTGCTGGTTTCCCAAAGGTTACGAACCACGGCGTTGTTGGAATTTACATTGGCGGCCCCCTTGCCGAGGTTGTCTTCATCGGTGTTGCCCGCGTTGAGCACGATGAGGCCCCGTGTGCTGAGGCCGTCGGCGGTGACGGCGTTGTACACCACGCCGACCCGGCTAATGGTGTAGCGGTATTGCAGCCCGTTGGCCAGGGCCAGCAGGCCGTTTACGTCGCTGACGGCCTGCGTTTCGCTGGCCGAACTGGGGTTCAAAAATTCCTGGTTGCAGCCCCCCGCGCCGAGGAGCAGGGAGAAGAGCAGGAAGGGGAGTTTGGTGAGTTTCATGAATTGAAAATGAGTTATGTCCTCGTAGGGGTGGGGCTTGCCCTCGCGCTTGCCATTCCGAGACGCTGAGGGCGGGGGCAAGCCCCACCCCTACCAAAGGGTTAAAACGACGCCGCCAGCGAAACCTGGTAACTTTTCGGGATGGGCACGTTGCCGAAGTCGATGCCGCGCAGGCGGTCGGAGTTGCCCCCGGCGTTGGTCTCGGGGTCGTAGCCGTTGTAGTTGTCCCAGGAAATCAGGTTGCGGCCCGCCACCGAGAGGGTAAGGTTGCTCAGGCTTTTGATGAATTTTGGGAACGTGTAGCCCAGCGACACCTCACGGAGTTTGACGAACGAACCGTTGTCGATGCGCCAGGCTTCGGTGTTGTAAATCGCGTAGATGTAGCCGCGTGGCAGTTCGCCCTTCAGCTCTTTTTCGGCAAAATCACCCAGGCCCACGCCCTGGCGGGTGCGCTTGTCGGCGTTGAACACCTGCACGCCCTGCACGGCATCGAGCAGGAAGCGGAAATTCAGGGATTTGTACCGCAGGTTGCTGCTGAACGAGCCGGTCCATTTCGGGTTCGGATCGCCGATGATGGCCTGGAGGTTTTGGCCGGTGGGCTGCTGACCAGGAGTTCGCTCTAGTGGTAGCGGAACGTAGTACGTGCCCCCAATAAACTGAACCTGAGTCCCAGCAGGAACACCATTGGGATATTTTGCCTGAAACGCACTAGCACTAAGCGCTTCGCCTTTCTCGCTCTGCGGCAAGCCCTGCGGCGTCAACAGCAGCGAACCGTCGGGGTTGGTGGCGAAGTAGGTGCCCCGAAACACGCTGGCCGGATACCCCTCAATCAAAAACGCCGGAACGCCCGCCACGTTGTTCAGCGTAATGACCGGGCTGCCCAGGCTCACGATTTTGTTGCGGTTGCGGTTGTAAATCAGGGTTACGTCCCACTCAAAATCCTTCGTTTTCACCGGCGTCAGGTTCAGGCCGATTTCCAGGCCCTTGTTCGTCATTTCGCCCACGTTGTTGGTGATGCTGGTGCCGCCTTCCGACGAGGCTAGGGTGCGGCTCACCACCAAATCGGTGATGGTCTGGCTGTAGGCCGTGAGGGTCAGGCCGATGCGGTCGTTGAGCAGGCCCAGGTCGAGGCCGCCTTCGAGTTCGCGCATCCGCTCAGGGCGCACGTTGGGATTGGCCAGGCGGCTGCTCGGCACGATGGTGCCCGCGCCGAGGTAGGGGGTCGGGTTGAATTGATAGAAGCGGTCGTAGGTACCCAGCGCGCTCACTCCGCCCGCTTCGCCAAAGCTGGCGCGGACTTTCAGGTTACTGATGGTGTTGGGGCTGAATAAATTATTTTTCAAAAAATCACTCACTACCCAACTCCCGCTCACTTTCGGGTACAACTGGTTGGTCTGGCTGGGTGAAAACAGCGTCGACCCGTCGCGGCGTAGGGCAGCGGTGAGGAAGAGTCCGTTTTTGTAGCCCAGCGTGGCCTGCACAAATTGCCCCGATACGGCGAAGCGGTCCAACCCGTACCCGGCGGTGACGGTGGTGCTCGACGCCCCGCTCACGGTCGAAATAAATGGCGTAATGTTCTGCCCACTGGCGCGGGTAAAATCCGAGCGCTGAAACTGGTAGTTCAGGCCCGCCGTGGCGTTGAGCGACACGTCGCCGAAGGTTTTTGCGTAGCTCACGTTCAAATCGGTGTTGAACAGCAACACCTGGTTGGTGGCGTTGGCGGCGAAACCCTGTGGGTAGCGCTCTACCGGCAGCCCGTAGGCGACGGTGGCGTAGGGATACGGCGGAATGTAGTTTTTCCCCAACTGCGAGTAGGTATCCACACCCAGTACCCAGTCGATGCTCAGGCCGGGCAGCGGCGTGAGGTTAAACTGCACGTCGTTGATGGTGCGGCTGGTGGCCTGGGTGAAGTCGAAGGTTTCGATAATCGTCAGCGGATTCACCCGCGACGGCTCCACGCCCAACAGGTTTCCGGCGGCATCGCGCTGGGTGATGTCGTAGATGTTGTTGGTGATGTTGACCGAGTTGATGGGGCTGTAAAACACGTTGCCATTGGGTTTTTCATTCGAAAAACTATTGGTGTACGTCAGCCCCGCCGACACCTTCGCCCAGTCGGCCAGACGCTGGTCGAGCCGCAGCCGCAGCCCGTAGCGCTTGAAATCCGTGCCTTTGATGATGCCCTGGTTGTTGAGGTACGATACCGAGGCGAAATACTGGGTTTTCTCCGTGCCACCGCTGATGCTCAGCGCGTTGTCGGTGCCGTAGCCGGTGCGAAAAATGTTGTCCTGGTAATCATAGCGGGTCACGTCCACGAGGTTGGTGGCCAGGTTGGCCGTGGCCCCGTCGCGCACCACGGGGATGGTGGTCGTGGCGGGGTTAGCGGCGAGTTGGGCGGCAGTCACGCTGCCAATCGTGTAAAGCCGCAGTCCAGAAAAGCCAAACTGCTTGCCGTAGGTGCTGACGGGCACTTTTTTACGAAGCTGATTCACGTTGAAACTCGTCGTGAAACTGACCCTCGGCGTGCCGTTTTTACCGCGTTTGGTCGTAATCAACACCACGCCGTTGGAAGCCCGCGAGCCGTAAATGGCCGCCGCTGCCGCGCCGTTGATGACATTGATGCTCTCGATGTCCTGCGGATTGAGGTCGGCGAGGCGGTTCTGGCCGGGCACCGCCCCGCCCACCTGGTCGGCGGCGGCGAGTTGCGACACGTTGGTCGAGGCGTTGCTCACCACCACGCCGTCGATAACGTACAGTGGGTCGCTGCTGCCCTGGAGCGACTTTACCCCGCGCAGGCGGATGGTGATGCCCCCGGCCGGGTCGCCGGAGTTTTGGGTGATTTGCGCGCCGGGCACCTTGCCTTGCAGCGCCCCGAACACGTTGGCCGTGCCCGATTTTTCCAAATCCGCCGCTTTAATCGAACTGATGGCGTTGCCCAGCGAGCGCCGCGAGGAGGTCAGCGTGGAACCGATAACCACCACTTCGTCGAGGTTTTGAACGTCCGTGGCGAGCGAAAAGTCAGTGCTGACGGTCGTCTGGCTGCCGAGGCTGATTTCCTGGCTGAGGGTCTGGTAGCCCAGCGAGGTGACCACGAGTGTGTACGAACCGGGTTCTAAACTGGCCGAAAAACGGTACTGCCCGTTGGCATCGGCGATGCCGCCGGAGGTGGTACCCCGCACGAGTACCGACGAGCCGGGAATGGCCACGGCATCGGCTTTCCCGCGAATGGCGCCCAAAAAGGTGTAGGACGTGCGTTGTTGGGCGAAGGCCCCGGCCGTAAGCAGCAGGCTAAAAACCAGCCACCCTAGCCGCCGGACGAGGCCCAGAGGGTAAGCGTGTTGCATGATAAAATGGGGGTTAAGCGAAAAAAAAACTTCCGGTTCAACCGAAGCCGACGCGGATTGTTTCAAATGTGCGATAAAAACCTGGCATTCCAAAACGGGGTAATCGCTTCCCGGAACGGTGAAAATTCCTCCCGGTTTTGACCAGAAAAAATGGGTTCTACTTCAAAACCTGGCTCAGGAACGGGCTTTTTAAAACCGGTTTATCAAACCAAACTTCATCACCATCATGGCAGCGACCAAGAAATCCGAAAAAAAAGACGATCCCTGCTGGAATGGCTACGAGCAGGTGGGCACGAAAAAAAAGGAAGGGAAAACGGTACCGAACTGCGTGCCGGAGGGGAAAAAGCAATGATTTGACTGTCATCCAGAGCACTGCCCGCAACGGAGTTGGAAGGATCTCGTTGGACTGCCGGATAGTTTAAGGTTAGCTACCGCTGGGCCACCAGCCAATTATCTGGTACTCCTAACGAGGTCCTTCCAACTCCGTTGCGGGCAGTGCTCTGGATGACAGCCGGGTGGGAATAGCAGCCACTCAACCTCCCTGAATCGCTCTCTTCAAAATGCACAAAAGCTGACTGCTCTGGCCCTGGTAGCTGGAATTGGTTTCTCCGGAAACCAATTCCCAGCCCTGCTGCCCCAGTTCGTCCAGGTTCTTGCCGATGGCGTCGTGGGGGAATTTACTCCCGGTCCAGAAATGCTGTTCGAGTTCGATAACGAGCGTTTTGTATTCCCAGCGTTGCATAGTGTTTTAAAAAAGGTTTCCGCTAAACAACGCGGCATAGGGGGTTTGGTCGGCTAATTTGTGTTAAACGGTTCCAAGACCAGACCTGAGTTGCCGCCCGTTACACTGTTTCAATCACGCGCTTCACCGCCGCCTCCAGGGGCGAAAGCGCCGCCCCCGGCGCGTCTTCTTCCGTTTCGGGCAAGCCCTTGAAATACGCTGGTAATTTTTCCCCCTCGTAAGCCGTTACCACCGCCGGGTGGACGTAGTACTTTTTGCAAACCGTCCGGGTGTTGCCCAGGCGCTCGGCCACCAGATCGTAGGCGTGGGCCACGTTGCGTTTCATCTCCGTCGGCGTTTCAAACGGCCCGATTTCGCGGAAGGCCCGGAAGGCGGCCACCGTGCCCGCCCAGGTGCGGAAATCTTTGGCCGTAAAATCATCGCCGGTAATTTCTTTCAAATACCCGTTTACGTCGCCGGAGCCGATGGGGCGGTGGTTGCCCGCGTCGTCGTAGTACTGAAAAAGCTCGTCGCCAGGGATGTCGCGGGTTTTCTTGAGCAACCCGGCCAGGCGGCGGCTCTTGAGGTCGATGTCGTGGTAAATGCCTTTTTTTCCTTTAAACTGAAACTTCACCCGCGCGCCGCTGATGTCCACGTTCTGGTCTTCGAGCGTGGTGAGGCCCACCGAGCCGTAGAGTTTTTTGTAGGCTTCGTTGCCCACCCGGATGCAGGTCAGTTCGATGACTCTCACCGCCAGCGCCAGCACCTTGTGGTAGGGCATTCCGGGCGCTTTCATGTCGTTTTCGAGCCGTTGGCGAATGCCGGGCAACGCTTCGGCGAAGCGGCTGAGGCGGTAAAATTTCGTTTCGTTCCGAATCTGATTCCAGGCTTCGTGGTAGCGGTACTGCTTGCGGCCCATCGCGTCGAGGCCGGTGGCCTGAAGGTGGCCGTGTTCGTCGGGGCAAATCCAGACCCCCGCCCAGGCGGGCGGCAAGGCCATGCGGCGGATGCGTTCGAGGGTAGTTTTTTCCCGGCAAACCACGCCATCGGCGGTCACGTAGCAAAAGGTTTTACCCCGTTTCTTCCGGGTAAACCCCGGTTTGGTGTCGGAAACGTAGCGGAGGCCAATGGCTTTGGCGGTCAGAACGGGGTCGCGCTGGATGCGCTCGAAGGTGCGGTGGATTCGCTTCATGGGTGGTTTTCGGGGGAAACGAAGCGTTAAAAATTCATTCCAGGAAAACCATTGAGTGATTGAGTGAGGGAGTGATTGAGTGAGAAGAAAGACCCTGCCTTTTTCTCACTCAATCACTCCCTCACTCAATCACTCAATTGCTAAACACCGCTTTCTCCTTTGTCATCGCCGCGCCCACTGCCGCGTTGAGGTCGTTGGAAAGCAGCAGGGCGGCATTCCAGGTAGCGATGTAGTCGAGCGAATCGGCCACGCTGTGGTCGCGGGTGTAGAGCAGGTTTTGCTTCGTGCCCCGCACCGAGAGCGGGGATTTTCCGGCGATTTGCCGGGCCAGCGCCAGCACGCCGTCGAGCAGGGCGGTTTTGTCGGGAAAAACGCGGTTGACCAAACCGGCCTGCCGGGCTTCCTCGGCTTCGAGCTTCCGGCCGGTGTAGGCCAGTTCGCGGGTGAGGCCGTCGGAAATGAGTTTGGGCAGGCGTTGGAGCGTCCCGAAATCGGCCACCATGCCCAGGTCCACTTCCTTGATGCTGAAGTACGCGTCGGCCGTGCAGTAGCGCATATCGGCGGCGCAAACCAAATCCAGCCCGGCCCCAATGCAACCGCCGTGAATGGCCGCCAGCACGGGTTTAGGACAGGTTTCGAGACGATTGATAATTCCGTGGTAGTGCAGGATAAACCGACGGATTTTCTCCCGCATTCGTCCTTCGCAATCGTCGGCGATGCGCTGGCGCAAGCCCATCAGCAGGCTCAGGTCGATGCCCGCCGAAAACACCCGCTCGCCCGCGCCGCTGAGTACCACGGCCCGGATGGAGGGTGTATCGGCGCAGTGGTCGAGGGCCGTGGCGAGGTCAGCCCAGGTTTGTTCGTCGAGGGCATTGGCTTTGTCGGGACGGTTGAGCGTCAGGTGGGCGACGGCACCGAGTTGGGTGAAGAGGAGGTTTGTGAGGTGCATGGGTGGAATTCCCCCTTTTGAAGGGGG
>CAXTIG010000028.1:64256-90593 GCA_964244295.1 uncultured Cytophagales bacterium
AAGGGGGATTTTTAAAGGGTAAACAAAATCTTCCCCCCCCGTCCTTCCCGGTCAGCGTGGGTGACGGCCTCGGCGACCTGGTCGAGCGAATACGTCGCTTCGACGGGCAACTGAATTTCACCGCCGGCCAGCAGACCAATCACCTCGCGGGCTACTTCCTGACGGGTTTCGGGCGCGGCATCGCGCATCCAGGTGGTGAGCCAAAAGCCTTTGAGGTTCAGGTTTTTGAAAATCAAGAGTCCGGCGCTGATGGGCATATCGGCCAGGCTCAGCGCGCCGTACACGAGCATGGTGCCGCCGACGCGCAGGCAGGGCAGGAGTTGGGCGGCGGTGTCGCCCGCTACGGCGTCGAGGATGCAGCCCACGCCCTTGCCTTCCGTGATTTCTTTCACCCGTTTGGAAAGGTTTTCTTCCTGGCTGAGGTTGATGATTTCGTCGGCTCCCAGCGCCTTCAAGTCGGCGATGAGGTTGGGCCGCCGGACGGTACCAAGGGTGCGGATGCCCTGGCGTTTACAAAACTGAATGACGAGTTTCCCAAACGCCGATCCCGCCGCCGACAGCATCAGCCAGTCGCCCGGCTCTACGCCCGACTCCCGAATCATGGCGTAAGCCGTGAAGGGGTTGACAAAAAGCTGGGCGGCCATCTCGTCGGAAATGCTCGGTGGCACGTGAACCAGTCCTCGCGCCGATACGACCACGTACTCGCTCCAACTGCCGAGCGTCGTGAAACTGACGCGCTGCCCGGCGGGCAAACTCACGCCAGCACCGAGGGAATCGACTACACCCATGCCCTCGAAGCCCGCCCCCGACGGCAACTGGGGCCGGATGCCGTACTGGTTTTGGACGAACATCAAATCGGAAGGATTGATGGGCGCGGCTTTGACCCGAATCCGCACCTCGCCGGGGCCGGGCTGCGGGAGGTCGGTTTCAACGAGCGCCAACACCTCGGCGGGCGGGCCGGGTTGGGTGAATTGGAGGGTTTTCATGGGGTTGGTTTAGGGGGTACAAAATTGATTTTTAGTTTGTTAAAAATGATTTAAAAAAAACTTCCCCCTCCGCGTCATTGCGAGCGGAGGCGAGCAAACGAGCGGAGCGAGACGGTCCGCCGCTGCGGTTTGACTGCCGGAGCGAAGCAATCCCCTCCCGGAGACCAAAATAGTGTTGAGCGAGTCACTTGGTTTTTGCTCTCTCGGTCTCCGCCAGGGGATTGCTTCGCTCCGGCCACCGCCTCTCGCTCCGCTCGTTGTGGTGGCCTCCGCTCGCAATGACGCGGTCGGGGGCTTTTTTTTCGTGCCAGTGGTAAAAAGCGACGACTCTTTTCTGTCGGTCTCAAAAACTGGCATCCCGTTTGCGTCAGGGTTCTCCGAACCCTATCCAAGCCCGGAATTCCATGCGCCCGCTCGTTCTTCTGCTGGTCTTCTGCCCGCTGCTGGCCCTGGGGCAGCGCCCGTTCAGCCTGACTTCACCCGACGGAACCCTCACGTTTCGCCTGAACAACGAAGCGGGTCAACTCCGCTACACGCTGCGCTACAAAAATCGCCCCGTGGTGGAACCGTCGCGGCTGCGGCTGGTGACAAATCCTCAGCTCTTTGATGGGCCGCTCCGCCTCGGTTCTTCCCAAACCAATTCCCATTCTTCGCGCTGGAAACCGCTCTACGGCGAGCGCGGCGAGGTGGCTGACCGCTACAACGAACTGATCATCAGCGTTTGGAGCGAGCAGGCTACGTTTCAACTTTTCGTCCGGGTTTACGACGCGGGCCTGGCTTTTCAGTACAAGTTTCCGAAACAGCCCGGTTTGGGGAATTTTCTGATTGAGGCCGAAAATTCCACCTTCCGGTTCCAGTCGGGTACGCAGGGCTGGTTTTCACCCACGGCGCAGGCGGCGTACCGGCTCAAACCCCTGGCGGCCTTCCGCAGCGCCAGTGAGCGCCCGCTCACGCTGCACCTGCCCAACGGCCTCTTCGCCTGCCTGACCGAAGCGGAGGCCATCGACTACCCCCGGATGAAACTTTCGGTGACGAACCAGACCACCGTGCAGGCCACCCTCGACGGTCCCGTGCGGGTGACGGCCCCCTTCGCCACGCCCTGGCGGGTGCTGCTGGTGGCCGAAAAACCCGGTCAACTGCTCGAAAACAACGACCTGTTGCTCAATCTCAACGCTCCCAACGCCCTGACCCACACCGACTGGATTCGCCCCGGTAAAATCATGCGCGACGTGACGCTGAGCACCGCCGGAGCCAAGTCCTGCGTGGAGTTCGCCGCCCGCCACGGCATCGACTACCTCGAACTCGACGCGGGCTGGTACGGCGACGAATTCGATGAAAATGCCGACCCGACCCGGCCCATCCGCGCCCTCGATTTACCCGCCGTGCTGGCCTACGCCCGCCGCCAGGGCGTGGGTGTGTGGCTGTACGTCAACGGCGCGGCGCTCCAGCGAAAACCCGACGCCCTGCTGTCGCAGTACCAACGCTGGGGCGTGGCGGGCATTAAAATTGGCTACGTCGGGGTGGGTTCGCAGGCCTGGACGAAGTGGCTGCACGAGGCCGTCCGCAAAGCCGCCGCCCACCGCCTGATGGTGGACATCCACGACGAATTTCGCCCCAGTGGCACCAGTCGCACCTACCCGAATCTGCTCACGCAGGAGGGCGTGGGCGGCAACGAGCAAATGCCCTCGGCCACGCACAACGTCACGCTGCCCTTCACGCGCTTCGTGGCCGGAGCCGCCGACTACACGATTTGTTATTTTTCGCAAAAAACGACTTCCTCAACCCCGTCGGGGCATTTGAAAACCACCCCGGCACACCAACTGGCCCTTCCGGTGGTGTTTTACAGTCCGCTGCAATTCCTCTACTGGTACGACCGCCCCGAGCAGGCCCAGGACGAGCCGGAACTCCAATTTTTCGACAAAGTCCCCACGACCTGGGACGACACGCGGGTGCTCGGCGGTGAAATCGGGCGGCACGTGAGCATCGCCCGGCGCAAGGGCGAGGACTGGTTCGTGGGCAGCCTCACCAACACCGAAGCCCGGCGCGTGGACCTGTCACTCGATTTTCTCGGCGAAAAACTCTACGTCGCCCAGGTCTTCCGCGACGGCGGCTCTGAGGTGCCCACCCGCACCCAGGTAGCCGTGGACCGCTTTCTGGTGAGCCGCAGCGACGTGCTCCGCGCCGACCTCCGGCCCAGCGGGGGGCAGGCGGTGTACTTTACCCCGGCAACGCTGGCCGAAGTTCGGCAGGTAACGCGTTACGCCAGTTTGTCCCGCCCGGCGACCGTTCGGGTGGTTGCCTCGGTGGGAGATCGATGATTAGAAAGAAGGCGAAACCACGATTCCCCTCCTTTATCGAGGAGGAGAATCGTTGCTGTCGCCTTCCCCCACCCGCATCCCTTCCAAATCCTCCAGCGCCTTCCTCCACAGCGTTTCGCGCGCTAGTTTGCGGAAAAACCCGAAGTGGCCGATGGCCTTCAGGCCGTATTCCGCCGGGCGGAGCGACTCGATTTCCAAAAATTTTGTGCTGCGGACGTGTTGCCAGAAGGCGGGCACTGCGCGGGCGTTTGAGATGGGGTCGTCGGTGGCCCAGTACACTTTTATCGGAAAGGGCAGCGCATCGAAATGGCCCCTGGGAACGGTTTTCCCGAAAAATTTCGGGTCGAAAAAATAATCCGGGCGGCTGCACCAGGCCCGCCAGTCGCGGGCCACGCCCGCCGGAAGGTCGTCGATGGCCCCCGTCCAGCCCGTGGCGGCGTAGCCCCGGAGCGCGGTCATGACAGGCACCAGCAGGTGAAAATAAAAATGGACGGTCCGAAAGCGGTAGCCCGGCGGCATGAATCCCCAGTAGCCCGACGACGTAGCGAAGCAAACCAACCCTTTGATTTTCTGGTAATTCGGCATAAACCCGACTTGCTGCCCGCCCGCGCTGTGGCCCACGAAAAAGACGGGCAAACCCGGAAAGCGTGCGTTCAGGTATTCGAGCACGGCGGGCATATCGAGTGTGCCCCAGTCGAGGCAACGAGCCTCGAAGCCGCGCAAGGAGGCCGGGGCCGATTCACCCGTTCCCCGAAAATCCCAGATACAGACCGCGTAGCCGTTTTCGACCAGAAATCGTGCGAACGACCCGTAAAACTCCTTGCGAATGGCCGTGCCCCCGTTCACCTGCACGACGGCTTTCGGCGCGCCCTGCGGCGTGAGCAGCCGCGCCGCCAGCGGAAAGCCATCGAGGGCCGGGATGGTGAGGGGCGTTTCGGGCATTTTTTGGTTTACGGTTTGTTGGTTTTTGGTTCACGGTTGAAATGCCTTTTAACTGAAAACCGTAAACTGAGAACTGTAAACTACGAAGGGTACTCCGGGTGTTTTTCCAGGAATTTCGCCAGCGATTTTCCGGCGTTGTCCTGCACGCGTTTGCGCATGAATTCGGTGCCGCCCAGCAGCAGGCCCACGCCGCCGAGGGCCATCCGCGCCCAGCGCCAGAACGAAAAGCGGTCGCGGTGGGTCAGGATTTTACCGTCCTGAAACGTAAACTCGGCCCGGATGCGGTTGTAGACCTTCCGGCCCGTGCCCGAAAATTTGTAGCGGGCCGCCCAGCGGGCACTGCCGGTTTGGGCCTCGGCTTTCACCGAATCGAATTCGACCGAAAAATCCTGGGCGTTGAGGCAGAGCATGTGCCACATCGCGGCGATTTTCGCGCCCTTCAAATCGGTAAAAACGGGGTCGCTGAAGTGGGCTTCGGGATGGTAGCAGGTGGCCATCGTCGCAAAATCGCGGCGGGCAAAGGCCTCGTAAAATCGGGTAATGAGTTGCTCGTTGGGGTGCATACGGAAAGGTTGGAAGTTTGAATGTTTGGAAGTTTGAAGGTTTGAAAGTCGTTTTCTCAAACTTTCAAACCCTCAAACTTTCAAACCTTTTTACCCCTTCATCAACTGCGCCAGGTGGTGGTCCAAATGGCGGAGGTAGTCTTCGGCCACGAATTCGAGCGTGACGTACTCCGGGGTGGCTTTGCCCCAGTCGGTCAGGAGGGGGTAAGCGTCTTCGGGCAGGTTTTCAATGACCCGAATAAAGTGCTGGTTGAGGAGCGTCCAGAACTGGAGCAGTTCGTCGGAGCGGTATTGCTGGTAATCAGCAGCCTGCACCCAGGCATCCTGCTCGTAGACGATGTGCGCGCCGATTTCGTAGCGGCCCACCACCAGGCGGCGGATGTTGTTCTGGGCCGAATCGGCGAGGTGGCCGAGGATTTCTTTTTTACTCCACTTTCCCGGTGCAGGGCGTTGGCGGAGGGTTTCTTCGGAAAGTGAATTCCAGTACCGGGCCACGTCGGCGAGGCGCTGGCGCAGGGCGATTTTAAGGGTTTGCATACGAAAAAAAGCCCCCCAGCCCCCGAAGGGTGTGTTTTTAAGAAAACACGTTTCGTGGTTAGGGAGGAATTGGTTTAGATTCGATCGAGTTTGTAGCGGGTAAAAGTAGTAAAACCGCCGCTGGAGTTGCCCTATTTTTGAGCCATGAAAACCCGCTTCTTCTTTTTCTCTCTGCTGCTGTTGGCCGCCTGTACGCCCGTCACCTACCAGCGCATTCCCGCCGGGGGCCTGCCCGCGTATTTTCGGTACCAGCCCGGCCAGTCGGCCAAAATCAGCGCCCACCGGGGCGGGGGCGACTACGCGGGGTATCCCGAAAACTGCCTGGAATCGTTCCGGTTTTTGGCGAAACGGATGCCCGTCATCATCGAATGCGACATCAACACGACCAAAGACAGCGTGCTGCTGATGCTCCACGACGACGTGCTCGACCGCACCACCACCGGCAAGGGCCGCATCAACGAAGCCACCTACGCCTACTGCCGGTTGTTGCAACTGAAAGATAATCAAGGAAATCTGACGAAATACCGGATGCCGACGTTGGACGAAGTACTGACCTGGGGCCGGGGTAAAATCACGTTTACGCTCGACGTGAAGCGGAACGTACCGTTTGAGAAAGTCGTCGCGGCCGTGCGCCGGGCCGGGGCTGCCGACTACGCCGCCGTGATTACCTACAACGCCACCGATGCCATCCGCCTGCACCGCCTGGCCCCCGAACTGGTGATTTCGGTGAACATCCGTACCCGCGCCGACTACGAGCGCCTCCGCGAAGGGGGTATTCCCGATGACCGGATGCTGGCCTTCGTCGGCACCCGCGAAGCCGCCCCGGAGCTGTACCGGTTTTTACACGAGAAAAACATCGCCTGCATCCTCGGCACGCTCGGTAACCTCGACAAACAAGCCGCCGCCAAAGGCGATTCGACGTACCGGACGTTTGTCAGAAACGGAGCCGACATCCTCTCCACCGACAGGCCGCTGGAGGCGGGAAAAACAGTGAATCAAGAGTAGAGAGGATAGAGAAATGCAGAATGTCTTTTCTCTATCCTCTCTGCTCTATCCTCTCTACTCTCACCTCTATCCTCTAATCAAAACTTTTTTCCCCGTCCGCACCGCTTCGTAAATCGCGTCGATGACGATCATGTCGCGGAGGCCCTCTTCGCCGTCGACGGGGGGAGAAATCGTTTTTTTGTTCAGAATCAAATCGGCCATGCCGTCCATCTGGAGGGTTTGGTGGGTCACGATGGGCTGCTCGATGGGGCCTTTGTTGGTTTTGCCGCGCGTGGGGCCGTAGCCGGAGGCGGGCTGGAGTTCGGCGAAGCCTTTGTCGCCGATGAGCGTGAAACGATCCTGGGCGTTGAAGGCGTAGGTAGAGGTGCAACTGGCGATGACTCCACTCGGAAAGCCGAGTTGAAACGTGATGGTTTCGTCCACGCCGTCGGGAAATTTCTGCGGGTCGGTTTTCACTTCCTGGGCCGTCACCCAAACCGGCTCTTCGCCCGTGGCGTAGCGGGCACCATTGAGGCTGTAAATGCCGATGTCCATCAGCGAACCACCCCCGGCGAGGTTTTTCTTGAGCCGCCACTGGTTGGGGTCGCCAATGCGGAAACCGGTGGAGTTGATGACGTGCATCACCTTGCCCAACTCGCCCGATTCGCGCAGGCGGATAAACTCACGGGTGTGCGGCTCGAAGTGCAGCCGGTAGCCCACCATCAGCCGCACCCCGGCGCGTTGGCAACCGGCAATCATCTCGCGGGCTTCGGCGGCGGTGCCCGCCATGGGCTTTTCGGTGATGGCGTGCTTGCCCGCTTTGGCCGCCCGCAACACAAATTCCTTGTGGAGCAGGTTGGGCGTAATCACGTACACCGCGTCGATGTCGGGGTTGGATTTGATGGAGTCGAAATTCTGGTAGCTGTACAGGTTTTTCTTGTCGAGGCCGTACTTTTTCGACCACTCGTCGAGCTTCGTCGGCGTGCCGCTCACGGCCCCGACGAGCTTGGCCATTTTGCAGTCTTTCATCGCATCGGCCACGCGGGTGGCGTAGCTGCCCAAGCCCAGCAGGGCCACGCGGAGCACGGGACCGGCGTAGGGTTTGGCGTAGAAATCGGGTTCGGCGTTGGCCAGGAAAGGCAGGGCGGTGGCGGTCAGGCCCGCCCCGGTAAGTTTTTGTAAAAAATCGCGACGCGAGGTTTTCATGGAAAGACAAAAAAGAGGTTGAAAGGCAAATGTTAAATCGGTCCGCCGTTGCGGTTCAAGGCTCAATGTTCAACGTTCAAGCTGAATTTCCAATGAACGTTGAACATTGAGCCTTGAAAATTTACCTTTAAGCAGGTGAACAGTTGTAAACCGGTCGTCTTTTCAGGATCTTGTCATCCCAAGGAACGAGGGATCTCGTCAGCCTACCGGACCCTTTACCGATAGCCGAATGTTCGGTACCCCAACGAGATCCCTCGTTCCTCGGGATGACAAGATCCTAAAAAACGACCGGGGTATTTAAACTCCCTCCATCCGCACCTCCCGCCCCGTTTCCGCCGCCCGGTAAATCGCCTCCATCACCCGTGCATCCCGGAGCGCTTCTTCACCCGACACCGGGTTGGGGATACCCTGAAAGATACATTGAGCCACCTCGTCGAGCAGCAATTGGGGTGGGTTTACGGCGGGAAATTCCAGCGGGCCTTCGTGGGTAAATCCCTGTGGGGTTTCGTAGCCGAACGGCTTTTCCGCGCCAAAATACCCGTTTTCCGCCACGACGTACAGCCGTCCGACCGCGTTGACGTAGGTAGTGGCGCAACTGGCCAGCGCCCCGCCGGGAAAGCGCAGTTGCCAGAGCAGGGTTTCTTCCAGGCCTTGCTGAAATTTACCGGGATTCGTGTTGACGCACTGCGCCGTGACGGCCAGCGGTTCTTCGCCCGTGAGGTAGCGGGCGGCGTTGACGCAGTAAATGCCCACGTCGAGCAGCGGGCCGCCGCCCGCCAGGTTGCGGTCGAGGCGGGCCGCATCGCCTTCATCGGGTCGGTAACCCTGGCTGAGTTCGAGGTATTTCACCGGGCCAAATACCTGTTCCCGGCCCAGCCGGGCCAGTTCGCGGTGAACGGGGTCGACGTGCAGCCGGTAGCCCACGGCGAGTTGCACCCCGGCTGTTGAGCAGGCCGCGATCATCGTTTCGCAGTCGCGAACGGAAATGCCCAGCGGTTTTTCGCAGATCACGTGCTTGCCTGCTTCGGCCGCGCGCACCACGTACTCGGCGTGGGTGGCGTTGGGCGTGACCACGTAAATCAAATCGACGTGGGGGTTGTTGGCCACGGCCCCGAAGGTCTGGTAGTCGTAGCAATTTTGGGGCGGCAGGTCGTAGCGCCGCATCCAGTCACGGGCCTTGTAGGGGTCGTCGGTAATGACGCCCACGAGGTCACAAAACTCGCTTTGTTGCAGGGCGGGGGCCAACTGATCCTGACTGTATTGACCCAAACCGAGCAGCACCACGCCCAACTTGCGCTCCGGGCGGACGTACTGCGGCAGGGACGAGGTGGCGGGAGCGGGCAGGAGGGCGTTGTTCAGGTTGGGGTTGGGCATGGGAAAACCGCGATTTTCTGGGAGAAATCAAAAAATCATGCGAGAAAACCGGGAGGTTTGGGTTCTTGGTCAGGCTTGGGTGGAACTATCCGAATAACCGATTGCACCCCAGTCAGGAGGAGGGATTATTTTTTGCAAAACCCAGAGAAGTCCCTTGTTTTTCACCGCAAAGGCCCCAAAATTTGCGCGTTAACCCCTCATCAATCGGCCGCCACCGAACCCATGCTCCCCCACACCCACCTCCGGCAGTGCCCGCACTGCGGCTCCACCACCGATCACCTTCAGCGCAGCAAGCGCCCCTTGTTGTACAAACTCGCCTTTTTCGTTCCCAGCCGGGCCTACCGCTGCTACGCCTGCGGAACGAAATTCATCCGGCTTGGCTGGAACCGCCCGGGGGCGGGAGCATCGCTTCAGTAAGTATCCAGCATCCCGATTCGCTGCGTGTGCCGCCCGCCCTCGAAGGGCGTGTCGAGCCACACGCGCACGAGTTCGAGCGCCAATTCTTCCGACACCATCCGCTGCCCGATGGAGATTATGTTGGCGTCGTTGTGTTGCCGCCCTAGCCGGGCCGATTCGATGTTCCAGCAAAGGGCGCAACGCACGCCCTTCGTGCGGTTGGCGGCCATCGCCTCGCCGTTGCCGGAGCCACCCAGCACCACGCCGCGCTCCACCTCGCCCCGCGCCACGGCCTCGGCCACGGGGTGGATGAAGAGCGGGTAATCGACGGATTCCTCGGAATGGGTGCCGAAGTCGGTCACGTCGTGGCCGAGCGAGAGCAATAATTGCTCAATTTTTTCTTTGTACCGAAAACCCGCGTGGTCGGAGCCGATGGCGATTTTCATGGGAATGGACTTGGAATATTAAATTTTATCGTGGCTCCGGCCACCCGGTCCGACGCAGGAAGGATAACCGCGCTGAACGTTCTTCTTCAATCGCATTTGACTTTCTTCAAAATCGATCGAAGCGAGCGAATTTTTGTAGAATCTTCTAAAAAATAATTCTTTCGAGCCGTGAAATCAATAATCAAATGATCCCCGCAAATTACGAATTTATGGTTGCGGGAATTTTCAGTAAAAATTCCCGAAAATTGAATGTTGGCGAGTTTACCCTGGGAATGCCTTTTCGCTTTTATTGAATTTATTAGTTCTGAAAACTCATTTGCAACGGAGAGGCTGTCGTAATCGCAGGAGTTCGAAGGCACTCTGTTCCGGGCGTGTGGATACTCAACGGAATTGAAGTTGTGGGAAATGTTGGCCGTCGTGCCTCGCAAGGGAAATTTTTTAAAGAAAACTACCTTTTCAATTTTAATTGGCTTCGGAGAAAATAGCGTCACAAAGACGATGATCAGAAAATATTTCATGGTGATATTTTACGAAAACAACCTGAAATTGATTCAAGAAAGAATTGATTGACATTCTCAACGATCACCCGCCCCCTCGTCTTCCGATCGCGAAAGACAACCCGTGGTCAAACCGGTGAATTAGCTTACAACGATGACTTTCAAGTTCTTCTACGACAGTTGGGTTGTCGAAATCGCGGGAGTTTCGGTTAAGGAAGCAACTTTGATTGGCCTCGTTCTGGCGTAAATGCGTTAGTACTGAACTGTACACTAGCGCGTCTTGGGGTGTTAAATCATACAAACCTGAGTAGGAAGCGGCGGCTTCCAGAACGGTACCCGTGAGGGGAATGATCTCAGCGGTAGCTAACAATCGTTTCTGGTAAGACATGAAACGCTGCTGCTCCACCGCGTTGCTTTGAATTAGCAAATTATCGATATTTTTAATATCCTGAATCTGATTGACAAACGAGCCGGAACGTCCAAGCTGCCTCAATTCGTCGTTCAGATTTTGCTGCAAGGTCCGCCGATTTCTAGCTTGTCGGGTTAGCTTTTCATGGGGTTCTGCCAGACAATAAGCCGGAACGATAAGGCGTAACGAACCGGATTCCGCCAGCACTAAGATTTGCTCACAGGATTCGCACTGTTCCTGTTCAAAAACCAGTTCCAACACGAAGTTGGTTTCGACGTACACGTTCATGCAGTAACTTCCTGGCTGAGGTGCCCACCCGCGACGGTTTCGTAAAGACCCGAATCAAAAACCCATTCGGGAAAGTCACCAGACGATGGCTGCACACGGAACAATTGATTGAACCAGGACGATAGAATTAATTCAAGGTTCTGACTACCGAGTTGAGCAGCCTGTAGGCCCGACCGGTCGAGGTAAGGTTGAAAAATCGGCTCTGGGTCGGCGGTGTACGATGGGAGCAGTAGTTCAGGACTGGAGATGTTGTTTTTCCACAAATACAAACGATCAGGAAAGAGGAGGAGGAAAAACGGAATCTCTGGCAGGTGCTCATGTACGGCGATGTTTCGTCGGAAACGGATGGCCCAATCGGTTCCGACGTTGAGCAAATTTTTGACTTCGGCTAAGACCGCCAGCCGGTCATTGCGGTCGTAAACGGCTAAGTCCCAGCGGCTGTTCATGCGAATAAGTTTGCTTGGATGGAATCGTACTCAGTCAAAAGTAGTGAATTGGTACGCCAAAGTAAACTTCCCGTGTCACCCCCAAACGCAAAAATCGGGAGCCGGTGAATACCCGCTCCCGATTTTTAAAATGTACTGGCGAAGCCAACGGCTACTTCATCCGCTCCGACCGGCTTTCTTCTTCGGTTTCTACTTCCTCGTCTTCGGTATCGTCCTCGTCTTCCTCTTCGTCCGGATCCTGATCGTCGAGGAGTTGAATCAATTCTTCGTGCAGCCCGACGAGGTCATCGACGGCCAGGTCGTCGAGGGTGAGGGTCACGCCGCCTTCAAAAAGGAGTTGAATGTCGTCTTCGTCCGACACCTGAATTTCCTCCAGGTAAGCGTCTTCATCGAGGGGTTGGGGCGGGAACTGGAGGCTGAAATCGAGGCCGTCGAAATCGTCCTTGCTGAGGCGGCGGGCGATTTGTTGAACTTCCTGCCGGGCGGATTCCCGCACCTGGTCGAGCAGGGCAAGCGGCGAAGCAGTTTCACGGATCATGGTGATCATGGAAAAGAGTTGGAAAAATGGAACCGCCGCAAACCTACCCGGCTCGTGTTACCCCAATTCGCCCGGCAGGTTACGAATTTGTGAAGTTTTACAAGGGGAGCGGGCACGTGAGCCGGAGCGGGGTTATCCTGACCCCCCCCAAACTTGCTCCCCTCCCCCGCCTCCCCTACCTTGCGCCACGACAATCGTTTTTCTCTATGGCATCCCCCACCAAACGCCCCCCTGCCACTGTGCTCTTCATCTTCGGCGGCAGCGGCGACCTCAATTTTCGCAAGCTCACCCCGGCCCTGTTTAACCTGTACAAAGACGGTTACCTGCCCGAGCCCTTCGCCGTGGTGGGCCTGGGCCGCAGCCCCTACACCGACGAGAGTTTCCGCGCCCGCCTGCTCGAAGGGGCGCAGCAGTTTTCGCGCCGCAAACCCGAAGACGGCGACTGGAAGGCCTTTTCTACCCAACTCAGCTACCTCCAGCTCGACGCCGAGAAAGACAAAAGTTTTACCGGCATCGCCAGTTTCGTGAAGGAGCGGGAAAAAGACTGGGGCGGCTCGCCGGTCAACGTGCTGTTTTACCTCGCCGTGGCCCCGCAACTGGTGCCCGACATTGCCGGCAAACTAGCCGCGCTGCCGCTTTGCGGCGACAAAGGCCGGGTGCGCATTGTGGTCGAAAAACCCTTCGGGCACGACCTCGCCAGCGCCCGCCAACTCAACGCTCAACTCGGTGGGCTGTTTGCCGAAGAGCAGATTTACCGCATCGACCACTACCTGGGCAAGGAAACCGTGCAGAACATCCTGGCGCTGCGCTTCGCCAACGCCTTGTTCGAGCCGCTCTGGAACCGCAATTACATCGACCACGTGCAGATTACCGCCGCCGAAACCGTGGGCGTGGAAGGGCGCGGGGGCTACTACGAAGGGTCGGGGGCGATGCGCGACATGATTCAAAACCACCTGCTCCAACTGCTTTGCATCCTGGCGATGGAAGCCCCCGTATCGTTTGCCGCCGACGAAATCCGCAACAAAAAAGTGGACGTGCTCAACGCCATCCGCCGGATTCCCCGCGAAGACGTGCGCGATTTCGCCGTGCGCGGGCAGTATTCCGAAGGCTGGCTCAAGGGAAAACAAGTGGTGGGCTACCGGCAGGAAGCAGACGTGGCCCCGGCCTCGGCCACCGAAACTTACGCCGCCCTGAAGCTGTACATCGACAACTGGCGCTGGGAATCGGTGCCGTTTTACCTGCGCACGGGCAAGTATTTGCCGCAAAAAACCACCGTCATCACGGTGCAGTTCAAGCCCGCCCCGCACTACGCGTTCCCCGAAGAAGCCGCCGAAACCTGGCGTTCCAACCGCTTGACCATCAGCATTCAACCCGAAATGGACATCCGCCTGCGCTTCCAGGCCAAGCGCCCCGGCCAGACGATGTTGCTCAACCCCGTCGACATGGTGTTCAGCTACGGCGAAGCCTACGACGAGCAGCAACCCGAAGCCTACGAAACCCTGCTCCTCGACGCGATGGAGGGCAACCCGACCCAATTCATGCGCGCCGACCAGGTCGATGCCGCTTGGCAGGTGGTCACACCCGTCCTCGAAGCCTGGGAAGCCCGTCCGCCCGTGTATTTCCCCAACTACGCCCCCGACTCCTGGGGACCCGAAGACGCCCAGGCCCTCATCGCCCGCGACGGCCACCACTGGGTGACGCTGCCGCCGAAAAGCTAGGCATCGATGCCTCTTAACTGTCATCCTGAGCGCAGCGAAAGGATCTCGTTGGACTACCGAATAGTTGGACGGTAACCCAGCGGTAGCTGACCGCCGATTGGCCGGAAGTCCAACGAGGTCCTTTCGCTGCGCTCAGGATGACAAACTAACCGGTGTTTTTATGCTACTTCATTTGTACCCAACCCCCGCCTCCCTCACCCGCGCCGTGGCCGACTGGCTCGTGACGTACAGCGCCGAAGTATTGGTAAAGCAAGCCCGCTTCACCATCGCCCTTTCCGGCGGCAGCACGCCGCAGGCGCTGTACGAACTACTGGCGACGGAAGAATTTCGGAGAAAAATCAAGTGGGAATCCTGGCACGTCTTCTGGGGCGATGAGCGGTTCGTGCCCTTCGACGACGAGCGTAACAATGCCTGCGCCGCCCTCGAAGCCCTGCTCGAACACGTCCCCGTGCCCCCGGAGCAAATTCACGTCATGCAAACCGAGGGCCTCACGCCCGACGAATCAGCCACCGCTTACGACGAAATCTTGCGTCGGTATTTTGAAGAAACCGGCCCCACCTTCGACCTCGTGCTGCTCGGCATGGGCGACGACGGGCACACGCTCTCGCTTTTTCCCGGCACCGCCGTCGTTCACGAAGAAACCGCCTGGGTCACCTCATTTTTTCTCGAAAGCCAGGCCATGACCCGCCTCACCCTCACCGCGCCGCTGGTCAACCGGGCGGACTGTGTGGCGTTTTTAGTGACGGGCGCGAAAAAAGCGCCGGTGCTGAAGGAAGTGCTGGAAGGAAGTTATCAGCCCGAAAAATACCCCTCCCAACGCATCCAACCCTTGAACGGAAACCTGCATTGGTTCGTGGACGAGGCGGCGAAACCATCCTGAATTTCTCCGCGCCTCTGCGTGTCACCCTGATGCGAAGCGGTCCGTCGCACGGTCGAAGCGGACGCCGCGCGGGGTCAAGCAGAGGCGCGGAGACGCGGAGTCAGTACACCACCTGCACCTTGCGCCCCGTATCGGCGGCGCGGACGATGGCTTCGATGATTTTCAAATCAATCTTACCTTCTTCGCCCGACGCCACCACGGGCGTGTGGTCGAGGATGCTCCCGGCGAAGGCGTCGAGTTGGGCGATCTGCTGGTAGGCGGGCGTTGGGAATTCAATTTTTCCTTTGAACGAATCACCCCGTGCGCCGGTGGCGTTGAAGGCCGGTTGCAAGCCAAACCATTGGTAGCCCGTGGTGGCATGGAGCCGATCCACGTAGGAGGTGTACGTCGTTGTGGAGTTGGAAATAGCCCCGCCCGGAAATTCCATCTCAAAACTGACGGTTTCGTAAATGCCCTTGAATACCGCCGTATCGCGCACGTAGCCCTGGGCGGTCACGGCCACGGGCAGTTCCCCGATGGTACGGCGGGCACCCTGCACGGCGTACACGCCCAAATCCATGATGGCCCCCCCCCCGCCGAGGGCCTTGTTGAGCCGCCAAACTTTCGGGTCGGCCATCGAAAACCCCAGGCTGGTTTCCATCAATTTCACCGCGCCGTATTCCTTTTCGGTACCCAAGCGCCGCAGTTCGAGGTGGTGTGGCTCAAAGTACAACCGGTAGCCCACAGACAATTTTACGTTGGCTTTTTGGCAGGCGGCGATGATTTGATCGCACTCCGCAGCGTTGAGGGCCATCGGTTTTTCGCAGATCACGTGCTTACCCGCCTGCGCCGCCCGGATGCTGTACTCGGCGTGCATCGAGTTGGGCAGCACCACGTACACGATGTCGATGTCGGGGTTGTCGGCGAGGCGGTCAAAACGCTGGTAATCGTACACGTTTTGGGGCGGCAGGTTGTACTGCTTCGTCCAGGAAGCGGCTTTTTCGGGCGTACCCGTCACGATTCCCGCCAGGCGGCAGCGCTGGGTTTGTTGCAGGGCCGGGGCGAGTTGGAGGGTGGAGTACGTCCCTAACCCGACGAGGGCCACGCCCAGTTTTTTTTCGTCCAGAATATCCGGGCGCTCCGATTGGGGCAGCAGCAAGGCACTGGTACCGATGGAGAGTTTTTGCAAAAACTGGCGTCGAGAGGAAAAGTCAGGCATCGGGTTTGGCGAAAACGGAAAACGACAAAGAAGCTGTTTTGAATTCTGAAAAAAGGGGGCTGTCATCCCGACGCAGGAGGGATCTCGTTGGGGTTCTGAACACTCGATTATCGGCAAGCATCTCGGAAGGGAAACGAGATCCCTCCTGCGTCGGGATGACAGCCGCTTTTTTCTGAAAACTATAATCCCAATCAGGTCTAAAGTAAGTCCACCCCGAACGAAAGGCATCCCCCAAAATGGGGGAGTTTAGTCGATGGGCGTTAGAAAAACGGTTCAGCGCAACCACCGCCACGCCAGCCCATTTATCCCCACATTCGCTAGCGTGGCCAGCGAGTAGGTCAGGGCGATGGAGTGTTCCGGCAAACCCTAGCCCACGCCGAATAAAAACGTGGCGAAGCCAAACATCGCTCCCATCAACCCCCGCAACAGCCGGGTACTCACCCGCCAGCCCTGCTGATGGTGCGTAAACGCCGCCAGGATCGAGGTCATGATCGGAAAGGGCGTCAGCAAGCCGCTCCAGGCGGGGCCAAGCCAGTCGGCGACTTTGGTCACGCCCAGCACGAAAAGCGTGGCCACCGCCATCCGCAGCGGCAAATCGAAGCCCGGTGCCGGCCGGTGGGGTTGAGCAGGTGGGTGCGGAAAGGTGCGCAGCGTGAGGGCAATCGCCACCAGCACCACGCCGTAAACCAGGTACAAATTCAGGGGCAAAAACCGCAGGAGCAAGGCCACGCCGAGGTACACCGCGTAGCCCGCCAGCGAACAAACTATCCAGCCAAAGCGCGGCGAAAGCGCCACGTACACCCGGCAGAACCCCAGAATGCCCAGCGCCGCCGCCAGCGCGGGCACGGCAGCACGGGCGGCAAAGGCCGACCCTTGTTCCAAGGCGAGGAAAATAGAAATTGGCCCGGCCACCCAGGGGAGTCCGCCCAGCCAACCGCCGAGAGTCGCCCCCCAGCGCCGGGTGGCCAGCGTGACGAGGCCGATGAGTGGGGGCATCAGCACTACTTTCAGGGTGAAGGTCGTCATGGTTTTCCCGGTGGTTCGTACACCCTGATTTCCCGCAAATCGTCCAGCGCCCGGCCCCGCAATTCGAGCGTGTGAGGCCCGTTGGGTACCCCCTGCACCACCGTCACGGCGGCTCCGGCGGCGGGAGTGGCGACATCGAGGCCCATCTTCCGCACTTGCCAGTGCAACGAATCGCCGGGTTTGAGCCAGGAAAATGCCGCGAAATCCCGGGGCGTTTTTCGGAAAAACCACCCATCGGGGGCGATCCCGATCCGATTGGAGCGGGAGGTAAACGGCTGGTCACTGCGGCCCGCCCCATCGTCGCCCGTGCGGGAGCCGCGCAGGCTGAACTCCACGCGTTGCTTCACCGAATCAAGGGCCGTGACGAGCAGCGTCCAGTCTTCTTCCTGGGGCGCTCCGCCCGGCGGAGCGCCCAGGTGCAGGGTGAATACTTGCCCGATGTTTCGTAGAAAATACCCATCGGGCCGCGTAGCCGGGCGGGTGTGGTAATAACTGCCAGGCCATTCCGAGGGCTTTTTTCCGTCCAGCGTTACCCGCAACGAATGGGTAGTTTGTACCGACGGTGCCCAGTGCAATTCCACCCGGTTGCCCGTTACGGGCACGCGGAAGCGGTTGCGGTACACCACGAATTCGTTGAGGTTCAGGCGCTGCACGCGCGCCGGGGCCAGGTTGTTGGCGGGCAGCTTGGTCAGGTATTGGTTGACGAGGCCCGCCATCAGAAAATTTCCGTGTTCGTTGAGGTGGACGTTGTCCGAGAGCAGGGCCGTGGCGGGCAGGTTATTTTCCCGCAAATACGTTTTCCAGGCAGTGCGCACGTCGAGCAGGGCCAGGCCGTATTGTCGGCATAGGTTGGGCAGCCAGGTGGTGTTGTGCCGGTCGTGCCAGGCTTCGTTCTGCCCGACGGCCACGTGGTCGGTCTGCACGGCGATCTCGGCGGTGGTGCGGCGCTGAATGGCGCGGATGAGCGTTTCGTAATCCGGCTCGTTGCCGTAATCGTGGAGCAGAATCAGGTCAGGGTAAAAGGGCAGCACGTCGTTTTCGACCATCCGCTTCAGGCGGTCCGTGCTGAACCCCCCGATGGCCCGGTTTTCCATCACGATCCGGGTCTCCGGGTACGTTTTCTCCAAAAACGTCCGCACCGCGTTCCACCAATTCTGCTGGCTGATGGATTGGCCGTACACCAACACGCGCAATTCGCTGCCTTCGCCGTGCAGCAACGCCGCCGTGCGCGGGATGGCCTGGGCGAAGGAATCGAGTTGGGTCGGTTCGGGCGCGGGGATGGGAAAATATGCCTGGGCGGTGGCGTTGAAAAGGAGGCTGGCAAAGAAAAAAAAGAGGAGGAGGCGCATGAAGGGGAAAAATAAATCAACCGGTGGTCACGCGGAGGGTCACGTTGAGCGGAGGGGTCCGCGTGAGTCTTCCGAAACCGCCGGATAAACCACGTAAAACACCACATCGGTGCCGTAATAGAAAGCCATTTTCTCGAACCGCATCCCCACTTTCTCCATCACCCGGTACGAGGCCCGGTTTTCGGGGTTGGCCACGGCCACGAGGCGGGGCAGGTTCAGGCGCTCGAACGCGTGGGCGATGACCGCCCGCAGGGCCTCGGTGGCGTAGCCTTTGCCCCAAAACTCCGGGAAAAAGCGGTAGCCGATTTCCCAGTCGCTGTCGTCTTCAAGCCGGAACAGACCGATGACCCCCACGAAAGCCCCGGTTTCGCGTTCCTCCACGTTCCATCGGATCAGGCCGCTGCCGTTGTCGTAGTCAAGCAGTATTTTTTGCAAATACGTTTCGGTTTCGGCCCAGGTACGCGGCGGAATCACGTAGCGCATCACCACCGGGTCGGAGTCGAGGCGGTAGAGGTCTTCGAGGTCAGCGGCGACGAAGCGACGGAGGCGGAGGCGCGGGGTTTCGAGGGGGAGCATGGGGAAAGAAAGGGTAATTAAAAACAAGAAATGAAAAAGTAGAAGACCGAAGGACACCTGCCTCTCCCTTTTCATTTCTTATTTTTCATTTCTTGTTTTTCATTCTTTTCAAAATCTAACCGCCCAAGCGCCCGCTCGTAGCCTTCCCGAAACGGCTCGTCGGAGCCGTAGAGCTGGCTGAGCATCACGGCTCCTTCGAGTTCGGCCACGGTTTGGCGGGCCAGGCGGGCGGCGGTTTCGGGCGGGTGGGCGCTGCCGTAGAGGTGCGCGAGCGCGGCCAGCCACTGGTCGAAAATCTCCTTCAACACGCCCCGGAATTCGGGGTTCAGCTTGGCCGTTTCGAGGGTGGTGTTGCCCACGATGCAGCCGCCTTCGGCGCTGAGCAGGGCGCGGTTGAGGCGGCGCAGCACCTTGCCCAGCCGCTCGGCGGGGGGCAGGGTTTCGTCGTAAGCGACAGCGAAGACTTTATCCTGAAGCGATTGCCGCACCCACTCCAGCACGGCCCGCATCAGCGCTTCCTTGCTTTCAAAATAATGGTAAAAACTGCCTTTGAACAGCCCGCAGGCGCGGGCCAGGTCACTCATGGCCGTGTTGTGGTAGCCGCGCTGACGGAACACGGTGAGGGAACGGGCCAGCAGTTCGTCGCGGGTGGTTTTTTGGAGAGGCATCGATTTTGTTCAAACAACGGCCCGAAAGTTCGGAATTTCAGGGAAGGTTACCGGAAAGAAAAAAGTCAAGGCTTTAACGAATTTTAGCAAAGTTGCCTTCTTAACCGGCTCATCCTTTTTTACTTTTGAGTAACCTCTTCCCGTTGGCTCAACAGCGTGGATAGGCCTAATTGACTTCGATTTTTGAACACTCAACAAACTTTTTAACCGATGAAAACTCAACTTTTTGTACTCGCGCTGCTAATGGGAATAGGTCTTACTGGTTGTGTGCGGGTGCGGTCTAATCAGGAATCTGGCGCAGTGTCGCCGTTTCAAAAGATTTTGGTGGTTGCCAAACAAAAGGAAAAAGCCCAGCGCTACGCCGATTCGTATCGGTTTGCCTTTCCTGCTGGCTATCAGGTCACGACACTAGGCTTCGATGACCTGACCTTTGGCAGTCCGGACAGTCTGATTCGTCAGGAAGTGACAGCCTACGGGTGCGATGTAGTTTTATGGCTGGAGACCAGACCCACCGGAACGGTCACCGGCAACCAATACTTCACGACATCGGATTTTGAATTGTACGGCGAACTACGGGCGTGGCCCAGTAACCGGCCTTTCTGGAAAATGAGGGCAGCGTTACCCTCCCTGGTAAGTCAGCTTTCTCCCGCACGGGTCGTTCATCAATTGCAGCGCGACAGAATTCTTCGTCAAACCGATTCGGCGCGCTCGACGGCGGTACTCTCGCCCAAAAATCCCTAATTTGGGTGACTTTTCACCAACCGTTTTTTCGTGTTCATGCTTTTTTTCCGAAAAACCATCGTGCTGGGATTCCTCGGCATTTTAATGAGTACGGCGTCAGCGCAACTTCCTGGCCTCATGGTGCCCTTAGAGGTGCAACAGGCCTACGAAAAAGGCACCCGCAGCCCCAACGGCCAACCCGGCCCCAATTACTGGCAAAATCACGCCGATTACCAAATCAAGGTCAGCCTCGACCCCCAGACCCGCGAACTGAGCGGTTCGGAAAAAATTACCTATACCAACGAAAGCCCCGGTGCCCTCACCCAGTTGGTGCTGCGGCTGTACCCGGATATTTTCAAACAAGATGCCGTCCGTGACGAAATTCTGGACCCCGAAGACATCAACGCCCAGGGCGTGACGCTCGAAAGCGTGCGCATCAACGGCGAAGACTGGCCCCAGAACCGCCTCAAGCGCCAGGGCACCAACCTGCTCATCAACATCGCCGCCCGCAAACTGGAGAGTAAAAAAACCATCACGCTCGACGTCGTTTGGCAGTACCGGATTCCGAAAAAAACCCACATCCGCGAGGGGACGTACTTCAACACCACGTTCATGGTCGCCTACTGGTACCCGCAGATGGCCGTCTACGACGACATCGACGGCTGGGATACCTACAACTACACCGGCCCGCAGGAATTTTACAACGATTTCAACACCTACGACGTGGAAATCACCGTGCCGTCGAGCCACCTGGTCTGGGCTACGGGCGTTTGGCAAAACCCCGAGAAAATCCTGAGCGCCGAGTACCTCAACCGCCTGAAAACCTCGCAGACCGCCGACCCCATCGTCCGCATCGTGACCGAGACCGACCGGGCGAAGGGCGGCATCACCCAGGGCAGCGGCCCGCTGACGTACCGATTCAAGGCGGAGAAAGTCACCGATTTCGTGTTTGCTGCCTCCGATACCTACCTCTGGGATGCCAGCAGCGTGGAAGTGGAACCGGGTCGGCGGACGGCGGTGGCGGCGGTGTACCACCCGACGGCCAACGACTTCCGCGAGGTGTGCCGCTATAACCGGCAATCGGTCGAGTATTTCTCGAAAAACCTGCCCGGCGTGCCGTTTCCTTTCCCGAACGAGACGATTTTCAACGGTTCGGGCGGGATGGAATTTCCGATGTTCGTCAACGACGGCTCCTACCCCGACCAGGAGGCCGCCGAGGTGGCGGCTCACGAGGTGGCGCACAGTTATTTTCCGTTTTACATGGGCATTAACGAGCGCAAGTACGCCTGGATGGACGAAGGCTGGGCGCAGTTTCTGCCCAACGAAATCGAGTTCGACATCAATGGCGAAAAATTCAAGCCCCAGCAAACCAACGCCCAGTATTACAGCTACTTCGCCGGGCGCGAGTCGGATATGCCGATGATGGTGCCCTCGGTGCAACTCACCGGCAATTCGTACACGTTTGCCTCGTACTTCCGGCCTTCGCAGGCCTACGCGTTTTTGGAAGATTTACTGGGAAAAGAAAAATTCAAGGCTGCCCTCCAGGAATACATGCGCCGCTGGAACGGCAAGCACCCGATTCCCTATGACTTTTTCCAAAGTTTTAACGATGCCACGAAGGAAGACCTGTCCTGGTTCTGGAAACCCTGGTTTTTCGAGAAAGGCTACCCCGATTTAGCCCTCGGCGTGAGCAAGGGCAAGAAAAACAAAACCACCCTCACCGTGATCCGCAAGGGCAACCTGCCCGTGCCCATCCGCCTCCGCCTGACCTTCGCCGACGGCAGCACCGAGGAACTCCGCGAAACCGCCCGCGTGTGGCAGGATGGGAAAACCAGTTTCAGCGTTGAGCGCACGTTTCCGAAGGGTTTGAAAAAAGTGGAATTGGGTGGCGTGGTGATTCCTGACTCGAACCGGAAGGATAACGGGTGGGAGGGGAAGTAAAAATTCCCCCACCCCGCCCTAACCTTGTTCATCCAAAACCCACATTTCCACATCCGCATGGCCTATTTCAAGAAAACCTTGCTCGCAGCGGCCCTCAGCGCGGGGGCGGCAACGACTAATTTCGCCCAAACCGCGCCCAATTTTCAAAACCTCTTCGTGGCCCGCGAAATCCAGGCGGCTTACGAAAAAGGCACCCGCAGCACCGACGGCAAACCGGGGCCGAATTATTGGCAAAATTATTCCGACTACAAAATCCGCGTCAGCCTCGACCCGGCCACCCGGCTCATCAGCGGCAGCGAAACGGTCGTGTACCACAACGAAAGCCCGGCCACGATTCAGAACCTGGTCGTGCGGCTGTACCCGGAGATTTTCGACAAATCGAACGCCCGCGACCCCCGCAACGTCGACGCCGCCGACCTGAAAGACAGCGCCGTGGTGAAATTGCCCGTGGTGCGCATCAACGGGCAGGACGTGAAGCCCAACCGCCAGGGCACGAACATCATCCTGCGGATTCCGGGCGGGCTGGAAACGAAGAAAACCATCACGCTCGACGTGACCTGGAGCTACCCGATTCCCGAAAAATCGCACATCCGCGAAGGGACGTACTTCAAAACCAGTTTCATGGTCGCCTACTGGTACCCCCAAATCGCGGTGTACGACGACCTCGACGGCTGGGACGTGGCCCAGTACACCGGCAAGGAGGAATTTTACAACGACCACAGCAATTTCGACGTGGAAGTGACCGTGCCCGCCAGCCACCTGGTCTGGGCCACGGGCGTCTGGCAAAACCCGGAGCAAATTCTGAGCGCCGAGTACCTCGACCGCTGGAAAGGCAGCCGCACCGCCGACCAAATCGTGAACGTGGTCACCACCGCCGACCGCGAGAAGGGCGGCACCACCCAGGCCACGTCGGGTACGCACACCTTCCGGTACCGGGCCGAAAAAGTACCCGATTTCGTGTTTGCCACCTCCGACACTTACCTCTGGGATGCCAGCAGCGTGGAAGTGGAGCCGGGCCGGCGCGTGGGCGTGGCCGCCGTGTACCACCCCCGCTCGAAGGGCTTCCCCGATGTGTGCCGTTATGCCCGGCAGTCGGTGGAGTATTTCTCGAAAACCCTCCCGGCGGTACCCTTTCCGTTTCCGAACGAAACCGTGTTCAACGGCTCGGGCGGGATGGAATTTCCGATGTTCGTCAACGACGGCGATTTCGGTGGCAGCGCCTTCGACGCCGAAGTGACCGCCCACGAGATTGCCCACAGTTATTTTCCGTTTTACATGGGCATCAACGAGCGCAAGTACGCCTGGATGGAAGAGGGCATGGCGCAGTTTCTGCCCAACTGGCTGGAGTTTGACGTGAAGAATTTCGGCGGGAAAAAATACCGGCCCCAGCAGGGCAACGCCGCTTCTTTTTCGCAGGCGGCGGGCAGCGAGGAAGACATCCCGCTCATCGTGCCGACCAACCAAATCAAAAGCGGGAACTCGCACGGCCTGGCGGCGTACATCCGGCCCGCGCAGGCCTACACGTTTTTGAAGGAAATGCTCGGCGACCAGAAATACCTCGCCGCCCTGCATGCGTACATGGACCGCTGGCACGGCAAGCACCCCATGCCCTACGATTACTTCTACTCGTTCAACGACGCGCTGAAGGAGGATTTGTCCTGGTTTTGGAAACCCTGGTTTTTCGAAAAAGGCTACCCCGACCTGGCCCTGGCGGGCGTGACGAAGGGCAAAAAGAACAAGACCAAAATCACGGTCAACAAACTCGGCACGGTGCCCACTTCGCTGGCGATTAAAATCACCTTCGCCGACGGCACGACGGAAGAAATCCGCGAAACGGCCCGGATTTGGCAAAGCGCCAACGTGTATTCGGTGGAGAAGGAGTTCGGGAAAGTCCTCACGAAAGTGAGTTTGACGGATAATTTGATCCCTGACATCAACCCGAAAAATAACGTGATGGAGGTGACGCCGTAGCGGCCCCTTCCGAAAAAGTAAAAGCGCCGGGCCTGGAGAGGTTCGGCGCTTTTTCATTCAAAATCTTCCTCCCGTAGCCCGGATTGCCGAACGATGGAACGGAACGTGCCATGGGCTACTACTTTCCGGCCCGCCGGAACAATCGCCGTCAGCGTCGGATTACCGTTTTCCGGTACTTCCGGTGGCTGCCTTTTTGAGAAACAAAGTTGAAACCCTGGCGAAGTAGGACGCGAATGATGGCTTCGGATGAGTACAGTTTAGGCATAGCTCACCGAGTCGTTGACCACCTCCGCCCCCTGTACCACCGAGACCTGGTCAGCCGGGGCATCCTCGAAGTAAAGTTCGAGCGCCTCGTGCAGATTGCTCAGGGCTTCTTCCCGATTATCGCCAAAACTCGACACGTCCACGTTAAGGCACTGCGCCACGTAAAAAGCACCTTCCTGCCAGACGACGTTTGAAAGTTGTAGGGTTTTCATTCGTTGAAAATTTTGCGTTGAACGAAAGTAACGAATCCTACTTTTCTGATAAAACGGTTTTCTCAGTTTAAAAACTAAAAAATAAGTTGTAAAACTGAAAAAACCGTTTTACGTTTGGCTCACCAATTCACAATCCAACCGGGCGGCGTACCGCAATTCAACAATTACTTTTGGAAGCACTCACCCGCGCCGAGGAGCGCATCATGCAGGCGGTTTGGGAGTTGAACCGCCCCTTTTTCGTGAAAGACCTCATCGAGGCGCTACCCGACAGTCCGCCCTACAACACGGTGTCGAGCGTGGTGCGGGCGCTGGAAACGAAAGGCTTTCTGGGTTACAAAGCCTACGGGCGCACCTACGAATACTTCGCCGCCATCAGCCGGGAGCAGTTCCGGCGGCGCGGGTTTCGGGCTTTACTGGAAAGCTACTTCGACGGCTCGCCTGCGCGTTTGCTTTCGTTCATGGCCGAGGAAAAACACCTCACGGGCCGGGAGTTGGAGGAAGTGCGGCGGATGATGGACAAAACCCAGCGGTCGGACGGCTCCGAGCCGTCCGACCGCTAAAAATTCCCAGCCATGAACTACCTCCTCTCCGCCTCGCTGGCGATGGCGATTTTCTACGCCGTTTACTGGTTTTTACTGCGGCCCCTCACTTTCCACGGGCTGAATCGGGCGTACCTGCTCGCCTCGCTGGCCCTGAGCCTGGGATTGCCGTTGGTGAAAATGCCCGTGTCCGCCGCGACCGACCAGCCCGTTGCCGTACTATCGAAACCCTCACCCCTGCCTACCGACGGGCGGCTACCGGAGCCGTTCCGACCAAACCCGGAACCGGCCAGGCCGGATTGGGCGGGCCTCGGCTGGGGCGTGTACGCTGGGATGGCGGCCTTTGGGGCGGTTCGGCTGGGCTGGCGGCTCAACCGCATCCGCCTCCTGGCCCGGCAGGACGGCGAGGAACTGGGTGATTTACTCGTCGTACTCACCACGGGCGGCAGCGCCTCGTTTTTCCGCTTGGTGCTGCTCAACGACGCGGGGCTTTCGCCCGCAGAGCGGGCGCTCGTGCTGGACCACGAGGCCGAACACGCCCGGTTGGGGCATTCTTTCGACCGGCTGGCGTTGGAGGTGCTGACCGTATTCTTTTGGTTCAATCTGGTTGTGTACGCCTACACTCGTTCGCTGGCGCACCTGCACGAACTGGACGTGGATGCCCGCCTTGTGACCCGCAACGACCGCCGGGCTTACGCCAATCTGCTTTTAAAATTAGCCCAGCCCGGATTCGCGCTTGCCACTGCCTTTGCCCGACGGCCTTTGCGCGATCGGCTGCTGAAGTTGTTTCAAACCAAACCATCCCCTGCCATGAAAAAAAGCCTGTATTTGCTAGTGATTCCTGTCGCGACGTTCGTGGTATGGGCCTGCCAGCGCGAAATGCCCGCCACGTCGGACGTGCCTGTGCTCACGAACAAACTCTGGGTGATCGACCACCCGGAGAAATTATCATACGTGATGATTGTCGAAAAGACGCTAAACAGGGAGAAAACCAGAACGATTAGAGGCACGGTCACGCACTTGAAAGGCTCCGAAGTCAGCCGAATTATGGTCGAAAGTCGTGAGCCTTTTTCTCATGCGGAGGAGACGATGATTGGCTACGTCACGGTGGAGACGGCCACTAAAATCCACCGCTTCCCCCTTAGCCAGTGGTACCTAAACAACCTGATTTCAAATTGGACGGTGGGAAACACGAACCGGTTTTTTACCCGACTTACTCTAAAAAATGCCACTTGGGCAACCTCCTACGCGTCTGCGAATGAGGAATACGATCGTCTTCTTTTTAAGATCTTAAGGGGTCAAGCAAAAGTAATCGTGTATTTTCCACCAAACTGCCTGAGGACCT
>CAXTIG010000029.1:0-68480 GCA_964244295.1 uncultured Cytophagales bacterium
CGCCCAGTTTCCACTCGTCTTCGGCGTAAATTCCCGATTCCAGCGCGGTGATTTCGGGTTGAGCGCTGAAGGTATTTCCCACCGGAGCCGCCGCTCCAACCACCGCGCTGGGCCGGAAGCGGTGCAGGGTGCTTTGAATCCCCACCCGCAGGCGATGCCGGGGGCTGGCCAATACCTCGAAGTCGGTTTTGAAAGTCAGGTCGCGCACCGTCGAGATGTAGTCGAGTTGGACGATCTGACTGACGTTGTCGGGCAGGGAGAGGGCGTCCTGGTTAGAAACTTTCAACCCATAGCCGCTGAACAGCAGCGCGGTGTTGGCAAAAAATTTCTCCGAAAAAACGTGTTTCCAGCGCAACGAGGCGGTGGTGTTGCCCCAGGCCAGACCCGATTTTAAGCTCGTGGCGTCGCTCCCCCGACTGCCCGTAAACTGGTCGTGGCCGGTGTAGGCGCTCAACGAAAATTGGTCGCGGCGGCCCAGATCGAGGCTGAGTTTGGCGTTGAGGTCGTAAAAATCGCCCTGGGTGGGGGTAGCCATCACCTGCCGGGTAATCAGGCCGTAGTAACTGTAGCGACCCGACACCAGGAACGAGGCCCGGCGACCGATCGGCCCCTCCAGCGTGAGCCGCGAGGCAATCAGGCCCACGCTGCCCTCGCCGTGCAGACGCTCGCGGTTGCCGTCTTTGGTGCCGAGGTCGATGACCGACGAAAGCCGCCCGCCGTACTGGGCCGGGAAGCCGCCTTTGGTCAGGCTGACGCTTTTCAGCACGTCGCCGTTGAAGACCGAGAAAAAGCCGAACAAGTGGCTGGGGTTGTAGACGACGGCCTCGTCGAGGAGCATCAGGTTTTGGTCGGGGCCGCCGCCGCGCACGTACACCCCGGCGTTGCCTTCCGAACCTTTCTGCACGCCGGGCAGGAGTTGGATGACTTTCAGCACGTCCTTCTCGCCGAGCAAGGCCGGGATTTTTCGGAGTTGATCGAGCGGCAGGGTAATCCGGCTCAGGGCCGTTTCTTCGCTCAGGCGCTCGCGTCCACCGCGCACTACCACCTCGCGGAGCGCGATGCCGGGCCGGAGTTGGACCTGGAGCAGGCCCATTTTCGGGTACGAAACCGTGGTGGTTTCGTACCCGACGAACGAGAAGGTCAGCCGGAGGCTGTCCGAAGGAAAAAGAGAGAGGGAAAAAGAGCCGTCGTCATTCGTGGTCGTGCCTACGCCGGGCGTGGCCGTCACGTGAACCCCCGCCAACCCCTGCCCGCTACCCACTTCGCGCACGAAGCCGCGCAGGGTTTGCCGCGATTGAGCCAGCGTCAATATGACCGGGCCGAGCAACAGCAGGATTACGGCCACCATTTTCCACCCGGAACACGGGCGGCGGAAGCATTGAAAACAAAAACGCCGGGCCGTTCTACGGTTCCAGGGGAGCATTGGGTGGTGGCGATTTTCATCGCTCAGTCCATCAACGCGGCGGAACGTTCAACGACTGGCAAAAACGGACATTAGAAAAAATGTTGTTTTTGCGAACGACAATCCAGTCGGCGGAACTAGGGTCAGGGGGCGGGCTTTCGCGGTCAACGGGATGAAGTTAACCCCGGATTACGGCTTAAAAAAAGCGGCGCGGGGCCAATGCGCCGGGCGGGTGGGTAAACGCCGGAACGGCGGCGGGGAAAGCCGGGTTTGGCAAGTCGGGGCGAATGCCGTTCCTTTGGCGCTCTTAATTTTAAGGCCATGCGAAACGAAAAAGGAATGGTGGTGATGTTGATTGAAAACGACCGCACCGTGCTCGAAAGCACCGTGTGGGGCAGTCCCAACTACCAACCCGGCGACGAAATTTCCTACGTGATGGGCTACCGCAAGGGCATCCATCCGAGCAAGTTGCCCGTCCGACGCTTCCGGGTGCTGAGCGTAAGCCACCTCATCCGCCGGGTGGAACAGCCCAACGAGGTGATGCACCACGAATTTTGTTTGCAGGTACGGGTGGAGGCGGCGGAGGGGTGAAAAAGCGTCATGCTGACGATGAAGTCGTTCAGGATTTAGAAAAGGGGATTGTCATCCCTCCTTCGTCGGGATGACAATCCCCTTTTCTAAATCCTGAACAGGCTCAATTCCGCAATGGGGTCAGCATGACGGCCTCCCTTTTTTTTGCCGCTTAAACCACAAACAACGCTTCGGCGGTCAGCTTTAAATCAGGCAGGACCGAACCCGCCCCGAGCGGGTCGTCGCCCCCGCAGATTTCCGCCATTTTCGGCGACTTGTACACGTACACCGTGCGGGAGGGCGGCAGCACCCACCACAACACGGCCACCCCGGCCTGGAAGTGGTCGTTGCGTTTGCGTTCTCCTTTCAGAATCTCGTCGTGTTCGGAAATGAACTCCACCACGAAGGCCGGGATGACGGCTTCGCCCTGGGCTGCTTGCCGGAGTTGGTCTTTCGTGAAATAGGCCACGTCGGGTCGGCGCATTTGCGTTTCTGTCAGCCAGCAATCGACTTCCGCCCGCAAACGCCCTCCCTGTTTGAAGGCTTCGGTTTGGGAAAAAGCGGCCTCCAGATTTCCCAATAAGTACATTTCTTCCTGTTTCATACTGAGAGTGGACTCTAAAACGCCGTCGCTGAATTCGTACACGAAGGCATCGTCCGATTCCCATCTCATAAACTCGGCTTTGCTCATTCGTTGTCCGGCGAACGTGGGCGGGGTGGGGCTTTTGAGCAGAAGCGTTTCCATGCGGGGGGGGGTTGAGTAAAGCTACTGAAAAAAGGAACCGGTTTCGTCAACGGGTTCACGAGGGCCATCCCCCAGGGCCTCGTTTCTGTTCGGCGGTTTCTTTTCAACCTCAAAAATTTTCATATTTCGGTAATAAATTACACTTTCACCGATTGAAACCGCCGGAAAAACGCCCGTCGCTCGTGAACCGCCCCGCTCCCCTCGATACCTCACCGGATGAATTGCTTTGGCTGCGCCTGCAACAGGGAGAGCCACGGGCACTCGATGAACTCGTGCGTCGCCACGCCCGTCCGCTGCTGAAGTACGGATGCCGGTTCTGGTCGGACGAGGAAGAAGTGAAGGACTGCCTCCAGGACCTTTTCGCCGAACTCTGGCTGCGCCGGGAGCGCCTCGAACCCGTTCGCTCCGTGCGGGCCTACCTGCTCACGGCCCTGCACAACCGCCTGCTCAACGTACACCGCGCCGACCTCCGGCGAACCCCCTGGTCGGAGGAGACGGAAACGCTTCCCTTTCTGAGTTATTTTTCGGTGGAAGACCAGTGGATTGAAGACGAAACCGAGCGCGAGCAACTCCGACGGCTCAACGAATACATCAACGCCCTGCCTCCCCGCCAACGCGAGGCCATTTACCTGAAGTACTACCAAAACCTCACGAACGAGGAAATTGCCGAGGTACTGCAAATCAATTACCAGTCCGTTTCCAATCTCCTGCACCGAGCGCTTTGCCTGTTGCGAAGCGAACTGGCCGATGGGCTACTGCCCCTGCTGACGCTGCTGGGGTGGTTTTCCTGACGTTTCCATTTTTTCTTGAAAAAATTCATCCACCGCTGAGTACATCGGTGGGCGGGCGGCGTCTTGGGGGTAGAAAGCCAAACCCCACCATGCCGCATTCCTGGGATTCCTGCCACCGCGCCGATGATTTTTTAGCCGACGAAGCCTTCCGAACCTGGGTTCGTTCCGGTCGGTTTCGCGATCCCTCCGATCCGGGTTCGCGCTGGTTGGTCGCCCATCCGGAGCGGCAGGTTGCGGCGCGGCAGGCCCTGCTTTTTCTGGGGGCCTCCGGGCTGGACGAGCCGGTGGTGAGCGACGAGGAAGTCGAGGCCATCCGGCGGGGAGCCTGGCAGCGGGTGGAAACGGCCCGTGAATCCGGGCCGGTGGTGCGGCCGCTACCCGTCCGGCGCTGGCTGGGCTGGGCGGCGGCGGCCCTGGTACTGCTCACGTTGGGTTGGTGGGGGTACCGGGAGTTGGGCTACACCTGGCCTGGTGCAGAAACGGCGCAGCAGGAACCGCCCGTGCAATGGCTCGACGTGCGCAACGCCAGCCGCCGCCCCGCGCTGGTGAGCCTGCCCGACGGGAGCACGGTCTGGCTCGAAACGGACGGCCTGCTCCGGCACCCGACCCGGTTCGTGGGCACCAACCGCGACGTGGAACTGAGCGGGGAAGCTTTTTTTGAAGTAACCAAAGATGCCGACCATCCTTTCCGGGTGCGCACCCAAACCCTGCTGACGACCGTGCTCGGAACCAGTTTTACGGTGCGGGCAAAAACCGACGATTCCGAGGCGAGGGTGCAAGTCCGCACGGGCCGGGTCGCGGTGTATGCCATCGGGGCCGCGCGCGTTTCGACCAAACCCGTCGTCGTGCTCGAAGCCCGGCAGCAGGCGGTGATTCGTACGAAAACCGCCGTTGTCGTTCGGTCCGGGGTCACGCAGCCGCTGGCCCTGGCGACGCGGCTCGACCGGCAGTCGTTCGAGTTTACCGATGCTCCCGTGGCGACCATTTTTCGGGCCATCGAGCGGGCGTACGGCCTGCGCATCGAATACCCCGCCGGGGCCTACCAATCCTGCTCGATTACCACCTCCCTTTCCGATGAACCCCTCCCCGAAAAGCTCCGCATCGTGACGGCCACAATGGGGACCGACGTGCAGTTTGCCCTTGAAAAAGACCGAATCCGGGTCTGGGGTTCTGGCTGTCAGTAGCTTACCAAAAATTCACCCCAAAACTTCTAAACCCATGAATCCCTTCCGCACCACCCCTCCCTGACCTTTTTTTGAAAAAAAGCCGACGATGTTGGCTCCATCGTCGGCTTAAAAATCCCGGTTGGGGTTACCCTGCTTTCCCCGAACGTTGGCTCCGTTCGGCGGAAGCCCGGGATTGGTTTTTCCAGACTGTTTCCTCAAAACCAATCGAAAGTTATGAAAAAACACCTACTGTCCGGCCCCTGGCGGGTATCGCTCATGAAATTCTCCGTTGTTCAGTTGACGGTGATTCTGTGGTTTTCCGGGCTGGCCACGGCCCTGCCCACCACCGCCCAGGAAGTACTCAACCGGCGGGTTACGCTCCCAACCGAGACCCTGTCGCTCCGCACGGCGCTCAACCGCCTGGAACAAGCCGTCGAAATTCGGTTTTCCTACGATTCCAAACGGGTACCCGTCGACCAGGCCATTACGATTTCGGCCCAGAACGAGCCGCTGCGCCTGGTGCTCGACCGGCTGCTCGTGCCCGTTGGCGTGGGTTACACCGTCGTGAGCAAACGCATCGTGCTCCGACCAGCCGCCCGCAAGTTGGCGGCGCTGATCCCACCAGTAGAACCGGTGATGGGCACGGTGCCGGTCGAGTTGCCGGTGAAAGGCCGGGTACGCGACGAAAAGGGCGAGCCGCTGCCCGGAGCCAGTATTTTGCTGAAGGGAACCACGCGCGGCGTGACGACCGACCGGGAGGGGCAATTCAGCCTTTCGGTGCCCGATGCCAGCAGCGTGCTGGTGGTCAGTTCGGTCGGGTATCGAAAAATCGAGGTGACGGTGGGGAATCAAACCGACCTGAGTATTTCGCTTCAATTCGAAAATCAGGGCCTCGACGAGGTGGTGGTCGTGGGTTTTGCCACGCAGCGGAAAGTCACGGTGACGGGTTCGCTGGCCACCATCACCACCCGCGACCTGGAGCAAAGCCCCACGGCCAACCTCACCAACGCCCTGGCCGGGCGCTTGCCGGGGCTGTTTGCCAACCAGTTTAGCGGGGGCGAGCCGGGAGTGGACCGGAGCGACATCCTGATCCGGGGCGCGGGTACCTACGGCAACCAGGCTCCGATCGTGATCATCGACGGCCTGGAGCGGAGCATGGATTACCTGGCCCCGTCGGAAATCGAAACCTTCACGATCCTGAAGGATGCCTCGTCCACGGCGCCGTTTGGGGTGCGGGGGGCCAACGGGGTCATTCTGATCACGACCAAACGCGGCAAAGTCCAGGACAAGGCCACGGTCAATTTCAAAACCTCCTACGGCGTCAACCAGCCCATTCAATTTCCGACGTACCTGGGTTCGGCGGATTACGCCCAGCTCTACAACGAGGCCATCGTCAACAACAATCCGGGTGCCAACCCCGCCACGCTCAACCTGTTTTCGGATCAGGCCATCGCCAATTTCCGGAACGCAAAAGGCGACAACTCCGACGGCCTGGGTTACGACTGGGACTACTTCGATTTCGCCTTTAAACCGGGGGCGCAGCAAGACCACAGCCTCACCATCAGCGGCGGCTCGGAGCGGGCGCGGTATTTCGTGCTGGCCAATTATTTCCGGCAGGATGGCAACTACACCAATTCCAACCTGAGTGCCTACAACACCCAGGCGGTGTTTAAACGCTACAACTTCCGCTCGAACATCGACATCGACATCACGAAGCATTTTTACGCCCGCCTCGACCTGGCCGCCCGCATCACCGACCGGAACGCGCCGGGCACCACGGCGGCCCGCATCGTTGAACTGGCCAACACGCAGCCCTCGTACCTGCCGATCGTGATACCGGAAAACGAGAACCCCGCCAACGCGCAGGCCATCGCCAACAACCCGCTCGGCTTGCTGTACGGCGACCAGATTTACCGCTTCAACATCCTGGGCGAGTTGAGCCGATCGGGTTTTTTGAACGAAAAAAACACCTACCTCAACGGCTCGTTCATCCTCGGCCACCAGTTGGATTTCATCACGCCGGGCCTGAAAATCGAAGGACTTTTCGGCTACGATGCCTCCGAAGGGCTGACCGTAAACCGGGGCATCGCCACCTACGCCGAAGGCTACCGCGTGTATCCGGGCTACGCCACCTTGCAGCCCGAAGCCGGCATCGACGTGTACCGGACGCCCGGCATTTACACCGGAAAATACCGGCGCGGCAACAAGTACGACACCGATCAGACGCTCGGCAACTCGCTGGCCCGAAACCTGAGCGATGGCCGTTCCTACACGCAGATCAAGCTGGATTACCTGCGAAATTTTGGAATTCACACCGTGACGGGTCTGCTCCTGGGCAACCGCTCGAAGCGGACGATCGACAACCGGGTTCCCTACGTGTACCAGGGCGTAACCGGCCGGATCACCTACGGCTACGACGACCGCTACTTGTTCGAGCTGAACGCCGCTTACAACGGCTCCGAAAACTTCGCCAAAGGCAAGCGGTACGGGTTCTTCCCGGCGGTTTCGGCGGGTTGGGTGGTTTCGCGGGAAAAATTTCTGGTTGGCAGTTCCTGGCTTAACAGTTTAAAAATCAGGGCTTCGCACGGCCTCGTCGGGAGTGACCGGGTTCCGAACGACGCCCGGTTCGTGTACCTTCAGTACTACGTGGGCGGGGCTGACTACGGGTTTGGCACCGAAAATTTCGGCTCGTTCGCCGGGGTTGGCATTCGCGAAGGAGCCTTGGCCAATCCGGATCTGACCTGGGAAAAAGCCCGGAAAACCAACGTCGGTATTGACGCCCTGTTCTTCAACCGCCTCAGCCTGACGGTCGATTTTTTCCGCGAACATCGCTACGACATCATCACCGATCTGAGCGGAAGCGACAAGCTCGGTTTTCCCACCATCGTCGGGAAATCGGCCCCCTACATCAATTCCGGCATCGTTGATAACCAGGGCTTCGACCTTGAGATCGGCTGGACGGGAAAACTGGGCAGTGATTTTTCCTATTTCCTCAAACCCAACCTGACGTTTGCCCGCAACAAGATTATTTTCATGAACGAAGTCCCCTACGCCTCGCCACTCCGGGCGCAGACGGGCCGCCGCATCGGCGAACACTTCGATTACGTAGTGGACCACTTCGTGCGGGATGCGGCGGAAGCGGCCGAACTGAACGCCAAAAACAGCGGGGCGGGCTACCAGCCCTGGGGCAAACTGATTCCCGGCGACGTGGTGTACAAAGACATCAACGGCGACGGGGTCATCAACGACCTGGGTGACCGGGTGGCCGTCGGAAACCCGCGCACCCCCCAACTGATGTTCGGGATTCCAGTGGGGGCCAAGTTCAAGGGCTTCGATTTCAGCTTGTTGTTCCAGGGAGCGGCCCTTGCTTCTGTTCAACTGAGTGGCCCCGCCGTGTACGATTTCCCGCTTTTTTCGCAAGACAAATTCGGAAAAGTAAAACCGATGCACCTCACCCGCTGGACCCCGGCTACGGCGGAAACGGCGACGTACCCCGCGCTGCATTTCGGCGACTACACCAACAACAAAAACCCCAACAGCAGCCTGTTTCTCTACAACGCGCAGTACCTCCGCCTGAAAACCATCGAGCTGGGCTACAACCTGCCCAAACGTTTCCTCCAGCGGTTCAACCTCCGGGGACTGCGGGTTTACGCGCAGGGCCTCAACGTACTGACCTGGGATAAACTCAAGGATGCCGACGTGGACCCGGAAATCCGGGAAGGGGACGGGTCCTGGTACCCGGTGCAGAAGGTGTACAATTTCGGCCTCGACCTCACTTTTTAATTATCGAACGGAGGTAAACAGGGAATTGGGAATTGGGTAATTGGGGATTGGGTGAATTGGTAAATAGTTAAAAATTAGTGAATTACCAATTTACCCAATTACCCACTCCCCAATTACCCGCTCCCCACTCCCCAATTACCCAATCCCCAATTACCATTCACTTAATCGCCCGACTTCATGAAACGCATTCCATTCCTCTTTTTTCTATCGGTTCTGCTCCCGCTCGCCCTGCTGGTGGCGTGCAGCAAGGACGATTTTCTGGACCGACGGCCCGACGACCAGGTCGACGCCGAACAGGTTTTTACCCGCTACGTAAAAACCAATCAGGTCATCACCGATTTGTACGCCCAGGTGAAAAGCGCCAACCGCCCGCTGGTATTTTTCAACCACTTTTCGGCTTCGCCCATCACCGACGAATCCGAAGGAACGAACGTGGAGGGCGGCATCACCAACAAATTCAACGCGGGCGACTGGGGGCCGAATGGCTTCCCCACCGGGAGTGGCACGGGCCAGTACTGGGGGGATTTGTACGCCAAAATCCGGCAGGCCAACGTGATTTTAGAAGGCATTAAAAAATACCGGACGCCCGACAACCCGCTTCAGGAGGGCGATCTCGACCGCCGGGTTGGCGAAGTGTATTTCATGCGGGCGTACCTGCACTACCTGGCCGCCCGGATGTACGGGGAAATCGTGTACGTCGACCGCGTGATCAACGCCATCGACCCGATGGATTTTAAGAAAGAGTCGTTTCACGCCACCGTCAGCAAGATTGCGAAGGATTGCGACTCGGCCTACGCGCGGGTACCGGCCCTGTGGAGCGGCACCGATTTTGGCCGCATCGACAAGGGCGCCTGCCTGGGCTTGAAGGCCATCGTCCGCTGGATGGCGGCCACTCCGCTCTGGAACGGCGGCACCCTGCCCAGCGACACGCGCCAGTTTGCCACCGAATACACCTCGAATCCAGCCCGCTGGACCCAGGCCCGTGACGCGGCCAAAGCCGTGCTCGATTTCAAAGCCGACGGGGGGCAACGGTACAGCCTGTACGTAGGCCACGACGCCAGCGATTTTAAGGACGACGCGGGCGTCAACAACAACAATTCGAAGGTGTACGCCCGGCTCTGGGATCTGTACCACAGCATGGAAGCGTACCAAAAAGAAGCCGTGTTTCTGGTGACCCGCGACAAGGACAATTTCTGGCAGGGCGACATGTACCCGCCCAGTTGGGGGGGCAGTTCGCGGCAAATGCCGGTTCAGGAACAGGTGGACGAATACGAGTACCAGGCCCCCAATGGCTACGGCTACCCGATCCAAAACGCCCGGGCCAAAGCCGACGGCTACGACGACGAAAACCCCTACGAAAGCGTAAAGCGCGACCCGCGCCTGTACCGCGACGTGGTGTACCACGGGTCTACGTTCAAAGGAAAAGTGATCAACACCGCCGAAGGGGCCGACCGGGTGGGCGGTACCAACTCGACCGTGACGGGCTATTTTCACCGTAAAATTCTGCGGGAATCCTGGAACCGCGACAAGAGTTTTTCCATCAACGGCCCGCCCGTGTGGCGCTTGCCGGAGTTTATTTTTATCTACTGCGAAGCCGTGAACGAGACCAGTGGCCCGAACGCCGAAATCGCCGAGTTGCTCAACCAGGTGCGGCGGCGGTCATTCATGGCCCCGATTCCGCCGGAGGCTACGGGCGATAAAAAACTGATGGACGAGTACATCAAGCGGGAGCGCCGCGTCGAGCTTTTTTACGAAAACAACCGGGTCTGGACGTTCCGCCTGTACCTCGAACCCAACGCCCCGACCGAACTGGCCAAAGAGCAAGCCTGGCAAGCGGCGGGCAGCACCAACGACGAGCGCTCGCAGAACTACTGGCCCTACCCCAAAACCCAGCGGATGATCAACGGCATGAAGCCCGTCGAAGACCCTGCCGGGAAGATTGTGATTGGGGCCAAACGCTACAAAATGAAGCGTTTTTTCGTGGAAAACCGGGTCTTCGTGGCCCCCCGCCACTACCTGTTTCCGATCATGCAGAGCGAGTTGCAGCGCACGCCCTCGCTGGTGCAGAATCCGGGGTGGTAAACCGGCAGAAAAACGAAACGCAGGGGATGGTACGCACTCTCCCGCGTTTCGTTTTTTGGTAGAAAAGCTGGTTAGCCTTTTTTTGAAAAAAGGGCCTGTCATCCCGACGTAAGGAGGGATCTCGATGGGGTTCCGAGACAATTGCTGGTAGCCAGCGGTTCGGCGGACTAACGAGATCCCCGCCTCAGCGCAGCAATTCCACAAACCCCTTGCTGGTGTAGGCCTTGCCATTGGTGCCTTCGTAGCGCACCAGCCAGTAGTACGTCCCGGCGGGCGACTCACCCCCGTCCCAGCCTTTGGTCAGGTCATCGGTTTGAAAAAGCGGTTGCCCCCAGCGGTTGTACACCTCCAGCCGGGCCGAGGCCACGTGCTGCTGACGCATGGGTAGAAACACCTCGTTGGAGTCATCGCCGTTGGGCGTAAACACGTTGGGCATCGCCAACACCGGGGCGGGGGGCAGGAAGTAGCTGGAAATGAAGTTGGGCAGGCCCTGGCGACAGTAGCGAAAACCATTTACGCCCAACCGCACGCCCACCGCTTCGTGGTTGCAGGCTGCTTGGGGTTCGTCCGGGTTGTGAATGATGCCTAAAAACTCTGAATTGTATTTGGCAATGTAAATCTTCCCGTCCGGGGCCAGTTGCAGACTGGCGGGGAAGTCATACCGGTTTGGATTGCCAAACTTGTAGCGGCTCGCTAAAATATCTTTTTGGTGTAAATCAAACTGGAAAATGTACCGGCTGTCATCGCCGATGTATAAGTAGCGGCTGTTGGGCGAAAATTCCACCCCGTACAATCTGGATTCGGCGAAACCGGTAACCGTAGCCGATGCACTGAGTTGACCGGTCTGATTATTGAATTTCAGTATTTCCAGAGCCTGATCATAATGGAGTGTCAGCGCCATGTGATTCCCGTCGGGCGAAATTTTCATTTGGCCAATAGCATTCGACTCGCTATGGAACGGATTGGTTGGCCCCGTGTGGACAAGGCCCATCTGACTACTGACCGAGTTCGCACTCACACCCGCTTTCGTGATCAAGTAGGAACGAAAAGTGTTCGTGTTCCACTCATGCATTACCACCCATATATCTTGGTTGTTGATGTGCAAGGTAGCCGCCACTTTTTCAGTGGTCGAGGGATGGAGCAATACGTTTTTTTGGATGACATCTCCGAGTCCACTTTGCAGTGAAATGTCAACTGTTGTGAATCTAAATCCTTTTTTTTCAACTGGGAAATAGGCGCTATTTCCCATCGGTGAGCAGGTGAAAATGTAAAACAGGGTTTCAGAACCTGGTACGGGCACAATCAAGGTTTGCGTGGTGGTGCTGGCTCCCCATAAACCCGTCCCATTGGGCATCGGCTGATGGTTTCGATTCCAGACCGTGACTCCATCGGTGTAAAAGAGCAACCTGCCGGTGGTGTCGCAGATGCTGGCCGCCGACTCGCTGGCACTCGTTGAATCCCATCGAATTCGCCCGTCGGTGAGCAAGCGAGGAGGACGTTGGTTGAAATCCAGGCCGATGTTGTCGCCGAAGTACCAGACGTTGGCCTGGTTCTGGGCCGGGCAACTCAAGGGGGTTGCCAGCCAAAACAATAGTATCCCAACCTGGCGGAGCGGAAGTAGTGGAGTCATGCCATGTCACGGTTATTTTAGATAAAATTCAGCCCTCAGCGCAGCAATTCCACAAACCCCTTGCTGGTGTAGGCCTTGCCATTGGTGCCTTCGTAGCGCACCAGCCAGTAGTACGTCCCGGCGGGCGACTCACCCCCGTCCCAGCCTTTGGTCAGGTCATCGGTTTGAAAAAGCGGTTGCCCCCAGCGGTTGTACACCTCCAGCCGGGCCGAGGCCACGTGCTGCTGACGCATGGGTAGAAACACCTCGTTGGAGTCATCGCCGTTGGGCGTAAACACGTTGGGCATCGCCAACACCGGGGCGGGGGGCAGGAAGTAGCTGGAAATGAAGTTGGGCAGGCCCGCTCCGCTGTACCTGAAACCATTGATCCCCAAACGAATTCCCTCAATTTCGTAATTACAAGCCGATCCAGACTCATCGGGATCATGGATAATCCCTAAATTTTGCTCATTATTTTTTGCAACGTAAACCTTGCCGTCTGGAGCCAATTGGAGTTGAGAAGGGGAATCGAAACGGGTCGAATTACCAAACTTGTACTGACTGGCAGCAATGTCCTGTGATAACAAATTAAACTGGTACAAATCGCGATTGGAATCGCTCAGGTACAAATACCGACTCTTTGGCGAAAACTCAACTCCGTACAACCGTGATCCGGCAAAACCAGTCAGCGAAGCTGTTAATTCGATTTGACCATTGGAAGCATCAAAATGAAACACCTCTGCTATTTTAGCTATGTATAGCACCAATGCCAATCGGCTGCCATCTGGTGAAATCTTTAGTTGACCAATGGCATTGGCATCATTTTGCGCGCTCAATCCCCCGACGTGTTGGGCACCAGCACTACTAATAACTGCCTGCGTATCGATGCCACCTCCATTGACACGGTAAGCCCGGAACGCCTCACTCTTCCATTCATGCATTACCACCCATACGTCCCGCCCGTTGGCGTGGAAGGTCGCTGCTACTTTTTCGGTTGTGGAGGGGTACAGCAGCACATTCTTTTGGATGACATCGCCTAATCCATTTTCCAGGGCAAGATTTACAACCGAGTATCGAAAGCCTTTTTTAGCGGTGGGAAAATAGCTATCGTCACCTTGCGGCGAGCATGTGAAGACATAAAACAAGTTCTCGGAGTCGGGCACGGGAACTATCAAGGTCTGTGTGGAGGTGCCACCTCCCCACAGACCCGTCCCGTTGGGCATCGGCTGATGGTTTCGGTTCCAAACCGTTACTCCATCGGTGTAAAAGAGCAACCTGCCGGTGGTATCGCAGATGCTGGAGGCTGATTCACTATCCCCTGTCGAATCCCTGCGAATACGCCCGTCAGTGAGCAAGCGAGGCGGACGTTGGTTGAAATCCAGGCCGATGTTATCGCCGAAGTACCAGACGTTGGCCCGGTTCTGGGCCGGGCCAATCAAGGGGGTTGCCAACCAAAACAGGAGTATTCCAACCTGGCGGATCGGAAGTAGTGGAGTCATGCCATGTCACGGTTATTTTAGATAAAATTCAGCCCTCAGCGCAGCAATTCCACAAACCCCTTGCTGGTGTAGGCCTTGCCATTGGTGCCTTCGTAGCGCACCAGCCAGTAGTACGTCCCGGCGGGCGACTCACCCCCGTCCCAGCCTTTGGTCAGGTCATCGGTTTGAAAAAGCGGTTGCCCCCAGCGGTTGTACACCTCCAGCCGGGCCGAGGCCACGTGCTGCTGACGCATGGGTAGAAACACCTCGTTGGAGTCATCGCCGTTGGGCGTAAACACGTTGGGCATCGCCAACACCGGGGCGGGGGGCAGGAAGTAGCTGGAAATGAAGTTGGGCAGGCCCTGCCGACAGTAGCGAAACCCATTCACGCCCAGCCGCACTCCTACCGCTTCGTGGTTGCAGGCTGCTTTAGATTCGTCCGGGTTGTGAATGATGCCTAAAAACTCTGAATCGTATTTGGCGATGTAGATCTTGCCGTCCGGAGCCAGTTGGAGACTGGCGGGGAAGTCGTAGCGATTTGGATTACCAAACTTGTAGCGGCTCGCTAAAACGTCCTTTTGATGTAAGTCAAACTGGAAAATGTACCGGCTTCTATCAGCGATGTATAAGTATCTGCTATTGAGCGAAAACTCTACACCGTAAAGGCTGGACTCGGCAAAATCCGTCAGAGATGTTATCAAGTCGATTTGCCCACTGGCGTTATTGAAACGAAACACTTCTGCAACTTGATCGTAAAAAATGGCTACAGCCATTAGACTGCCATCAGGCGAAATTTTCATCTGACCAATGGCATTCGACTCGCTATGAAACGGATTGATCGGGCCCGTATGCACAAGGCCCGTCTGACTAATGACGGGGTTCGCACTCATACCCATCTCCGTGATCAGGTAGGAGCGAAACAAGTTCGTATTCCATTCATGCATTACCACCCATACATCCCGGTTATTGGTGTGCAAAGTGGCCGCCACTTTTTCAGTAGTTGAGGGATGAATCAATATGTTTTTTTGGATGACATCCCCGAGTCCGCTTTGCAGTGAAATATCAACGGTTGTGAATCTAAATCCTCTTTTTTCAATTGGAAAATAGGCGCTATTTCCCGTTGGTGAGCAAGTGAAAATATAAAAGAGGGTTTCAGAACCTGGTACGGGGACAATTAAGGTTTGCGTGGTGGTGCTGGCTCCCCATAAATCCGTCCCGTTGGGCATAGGCTGATGGTTTCGATTCCAGACTGTCACTCCATCGGTGTAAAACAGCAACCTGCCGGTGGTATCACAGATGCTGGAGGCTGATTCACTGCCCCCTGTCGAATCCCAGCGGATGCGCCCATCGGTAAGCAGCCGAGGCGGACGTTGGTTGAAGTCCAAGCCGATGTTATCGCCAAAGTACCAGACGTTGGCCCGATTCTGGGCCGGGCAACTCAAGGCAGTTGCTATCCAAAACAGGAGTATTCCAACCTGGCGGAGCGGAATTAGTGGAGTCATGCCATGTTACGGTTTTGTGAAGCGGCTTCACGGAAAGATAATTTGCAAAGCTAGGTTGGAGGAGGCAAGTTTGGGATGATTTCAAACTTATCCATCCATCTCAACCGCCATGAGAAACCGCTCTACCGCCGCCCGGCCGGTACCTTTTCTGCGTACTGCCCAAATCGCTCTCTTTTTATCCTGGCTTGCCCCGGCAATCCTAATTTCCACTACCACACTGGGGCAGGAGTACCGATGGCACCGGCATTTAGCCGGAAACCTACCCAACAACGAATCCACTACGGGCGATGTCGCCGTGGATGACGCTGAAAACGTATACGTGGTGGGGCATTTTGCCGGAACCATCGATTTCAACGGCAATGGCTCATCGGCCACAACGCTCACGGCGCAAGGGCCACTCCGCGATATCTTTTTTGCCAAGTATAGTTCTAACGGCAACTTGCAGTATGTGAAGAGAATCGGGGCCTCCAATGGAAATTGCTCCGCTACGGGGGTCGCTTTGTACCGGGACGGTTCCAACAACGTTTTCTTGTACATCTCGGGCTATTTCAGAAGTACAAATAGCTCCTCAATTGCGGTTAATTTCGACCCTGACGGATCGCCAGGAGGGAGTATATCCACAAGCGACACTGACGGGGATGCTGTCATAGCAAAATACAACGCTAATAGCGGTGCCTTTGCTTGGGTCAGACAATTAAATAATTCCAGAGCCGATTTCGAAGGCGGCGGTCGGCTCTGCACCGACAATTCCGGCAATGCGTATCACGTCAGCCGCCGCGATGCCAACACGAATGATTGCATTCTGCGCAAATACGCCAGTGATGGAACGGCAGGCTTCACCCGAATCATCGGCGATAACAGCGCGGGTTCCTACGACGTTACGTTTGGCAACAACACCCTGTACGTTTGCGGGCAAAACCTCGAAAACGACGACCGGCCCATTCAGTGGTACGACACCAGCGGCAACCCGCAAGGCTCGGCGGGAGCCACCAACAAACTTTTCAACCGGATTACCCTCGATACCGGGAATGGGATTTACGTGGGTGGCAATGGAACCTCTGGTAGCATCTACATCGAAAAATACACCCCATCGAGCGGTACCAACCCAGTCTGGAACAAATCGTTCAGTAGCGGTATTCAATTCGGCGGTTTTTCCATCGACCTCGATTTCGGTAAGGAATCCGGCGATTTGATGGTCGCTGGGTGGTTTCAGGGCACGGTCGATTTCAACAGTCCGGGCAGCTATTCCTCCACCCTCACCTCGTCGGGTAGCGGCAATCACGATAACGTATACGTAGCACGGTACGCCGCCGCCAGTGGCAATTGCGAGTGGGTTAAAAACAACGTCACCTACAGCAACGGGCAGGCCGATCCGATTGCCGTGGCGTGTAGCAACCAGCACGTTCACGTCGTGGGAATTGTCGTCAGCACCACCATGAACGCCAGTTTCTGCGGCAACGCGGCCAACATCGTGGCTGACAACGCTTCCAACGCGTACCTGGCCAAGTACACCCAACGTCTGTTTCCCCCGGCTTCCATTCTCGGAGCGAGCTACACTCTGCCCGGTGAGACGGAGGAATATTACGTATCAACCCCGACTCCCCCTGGTGTTAAGTCGTACCAGTGGTACGTGCCCTCCGGTTGGAACATCACCTACACCAGTTCCGACCAGTCCTACATTTTCGCTGGGGTGGGGAATGCGGATACGGATGGGAACGTCGCAGCACGGGCCGTGTACGACTGCGGCAACAGCGGCCTGGCTTTCCGATACGTAGAGGTGGGTGGTGACTTCGGCCTGCGCAGCATTTACCCAAACCCAGCTTCCGACAACCTGACGGTGGACATAGAGCCTTCCAAAAACGAAGTATCCATCACGCTGACCAGCGAAAGCGGGAAACCCCTGAAGCAGGGAAAGCTAAAATCGAAAGAAGAAAAGTTGACCCTGCCCGTCGCTGACCTGGCCCGTGGGCGCTACTACCTGGTGCTCAAACGCGGTGACAAGTCGCTTGGGAAACAGGTCGTGATCGAACATTAGAAATTCGATAGAAACGCCCCGCTCAGACTCCGGGCGGGGCGTTTCTCACTACTCAACCTTCACCACCCCATCCTTCTCCCGCCTCCCCAAAGCCCGCCCCATTCGCCTTCGTGACTAACTCCGCGTCCAAAACACCAACGGTTTTCAATTCCGATTGGCGGCGGCATTTCAAGTTGTCTTCGACCCGGCGCCAGGCCCGCAAAGGGATGACTACGAGCGAAGGGATTTGATTGCCGACGGAGGACAGGCCGGCGTGAAGTGGACGGAGCGCCCGTGGATACGTCCGGCATCAACCCCCTGAGGATGCCCAAAACAAGCCCACGGGCATCGGCTACCGCCTGCGGGTGTGGGCCAGCAATCCCGTCCAGGTCTCCGGCATGAGTGCGGCTTTTACCCTCAACCAGCCCGCTTTTGCCCCCGCCCCCAGCGTCAGCCTCGACAACAAGGGCGCCGGGCAGGCCGTCCGGCTGAGTTTTACCACTAGCCCGTGTGCTTGCTTTGCGGGCAATGGCTTCACCGTGGAACTCTCCGACGCGATGGGCAACAACTTTGCGGCGATTCCCGGCTTGGTTAGTCCGGGCCTCAACAACGTGGTAATTCCGATGGGTACGCCAGTGGGAACCGGCTATCGCCTGCGCCTCACGAGCAGCAATCCGGCCCTGACGAGTGCGGTGAGCAAGACCTTGAAGGTGGGAAGTCTGTAACAACCGCGAAGCAGCCCCGGAAAACCTGGGCTTGCAGGTACGGGTGAGTCCGAATCCCTTGCCGGAGGGACGTTTACGCATTCACGTGAGTGGAGGGGAAGGCCAAGCCCTGAAGGTGGCCTTGTTTAGCGGCACGGGCCAGCCCGTTCGGGAGCAACGTCCGGAGCAGTCTGCCGAGGACGCCGTACTGGAGTGGGACATTGCCCGCCAGCCCGCTGGTTTGTACCTGCTGCGCGGGAGCGGGGCGAAAGAAGCCAAGACGGTGAACGTGTCGCACTGAGCGAGTGCGGTTTTGATTTTTTCGTGAAAAACCGGCAGTTGCACTTGAAAAGCAACCGCCGTTTTTTTTTCGCAACGGCGAACCGCAAAAAATCGAACCCCAAAAACCAAAAACTACGCGCTGCCTGCGTATTTTGCCCGACCGGTTTTTCACCGCCCGTCGTTCATGCCCGTTTCTGCTCCGATCCAACCCGCCCCGGTATTCAACCAGGCTTTTTACCGCGAACTCCTCCACCTGCTGGGTCTGGAAGAAGGAAAAGCAGGGGTCGGTCCCCGGCGTACTCGCCGCAAAAAAAAGCCCGATGCGGGTTCGTTGCTCGAAAATACGCTGGCCGCCCTCCGCGCCCGGAAGGCCCTGACCCAGCTACCCGACCCAAGCGCCTTCGGAGATTCGGAAGCCGGGCAACGCCAACTCGTTGGCGTGGCGATTGAACTGACCCTCACCTGGATCAACCGGGTGCTGTTTCTCAACTTTCTCGAAGGGCAATTTCCCGGCGATGGCCCGGCGACCTCGCACCCGGAACACCTCCGTACTTTTTCCGACCTCAACGACCTGTTTGGGGTAGTCGCCCGGCGATACCCCACCCTTTCGTTGTTCGAGCCAACCGACCTAGAGCGGCAAACCATTTCCATCGCAGCCCTAAACGACCACCTCACGCTCCCGATCGACGCCCGGAGTGTGCTGAAAAATCCGGGCGTCGATCGGCAGGCTGCGAAACCCACCCTGAGCTACCTGCTCGCGTTTCTCGACGCCTACGCCTTCCGCCCCGGCAAGTCAGAATCCGGCCCGACACGCCCAGCCCTCGACACCGCGACGCTGGGGCTGATTTTTGAGAAACTCAACGGCGACGGGAGTTTTCTGACGCCGGGGTTCGTCGCCCGGCAGGTATGCCGTCAGGCCATCCGCCGGGCCGTTACTCATCGCCTCAACGCCCATTTCCGCACCCGCCACGCCAGCTTCGACGAACTGGCCCGGCAATTCAACTACCAAAACGCCCAGCACCGCGCCACTGCCAACGAGGTAATCAACGCCTTGCGCATCGTCGACCCGGCGGTGGGCAGCGGGCGTTTTCTGCTGAGTGCGCTGCACGAACTGATTGCCATTAAAGCCGACCTCCGCGTGCTCGAATACCACCACAGCCCCAACACGCTGGGGCGGCGGGTGCAGGGCTACCGAATCAGCGTCGAAGCCGACGGCCTCCGGGTGGTCCACGAAGCCAGCGGCCGCCCGGCGGGCGACGAGAATCAGGAACTCCGGGAAACGCTTCTTCACGAAAAACAACTCCTGATTAACCACTGCCTTTTCGGGGTGGACATCAACGCGAATTGGGTGACTGTTTGCCGGTTGCGGTTGTGTATGGAAGCCCCCCAAGCCCTGGAACGGACGGGGGGGGCTTCCATCCGAGCGGGCAACAGCCTGGTGAATCGCTTCGCCCTGGATGCCGACCTGAGTGGCGTATTCAGCCAACCGCGTTACGCGCTGCCGTGGTACCGCCAGGCCGTTGAAACGGCTAAAACCACGGCGGATCCGACGGTAAAAGCCGAGGCGTTGCGGGCGATCGACGACTTCCGCCGGCAGGCCCGGCGGGTACTCCAGCAGCAGGACCCCCTCGGCAAGCGGGTGAAGAAATTGCGGCAAGAGGTGCAGGCGTTGCAAAATCCCTCGCTCTTCGGGGGCCTTCCGCTGAACCCTGGCGCATTGGCCCGGAAAAACCGGGAATTGGTCAAGGCCGAAGCCGATTGGGAAGCCCGCCGAAGCGACCGCCTCTACCACGATGCCTTCGAGTGGCGCTTTGAGTTTCCCGAACTCCTCGACGCGGGCGGGAATTTTGCGGGCTTCGACGTGGTGCTGGGCAATCCGCCCTACGGCCTCGTGCCGCCCGAAAGCCGGGTAGCCGAGGCGCATTTCCGTTCGGAGTTCAGCCTGTTTTCGCCCAAGATTGACCGCTACGCCTTGTTTATCGAACGGGCCTACCGTTTGCTGCGGCCCAACGGAGAGTTGGGGTTCATCGTCCCTGACACGCTGCTCCACCTGAAATTCACCGAAGCCACCCGGCAGTTTTTACTCCGAAAAACCCAGATCCACGAAATTGATCTGCTGCCCCCGACGATTTTCAGGGAAGCCCTCGTGGATACGGTGTTGTTGTTTTTCAAAAAACTACCGCCCCGTGCGGCGGAGCCGACGTATGAAATCAGCCTGCGGAGTTTCGGCAAAAAAGCCCCGGTTTTTTCCTTCGATTTTCCCGAAAAAGAATTCAGGGTCACGGCCAAAAGCTGGGTTCAGTCGGGGACGTTCAACCTTCGGAGCGATGCCGACGAACTAACCCTACTCGAACGTATCGAAGCCAGTTACCCGGCGCTGGGTACCTTCGCCGGGTTGCACTCCGGCATCAAAACCTACGAAGTTGGGCGGGGCACGCCGCCCCAGAACGAGGCGGTTCGGACGGGGAAACCCTTCACGGGCAAGCTGCGAAAAACCAGCGCCTGGTCGCCTTTTTTTGAAGGAAAGCACGTAGGCCGCTACGAACTGCTTTGGCGGGAAAATAACTGGATTTGCTACGGTCCCTGGCTGGCGGCCCCCCGCTTGCCGGCGCAGTTCGAGGGTGAAAAAATTCTCCTCCGAAAAATCATTGGCTCCACATTGCTGGCCACCTACGTGTCCGATACGGCCTACTGCAACACGCTGCTGTACGTGCTCAAACTGACCGACAAGGCCCGGATCTCGTACCAAAGTCTGCTCGGCATTCTCAATTCGAAGTTCATCGGCTGGTACATCCGCCAAAAATTCGGTCTCGACGCGGCGGATACCTTTCCCCAGATTTTGATCCGCGACCTGGCCCAGCTTCCCATCCCCAACCAGCCGACGGCAGCAGTGGCGCGGATCGGGGAACTCGTGAGCCAGATTCTACAAACCCGGCAGGCCCAGCCCGGTGCCGACACCGGTACGCTGGAGGTGGAAATCGACGGATTGGTGTATGGCTTGTACGGTCTAAAGCCCGATGAAATCGGGCAGATAGCCCCCCTGTCATCCTGAGCGCAGCGAAGGACCTCGTTGGACTACCGGATAGCTGGACGATGACCCAGCGGTAGCTGACCGCCGACTAAACGGAGGTCCAACGAGGTCCTTCGCTGCGCTCAGGATGACAGGCAGATGGACCGGGGCTGGACTACAAATTCTTCTTCTTCACCTCCTCAATCAAATACTCCGAGGTGCGCATCGACGAGGCCAGGATAGTCCAGGTGACGTTTTTATCGCCCTGGCTGACGAAGGGCGCGGCGTCCACCACGAACAGGTTTTTTACGTCGTGGGCTTGCTGGAATTTGTTGAGGGCTGATTTTTTCGGGTCGTTGCCCATTCGCACCGTGCCCACTTCGTGGATGATCCGGCCGGGGGCGGCCAGGCCGTAGTTCTGGCTGGCACCGGGCTTGTTGCCCATTGGCACCCCGCCCATCGCGACGATGATTTCCTCGAAGGTGTCCTGCATGTGCTTGGCCTGCCTGATTTCGGAGTCGGCCCATTTGTAGCGGAAGCGCAGCGTCGGGATGCCGTACTTGTCCACGCCGTTGGGGTCGATTTCGCAGTAATTGCTTTCCAGGGGCACCGGTTCGCCCCGGCCCGCCATGCTCACGTAGGCCCCGTAAAAACGCCGGTAGTCGTCTTTCAGGCCCGCGCCGTAGCCGCCGGCGGCTTTCATCGAGCCGTCGCGGGTGGGGTACTTGCCGTTCATGGCCTCTATGCCCGACCCAAAGCCGTAACCGGGCATGCCCATGCCGCCGCCGTACTCGATGTGGTAACCGCGTGGGAAGTCCAGTTTTTTGTTGTCGAGCCACCAGGGGGTGAACACGTGCATCCCGCTGACACCGTCTTCGTTGTACCGCTTGCGATCCATCAAGGCCGGCACGAAGCCGGAGCGGCTGGCCCCGGTGGAGTCGTTGAGGTACTTGCCAACCACGCCGCTCGTGTTGGCCAGGCCGTTGGGAAAGCGCGCCGACTTGGAGTTGAGCAACAGCCGCGCCGATTCGCAGGTGCTGGCTCCCAGCAACACGGTTTTAGCCCGCACCTCGATTTCCTTCAGGTTGAGCGTATCGACATACGAAACGCCCGTGGCCAGACCCGTCCGGACGTCGGTGAGTACCTCGCGCACCATCGCGCCGTTGATGAGGGTCAGGCGACCGGTTTTCAGGGCCGGAATCACCAGCACCGACGACGACGAAAAATCGGCGTAGGCCTGGCAACCCCGGTTGCACTGCCCGCAGTAGAAGCAGGAACCGCGCTCGTTGTTGATGGGCTTGGTCAGGATGGACTTCCGCGCCGGAACCACCGGAATGCCGATGCCCTTCGCCGCTTTTTGCAGCATCAACTCGTGCAGGCGCGGCTTGGGCGGGGGCAGGAAAAACCCGTCGGGTTCATTGGGAAAGTCGGGCAGGTTGGTGCCGAACAGGCCGATGAGCTTATCGGTTTTGTCGTAAAACGGCTTCATGTCTTCGTAGCCGATGGGCCAGTCGTCGCCCACGCCGCTGATGCTGCCGCGCCGGAAGTCGTCGGGGCCGAAGCGCAGCGAAATGCGCCCCCAGTGGTTGGTGCGCCCGCCGAGCATCCGGGAGCGGAACCAGTTGAATTCGGCCCCCGGCTCCGACGAATACGGCTCGCCCTCAATGTCCCAGCCGCCCCAGGCCGCGTCGAAATCGCCGCCGGAACGCGAGGCCGTATTAGCCCCGCGCCGGGGTGACTCGTAAGGCCACTTCAGCTGGGTGATGTATTTGGGGTCGGCGGGGTCGTAGTAGCCCCCGGCTTCGAGCAGCAGCACGTTGGCCCCGGCTTTGGTGAGCAGGTAGGCCGCCATGCCGCCGCCCGCCCCGGAGCCGACGACGACCGCGTCGTACACGACGGGGGCTTTTTTGAGTTGAAAAAGATCCATTGGGAAGGGGGGGAAAGGGGGAAATTTTGAAACATAGTGCTGTCATCCAGAGCGCAGCGAAGGACCTCGTTGGACTGCCGGGCAGCTTTTCGTTAACCCGACGGTAGCTTACCGTTTACTGTTCGGCAGTCCAACGAGGTCCTTCGCTGCGCTCTGGATGACAGCCGCCGTGGGGCCTTCAGCAACGAGTTGACCTTCGTTTTGCCTTCACCCAAAAAACAACTCCCCAACCGGATCAAACCAGTTGGGGAGTTTGCACGTCATCCCAACTCAGTTGGGGTAGCCGGGGTTCTGGGGTTTCAGGTTGGGGTTGTTCAACATCTCCTGCTTACCGAGGGGCAGCAGCAGGTGTTTTTCCAACAGAGGCTGCTTATTGGAACTGGGGTTGACGTGGCCCACGAAATTGTCGAAGCCGTTGGTGGCTTCGTTGTACACCTTGCGCAGGCGAACCATGTCGAACCAGGTGATTTGCTCGTAACAGAGTTCGTGCCAGCGCTCCCGCCAGACGGCCTCCCGGAAGGTGGCCGCCGAGTAGGTGCCCAGGGCGGGCGTGGTGAGTTTGGCCCGGTCGCGGATGCGCTTGAAGGCATCGTAAGCCGCCTGATTCGGCCCGCCGACTTCGTTTTGCGCCTCGGCAAAAATCAACAGCACTTCCGCGTAGCGAATCTGGGGCACGTTGAGGTTGTTGTTGCGGGTACCCGCCGCCCCGCTGGTGCCGTTAGAGGTGCGATTAAAGTGCTTGAAAATGTAGGGAGCATTCAACTGAAACGGAGCGCCGTTGCCATTGGTGAAATAGCTGGTGTAAAAGTACCCTTCCTGGTCTTTGGCCCGCAGGTCGCCCGGTTCGTAGGAAGCGTAAAACTGGGGCGTGGGTACCGTGCTTCCCGTTCCGCCCGGCCCGTTGAACGTCACCGGCTTAAAGTTAGGGTACATATTGTCCATCGGATTACCCCCCACCACCGTGTTGTACTGAAGCATGAAGAGATGCTCCAGGCGGTTTTTGGTGCTTTCCCGGTGTACCTCTTCGTAGGTGGTGAACAAGTTGATGGCGGTCGGATTGGCTGTGGAGTAGGCGATGACTTCCGCCGCTTTATCGGCCGCCAATTTGTAGTAGGCCGCTCCTTTGTTGAGCGGAAAACCGGCCATGGTCAGGTATACCCTGGCCAATTGCGCTTTCACGGCGGCCAGGTTGACCCGTCCGCTTACGTCGGTCCAGGCCAAACCGGCGGCTTCGGCGGCCACGAGGTCTTCGACGATCAGCTTATAGATTTCTTCCTGGGGTGCCCGCGCGGGCAGGAAATCTTCGGATTCGACGGTTTGAGGTTTGGTAATCAAGGGAATATCTCCCCATAGCCGCACCGCCGTGAAGTAAGCCCCAGCCCGTAGGAAGCGTGTTTCGCCGAGAATTTTGGCTCGCTGCTTTTCATCCATCAGCGCGATGCCCGGCGTTTTGTCGAGCACTTGGTTAGCCTGAGCGATAACTTTGTACAGGCCGTTCCAGTAGTTGACCACGTGGGCGGTGTTGCCGTCGTGTACCAACCCGTACAGGTTGTTGAGGTCGGAGTTCTGGGCGGTTTCAGTGGTGGAGGTACCCGTCATAGCTTCCAGCAACTGCCAGTTGGACGAGAAAATACCGGCTGTGCCACCCATAAACCGCAGGTCGGCGTACACCGAAGCCAGGGCGGCTTCGGCGTGGTCGGGGATGGTGTAAAAACTCTCCGGGGTCAGGTTGGAGGGGGCCTGTTCCTCTAAAAACTTAGTGCAGCCCGCCGGACCCAGCAGGATGGCTCCGAACAAGAGCGCCTTGCCTGCTTTTTTTAGAATGGAAAACGTCATGGTGAATCGTTGTTTTATTGGAAGTGATGGGTTAGAAGCCAACCTGGATGCCCACCATGTAAGTGGTCGGTTTGGGGTAATTGTGCCAGATTTCGCCCTGCGAGAAAGCGCTGCTCCCGTCGGCCTGGTTGGTAGGAGTTACTTCCGGATCACCGATGATGGGATCATCCACGAGCAGGAAGAAGTTCTGGACCGTAGTGTACACCCGCAGGCGGCTCATTTTGAGTTTGCTGGTGATGGCGGGCGGGATGGTGTACCCCAGTAGGATGTTTTTCCCGCGCAGGAACGATCCATCTTTCACCCAGTGGCTGTCTACGTTGGTGACGTAGCCCGCCCGCGTATCCCGGATTTCGGCAATCATCGTGTTCTGGTTTTGCGGCGTCCAGGCGTTCAGCACCGAGGTGTAGCTGTTGGCCAGGGCCTGGCGGTCTTCGCTGGGGTGCAGGTTCATGAGCAACACGTCGTTGCCGTACATGTACTGGAGTTCGAGGGTCAGATCCAGGTTCCGGAACCGGACGGTGTTCGTCATCGCGCCCCAGCCTTTGGGGCTGCCGTTGCCGATGATACTCCGGTCGGCATCGGTGATGGCCTTGTCGCCGTTGACGTCGAGGTACTTGATGTCGCCGGGCAGGATGGTCAATCCGTTCCGGTAACTCGTGAATTTAGCCGCTTCCTCGCGTTCGGCTTCGCTCCAGATGCCCACGCGGGTCAGGCCCCAGAATGATCCGACCGGTTCGCCGATCCGGATGATGTTCGTCTGGTTGGTGAAGTTAGGTCCACCCACCCCGAAAATATCCGAAGGCGTGGCCAGCGAGAGCACCTTGTTGCGGTTGAGCGAGAAGTTGAACGAGGTATTCCACTGGAAGCCGCCCCGATCGATGTTGACGGTGTTGATGCCGATTTCAAGGCCCTTGTTTTCCATCGAACCCACGTTCCGGCGAATGGTGCCGTACCCGCTGGTTTGGGGAACGGGGGCATCGAGGAGCATATCGGTGGTTTTCCGGTAGTACAGGTCGGCTTCCAGCGTGATGCGATTTTTGAGTAGGCCCACTTCGACCCCAATGTCACTCTGAGCGGTTTTTTCCCAGCGCAAATCGGGGTTGGCCAGGCGGCTGAGGCCGGTACCCGACACGCGGGCATCGTTGTAAACCGTGGCGTAGTTGGAGCTGAGCAGCGACAGCGAGGAATACGGCGGAATTTCGGAGTTACCCGTCAGGCCGAAGCTGGCCCGCAGTTTCAGGTTGGAAACGACGTTGCTGTTTTTCAGGAAGGCTTCTTCCGACACCCGCCAGGCCAGGGCCGCCGAGGGGAAAAACGAAAACTTGTGGTTGACCCCAAATTTAGACGACCCGTCGGCCCGCCCAGTAAACGTAACCAGGTACTTGTTGAGCAGGCTGTAGTTGATCCGCCCGAAGTACGAGTTGAAGGCAAAGCGCGAAGCACCCGAGCCAACGCCGGGATTGGTCGCCCCTGCACCGAGGTTATTGAATCCGAAGTAATCGGTAGCAAAATTATTGACGCTGGCACTGATGCTAAACACGTTGGTCTCCTGCCACGAAATTCCCAGCAACGCGGTAAGGTTGTGGATTTCACCAAACTGCTTGTTGTAGGTCAGGTAGTTTTCCAGCGACCAGAAACTTTCTTTCCGGTTACTGACCGAAGCGTTACCAAAGGCACCGGGGTTCAGGATGCGGGTTTGAGACTGGTTGTTTTCCTGCGTCTGGACGTTCACCCCCAAAACCGTGCGCATTTCCAGGCCCTTAGCCAGGTTGATGTTGGTGTACAAACTTCCCAGCGTGGTCTGCGTGTTGAGGATGAACTTCCGTCCCATCAACCGGTGTACGGAACTAAAGGTACCTTCGGCGTAGGGGAACTCCCGGTTGTTGGCAAACGTACCGTCTTCGTACTTGACGGGCAGGAAGGGGAAGTCTTCCACAATCTGCCGGGCCACGGCGTCATTGATGTCCACCAGGTTTTCCGACTGGTTGTTGTAACTCAGCGTACCGCCGATTTTCAGCCAGGTTTTCACCTGATCGTCGATGGTAAACCGGCCTGAGTACCGTTTCAGGAAGGAGGTTTTGAGGAGTCCCTGATCGTCTCGGTAGCCGAGCGAAAGCGAATACTGGGTGCGCTCGCTGCCGCCGCTGAAACCGAGTTGGTGGTTTTGGGAAAGCTTGTTCTGGGTCGATTCTTTAAACCAGTCGGTGTCGTATTTGGGGGTACCGTCGGGATTCCAGACCCGGGGATCGATCCGGCGCAGTTTCGGGTTCAGATACGCCCACTTGCCCGCGTTCCAGCCGACCGGGTCGTACTTGGCCATGTTGGCCCAGGCCAGGTCTTCCACGGCGACGTACTGCGCCGAATTCAGCACCTGGGGCTTGTTGGGGCCAATCGCGTTGACGCTAAAATCGGCGTTGTAGGTGATTTGGCCTTCCCCGGCTTTTCCCTTGCGGGTCGTCACCAGAATTACCCCGTTGGCTCCCCTGGCCCCGTAAATGGCCGTCGACGAGGCATCTTTCAGCACTTCGACCGAGACGATGTCGTTGGGGTTGATGTAGTCGATGGCGGAGCTAAACTGGTTTTGGGTGCCCTGCGGCAACATCACGCCATCGACCACGTACAGGGGGTTGTTCGAGGAGTTGATCGAACTAAATCCCCGCACCCGGATGGTGGTTCGCCCACCCGGACGGCCGGAGTTGTTGTTGACCTGCACCCCGGCGATGCGCCCCGACAGGGCCTGCGTGAGCGACGGGGCCGGGCGTTCGAGGAGTTGCTCTGGTTTTACGACACCAACCGAGCCGGTCAGGTCCGACTTCCGGGTGGTACCGTAACCAATGACGACCACTTCGTCGAGGTTTTGGGTATCCGTCCGGAGGGTCACGTTGACGGTACTTTGCGTACCGGCCACCACTTCCTGCGGTAAAAACCCGACGAACGAGAACACTAGGGTGGCATTTCCGTCGGGAACTTCAATCTGGTATCGCCCGTCGGCATTCGTGACGGCACCGCGCTGGGTACCTTTCAGCAGCACGTTCACGCCCGGTACGGGGGCACTGCTTTCGTCTACGACCCGCCCGGAGATGGTCCGAATCCACGGCTTTTACTTCCAACGGCTTGGTAGCGCGGGCCGGGGAACCGGTCAGCACGGGTGTTTCGGTGGCGTAGGCCAGGCCAACGCTGAGTAAAACGGGCGTCATGGCGAGCCGGGCCATCCTGCCCAACCTGCGTGGTAAGGGTAAGAGGTTTTCCATAGGTGTTTTGCCGTTGAAACGGCGGTTTCGGTTTAGGTGATACTAACGGAAGCGGTCTGGAGGTTCGGCAGTGGATTTAATTCGTGGGTAGGCGTTGTCCAAAGATTTCACGCTCCCGATCGACTTCCGATAATTACGCCGGAAAGAAACCGTTTTTTCTTCTGAAAAGCCAATTCAATACTAAGTGATTTATATTTTTGGCTAACCTTTGTGCGTATACGAAGGCTGAATTCAAGTCATTTCTACTTTATTTCCAAATCATTTTTAACTGTTTTTCAACTCATTTCCACCGCATTTCCTACTCCAGGGATTTTTTATGACCGCCGCTTCCCCAGCAAGTAGCCTCGAAAAACCGGGTAGACCGGGCGAGCATTGTCCCAAATTTTACTAATCCAGCCCAACTCCAGCCGGAAACTACTACTTTAGGCCGAATTTTTCCGCAAACCACTTTTCCACTAAACCGCATGAAAGACGCGCCCATTCCCAAAGCCGCTCCCGTGTACGACGTGGCCATCGTCGGCTCCGGCGCGGGCGGCGGCATGGCGGCTTACCAGCTTACCAAAGCCGGGGCCAAAGTAGTCCTGCTCGAAGCCGGGGGGTATTTCGACCCCAAAGACCCCAAGTACATCACCCAGTTGAAGTGGCCCTACGAATCGCCCCGGCGCGGGGCGGGTACGACCCGGGCCTTCGGCGATTTCGACGCCGCCTGGGGCGGTTGGGACATCGACGGCGAGCCGTATTCGGCCAAACCGGGCACCGAATTTTTCTGGTTTCGTTCGCGGATGCTCGGCGGACGTACCAACCACTGGGGCCGGATTTCGATGCGCTTCGGGCCGGACGACTTCCGCCGCGCCAGCCTGACCGGCATCGGCGACGACTGGCCCATCACCTACGACGACGTGGCGCCGTACTACGATAAAGTGGACCGGCTCATCGGCGTGTTTGGCTCAAAAGAGGGCATGCGCAACGAACCCGATGGCATTTTTCTGCCGCCGCCCAAGCCGCGCCTGCACGAATTGATGATCAAGAAAGCGGGGAAAAATCTGCAAATTCCGGTGATTCCTTCCCGGCTTTCCATCCTGACTAAATCCCTTCCCAACAATACCGATCGCGGCGCTTGTTTTTACTGCAACCAATGCGGGCGGGCCTGCCAGGTGTACGCCGACTTTTCGTCGTCGTCGGTGCTGTGCATTCCGGCCATGAAAACGGGTAACCTCACGCTCATCAACGGCGCGATGGCCCGCGAAGTGCTCACCGACCCGCAAACCGGACTGGCCAACGGCGTGAGCTACGTGGATACCCAAACGATGCAGGAAAAAACGGTGAAGGCCAAAATTGTAGTGCTGGCGGCGAGCACCTGCGAGTCGTCGCGGTTGCTGTTGAACTCCAAATCGAGCCGCTTTCCCACCGGACTGGCCAACGCCAGCGGGGTGGTTGGCAAGTACCTCAACGACTCCACCGGAGCCAGCCGCAGCGGCTTTATTCCCGCTCTGATGGATCGCAAGCGGTACAACGAAGACGGCGTCGGCGGCATGCACGTGTTTACGCCCTGGTGGCTCGACAACACCAAGCTCGACTTCCCGCGCGGCTACCACATCGAATACGGCGGCGGCATGGGGATGCCCGGTTACGGGTTTGGTTTTGGGATGGAAAACATGAATGGTAAGTACCCCACCCGCGACGGCTCCATGAAAGCCGCCGGCGGCTACGGCGCGGGCCTGAAAGACGACTACCGGCGTTTTTACGGGGCTTACGTGGGCATGGCCGGGCGCGGGGAGCCGATTCCACTGGAAAGCAATTACTGCGAAATCGACCCCAACGCGGTAGACAAGTACGGCATCCCGACGCTGCGCTTTCACTACAAATGGGGCGAGGCCGAAATCAAGCAGGCCAAGCACATGCAGGACACCTTCGAACAACTCATCACCGAAATGGGCGGGGTGCCGATGGGCAACAAACCCGGCCCGGAAAACAACTACGGCCTCGAAGCCCCCGGCAAGATCATCCACGAAGTGGGCACGGTACGCATGGGCAACGATCCGAAAAAATCGGCCCTCAACGCCTTCATGCAAGGCCACGACGTGAAAAACCTGTTCGTGGTGGATGCCGCGCCCTTCGTCAGCCAGGGCGATAAAAACGTCACCTGGACCATCCTGGCCATGTCGTGGCGCACCTCGGATTTTATCATCGATGAGGTGAAGAAGAAGAATATTTAAACCCAACCCGCTTGCGCTGTCATCCTGAGCGAAGCGAGGGATCTCGTTGGCCGGTCGGATACTCTCTGAAACTCCAGCGGTAGCCAACAGCCAACTATCCGGTAGGCCAACGAGACCCTTCGCTTTGCTCAGGATGACAAGGCGAGAAAACCATCGAAACCATGAAACGCAGAGATTCCCTCAAGGCCCTCACCCTCGGTTCGCTGGGCATGGCCGTCAATCCGGTGGAGGCCGCCGTGCCTGCCCCGCCCGTGGTTCCCATCAAAGTACCCGGCGGTCGCCAGAAATTCGAGGCCGAACGCGACGCCCGGCTGATGGCCGAGACGTTTTTTACGCCCCACGAATTGAAAACCGTGACGGTGCTGTGTGACATCATCATTCCCGCCGATGCCAAGTCGGGCAGTGCCTCGCAGGCGGGCGTCCCGGCTTTCATCGAGTTTACGATGAAGGACCAACCCCGTAACCAAACTCCCATGCGCGGCGGCATCCGCTGGCTTGATAACCAGTGCGTGAAGCGCTTCGGCAAATCCTTCGTGGAAGGCACGAAGGCCCAGCAACTCGAAATGGTGGACGAAATCGCCTACCCCGGCAAGGCTAAACCCGAAATGAGCCAGGGCGTAGCGTTTTTCAACCAGATGCGCAACCTCACGGCCACGGGGTTTTTTACCTCAAAAATCGGCATCGCCGACTTGGGCTACCTGGGCAACACGCCCAACAACTGGGAGGGCGTGCCCGCCGACGTGCTGGCGAGGTATGGATTGAGTTACGAAAGTTGAGAACCCGCTGACAGGGGCTAGCGCCCGCTGTCCGGGTTGCGAAAAAGGCCGGACTTCCCGCAGAAGTCCGGCCTTTGGTTTGAAAAACGAAGGTCGTTTACGCCTCTGCTTCCACGCACTCCTCGTGGTTGTGATGGTGCGTCCGGATGTTGATGAGGTGCGTCACGACCAGCCCCAGCGAGGCGGCGTAGCCGATATACTCGAACGTTTCGGAAACCTCTTCGAGCAACAAACACGCCGTAAACAGCACCAGGAAACTCCAGAGCGCCCTTTTAATTACCACCGAATGGGCGTGCTTGGTCGCGTGGTACACGGCGAAAATATTGACGACGATGAATACGTAATCCAGGCTCAGGTAGCCCACCTTCAGGCTTTCGTGGGCGAAGTTGACCGTCAGCAGCAGGATTGGTGTGGCCAGGCAGTGAATGATGCAAAGCAGCGAACCAGTGATGCCGATGTAGTCGGCTTTAGACGTGAGCGTGGTCGATTTCATGAAATCCGTTAGCAACTGAGTTGCAAACTTAGTTCCTTGTTTGAAACCGTCTTTCCCTTCTCCCGCTTTTTTTTGCAAAACTGTTGCAGGGCTTGGCTACTTTTGTCTAAAGCTCGGAAGAAACCGTATCGGTTTTTTTAATCGATACGGTCTTGGCACGGCGGGCAACAACCTTCGTACTGGCATGATTGAAACCCGCAACCTCACGTTTTCTTACACGTCCCAAAAAGGGTTTACCTTTCCCGATCTTCAGTGCGCCGACGACGATACCTTGCTCATTCTGGGCCGTTCGGGGCGGGGTAAAACCACGCTGCTCCACCTGCTGGCTTTATTGCTCCAACCGAAAAGCGGCCAAGTGATCATCAACGGCACCGACCTGAGCCGGATGACGGTTCCCGCCACGGTAGCCTTTCGGGCGCAGAACGTCGGGATTGTGTACCAGCGGCCCCATTTTGTCCATTCGTTGAGCGTGCTGGACAACCTGGTTCTCGCCAACTACCTCGCCGGGCTGAAGCCCGACGCTACCCGCGCCCGCCACCTGGCCGAGCGATTGGGTTTCTCCGAACATTTAGCGAAAAAAACGACCGCCCTCAGCCTCGGCGAACAGCAGCGGGTGGGCATTGCCCGCGCCCTGATGAACCGCGCCCGCGTGTTGCTGGCCGACGAACCCACCTCCAACCTCGACGACGACAACTGCGATCGGGTCGTGGACTTGCTCACCCAGCAGGCCCACCAAGCGCAGGCCAGCCTGGTCATCGTCACCCACGACCAACGGCTAAAGGACCGGGTGAAAAAGCAGATTAGCATTTAACCCCCACGCTGTCATCCTGAGCGCTGCCCGCAATGGAACTGGAAGGACCTCGTTGGACTGCCGAGACTGGCGGTTAACTGCCGCTGGGTCACTGGCCAATTGTTCGGAGGGCCAACGAGGTCCCTCACTACGCTCGGGATGACAGGAATTTTTACAAAATGAACCTCTTCCGTATTTCCTGGGCCAACCTCCGCGACCGGAGCCTGAGCAGTTTCCTGAGCGGGCTGCTGATGGCGCTGGGCGTGACGATCATTTCGCTGCTGCTGATTCTGAACCAGCAACTCAGCGAACAATTCACGAAAAACGTGCGCGGCGTGGACCTCGTGATCGGAGCCAAAGGCAGCCCATTGCAACTGATTTTGGCCAGCATTTACCAGATCGATGCGCCCACGGGCAACATTCCGCTGGCCGAAGCCAACCGACTGACCCGCAGCCCGCTCATTAAATCGGCCATTCCGTTGGCGCTGGGCGACAACTACAAGGGCTATCGCATCGTGGGCACCAACGCGAAGTACCTCGACCAGTACGAGGCGAAGGTGAGCGAAGGGCGCCTTTTCAGCCAGGCCCTGGACGTGGTAGTCGGGGAGAAAGTGGCCCGGCTCACGGGCCTGAAACTGGGCGACGAATTCGCCGGGTCGCACGGGCTGACGGCGGGCGAAGGCGAAGAGCACAACCAATTTAAATACAAGGTGGTGGGCCTGCTGGCTCCGAGCAATTCGGTGGCTGACCAATTGATTCTGACACCCGTGGAAAGTGTCTGGAAAATTCACGAAGCAGAAGAAGGTGCCCCCCGCCCCGCCCGCAACCCGATGATGCCGATGATGGCCGCCCCGGAACCAGAAACTGCCGACTCGGCCAAGACCGACGATCCCAGCCAGGAAGTCACCGCCCTGCTGGTGAAGGTTCGCAGCCCGCTGGCCAAACTGACTTTGCCCCGCGCCATCAACGACAACTCCAAACTGATGGCCGCCTCGCCCGCCATCGAAATCAACCGCCTCTTCACGCTGCTGGGTTTCGGCATCGATACGTTGCAGTACATTGCCCTGGCGATCATCATCATTTCGGGCATCAGCGTGTTCGTGTCGCTCTACAATTCGCTCAAGGAGCGGCGCTACGAAATGGCCCTGATGCTCTCGATGGGAGCCACACGAGGAAAGTTGTTCCTGCTGTTGCTGCTCGAAGGGCTGATGATCGCTCTGATCGGCTTCGGGGCGGGCATTTTGCTGAGTCGCCTGGGGTTGTTTTTACTGGGGCAAAACGTACAGGAAAATTTTCACTACGATCTGACCGCCCTCACGTTGCTACCCGAAGAAGGCCTGTTGCTGCTCGGCACGCTGACCATCGGCCTGCTCGCCGCCGCCCTGCCTTCCCTGGGCATTTACCGCATCAACATTTCGCAGACGCTGGCGGATGAGTGAAAAGCGGAGTGGTGAAATGTGAAGTAGGAAAACCTCTGATTTTTACTTTACATTTCACCAATTCACCACTCACCACTTTCTTTTGCGACCAACCGCGCCTTTTACGCGAACACCCCCGTTGGCTCAACAGAAACACTTCGGTACTTTGCGCCTTCGCAATTCCACTTCGGCTTAACCTCTACCTCAATCGAATGCTTTTTTTTCGTCCCTTCTGGTGTGGACTGCTGCTGATTAGTCTGACGCTGGCGGGAATCCAGGCCTGCGTCGAACCTTACAACCCCAGCCTGGCCCTCAACGCCGACGTGCTCATCGTCGAAGGCACCCTCACCGATTTGCCCGAAACCCAGTTCGTCAAACTCAGCCGTTCGCGGGTGTACGGGGCCGGATCGGCCACCACCCCCATCACGGGTGCCCAGGTGGAGGTGCTCATCGGCGGCAATCAGACCATCGCCCTGCGCGAAACCACCGGGGGTACGTACCTGCTTCCGGGCGATTTCCGGGCGAAGGTGGGTGAACGCTACCAACTGCGCTTTAAGGTGGGGGGAAAAGCCTACGAATCGTCGGAAGAAACGATGCGTGCCGGGTCGGTCATCGGCAAGGTGTACGACAGTTTCGATGCCCGAGGAATTCCCAACGCGGCCAGAGACCGGTTCATTCCCGCCCACCTGGTTTACCTCGACACCCAGGATCCGCCCGGCGAGCGCAATTTTTACCGCTGGAATTGGACCCTCTGGGAAGCCCAGGCCTGGTGCGCTTCCTGCCAGCAGGGGCGGTTTATCGTCAATAATTCGCTCACCAACGACGGCACCTGCCAAACCGACAACCGCTTGCCCCGTGACAATTTTTTCGATTACACGTGCGCCACGCGCTGCTGGGATATTTTTCAAAGCTACGACCTGAATTTATTCAGCGATGTTTACTCCAACGGCAACCCCATCCGGGGGCGACTGGTGGCCAAAATTCCCTACTACCAAATCCAGCCCGCCCTGGTCGAAATCCGGCAGTACGCCCTCACGGCGGGGGCCTATCGCTACTTCAAGCTGTTTGAAGACCAAACTCAAAACACCGGGGGCCTGGCCGATACCCCCCCGGCACCGATCGTAGGCAACATCCGCAGTTTGAGCGACGAACAGGAACCCATTGTGGGTTATTTTTCGGCTTCCGCCGTGTCGTCGGTGCGGTATTGGCTCGACCGCCGCAACGCCAGCGGACCTCCGCTGGGGCTGTTCGAAACGTTGTTTGGTCGGCAAGCCGTTCCGGAGCCGACCGCCATTATGCCGCCGCCATTGGGTTTCCGCCCGCCTGCCGCCCGTTGCCTGCCCAGCGACACGCGCACACCCGTTCAGCCCCAGGGTTGGCAAAATTGACCAAAAAAGGCCACGGACGCATCCGTGGCCTTTTTTGGTATTGCGTTGGAAACGGTCCTATTTTCCCAACCACTCCTTAAAATCCGCCACCCGGTCGCCACTCACGAAGACTTCGTGGCGGGTTTTGGGTTGCAAATCGAGTTTGAGTTTTCCCGCCGAGTAGGTGTGAATGCTGTAGATGGCGGGTAGCGACACCAGAAACTGCCGATTGACCCGGAAAAACCGCTTCGGGTCGAGCAGTTGGGTCAGTTTGTCGAGGTTGTACTCCAGGGGCAGGTTGGCTCCTTCGGTGGTGGTGAGGAAGGTGACGCGTTCATCGAGGAAAAAATACGCCACGTCGGCGGTTTCTACGCTGCGCAGTTTCGGACCGATCGAAATCATGAACCGCTCCTTGTACTCCGGTTCCTTCGGCTTCTGGATCGAACGGAGTAAAGCATCGAGGTCGGTGGAGGAAAACTGCCTTTTGAGCGCCTTGTATTTTTCAATCGCCGCCGCCAGTTCTTCGTAATTGACGGGTTTGAGCAGGTAGTCGATGCTGTTGACCTTGAACGCCTTGATCATGTACTCGTCGTAGGCGGTGGTGAAAATAACCGGGGCTTGCATGGAAATCTGGTCGAAGATGGCGAAACCGAGGTCGTCTTCGAGGTGGATGTCCATAAACACCAGGTCGGGGGCGGCGTTCTGACGGAACCACGCCACGGCCCCTTTCACCGAAGGCAGGCGGTCGAGCACCACGATGCTGGGGTCGTACTTTTTGAGTTGTCCTTCCAGCCGCCGGGCCGTCAGGTTTTCGTCTTCGATGATCAGGACGTTCATGCTTATTGAGTGACTGAATGAGGGAGTGATTGAGTGAGGAAGTAAGGAGAAATGCATTTCAATCACTCAATCACTCCCTCACTCAGTCACTCAATTAAGCCAGCAGCGGAATTTTTACCACAAACATCCCCTCCAGCGCGCCAATCCACACCTTGCGCGGGGTGAGCAGCGCGTAGCGGTTGACGATGTTTTGCAGACCCACGCCCGTCGAGTCGTCGGTTTGGGTGCGGGGCTGGAGCACGTTCTCGACGATGAGTTCGTCGCTCTCGGCGCGGATGCTGACCCGCAGCGGATTTTCCGACGACATCTGGTTGTGCTTCACGGTATTTTCCACCAGCAATTGCAGCGTCAGCGGGGCGATTTTGTAGCGCGTCAGCAGCGAATCGGGCACGTTGATGGCCACGTCGAACTTGTCTTCAAACCGGATCTTCAGCAGAAAAACGTAGGATTCGATAAAATCCAGTTCCGTTTTCATCGTCACCAGTTCGTTGTCTTTTTGTTCGAGAATGTAGCGGTAGGCGCGGGAGAGCCGGTCGATGAATTTCTCGGACAAATCGGCGTCTACCTGCACCAGCGAGGAGAGAATGCTCAGGCTGTTGAACAAAAAATGCGGACTGACCTGGTTTTTTAAGGCCGCAAACTGCGCCTGCACGCTTTCTTTTTCGAGGCGTTCGGCCTTCACTTCCACTTCGCCGAGCCGGTTATACGCCCGGCGGTTGGCGGCCAGGTAAAAGGCCGCCAGCATGGTCATCACCGTGAGGCCGTTGTTGACCCGGTTGCGCAACTCCGGCTCGAAGCGCCGCCCGCCGCCCGGACGCGGGGAGCCGGGCCATTCCCGGTAAAACTCGAATTGTCCGGCCAGAAATTCGTTCAGTCCATGCCGGAGTTGGTGAAAGGCCAGGTTGAAAATCACCGCCAACACACTCGCCACCACCAGGGTAAGCAACTGCGCCGGAATTTTGAATTCGATCAGGAAGCCGTCGCCGAACCAGTCGGACAGTCGCCGCTGAATCCATTCGGCCACGCTCAGCCACAGGGCGAAAAACAGCAGGCTGAGCAGAATTTCCATCACGAACACCGGCACCGCCCGCAGCCAGACCGACCCCGGCGCCCCCCAGAGGTTGACGTACAACCGGATGGGCCAGTACACGACGAACACGCTCAGGGCGAGTTGCCATTTTTGCCACGAAGTCAGACGGTACGCGGTGAGCAGGGGGGCGATCATGGGAAAATCACGGATTTTGGGGCGGCTCGGTTCGTTCGACCAGCGCCCGCGTCAGGAGGGTTCCTCCCGCTGCGTTCAGCCGGACGAAGTCGCCCGCTGCCGGGCCGATTTTCGCTTCGTAGCGCTCGGTTGTTTCGCCTGCCCGCAGAGCCACAACCACGAAATACGAGCCGGTTGCCTGGGTTTTGGTGTGCAGCAGAAACGACTCCGTCGGCGTGCTGCGCTCGTAGTTGGGCTGCTGATTGCGGGCTTTGGCCTGCCAGTCGGGCAGCAGGGTGGGGCTGAACGGCGTTGGCTCCGGCCCTTTTTCACCGACCACCTGCGCGGGCACGAACAGGTTTTCGACGAAGCGACGGGCCGAATCCTCCACCCAGGCTACCAGCACGGGTGGTACTTGGCTTTTTGTTTTTTGCAAAATCAGCGTCAACGGCGTACCGGAAGCGATTTGATTCGTGCGGATTTCCTCGAACGTCAGCCGTTCGGGGCCTTTGGGCCGTTCCCCGGCAAACAGTTTTTTCCCGGCGTTCGCCAGGGCGTCGAAGGCGGGCACGTTGAAGCCGATACCCGCCGCAAAGGCCCCGACCACCAGCGCCGGAACGACGAACTCCCGCTGAACGGCGCCGTTGCGCCGGGCCACCGTGTAGCCCTTCAGCGACGACCAGTTGTTGACGATGTGAAACACCGCCGCCGCCACGAACAATACGCCAAACCAGGCGTGCGTGTGCTCGATGCCCCGCGATTTTTGCCCGAAATAAATTAATAACCCCGTGATGGAAAGCCCGATGAAAACGAGGGCGACGGAGAGGCTGACGAGGTTTTTTTGTTTCATGGGGGGCTGAGGAAGCGAAATAAGTGAATGAGCCGGTCACGCTGAACGGAGTCGAAGCGCGTGGCGTAGCGCTTCGACTCCGCGCAGCGTGACCGGCTTACCTACTGAAAATCAGAGCGTCGCCTTGTTGGCCACCAGCTTCAAATCCAGCGAAAACGTGTCTTCAATAATTTTATCCGCCGCCGTGCCGATAATTGCCGCCCGGTATTTGATGTCGTAATCGAGCCGGTTTACGGCCAGTTTGGCGGTGGCTTCCACGGTGTTGCCGGTTACCTTCACCACGGCGGGGAAGGTCTGCGGTTTGGTGGTGCCTTTGATGGTCAAATCGCCGGTAACGGTGAAATTGGCTTCTCCGGCTTTGGCCCCGGCAATGGGCGTGGCTTTGGTGATTTTAAAGGTCGAAGTCGGGTTTTTCTCCACCCCAAAAAAATCGTCGGACTTCAGGTGACCCATCAGCCGTCCGTTGGGTTCGGGCTTGTCGGTGTCGCGCATGGTGCTCATGTCGGCTACGAAACTGCCGCCCGTTAGTTTGGTGCCATCCACAGTCAGTTCGCCCTTCGTAAGTTTGATTACGCCGTTGTGTTCCCCGCCTACTTTTTTAGCGTTCCAAATTAATTTGCTTTGCTCGGTGTCCACGGTGTAAGTCGTGGCTTTGGCCGGACGAGTGGGCGGGGTGAGGGCCGTGGTGAGGAGCAGGGTGGCGGCCAGCAGGCCGGTGAGGTGAAAAGCGGGTTTGTGGAACATGGTTAATAAAATGGAGATTGGTTTGAAAAATGGAACGGTTTACTGTCAACAAATTCAGGCGCTAAAGTAAGACCTCCAGCAAAGCCGGAGGCCTTCACCCCTAAACTAATCCTAAAATCTTCGTTTAAGTTGGTGAGCAATTGTAGACTGGCAGTTTTAAGGGGGGTCTTGTCATCCCGACGAAGGAGGGATCTCGTTGAGTTACCTAACACTCGGCTGTCAGCAAGCATATCGTAAGGCCAACGAGATCCCTCCTTCGTCGGGATGACAGGACCTCAAAAACGCCCGGTTTACTTACTTCTGCGAACGAGGCTGGCCACCGCCGCCCGCCGGAGCCTGCTGCTGCCCACCGCCTTCGCCACCCCCGTCGCCCTTCACGTCGTCGTTGCTGACCGAGCGGGTTTTGCGTTTCGGGGCGGAGAAGGTCATTTTGCCGATTTTGTAGCTAAACGTCAGGCGGACGCTCTGGTTGTAAATGTTCATCTGGCTGACCTGCGTAAACTGCGGCGAAGTCAGTTCGGTGCGCACCTTCATGCCCCCCAGGAAGTTGTCGGCGGCCAGGCCGAGGCTGCCTTTTTTGTTGGCGAAGTCTTTCTTCACCCCCAGGCTGTACATGTAAAAGCTCCCCTGGGTGCCCTGCAACTGAATCTGGTTGCCCCGCGCTCCGCCGAAGGCTTGAATCCCCCAGCCGTTGTTCAACTGAAACTGACTCATCAGCCGACCGCCCATCACCAGGCCGGAATTACTCAGGGGCTGCGATACTCCGTTGAGGCCCGCCACCTGACCGCGCAGTTGGGCGTAGTACAGGTCGATGCCGCCGCTGAGGGTCCACTTGGGCGTGAGGGTGATGTTGGCAAACACGTTGGTGCCGTAGGCGCGCTCGCTGCCGATGTTCTGGAAGGTGGTCAGGATGGCCCCGTTTTCGATGTTCTGCCGGATTTGCGTAATCGAGTTGTCGGTCAGGCGGGTGAAGAGCGAGGCGTTCAGGTACGTTTTCCCGATGCTTGTGCTCAGGCCCAGTTCGATGTTGTCGGTCAGTTCGGGACGCAGGTCGGGATTGCCCTGACTGATGTTCTGCGGGTTCGACAGGTTTACGTTCGGGTTGAGTTGCTGAATACCCGGACGCTGAATCCGCCGGTTGTAGGCCGCTTTTACGGTGGACGTACCGATTTTCTTCGAAATGTTCAGGCTCGGCACCAGGTTGCTGTAACCGGGGATGGCGATGCCGCCCGCCTCGCGGGTGCTGGCGTTGATGAACGTGTGCTCGAAGCGCGTCCCGGCTTTAATCGTAAACTTGCTCTGGGTGGTGTAGGTGTACGACACGTACCCGGCGGCGATGTTCTGGCTGTAATCGAGCGAGCCGTCGGGGCGGGTTACATCGGTCGAGAAACTGCCGGAAGGGTTGGACAACAGGTAGCTGAAATCACTCAGCACAGTGCGCATGATGCCCTTCGCGCCAAATTCCAGCATCTGGTTCTTCTTAATTGGCGTCTGGTAGTCAGTCTGGAGCGTAATTTCCTGGTTGTTGCTGTTGTTGAGGTTGCGCTGGCGACCGGTCAGGTTGCCGATGCCGTTGAGCAGGTCGGCGTCGAAGTTGCTGGTCAAATCGTTGCGGCTGAATTGCGTCGAAATGCTCCACTCCTGGCCGGGCTTGAAGGTGCGCAGGTAATCCACGTTCACGTCCACGTTGCCCGACTGGTTTTTGGAATCCACCTCACGGGAAGAGGTGGACAAAGGCAGGTTGTTTCCAAAAAGCGTCGTGCTCAGGTCCTGGCTGCGGTTCATGTTCCGCACACCGTAGCGGACGCTGGCGGTGAGGCTTTGGTTTTTGGCCAAATCGTAATCCATGCCCAGGTTGTAGTTGCCGAAAACGCCCCGGTCGTTGCCGGTGCTGGTCTGGCTGGTGCGGATGCCGGTGACGAGGTTGGTTTGGTCGAGGGTCGAGGACGAGGGGTTGTAAATGGCCCGTCCGTGCCCGCCTAGGCTGAGGCCCAACTTGCCCTTGCGGTAGCTGCCGTTGAGGCCGAAGGTCGAGGAGCGGTTGCCCACCCCGCCGTCTACGCCGAGCGTCACGCCTTGCAGGGTATTTTTCTTGGTGATGATGTTGATGATGCCACCGGAGCCTTCGGCGTCGTACCGGGCCGAGGGGCTGGTGATGACTTCCACCGATTTAATCTGGTCGGCGGGAATTTGCTTGAGCGCGTCGGCCACGCTGCTGGCGACGATGGTGCTGGGCTTGTTGTTGATCAACACCCGGATGTTCTGGCTGCCGCGCAGGCTCACGTTGCCGTCCATGTCTACGCTGAGCATGGGTACTTTCCGCAGCACGTCGGAGGCGTCGCCGCCCCGTGCGCTGAGGTCTTTGTCGGCGTTGTACACGAGCCGGTCCACTTTTTCTTCAATCAACGCCTGCTGTCCGGTCACGGTCACGCCGTCGAGCTGCACTACTTCGGGTGTGAGTTTGAGTACGCCCAAATCGAGGGTCTGACCTTTCACCAGCGTGAGGTTGTCGACAGTTTTCGTTTTAAAACCAATGAACGAAATAAGCAATTTGTAGTCGCCCGCCGCGAGGCGGGTCAGGCTGAATTTGCCTTTTTCGTCGGCGGTCGCGCCATCCACGGGTTTGTTGGTGGCTTTGCTGTACAGCGCGACGCTGGCAAATTCGACGGCCTTCGTCACGGATGAATCCACGACGTAACCCGTGAGTTTGGCGTTGCCCTTCGGCGCGGCTTCGGCCTCGGCGGCGGGGGCACCGGGTTGGTCCTGACGGCTGCGGCGGATGTCGTCGTTCCCGCCACTGCGTCCACCCGGTCCACCACCGGGAAATTGAGCGAAGGCCAGCGAGGCGGCAAACAGAAAAAAGAGGGAAAGCAGAGGCTTCTTCATGGCGTTTGGATTGAACGTCACAAAGGTGGGTAGGTCCGGTTACGCGGGAAAATGAAGGGGTCGGAGTGCCGGATTTGGGTGTCGGAAGGGCGGATTTTTATGCGCGAAGGGTGTGGGATTTTCGGAAACGGGTCTCTCACACGGGATATTTAGCCCGAAAGTAAGATTAGTCTTCATTGCCAAATACGCTGCTTTGCGTAAGTTCGTTGTGCTGTTTGAATCCGCCAGCGCACTGCCATGCTAAACTGCTTCATCGCCAAACAAGAAAAAATAGTTGTCAACCGTCTTGCTTCCCTGCTCAACCACGAAGGTCACAAGGTGATAGCAACTGCCGCCAATGGACGGGAAGCCCTCCTTTTGATTCAACGGCTGAGCCCTGATTTGCTTGTGCTGGATTGCCGACTACCCCAGTTGGACAGCCTGGATTTGCTTCGGCGACTGAAGAACTCTCTATCCACTGTTCCGAAATGGATAATTTTTTACACCTGCAATCCCGAAGCAAATGCGGCCCGTGAAGCGTTCAGTTTGGGAGTGACAGGGTATCTGGACGTAGAATCCGATGAAGTCGAGTTTCTTCAGTGCCTGAAACTGATTCTACGAGGACAGCGGTTTTTGAGTCCCTCCATCGAGACTATCTTTTGGCAAAAGGGCCAGGTACTCCCGCCGGACGAGCCAGATGGATTTGCGCTAACGGAGCGTGAAACAGACATTCTTCATTGGATTGGCTCAGGAATGGGAAATCCCGAAATAGCTTGTCAACTTTTCATTAGCGTAGAAACCGTAAAGTGTCACCGCAGAAGCATCAAACGGAAATTTGGATTAACGGGTGGTAAAAGCAGCCTGCTCCCGTTAGCCATCCGCTTCTACATGAGCCGTATGGGGGATAGCAACTTTTCTTGATTTCCGGAAGTGGGTAGTTGTCTGAGAAAATATACCCATAAAGTGGGGATATTAGCCGCCTGACCAATTGCCTACCTTTGGAACAAGCAAAGTGGGATGACCTTGAAAAGTCAGACAATGTAAAGTCAAGTACCTACCCGGTCCGACTTTTCAAGGCCATTCCAATTAACATCTACTTCTTATGAAAACCAAGTTTATCATTCTGCTGACAGTGGGTTCCCTGCTGGGGTGTTCCAAGGAATCGATTCTGGAAGAAAACCAGGCAAACCTGCCCGGTAAAAATCCGGTTACTCAGTATTTGCAAAACCTTAAATCAAGCAGTAATGACGCAGGTGTACAAAAACTTGACGAGTTGATTCAGCGGATCAAGATTGACCCAGCCACTTCAGGTAGAGTAACCGGCGAGGAGGCCTCCGAGAATTTTATCATTGTGGACGTTGAGAGCTTACCGGGCTTTAAAACAAGCGAAATCATAAAGGCCGTCTTCTGGAAAAATAACGACAAAATCGCCTACGGGAGTATTATTGCGTTTGAAGGTCAATCAACAAATTACACAGACTTGACCAAGGACATCTACACCTCTAGATTTGAACCCAGTAACTACTCTGGGACAATAAGTGTGTATGATATATACCAGAACAAACGAGTCAGTAACGTTATAGAAAACGGCAAACTGAAGCAAAGGGGAATCGCAACAAGTAAGGAACCAGTGACTAAAAAAGGCGCGCGTACTGCGGGATGTATCGATTGGTATTGGGTAACTACCACTTATTACAGCAATGGTACAACATCAAGTTCTTCAGAATACGCCTTCACTACCTGTAACGGTGATTGCCAAAATACTCGCGCCGGACGCACAACGTGTGGCGGTTCTGGAGGTGGCCCCGGAGCGGGTGGTCCAACTTTCCCAACTACCCCATCCAATGGCGATAAACTCATTTTTACCCAACCCAATGGGGTTAAGATTGAGTATAGATACAATGCCATGATTAATGTCTGGGAAATTACAATGACTACACTTCCAACGTCTGTCGTGACATCCAGCAGTTATTCTTTTTTACAAACGGATAGTCCTCCAGAAACGGGATTCACCGTTCGAGGATCGGATGGCTTTGTATACCTATTTGATGGATACAGCGGTACTTGGGGCGGGTTGCCGACCGCAGATTACGATTCGTTTGACTACCCTCTAAATGCACAAGAGAGAGAATTTTTTGCAACGTATCCTTATCTTAAGCTTTCAGCCGCTTATAATAGGAAGGCCGCTGAAGTGCATACAAGTAACCTTTTTCTTAATCCATTAGGTGATAGCCATAACGGCAATGCCTTTAAGCACGCTTTATGGTCGGCTTTCAATGCTCGATCGTGGTCGTGGCAAAATAATACATTAGCAAGAGATTTAGGCATCCGACATGAGTCTAGTGAGCCTCATGATAAGCGACGGGAAATGGACCTACACAATAATGATTTGGGTATTTCTTTAGCTTATGGATGTACTATCTTGGATGGAGTTGGCTGTCTCATTGATAGAATACTGCCTGCGATAAATGGTGGAAGTGGGAAAAGACTACAAGATCCAGAAAACTTCAATTCACCTCTAATTCCGACAGACAGTTCTGGACAACGACAACAATGACAGTTTCACTCAAACGTATTTTAACTCCTTTAGTGAGCGGGCTAATTCTAATGGGGTTAACTGGGTGCGTTTCTCAACACAAGTGGGAGTTTAGTATGGGAACATCCCAGTTACCCGACGCAGTTAGCATCCACAACGGCGGAAGCCCTAACGTCGCTATCGTGACGGTAACGGGAGAACTGAGGCATCCAGTCAAATTTTACGTTCACTCCATGTATGGCCAGGAAGATAGTGTCCGGAGGGGTAATATCGTTCGGGTTACATTGCCAGCAGGCAAAGTAAACTTCTCGAGCAGACAGGACCATTACGGGCATGGACTGACCTTTATCTGCGTACCGGTGGGTGAGGATTTAACCTACGGTAGGCTACACGTAAAAGCTGAGGTGTATTGATAGCAATTTGGGGAGACGAATTGAATTAGTAGACCAGAAAAATCAAGTAGCGCAGCAGGGGCTTGCGCTACTTGATTTTTCTGGCTAAAACCATTACCGAATCCACTAAGCCAAGCAAGCGCATGAAATCCATCAAAAAAGTCCTTTACAGCGGTTTGGTCGTCTCTCTGCTGTCCTTCCAGGTAAAGGCTCAAGCTCCTTTCCAGGAAGGGGTGCTTACCTACAAAGCGGACACCATCAGGCGATTAGCGCCGGAACCGGCGGCCTACATTCCGTCGCGGGTACTCGTGTACAAAAAAGGAGACTTATTACGCCTGGAAATCTGGCGGATCGGTAAAAACAACCCCGCTGATGTGCAGAAAGACATCCGCATCCGAAATCGAAAAGGCGTCTATCAATTAATGGAGGTGTCCGATCCTATGATAGCTCCCTTCGCCAACACCATGGCGCTTTTCATGTCGTACGACGAGGAAACGCAGGTGAAAGACAAACAGGCCCTGGCGGGCGGGCGAAAAAGCTACCGGCTCGATAAAGTGATTCAAAAAACCACCTGGCTTGGGTTGCCCGCCGAAAAAGTAGCGCTCAGCGAAGGTCCCATTCCTGAACCGACTGAGGCGATCATCACCAGAGCGATGACCCTCCCCATCAGTACGTTATTCGATTTCGATCCCCTGGGCGATCTACCCGGTACGCCCTTGCAGTTTACCGTTAGTGAATTAGGCTGGATGACCCGCCTGACGGCTACCCAGCTAAAAGCTCAACCGGTACCCGATGCGCTTTTTGAAATCGACCCTAAGCGTAACGTGATGAGCTTAGCGGAAGCGGATAAGGTACTGGATGGTTTTAAGTGAGGGGCTATCAATACGGTTTTAGTGGGGATCCATCCCCGATTGGCACCAGTTACACGTGGGCTTTGGTGGGGGGAAACATAAATTCAGGGTAGAGGCGGTACCGCGCGGCACCGCCCCTGCCTTAGTCTACCGAAACAACATCGGCGTAAACTCGTTGAGGTACTGCCGCCAGTTGACCCAGGTGTGACCCCCGGCGGTTTCTTTGTACTGGTATTTGATGCCGCTTTTATCGAGCAAGGCCAGCGTTTTTTTGTTGGCTTCCATCACGAAATCGTCCTTGCCGATGGCGACCCAGAACAGCTTTTTGTCTTTGTTGAAATTGGGGTTTCCCAACGCCTTGGCGTAGCGGGCCGGGGCCTCGTCGATGCTTTGCCCGAAAAAGCCGGAGCTGAACACGCCCACGTAGTTGAACAACTCCGGGCGCGTCAGGGTCACGTCGAGGGTTTGGAAGCCGCCCATCGACAGCCCGGCAATGGCCCGGTTCTCACGGTTGCTGAGCACCCGGTAATTCTTCTCGACGTAGGGCATTATTTCTTTCAGCAGTTCGTCGGCAAACAAGGCCCGCATCCGCGTCAGGTCCTGGGCGGGATTCCCCCCGCCGGGAGCCGGTGGCATGCTGCCGTTGGGCATCACCACCACCATGGGTTTTGCCTTACCCGCCGCCAGCAAATTGTCGAGAATAAACCCGGCCCGACCGATGCTGCTCCAGCCCGAATCTTCGTCGCCCCCGCCGTGCAGGAGGTAAAACACGGGGTAGTTCGTGCTGCCTTTGTCGTAACCCGGCGGGGTGTACACGTGCATCCGCCGCATCATTCCGAGCGTACCCGATGAGTACCAAACCTGCCGCATTTCGCCGTGCGGTACCGAGCGGTTGTCTTCAAACGCGGTTTCGGCACCGGGCACGACCATCACGTTTTCCAGGCTGGCGATGCCCTGCTTGATGATCGGATTTTTCGGGTCGGCCGTACGGACGCCGTCCACCATCAGGGTGTAGGTGTAGTAATCCGGTTGGAGCGGGCCGAACAAGGCCGACCATACGCCATTCGCGTCCTTCGTTAGTTTTTCGGGCTGCTGGCCCGACCTGAAATCGCCGGATACCGTCACCTCGCTCGCTTTGGGCGCGTAAATCCGAATCGCCACCCGATTATCGGGCAGCACCTGGGGCGACTTAAGGGTGTCGTTGGGCGTGGGTTGCCGCTGGGGCGTTTGAGCGAACGCCGCGCCGCTGCCAATCAGCAACACCAGGATTGTACACAGCAGAAGGGACTTTTTCATAGGGTTTGTTAGAGAAAAAAGGGGGGAGTTTTCGGCGTGGGGTCATTTCACCACTTTCTTTAACAAGCCCTGGGCGTCGAGCCAATCCCCAAACAGGCTGATCCAGCGGTCAGAGGGCAGGTTTTGCGTCCGCATCCCGAAGCCGTGGCCACCGCTGGCGTACAAATGCAACTCGGCGGGCTTCTGGGCCGCGACCCAGTCGGTGTAGAGTTGTACGCTGTGCGGAGCCAAGCCGAGTTGATCGTCGGTGGCGGCGAGGATAAACGCCGGGGGCGCGTCGGCGGGCACGTTGCCCTTGCCGGGCGTCCATTCGTATTGCAGGTAAATCGGCGCGACGAAATCGGGCCGGGTTGCGGGCGTGTAGTTGAGGGCCACCGCGCCGGTCACGGTGCCGCCCGCCGAGAAGCCCATGATGCCGATGCGCTTCGGGTCGATGCCGTACTCGCCAGCGTGTTGGCGCACGTAGCCCATCGCCTTCAGTCCGTCGGCCTGGGCCAGGGTGATGACGGCCTTCACGGCGGTCTCGCGCTGCTGCGGGTTCTCCCGACTGGCCATCATTTCCTGCGTCGGGTCGGTGGTTTTACTTTCCACCAACCGGTATTTCAACACGAAACAGGTAACGCCTTTGGCCGTCAGCCAGCGGGCCACGTCGAAGCCTTCGCTGTCGATCGAAAGGGCCTGGAAACCACCGCCGGGGCAAATCACCACCGCCGTGCCGTTGGCCGTGCCTGAGGCGGGCGCGAACACGGTCAGCGTCGGGTCGGTCACGTTGTACACGATGCGGGTTTTCCAGAGGTTGTCATTGTTCTCGGCCTCTTTCTGTTTCCAGGATTCCGAGCCGGGAACCGGGCCGTCGTAGAGGCGGATGACTTTGGTTTGGGAAATCGCCGGGAGGCTGGCCGTCAGGCCGAGGCCGAAAACGAGGAGGAGTTTGGGTGACATGGGCAGGTGAAGAGGAGGTGAAAAATGAGTGGTTCAGACGGGTTGGGTGTAAGACAACTTTATTAGCCCCTGATTTTAATCAGGGGAAAACATAGACGAGGAGATAAAATTGACAACCGTTTCAACGGTTTACTGGCCGGTAAACCGTTGAAACGGTTCCTTCCAAGCCCCGCTTGGCCCCTTTTCCCACCACTAAAGTGGTGGGCTGATAAACCTGTCTTACACCCAGCGGGTTTTACGCTGAACTTACTTTTGGTCGAGCAACCTGACCAATTCTTCCGGCTTCGACCATTGCGGGTTGTGGTCGGTTTGGTCCATCTGGCGGAAGGTGAAGTTGCGTTCTTTCGCACGGGTAGCGTACTTGGCGAAGCCGTCCTGTTCCGGGGTTTTGCCGGGATCCACGGTCAGAATGTACGTGGCGGGCAACTGCCGGGCGGTCGCGTTTTTGAGCGAAATGGGTTCGGTGAAGGTCTTCAGCGGTTGGGGCACGTCCTTCGGCGGGGCCTGGTCGGCTTTGGCCCAAGGCGGTACGATAAACCCGTTTTTCTCCATTTTCATAATTCCTTCCCCTGCCACTCCCTGCGCCGAAGACACGCTTTCGCCGTCGTTGGGCACGAACGCGTCGAGGTATACCAGCCGCCGGATGCGGTCGGGCACGCGGTCGGCCACGCCGGTGATGACCATGCCGCCGTAGCTGTGGCCCACCAGCACGATGTCGCGCAGGTTTTCAAATAAAATGGTGTTGACCACGTCGTCGATGTGCGTGCTCAGGCCCACCTCGGGCGTGGCCAGGTGAACGCGCTCGCCCTGCCCGGTGAGCGAGGGCCGGTACACGAGCGCCCCCCGCGCCGTGAGCAATGAATCCACTTTTTTAAACGCCCAACTGCCGCCCCAGGCCCCGTGAACGATGACGTAGGTGGTTTGGCCCGCCGGTCGGGTCGGCTGGGCCAGCGCCGGAGCCAGACTCAGCGCCAGGGCGAAAAAAAGGAAGAGGTTCGTTTTCATTTTGTATTTTTGACACAATGATACCCGGTTGGTTTTAATTTGTAAAAAATACACATTGATTTTTTTGCCATGCTCACCAGAATCGAGATGGAGGCGCATTTCCGGGAAGCCGCTGCGCACTGCTTACCGGGCCTTTCGCTGGATTGCGTCGTCTTCGGGTTTCACGATACCCAATTGAAAGTGCTGTTGCTGCGCTGGAAAGGAACGGACGAGTGGAGTTTGCCGGGGGGATTTGTCCTGAAAACCGAGTCGCTCGACGCGGCGGCGCAGCGGGTGCTGACCGAGCGAACCGGCCTGGATTCGATTTTTCTGCACCAATTCCACGTCTTTGGCGATGCCCTCCGCTACGACGAGCAGCGAAACTGGCAGCGGATGGGCCTGGTCATGCAACCCGACGGCACCTGGCCCGACCGGACGGTATCGGTGGGGTATTTTGCGTTGGTGGATTTTGCCCAGGTCACGCCCAGCCCGGATGTGCTCACCGACGAGTGCCGGTGGTGGGAAATCGCCAACGTACCCGACCTGCTTTTCGACCATACCCACATCGTGGCGGTTGCCCTGAACACCCTCCGTACCCAACTGGCCTGGCAACCCGTAGGCCATACCCTGCTGCCCGAAAAATTTACGATGCCGGACTTGCAGCGACTCTACGAAACCATCCTGGGCCGGAAGCTGGACACCCGGAATTTTGCCAAAAAAATAAGCTCGCTCGGCGTCGTCGAACGGTTGGAGGAGCGCCGGACGGGCGGGGCCTTCAAATCCCCTTACCTCTACCGCTTCGACCAGGAACGCTACGCGCAGGCGCTGCGGGAGGGGAGCCTGGGGTTGGGTTGAGTGAGAAGGAAGCGGTGAGAGGTGAGATGAAAAATGCATTTCAAACCTCTCACTTCTCACCACTTACTTCTCACTCAACCCAGCAGCTTCGTCAAATTCTGATAACTCGTCTGGATGCTTTCGATGCCGGGGGCCATGTCCTGCTCGACGAAGAGGTACTTCAGGCCCGCCGTTTGGGCGGCGGCGAAGATGCGTTTGAAATCCACCACGCCGTTGCCGACTTCGGTAATGGTTTTCAAATCGGCTTTGATGTCTTTGATATGCCAGAGCGGGAAACGGCCCGGCTGGCCTTTGAACAATTCGACCGGGTCTTTGCCCGCTTTGACGGCCCAGGCCAGGTCGAGTTCCATTTTCACCAGATCCTTGTCGGTTTGCGAAAGAATCAGGTCGTAGGGCGTTTTGCCAGACGTGGCACCGCCGCCCTCGACGGCCTCAAACTCCGTGGCGTGGTTGTGGTAGGCGAACCCGATGCCCGCTTTTTTGGCGGCTTCGCCGGTTTTCTGAAACACCTCGATGGATTTCTGAATCTCGTCCAGCGTCGCCACGGGCGTACTGGCGCAAACCAAGTAACTCAGCCCGCCTTCCCCGGCTTCGTCCACCAGTTGCTGGTAGTTGTCGCGGAGGTTGAGCATGGGCGGCATTTTGGAAAAATCCATCGGCGGGCGCTGAACACCGCCGGGCGGCGGACTACCCGCCGGAGCGTCGGCGGCGGGGCGGGGGGTGCGGGGGCGGAAGGGTGCCCCGCCCGCGTGGTGAGCGCGCCAGGTCATGCCCAGGTCGCCGACCAGTTTTTTAAACTCTTTCGCCGTGTAGCCGTAGTACCCGCCTTTGGTGCTGAAAGCCGATTCGACTTCGTTGTAGCCCACGCTGGCCACTTTTTCGAGCGTGCCTTTGGGGTCTTCGTTCATTTGCCGGAACAGCGTAAACAACTGAATGCCGATGGCCCGGCCCGTGGGAACGGAAGGAACGGCCTCCGCCCAGGGCGGCAGGAGTAATCCCCCGACGGTTAGGGCACCGGAGGTTTTGAGGAAGGTTCTGCGGTTAACCATGAAAAACGTAGGATTAGGTGAAAACGAACGTAAAGAAAACTTCCCGGAAGTTCAAAACTTCCGGGAAGTTGAAGGGCCGTGAATCAGGCTTCGATGGCCACTACTTTCTCAGCGGGCTTGGTGGCGACTACGATGGTTTTGGTCACCGTGGTTTTTCCCGAAGAAATCACCAATTGGTAGGTGCCTTCGCCCAGTTGCGAAACGTCGAAGTTTTGGCGGAAGGGCGTTTCTTCGAGATTCACGCGGGTGAAGTACAACGCGTTCCCGGCGGCATCGCGCAGGGAGACCGACGCTTTGGCATCTTCCTGGGCCAGGAACAGGTGTATTTTTTTAGTGGGCAACACCGACACGTGGGCGTCGAGGGTGGGGTCGGTGGCGGGGGTGGCAAACGAGGCGGCGCTCATTCCGAGGGCCAGCATCAGGGTGAAGACTTTTTTCATGACGTTTTTCTTTGTTTTTTCTGTTAGAACGTCACAAAGGTTGGGGCCAGAATTCATCCCTGAAATTCAATCTTCCCGAATGCCGGATTTGGATGCCTGAATCCTGATTTTCAAGGATTAAGTGCCGGAAAATTAACCTCAATTCCGCTGGGTGTAAAACACCCGAAACAGGATTTTGTCGCCAGTGTACTGACGATTGCCCAGGGCCAGGTGCTCGAAACTTCCCAAGTTACCCGTGGTCAGGAGCAGGTCTTTCTGAACGATTTGGTTGGAAAGCAGCGCCGCTGCGTAGCCATCAAGCACGAATACGTACTGGTCTTCACCCTCCACGCTCAGCGAATTGAAGCCGTAAAAGCCCTCGACGGGCGTACTGCCGCTGGCATACACCGGACTGACGGGCTGGTTGAGGCGGTTGGTTTCGTAGAGCAGCAGGCGGGCGGGTGGCGGGGTGTTGTCTTTCAAACTGGCCCGGACGGGGTGAATCACCAGCTCGACGCGGTTGAGGGCCAGGAGCTTATCGACTTGCTTCAACTGGCTCAAATCGGGCAGAGTAAGCCGGGTGCGCAGGCCCGCGCCCGGCTGTACGAAACTCAGGTTGCCGGTGGCGCGGCTGGATACGGCATCGCTGCGGCTGCGGAGGGCCGCGAGCGGCGTACCCTGTCGGTCGGCGAGGAGTTGGTTGAACCGGCGGCCGGCCACGCCGAAATCCACTTGGGCCGCCGTTCCGGCGTCGCTGCTCAGGTTGCGGTAGTAGAGGCGCAGACGAGCGTTGGAGACGCTGAACCCGAGCAGGGCCGCGTTGCCGGGGCCGACCAGCGCCAGGCCCCGCAGCAGTTCCCGAAACGTTTCCTGGTCGGAAATACGCTTGTCGCGCAGTCCGTCGAACAGGCGCTGACCGAGGTCATCGGGCATTCGTATCCGCAGGGTTTTATCCCGAAAGCGCGGACGGGGAAGAAAAATTTTGCTGACCAACGGCGAGGTTTCGTAGGGAAGGCCGTCCTCGTTGTAGTACGTTTTGGTTTCGTCGAAATCCGCCGTCAGGCGGTGCAGGTTCAGGGAAAAAAGCCGCGTGGTGTCGCCGTAGCTGAAGGCGTAGGGCAGTACCAGAACCAGTGAGTCGAAACGGATTCGCTCCAAGTCCGGCAAATTAGTCGGAGCGTAGGTCAGACTGGCGAAGGCTCCGGCGCGGAGTTTTCCCGTGTAGGCGTTGGCCAGTTGTCCGACCAGCAGCGCGGTGTCTGCCGAGGTCGCGAAACTATCGCTGAGCACAGTGGCGGTGGCCACGGTGAAGGTATCGACCATCAGCACGGCGAGTTGGTCGTTGGGTAAAATGGGCTGACCGATGTTATCAGCGCCTTTTTCACAGGCCAACAGCAGCCAGGCCCCGCCCGCTGCCCAGAGCAGGAGCCGGAAAATGGGAGGAAACTTCATGGAATGGGGTAGCCCGCGCCGGGCCTTAGTTTTTGGAAAGTCCTTCGAGGCTATCGAGTTCGGCCTGGGTGATGCGGGGTGGAAACTGCCGGTTGCGTACTTTTTTCAAAGCCAGCATCCCGACCTGCCGGGCGAGTTTTTCGGAAGCAAACCCCTGCCGACCCGGCCGGGCGGGCACCGTGGGCTGGTAAATGAGCACCTCGCCCCGGTGGGTGATTTCGTAGCCCCAGCCCGCCTGGGTTTTGAACAGGGTCAGGCCCCAGGGGTTGGCGCAGGCGCTGAGGAGGAAAAACAGCGCAAGCCGTATTCCGAGAAACCCGCCTGGGTATTTTTCACTTCGTTTCCTCATCGTATTCCAGGGTCGGGTCAAATTCCCACCAATCGTCGAGTTTGCCCGAACCGGCCCCGCCCGTGCCGAGGTAGCCTTTGCTGCCGATGCTAAACCCGATGGCGTTGGTGCGGTTGGCCCCTTCAAAATCGCGGGGCAACTCGCGCCAGGAATCGCTGATCGGGGTGTACTCCCAGACTTTGCTGGTGCCGTCGCCGCTGGCGAGGTAGCCCTTGCCGCCGAGGGCGAAGGCCACGGCGTAGCTGCGCTGGATGGGGTCGTCGTCGTAGTCCTGTTTTTCGGTCCAGGTGTCGGCGGCGGGGTCGTAGGCCCAGAGGTCGAGTTGGGCCGAGCCGTTGTTGTTGCCGCCGGTCACGTAGGCCACGTTGTCGAGCACGAAGGCCACGGCCCCGATGCGTTTCGCGCCGCCGTAGCTGCTGATGCGTTCCCAGGTATTTTTGGCCGGGTCGTAGCGCCAGAAATCTTTGAGGTAATTGCCATCGAAGCCCGTGCCCACGTAGCCGACGCTACCCACGCCGAAGGCCACGGCGTCGCGGCGGGCGCTGCCGCCAAAATCGGCCACGCGTTTCCAGGCGTTGGCGGCGGGGTCGTATTCATAAAAATCGTTGAGGCGCTCGGCGTTGTCGTTGAGGCCGGTGCCGAGGTAGCCTTTGCTGCCCGCGCTGAAGGCCACGGCGGCGCTGCGGGCAGTACCAGCAAAATCGGCCTTCTGAGTCCAGCGGTTTAGAGCCGGGTCGTATTCCCAAAAATCTCGCAGGCGCTCGTTGTCGGAGTCGATGCCGGTGCCGAGGTACGCCTTACCATCGACGACAAACGCCGAGGCGTCGTTGCGGGCCACGCCCTCAAAATCGGAGCGCTTGCGCCAATCGCCCAGTTCGAGGGTGTCGCTTTGCTCGCAGGCGTTGGTGAGGAGGGCCAGGCCGAGGAGGATTCCTAAAAAAACGAGGCGGTGCGTGGTGGATGAAGGCTGAATCATGCGGAGCATTGGTTTTTCGGAAAAAAATAGGGGCTGCTGGTTTTCCGCCGGGCAAAAGTAGTCGCCCGGCAACGGGCGGTGGCGGTACCGGCGGGGTAATGAGAAGTACGGTTGGTTTTGCGCGAAGTTCCGCCTGAATGGGGCGACGGAGGGGGTTTCTCAAAGGGAGTCAGTTCCTAAGTGATTCCCTTTGAGAAATTGATGGTCGATAAAGCCAATTACCTCATTTCGGCACGTCGAGCCGCCTAAACAGACCCTCGGCGTACGATTCGCCGATGGGAATTACCTGATTTCCCACCGTCAGCACGGCTTTTTTCACCGCCTCGATCCGGTTGAAATTGACGATGTACGAGCGGTGTACCCGCACGAATCGCGGCGGGGCCAGGTGAGTTTCGAGGACTTTCAGCGTGATGCGCGTCACCACGGGGCGGGTTTGGGTGCTGAGGTAAATTTTTACGTAATCCTTCAGCCCTTCGACGTACACCACGCTGGACGGGTCGATTTTCACCAGCGAATAATCGGCGTGGACGAAAAAGGCATCGCCCGTTTCGGTGGCGGCTTCGCGGCGGTCGATCAGCTCGGTGGCTTTCTGCACGGCCTGCACAAAACGGCTCATTTCCACGGGTTTGAGCAGGTAATCGACCACGTTCAGATCGAATCCTTCGAGGGCAAACTGGTCGTAGGCCGTCACGAAAATCACCAGCGGACGCAGCGGCAGCGAGCGCAGAAACTGCGTGCCCGTGAGGCCGGGCATCTGAATGTCGAGAAACAGCAAGTCGATGGTTTCGGTCCGCAGGAGGTCGAGGGCGTCGAGCGGGTCGTCGCAAGTGGCCACGAGGTCGAGCGAGGGAAAGCGGCGGATGGTGTCGGCGAGCAGGGCGAGGGCGAGGGGTTCATCGTCCACGGCCAGGCAACGGATTTTTTTCATGCGGGGATGGCGTTTGATTTCGGCAGGGAAATGCGTCGTTTCCAGTGCAGGTGCAGGGTCAGTTCGACCGTGAACCACGCCGAATCTTGGTGAATTTGGAGGGAATGTTGATCCGGGTAAAGCAGCGCCAGCCGCCGCCGCACGTTTTTCAGGCCAATGCCCGAATCGGGTTCCGGGGTAGCGGTTTGCCCGGCGGGCAGGGCCTTGTTTTGCACCCGCAGGTGAAGTTGATCGTCCGTCAGGCGCAGTTGGACCCGCACCACGGGCTGGCGTTGCTGCGAAACGCCGTGTTTGAAGGCGTTTTCTACGAACGGAATCAGCAGCATCGGCTCGATGCTTTGCGGACTTTCGAGCGCCGGGGCCTCAAATTCGATGGTGACTTTCTTTCCGAAACGCAGCCGCTGTAGTTCCACGAAACTGCTCAGGTACTGCACCTCCCGAGCCAGCGGTACCTGGGCTTCGTCCGACTCGTAGAGCATATACCGCATCAGTCCGGCGAGTTGGATGGTCACGGCCTCGGTCTGTTCCGATTTTAACCGGGCCAGCGCCGCAATGCTGTTGAGGGCGTTGAACATGAAATGCGGGCTGATTTGCCAGCGCAAAAAAGCCAGATCCGCCTTCAGCCGTTCATTTTCCCGCTCTTTTTGCAGTTGTTGCTGTTTGTAAAATTCACTTAAAATGGTGTAGGTGGTGCTGATTGAAAAAACGAACAGGGCCGGAAACAGCGTAGCGAAAAAAAATGGCCCCGACCACCCCTGTTCCCGACCCAGCGTGAGTGCCCGGACCGTGAACGACACCCCCAGCATCAGCACCAGGTACCCAAGCAGGCAGAGCGTGTAGGCCAGCATCCCGCGCCGGTTGAGCACTTTTGGAATAAAAATTCGGGTGTTGAGGTAAATCAATGCCACCAAAAGGGCGTTGACCAACCCCAGAAAATACGGTGTCGGTGGACGGAGTTGGGGCGGCGGACCGTCGTTGAAACCGGGTTGAATCAGCAGAGGCAACAGAATAAACCCCAGGCCCAGCGCTCCCTGCACCACCGGGCGTAGCACGGGCCGAAAGCGGGAAAAAGGGGAACGGTGCATTTGAAGGGGATCGGTGCAACAAAAACTCAAAAATTGCTTTTCAGCGTACACCTGATTTTTGAGAAAACTCCCGATGCCCACCTGACGACGACGAACCGCCCGCAAATCGCGACCGAACCCCAGCCCGCAAACCGCTTGTCCGGCTCGCTTACCGCCCGCTGGTACGGGATTTTGGCGGGCGCTGGTCTAACCGGTAGCTTTGCCCCCCGACCACACGCTTCTTTCTACCCATGTTTGAACAACTTTTTACCGCCGAAGGCATCGTTAGTCTGCTCACGCTGACATTCCTGGAAATCGTCCTGGGCATCGACAACATCATTTTTATTTCCATCGCGGCCAACAAATTATCCGCCCGCGAACAGCCCAAAGCCCGCAACATCGGCTTGCTGCTGGCGATGGGTTTCCGGGTGGCGCTGCTGTTTGGCATTTCGTTCTTGATTTCGCTGAGCGAACCCTTCAGCACTTTCGACTGGGGCTGGTTTCGGGGTGGAATTTCGGGGCAGGGACTGATTCTGTTCGTCGGCGGGCTGTTTCTGATTTACAAAAGCACTTCCGAAATTCACCACAAACTCGAAGGGGCCGACCCGGCAGAAGAAACCGAAAGCGTACAGGGAGCGGTGAAAAAGGGGTTTTCGGGGGTGGTGGTTCAAATTGCCCTCATCAACATCGTTTTTTCCATCGATTCCATCCTGACGGCCATTGGCCTGACGCAAAACATCGCCATCATGATCATTGCCGTCGTGCTGTCGGTCATCATCATGATGCTGTTTTCGGGTCCGGTGGGCAAGTTTGTCAACGAGCATCCCTCGGTTCAGATGCTCGGGTTGGCCTTTCTGATCATGATTGGCTTCATGCTCATTGCCGAAGCCGCGCACATGGGCGACATCGTCATTTTCGAGGCCGAAATTGGCAGCGTACCGAAAGGCTACCTCTACTTCGCCATCGCGTTTTCGCTGCTGGTCGAATTCCTGAACATGAAGCTGCGCAAAAACATGAAACCCGTGCAACTGCACGGGGCCGAGGAACGGGCGGCAAGGAAAGGGGTTTTGAAAAAATAGATTTTTAGAAACAAGAGACGAGAAACAGGAGACAAGACGAACGACCACCGCTTTATCTGGTCTCCTGTTTCTCGTCTCTTGTTTCCTGCTTCTTACTCTACAATTGCGCTGCTCAGTCGTTGCAGTTCAATCTCGGCGATTTTGGTGTTGTACTCGGCCTGAATGCGGCGGGTGTTGACGGCTACAGCGTTGCGCGTGGCCTCACGGAGTTCGATTGGCGTGGCCACGCCGATGCGGTAGCGCTCAAGGGCGATGTCGACGTTCTGGCGGGCGAGACCCAGGTTTTCGGTTTCCAAATCCACCAGCCGCAGGCTGTTGCGGTAGTTGACGTAGCCCTGGTCGAGGGCGGCATCGATTTGTACGCGCAGGTCGGCTTCTTGTTGCTCGGTGATGAGCCGGTTAATTTTGGCCGCTTCCACCCGACGGCGCTGGTTGAGACCGTCGAAAATTGGGATGGTGGCCCGGATTCCTCCGCTAAGCGAGCCATTGCGGCCGTTTCTCACCCCAAATCCGGCCCCGTTGTTTTGGGTAGAATAGTTGTAGCCCCCAAGTAAATCCACCGTGGGGTAAAGCAGGGATTGCTGAAACTTGATGTCGTAGTCGGCCACGCGGCGGTTGAGCGCTGCCGCCAGCAAGGCCGGATTTTCGCGCCTTGCCTGTTCACGAAGGGCTTCCAGGTTGAGGTCGCGGCGAATTGGAATGGTGTCGGGTACCGAGAATTCAGAAGCTTTATCGCGCACGAGCAGGGCGTTGAGGGTAATCTTGGCGTTTTGCAGGGCTTGTTCCTGGGCAATGAGCGCGGCTTTATCGGTGTTGTAATCCACCTGCGCCGAGAGGTAATCGACCTTCGCCCCCTGCCCTACCTCGAAGCGGTCGCGGGCCAGGCGCACCCGCTCGGCGGAGATGCTGTCGAGCGCGTCGCGGAAGGCATCGACGTTTTGCTGCTGGCGAATCACGTCGAAGTAGGCCGTGCTGACATCGGCCACGGTGGTCTCAATCGTCACCTGGGCGTTGGCCTCGCCCGATTTCACCAACTCGGCAAATCGGTCGCGGGCAATAAACATTCCCAGCCCATCGAAAATCGTCCAAACCGCATTGACCCCCAGTAGGCTGTTGTTGTTGGCCACGCCGCTCTGCACCAACGGGTCGCGAGCCACACCTCCGGTCACGGGGAAAAAAGTCTGGTTGAGGCTGTTGTTGGTGTAGTTTTTCTGGGCTGTTCCCGTAACAAGGGGCAAAAAGCCCGCGAACCCCAGGGTGTTGTTGTTTTGGGCCAACCGCACCTGGCTGGCCGCAATTTTAATCTGGTAGTTGTTTTCGAGGGCAATCCGAATGGCCTGTTCGAGGGTGAGCACTTGCTGGGCTTGCGCCAGGGGCGAGACCAGCAACAACAGGAGAACGAACTTTCGCATGGTGAACAAAGCCGGACGAGGCCGGAAGGAAGGGCGATTTCAATAACTTCGACCGACAAAATTACGCAAGTACCTTCCCTCCACCAACCCGCTTTCGACAAATGAACCAACTTCGGCGACGCACGTACCAGGTTTTGGAAACCGCCGGAGGCCGACGCAGCGGCCCGGCGCGGGCCTTCAACGTGTTACTGGTGCTCATCATCGCCCTGAATGCGCTAGCTATCGTGCTGCACACAGTGCCCGACATCAACGCCCGCTTTCCGCGCCTGTTCATCGATTTTGAGTATTTCTCTTCCATTTTTTTCAGCCTCGAATACGGCCTACGACTCTGGGCTTGCGTCGAAAACGAGCGGTACCGGCACCCGGTCTGGGGGCGGCTGCGGTACGCCGTTTCGCTGGGAGCCTTGGTGCATTTGCTCGCCATTTTGCCCTTTTACCTGTCGCATTTCAGTTCCGACACGGGCCTGCTGCGCATCCTGCGGATTTTCCGAATTCTGCGCTTGTTCCGGGTCACGCGGTATTCGCACGCCCTGAAGGTGATTCAGCACGTGGCGCAGGATAAAAAAGAAGAACTGGTCATCAGCGCCATGTTCATCGTGTTTATGCTCATCATTTCGTCGAGCATCATGTTTTACATCGAACACGAAGCGCAGCCGCAGGTGTTTTCGAGCATCCCGGCTACGCTGTGGTGGGGCGTTTCGACGCTCACCACCGTGGGCTACGGCGATGCCGTGCCGAATACGCCACTGGGAAAGTTTTTTGGAGGAATGATGGCGATGGCGGGCGTCGGGCTTTTCGCCCTGCCGACGGGGATTCTGGCTTCGGGGTTCGCGCAGGCCATGACCCGCAGCCGTCAGAAAACGGTGCGCTGTCCGCACTGCGGGCAGGAGATTCAGTTGCACGAACACTCGTAAACTTCCCGGAAGTTTAGAACTTCCGGGAAGTTGTAGAACTATCCCGTTGGATAATTCAGCGTTAAAATTTATCTTTGACTCCGACGAAGAGAAAATAGCACTTCCCCGGAGCGCGATGCAAAAAATTCTGCCCTTCCTGACGATTCTGGCCCTTTTTTCGGCCCTCCCCGTTCTGGCCGACGTGCCCGCTCCCGGCAAAGCCGCCGTTCGTTGGTACAACGAGGGCAATGCCCCGCTCGCTTCGCGCTACATTCCCCAACTCATCGTCCAACCGGGCCGCGCTTCGCTGGGCCTGCGCCCCGACAGCCGCCAGCGGGTGGTGGTACCCGCCCCCGGCAATCGCACGGACAATCGGTTTTTGACGAAATAACCCTAACCCCGGCGTTTCCCCCAACAAAAAGGCTCCTGACCAATTCGGGAGCCTTTTTGTTGGGGGAAATTTTGTCATCCCGACGAAGGAGGGATCTCGTTTGAATTTCAGGAACGTTGGCAATCAACAAGCTTACTGGCGGGCCAACGAGATCCCTCCTTCGTCGGGATGACACCACGAACGGTCAAACCGCAAAACCATCCGCCTGCACGTAAGCCTGCACCAGGGCCTGCTCGCCTTCCTTGCCTGACCCGGCGATGCCGTGTTCCATGCCGAAAATGAAGTCGCGGTTTTCGGCCTTCATCCGTTTGTGAATGTGCTTGAACACGTTCTGGTAATTGATTTCGCCCGTGCCTGGCTCCTTCCGGCCCGGGTTGTCGCCAATCTGAAAATAGGCGATTTCGCTCCAGGCCCAGTCGATGTGGGGAATGAGGTGCCCCTCGTTTTTCTGCATGTGGTAAATGTCGAACAGCACCTTGCAGGAGGGGCTGTTGACGGCCCGGCAGATTTCGTAGGTCTGGTCGGAGGTGCGCAAAAAGAGGTTGGGCGTATCGCTGAGGGGTTCGAGCACCATCACCAGGCCGGAGGGTTCCAGAATTTCCGCCCCGCGCCGCAACGCGTCGATGACGTGGCCGGTCTGGATGCCGATGGGCAGATTCCGCTCAAAATCACCTGGCACGACGGTCGTGAATTTCGCGTTGCAGCGCTTGGCGATTTCCACGGCCTGCTGACAGCCTTTCAGGAAAATGTCCACGTTTTCTTTCTTTCCCGCCGCCAGCGTGTTGGCACCGTTGCCGCCTTTGTTGAGCACAAACACGCCCATCGCCATGCCCAGCTTTGCCATCGTGTCGCCAATTTTTTGCTGGTCTTCGGGCGATCGACCCGGCATCCCGTTGTCTTCGAGGGCGGTGAACCCCAGGTCGGCCATGTACTTGAGCTGATCGACAATGTCCTTGCCCGCCGAGTTGTCGAACATCCCCAGGTGCGGGGCGTACTTGAGTTTAAACTTGTTTTTGGCGGGTGGCGTACCGGCCAACGCGGGCGTGACCAGGGCGGCGGCGGCGCTGGCGGCGAGGGTGCTTTTTTGGAGGAAGGTGCGGCGTTGCATGGATGGGGTTTAAGGAATGGATACGGAACCAGAATTAAGTTGGAAGGCGGCGACCAGCTTTTGGTCAAGCGCCAGCCGTTCGGAAGTGGACAATTCGCCTAATTTCCCGAAAACGAGTTTGGCGTCGATGGTGGCCAGTTTAGAAGTACGAACCAGCGAAACCTTGCTGATTCCGTTGGTTTCAGAGGGTGACAAAAGCAAATCGTTAGGAGTTTCCCAGCCCACCCGGGTGGTCACGAAAGCTAGGGTTACGTCCAGGCTATCGGCAATCAACACGACCGCAGGCCGGGTTTTGGTACCGGTCAAATCGGTGAAAGGAAAGGGAACCAGCACCACGTCGCCTTTTTTCACCGGTAGCGTTCTTTGAGGTCTTCAAGCGAGTAAAGTTCTTCTTCGTCGGCGAGGAAGGCGAACGAATTGGACGCCGCGTTGAGGTTGGTCAGTTCTTCGCGAAATTTCTGCTCCTCCTGCTCCAGGTGCTTCGCAATCAAGTTGCTTTTTACTTCTTCCCAGGAAACAACCCGCCCGGCGTCAGCATCGGCTATTCCTGCTTCGATAGACCCCTTGTCCGCTTCGGTCAAGTCATCCCAAAAATCGGCTGATTCTGTTTTTTCGCCCAATAAAAAAGCCTGGATGGTTTCCAGCCGGGCCGGGTCAGTCTCCTCGTCAATCAGGCGGTGCAGCCTGGTTTTGATTTGTTCAGTCGCTACCATGACCTATTCGTTTTCGTGGCGATACGCTTCAAAATTTCCCAAAATCTGCTCGATGTGAATCACTTCGTCGCTGTCGTCGAAGGAAAACCCATTGCCGAAGCGGTACCAGGCCTGGCGTTGTTCGCTGGTCAGGCGTTGAATGCTCGGAAATCGATTCAGTGGACTGGCGATGACCCTGCCGTCTTTCAACTCGATTTCAATTCAGTTCTCATTCGGGAAGGCTACGTTCTCGATGCGGGGTACTACGTCCCAGTACCCTTCAATCAGTTGCAGGATTGCTTTTGACATCGTCCAAAAGTAACCGCTTTTCACCAAAAACCCAGCCCGCCCTCAGGGGCGCAGACTGGGTTTTTGAGAAAAAAACGCGGCTCATTTCTTCTTCAACGTCATCAGGTATTCCACCAAATCCACCAGTTCCTGGCTGCTCATCGATTCCTGCAAGCCGCTGGGCATCATCGAGTCGGGGAGTTGCTTCATCGACTTCACGTCCGCCGTTTTGATGCGTTGCGTGGCACCGCCGGGGTACTTTAGGTCAATGTCGGTTTCGGTTTTTGAGGAAACCACGCCCGTCAGCATCGAACCGTCTTTCATCTTGATTTCCCAGCCCTCGAAGCCGAAACTAATCCCCGCCGAGGGGTGCAGAATGGCGAGGTACTGTCCTTCCTTCGGCAACTTCGAGCCGATTTCGGAGAGCTTCGGGCCGAAGTCCATGCCTTCGCCGTTGACCTGGTGGCAAATGGAGCAATTTTGTTTGAAGACGGAAATTCCGTTTTCGGGTTTGCCCGCCATCGCCAGCAACTCGCTCATGGCGGGTAGTTTTTTACCCGCCGTGGCCTTCCCACCGGGCAGGTAGGTAGCGGCTTCGGAGCGCACCGACTTGCGCCAGGCCCGGCTCACGCCATTCACAGTCGAGGCGATGAGGTCTTGCGGCACTTTTTTGTCTTTCAACAAACTCAGCACCAGGTCTTCGCCACCCTGGCTGTTGCCGAGACGCTCGGCGGCCTGACGCCGCAGCGGCATCGCGTATTTCGGACTGAGGGCCACCGTTTGCAACACCTCCAGCGAGGGCTTGCTGCCCACCAACCGCAGGGCGTTGAGCATTTCGCTCGCTTTCTGCGCGTCTTTGCCGTTGATAACGCCCCAGACCAACGGTGCGCCGCCCTGCTTCAGCAACAGACCGGTGGCATCTTTGCCCATCACATCCTGGTTCTTGTCCAACGCCAGTTTGAGCAGGCGCGGATTTTCGGTTTTTAACCCGTAACGGGTACCCAGTTCGATGTATTCGGCGGTGCCGTAGGTTTTGTCGAGCAAACCCGCCAGCGCGTTCTGCGCGGTGGGCGAGGTAGCCACGGCCTGCGGGTCGAGGTGGCGCAGGGCGAGGCGGTTGAGTTCGGTTTGGTCGGCGGCGGTACCGTTCATCATCGCCAGCAGCGCCTTCGACTTGGCCGGACCGGCGTTGAAATCCATCGCCCGGAAGTAGCGCAGGCGGGCTTTCAAGTCCACGCCCGGCTCGGTGGCGAGTTTAGCCAGGAAGGGCACGGCCTCGTCGGTGCGGGCGCGCCACACAATGTCGCGGGCGGCCAAGCCGTCGGTCAGGTTCGCGGTTTTTTTCGCGTAAGCGGCAAAAAAGGAATCCCATTGCCCAGCGGCACCGATACCCAGGGCTTCGAGGTACCAGCGGTCTTTGCCATCGTGCTGGCTGGCGAGGGTAGCCCAGAGGTTGGCGGCTTCGGCGGATTTGTCGTGGTGCAGGGCCAGGGCGCACTCGCGGCGCACCTGCGGGTCGGCGTCGTTGACCAGACCGGCCACGTAGCCCGTCACGTTCAGTTTTAATTGCCGCGCCGCCCGCAACCCGGCGATGCGCAGGTTGGGGTTGGAATTCTTCACGGCTTCGTCTACGTATTTTTTACCGTTCGGCATTTTTGCCAACACCCAAAACGCCCGCGCCCGCATCCTCGGATTTTCACCCGATTGCCAAAGCTTTTCCAGTTCCGGCACAGCGGCGTTGCCTTGTTTCATCAGCGCGTCCCAGGCGTGGTGCCGGGCAACGAGGTTGGGACTTTGCAGCGCGGCCACGGCTCCGGCGGGCGTGTTGAAATCAAATTTTGGCGCGGTGTAAGCCGAGCCGGGAGGAGCCACGCGGTACACGCGACCGCGCGTCTGGTCGCCGGCCTGGTGGCCACCCACGCCGGGGTCGTACCAGTCGGCCACGATGAGCGAGCCGTCGGGGGCGGCGCACACGTCGGCGGGGCGGAACCACTGGTCGTTTTCGCCTTTCAGTACGTTTCGAATTTCGGCTTTGTAGCCCGCACCGTCGGCTTGCACCGGATAAGCCCGCACTACGTTCGGCCCGGCGTCGCAGTGGATGACCTGATTTTGAAATTCTTTGGGCAACAAACTGCCTTCGTAAATCAAAATCCCCGTGGGCGAACCCGCGCCGGTTTGCAGCAGATTGGGCACCACGCCGGGGTCGTTGAGGTGCCAGTGGCGGAGGGGAATTTCGGCTTCGATGTTGGTGCGGTTGGCCTGCCAGCCCGCGCCGGTCAGTTCGTCGGTGTAGCCGTAGTTGCCGTAATCCATTACGTAGTTGATGCGCACACCCTTGTTGCCGTCGTCGTCGTTGTCGCTTTGCCACATCGTGCCGTAGGAATCCACAGCTATCTCGTAGTTGTTGCGAAAATTCTGCCCGAGCACCTCTACGTTGCGGAAATCGGGGTCGCAACGGAACACCAGCCCTTGCTTGTAGTTGGCTTTGCTGATGTCGCGGCCATCCTGATCCTTCACGAACTTGCCGTCGCGGTCTTTCAGTTGTTCGCCCGCGTTACCAAAGTTGAAATAGAATTTCCCATCCGGCCCAAACACGAAGGTGTGCATCCCGTGGTCGTGTTGACTGCCCGCGATGCCCTCGAAAATCACCTCTTTTTTATCGGCCTTGTCGTCGCCATTTTCATCGGTAAACAGCCACACGTAGGGACTTTGCGACACGATAACCCGGTTGCCGAGTACGTGGATGCCCAGCGGGGCGTTCACTTCCGGCCCCTGGTAAAACACCTTGCTCCCATCGGCCTTGCCGTCGCCGTTGGTGTCTTCCAGAATCAGGATGCGGTCGCCTTTGGGGTTGGTGGGGTTGCCATTGATGGCCGGGCGGTAGTTGTAGGCTTCGCAAACCCAGATGCGCCCGCGTTCGTCCACGTCAATGTCGGTCGGGTTTTGGAGCATCGGCTCCGTGGCGACGGTGCGCACCTCCAGGCCGGGGGCCACGGCGAGGCCCTTGAGGGCATTTTCGGGCAGGCGTTTTTGGGTGTCGGTGAGGGTGCTGTCGATCCAGGCGTTGACCCGGCGGTGAAAGCCCGTGGTTTGGTAGGCGCTCAGGCCCAGGAGTAGCCCGCCGGTGGTCAGGACCAGCCCAAGAGCGGCTTTAGGCGAGCGCAAGGCGTTGAGGTTCATCGGTGAAAATGGAGTTTAGAAAAAAGCCCCCGAAAGGTAGGCAGAACGGGGTGGAGTTGGAAACGGACTTTCTATAAGACGCGGGTAGGGGCGGTTTCTACTTACATTTTCAGGAAAAAAATTGAGGGGTAATGGCGGATTCAGGCCCGACGTTTTGGAAATTTGACCAATCGCCCGTGCTGTTCCGTCGGGATTTGTTGCTTTATCCGATAACTTTATGGCGAAATTTGCTGGTCGTGAGGTTATTTTTCACCGCGATTATTTCACGGCATTTCTGGCCGACCAGTCCTTGAAAGTGCGCCAACGAATTTACTACGTGTTGACGCTGGTTCGTCAGGTCGAACGAATCCCGGAAACCTATTTCAAGCACCTGGAGGGCATCGACGGCTTGTTTGAGATTCGGGTGGACGCAGGCTCGAATACCTATCGGATTTTTTGTTGTTTTGACGAAAGACGGCTAGTGGTGTTGCTGAACGCATTTCAGAAAAAACCCCAGAAAACACCCCGTACCGAACTCGAACGGGCTGAACGATTGAAGGCAGAGTATTTCGAGGAAAAACGAAAATCCGATGGCAACCAAAAGCGAAAAACTTAAACAAACCCGCACGTTCGACGAACTCCTCAACGTGGACTTCGGCCAGTCCGGGACTCCCCGTCGGCAGGCCTTCGAGCAGCGTGCTCAGGCGTTCGTCGTGGGTGAACTGCTCCGACAAGCCCGCCAGGAAGCCAACCTGACCCAGGAGCAAGTGGCCCAAAAAGCCGGAACCCAGAAAAGCTATATTTCCAAACTCGAAAACGGGCGTACTGCTGATTTACAGCTTTCGACTCTGCAACGCATCGTCGAACAAGGCTTGGGTAAGCGAATCGAAGTCCATATTGTCTGAACGAGCAGCGAACTATTCGGAAGTTGCGTTGTTGACCAAAAGCCCCCTAACCCCCGAAGGAGGAATTTTTGTAACGTCAACGTTATTCCCCCTTCGGGGGTTAGGGAGCTTTGCCTTTTTTTATGAAATCCCTCGCCCACCTCAACAAATACCTCTGGCAGTACAAGTGGTACCTGGTTTTGGGTACGCTGTTCACCATTATTTCCAACCTTTTCGGCATCATTCCGGCGCAGGTGGTGCGCCACGCGCTCGATTTGGTGCAGGAAAACCTCGACCAGTACGCGCTTTTCAAAGGCTTCAAAAGCCAGGAGCAAATTTACGAGCGCTTCGCCCAGGCCATTCTGGTGTACGGATTGCTGATTCTGGCGATGGCCTTGCTCAAAGGCTTCTTTCTTTTTCTGGTCCGGCAAACGCTCATCGTGATGTCGCGGCACATCGAGTACGAGTTGAAAAACGAAATTTACGCCCATTACCAGAGCCTGCCGCTCCAGTTTTACCGCCGCAACAACACGGGCGATTTGATGGCGCGCATCTCCGAAGATGTCTCGAAAGTGCGGATGTACCTCGGCCCCAGCCTTATGTACGGGCTGAACCTGGTGACGCTCTTCGTGATGGTCATCGCGTACATGCTTTCCGTCAGCCCCAAATTGACTCTCTTCGTGCTGCTACCGCTGCCGGTGCTGAGCGTGAGTATTTTCTACGTCAGCACGCTCGTCAACAAGCGTTCGGAAGCGATTCAGCGCGATTTGTCACAGCTTTCGACGGCGGCCCAGGAGGCGTTTTCGGGCATCCGGGTGCTGAAGGCGTTCGTGCAGGAAAAAGCAGCTACGGAACGTTTCTCGAAAAACTCCGAGAGTTACCGCGAAAAATCGCTGCAACTCACCCGCGTCGATTCCCTGTTTACGCCGCTCATTTTCCTGCTGGTGGGCCTGAGCAACGTCCTCTGCGTGTACGTGGGCGGGCAGGAGGTCATCGCCGGGCGGCTCACGCCGGGCAACATCGCCGAGTTTCTGATTTACGTGAACATGCTCGCCTGGCCGGTCACGGCCCTGGGTTGGACCACCTCCCAAACCCAACGCGCCGCCGCCTCGCAGGAACGCATCAACGAATTTTTGCGGGAAAAAACCGACTTGGTTTCCACCAAAAACCTGGAGCGCGACATTGCCGGGGATGTGAGTTTTAAAAACGTGCATTTCGAGTACCCCGATTCGGGCATCGTGGCGCTGAAAAACTTCAGCCTCGATGTGCGGGCGGGCGAAACGGTGGCGATTCTGGGTTCGACGGGGTCGGGCAAAAGTACCGTGGCGGCCTTGCTCACGCGGATGTACGACCCCAGCAGCGGCGAAATCCGGGTGGACGGCGTGCCCCTGCCGGAGTACCACCTGCCTTCGCTCCGCCGCCAGGAAGGCTACGTGCCGCAGGACGTGTTTTTGTTCAGCGACAGCATCGCCAACAACGTGAAGTTTGGTAAGCCGGACATGCCGATGGAAAAAATCATTCAGGCCACCAAAGACGCCGATTTGTACCAGAACGTCGTGGAGTTTCCCGACGGCTTCGACACCAAACTCGGCGAGCGCGGCGTGACGCTTTCGGGCGGCCAAAAGCAGCGCCTGAGCATTGCCCGCGCCATTGCCCGCGACCCGAAAATCCTGATTCTCGACGATTGCCTCTCGGCGGTGGACACCAAAACCGAGAACGCGATTCTCAACAACCTGCGCGGCATCATGGAAAACCGCACCTCGGTCATCATCAGCCACCGGGTTTCCTCGGCCAAACTCGCCGATAAAATCGTATTTCTCGACGACGGGGAAATTATGGAACAAGGCAGCCACGAAGAGTTGATGGCGGCGGATGGGCCGTATAAAGAATTGTACGAGAAGCAGTTGCAGGGGGAGGAGATTGTCTGAACCGCGATTGGCCTGGATTTGAAGATTTTCAGGATGGTTGATTCTTGATTTTTCTATCCTGAAAATCTTCAAATCCAGGCCAATCGCGGTTCAGACAATCCACCGTATTTTTGCCCCAACTTCATCCCCAACCCAACCTAACCACACCCCGATGGAACCAACCACCATCAAACCCAAACACAGCGGCAGCAAGCAGCTTTTCGAGAATCCGATTCTGGAAAAACTGAGCCGCACCCACATCAGCATCCCAGTGACGATGTTTTTCGTGAGCGGCGCGGTGCTGGGCTGGTACGCCTTCGCCCACACCGACCTGAGCCGCTGGCTCATCGGAAGCCTGTTTTTCGCCGGGCTGCTCACCTTCACGTTCGTCGAATACTGGATGCACCGCAGCGTGTACCACATCGAGCCGAGTACCCCGGCGCGGGCGGCGTTTCAGTACAAAACCCACGGCATCCACCACGAATACCCCAAAGACAAAACCCGCCTGGCCATGCCGCCAATTCTGGCGATTGTGGTTTCGGGGACGTTCTTCGCCCTTTTCTTCCTGCTGATGGGCGAAGCGGCCTACGCGTTTTTCCCCGGTTTCATCTGGGGCTACGCGGGGTATTTGCTCATTCACTTTTCCGTTCACGCCTACCCGCCGCCGAAGAATTTTTTCAAAGCGCTCTGGATCAACCACAGCATCCACCACTACAAAGACGGCGAATCGGTGTTCGGCGTTTCTTCTCCGCTTTGGGACTACGTGTTCGGGACGATGGATGGGGGAAGAAAAAGTAGAGAGGATAGAGTAGAGAGGATAGAGTAGAGAGGATAGAGTAGAGAGGATAGAGTAGAGAGGATA
>CAXTIG010000029.1:68580-89038 GCA_964244295.1 uncultured Cytophagales bacterium
GATTTTTACAAAAAGCGGCCCGGAAATGTCATCCGGGCCGCTTTTTTGGTTTAGCGGGTTTTGAGGGTTTCCAGTTCGGTTAGGGAAAGACCCGTTAGTTTTGAAATCAGGTCGAGGGAGAGGTTTTCTTGTAAGGCTCTCAAGGCCAGTTCGTAGTTGGCTTCGGTTCGGCCTGCTGCTTTTCCTTCTTCCCGGCCCTCTTCCCGGCCTTCTGATTTTCCTTCGTCGAACGATGTATCGATTACGTTTTTCAGGTCACGAAAATACTTGAGGCTGCTTTCGTACTGCTCGCGCTCCTGAGGGCTAAACCGGGCTACCTCCGCCGCCTCGAAAAGTTTCTGAAAAACCCGCTCCTGCAATACCGCCGGGCGGCTTTCCAACTCCGGCAGGCGCTTCAGTACGTACAGCCACTTGTCGAAGTTGGTTTCCAGTTCGGCCTCGGTCTTGTTGAACTTAGGCAGTTCGAGGTAGATGTAGGTGAGTTTGTCGTAAAAAACCTGGTTCTGCTGATCTTTCAACTGGATTTCGTGGCGCACCTGCCCGTCGTCGGCTCCGTCGGCAAAGACGAAATCGAGAATTCCCACGGTGTACACCGCCGAGAGGCGGAAATTCCAATTGCCTTTCTGGGCCTGTTCCTGAATCGGAAACGTGGAGTAGTAAATGCTGCGGTCTTTGAAGTAATTCTGCTTGGCTTTTTGCATTTCCACGATAAACCGGTCGCCTCGCTCGCTCACGCAGTACAGGTCGAAAACGGCCCGGCGGTCGAGTTCCGAGGTACCCAGGTGTTCGTTGTTGGTGAAAGAAAGTTCGTGAATGCGGTGGCGCTCAGGCAGAATCTGGTTGAGGAAATCGATCAGCAAATCCTTGTTCGGCTCGGTCCCGAAAAGCTTCTTGAACCCGAAGTCGGTGAAAGGGTTGAGGTATTTTTCCTGGAAAGCCATCGCCGGTTGTTTTCCCAAAATTGATCAGAATCGGCGGGCTTTGCAACCGCCCCCCGTTCAGCGCTTCGACCGGGCGCGGGGCGCTACGGGTTTTGGCTTCGCCAGCAACTTCGCCTCCAACGCCTTCATCCAAAACCCACCCACCACCGAGCGGGCCTGAAAACCGACCATTTTGCCGTCGGTGGTTTCGTGCCAGTCGCTGAGGGGCACCCGGCTGGGCGTTTCGTGGGCGTACCGCCAGACGGGCGCGATCAATGCCTGAAAATCGGCGGGGTTTTGGGCCAGGGTGGCCGTCCACACAATCCAGTCGCTTTTGGTGTAGGTCTTGCGACTGTCGAGGGGCAAGCCGTAGGCGCGTTGCTTGGTCAAATAAAACTGGACTTCTTTCTGCGCCACTTCGGGCGGAAACACGTTCAGGCCGAGCAGCCGGTCCCAAACCAGGTTGTATTTCTGGCTCCAACTGCCTTCGGGTTTGTCGAAGGTCAGGGCAAAATGGTCGCCGTCCTGGGCGAGTTCTTGCCATTTTTTGGCAAAATCCAGCGCCATCGTCCGGTACTTCTCAGCGGTGGTGGCGTCGCCGAGGGCGGCGGCGAGTTGGCCGTAAGCGGCCAGGGCCACGATGGCTTTCACCGAGAGGTTGGCGTTGCGGGCCAGGTGCCCGGCGAAGTCGTCGGTGCAAAGCTGGTTGGCCGGGTCGAGGCCCTCTTTGGCAAGGTACTCGGCCCAGGTGGTGAGCGTGGGCCAGTGGGTTTTCGCAAAATCGGCCTTGCCTTCCACCTTCGCGATGGCGGCGCTGAGGATGATCATGTTGCCGCATTCTTCCACGGGCATATCCTCGCCGTAGGTCTGTCCGTTGGCGAGCGGGTAGGTGCCCACGTCGTGGGCGGCGAAGGGCTTGGTCCACTGGCCGCTTTCGGAGTAGTAAAAAATCGGCTCCAGCATTCCCTTCAAAAACAGCGGGTTGTACAGCAAAAACAGCGGGGCCGAGGGGTAGGTTATGTCCACCGTGCCGATGGAGCCGTTGGAGAAATTTTCTTTCGAGAAGAAAAGCATTTTTCCATCCGGCCCGGCCACGGCTTTGTGGGCGGAAATAGCCTGGCGGTAGGCCACCTGGCAGAGGTCGGCGTAGGCTCTGCCCCCGGCGGCGAGGGCGTCGGCGTAAATCTTCTGGTCGGTCAGGCGGCACTTGACCATCAGGCGGGGGTAGTCTTTTTCCGCCGCCGCGAGCGTTTTTTCGATGGACTGGTCGGCGGCCCGTCGCCACCAGCCGCGCCGGTTTTCACCGAAATACTGCACCGAATACACGTCGTCGTAACCCAGCAGCGCGTGGAAATCCTCCGGCTTCGGCCCCAGCGCGGGCGCGTTGAACAGCGCCCCCAGCGCCACTTCCCCGGCGGGCAACGCGGCCCCGGCTTCACTGACGACGGGCAACGTGCCTTTTTCCGAAAACCGTTCGCGCAGCAGCGCGGGCGAGGCGATGGCCGTGCCGAACTTGTACCGGGCGGGCAGGGCCAGGTAGGCGTAGCCCCAGTCGATGCGCACGTCGTCGCCCTTGCGACCCAGCACGTTCTGGGCTTTGGTACCCAGCCGGAGCAGGGTCAAATCGCCGGAGGCGGGACGCTTTTCGGCCACCACTTGCTGGTCGCCCCGGTGGGCGGCGAGCAGGCCCGACGCCGTGAGCAGCACCTGCGCGGCGTGGGGTTTTCCGTCGGCGGAGCGCATACTCAGGCTCAGGTAGTTGACGGGCCGCACGAGGGTTTCGACTTCGTCGAGCAGCAGCGGGGCGGTGAACGTGAGGCTGAGGGCCACGCCGCCCGCCTCGAAGTCGTAGGCGGTTTGGGTGGCCGTGACGCGCACGGCTTTCTGGGTGGCAAAACGCAACACGGCCGGGGCTTTTTCTTCCACCAGCCCGGCGTCGAGGTAGGCCCCACCGCGCGGACTTTTGCAGTGCATCGCCAGCAGGTTGCGACCCGGCTGGAGGGTTTGGCGGGCTTCTTCGGGAATGGGCAGCGTCACGTAGTCGCCGATGTAGCAGGGGCCGCAGTCGTACACTTTCACGCCGTTGAGGTACACCTCCACGTCGTCGTCGTGGCTAAGTTGCAGGCGCAGGGCCTTGAAATCGGTGGCGGCGTCGAGTTCGATGGGGCGGCGTACCCAGAGTTCCTGCTCGCCCCCGGTCCATTCGGTGTTGGGTTTGGTGGGGTGACTGGCCTCGAAATCACCGAAAGGCGCATCGCCCCATTTCCAGACGGCATCGCTGAAACCGGGCCGCTGCCAACCCAGCGGCGGGCGCTCGAAGGTGTATTTGGCGGCGTAGGGTTCTTCGTCCAGGCCGTTGGGCACCACCGTTTTGAAGGTCGGTGCGGCGGTGCCCAGAAATTCGTAGGCCTTGCCATCCACCCGCAGGATGCCGCCCAGGGGGTGGGGCTTGCCGGTCCAGTGAACGGTGGGCTTTTCGTACAAAAAATCGCTGTTCGACCAAATGCTCACGTAGGGGTCGATGGTGACGAGCGGGTAGGCGGGCGGGCGGAGCGGAACGGTCTGGGCCCCGACGCGGAGGGCGGCGAGGAAGGCCAGCGCGAGGAAGAGCCGGTTTTTCATGGTTGGTAAAAATAACGCGACTTATGGGATGAAACGTCCTCAGTGCCCCGTAGGGGCAATAGGTTTGTAGTCAAGGGGCCCTACCGAGCCGGGCAGCGTGCCGATAGGTACGCCACCACGGTCCGCCGCTGCGGTCACGTACCTACGGCACGCAAAAATCTCTTCAGGCCGTGTTTCTACAAACAGATTGCCCCTCCGGGGCAGCAATTCGCATTTCCCAAATCCCATGATTCGCGTTAAAAATAGGTTTTAAGGAAAAGACGAACGGCAGCAAAACTATCCCTTTTGTCGGAACCGCGCCAATCGGTACGTACCACGATGAATCCAGCAACCGGGAGAAATCACGTAGATTTGATTTTTACAAACTCTCCTTTCGCATGGAACCCATTTCACTGGACGAATTTTACCGCACCACCTCCGCCTTAATCCCGGAGGGCCTCAACCGGGAAATCGGTCATTTCAACGTCTTTGAAATCAGCGAGATTCAGAAGTTGAAGCGAAAGTCGGCCTCGTTCATGCCCTACAACCGCCGGGCGTATTACAAAATCAGCCTCATCCGGGGGCGGAACAAGGCCGAATACGCCGACAAAGTAATCGACATCGAGCAAAATGCCCTGCTGTTTGCCACGCCCCGAATCCCCTACCACTACCTGCCGCAGGACGACAACCAGTCGGGGTGTTTCTGCATTTTCACGGCCGATTTCCTGGTTCAAACCAAAAGCGGGGTGGTCGTCGATGAACTGCCCCTGTTCCGTCCGGGCGGCTATCCCATTTTTCAGTTGAGCCACGAGCAGGCCGAGGAGTTGGCGTACCTCTTCCGAAAAATGCAGCAGGAACTGGCTTCCACTTACGCCTACAAGTATGATTTGCTGCGCAACTACGTGCTCGAACTGGTTCACTACGGCCAGAAACTCCAACCCGCCACGGCCTTGTACCCCACCCACACGGCTTCGGCGCGGGTTTCTTCCCTGTTCATCGAGTTGCTGGAGCGGCAATTTCCCATCGAGTCCCCGCAGCAGAAACTACCCCTGCGCACGCCCAAAGAGTACGCCGACCGGCTGTCGGTTCACGTCAACCACCTCAACAAAGTCCTCAAGGAAAACACCGGCAAAACCACCACCGACCTCATCGGCAGCCGGGTCGTGCAGGAGGCCAAGATTCTGCTCAAGCAGACCAACTGGAACGTCTCCGAAATCGCGTACAGCCTCGGTTTCGACGAAGTGGCGCACTTCTCCAATTTCTTCAAAAAACAAACTTCGCTGGCCCCGGTGGCTTTCCGGGCCTGAGGACCCGGATTTGAATTTTGCAAAATCCGGATTGATGGTTGCAACGGGTCGGTCGAAGGGGCGCGGTACTTTTGTCTCGTTGAACCAATCAAAAAAACAATGAGCGAAACTAAAATCGCCCTCGTCACCGGCGGGAGCCGTGGCCTGGGCAAAGACATGGCCCTGAGCCTGGCCCGCAAGGGGCTGGACGTGATCCTCACGTACCGCAGCCAACAAGAAGAAGCGCAGGCCGTCGTGCAGGAGATAGAAGCCGCCGGACGCAAAGCCGTTGCGCTGCCGCTGGACATGAACAACCTGGGCAGCTACGACGGGTTCGTGCAGGCCGTGGCCGATCACCTCGGCGGCTGGAACGCCCCTGGCCTCGATTTTCTGGTGAACAACGCGGGCATCGGCGGCACGGTGCCGTTTGAAAAAGTCACGGAAGCCTTCTTCGACGAATTCCTGAATGTGCACTACAAAGGCATTTTTTTCCTGACGCAAAAACTACTGCCTCAGCTCAACGAAGGCGGGGGCATCGTCAACGTCAGCACCGGCACCACGCGGTTCGTCAATCCGGGCTACGCGGTGTACGCGTCGATGAAAGGGGCGATGGAAGTGCTGACCCGGTACTGGGCCAAAGAACTGGGCGCGAAGGGCATCCGCTGCAACATCGTGGCCCCCGGGCCGGTGGAGACGGATTTCAACAACGGCACCATCCGCAGCAACCCGCAACTGAAGGAGCGACTGGCGGCCCTCTCGCCCCTCAACCGCGTGGGCCGTCCCGACGACATCGGTGGGGTGGTGGCCTTCCTGTGTTCCGACGAGGCCCGGTGGGTGAACGCCCAGCGGATCGAGGTGGCGGGCGGGATTAACCCATAAATTGATTCCGAATAAAACCGAGCGAGGGTCACCCTGAGCGAAGTTGAAGGGTGTGCGGCAGGCCAACGCTGACCTGCCGCACGCCCTTCGACTTCGCTCAGGGTGACCCCCCATTTTTTCAATGAAAAAACAAATACGCCACCAAAATCCCCGTCACGATCCCGGACAGGTCGGCGATTAGGCCCGCCCAGAGGGTGTAGCGGGTGCGCTTCACGCCCACCGAGCCGAAGTACAGCGCGATGACGTACAGAATCGTGTCGGCGGAACCCTGGAACACGCAGGCCAGCCGCCCCACGAACGAGTCGGCCCCGTAGGTTTTCATGGTGTCGATCATCATGGCCCGCGAACCGCTGCCGCTCAGCGGGTGCATCAGCGCGGTGGGTAGCGCGTCGATAAATTCGGTGTTGATCGGGAAAAAGGCGAAAACCCAGCGGAAGCCGTCGATCACGTAAGTCAAGGCCCCGGAGTTGCGGAACGCGCCGATGGCCACGAGGAACGCGACCAGGTAGGGAATAATCCGCACCGAGGTTTCAAACCCGCCCTTCGCGCCTTCGATGAAGGCGGCGAACACGTCCACTTTCTTCCGCACCGCGCCCAACACGAAGGCCACGACCAAACTGAACAACACCACGTTGCTGAACACCTTCGAAAAGGTTTCGATCTGATCCTTCGGCAAGCTCGACAAATAGGCCAGCAACAAGGCGATAAGAGCCGTCAGCCCGCCCAACCAGCCCAGCACGGTGGCGTTGAAGAGGTTGATTTTCTGACGAATCCCCACCAAAAGCAGGGCGGTGAGCGTGGCGACGTAGGTGGCAATCAGGCAGGGAATGAAAATATCGGAGGGGTCAGCAGCGCCGTAAATGGCCCGCTGCGCCATGATGCTGAGTGGAATCAGCACCGGCCCGGCAGAGTGGAGTGTCAGAAACATGATCTGCGCGTTGGAGGCCGTTTCCTTGTCGGGATTCAGTTCCTGCAAACTCTGCATGGCCTTCAGCCCGAAGGGCGTGGCGGCGTTGTCGAGGCCGAGCATATTGGCCGAAAAATTCATGATCATCTGCCCGTGAGCCGGGTGATTTTTCGGAACTTCGGGAAACAGCCGGTTGAAAAACGGCCCAATCAGCCGCGCCAGAAAACCGATGGCTCCGGCTTTTTCGCCGACGTTGAGAATGCCCAGAAAAAACGTCATCACCCCCGCCAGCGGCAGGGCAATTTTCATGACGGCAGTTTCGGAGGAATCGAACAGGCCATCGACCAGGACTTTGAAAATTTCGGTGTCGCCGAAGAAAATGAGTTTAACCAGCGCGACGAGAAAAGCAACGACGAAGAAACCGATCCAGAGAAAGTTGAGGGCCATGTTTTAGGGTAGGCTTGGGCAAAAGCAATGGGTAGGAAGGGTAACGCCTCGGCAGGCAAGCTAAAATCACGGGCCTACGTGTTTTTCTACCAACTTCAGCAGGATTTTCCTGTTGATATTTTCTTCTTCCGATTTGTTGTAAATCGTGATGAAATACACCTCGGTTCCGGTGTTGGTCGGGTGAAGCAGGTAGGTGATTACCCGAAACCCGCCACTTTTGCCACCGCCTTTACTGGCCGTTCCAAGCCGGATTTTATACAGGCCAGCACCCAGCGACGTACCCGTTTCGGGTTTATCGAGCAACTGGGCAGCAAGGTGTTCGAAGTCGTGGCGTAGCGAGGGGAATTTTTTGTAAAAGCGTTTGGCTTCGCTCAAAAAATACGCCGTATAGTGCAGGCTATTTTTCGAGTTCATTTAGGAATTCGGCGTGGCTGAGGGCTTTTTTTTCACCGCGTTTAATTTGACCTACCTCGGCAAGGCCCCGCTCAATTTTTTCGAGCACGCCAGCTTTTTGCCGGGTTTTTGGTTCACGAGCGGGCGCTGCTTTCACGCTCAGGTTGAGTTTGCGGGCCAACTGGGCCACCAGTCTCGTGCTGGCCTCGTCGCCTTCGATTACGTACCGCATGGCTAATTTTTGTTTATGCCCAAAGGTAAGTCACCGGCAATCCGACCGCAACTGCTATTTTTAGCCCAAACCACCAACTTTCCATGCCCCGTCTGCTCCTGCTCTGCCTGCTGCCCGCCGCCGTTTTTGCCCAAAACCCGAAGTCTACCATCGCCTGCGACGACGAGCGCCGCCTCGAAGCCGCCGGGCTAGTGGACGTGCAGACAGTGGACGCAACCATCCTGGTCGATTTGAAGTATTCGACGACGGATAACTTTATTAAAAAAGACGTGTACGGCTGCATCACCCGCGCTTTTCTGCAAAAAGAACCCGCCCGGATGCTGGCGAAGGCCAACAAGCTGTTGCAAGAGAAGCACCCCGACTACCGCCTGCTGGTGTACGACGGGGCGCGTTCGCGGACGGTGCAGCGCAAGCTTTGGGTGGCGCTGCCGCAGTACAAACCCAAGCTACGCGAAAATTACGTGGCGAATCCCGACGAAGGCAGCATCCACAACTTCGGCTGCGCCGTAGATTTAACCGTTGCCACCGCCGAGGGGAAGCCGCTCGACATGGGCACGCCCTTCGATTACTTCGGCGACCTGGCTTATCCCCGCAAGGAGGCGGCGCTGCTGAAAGCCGGAAAGCTGACCCGGCAGCAGGTCGAAAACCGGAAGGTGCTGCGGGGAGTTATGGAAGCGGCTGGGTTTGAGGGCATCACGAGCGAGTGGTGGCATTTCAACGCCTACTCGCGCAAGCAGGCCGGGGAGCGGTACGGAATCATCGAATGATTTTTAGTTTTACCGTAAAAAATGCGTTCTGCTGGAAATATTTTGTCTATTTTTCGGTTAACCCAACGCCCCCAAACAGGTACTTTCAAACAAACTTAACCAAATGAAATTCAACCATTTTGTAGTCCGTCTCGGACTGGCCCTGAGCCTCAGCGCCGCCTTCGTGGCGGGTTGTAAAAAAACCAACGATCCTCAGCCGCTCGTATCCGGCACAGTGGACGTGCGCGACAGCGTGTACTACATCGCCAAAGAATTATTTCTCTGGACCGACAAACTGCCCACGCTGGCCGATTTCAAACCCACCAGCTACGCTTCGCCGGAGACGCTCATGGCAAAAATTCGGACCTATAGCCCGGCCAACACAGCGGGCAATGGCAACGTAGACCGTTGGAGTTTTGCTACCCCCGTGGCCGAATGGAATAAAGTGCTGACCGGCTCCAACGCGGGCTTTGGTTTCAGCCGAAGTTACGCTTCCGAGAATGACCTTCGGATCGTCTACACCTATCCCAACTCGCCCATCGGGCAGGCCGGGGTGGAGCGGGGCTGGCGGTTGGTGAAATTCAACGGGATGGTAGCGACCCAACCCACCGACGAAGCGCTCAACAAGGCCATTGCCGATAATTCGACGGGCACGTTTGAATTCGTCACCAACACGGGCGAGACGAAAACCCTGACGCTCAACAAAGCCGAATACAAAAGCAGCGCGGTGCTCAAAAAGAGCGTTATCGACCTCGGTGGGGGCAAAAAGGTAGGCTACCTGATGTACAACAGTTTCATCATCAGCACCTCTCAGCAGGAACTTGATGAAGCCTTCGCCTATTTCAAACAAGCCGGGGTGACGGATCTCGTGGCCGATTTGCGCTACAATGGCGGCGGCTACGTCAATATCGCCGAGCGTTTCGCCAACTACGTGGTGCCGCAGTCGGCCGCCGGAAAACTAATGTACACCGACCAGCACAACGAAAAATACAAAGGTTGGAACCGGACGAAAAACTTCGACGGTGCCCTGCCCGCCAATGCCTTGAACTTGAATCGCATTGCCTTCATCACCACACGTAGTTCGGCCTCGGCCACGGAGTTGCTCATTAACGTACTCCGCCCGTACATGGACGTGAAACTTTTTGGCAACGATACCTACGGCAAACCAGTGGGCTACTACCAGATTCCAGTGATGGGCTACATTTCTTCGCCGGTGGCGGTTATTCAGACCAACGCGGCAAATTACGGTGGCTACTACGATGGTTTGCCCGCCGACCGCAAACAGACCGATGACTACACCCATAACTTCGGCGACCCCGCCGAAAGCTCGCTGAAAGATGCGCTGGAGTACCTGAAAACGGGCAACGTGCCCGCCCGCCAGGCCGCCCGCGTCGCGGCAGGGTACCAGGAAAACCCCTCGGTGGAGTCAGAGCCGTTCATCGGAGCCATTCAGAAAACGCCGAAGGCGTTGTTGCGGTAAGTGTTTAGAGAAACCAAAACAAAGGCTGTCATCCTGGAAGGACCTTGTTGGCTTACCATTCACTTTCCAGAAATGGGAACGGTAAGCCAACAAGGTCCTTCCAGGATGACAGCCTTTGTTTTTGCCGGGCCGATTGTGATGACTGCCTGCTTGCTTTTACTTCAAATAACCCGTCAACTCCGAAATCGTCCTTAGCTCCAGCGCTTCGGCTTGTTGCCGTCGCATCAGCAGTGCGTAGCTGTCGTTGAAACCCAGCGGGCGCAGCCAGTCGAGGTCGTAGCGGCGGGCAAATTCGGCATCCACGTAGCGGTACACGGCTTCGGGTTGGCTTCCCAGCGAATCCAAAATTCGCTGGGGCGGTTGCAAAATCACGAGCAGGCCGGTGCCGGTGTATTCGGGGTAAACATCGATGGCACCGATGCGCAGGGCATCGAAGCAAAGTTGGGTACCGCCCAGCCCGGTTTTGGTGTCCACGCCCAGGCGGGTGTGGCCTTCGAGCAACTGGCGGTAAACCTCCGATAAAATGTACTGTTCGGTAAAAATCTTCGAGCCGATCCGCACCCGATCTGGTCGCGGGCCGGGGGCCGGTTTTCGGTACAGACCCGCCCGTCGCAAAAACTCCCGCGCCACTCGTTCGGGCGCTTGGTGCAGGTAGTCGGCGCGGTAGTTGAGGTCGATCATTACCGAATCCGGGAGACGACCGGCGAGCAATTCCAGCGTCGGAGCCAACTCCGGGAACCGCGTCAGCGTGGCCCGACGCACTACCGGCGCGGCGAAGTAGGGCGGGAAAACGCCCCGGTCGTCGGTGAGGATTTTCAAGTCGAAAGCCCGCACCCGTCCGTCGGTCGAGTTGCCGCTGATCACCTCCACTTTTCCGCTTCGCAGGGCTTCATAGAGCAGGTTCTGGTCGAGCAGGTTGGTCGAAATTTCCAATCCGTAGGCTTTTCTCAAACCCGGATACCCGTCCGCCCGGCCCACGAATTCGTGGGCGAACGCCGCGATGAGCCGGGTTTGCGCCGCTCGATTTACGAAATAAAATCCCGACAGGAGCGGCAGCAACCCGAGCAGCACGAGACTGGCCGTCCGCAGTTTTCGGAGTCGCAGTCGCTGTACCCCGGATAGAGCCGCATCCACGCCCACGGCCAGCAGCGCCGCCGGAATGGCCCCCGCCAGCAGCATCCCGACGTTGTTGAGGGCAATTCCCCCGAAAATAAATTCACCCAATCCCCCCGCCGCCACGTAGGCCGCCAGCGTCGCCACGCCCACGTTGATGACTGCCGCCGTGCGAACTCCGGCGAAAATGACGGGCAGCGCCAGCGGCAATTCGACCCGGCGCAGCACCTGCCCGGCGGTCATGCCCATCCCCCGGGCCACTTCCGTCAGGGCCGGGTCCACTTCGCGGATGCCCACGACGGTGTTTCTCAAAATCGGCAGCAGCGCGTACAGAAACAGGGCCACCAGCGCGGGCAGCACCCCAATGCCTAGCACCGGAATCAGCACGCCCAGCAAGGCGATGCTCGGTACGGTTTGCAGCACGCCCGCCAGGCCCAGGCCCAGCGAAGCCAGCCGGGGCCGCCGCGCCAGGGCAATCCCCAACGGCAGGCCGAGTACCAGCGCCAACAGCAACGAAAAGCCCGTTAGCCCCAAGTGAACGAGGGTCTGCTCGGCAAGTTTGGCGGCGTTTTGTCGGATGAAGTCGAACATGGGTTGGGGGCGATACTCAAAACAACCTCAAAAGACCCGTCATTGCGAGCGTAGTCCGCCCAAGCGAGCGAAGCGAAAATGGGCGGACGGAGCGAAGCAATCCCCTCCCGGAGACCAGAAGAGTTTTGAGCGAGTACCTTGGTTTTAACTCCCTTGGTCTCCGGGAGGGGATTGCTTCGCTGCGGGGGCCAACCCTCGCTTCGCTCGTTCTGGCCCCCTCCGCTCGCAATGACGGGTGGGGAGCTATTGCGTGACAATAGCTCATAATCAAGGGGGACTCTTTTTTTCCAAAAACAACCCAAACGCCGCCAGCAACACACTTTTTTGGTTAGGAAAAAGTGTAAGCCCGTCGGCAATGGTCGTTTTTTCTTCGGCTGAACTCAAAAAATCCGGGGGCAAAAAAGCCCGTAATTCGCCCAGCGTGACCAAACCCAGTTGCAGCGCCAGCCGCTGATTCTCGAAAAAATCCCGGACGAAAGCCGTAGCCGGGCGAAACAGCAAGTCCGGCCGCGAACCGAGTTGTTCCACCCGGCCCGCGTTCATCAGACACACCCGGTCGCCCAACTCGAAGGCCTCGGCCACGTCGTGGGTGACGAGTACGATGGTTTTTTTTCGCAGCACCTCCAGGTTTTTAAACTCCCGCCGGATGCCCGCCCGCGTAACCGGGTCGAGGGCACCGAAGGGTTCGTCCATCAACACCACGGGCGGGTCGGCGGCCAGGGCGCGGGCCAGGCCCACCCGCTGACGCTGTCCGCCGCTGAGTTGGTCGGGGTAGCGGTCGGCAAATTCCTCCGGCAGGCGCAGCAGGGTAAGCAGTTCGAGGGTGCGGCGGCGGATGCGGTCGGCATCCCAACCCAGCAGCCGGGGCACGACGGCCACGTTTTCGGCCACGGTGTAGTGCGGAAACAGGCCCGTTTCCTGCACCACGTAGCCCATGCCGCGCCGGAGTTCGGGCGGCTGTTGCTGGCGGATGTCGGAGCCGTTTACCCGAATTTGGCCCGACGTGGGTTCCACCAGCCGGTTGAGCATTTTGAGGGTCGTGGTCTTGCCACAACCGCTCGTGCCGAGCAGCACGAGGGTTTCGCCTTCGGCTACCTCGAACGACACGTCGTTGACGACGGCCCGGTCGGCGTAGCGCTTGGTTAAATGCTGGACGGAAATCACTGGGGCAATATCGGTAATTGGGGGGAATGGGTGATTGGGTAAATTGGTAATTGAGGAAATACTGCAAACGGAATTTCTACATCCACAAAAAACAGCCGCCCCGAAACTCGGGGCGGCTGTGACCGTTCACCTAAACCAAAAGAAAATATGGGAAAGTGGGCAGCGAAAGGCATTTTTCTATCCACTTTCCACTTTCCTCCATCCTCTAAAACTTGTATCCGATCGATACCTGCGCGACGGCGTTGCGGAGGCGGAAGTAGTCGTTGAGGCTGGTTTGCTCGCCAAAATCGAAGTCTTTGTTGATGTTGTTCAGGCCGTAGGTGTAGCGTCCGCCGAGGGTCAGGCCGCCCGGCAGGTCGTACTGCAAACCGCCCACGAGGCTGGCGTCCACTTTCTGAAAGGCTCCGTCGTAACTGAGCGAAAACAGGTTGTTGAGCACCCCCACGCGGGCGTTGGTGAGGTAACTCACCTGCGGCCCGGCCAGCAACGAAAGGCCCCCGGCCAGGTTGATTTTAGCCAAAATCGGCAGACTCAGGTAATGCAGGTTGACGCTACCCAGGTCATTGCCACCCAGGCTGAAGCCCTGGCGAGAGTAGAGCAATTCGGGCTGAAGGGCGAAGCGTTCCGAAATCGGCATTTCGGCGAAAACCCCCGCGTGAAAATCGGTGCGGCTGTGGACGAAATTGAAGGGTTCTGGCGAGACGATGGGGTTAGAAAAATTGACCCCGGCTTTCAACCCGATGCGGATGCCCGTCGGCTCCTCCCGACGGACGCTGGGGTAACGGGTGGAATGTTGGGCGAAGGCCGAAACGAAGGTTGCGCTAAGCAACAGGGCGAGGGCGATGGTTTTTTGCATGGTTGGTTTGGGTGCCGGAGGGGGTTGGTGAAAAGCCCCCGGCGGTTTATGATGACAAAGGAACGGTGCCGGGCGAGCGGCGGCGAATGGAGGGCGTTAAGGAAGGTTAAGGGGATTCTTAAAAAAACTTAAGGCCGTCGTGCTGTTCGTGTGTGTTTGTTATTGAGGATGTTTAGCGTTTTGAAAAAAAAGGCTGTCATCCCGACGAAAGGAGGGATCTCGTTGGAATTGCGAGACGATTGCCGATAGCCAGGGGTTCGGTGGGCTAACGAGATCCTCCTTTCGTCGGGATGACAATCCTTTTTGGTGAAAACTCAACTGCTAAATTCATTTCCCTCCCGACTCCTCCCACTTGACGGACATCCAGTTTTTTGTGTACTTTTGAAGCACTCCCCACCACTGAATGATTCTCCTTAACCTCCATGCCCGACGTGTCCCTGAAAGACGCCGTTTATTACGAGCGGCTGTACCAAACCCACGCTGATCCCTGGTCTTACGCCGAAGCTGCCGAACAAGCCAAGTACCGCCTCACCCTCGCCGCCGCCCGCCGCTGGCAGCCCCATCCCGACCGGGTGCTGGAGGTGGCCTGTAGCCTCGGCTACCTAACTCACCAACTGGCCGACTACGCCCCGGAGGTGTACGCCTTCGACGTGTCGGCGACGGCCGTGGCCCAAACCCGCGAACGCTGCCAACACCTCGATACCACGACGCGGTTCGACATCCGCGTGGGCGATGCCATCGAGCCGGATTACCCGGAGGCTTTTTTCGACGTGATTTTCCTGGAAGACGTCCTGCGCGAAATCACGGAAGAGGCCGCCGTGCGGGCGCGAATTCTGCGTAATACCCTCCGGCTGCTCCGGCCCGGCGGGGTCGTCATTCTGACCGACTACCAGCAGCCCGGCCACCAAGCCGGGTACGTGGCCGAGGCCGAAGCCCAGGGCGCGCGGATTCTGGAAAAACTCTACTTCCACGATCGCTATTGGTTCCGGCTGCGCGGATTCCTGAAAGTCCTGCGCCGCACCGCCCTGGCGAAAGCGCTGCTGCGGAGCGAAACCGTGTACCGGGCGCTCACCCGCCTGGGAGCGAGCCGAGGGCCGGAAGGCTCCAAACACTTTGGTCTCATCATCCAGCCCCTTTCCTGAACGGCCATGCGGATTCTGATGACCCTTTCCCAAACCGAAGTGACCGGAGCGGAAGTATACACCGCTACCGTAGCCGATGAACTCATCCGGCGCGGTCACGAGGTAACGATCCTATCGGATACCCTTGCCACGCCCACGCTGGCCCGCTACGTACCACTCGAACTCGACAAGCGCTCGTTTCGGCGGCGCTGGCGGTACGTGTGGTTTCTGGTGCGCTTTATTCGTGAAAACCGGATTCAGGTCGTCCATGCCCACTCGCGGGCGGCCATGTGGGTGAGTTGGTTCGCCACGCGCATCGCCCGCGTGCCGATGATCAGCACCATCCACGCCCTCGAACCCACCCACCGCACCCGGCGGCTCATCCCGGCCTTCGGCGATTATGCCCTGGCCGTGTGCGCAAACGCCCGGCAGAACGTGGTAGAAAACATCGGGTTTCCTGCCTCAAAAATCGAAGTGCTGCGCAACGGCTTCCGCCTCCCCGAACACGCCGTGCCGACGGATGTTCCCGAAGAAAACCTGATTACCGTCATCGGGCGGCTCACCAGCACGAAGGGTGAGGCCACGTTTCAGTTGCTCGAACACGTGTTGCAGCACGAAACGGAGTACCCGGTGTGCATCATTGGCGGGCGGGAATTGCCCCCGCGCTTCGAGAAATTCCGGGATCGGGTACGGTTCATCGGTCACGTAAGCGGCCCCGAAGTGGGGACCTGGATTGCCCGGAGTGCGCTCGTCGTTGGCTCGGGGCGGGTGGCGGTGGAGGCCCTGTTGATGGGGAAGAAAACCCTGGCGTTCGGGGCCTTCAGTTCGCCCGGCCTGGTGAGTGAGGTTACCCTGGCCGAGTGCCTGGCCTCCAATTTCGGCGATATTTCGTTCGGCGGACGGCAGTACGACTGGGCGGCGGTGAAAGCCGTCCTTCGGGGGATAAAAACGGCCCCGGCTCCGTCGGTAGCCCTCATCGCGCAGGTGCGCAACGCCTACGACCTGGCCCCCGTCGTGAGCCGCATCGAACAGGTGTACCGCTCGGTTTACGTGAAGTTTTACCAGCGCGAAATTCCCGTGCTGTGCTACCACCGGCTGGTGGAAACCAACGCCGAGGGCGGGCTTTTCCCGACCTACCTCCGCACCGAACGCTTTGAACAGCACCTCAAGTATTTGCAAAAAAACGGCTACCGTACCCTGCTTTTTTCCGACCTGAACCGGGAAACGTTTTTTGATAAAAATCACCGCTCGGTCATCCTGACCTTCGACGACGGTTACGAAGACAACTACCGGCTGTTGTTTCCATTGTTGAAAAAATACAGCGCGAAGGCCGTAATTTACCTCGTGTCGGGGCAGGAAACCAACGCCTGGGACGTGCCGAAGGGCGAAAAACCGCTGCCGCTGATGCAGAAAAATCAGTGGCAGGAAATGCTCGCCAGCGGGCTGGTGGAATTCGGTGCCCACTCCGTGACCCACCCCGACCTGACCGACCTCGCCCCCGAACAGGCCGACGCCGAAATCCGGCAGTCGAAGCAGCAGTTGGAGCAAAACCTCGGCGTGCCGGTGCGGACCTTTGCCTACCCCTACGGCCACCTCAACGAACACCTCAAGGAAAGCGCCCGGCAGGCGGGGTTCGAGTACGGCATCGCCACCGATTCCGGCCCGTTGGCCGTTCACGAAGACCCTTACGAAGTGCGCCGAATCGTGGTGTTCCCCAACACCACCACCCGCCGGTTTAGCCGAAAAGTGAACGGGCGGTACACGTTTTCACATGAAAAAAAGGGGGAGTGAGGGTGAGGTATTGGCTGTTTTTTAGTGAAACCAGAATACGAAAAGCTGTCATCCTGGAAGGACCTTGTCGGCCTATCGTTCCCCTTTTAGGAATGGGAACGGTAGGCCGACAAGGTCCTTCCAGGATGACAGCTTTAGTTTTACAACTTTGTTTTTTTGTTAAGAAAATTTTCCCATGCACCTCCTCCTTAGCCGCCCCGACCGCATCGGCGACGTAACCTTGACGCTGCCGTTGGCGGGGGCGCTGAAAACCCTGTTGCCCGGCCCGGTCCGCATCACCTTCCTGGGCGCTTCCTACACGCGGGCGGTGGTGGAAAGCTGCGAATTTGTGGATGATTTTCTGGCCTGGAATGAAATTCAGGAAAACCCTGTTCGCGCGCTGCGAGAACTCCGCGCCGATGTGATGCTGCACGTGTTGCCCCGGCGCGACATCGCGGTGGCGGCCCTCCGGGCGGGCATTCCGCGCCGGATCGGGACGCGCAACCGCTGGTTTCACTGGTTCACCTGCACCCGGCTGCTCGCGCTTTCCCGGAAAAATTCCGACCTGCACGAGGCGCAGTTGAACCTGAAATTTCTGGAAGCCTTCGGCATCCACCGCCCCTTTTCCTTCCCCGAAATTCACGCCCTCCAGGGCCTCCGCCCCCGGCAGGAATTGGCCCCCGAACACCGCGCCCTGCTCGACCCGACCCGCCTCAACGTGCTGCTCCACCCCAAGTCGAAAGGCTCGACGCGGGAATGGCCCATCGAAAAATTCGTGGCGCTGGCCGAGCGGCTTTCCCCCGAAAAATTCCAGGTCTTCGTCACCGGCTCGGCCGGGGAAACCGAGGCTTGCCGCCCGCTCACCGAACGCGGCCTGCCCCATGTGCGCGACGTGACGGGCCGCTTTTCGCTACCCCAGTTCCTGGCCTTCATCGCCGCCGCCGACGCGTTGGTAGCCGTGGGCACCGGCCCAGTCCACCTCGCCGCCGCGCTGGGTTGTCAGACGGTCGGGCTGTTTCCGCCGCTGCGCCCGGTGCATCCGGGGCGCTGGGCACCCATCGGCCCCAACGTGCAGGTGGTGCTGGGCCGCGAAACCTGCGCAGGCTGCCGACCCGCCGAACCGTCCGCTCCGGGCGGATGCGCCTGCATGGAGGCCATTACCCCCGCTCAGGTCGCCGTTCATCTCGAAAACGGCTACGCGGCCCTGATTTCCGGCGGGCGGCGGTAACTTTGTGGCCCCGCGCGTGGTTTGCCGGAAAACTCCTTTTTCAAAAACCCATGGAAGTCCTCCAAACCTTCATCGACGTGGAAGGCGACACCATCACGGTGCCGGTGCCCGAAGCGTATCGCCACCACCGGGTGAAAGTAACGGTGGAACCCGTCGCGGAACATGACCGGGAGGCGAATGTGATTCCGATTCCGAAAAGCGGTACGCAAATTCTCTCTCAACCCGACAAACCGACGGATATGCGCCGGTTTCGAGGGGTGCTGAAAGGCAGCCAGACCAACGAAGAAATTGACGCTCAGTTAGAAACCCTCCGCAACGAAGCAGTTTAGTTTCAGAAAACAGCCTCGACTGGACGGAGGTCACCCTGAGCGGAGTCGAAGGGCGTGCGGTGGGGAAGCGCTGGCCCACCGTACGCCCTTCGACTCCGCTCAGGGTGACCTCCTTAAAAAAACCTGAATAGATTCAACGATGGAAACGGAATTTCTAAAAAATTCCAGAACTCCATTACCTCAACCCCGCCCGATTGTCCTGATTTGAAAACTTACCTCCGTATTCTCCACTACGCCCGTCCGCTGGGGCGGTACGTGCTGCCGTTTTTCATCACGTCCATCCTCGCCAGCGTGTTCGGGGTGTTGAATTTCACGCTCATCCAGCCCCTGCTCGACGTGCTGTTCGACAAAGTGGGCCAGGCCGACGCCAGCCGCTTCGGTCAGAAACCCACGCAGGCCTTCGACATCGCCCAGTGGTTCAACTACGGCGTGGGGCGGGCGCTGGCTGCTTACGGGAAACTCGGCACGTTGCGCGTAGTCTGCGCCGTCATCATCGGCTCGGTGTTTCTTTCCAACGTGTTCAAGTACGTCAGCGTCCGGATTCTCGAACGCTTCAAGGCCCGCACCGTCGCCAACCTACGCCAGGCCGTGTTCGACCGGGCGGTGACGCTCCACCTCGGTTTTTTCACCAACGAACGCAAGGGCGACCTTATGGCCCGCCTCACCACCGACGTGCAGGAAGTCGAAAACTCGGTGACGCGGGTGTTCAACGCGTTTTTCCGGGAAATCTTCACGCTCGTGTTTTACATCGTGGTGCTGTTTACCATGTCGCTGAAACTGACCCTGTTCGCGCTCGTCATCATCCCCATTTCGGGCACGGTGATTGGGTTGTTGGCAAAGAAACTCCGCGAAGACGCGGGCGAAGTGCAGGGTCGTCTGTCCAACCTCATCAGCCTGCTCGACGAAACCTTCGGCGGCATTCGGGTGGTGAAAGCCTTCAACGCCGAACCCTTCGTGCGCCGCCGTTTTGGCGACGAAAACCAGGGCTACCGCACGGCGATGATTCGGCTCGTGAACCGGCAGGAACTGGCCTCGCCCTTTTCCGAATTTTCGGGCGTGCTCGTGGTCTGCGGACTGCTGCTCTACGGCGGCTCGATGGTGCTGAGCGGCGGCTTCGAGCTGACGGCCTCGGTGTTCGTGACGTACCTGATCATTTTTTCGCAGGTGCTGCGGCCCGCCAAAGAAATTTCCAACGCCGTCAGCGGCGTGCAGCGCGGGGTGGCCTCGGCGGAACGAATTCTGCAACTGGTGGACACGGAATCGGTGGTGAAGGTGCAACCGGGGGCAGCGACGGTGACGGGTTTCTCCGAAAAACTGGAGTTGCAGCACGTCTCTTTTGCCTACGGCGAAAACCCACCCGTGCTGCGCGACATCGACCTCAGCGTTCCGAAGGGGAAAACCATCGCGCTGGTCGGCTCGTCGGGCGGGGGGAAAAGTACGCTGGCTGACTTGATTCCGCGTTTTTACGACCCGACCGCCGGGCGCATTCTGCTCGACGGGGTGGACATCCGCACGCTCACGAAAACCTCGCTGCGGGGTTTGATGGGCATCGTCACGCAGGAATCGATTTTGTTCAACGACACCATTTTCAACAACATCGCCTTCGGCCACGAGGCGACGCTGGCCGAGGTGGAGGCGGCGGCGCGGATTGCCAACGCCCACGGGTTCATCGAGGCCAGTCCCGACGGCTACCAGACCGTCATCGGCGACCGGGGTACGCGGCTGTCGGGCGGGCAGCGGCAGCGGCTCAGCATTGCCCGCGCCGTGCTCAAAAATCCGCCCATCCTGATTTTGGACGAAGCCACTTCGGCCCTCGACACCGAGTCGGAAAAACTGGTGCAGGACGCCATCACCAACCTGATGAGGAACCGCACGGTGCTGGTCATCGCCCACCGCCTGAGCACCATCCAGCACGCCGACGAAATCGTGGTGTTGCAAGGTGGCCGCATCGTCGAGCGCGGCAGCCACGAGGAGTTGCTGGAGTTGGAGAAGGGGCTTTACCGAAGGCTGAGTCAGTTGCAGGTGGCGGGGTAAAAAGCCGTGCGCAAATTTGTATTATTGCACACCCGGCAAAAAGCGCGTTGCGTTGAGTAAGAACCTGAAGTTTCACAAAAACCAGCAATCGAATATGGTCATCGAACGGACATCGAAAGAAATCATCATCCGCCTGCCCGCCTCGGCGAACACCGACGGGGTACAGCGGCTGGTGGACTTCCTGACCTACCAGGAGGCAACTTCCAACTCGGAAGCAACGCAGGAACAGGTCGATTATCTGGCCGCCGAGGTAAAAAAGGACTGGTGGAAAAAGAATCGTAATCGCCTGAGCAAGTGATCATTGTTATCAATAGACTTGTCTTTTAACTGTAAATCAACATTTTACAACCTCTGATTTTGC